>NZ_JACSKN010000001.1:0-1056676 GCF_018617655.1 Exiguobacterium sp. s183
GTCGGGTTCGTGCGGTTCACACAACATCGCCCGTTCGAGGGCGTCATCCGGTCGGCGACGGTCTCGATGACCAAGACGGGCAAGTTCTTTGTCTCCATCCTCGTCAAACAGGACGATGAACCATGGATCCCAGCCGAGAACAAGGTCGGGATCGATCTCGGTCTGGAACACCTCGCCGTCATGACGAACGACGCGATGGTATCGGAGAAAATCGAAAACCCACGTTTCCTTCGACAATCCGAAGCGAAGGTCAAGAAGGCGCAACGGGCGCTGTCGCGAAAGAAGATCGGGAGCAAGAATCGTGAAAAGGCCAAATTACTTTTGGCCAAGAAACACGAAAAGATTGCCAACCAACGCAAGGACTTCCTTCACAAACTGTCGAGACGGATCGTTGACGAGAACCAAGTCATCGTCGTGGAGACATTGAAGTCGAAGGACATGATGAAGGATCACAAGGTGGCGAAGTCCATCGGGGATGTCAGCTGGTACGAGTTCGTCCGGCAACTCGAGTACAAATCAAACTTCTACGGACGGACGCTCATCAAGGCGGATCAATGGTTCGCATCCACTCAAATCTGTTCCACTTGCGGCGTAAAAGGCGAGAAGAAGGCGATGGATGTCCGTGAATGGACGTGTGCCTGTGGCGCGCATCATGACCGTGACATCAACGCGAGCATCAACCTATTGATGTTGGCCGACTGACAATCCTTCAGGGCAGGGACTGCCCGACGAGCTTGGTAAACAACCGTGGCTAGTAAGAGCACGGTCTTCCCAAGAAGCTCCCACTTCAATTTGCGAAGCGAATAAGTGCGAGTAGTTCACATATGTAGATCGGATAGCGAAACTGAAAGAAACCAAGTTTGATGGTGAGAAATACACCGGACAAGACGAGTAACGAGATGATTGGCACTCCCCAAAGCCAATTTAAAAAATTCGTGACAATATCGATAACTGCATATATATAACCACTTAAATTCCATTATTTTACTTAAATACCGTTTCCTAAAGTAAGGACTCTAAACATTTTTGTCAAAATAAAGGAGGAATATAGAATGAGAGTCGCCAAACATTTGGTCGTATCTGGACGTGTCCAAGGCGTCGGGTTTCGAAACTTTTCACAAGAGACAGCTCGCCAATACGGAATCAAAGGATGGGTTCGAAACTTGAATGACGGAACGGTCGAACTTCATGTAGAAGGCACGAGTGAAGACATCGAGTCATTTCAAAAAGCTTTACAAGACGGAAATCGTTTCGTCGGCGTCGAGCGAATTGATGAAGCGAAAACAGACGATCAAGGATTCCGGAAGTTTGACATTCGTTATTAAACGCTTACATTCTCCTTCATGTCGAAGGGGGATTTTTTTATGAAATCTACATTTCAAAAAATTAAACCTCGAATTTTGGAGATGGGGTGGTCAAACGATAGGAAGTGTGTATAATGAAATAGACCAAGCGATATATTGTCAGAAAATTTAGTTATTATTTTTTTGTTAAGTCGTTCGGAATATCAAGTGTATGGAGGTAGTTGTATGAAAAAATCGACATTGTTCCCGTTAGCGTTTACGATTTTTGCTTTATTCTTTGGGGCCGGGAACTTGCTGTTCCCACCAGAGCTCGGCGCCTTGGCGGGGGAAAACCTCGTACCGGCGATGATCGGGTTCGTCATTACGGGTGTCGGTTTACCGCTTCTTGCTTTGTTCGCAGTCGCTCGGGTCGGCGGCGGAACAGACCAAATTGCTCGTTATATTCCAAAACGTCTCGCGCTCGTCTTGACGGGATTGATGTACGTAGCCATCGGGCCATTCTTCGGAATCCCACGTACGGCTGCTGTCACGTATGAAATGGGACTCGTTCCGTTTCTCGATGCACCTTCAACTTTGACACTCGCGATGAGTTCGACCGTCTTTTTCGGGTTGACGTTCTTCTTGACGCTTCGTGCTCAAAAGTTGATTGAAGTCATCGGACGAATCATCACACCAATCCTCTTGTTCTTGCTCGCAGCGATTGGAATCACGAACCTTGTCGCTCCACTCGGAGAGCCAGGAGCTCCAGCAGAAGGATTTGAGACATGGGTTGGCGCACTCGGCCAAGGTTTCCAACAAGGTTATTTGACGATGGATGTATTCGGGGCCCTCGTCTTTGGGGCAATCGTCCTCGTCACCTTGAAAGCCAATGGATTGAGTGACCAAAAAGAAGCGTCTTCACTCCTTCGCTCTGCAGGGATGCTCGCGGTTACCTGTTTGATGCTCGTCTACATCTCGCTCGGATCAATCGGTGCGAATATGACGGTCGCAGAAGGAACAACGAGTGGTGCAAGCCTTCTCCAAGCGTTCGCTGGTACGTCATATGGCCAAGTCGGAATGCTCGCTCTCGGGTTAGCGGTCTTCCTCGCTTGTTTGACGACAGCGGTCGGACTCATCTCAGAGTTCTCACGCTTCATCAGCAACCAGTTTGATTCACTCAAATACCACCATGTCGTCATCGCGACTACATTGTTCGGCTATTTGATCTCACTCGTCGGATTGGGCACGTTGATCCAAATCGCGGTCCCACTTCTCACGCTTCTCTATCCGGTCATGATCGCGCTCGTGCTCGTATCGGTGACAGAACGACTTCAGCGAAACCCTGGTGTGGCGATGAAAGCGACGATTTATACGGCGCTCGTGCTCTCGTTCTTTGAAACGTGGAACGGCATCCAGCCGTCTGCGGTCACTTCTTGGATCGGAAACTTACCAATGGCGGAAATCGGTCTTGCTTGGGCGGTTCCAACGATGATTGTCTATGCGATCACACTCCTTCTTCCGAAGGGAACGTCACAAGAATCACTTGCTCAGTCACGCATCTCATAAGTCTAGCCCATCCTTTGGTCAAGGATGGGCTTTTTTCTGTCTTATTGTTTGCCTGGATGTGAGCTCAAACAGTAAAATGGAAAGATGAAAAGGGAGTGACATGCGTTGACAACAAAACAAAAAAATCAATTGGCGATCCTCATGTTAAATATGTTTATCGCCGTCGCCGGCTTCGGGATCATCATCCCGATTATTCCGGATTACTTAAAGATGATTGGCGAAGGGGGAACCGCCGCCGGGTTGATGATTTCCGTATTCGCGGGTGCTCAACTCGTCATGTCACCGATTGCGGGGAAATGGGCGGACGTCTACGGGCGCCGACTCATGATCATTCTCGGTCTGATTGGATTCACTATCTCGATGGGCGTCTTCTACCTATCGGATAATTTAACAATCTTGCTCGTATCGCGTGCCATTGGGGGAGTCGGGGCAGCGTTATTGATTCCTGCCATCTTTGCCTATGTCGCGGATATCACGACGCTCGAACAGCGAGCGCGAGGGAACAGTTATATTTCCGCGGCAATGTCACTAGGGATTGTCGTCGGACCAGGGATTGGTGGATTTTTTGCCGAGTTCGGGCTAAAGACGCCATTACTCGTCTCAGCAATCGTTTCGTTCATTGCTGTCATTTCATCCGTCCTTCTTTTAAAAGAACCGGACCGTGCCCCTTACGTAGCACCGAAAATAAAGGAATCGTTACCGACACAATTGGTCATGTCGACACGTAAACCATACTTCTTCGTGTTATTGATCAACTTGGTCATGGCGTTCGGACTCATGGCGTATGAATCAGTGCTTGGATTATACGTCAGCGAGATGTTCAGCGCGACGCCTCAAGAGATTGCCATCATGGTGACGGGAACGGGCGTTGTCAGCGTCATCGTCCAACTGTTCGCGGTAGACCGTTTAGTCGAGTTGATGGGAGAGGTCAAAGTCGTTCTCGCCTTCATCGCGCTCGCGGCGTTTGGTTTCTTATTATCGCTCTTCGCGGGAACGTATATGTTGTTCTTTGCAGTGACACTCGTCATTTTCTTGTCGACGTCGATCTTGCGCCCGGTATTGAACACGCTCGTCTCAAAACTTGCCGGAAACGAGCAGGGACTTGCGATGGGGATGAACAACGCCTATATGAGCATCGGAAATATTTTAGGACCGACACTCGCGGGTATTGCGTTTGATATTGATATGCGCTATCCGTTCATCATGGGGCTGGTCTTGTTGCTCATTACGTATACAGGCACATGGAACTGGTCGAAACGGAAAGCGACCGTCATTTCGGAGTCATAAAGGAGGACGCTATGATTTACGTTGGTGTGACTGGATGGGGTGACCACGATTTGTTATACACGACCCCAGAGGAACGAAAACATAAACTATCGACATACGCGGGTCACTTCCCGACCGTTGAAGTCGATTCGACATTTTATGCGATACAACCCGTGAAAAATTTCGAGAAGTGGGATACTGAGACACCGGACCACTTCCAATTCGTCGTCAAAGTTTCCCGGGAAATGAGCGGGCATGACCGTGAACCCAAAACGCCACTTATTGAGTTGTTTGAGCGTTATCGTGTTTCGGTCGATCCATTAAAACAGGCAGGGAAGTTACGGGCCGTGCTCGTCCAGCTTCCGCCTTGGTTCGACGTATCGAAACCACATCTCGACTATTTGCGAACACTCCGTGCCGAACTCTCTGATTATGAGATTGCCATCGAGTTTCGTAATCCAACTTGGTTCTCTGAGGCGTTCCGGGATCGTACGCTTCAATTTTTAAAGGAACAGCGATTCATCAATACGATTTGTGATGAGCCACAGACGAAAGAGAGCAGTATTCCGTTCGTGCCGGTCGTGACACATCCTGAGGTAGCCGTCGTACGATTGCATGGACGCAATACGTCAGGTTGGCTTAAAAAGCCGGGGATGACGAGTCAGGAATGGCGGCACGTCCGTTGTCTATATCGCTATAGCGAGGAAGAGCTTCAGGAACTCGCTACCTCGCTCCGCGAGATTGACCGTGAAGCGAAAGACGTGTATGTATACTTTAACAACAACTCGGCCGGGGACGCGGCTCCGAACGCCAAGCGTTTGATTGAAATTCTCGGGCTCGAATACGAGCTTGCACCTAGACAAATTAGTCTGTTTTAGAAGGAAGGGATGGCCGTGACGAAACTTACTATTTTTCACTATAATGATCTTCACTCAAAGTTCGACCAATGGCCGAAACTTGTTTCATTTCTAGAAGAACGGCGTACGGACGATACACTCTATTTTGATTTAGGAGATCATGCCGATCGCACACATCCGGCGACTGAGGTGACGCGCGGAAAGTTGAACGTTCGCTTACTCGAGCGACTTCAACCGACGGCCGTCACGATTGGAAACAATGAAGGCATCACGTTTCCACACGATTGGTTAGCCGATCTATATGAAGAGGCTACGTTCCCGATTTTGCTTGGGAATGTGTATGAAGCAGACGGGTCGCGACCAGATTGGGTCGAAGAAACGCTTGTTCTTGAGCGTGATGGGTTGAAAATTGGCTTATTTGGTGTCACAGCCCCTTATGAAGAGTTGTATCCCGAACTTGGTTGGCAAATCGAATCGCCTTACGAAGCGACAAAGCGAGCGCTAGAGCGGTTGGCACATTGTGATGTCATCATCGCACTCAGTCATCTCGGTTTCTTCGGGGATGAACGATTAGCAGACATGTATCCTGACATTGACGTCATCCTCGGGGCCCATACGCATCACGTTTTAGATGAAGGCGTGACGACGAACGGAGTGCTCATTGCACAAGCCGGGAAATATGGGAAGTATGTCGGGGAAGTGACGCTGACGCTCGATGAGTCAGGAGTCGTTTCGAAAGAAGCTCGCCTCCACGAACTGTCACAACAATCAGATAGTCCAGATACGTTGGCGTTGTTAGATACAGAAGGGGCAGATGCCGAACGCCTCCTTGATATCACAATTGCAGAAACAGAAGGATATGCATCTGATTGGTTCGGGTATTCTCCGCTTAGTGAGTTGCTTGTAGAAGGGATGGTCGAATGGTGTGCAGCCGATGTCGGAATCATTCCGTCCGGAGTCGTCCTAGACGGTCTCGCTCCAGGAAAAGTCACGCTGAACATGTTGCATCGGATCTGTCCACATCCAATCAACCCATGTGTCCTGACACTTGATGGTAAGACGCTCGAACGATTTTTACATGACGTGAATGAGGAAACGTTCACGAATATGCACGTCAGAGGTCTAGGATTCAGAGGCACCGTACTCGGTGAGCCGAGTCTGTATCAAATCGAACAGCAGGACGGTCAGTACTACGTTATGGGAGAAAAGCTAGATTTGAATCGGACATATCGCGTCGCGACAGTCGATATGTTGACGTTTGGCCCGCTCCTTCCATACTTAGCAGACCAGCCGAAGCGATATTTCATGCCGGAATTACTACGAGATGTGTTGCGAGAGACAATTGTCGCTCGTCATGAGGTCATTCGAAAAGGATAGAGCCGTCATAGCGGGACATGCTATGATAGTAGAGTGGAGGTGGGAACGATGATTCGAGTGAATCGCCACGGATATACCGTTTTAGAAGAGAAGCGCGACGGATTTGATGAAGAAGCGTTTATCGCACGGTATAGTGACGTGCTTGATAAATACGACTATATTGTCGGTGACTGGGGACACGGACAGCTACGTTTGAAGGGGTTCTATGAACCGCAATCAAAGTTAGCGACGTATGAGAACCGGATTGATCACGTGATGGACTATGTATACGAGTATTGTAATTTCGGATGTCCTTATTTCGTTCTGAAGAAAGAGACGGACATTAACGAAGAAGAGAGTGGTCCTGTCTTTGGTGGAACGAAGCAGAAACTGAAGTTGAAGCGGAAGTTTAACAAGACTGAAGAGACGAATGCGTAAAGTGCTGAGCAATCAGCACTTTTTATATTTCTATATTACAGTTAATTTCCAAATATTTCGTTTAGGTAAAAAGTCATGACTTCGAGTTTAAGGGTTGGAAAAATGTGATAAATTGTCATTAAGGATAGCTACGTAGTTTTGGTTTTTAGAGTGAGGTGATTGGATGCAACATGTACAAACGACCGTCGGGGATCGGGATGACGTCCATAATCGAATTCATAATCTCGGACTAGGGATACTGGCCATGTTCTTTTTTGGCTTTCACATCATGATGACCTTCTATTTTACGGCGGCAGTCATTCTTTTTGAACTCATTCATGTGTTGATCGTCCGTCGCTTTGAATACAGCCACTCTTTTTTACGGAGTCGCGTCTTCAAAGTTACGTCTCACCTTGCATTTTCGCTCGGAGTGCTCTTGTTGATCTTATCCATGTCTCAGTTCTTTTTAGGTAACGTAATGATTCGTTAAACGGAAAGGGAAAAATCCTTTCCCTTTTTTATGTTTTTTTGAAACGTCCTTCAACCTTTTCACGTACACTGTAGAGAAGACTATAAAAAAGGATGGGTTACAATGAGATCTGAATGGAAACAACATGCACGACAAGCACTGAAAGGAAAATGGTGGCTCATGGCTGGATTGGCACTCTTGTTCATGATCATCAACGGGATTCCACAAGGATTTGCTCCACCTGTGGACCCGAATTCTACAGAGCCGCTCACATCGACAGACGTCACGTTAAGTTTCGTGTCGAACGTTCTTCAAATCTTGATTGCACCACTTGCCATCGGTTGGTCATGGCTCGCGCTTAACGTATCACGCGGAAATGGCGCATCACTCTCGACATTGTTCAAGCCGTTCCAAAAACGTTATGTGAAACATGTCATCACGTCTTTCGTGATGGGTGTGTTCCTCGTATTGTGGACATTATTGCTCATCGTACCTGGAATTATCAAAGGATTCTCGTACTCGCTTACGCCGTATATCTTACGCGATCAGCCTGAGCTTTCAGCACTTGAATCGATCACAGAATCGCGTCGTCTCATGGACGGGCACAAGATGGAAGCATTCATGCTCTTCTTGTCGTTCTTCGGATGGTTCCTCGTCGGTATTTTGACACTAGGGATTGGGTTCTTCTTCATCGGGCCTTACTTCTCGACAACGTATGCGACGTTCTATGACTCGATTCGCGACAATCAAGTTGGTTCGGACGAGCCGGTACACGGAACGGAACAAGGATTCTAATCAAAAAAACGCCTCGCTCATTTTATTGAGCAAGGCGTTTTTTTTAGGCGTTGACTTCAGTTTTTTGTAAGTATGGTTTCAATGACAAGTGATGTTCAGCCACGACTTTACGAATCGTGCGTGTCTTCGAGCGCATGACGAGTGACGTCGTCTCGACGATATCATCCGTCAAGAACTTGACGCCATCGAGCAACTCACCTGACGTGACACCCGTCGCAGCAAAGATGCAGTCGTCGCTCTTGACGAGGTCGTCGAGCGTAAGGAGTTGAAGTGGGTCTTCAATTCCCATTGAGATGACGCGAGCTGATTCCTCTTCGTTCATCGGATGTAAACGGGCCTGCATGTCTCCACCAAGCGCTTTGACAGCAGCGGCTGTGATGACTCCTTCAGGAGCTCCGCCTGTACTGATGAAAATATCGATTGGGTTCGATTTGACGGCAGCAGCGATTCCGGCAGAGACATCGCCATCCTCGAAGAGCTTGACACGTGCGCCGACATTCATGACGGCTTGACGAAGGTGTTCGTGGCGGTCACGGTCTTGCATGATGACCGTTACTTCTTCGATGCGCTTATTATTATATTTCGCAGCTTTTTCAATGATTGACTCGAGCGGTTCGTCGAGGGAGACTTTCCCTTTTAAGTTTGGACCGACGACAAGCTTGTCCATGTACATATCGGGTGCGTGGAGGAGGGCACCTTCATCAGCAACGGCGATGACGACCATCGCATCTCCAAGGCCTTTTGCGACAATGGATGTTCCTTCGAGTGGGTCGACAGCGATGTCAACTTTCGGACCGAATGTCGTTCCGAGTTTTTCCCCGATGTAGAGCATTGGGGCCTCATCGAGTTCACCTTCTCCGATGACAACTGTCGCATCCATGTTGACCGTTCCGAGAACTTCTCGCATCGCTGACGTTGCTGCATCATCGGCCTCGTTCTTTTGACCGCGTCCAATCCATTTCGATGATGCGAGTGCTGCTGCTTCTGTTGCCCGTACGATTTCTAATGCTAATTCACGTTCCATAATGTTGTACCCTCCACGTTATCTCTATTCAATGTGTTATACTTTTTACGGTTTAAATCCGTTGATTAGTGTATCACAATTTTATAAATGATGTAAATAGGACAGATTCTTTTCTCCTGACCGAAAAAGCATTAGTATTAACAGCAGGGGGGATCATCATGTATTTTGTGAATAGAGAGAAGATTAATCAGACACTGGAACAAATGGAGACGATGTTAGCGCACACCGATCAATTGACGGGGGATGCGTTCACGGTGGAGCTTGCGAAACAGCGAATGGCCGTCCTTCTTATGGAAGGTGTCATCGATGTTGGGAACTCGATGATTGACGGGTTCATTATGCGAGATCCGGGCAGTTATGAAGACATTGTCGACATCTTACTGGATGAGCGTGTACTTGATGAAACGACGGCGAACGCGACGAAAGCGCTCGTCGGATTACGTGCCTATTACGTTCGTGAGTTTGTGCACGCCGACGCATCAAAATTTGATGAGTGGGTGAAAACGTCAAAACAAGACTTCACGGCATTCTCCGCACAAGTTCGTCACTACTTAGAAGTCGAGCTTGGACCAGTGTCCGCATTCTTACCAGAAAGCGAGTGATTGGATGGAACCGATTAAAGGATATTTGTTTGATTTAGACGGCACGATGTATGCCGGTACAGAACCCGTTCAGGCAGCGGTTGATTTCGTCAACGAACTAGAAGCGACGGGCGTCCCGTATTTGTTCGTCACGAACAACGCATCGATGACACAACAACAGATCGCGGATAAATTGATTGCGATGGGCGCAAATGTGAAGGCAGAAAACGTCTTGACGAGCGCGATGGCGACAGCTTTTTATATTGAGAAGATGTCGCCAGGAGCAACCGTCTATATGATTGGGGAAGACGGACTCCGTCTCGCGTTAGAGTCTCGTGGTTTTCATGTCACGGACGAACCGAAGGCGGACTACGTGGTCATCGGACTCGACCGACACATCACGTATGAGAAGTTGGCGCGAGGCGCAATCGCCATCCGTTCAGGGGCTCGATTCATCTCGACGAATGGGGATATCGCCATTCCGACCGAACGTGGATTTTTACCGGGGAACGGATCACTCACGTCTGTGTTGACCGTGACGACGGAGAAAGATCCTTTCTTCATCGGAAAGCCGGAACCGGTCATGATTGACATCGCACTCGATATGATTGGGTTGAATAAAGAAGATGTCGTCATGGTAGGGGATAACTATCACACAGATATTTTATTTGGAATCAACGGTGGCATTCGTACACTCCATGTGAATTCAGGTGTACATGGACCGGCATTTATCCAAGAACAAGAAAAACTCCCAACCTATATGGTTGAGAGCTTAGATGAATGGAAGCATGAAAAAAAGGGATGACGAATGTCTCCCTTTTTGCTTAGAATACTTGTTCTACTTCGACGATGCCTGGTACTTCTTCGATGAGCGCACGCTCAATACCAGCTTTTAGCGTGATTGTTGAAGACGGGCAGCTGCCGCAAGCACCCATCAAACGGAGCTTGACGATGCCTTCTTCGACATCTACGAGTTCGACGTCTCCGCCGTCACGAAGCAAGAACGGACGCAATTTATCGAGCACTTCTTGGACTTGATCAAACATTTCCATGGTATCTACCCCTTTCTCGTTCTACTTTATTCTAGCAAGTTTGAGAGTGTTTCTCAATCATTTACGCTGAGCGTTTCATCATCGAGTAAGGGAAGGATTTTGTATAATGGTTTTGAGGGGGAATGAAGATGAAAATTACGGTATATGGGGCTGAAGTTCAATGTGCGAGTTGTGTCGGTGCACCGAGTTCGACCGAGACGTATGAATGGTTACAAAGTGCACTCGGACGAAAGTATCCAGAGCAATCCTTTTCGTTCGAATATATCGACTTCGAACAGAGTGAAGACGAGTTTGCACAGGCACTTAAAGAGGACGAATGGTTCTATCCGCTCGTCTTGTTAGACGGGGAAGTAATTGATGAAGGCGTCGTTCAGTTAAGAAAAGTATATGCGGCGATTGAAGCGAAGCAATCATAAATGAGTATTGACGACAGGCGGACCATGCGAAGGCAAGGTTCGTTTTTTGTTTACCTATTCTTTCGAAAACGAAATATGAGGATTTGTTTTATCAGTTTTACAAAACTAGAGTACTTGTTGAACACTTTACCTGATGAATTGGAATCAAAAAAAGACGAACCAGGTCGTATGATGCGACTTGGTTCGTCAATCAGTGAAGTCGAGCGAAGCGCTCGATTTTTTTCGGTTAAAGAAGTTGGAACGAAGACGTTGCTGAACCAGCCGTGTAACCAGTTAGCGTCGCGTCAGACTTCACTTGATACGTACCGCGTTGTGACCAAGAGTTCGTAGAGAGTGTGAACGTGATCGCTCCTGAAGCATTCGTCTTGCCTGTACCGACGAGTGTCGCGCCGTTCGGTTGTGTGACCGTCACACGGACATCGGCGTTCGCGACCGCTTGGCCATTCGAATTACGTACTGTTGAAGAAATCGAGACGACTTCACCCGCGTAGTAGTATGACTTCGAAGTCGATACTGTCGCCGTGAGTGCTTGTACCGGTTGTGTCGTACCACCAGAAGTAGGGGCTTGGACGAGTCCATTTCCGAACCAAGTGTCACGACCTGCCGTACCGAGGTCAATCGAATCTTGCGATAATTTCGTACGGAGTTGCGTGCTCGATAACGTTGGGAAGGCTTGCTTCATGAGCGCAAGGTTACCTGCAACGTAAGGCGTCGCCATCGATGTCCCGCTCATTTGACCGTAGCCGCCATTTGAGAGGGTTGAATTGATGCTGACACCAGGTGCTGCGACTTCGACTGTGCCACCTGTCGCTGAGAACGAGGCACGGTTGTTGTTGATATCCGTCGCAGCGACGGCGATTGCCGAACTGTAACGCGCTGGGTAGTTAACGAGATCGCCCGACCCATCGGTACGTCCGTTGTTTCCGGCTGCCGCAACGACAAGGATGCCTGCGTTATTCGCACGATCTACGACTTGTTGGAGTGTCGTCGAAGGGCTTGTCGTCCCAAGACTCAAGTTGATGATGTCCATGTCATTTGTGATCGACCAATCAATACCGGCGATGATGCTTGATAGACTACCGCTACCGTTCGCCTCAAGTGCTTTGACGGCATAGATGCTTGCCTCGTGAGCGATTCCGACCGTACCGATGCTGTTGTTACGGGCTCCGATAATCCCGGCGACGTGCGTACCGTGACCGTTATCGTCGGCGTAAGAACTCGTGACCGTACTAAACGAGGCACCACCAGCAATCGTTAAGTCAGGGTGAGCGGAAATACCCGTATCAACGACGGATACTTTGACACCTTTCCCAGTGAATCCACTTTGCCAAGCGGAAGGAGCTTGAAGTTTAGGGATTCCCCAATCCTGGTTTTGGTTTTCGATATGTACCGTTTGATCGACTTCCACGTGTGCGACATGCGGGTTATTCTTCAGTCCGTTCAAGGCAGCTTTCGGAACTTCGAGTGCTGCTGCAGGAATATTCGAATACTGTTGTTTAACTTCCATGCCTTCAATCGAGAGCGGGATTTTCTTTGCCGATTCTTTGAAGACGACGAGGACGCGTTCTTTCTCCTTGTTCGGGGCGGCTTCCGCGCCTCCTGGGACGGTTGATAAGACGAGCAATGATGCAAGGACGGTGCTACAGATTTTCTTCAACTTGTTTCCTCCTTTAAGGTAGTAGGCAAGATGACAGGATGTCGTACTGCCGTGTTCATAGAGTAACAAGTATTTCCAACGGATAGAATATGTCGATGGCATTAAAAATCTGAATATTTAGATAAGGATACAGGGGATTCAGATACAAGACTTTTGACTCAAGAGGACGTAACGGTAACAGAAAATCGGTGATGCGGTGCATGAAAAAAGCGAATCGACCCGTCAGGTCCATTCGCAATTGTTTACTTGATGACTTTATGTTTCCAAAGAATGCCGGACTTCAACAAGCGGGCGACTTTGCCGGTGAGTGATTGTTTCCCCATGAACACCCCGAAGCCTGCTTTCTTACCGAGGGAACCGAGCGTCCCTTTCAATTTGATGTCTGGTAACTCTGGATAGGCAAGTCCTTTCCATTTACAGAGGAGCACTTGAACGATTTGTTCCGCCTGAGCTTCGGCGAGCTGTCCGGACGGTGCGTATGGCAAGCTCGCATTGTCTCCGACGACAAATACGTCTGGTAGGCCAGGGACGAAATGGTGCTCCGTCAGTTTGACACGTCCGCCTCCATCAAGCTCCCATCCTTGATTGCGTACGACAGCGACCGGTTGAATACCGGCTGTCCATACGGTCAAGTCGGAAGGGAACAAATCTTCATGGTTCCATAATCCATCGGCATCGACGCGCGTAATGTTGGCGTTGTTGATGACTTCGACTCCGTGCTCTTCGAACCAAGATTGCACATACATGGAGACACGATTGGATAAGAATGATAATACGGAAGGTCCACGGTCAAACAAGCGAACCGTCAAATCAGGACGACTCTCGCGTAGTTCGCTTGCGAGTTCGACGCCGGATAATCCGGCTCCAACGACCGAGACGACCGAGCCAGGCCGTAACCCGTTGATCGCTTGCTGTGTTTTTCGTGATTCTTCAAGTGTTTGAATACTGTACGTGAACTCTGCTGCCCCTTGGACGTTATGATATTTGTCTTCACAGCCTAATCCGATGACGAGGTCATCATACGGTACTTTTTCTCCACTCGCGAGAAGAACCATCTTGTCTTCCGTATCGATATCCGTGACTTGTCCGTATATGTAGTCAATTTCTTCCGGAAAATCGATGCGAATATCGCGGTCCGAGACTGTTCCTGCAGCGAGCGCATAATACTCTGTTTTTAATCCATGATAAGGTAAGCGATCGACGAGCGTGACCGATACGTCCTTCAACTGATGTCCAAGAACTCTTTCGATGACACGCATACCCCCGTAACCGCCCCCTAAGACGACTAATTTGCGCATAATAATCCCCCTTTGTTACTCTTCAACTGTATCATGTTATAATCTGCCGTAGAAGAACCATTTTCCGATAATTCACGTAAAGAAAGACGGTGACATATATGATGAATCCAATCATCGAATTTTGCGCCTCGAATTTAGCGATGGGCTCACAAGTGGCCCGAGCGAAATTAGAGTCTGATCCTGATCTCGATGTGGTCGAATACGGCTGTACAGGCTACTGTGGCGTCTGTTCCCTTGATCTCTTTTGCCTCGTCGACGGGGAAGTCGTGACCGGTGAAACACCGGATGAGTTAGTGACGAAGGTGTATGAAAAAATAGAAGAGATGGCATGGTAAAAAGTTTGAGGGATGACCTCAAACTTTTTTATTTCACCCGTTGCATTTTAAAAAGATGGATGTTATATTCTAAGAGGTTCGAATGTAGGTTGTCTGACGTTTAACAACGAGAAAAAGAAAGCGTTTCAAACGGTAGGGCACATCTCTTTTCGGGTATGACACATATAATCGCTTTGTTTAATATGAAAGGAGCACAACATCAATGAAAATCATGAGTGTGGTTGGTATTTTGGCACTAATTGCAATCGCTTACATCTTCTCTACCAACCGTAAAGCCATCAAATGGCGCACGGTCTTGGCAGCGTTCGCTGTTCAATTCGCGTTTGCTTTCCTTGTACTGTACACGTCTTGGGGACGTTCGGCACTTGAATGGATCTCGAGCGGGGTTCAAGCCATCTTGAATACGGCCGGTGACGGGATCGCGTTCGTATTCGGAACAGCGGTCGGCGGTGACAACTTCGTCTTCGCATTCCAAGTCCTTCCGATTATCGTTTTCATGTCATCATTAATCGCGTTACTCTACTACCTTGGCGTCATGCAGTGGGTCATCCGTATCCTCGGTACGGCACTCGCGAAAGCCTTAGGAACGTCACGTAAAGAGTCACTTTCAGCAACAGCAAACATTTTCGTCGGTCAAACGGAAGCACCGCTTGTCATCAAGCCTTACCTTCCTACGATGACACAGTCTGAGCTCTTCGCAGTTATGGTCGGTGGTCTTGCATCGGTTGCCGGTTCTGTACTTGCTGGATACGCAGCACTCGGTGTACCGCTCGAGTACTTGCTCGCAGCGAGCTTCATGGCAGCTCCAGCTGGTCTCTTGTTCGCGAAAATCATCGTTCCAGAAACAGAAGAATACGATGATGACATCGAGATTGCAGAGGAAGAAGAAGACAGAGCGGCGAACTTCGTCGATGCAGCGGCACGTGGTGCTTCTGACGGTCTCTTCCTTGCTTTGAACGTCGGTGCAATGCTTCTCGCGTTCGTTTCATTGATTGCGCTCGTCAACTTGATCCTCGGTTCAGTCGGCGGACTCTTCGGATTTGATAGCTTGTCACTCGAATTGATCCTTGGTTACGTGTTCGCGCCACTTGCATTCGTCATCGGTGTACCATGGGCAGATGCAGTACAATTTGGTAGCTTCCTCGGTCAAAAATTAGTCTTGAACGAATTCGTTGCCTTCTCTGAGTTTGCACCAATCATCGGTACTGGTGATTTGTCAGCTCGTACAGAAGCAATGATCGCATTCGCACTTTGTGGTTTCGCAAACATTTCATCACTCGCGATCCTTCTCGGTGGTCTTGGTGGTATGGCGCCAAACCGTCGTGGTGACATCGCACGTATGGGTGTCCTCGCAATTCTCGCAGGTACGCTTGCAAACTTGATGTCAGCTACATTGGCTGGACTTCTTCTCTAATTAGTATAAGAAAACGCGATCACTTCGGTGGTCGCGTTTTTTAGTGTAGGGATGATATATACAATTTGACGTTCGGCCATTGAGCTGTCCAATTTTTTTGAGCCATTCGTTTCAAGTAGATTGGATGTTTTGGGGTGCTTGTTTCAAAATACGGTGTAGGTCTAGCTTGTAGTGTGAGAAGGTCTTGAACGCCATAGGGTGCTGAGAGAATGAGCTCACCGTCTACATTGAGACGTACCCCGATTGCGGTCACCGTCTCGGGGAAGTGCGCTAGCGCATCGACCGATGACGTATATGGTGGCAAATGGTTCACATGATGCATCCTCGCTTGGTTTTTTACAGACCAAGGTACGCTCGGGTCGAGTTGATTCAACACCTGTTCTAATTCTTTTTCGATGGATTCTTCCGACTGGGTAAGGTCGAAATAAATCACATCGACGTCGTCCGTTTGGGTCGGTGCATCGTATCCATGAAGATGGTCCCATATTTTTGCGCGAATATAGCCCGCGCAAATCCACCAGTCTGGCAGACGAAGGGTAGCAACGGTGCGAAGGTGATTCATAAGTTCTGCATCTTGTTGTAAAAAATCAATCAAATCCTCTTCATGTTTCATCAATCAAACTCCTCCTGATCCATCGGATTGAAAAAAAGCACCTAGGCAACGCCTAAGTGCTCGTATATCGATTATGCTTGAAGTTGTACGCGCTGACGTTCGATCCACGGCTTCAATTTCAAGAAGAGTGGAACGAAGAGTGCGCTGATCAAGATTGCTTTAATCAAGTTGAACGGTAAGATCCCGTAAAGGACGAGGTCCGTCTTCACGGCCGGGTCGGCCATATCTGCCATTCCGAAGAAGAAAGCATAGGCTGGCAAGATGACGAGATAGTTTAAAATGGCGAGGCTGAGTGCCATCGTGATTGTACCGGCGAGTAGTCCGGAAGCGAGTGCTTTGTTCGTCTTCCGTTTGTGGTAGAACCATGCGACCGGGTACATGAATGCGACACCTGCGAAGAAGTTTGCGACTTCTCCGACCGGGACACCGCCACCGTTAAAGACATAGTACAAGACGTTTTTCAATCCGACGACCACGACACCTGCGAGTGGGGAAAAGACGATTCCGGCAATGAGTGCAGGAATGTCACTGAAATCCACTTTGAGGAATGGTGGTAAAAATGGGAGCGGGAAGTTGAATAGCATGAGTACGAACGAGATCGTCCCTAGCATCGCCAAAGTCACCATAGTTGTCAGTCGTTTGTTGCGCGTAGTTTTCATCAGAATCTCTCCTTTAGGTCGCTCCTCGATGAATGGCACCCGTCGCATATAAAAACCCGATTGCAATGAAGACAATCGGGAGAGTTTACGCGCATACGAAATAGATGTTTTCCAAGGTGGAAAAGTCCACGTCAAAGAAAACATCCGGATATCGGTCGGATGCCGCCATCTTCTCCCATCCAGACTGTACTGTCGGCTTTCGAATCTCACGAAATCAGCAAGCAACGCCTTGCTCGCTCACGGGCTGAGAAGAATAAATTCTTCAATACCGCCGGTCGGGAATTTCACCCTGCCCCGAAGATGGAACGATTTAATTTTTTTTGTTACAGTTTAGTTATACAAGATAATGTACAAAACTACAAGTCAATTGACTTGAAATGAAGATAAAATGAGGAGGAGTTCAGATGATTCATTTGACAGAATCAGCAGCACTTCAAGTGCAAGAGATGATGAAACAGACCGAACGTCCAGATGCGCAATACTTGCGAGTGAAGGTCCAAGGTGGCGGATGTACAGGACTTTCATATGGAATGGGCTTTGATGAGGAGAAGACGGATAAAGATATTCAATTCGACCATCACGGCGTCCGCGTCATCGTCGCAGAAGTCGATCACGGGGTCGTCGATGGGCTCGAGATTGACTACAAACAGTCGATGCTCGGTGGGGGTTTCACGATTAAAAACCCGAATGCCATCGCCACGTGTGGCTGCGGTTCAAGTTTCCGAACGGCGACGAACGCCGGTACACCAGGAGAATGTTAATTATTTTAGACTATGGAGCGCCATAGTCTTTTTTTTGTGCGATTCGACCAGTTACGGAACGTCGGGGAAAGGGAATGTAGGGAAGAGAATCGTATTGAAGGGGGCTAGGGTGATGAGGAAAGTATTGATTTTTGGAGGATCGCGCTATTTCGGGAAACGACTTGCCTTACGACTCGCGGAGGCGGGGGATGATGTGACGATTGTGACGAGGGGGCAGTTGCAAGTGCCGGAAGCCGAAGGGATTCGGTCCATCAAAGGAGACCGGCAATCGGTCGCGACGATGAAAGACTTGGCACGCGAACGTTACGATCTCGTCTATGACAACATTTGTTTTACTCCGTATCAGGCAAAAATCGCCTCAGATGCGTTCTTGGACAAGGTCGGAAAGTATGTCCTGACGTCTACAATGTCGGTTTACGCGCCGGGTCCTGAATTAAAAGAAAGTGACTTTAATCCGCTCCATTATGAATATCATCTAGAGGCTGAGCATGACTACGGACAAGGGAAGCGAGAAGCTGAGTCGTTCTTCTTCCATCGAGCTTCATTCCCAGTTGCGACCGTACGCTTACCGATCGTCCTCGGACCAGATGATTATACAGATCGACTCAAATTTTATGTGGACGCGATTCGCAACGAGGAACCGATTGTGCTGCATCATCCAGAAGCGAAGATGGGCTTCATCTCGAGTGCGGAAGCAGCAGCATTTTTAGAATGGGTGGGACGTGCGAACGTGACTGGTCCTTTCAACGCAGCGAGTGACGGTCTCATCTCCATGGGTGCTTTAATGGAGCGAATCGGACAACATGTCGGAAAACCGGTCCATATCATAAAAGATGGGGAGTCGTCCCCATATGATTCGGACGTCGACTATTACATGTCGATCGCTGAAGCGAAAAAGGCGGGCTTCGTGTTCACGCAACTCGATGACTGGATTGACCGGGTCATCATTCAGACGATGCGGAAATGAAAAAATCCTCTGTGGACACGGTCCACAGAGGATTGATCATTATTTCCCGGCAAATACAGATGTCGAGTGTTGCGGATGACGTGCAGTCGGGTCCACAAGTTGCTTCACTTGATTGATGGCAATTGGTGCTTCACCAAAACCTGTCGCAATCAGCTTCACTTTTCCTTCGTATGTGGCGATATCACCACAAGCGAAGATCCCGGCAACTGTCGTTTCCATGCGTGAGTCGACACGGATCGTGTTCTTCTCAAATTCCATTCCCCAGTTCTTGATTGGGCCAAGAGATGACACGAATCCGTAGTTACAAATCAAATCATCGATCTCAACGATTTTCGACTCGCCGTCCTTATCCGTCAATTCAACAGATTCGATGTGTGTCTCACCTGAGAGTGACTCGATGTTGTACGGCGTAAGGACATTAATCGTCGATGCCTTCATTTGTTCGACCGTATGTTCGTGAGCACGGAAACGGTCACGGCGGTGGACGATGTGTACTTCTTTCGCGATCCCTTCGAGCATGAGTGCCCAGTCGACAGCAGAGTCGCCACCACCGGCAATCATGACGCGGCGATCACGGAATTTCTCCATGTTGTCGACAAAGTAATGAAGGTTTGCGTAATCTTCGCAACCGTCAAGACCGAGTGGACGAGCCGAGAAGGCACCGTTTCCGGCAGTGATAATGACCGCTTTCGTATGGTACTCTTCTTTATTCGTCGTCAAAACGAACGTGCCGTCCTCGAGACGTTCCACCGTTTCGACCGTTTCGCCAAGGCGGTAGTCTTGCTCGAATTGATCAGCCTGTGCTTTTAATTGATCGATCAGATCCTGTGCTTTCACTTTCGGGAAGCCAGCGATGTCATAAATATATTTTTCAGGATAGAGCGTTGACAATTGACCGCCGAGTTGCGGTAAACTTTCAATCAACGTCGTATCGAGTTGGCGCATGCCTGCATAAAATGCGGTGAACAGTCCAACCGGACCTCCACCGATGATGATTACATCTTTCGTCGTCTTCATCGAATTCCTCCTCAAAGCGTATACATTTATTATAGAGAGTTTATTGAATTAAATCCATTCAGTACAAACATGCAACACTTTCAAAAAAAATTCAAGAAGATAAGCTTTTCCATTGAGAATTCAATTTAAAGAGCGTACAATGAAACAGAAGCAATTGTGAACAGATGTTGAACAAGAATGGGCTTTATTGTGAACATCTATGTGAAGAAACACACAACATAGTTGTTCGAAAAAACAAAACTTTAAACAAGGTGGAAATGAACATGAAACGACCTAACATTGTTATTCTTGGCGCGGGCTTTGGCGGACTCATCACAGCCGTCAACCTTCAAAAGACACTCGCTGCAGGTGACGCGAACATCACGCTCATCAACAAGCATGATTATCACTACCAAACGACTTGGCTTCACGAACCAGCTGCTGGAACGATGAACCCAGACCAAGCACGCATTTACATTAACGATATTGTGAACCCATCACGTGTGAAACTTGTCAAAGGGATCGTCGATCGCGTCGATACTGCTGCGAAACAAGTTACGCTTGAAGATGGTTCCGTCGTCGAATACGACTACGTTGTCATCGGTCTCGGCGGTGTACCGGAAACATTCGGTATCCCAGGCTTGAAAGAAAATGCCATGACAATTAGCTCATTGAACAGTGTTCGTAAAATTAAAGAGCACATCGAGTACTCATTCGCTCAATATAAAACAAACGGTTCTTCTGACAGCTCGTTCGTAACGATTGTTGTCGGTGGTGCTGGATTCACGGGAATCGAATTCCTCGGTGAAATCGTCAACCGAATCCCAGAGCTTTGCAAACAATATGACGTTCCACGCGAAGCTGTTCGTATCGTCAACATTGAAGCAGCGCCAACGGTTCTTCCAGGTTTCGACCCAGAACTCACAACGTACGCACAGAAATGGTTGGAGCGTAACGGTGTCGAGATGAAACTCGGTAACGGAATCAAAGGTGTTGAGCCAGGTGTCGTTACGTTTGGTCCACTTCAAGGTGACACGACGGAAACGATCCACGCCAACACGATCATCTGGACAGGTGGCGTAAGTGGTAGCCCGATCATCGAAAAATCAGGATTTGAAGCGGTTCGTAACCGTGTCATGGTGGAAGCGGATAACCGTGCACCAGGTCACGACAACGTCTTCATCATCGGTGACTGCTCGGCAGTCATGGACCCTGCTTCGAACCGTCCATACCCACCGACGGCACAAATCGCAACACAACAAGCGCACAACGTTGCGAAAAACATCGCTGCGCTCATCAATGGCAAATCGACTTCGAAGTTCACTTACGAGAGCAAAGGAACAGTTGCTTCACTCGGTCATAACGATGGAATCGGAATCGTCATGGGTAAAAAAATCTTCGGTCGCAACGCTTCATTCATGAAGAAAGTCATCGACAACAAACACTTCATCGAATTGAAAAAATACGGACTTGTCCTCAAAAAAGGGAAGTTCTAATTTTCGATTAACGTACGGCTCGTTCTGATTCAGAACGAGCTGTTTTCTTTCGAAATTGTCATAGGAAGTTCTTTGACCACGTCGGTCAGAATTTTGTATAATGGAGAGCGGACAAGGGGGACATCACATGCATATTATCCAAGCAGTCATTGGGGCCGTCTTATATATGACGATTTTTTTCAGTATCGGCTTCATCTTGAATATGTTACTTAAAAAGACATGGACACTCGTGTTCATTTATCCGATTTTTGTCATCATGATGATTGATAATGTCAAACTTTCGAGTTACGTGACCGAGACGTCAACTGCACTCACGGGAATCTATGAAGGACTCGTCGGATTGCAACTTCTCGATTTGTTCATGCTCGGTTTCGGGTTGCTCGGAGCAATCTTGGCTGGCGTGACGATTCGTTTCTTACGAAAGAGCGGTTATTCAATGTTTTAAATGGCGACAGAAATGTTCGCCTTTTTTGTTTTGTCCCTACTTTTTTAGGGCATGAACCGATATACTAGATAGCGAAACGATTTTTAGTAAGGGATGCGATGCGAATGACATTACCGATGTATACGATCAAAAAAGTGTTGAATAATAGCGTTGTCATTTGTCAACATGATACGGATCCGGAAGTCATTCTACTCGGGAAGGGAATTGGCTTTGGCAAAAAACCAGGCGACCTCGTCGACCCGGCCAGCGTCCCGGAGAAAGTGTATCAACTGACAGATAAAGAAGAACAGTCGCAGTATCAAGAGCTCGTCAAACATGTCGATGAGGATTTTATTGCGTTCATGCAAGAAATCGTCGGCTTCATCGAGACGAGTACGGGTAAAAAAGTCGATGAGCACATTCATATCGGCTTGACCGACCATTTGTTCTTCACGATGAAACGAATCGAGCAAGGGATGGAAGTGACGAATCCGTTTTTACTTGAGACGGAATCCCTTTATCCAAACGAGTTTGCGCTCGCGGAACGAATCGTCGATATGTTCCATGAACGATTGAACGTACTTCTTCCAGATGCGGAGACTGGATTCATTGCCCTCCATATTCACTCAGCGACGACGTTCAAAAATGTCCTGGAAGTGAATCGTCATAACCAAATCATCGGCCAAATCGTCCAGACGATTGAGAGTCGTTTGAACGTAAAATTGGACCGAACTTCACTCGATTATAAGCGCTTACTTCGGCACTTAAGGTACGCCGTTGAGCGGGTTGCGACGGGTGAGATGGTCGAGGCACCACAAAAAATTGAAAAGGTGTTGCGCGACGAATATCCGCTATGCTATAGTACTGCTTGGGAGCTGATGGGCATCATGGAACGCGAGTTAAAGCGTCCCGTCCCACGAGGTGAAGCGACATATTTGACGATGCATCTCCAGCGCCTAACAAGTAGATAAATGATACCACGTGTCTTACGTGTTACTGATTCGATCAGGCATGAGTAAGGAGTGGAACGTTATGTGATTTCTCCATTGGGAGAGGTCTACGTTCTATCCTTATTCATGCCTTTTCTGTTTTTATAAACGTGATTTATGAAAACGTTTAGATACGTCGGTTGTCTGACATCTACGCCGCTATCATATTGTTTATACGTACTTAAAAAAAGGAGGAAATGTTGATGTTTAAGCAGATCTTTGGTGTTCTTCAAAAAGTCGGTAAAGCACTTATGCTTCCTGTTGCGATCTTGCCGGCAGCCGGTCTTCTTCTTGCATTCGGTAACGCAATGCAAAACCCACAACTTACATCACGCGCTGGTTGGTTAACAAACGAAGGCGTCGTGAAATTCGCTCAATTGATGGAGCAAGCGGGTGGAATCATCTTCTCGAACTTGGCGCTCTTGTTCGCAGTCGGTGTCGCCATCGGTTTAGCAGGTGACGGGGTTGCCGGACTTGCGGCAATCGTCGGATTCTTGATCATGAACAAAGTGATGGGTGTTTGGCTCGAACTCACACCTGAAGTGTTAGCACAAGGTGACCCAGCATACGCGAACGTACTCGGTATCCCAACACTCCAAACAGGGGTATTCGGAGGGATCATCATGGGTCTCATCGCCGCATGGGCCTATAACAAGTACTTCAATATTGAATTGCCACAGTTCCTTGGTTTCTTCGCTGGTAAACGTTTCGTTCCAATCGTAACAGCAGTAGCAGCAGTCGTTGCTGGTTTCGTAATGCTTCTCGTTTGGCCACCAGTACAGGGCGGTTTGAACACATTCTCTAACTTCATGTTGAATGAAAACCGCACTTTGGCAGCGTTCGTCTTCGGTTTGATCGAACGTTCATTGATTCCATTCGGTCTTCACCACATCTTCTACTCACCGTTCTGGTTTGAATTCGGTTCATACACAGATGCAGCGGGTAACGTCGTTCGTGGTGACCAAGCGATCTTCTTCGCACAAATTCGTGACGGTGCTGAATTGACAGCAGGTACGTTCATGACTGGTAAATTCCCGTTCATGATGTTCGGTCTTCCTGCAGCAGCACTCGCAATGTACCATGAAGCACGTCCTGAGCGTAAAGCGGTTGTCGGTGGTCTCTTGGCTTCTGCTGCCCTTACATCGTTCTTGACTGGTATCACAGAACCAATCGAGTTCTCATTCTTGTTCGTAGCACCACTTCTCTTCGCAGTACACGCAGTGTTCGCAGGTCTTTCGTTCATGACGATGCACCTCTTGAACGTTAAGATCGGGATGACGTTCTCAGGTGGTTTGATCGACTTCTTACTCTTCGGTGTTCTTCCAGGTCGTACGGCTTGGTGGCTCGTCATTCCAGTTGGTCTCGTGTTCGCGGTTGTTTACTATTTCGGATTCCGCTTCGTTATCCGTAAGTTCAACCTTAAAACACCAGGTCGTGAAGATGAGGTTGTTGAACAATCAACAGCTACTGGTTCGGAACTTGCACAAGATATCCTCGTTGGTCTTGGTGGCTCACAAAACATCAAGCACCTCGATGCATGTATCACACGTCTTCGTGTCGAAGTAAAAGATAAGAACCAAGTCAACAAAGATGAGTTGAAACGCCTTGGCGCTTCTGGTGTCCTTGAAGTTGGTAACAACATTCAAGCAATCTTCGGACCACGTTCGGATGCATTGAAATCAGAAATTCAAGCGGTTATCGCTTCAGGTAACGAAAAGAAAGCAAACTAATCATCATCTAGACCAATCCTTCGGGGTTGGTCTTTTTCTTTTATATGAAACGGTTTCATCCAAACGTTAGAGGGAAAAAGTAAGTATTCTGACAAAGGAGGGAACCATGATGTGGAAGAAAGTGTTTGGCGTTTTACAACGGGTCGGGAAAGCACTCATGCTTCCGGTTGCGATCTTACCGGCAGCCGGTCTTCTCTTGGCGTTTGGTACCGCATTCCAAAACCCGGACCTCGTTGAATTGCTCCCGTTTCTGGCAAATGACTCACTTGTCCTGATTTGGCAAGTCATGACAGATGCCGGGGACATCGTCTTCGCGAACTTAGGGTTACTGTTTGCCGTCGGGGTCGCAATCGGCCTGGCGAACGGGGATGGGGTTGCTGGTCTAGCAGCCATTGTTGGTTATTTGATCATGAACAAAGTTATTAGCACGTGGAACGGGATTACCGCGGAAATCGCTCAAGGCGACCCGCAGTATGCAACCGTTCTCGGTATCCCGACGCTCCAAATGGGGGTATTCGGGGGTATTATCGCAGGTCTTGTTGCAGCTTATGCGTACAACAAGTATTTCAACATCAAGTTGCCAGATTTCTTAGGATTCTTTGCAGGGAAGCGGTTCGTCCCGATTGCGACGGCCGCATTCAGTTTGATTATCGGGATTGCGCTCGCGTATATATGGCCACCGATCGGGAATGCGATCAATACGTTCTCAAGTACGGTCATCGAGGCAAACGTTGCCTTATCAGCATTCATCTTTGGATTGGTAGAACGTTCCTTGATTCCGTTCGGTCTTCACCATATTTGGTATTCTCCGTTCTGGTTCCAATTCGGGGAATATACGAACCAAGCCGGTGATCTCGTGCAAGGTGACCAACGGATCTTCTTCGCGCAACTACGTGACGGCGTCGAGTTCACAGCTGGTACGTACATGACCGGGAAATTCCCGTTCATGATGTTCGGGTTACCTGCTGCCTGTCTCGCCATGTTCCATACGGTTCCAAAAGAACGTCGGAAAGACGTCGAAGGTCTCTATTTCTCAGCTGCCCTCACGTCATTCTTGACAGGTATCACAGAACCAGTCGAGTTCTCATTCGTCTTCGTTGCACCACTTCTCTTTGGAATTCACGCTGTCTTTGCCGGTCTTTCCTTTATGACGATGCATCTACTGAACGTCAAGATTGGGATGACATTCTCTGGCGGTCTCATTGACTATCTTCTCTTCGGAGTCTTGCCGAACCGAACGGCCTGGTGGCTCGTCATTCCGGTCGGACTCGTCTTTGCGGTCATCTATTACTTCGGATTCCGTTTCGCCATCACAAAATTCGACCTGAAAATCCCTGGTCGTGACGTTCAGACCGGCGCGAAAGGGGACAAAGCCGGTATTGGGGACGACTTGCCGTATGAAGTGCTCGTTGGACTCGGTGGTCCTGAAAACATTAAACATTTGGATGCTTGTATCACTCGACTTCGTGTTACGGTCAATGACGTCAAACAAGTCGACAAAGACCTCCTGAAAACACTTGGTGCTGCCGGTGTCCTTGAAGTAGGGGATAACATTCAGGCCATCTTTGGACCGAAGTCGGATACGCTCAAATCACAAATCGCGACC
The DNA here is from genome assembly GCF_018617655.1 of Exiguobacterium sp. s183. Classification (NCBI taxonomy): domain Bacteria; kingdom Bacillati; phylum Bacillota; class Bacilli; order Caryophanales; genus Exiguobacterium; species Exiguobacterium sp. s183. The sequence goes on from NZ_JACSKN010000001.1 coordinate 26,028, forward strand.
ATCATCGAAGGTGGCGAGTATAAACCGAAAGAAAAAGTTGAAAAAGCGGTGATTACACCGGAAGCTGCTGAACAAGCTGATCATCGCTTCCTCGCTCCGATGTCAGGTGTATTGTTGTCACTTGATGATGTACCAGATCAAGTCTTCTCTGGTCGGATGATGGGAGAAGGATTTGCGATTGAACCAAGCTCAGGTCAGGTCGTTTCGCCGGTGACGGGTCAAATCACGACATTCTTCCCAACGAAACATGCAATCGGCATCTTGGCTGACGATGGACGTGAACTACTGATTCATGTTGGTCTCGATACGGTCAATTTGAAAGGGGAAGGATTTACTGCGAAAGTAGAAGAAGGTGCTCGAGTCGAAGCGGGAGACGTACTTCTCGAAGTCGATCTCAATGCGATTCGAGATAAAGTACCTTCACTCATCACACCGATCATTTGGACGAACGGAGACGGAAAAGTCGTCGTCGTACCGTTCGGTGAGACGGTCGTCGCAGGGGAAGCGCTCGACTTTAGAGCTGATGACAGAGGTCCAGAGTAACCAAGTTTCACACGCCGCTCCAGTAATGGAGCGGCTCTTTTTGTATAGTTACTTCAATGTGCCTTATTCCGAAAAGTAGGAATCCCTTTTATAGTGAAGAAGAATTCTCACGAAAGAAGGGGTACAAATGAAACAATCTGTAGAGTTGAATCATGGTCAGAAAGCCATTCCTACCACCGGACTTGGCGTCTTCAAAGTAGAGGACGGGGATACGGTCATCGATGCTGTCGTGGAAGCGATTCGTCAAGGATACCGCCACATCGATACGGCAGCTGTTTATGAGAACGAGGAAGGTGTCGGAATCGGAATTCGAAAAGGAATGGAGATGGTGAATATTTCCCGGGATGATTTGTTCATCACCTCAAAACTTTGGAATGCCGATCAAGGGTATGAATCAGCCATCGCTGCGTATGAAGCTTCACTCGAACGCCTCGGCTTAGAACAATTGGATTTGTATTTGATTCATTGGCCGGTGGAAGACAAAATTGTTGACTCTTGGCGCGCCCTTGAACAATTATATCGCGAAGGACGTGTCGGAGCGGTCGGAGTGAGTAACTTCCAGATTCATCACCTTGAGACATTGGCTGCAAACAGTGAACTCGTTCCAGCCGTGAACCAAGTCGAGCGGCATCCGTTGCTTCGACAAACCGAATTAGTATCGTATATGACTGAGCACGGCATCGTACCGGTTGCTTGGGCACCGCTCATGCAAGGTGGATTGTTCGAAGAGCCGACGTTAGTTACAATCGCGAAAGAAGTGGAGCGTTCTGTCGCTCAAGTGATGTTGCGCTGGCATCTTCAGACAGGATGGGTCATTATTCCGAAATCGGTCAAAGCGCATCGAATCGAAGAAAACTTCAGCCTGCATGATTTTGAATTGAGCAAAGAACAAATGGAACGGATCGACGCACTCGACCAACATAAACGTGTCGGTCCAGACCCGGACGACTTCGATTTTTAAATAGTATGTAAAAAAAGTCCTTCTCTCGCTCGAGAGAAGGACTTTTGACGTTACTTTTTAATGTCAAATTTTTCGCTAAGGAAGTTCACGACTTCTTCAGCTGTGTCCATGTTGAGGACTTCGTTGACGATCGATTCTGTTTCTGTCTTCGTCAAGCGCTTCACGAGGCTACGTGCACGAAGGACGCTTGAAGCTGACATCGAGAATTCATCGAGTCCAAGACCGAGAAGGATTGGAATCGCAAGCTCTTCTCCAGCCATCTCTCCACACATACCGACCCATTTGCCAGCTTTGTGTGCTTCTGTGATGACGTTGTGGAGAAGGTTCAAGATGGCAGGGTTGAACGGTTGGTACAAGTAAGATACTTTTTCGTTCATGCGGTCAGCCGCCATCGTGTATTGAATCAAGTCGTTTGTACCGACTGAGAAGAAGTCGACTTCTTTTGCGAATTGTTTCGCCATGACAGCTGTAGATGGAATTTCAACCATCATCCCTGTTTCATATTGACCGACTTCGATTCCTTCTTCTTTCAACTTCGCTTCTTCTTCAAGGAGAAGGGCTTTCGCTGCGCGGAACTCCTCAAGTGTCGCAATCATTGGGAACATGATCGCGAGGTTACCGTGAGCTGACGCGCGGAGAAGGGCACGAAGTTGTGTGCGGAACAAATCTGTTTCCTCGAGGCAAAGGCGAATCGCACGATAGCCGAGGAACGGGTTCATTTCTTTCGGGAGGTCGAGGTAAGACAATTCTTTGTCGCCACCGATATCGAGTGTACGGATGACAACTTGCTTGCCTTCCATACCTTCAAGAACCGTTTTGTATGCTGTGTACTGCTCTTCTTCTGTCGGGAATGTTTCAGAGTCCATGTACAAGAACTCTGTACGATAAAGACCGATTGCATCTGAACCGTTTTTCAAGACGCCTTCTAAGTCGTTTGGCGTTCCGATGTTTGCTGCAAGCTTCACTTTATGACCGTCAGCAGTGACAGACTCTTCGTTGACGAGTTGCTTCAACTCTTCTTTGTAAGCTTCGAAATCAGCACGTTTGCCTTCGTACTCTTTGACGAGGTCTTCAGAAGGATTGACGAACACGTCACCTTCCGTACCATCGATGATGACGAGGTCACCGTTTTTGATTTCTTCAAGGGCCACTTTCGTACCAACGACCGCTGGAATTTCGAGTGAACGTGACATGATGGCAGAGTGAGACGTACGTCCACCGATGTTTGTTGCGAACCCTTTGACGTATTTACGGTTGAGTTGTGCCGTGTCTGAAGGCGTCAAGTCTTCAGCGATGATGATCACTTCTTCTGAGATCGATGCAGGTGTCACGAATGTCACCCCAAGAATGTGTGCCAAAACACGTTTTGTCACGTCACGAACGTCAGCTGCACGTTCGCGCATGTACTCGTTGTCCATCGATTCGAAAATCATGATCATCGTCTGTGCGACTTCGTCAAGTGCTTTCGCCGCGTTCATGTTTTCGCTTTCAATTTTATCGTTCACTTGCGAAACGATTTCTGGATCCTCAACGATTAAAAGGTGAGCTGAGAAAATCTCGGCTTTGTCTGGACCAAGTTCACGAAGCGTGTGCTCGCGGATTTCTTCAAGCTCCGTTTTAGATTGTGCGATTGCATCTTGGAAACGTGCCTTTTCTGCAGCGACATCTTCAATCTTGTGTGTTGGGATATCGAATGAAGGTGTCTCCATGACGAATGCTTTTGCAACTGCAATCCCTGCAGATGCACCAATACCTTTAATGTGTGACATAAGCGTAGTCCCTCTTTTCAAAGAAATAGTGTACTTTCCTGCCTCGTTACTTCATACCCGAAAAGAAAAAAGAATTAACGAGAACGAAGAAAGTTAAAGTAGCAACGGTCTACGACTAGGGGAAGCCTCGACCAGTCAAATTGGCCTCACTTCACGATGAAGAGAAGCCCGATTGCGTACTTTCTTATCCTATCATAAAATAAAACAACGTCACAACGAGGAGATAGCCCACGAATTCGAAGATTTCTTGACTCTTACGCATACTATTTCATTATTTTGGAGAAGTTCGCTATGCTTACCATATATAAAGAAGGGAAGTGGCAAGATGTATCAAATTGCTCAATTAAATTGGACAGATTCATATGACACGATGATCGTTGGAATCGGTGCGGCCGATTCGATCGACGAAGGGCTCGACGCATTGTTCGGTGGACGAGTGAAAGCACTCATTCAATCAGGAGACCTTTCGACGAAAACAGGAGAAGTGACGTTATTGCCGACGTTCGCCGGGGAAACGGCACGCGTCTTGTTTGTCGGACTTGGACAACGAAACGACATCACGACAGAGAATGTACGGAACTGGTTCGGGAAAGTGGCGAAGCTCGTCCACGCGCGTGGATTAAAGGACGTTGCAGTCGCAATCGACACGTTCACAAACGACGCGGCTCGCATTTTCGCAGAAGCATTTGAAATGGCGACGTATGCTCATCCTACATACAAGTCAGAGCCGAAACAAACGGTCGAAGAGCCAAACATCACACTTCTTGGGGATGTGTCACAAGAAGACATCGATGCAGGTGTCGCTTATGGAAAAGGGGTCAATGTCGCCCGAACGTTGACGATGATGCCGGCTAATATTTTGACAGCAGAGACGTTGGCGGATTATGCGGTAGAATTAGCGAAACGCCATGATTTCAAATACCGAGTGTTAGAAAAGGAAGAAATGGAAGGGCTCGGAATGGGTGCACTCCTCGCCGTAAACCAAGGCTCGACAATCCCGCCGAAATTGATTGTGTTGGAATATCGTGGTGCAGAGGAAGAAGCTCCGATTGCGGTTGTCGGAAAAGGCGTCACGTTCGATACAGGTGGCTATTCAATCAAGCCGAAAGATGGCATCGTCGGAATGAAAGGTGATATGGGTGGTGCGGCTACTGTCCTTGGACTATTCGAGACACTCGGACGCACACGTCCGAATAAAAACGTCATCGGAATCATCGGTGCGACAGACAACATGATTTCAGGCGATGCCTTCAAGCCGGATGATGTCATCACGGCGATGAACGGTAAGACGATCGAAGTACTCAACACAGATGCGGAAGGGCGCCTCGTTCTAGCGGATGCTGTCACGTTCGCGAAAACGTATGAGCCAAAAGCAATCATCGACGTAGCTACGCTAACAGGCGGTGTACTCGTCGCACTCGGTACAGACGTGACGGGCTGTCTGACGAACGATGATACCCTCTATCGCTCACTCGAAGAAGCGAGTCGCGAGACGAATGAGCTCGTTTGGCAAATGCCATACTTTGATGTGTTCATCGACAAAGTGAGAAAATCAGAAGTAGCCGACTTGAACAACTCACCTGGTCGCTTCGGTCACATGATTTTCGGTGGAGCGTTTGTCGGCGAGTTTGTCGGCGATACACCGTGGCTTCACCTCGATATCGCAGGAACGAGCGAACGTGCTGCAGCGAACGACCTTGGCCCGAAAGGCCCGACTGGTGTCATGGTCCGAACGCTTGCACGGATGATTGAAACGTGGGAGCGCTAAGAGCGCTCCTCTTGATCGGTTTGGCGATTCTGTGTGGCTTTGCGTACACGGTTTGGCCGAACCGGATCTGGTTAGGATGTACAGTATTTTTCGCCGTGTTCGGCGTGTTGATGATGTTACAGGAGGTACGACATGGTAGGAGTAGGAATTGACGGCGCACGCGGAGGCTGGGTGCGCATCACATACGATAGCATTTCCTTATGTTTGACGATTTCAGAAACGCTAGAGGAGTTGCTCATTGACGGTGCGATGCATTTCGTGGATATGCCGAAAGATTTAGGGACGGTCGACCATTCGAGTCGAGCATGTGACGCGTGGATGCGGAGCCAACTCGTCGAGCGGAAATCGTCCGTCTTCACCCCGCCGATTCAAGAAGTGCTTCATGAAGAGACATACGAGGAAGCGAACAAACGAAGTCGATTGTTGATCGATAAAGGGATTAGCAAACAGGCTTGGCATTTGGTTCCGCGTATCCGTGAGTTCCAGCAGGTGTTAGCGGAAGACGTTTATGAATCTCACCCAGAAGTATGCTTCTCGGTCATGATGGGGCATGAGGCAAGTCATTCGAAAAAGACAGTCGAAGGGCAGGATGAGCGAATCGAGTTACTTCGAAAATACTCGAAAAGCACTCCGTGGAAATGGAAAATGTCAAACGTCCAAATCGATGACATTATCGATGCTTGCATCTTGGCAGTAGCCGCCTATGAAGCGGGGACGAGTGGTCTTTCGTTACACCCGGCTGAAGCAAATGAGCCGAAAGTAGCTGTACCTCAAATGAAAGAAGAGCGATGAAATGTTGATTTCATCGCTCTTTTGCTGTCGTGGCGGTCGGACCGACGACGAACCGCCACATATAATGAAAGACTTTGGCGTTGTATAAAGCCTTCAATAGAACGGCGAGTACGGGACCTAAGATGAAGCCGAATACACCGAATAGTTTTAGACCGACGAAAATCGAGATGAGTGCGGCAAGCGGATTCAACCCAATGTGGGAACCGACAATCTTCGGTTCGGCCAGGTTTCGTTGAACGATGACGATGATATATAGCACAATCAATCCGATGGCGACGAACCAATCGCCCGATACTGCGGCATAGGCAGCCCACGGAATGAGTAGTGTACCGACACCTAAATAAGGTAAAAGGTCGAAGAACCCTGCGAGTAAAGCGAATGAGAGCGGATTGTCGACTCGAAGAATGAACATACCGACCAGTACGATTCCGAATGTGATGGAAATGAGCGTAAGTTGTGCCCGAACGTAACCGAATAGTGCGGACTTCAGGTTGATCATCACTTCCTCGAATTCTTTAAATCCTTTACGTTTATTCAGGCGATTTAGAGAGGTCACGTAAGACGGCCAGTCTTTTGTGATAAAGAACCAGGCGAGCACAATGACGACGACGAGTAACAGGACGAGTGGGAGTGCGGCCAACATGCCTTGTAGGACACTTGCCACACCACGGGATAAGACACCGATTGCGGCCGCGAGTTGGACACCGAGCTCTGTAATGCCACCTTCTAATGAAGTCGTCTGTCCAGGATTCAATTGTTGATAGCTCTCGTACGCATCGTTGACGAGTGGTGCAATCTTTTCGTTGAACAAGCGCTGGACATATTCAGTGAACGTTTGGATTTGTTCAGGAAGTCGCTCCGCTGCGATTGTCGCATAATGAATCAATTGGATGATGACGATGGTGATGATGCCGACGACGATGCTGAGGACGATCAACAACGAGATCAGTGTCCCGAGTGCACGCGGCATGTTGGTTTTTCGTTCGAAAAAATTGACGAGTGGAACGGTCAAGAGAGATAAGAGTAGGGCAAACACGAAAGGATACGTATATTCGAAGAGGATGTTCAGTACCCATGTAATCAAAAATAAGCCGATTACGACAAGTACGAACCGAAGCAGTTGCCAAAGTCTTACCGAAGACATGAAAAACCCACCCTTTCCAGACAGTTAGATTGAGCATAGTATATCATGTAGACGGTAAATAAAGCAGAAAGATAGGTGAATGAACATGAGAGAGATTCAACAAAAAATTGATACGATGATTCTTCATTTGGGAGGCTATTGGAGACCGTTATCAGGGCTGGCGCGATTATTAGAAGAAGTGGGAGAAGTGGGGGGAGCGATGCGCAAAGGATCAGCGGAGGAGCTAAAAGAAGAACTGCTCGATGTGCTCGTCATTTCTACGTGTCTCGCGAACCAGTATGCGATCTCACTTCAACAACAAGAAGCAGATGTAAGAGAAGTGACGAAAGAACAGTTATATTTTCAAATTGTAGAAGAGGCCGGCGAAGTGGCGAGGATATTGAATGCTTACGAGGGAGATAAAAAGCTGAAGCCGAATCGCCAAGGAGAGTCGTTACAGCTGCATATCGAGCAACTGCAACGTGCCGTGATTTCTTTAGGAGAACAGTGCAACTACGAATTGTTTGACTCATTGTATGCATTGATTGATGAAAAATCGACACGTGACTTCGGGCGTTTCGATCATACACCGGATCCGATTACGGAAACTTCCGTCAGAACCTATGTCACGTATCAGTCTGGACGCTATTGGGGTGGGATTGACCCTAAACCTTTTGAGCGGTTTGACCGATATATGGAGAGAGAGAAACATATAGAACGCTTTCTGAAAATTGCTCATATTGAGGGGCTTGATGGATTCGTGATTCAACAATCAAAAGATGGTCTTTTATATGAAGATGGTTATGGATATCGGATTCCTGAAACCTTTCATATTGTAGAAGAAACTTACGAAAATCATCAATTCTTAGTCATCAAACCCCAACAATAAAAACATTTACCTTTTTATCAAAAACATTCATCTTTTTTTCAAATATTTACTTTTTTTAAAAAAGCATTATGCTAATATGAAGTTGTTGTTAGTAGGAAATGCCGCTAGAAGAAAGGAATATTTTGGATGAAAATGAAGCTTGTAAAAATCGCACTCATCTTAACGGTTCTCTTATTTGGAATGCAACTTCCTTCAGTTGAAGCCGCAACGTACGATGGGGAGACGACTGTGAATTTAAATATTCGTTCAACACCAAGTTTGAGCGGGACAGTCGTCAAGACATTGCCAAAAGGCACGAAAGTGAAATACGGGACGTATAATCAGTCCTGGCATAAAGTGTATGTCAATAGTCGTACATATTATGCATCGGCTCAATACATCCGCAAACTTTCTTCTCCTTCGAGTTCGTTGACGACTCAGTCAGCAACTTCAACCGGTGTGACGACCGAAAACCTAAACATCCGTGTCACATCACATCGTGCAGCCAGCATTGTCACGACGTTGAAAAAAGGGACAGAAGTAAAGTATGCCGTTCATAACTCTTCATGGGCGAAAGTCTATTTGAACGGAAAGACATACTATGCTGCGAAGATGTACATTGCACCAAAACTGACAGATGCAACAGTGAGCCGAACGGAAGGTTACGCAAACCGTGAAATGAAACTGTTTGCGATGCGGAGTCAAAGTTCGGCTGTGCAGAAGGTGTTACCGAAACATACAGTCGTCACTTCGAGCAAGTACAACTCGAGCTGGTCAACCGTGTATATCGGAAGCGCGACATACTATACGCCGACAGCGTGGATTACGCCTGGATCGCTCAAACCACAGATTGTCAAAGAGAATGGATACGCAAACCGAGAGTTAAAACTTTTCGTGATGAGAAGCCAAAGTTCTAGCGTAGCGAAAGTATTGCCAATCAATACTGCAGTCGTTTCAAGTAAGTACAATTCAAGTTGGTCGACCGTATATATCGGGAATGCGACATACTATACACCGACAGCTTGGATCTCAACTTCTAAAACGGAAATACAACCACCTACAACAACGGAACCAAACGACGGATTGACTCAGGGGTATGCTAACCGAAACGTCAACTTGTTCGGAAGAACGCATCAAAGTTCGCCAGTTCAACTTGTGCTTCCGAAATACACGGCTGTATCATACAAATCGTATAATGCAAGCTGGTCGACGGTTCACATCGGGTCGAAAGTCTACTACACGGCAAGTTCATGGTTGACGGCTGGAAAAGCTCCGGCTGCGCCTGAAGCGGCACCAAAAGGAACGGTATATATTAACACGCCAGGTGATGTGTTGAATGTTCGTTCTCAAGCGAGCCTTAACTCAAGCGTAGTAGGGAAACTCGATCACGGCACGGCTGTTGCCTACTATGCAACGGTAAATGGTTTCCACAAGATTAAGTACAACGGAAAAGATGCTTACGTTTCTTCAGGATTCGTCTCGTCGTCGAAACCGAGTGAATCTTCTGGAGCTGTCATCGTTCTTGATCCTGGACATGGTGGGAAAGACCCAGGGGCATTGAACGGTTCCCTTTATGAAAAGACGATTGTATTAGATGTATCACAACGTGTGGAAGCCTATCTTCGTTCGAAATACGGCTATACAGTTCGTCTGACACGTTCGACAGACGTTTACTTGACACTTGATCAACGTGTCGCTGCAGCGAAGTCGTTGCGTGGTGACTTATTCGTGAGTATGCACGTCAACGCAGCAGGTTCGTCAGCGGCAAAAGGATTGGAAACATTCTATTCGACACGTTCGGCCCACAGTGCACGTAGTAGCGTATTGGCCTCGAACATTCAAAGCAACCTAGTCGGAAAGATGAGTGGGATGTCAAACCGAGGCGTTAAGACGGCAAACTATTACGTCATTACGTATAATACGATGCCATCAGCTCTCGTAGAGCTCGGATTCATCTCTTCTCCAACGGATTTGACGTATCTTCGCAGTGACGCATCCCGCCAACGTATGGCAGAGGGTGTTGCGGAAGGAATCGCTAAATACGTACAAACTTATCATTAATTCGAAAAACCTTAGACGAACGTGTCTAAGGTTTTTTTGATGCAACAAAAAAACCGAACCATGTAAAGGTTCGGTTGATCGCGTATCTTACAAATCGTCGAAACCGTTGGCGTCTGTCACTTTCGCATACGAACGCGATTTTTGTTCGAAGAAATCAGATTTTGTTGCGTTGAGCGAGTCGTCTGAGTATGCACGGATCCAAGGCATGACATCTTCGTCATATCCTTCGTACAAATCGTTCAGACCGATTACACGTAAGCGTTTGTTTGCCAAGTATTTGACGTAGTCACGCATCTCACTGACGTCGAGTCCATCGAGGTCGCGAAGGACGTATTCACACCACTCAATCTCAAGGTCGACGGCCTCTGCCATCGTATCGTATACGAATTGGCTGAACTGTCCATCCGCATCAATCTTTGGATTTTCAGTCAAAACGGCACGGAGCAACTGGCTGATGAAGTAAGAATGTTGCATCTCGTCGCGCTGGATATAACTGATCATCGTTGACGTCCCGACCATCTTTTGGTGACGGGCAAGGTTATAGAAGTAGGCAAATCCAGAATAGAAGTTGATGCCTTCCAAAATGACCGAGGCCACAAGTGATTTTGCGAAATTCTCTGCGTTTGGCGTGTCGCGGAACTCTTCATATAAGTCCAGGATGAATTGGTTACGTTTCATGACCATCTCGTCATCTTTCGCAATATCAAAAATACGATTTTGTTCAGCGAGTGGGACAAGGCTTGACAAAACGTAACTATACGATTGATTGTGTACGACTTCCTGTTGCGCGATGACGGCAAGTACGGCGTGTACGGATGAATCTGATGAGAACATCGACGACTCGAGGATATATCGTGTCTGGACAGAGTCGAGAATCGATAACAGCCCGATGATCCGTTTGAACGCATCTTGTTCACGTTCCGTTAACTGCGGCCATTGTTGCATGTCTTTCGACATCGAAATCTCATCTGGGATCCAAAAGTTTGAAAGCAATTGCTTATAAATCGTATAAAACTGAGGATATGCGATATCGTTCCAGTTCACGATTGAGCTTGTTTCGCCACCGATGATGGCGGTTGCCCGGTTAGGATGTTTGGGCGACAATAATTTGATTTTCTGAATCGACATGGTGCATGACTCCTTCTTCTACATTCTGAGCCATCCGTTCAGCCCAGTGCTGGACGTTGAACGGTTGGTTACGAGGCGACTGCTCAATTTTAAGCAGTTCACCGGCGAGTGGGATTCCGTATTTTGAAAGGTGGTACGCCATCTCATCGACCGCTCGACAGAAGTGAACAAACATTTTATCACCTGTTCCGAATACGGCTGCCTGACGAATCGGTACATTCAATTCTTTCAGCACGAGACGGAACGTGTCCTTCATTTCATCCGGCAAGATGCCGTCTGCCCATGTGTAAGACCCGAAATAGACGAGGTCACATGACGCGAGAGACTGGGCTTCCCGATATCCGACCCGATCCGCGTCGTAGCGGACAACGTGGTCACCACGATGATGGTGGGTCGACTCGATGAGCGTCGCCACTTCTTCCGTGTTTCCGCTCATCGAATGACAAATGATTGCAATGTTCATGTCGTTAACCACCTTTCATAAAAACGGACTAATGATGAATCGAACAAGTTATGAGGCACAAGACTCGCATTCATCCACTTCAACGGTCGTTGAACGTGTGTAATAAATCGATTTCATACCGAGAGACCAAGCTTCTAAGTGCATTGCGAGAAGCTCTGTCGCTTTCACATCGTTCTTCACGTACAAGTTGAAGCTGATTGCTTGGTCGATGTGGCGTTGACGCGATGCGTTCTGACGGATGCTCCATAGTTGATCGACTTCGAAAGCTGATTTATAGAACCAGTTCGTCTCAGGTGTCAAATCAGGCACCGTGACCGGAATCTTATAGTTCTTCTTCTCTTCTGAGTAAACCTTCTTATAGACCGGGTCAATCGAAGCGGTACTACCCGCGATGATGGCAGTCGACGAGTTCGGTGCAACAGCCATCATATAGGCATTTCGGACACCGTTTTGATGGACGGCTTCTGCAAGACCATCCCAATCCAAATCGTCGTGCGAGCGATAGTTCCGGCGCTTGAAGTATTCACCTGTATGCCATTCCGATCCTTCGAAGACACCGAACGCGCCTTTCTCTTTCGCGAGTTCCATCGAAGCTTGAATCGTGAGGTAAGCAATTTTCTCATAAAGTTTCTCTGCGTACTGAACGGCGTCGACCGATTCCCAGCGGATTCCTTCGAGGGCGAGCAAATGATGCCATCCGAATGTGCCGAGACCGACCGCACGATACTTCTGGTTCGTGATCATCGCTTGTGGCACTTCAATGGTGTTCAAGTCGATGACGTTGTCGAGCATGCGCATTTGAACCGGGATGAGGCGTTCGAGCACGTCTGCTTTGACTGCGCGGGCGAGTGCGATTGAGCTTAAGTTACAGACGACGAAATCACCTGGTGTTTTCGTGATGACGATTTTTCCGTCTTGTGTGTACTCTTCTTCAATCGTCGTTGCCGACATGTTTTGTGCGATCTCTGAACAAAGGTTCGAGCTATAGATCATACCGGCGTGTTTGTTCGGGTTTGCCCGGTTCACGGCGTCACGGAAGAACATGTACGGCGTACCGGTCTCAAGCTGTGAGCGCATGTAACGCTTCACGAGGTCGATAGCAGGTACAGTCACGCGTGATAGCTCAGGTGTATTGACGCACTCCATGTATTTCTCAGTGAAGCTACCACCGTTCTCTGTCTCGTCAAAGTAGTCTTCGAGGCTGTAGCCCATCACCGTGCGAATCTCATGCGGGTCGAATAAGTGCCATTCACCGCGCGCCTCGACCGTACGCATGAAGAGGTCCGGTAAACAGACTCCCGTGAACAAGTCGTGCGTCCGTAGACGCTCATCCCCGTTGTTCAACTTCGCATCTAAGAATTCGAAGATATCTTTATGCCAGATGTCTAGATATACGGCGATTGAACCTTGGCGCATGCCGAGTTGGTCGACAGAGACGGCCGTATTGTTCAATTGTTTCATCCAAGGAAGGGCACCGCTCGAGACGCCTTTGAATCCTTTGATGTCACTTCCGCGTGAGCGGATTTTACCGAGATAGACACCGATTCCGCCACCGCCTTTTGAAAGGGTCGCCACGTCGGTGTTAGAGTCGTAAATGCCGCGAAGTGAGTCGTCGACTGTATCGATGAAGCAAGAGCTAAGCTGACCGTATGACTTACCAGCGTTCGATAACGTCGGTGTCGCGACGGTCATATAAAGGTTTGAAAGTGCCCAGTACGCCTCTTCGACGAGTTTGAGGCGTGTTTTTTCATCCTCTTTTTGCATGAGGGTCATCGCGATGACCATGAAGCGCTCTTGTGGAAGCTCGTATAAGTTCTTCACATGGTCGCGGCCGAGGTAACGGTCCGATAACGTGCGAAGTCCGATGTAAGTGAAGAGACGGTCGCGAGACGGGTCAATCAAGGTCTCGAGGTGGTCCATATCTTCTTTTGAATACGTATCAATTAGTGCTGAAGTGAAGATGCGTTTTGACGTCAACGTTTCGATCAAGTGATAGAAGTTGCCGTAGCGCATCGACGCATCATAGCCGCGATTGCGTGCCGCCTCGAGATAGAGACGGTTCAAATACATTTCAGTCGCCACGAACGTCCAGTCCGGTTCTTCGGCTTTCAACATATCGAGCGCATGCATCGTCAATAAGTCATATACTACATCTTGTGTCAGCGTCTTCGTATCGAGCGCCCGAATCGCGCGTTCCTCGTAACGCTGTACACTTAAATGAGGATAACGTGTTTGGATAGATTGAATAAGAGAAGAAACATCAGCAAGCGTCGGTGCCGCTGGTAGCATCGTCTCGTGGTGGATAGGGGATGTCAAAATCGATCACTCCTTTAATAGATGTAGACGTTATGAAAGTATAATAAGAACTTCCTAACCTGTCACAATAATATGCCAACGTCCAAAATAGCTGTTAACTATATATTGACACATTTTTATCTTTTTAATCATAAAACACCTATATTTAGTTTTTCAATCCTTGACTTTCTTGAATGTGCGGGGCGGTGTTTTGCTTTTGTTCAAAAAGGGCTTCATGAGCCGATTTGAGACAGCGAAATGAGATGAAAAATTTTTATGAATTCTAATTGCGTAGTTCTTCACAAAGAATGAATTCGATTTCATCTTCGAAGAAGGGTTGTTTGGACCTCTATGTAGGCACGAATGTATTATATTTGACGTCGATTAACAGAATACCTGCATGAATCGATCAATACTAGATATAGTGTTCCAGAAAATCGTGAAAGGCGAATCAATTTGTCAAGGCTGGTATCCGAACAAAAAGTAAGGTAGATTGATGAGGTAGGACATGGATTTCAACGAAAAGAAGGGTTTAACAAGTGCGTACAGAAGACTTATTATTAACATGGGACCCGCTCGGTTATGGAACAGGTTCATACGGCCCGGAGTTCGATGAGGTGATGATGGCATTAACCTATGTCGAATCTTCAGAACAATTGACCGATGTGATTCGCCGCACGCTTCTTGAGGCGTTCGATGAGTGTCCCCCTGAACAAGAAATCATGAAGATGGCGCAGCAACTATTCGCGTCGTCATCTTGCCAACTATAAGGAGGAAGAATTAATGTTACGAATTGATCCAACACCAAACCCGAATGCAATGAAAGTCACACTTCCAGAGAACGTATTCGGCGCAAAAAGCCAAAGTGTGAAAGCAGGAGAAGCGACAGATCAGCCGCTCCTTGCGAAACTTGTCGAGATTGAAGGTGTCGAGAGTGTATTCGCATACGGCGACTTTGTAACCGTTTCAAAAGAGAATGGCGTGAGTTGGGAAGCAATCCTTCCACACGTTGAGACGGCATATCGCGGATGAACCCGGTTGTCTCGATTGTCATTCCAGCCTATAAGCGCGAGATGGAATTGACGGAGCTGCTTGAAAGCTTAACGGTCCAAACGTTTCAGCAGTTCGAAGTCTTGGTCATGAATAATGAAGGGCCGCCAAAACAGCATATTTTGGCGCCTTTTTTGAATCAATTGGATGTGCGTGTCATTGAAGTCGGGGAGAATCATCACGTCCGTGCGCGGAATCGTGGCGTACTCGAAGCGAAAGGGAACGTCATCTTACTGTTAGACGATGATGATTTGCTCATGCCGACTCACATCGAAGATGGACTACGCGATTTACAAGAAGCGGACTTCGTCTATACGGATGCCGAGCTATTCCGTTTTACATGGGAAGGCGGTCGTCGAGTAGTGATGGACTGGGAACCGTTCGCATATGACTTCGACCGTGAGCGGATGCGAAAGGACTCGACGTTCATCCCGTCCGGTACGATGTATCGCAAATCAATCCATGACACAATCGGTCTCTTCGATGAAGATGTCTATAATTATTGGGACTGGGATTTTTTCTTGAGGGTCATGGAGACGTTCACCGTGTCCCATCCCGCTCGAGCGACGGTTCTCTACGCATTCAATGGGACGGACAACTTATCAGCGAAACAAGACGAAACGAGACGTCGTTACTTTGACCGCTTTTGTCAGAAGCATGGGCTGACAGACATGGGGATGAAGAATTTCCATATGGTCCAAGAGGAACGACGTCCATATGTGAGGCAGACAGAGAGAACGTTCACAGGCGTGTTACCTGGTCGGACGGAAGGAGAATAAGTATGTATTCATCAAAAGAACTTGAACTATTAGAGTTGTTAGAAGAAAAGGGCTATTTGGAGACGAAGATGTTGGCTGATTTGTTGGCGCTTGATGAAGAAACGATTGAGTCGATGCTCGAGAAGTTCAAACAAGACGGCATTTTGCTTGGTTTTCGGGCGATGGTCAATTGGCAAAAAATCAACCGGCATGATGTCACGGCGTTTATCGATGTCAAAGTTGCGCCGAAACGAGGACGTGGATTTGATGATGTGGCCGAGCGTATTTATCGCTTCCCGGAAGTGACGGCCCTTTATCTGATGTCAGGTGCTTACGATCTCCAAGTCGTCATTCAAGCGAGCTCGCTCCAAGACGTGGCTTCGTTCGTCTCTGACAAGTTGTCACCACTTGACTCGGTCTTATCGACGACGACACACTTCAAATTGAAGACGTACAAACACGACGGGATTTTGTTCACCCCACAAACTGAAGACAAGCGGTTGAACATCACGCCATGAAGTCATTATCCAATCAAGTTGTCTCCATGAAGCCATCAGGCATCCGCCGCTTCTTTGATTTGGCGCAAACGATGGAAAACGTGGTCTCTCTCGGGGTGGGAGAACCGGATTTCATCACGCCTTGGAACGTACGAGAAGCGAGCTATGTCGCACTCGAACAAGGATATACGGCGTATAGTGCCAATGCAGGACTCATCGAATTACGTGAAGAGATTGCTACTTATATGAAAGAACGATTTTCAGTCAAATACGATCCGGCATCTGAATTGATTGTGACGACAGGTGCCTCTCAGGCGCTCGATATCGCATTCCGTGCTCTCCTGAACCCAGGTGATGAAGTCATCGTCGTCGAACCTGCTTTCGTATCTTACGGACCGCTCATCGAGATGGCGGGTGGGAAAGTTGTTCCTGTCGCCTGTCGTCCGGAAAAGGGTTTTCGCCTCGACCGCGATGATGTCGAGCGCGTCATCACCGAGCGGACGAAAGCGATTCTCCTCTGCTTCCCGTCCAACCCGACGGGAGCAACGATGAACGCCGATGAGCTCGCGCAAATCGCAGAACTCGCGACCAAGTATGACCTTTGGGTTGTCAGTGACGAGATTTATGCGGAACTTTGCTATGACGAGCCGTTCACGAGTTTCGCGACACTTCACGATATGCGGGATCGGACAATCGTCATCAATGGTTTCTCAAAAGCGTTCGCGATGACCGGATGGCGCCTCGGTTTCACTTGTGCCCCTGAAGTCGTGACGCGGGAAATGTTGAAGGTGCATCAATATGGCATGATGTGCGCCCCGACGCTCGTTCAATTCGGCGGACTCGAGGCACTTCGTTCACGTCATCAACACGTACCGAACATGGTGAAGAGCTATCGTCAACGTCGGAACTATTTCATTCAGGCGCTGAATGAGGCAGGTCTCCCGACACACGTGCCGGGTGGAGCTTTCTATGCCTTCCCGTCGATTCGACACACGGGGTTGACGAGTGAAGAATTTGCGGAACGTCTTTTACTTGAAGAACGGGTCGCTGTCGTCCCAGGGAACGCCTTCGGTGAGAGTGGGGAAGGGTTCGTTCGGGCGAGCTATGCGACGTCGCTCGAACAGTTACAAGAAGCGATTCGACGCATCCATCGATTCATGCAGCAATTCGAAGTCACAGCGGTCAAGGACTCTCATTCGTGAGGGTCTTTTGCTGTTTTAGCGATATAATGAGAGGGAAAAGATGGGCGAGGTGAAGAAAATGAAACAAGTTGACTTTGTTGCAATCGGATGTGGTCCTTATAATCTTGGATTAATGGCTCTCGCGGAAAAGACATCACTACGCGGGATTTGCTTTGAAAAGCGGAAGGAAATGATGTGGCATGAAGGGATGCTCATTGAAGGGATGACGATGCAAACACATTACTTACAAGATCTCGTCACGCTCGCGGATCCGACCAACGCATCGAGTTTCTTGAACTACTTGAGTGAGACGGGGCGTCTCCAGACGTTCATCACGCAAGAACAAGATAAAATTCCTCGGACGGAATACAATCGATATTTGCGTTGGGTCGCCGAACAGCTGTCGACCATCCACTTCAATCATGAGGTGACGGATGTGTTGGTCGAGGAAAATGGTTTTCTTGTGACGGTCGAATCAAACGGTGAAACGACTCAAGTTCAAGCTACACATGTTGTTCTTGGAACTGGGGCAGAACCGTTTGTGCCGGAAGGTTTTGAACAAGTGATCCATACGAGCGAGTATTTGACCTATCGGGACGTCCTTCGAAATCGTTATCGCGTCGCGGTCGTCGGCAGTGGACAGAGTGCGGCAGAAGTGTTTCTTGATCTGTTTCGTGAAGCGACGGATGAACAACGTGTCGACTGGATCACACGTTCTGATCATTTCGAGTCACTTGAAGCAGGAAAGATTGGGGACGAGATTTTTAGTGTGGACTACATCGAATATTTTCACGGCTTACCTTACGAAGCACGTCAGAAATTGCTTCAGTCATTTGAACGTTTCCGCCATGGCGTCAACCCTGAGACGATGACGGCGATTTATGAGGCGCTCTATCACCGGACTGCAGAAGGTGAGCCGAAGCGAGCAGAGATGCTGACGCAAGTCGAGGTGGAATCCATTTCCTATGACTGGTTGACGCATCGTTTGAAGGGGACGCAGCGCTATACAGGAGAAGTGATTGAGAAAGAGTACGACCTCGTCGTTGTGGCGACAGGGTATCGCCCGGTAATCCCATCTTGGGTCGAGAAGCTCCCGATTGTCTGGGAAGCAGAGAGTGAGTGGGCTGTTCATGATACGTACGAAGTGGTCATGAGCGAATCATTGAAAGGGAAACTGTTCACGCACACGAATTTGGAGCATTCCCATGGCCCCGCAGCAACGAATCTAGGGATGGCCGTCTATCGAAATGCGGTGATGTTGAACGAAATGGCTGGAGAAACGATCTATCCGATTCGCCATCAAAAGCCGTTCACGACGTTTTGAACAAAAAAAGGGCTAGGCGAGTCGCCTAGCGGAATCAGGGGGGAATACTTGAAGTCTTGCTTGATTTGTATTTACCCCGCGCTTCGACTTTAAAACATAACAACACGTCAAAAATAATCTTTTTTACTAATTTGTACACTTTATCGAAAAAAGTATGTTATAGTAAGTTGATGAATTTAGCATAGGAGTTGTTTGTAATGGCAAAATACGAAAAAGATCAAGTATTAACAGGTAAAGTAACAGGAATTCAACCTTTCGGTGCTTTCGTAGCACTCGATGACGAGACTCAAGGTCTTGTACACATTTCAGAAATCTCACACGACTACGTAAAAGACGTAAACGATTACGTTCAAGTTGGTCAAGAAGTTGAAGTGAAAATCCTTGAAGTGGACGAAGCTTCTAAAAAGATCAAGCTTTCAATGAAAGCAACTCAAGAAGCTCCAAAACGCGAGAAGTCTGCGAAGCCAGCTCGTCGTGCGCCACGCCGCAACGAAGCATCTTCAAACTTCAAGCAAGAAGAAGCTCCAGGATTCACAGTACTCAAAGACAAACTTGAAGACTGGATCAAAAACACAAACTTCAAGAAGTAAGTGTTCCAAGGTGACCCGTTCTAAACGGGTCACCTTTTTTGTGTTTTACAGGAATCGATGGGGCTTATGACGAAACTGTAATTCGAATAGGGGGAGATTAGATGAAGATTGGCATCATTGGAACGGGCGGGATTGCGACGAGTGCTCACATTCCGAATTATGTAAAAGCAGGGGTGGATGTGGTAGCGGTCATGAATCGGACACGGGCGAACGGTGAACGTGTCGCACGACAGTTTAACATTTCGAACGTCTATGAAACGGTCGAAGAGATGCTCACGCACGAACAGCTCGATGCGGTCAGCATCTGTACGCCGAACGCCTTACATAAAGAGCAAGTGCTTCTTGCACTAGAAGCAGGATGCCATGTGCTCTGTGAAAAGCCTCCGGGCATATCGGAAGATGAAGCGGTGGAGATGTTAGAAGCAGCGAAACGAGCGGGAAAGACGCTCCATTATGGATTTCATTATCGGCATCGTGCCGACACGGTTCTCTTGAAACGGATGATTGACGCAGGAGAGATGGGGGACATCTATGCGGCAACGGCACTTGCCCTTCGCCGACGAGGCATTCCTGGATGGGGCGTGTTCACGGACAAAGAGCTTCAGGGTGGAGGGGCACTACTCGATATCGGCGTCCATATGTTAGATCTCGCGCTTCACTTGATGGGTTATCCGGAACCAAAAGAGATTGTCGGTCATGTCGGGCAATATTTAGGGAATCGTCCGGGTGTGGGCTTGATGGGCAAATGGGACCATGAATCTCTGTCTGTCGAAGACACGGCGAGAGCGATGATCACCTTCGACACAGGAGCTTCTTTGTTGCTCGACGTCAGTTACATGGCCAATGTCGAAGCAGAAGATGCGATGCGTGTCGAGTGCCGGGGAACGAACGCTGGGGCAAGTCTATTCCCGCTCACGCTCCATACTGAAAAACATGGGGCGTTGTTTGACGAACGACCTGCCTATTTGACGGAGCATGATCCGTATGAACGTCAAATTCAGCTGTTTCTCGAAGCGTGCCGAAAGGAACCGAACTATCGGCAAGCAGAGGAAGCCGTCATACTCCATCGCATCATCGATCGCATTTACGCATAAGCACGATACTTTTCATTCTTTGAAAACAGGGTATATAGTGTAGGTGTTACATATTTCTACGAGGAGGATGAATCATGCACAACTTTGAATACAAAAACCCGACGAAATTGATCTTCGGTACACATCAAGTCGAAACATTATCGAAAGAACTTGGCGCGCTCGACGCGAAGAAAGTGATGCTCGTCTATGGTGGCGGAAGCATCAAAAAGAACGGAACGTACGATGAAGTCGTGGCTGAGCTTGAAAAGGCAGGCATCTCATACGTAGACTTCTCTGGCGTCGAACCGAACCCGCGTATTGAGACAGTACGTCGTGCGGTCAAATTTGCACGTGAAGAAAACATCGATGCGTTGCTCGCAGTCGGCGGAGGTTCCGTCATCGACTGTACGAAACTCATTTCAGCAGCGATTCCTTATGAAGGGGATGCATGGGACATCGTGCTCCGCGAACATATCCCGACAGAGGCGGTACCATTTGGAACGGTCCTCACACTCGCGGCAACAGGATCAGAAATGAACTCAGGATCGGTCATCACGAACTGGGAGACACAAGAGAAGTTCGGTTGGGGTCACCCACTCGTCTTCCCAACATTCTCAATCCTTGACCCACGTTATACAGTCTCGGTTCCAAAAGACCAGACGATTTACGGTATTGTCGACATGATGAGCCACTGTTTCGAACAATACTTCCACCCGAACCATGCGCCAGTACAGGAACGCATGACAGAAGGTGTCTTGAAAGCAGTCGTTGAATCGGCACCGAAACTCGTGAACGACTTAGAAAACGTCGATTTACGTGCCATCATCTTGTTCTCAGGTACGATGGCGTTGAACGGCGTCCTTCAAATGGGTGCTTCTGGTGACTGGGCATCGCACAACATCGAGCACGCTGTATCGGCTGTCCACGATATCCCGCACGCTGGTGGTCTCGCGATTCTCTTCCCACGTTGGATGGAGCACGTATTGGATGAAGACAACGCGGCACGTTTCGCCCGACTCGGTACGGAAGTATTCGATGTGGAACCAGGTGAAAACGACTTGGAGACTGGGAAACGTACAATCGAAGCGATTCGTGCATTCTTCGACCAGCTCGGTGCACCAAACTCACTCCGTGACTACGATATCGATGAGTCGACATTCGATGCGATTCTCGATTCTGCGATGAAACGTGGCGCATTCGGTCGTTTCCGTACACTCGAACGTGAAGATGTCGCGCATATCCTCGAACTCAGCAAATAAGGCAATTTATTGCCTATTTTGCAATAATGATTGAACGAATCTAGCGTTTCCGTTTATGATGGGTCATGTATGGCTCTTTTACGAGCGATTTAAAGGAGGAAATGACATGTCAACTGTACGTTTCGATTATTCAAACGCGCTCTCATTCGTAGGGAAGCACGAAATCGACCAAATGCAAGAAACGGTAAAAACCCTTCACTCGGTGATTCACGAGCGGAGCGGTGCCGGAAGTGATTTTCTTGGGTGGGTCGATCTTCCGACCGAATACGATCAAGATGAGTTCGCACGAATCAAAGCTGCGGCGGAACGAATTCGCGAGAATTCAGACGTTCTCGTCGTCGTCGGAATCGGAGGATCTTACCTCGGTGCCCGTGCAGCGATCGAAATGCTTCAACATTCGTTCTTCAACGTATTGTCAAAAGAAGAGCGCAAGGCACCACAAGTATTCTATGCGGGCCACAATATCTCTTCAACGTATATGAGAGAGTTGCTTCAAGTACTTGAAGGCAAAGAGGTCTCAATCAACGTCATCTCGAAATCAGGAACGACGACAGAACCTGCGATTGCATTCCGTGTCCTCAAGCAGTTCATGGAAGACAAGTACGGTCAAGATGGAGCGCGTGAGCGGATCTATGCAACGACAGACCGTGCCCGTGGTGCACTCAAGACACTTGCGGACGCAGAAGGATACGAGACGTTCGTGATTCCAGATGATGTCGGTGGACGTTTCTCTGTCCTCACACCAGTCGGACTTCTTCCGATTGCCGCTGCAGGAATTGATATCGATGCATTGATGGAAGGTGCACGCGACGCACAAAACGCTTACAGCTCACCAGAATTGGCTGAAAACGAAGCGTATCAGTATGCAGTCGTACGTAACGCCCTTTACGCGAAAGGCAAATCGATCGAGATGCTCGTCAACTATGAGCCAGCTCTTCACTACGTGTCAGAATGGTGGAAACAGCTTTACGGTGAATCAGAAGGAAAAGACAACAAAGGGATTTTCCCGGCGGCTGTCGACTTCTCGACGGATCTCCACTCGATGGGGCAATACATCCAAGAAGGTCGTCGTGACTTGTTCGAGACGGTAATTCGTGTGAAAGAAGTCCGTCACTCGATGAACGTCCCAGAAGACGCTCAAGATTTGGACGGTTTGAACTTCCTCGCAGGCGAAACGATTCAATTTGTGAACGACAAGGCGACAGAAGGAACACTTCTCGCACACACTGACGGCAATGTACCGAACTTGGTCGTCGAATTGCCAGAGATGACACCGTATCACCTCGGTTACTTGTTCTACTTCTTCGAAAAAGCATGTGCGATGAGCGGATACATCCTTGGGGTGAACCCGTTCAACCAGCCAGGCGTCGAAGCTTACAAAGCGAACATGTTCGCGTTACTCGGTAAACCGGGTTATGAAGAACAAAAAGCAGAGCTCGAAAAACGTTTGAATCAATAAGAAAACGAATCGGTCCGCGTGTTGGACCGATTTTTTTGTTTGAAACTGGGTGAAGACAAGGTAAAGTGAGAGTAGACAGGGGAAAGAAAGGGATGGACTATGAAGACATTCAAGGATTACTATCATAATCAAGTCGAGTTAAGCTTCACCCATTATCCGTTCTCAGACACGCCGCTCCACGTCTGGGTCGTCGCCCGATATGAAGACAAGTGGGTATTGACGAAGCATAAACAGCGCGGACTCGAGTTTCCAGGTGGGAAAGTCGAGCCAGGAGAACACGAGGATGATGCCGCCATCCGGGAAGTGTATGAAGAGACCGGTGGCGTCGTCAAAACGTTGCGCTATTTGGGACAGTACCGTGTGCTAGGTAGAGGCGATACGGTCATCAAAAACATTTATTATGCGGAGATAGAGCGATTCGAGGATCATCCTGCCATTGACGAGACAGATGGGGCTGTCCTGGTCGATGCCTTGCCGGATAACTTATTGCGCAATCCACGCTACAGCTTCATGATGAAAGACCGTGTCCTACCAGAAACGATGAGGGTTCTCTATGATCAAAAACTGGTTTGACCGAATCGATGTGTTGCCACCTTATGCGGGTTACCGGGTAACGCGAGGATGGTATACGACGACAGATGGGGAAGAGGTCGTGGCGTATTCGATTGAGCCGAAACGTTCAAACGGCCAAGTGTTGATGTACTTACGAGGAGGAACGGCTCGAATCGGGGATGTCCGTTTACCACGTCTCATGCAATTTGCATCGCGGGGCTTTCACGTCGTCGCCCCGGTCTATCGTGGCAATCACGGCGGGACTGGAAAAGAGGACTTCGGTGGAGAAGACTTAGAGGATGTGCTCTCGCTATTCGACCGTGTCCACATGAGCGGACGACCGGTCCACGTTCTCGGCTTTTCAAGAGGGGGCATGATGGCCCTCTCGCTCGCTTCCGAACGACCGGTCACGACGGTTACATCATGGGCTGGCGTGACAAACCTCGAGTGGACGTATGAGGAACAGCGTTCGATGCGGAAAATGTTACGTCGGATGACGGGTGGAGACCCCGAATCTGCAGAATCTGCGTATGTCGACCGTTCGCCGCTTTACAAGGAATGGGTCGCCCCGACACTCCTCATTCACGGCACGGACGATGAACAAGTTCGCTTACGTCATGCAACGGCCGTCGCCGAGAAATTAGGAAAGCAGGCAGAGTTTTGGGTTCTCCCGTTCGGTCACCAGCTCCCGTTTTGGGATAAATGGGAGACAACTGAACAGGCGATGGATTGGATGTTGCGACAAGAAAAAGCACTGACTCGATGAGTCAGTGCTTTTTGTGTTAGATGACGAGTGGTCCGGCTGCGATGACGGACTCACTTGCTTTCGTGAAGCGAGTGAAGTTTTCTTTAAATTTCATGGCGAGTGCTTTTGCTTCGACATCGTAACGAGCTGGGTCGCTCCACGTATCTCGCGGATTGAGCACGTCGCTCGGTACACCATCGATGGCTACAGGAATCTCGACATTGAAAATGTCATGTTTCATCGTCTCCACATCACGGAGCTGGCCGTTGACGGCGGCATTGACCATCGCACGCGTATAGGCGAGTTTCATACGTGAACCTTCGCCGTATGCTCCACCTGTCCAGCCCGTATTGACGAGGTAGACATCTACATCGTGCTCTTCAATCAATTTACCGAGCATATCCGCATAACGCTCTGGAGCGAGCGGAAGGAACGGTGAACCGAAGCAAGTCGAGAACGTTGCTTGTGGTTCTGTGACACCACGCTCTGTACCAGCAAGCTTAGACGTATAACCAGACAAGAAGTGATACATCGCCTGTTCTTTCGTCAGTTTGCTGATCGGTGGCAAGACACCATACGCATCGGCCGTCAAGAAGACGATCGTATTTGGATGACCGGCACGTGATGGGAGCATCGCGTTGTCGATGAATTCGATCGGATATGCCGCACGCGTATTTTCAGTCAAGGAGATGTTCTTGTAGTCCGGCGTACGATCTTCATTCAATACGACGTTTTCAATCAATGAACCGAAACGGATTGCATCATAGATTTGTGGTTCGTTCTCACGCGAAAGGTTAATCGTCTTCGCGTAGCAACCGCCTTCAATGTTGAAGACCCCATCCGGTGACCATCCATGCTCATCGTCTCCGATTAAGTGGCGCTGTGGATCAGCTGAAAGTGTCGTCTTCCCAGTTCCCGACAATCCGAAGAAGAGTGCCGTTTCATTTGCATCGTTGACGTTTGCCGAACAGTGCATCGATAAGACGTTTTGTTCAGGTAACAAGAAATTCATGACGGAGAAGATTGATTTTTTAATTTCGCCACCGTACTCTGTTCCCCCGATCAGAATGGTGCGCTTAGCGAATGAAACGAGAATGAACGTCTCTGAGTTCGTGCCATCCACTGCAGGGTCGGCTTTATAACTCGGTGCATAAATTACAGTGAACGGGTCGAACGCACCTTTCGTTGGCCATTCGCGTAAAAACAGTTGTTTTGCGAATAGACTATGCCATGCATATTCCGTAATGGCACGGACCGGTAACGTATAGTGCTCATCGGCACCAGCAGACGCTTCGAGGTAATAAAGTTTGTCTTTCTTTTCTAAATGGTTCAGTACTTTGTCGAGAAGTGCTGAAAACTTCTCTTCCGCGATCGGTTGGTTCACTTTTCCCCAATCGACAAGGTTGTTGCTGACTTCATCTTGGACGACGAATTTGTCTTTCGGTGACCGTCCGGTAAAAGCACCGGTGCTGACAGATAAAGCCCCGTCTTTTGTCAGTACACCTTCCCCATTTTGGATGGCTTCTTCCACCAGTTCTGGAACCGTCAAGTTCCGTTTCATGTCGGCACCATTAATTAATTCTTCGATTTTCAGGAGCGTTGTCGCCATCCTGAATCCCACCTTTCCCCTAAATAGATGTGGATGAAATCCGCATACTTCCGCGATTACGATTAATCAGTATGACATTTTTAATTATATGTGACACACTAATTAAACACAAGCGTTTCTTCTCTCTGAGTAAGCGCTTTCTTACAAAGACAGTTTATCACATTCTCTTATCACAAGGTGTTTAAAAACAGAAACGAATTAAAAAAATGTTTGACGATTCACAAACAGAAATGTTTTGCAAGTCAGTGAAAACTTTAACGAATTCGTTCGATTCCCTTGACATAATCGAGCGTCATTTATATGATGGTTTTCGTAACGGATACTCTTATTCTGAGCGGTGGAGGGAACAAGGCCCTACGAAGCCCAGCAACCGTCCGACATGAAGTCTTGTGCGGAAAAGGTGCTATCCTGAAGCGAAGCCATTAGCTTCGAACGATAAGAGGGTAAGGAAGAACGATTCAACCTTTCCCCATGTATGTCATCGGGGGAGGTTTTTTTCATTACCGTCCCAAAGCAACGCGTAAGGGGAACGAGTACCGTCCACATATCACCCTTATTATAGGAGGTTTTTTGAATGTCAAAATTGAACCGTCGACTTTTTACTTCAGAGTCGGTTACTGAAGGACATCCAGATAAAATTTGTGATCAGATCTCTGACTCGATTTTGGATGCCATTTTAGCGGAAGACCCGAATGCCCGTGTTGCGGCAGAAACGTCTGTCACAACGGGTCTTGTACTCGTAGCTGGTGAAATCACAACGTCAACTTACGTGGATATCCCGAAAGTTGTCCGTGAAACAATCCGTGAAATCGGATACACACGTGCGAAATATGGTTTCGATGCAGAAACATGTGCAGTCTTGACGTCGATTGACGAGCAATCAGTAGACATCGCGCAAGGTGTTGACCAAGCTCTCGAAGCACGTGAAGGTCAGATGACTGAAGAGGAACTCGATGCAATCGGTGCTGGGGACCAAGGTCTCATGTTCGGATACGCGACAAACGAGACACCTGAACTCATGCCGCTCCCGATCTCATTGGCGCACAAATTATCACGTCGTCTTGCTGAAGTTCGTAAGAACGGTACGCTTGAATACCTCCGTCCGGATGGTAAGACGCAAGTAACGGTTGAGTACGATGAGGACAACAACCCTGTTCGCATCGATACAATCGTCATCTCGACACAACACGCAGAAGAGATCACGCTCGAGCAAATTCAAGAAGACTTGAAAAAGTATGTCATCGAAGCAGTCATCCCGGCTGAACTCATCGATGCTGAAACAAAATACTTCATCAACCCGACTGGTCGCTTCGTAATCGGTGGACCACAAGGAGATGCAGGTCTTACAGGACGTAAAATCATCGTCGATACGTACGGTGGATACGCACGTCACGGCGGTGGCGCATTCTCTGGTAAAGATCCTACAAAAGTTGACCGTTCAGCAGCATACGCAGCTCGTTATGTAGCGAAAAACATCGTTGCAGCAGGACTTGCGGATAAAGCAGAAGTTCAACTCGCTTACGCGATTGGGGTAGCACATCCAGTATCAATCGCTGTCGATACGTTCGGCACTGGTAAATTGAGCGAAACAGAGCTCGTTGAACTCGTTCGTGAGAACTTCGACCTCCGTCCAGCAGGCATCATCAAGATGCTTGACCTTCGCCGTCCAATCTACAAACAAACAGCAGCTTACGGTCACTTCGGTCGTACAGATATCGAACTCCCATGGGAGCAAACAGATAAAGCAGCAGTTCTTGAAGAAGGCGCGAAGCGTTTCGCGTAATCAACAAAAACGACCTTTCCGCGGAAAGGTCGTTTTTTAGGTTCAAGTCGTTGGAGGTGTCTGTTTATGATCATTCGATGACGAATCAGTTGAAGTGTTTTCTTGTCCAAGCGCGGTATCCTTCGCTTCGACGACTTTTTCACCGATGTCTTGTAAATCTGATTTGGCTTCTTGGGCCGTCTCGACGATTTTATTGACGTCTTCTTTGACCGTATCGACTTCACCGACGACTTTTTCATATACGTTTTGAACGTCTGTAGTCACTTCCTGAATCTTGCCAGAAGCGGTCTTCACTTGTTCAATGACTTGAGATGCCTTACCGGCTGGATCTTGTTTGACCTCATTCACGATGCCTCCGACCGAAGATTTTGCATTCGTAAGCGATTGTTTCGTCTGCTCCCGATTCGAAGAGCTAAGTAAGGCGAGGAGACCACCGACGAGGGCACCGAGTAACATCCCGGTCACAACGCTGATTTTTGGACCTCCTGCATCCATTTGGTCAAATTGACGGTTCGGATTCTCTGTTTGTTCGACTTTCGGGTCATGCTCTAATTTTGGTGTCATGTTGTTCCACTCCTTCATGTGATTGGCATTGCTAGTGTTATACCCTAGTCGATTGCGGACATAACGTTTTCTTATGAATCGTCATGAAAAAGAAACGAATGGCAGGATAAAAACGTGACGATAGGGAATGATACAAATAGATTGGCCAAAAGGGGGAAGCTGTCATGAACATGAGGGAAGCAGTTCCAGAAGATGCAGCATTAATTCGAACGATCGCACTTGCGACGATTTCAGAGGATGATTTGAATCGTTTGAAAGCAATGGAGCGCGCTTATCGACAAGAAGAGATTGTTCGAGCGATCAATTCGAGTGAAGAAGCACGAGAGCAATATTTTATCGTCGGCGAGTTCGAAGAAGATGTCATCGGATTTTGTCATGCCATCGATCGCGGTGACATGTGGGAGATGCTTCGACTTTATCTTCATCCTGATTTTCACCGGAACGGATATGGGGCAGCCTTTTTAAACTATCTCCAATCGAAAAAAACACAACCGATGGAAGTGTACGTTGAAAATTCAAATGACCAAGCGATTGCCTTCCTTTTGCATCAATCGTTTAAAGAAGTGAATCGGATCCAAGAAGAGGTATACGACCAACCGATGGAACTCATTCATTTACGATATCATCCGAGCTAAGCCTCCAGACGGATTTTCTTCAAACATCAGTTGCGGCTGATGTTTTTTTGATACAATATACATAGTCCATAAATGAGGTGACGGCAGCATGACATATGAAGAAGCACGAAAAGGGGTCATCGTCATCGTGTACCCGCTACAGTTCACGTCTCGGATTAGTGAGAACTTTATTCGCCGACTCCAAGACGAGTACGAGGTAATTGTCGTCCGTGACCAATCGGTCGGATTGACGGCAGATGACCATAAACAGCTTATTAAGCGAGCGTTACGTGAGGCAGGGGAATACAAACTACCGATCCATGTCGTGGCATTCAGTCTTGGGGCACTTTTCACGAACCGACTCTTGCAAGAGTATGATGTGCCGCTTGGGAGTTTGACGTATATCTCTCCTTTATTTGATTGGCATGCCACTCGTCAAATCGGCGGATTGAAACAAGTCGTCGCGAGTGCTGTCGATCGTTTCCGCCCAGACTTGCCGCTCGGGATGATGACATTCACTGGTGGAGGCGAGGAATCGTCACGCTTCGGTGAGATTACGTATGCGCAATATCGTGAGATTGAAGAAGAGATCGTGGAACATCAAGAAGAGAAGAAGCACTTACCACGACTTCCACTTGCTTGTTTCTATGCACCAGACGATCAATTTGCGGACGTGAAGTTGACGTTAAACGTCTGCCGGAAGATTGGTGGGGATCAAGTGTACATCCGTCGGTTGGAAGGTTTCCCGCATTTTGGATATGAACGTTTGAATACCAAGTTTGCGGAGACATTGATGACGTTTTATGAATTGATTCAAGAATGACAGAAGGCGACTCGAATGAGCCGCCTTTTGCTTATGCGCGTTTTTCAATCGCCACGATGAATGGGGGATGATTGATTTGGTTGATGAAACCGTAGCGGAGGACGCCAGCCTGTTTTTGGTCAAGCGACTCCACGTATTGAAGCACTTCATCCCGTTCGACTTTTCCGCTCTCATGTCCGTGATAAATGACGATGACGATGACGCCACCGACGGTCATGACCTCTAATAATTGAGATAACGCGGCAATCGTCGTATTCCCGTGAGTCGTGATTGATTTATCGCTTCCTGGTAAATAACCTAAATTGAAGACGGCAGCGGAGATGGGGCGCGTCTCGTTCGCGACGACCGCTTGAACCGTGTCGTGACTGTCATGAATGACGGATACCCGTTCATCGAGACCGGATTCCTGTATACGTGCGCGTGTGGACGCGACCGCTTCTGACTGGATATCAAATGCATACACATGACCCGTTTCGCCCACTGCATTCGCCAAAAACAGCGTATCGTGTCCGTTTCCGGCGGTCATGTCGATGGCGACATGTCCTTCTTCAAGGTGGTCATGTAGTAATTGTTTTGCAAACGGTAGTACTCTCATTAATCCCATACATCTCATCCTTCTTTTTTCCTTGGAAAGAATCTCGTCGTTCCAATTCTGCACGGATCTTGTTTAACACCTGCATCTTGTGACGGCTCCAAAACGGACCAATCAATAAGTCAGGTGGGCCGTCTCCTGTCAAACGATGGACGATGACCTCGGGAGGTATACATTCGAGCTGATCGCAGACGAGGGAGACATAGTCATCTTCCTCCATCAAGTCGAGTAGGCCTTTTTCGTATTGACGGGCGAGCGGTGTATGCTTCAAGACGTGAAGTAAATGGATCTTGATTCCTTGTATGTCCATTTTAGCAACTTCTCGGGCTGTGTCGAGCATCATCTCAAGTGTCTCACCGGGTAAACCGTTAATGATATGAACACAGACACGGATGTTGTGGCGTCGAAGTTTTGCAAGACCGCTCAAAAATGTCTCGTAGTCATGTCCACGATTGATTTTTTTCGCAGTCGTGTCATGGATGGTCTGAAGGCCGAGCTCCACCCAAAGCGACGTCCGTTCATTCAATTCTGATAAATAGGCGACGACATCGTCTGGCAAGCAGTCCGGACGTGTCGCAATTGAGAGACCGACGACGCCTTCTTCTTGAAGTGCAGGTTCGTACAACTCACGTAACCGTTCGACCGGCGCGTACGTGTTACTGAATGCTTGGAAATAAGCGATGTAGTTGGCGTTCTTCCACTTTCGGTGAAGACGAGCCTTTACTTCGGCAAATTGAACGGGAATCGGATCGCAAGCATTTCCTGCAAAGTCACCACTCCCGTCGTCTGAACAGAACGTACATCCTCCTTTTGAAACGCGCCCGTCACGGTTTGGGCAGGTGAATCCACCATCGAGCGGGACCTTGAACACCTTTCCTCCATATTCTCGGCGATACGCCTCGTTCAACGTGTGATATCGGTTTTGACCAAATGGATTCATTCAACATCTCTCCTTCTTTGCTCATGCTATCACAAATGAAAAATGACAAAACTTCATAATAAGTAATTTTTCTTGACACTTCTTTGGCATTCGTTTAGGTTTGATAAGGAAATCTTGTCGATTCGGCCATTTGTGCCGATTTTTTTTGATGTGAAAGAGGAATGAAAGGAGGACTTGGTGTGAACAATAAAATGCCAATTTCGGTATGGATTCTAGTCATTGCGATGGCGCTCAATACAACGGCGGCGTCTTTTTTATGGCCATTTAACACACTGTATATTCATGATTTTTTAGGTGAGTCGATGACACTTGCTGGGGTGGCACTTCTTGTGAACTCCGCACTCGCAATCGTCGGAAACTACATCGGAGGGACATTATTCGACCGAATCGGTGGAAAGATGACGCTCATGATTTCTGTCGGTTTGTTGCTTGCGAGCTCACTCGGATTTTTACTGTTCCACGCCACGTTCTTCGGCTATTTGGTGTGGCTCGGTATGATTGGGTTCTCAGGTGGACTCGTCTTTCCGACCGTTTACGCGTTTGCAGGACTCATCTGGCCAGAAGGTGGACGCCGTTCGTTCAACGCGATTTATGTTGCGCAAAACGTAGGTGTCGCACTCGGTACGGCCATGAGTGGTCAAATCGCGCGTTTTAACATCGAGTGGATCTTTTATGCGAACTTCTTCTTGTCGGTCTTATTTGTCGTGGTCCTTTTATTTGGACTTCGTTACTTGAAAAACCCGGCACGTCCTGTCGTTCAATCACAGTTAGAGGCAGCCGCCACGACGCTCTCGAGCGCAACGATGAAGTCGATGTGGTATGTCGCCGTCGGTTACGCCGTGCTTTGGTTCGTTTACGTTCAGTGGCAAGGGACGATCGCCGTTCATTCGAAAGACCTTGGTGTCACGATCAGCCAATATTCACTGCTTTGGACGGTGAACGGGGCGATGATCGTATTTGCACAGCCGTTACTCAACCGTGTCTTGCGACAATTTGAGGACGACTTGAAACGTCAACTGATTATCGGAGCCTCGATTTTCCTCGGTGCTTTCTTGATCGTGCCGTTCGCAGGCGGATTTGGCATGTTCATGGTCGCGATGGTCGTCATGACAATCGGGGAAATGTTCGTCTGGCCAGCAGTCCCGACGATTGCGGCGAAACTTGCCCCTCCTGGTAAGGCGGGACAGTATCAAGGGCTCGTCAATATCGCAGCATCTGTCGGTCGTATGATTGGGCCAACATTGTCTGGATTTGTCTATGACATGTTCGGCATTACTGCGGTCTTCGGTATGCTTCTTCTGCTCGCTACGTTCGCCCTTACTCTATTCGTTATCATGAAAGACATTCGCGTCGCTGAAAAATCAAGTTGACGTTGAATTTCAGAATGGGCTAAAATAGACTACGATGAATAGCAAGCGATGAAGAGGATTAGTAGCGAACGTTCCGTTTCAAAGAGAGTCGATGGTTGGTGTGAATCGATAAATGGAGGTCGTGAACTCGCCTTGGAGCTGTTTTCCTGAACCGAGTAGGGAAAACCGGGGTTACGCCTCGTTATCGGCGTCTCAAGTGGCAGCAATGCAACATGGGTGGTACCGCGGAGAGCTTTCAAGCCTTTCGTCCCATTTTCGGGGACGGAAGGCTTTTTATTATGCAGAGGAGGAAGAATATTGAGCTATTTTAAACATCAAGAAATCGAGCCGAAATGGCAAAAGCGTTGGGAAGAGAAAGACGCATTCAAAACGACAGAAGACCCGGAGAAGGATTGTTTCTACGTCCTTGATATGTTCCCATACCCATCAGGTGCCGGTCTTCACGTTGGTCACCCGGAAGGTTACACGGCGACGGATATCATCGCCCGTATGAAGCGGATGCAAGGATATAACGTCCTTCACCCGATCGGCTGGGATGCGTTCGGTCTTCCTGCCGAGCAGTACGCGCTCGACACAGGGAACGACCCACGCGAATTCACAGCGCGTAACATCGAGACGTTCCGCCGTCAGTTGAAAGAACTCGGTTTCTCGTATGACTGGGCCCGTGAAATCAGCACGACGGACCCGAA
This sequence comes from Exiguobacterium sp. s183, assembly GCF_018617655.1. Classification (NCBI taxonomy): domain Bacteria; kingdom Bacillati; phylum Bacillota; class Bacilli; order Caryophanales; genus Exiguobacterium; species Exiguobacterium sp. s183. Next base: position 59,271 of record NZ_JACSKN010000001.1, read on the forward strand.
ATACTATAAATGGACACAATGGATCTTCACGCAATTGTTCGAGCGTGACCTCGCATACGTCGACGAAGTTGCCGTTAACTGGTGCCCTGCACTTGGCACGGTCCTTGCGAACGAAGAAGTCATCGACGGCTTGTCAGAGCGTGGGAATCACCCGGTATACCGTGTCCCGATGAAACAGTGGGTGCTTCGCATCACAGAATACGCGGAGCGTTTGCTTGAAGACTTGGAAGGTCTCGACTGGCCAGAGAGCGTCAAAGAGATGCAACGCAACTGGATCGGGAAATCGGTCGGTGCCGAGGTAGACTTCAAAGTCGACGGTCACGACAAGATTGTCACGGTCTTCACGACACGTCCGGACACACTTCACGGAGCGACCTATGTGACGCTCGCACCAGAGCATCCGTTTACGAAAGTGATCACAACGCCTGAACAATCAACGGCAGTAGAAGCATACATCGAGGAAGTTTCGAAGAAGACGGACCTTGAGCGTACAGACCTCGCTAAAGAGAAGACAGGAGTCTTCACGGGCGCTTATGCGATCAACCCGGTAAACGGTGAGAAACTTCCGATTTGGACAGCAGACTATGTCCTCTCGACATACGGGACAGGTGCAGTCATGGCCGTTCCTGGACACGATGAGCGTGATTATGAGTTTGCAAAAACGTTCGACCTCCCGATTCGTGAAGTCGTCAAAGGTGGAAACTTGGAAGAGGCGGCTTATGTCGAAGACGGGGAGCACGTCAACTCAGGTAGCTTGAACGGTCTTAATAAAGCCGATGCAATCAAGACGATCATTGAAGAACTCGAAGCTGCGGGTACGGGTCGTGCGAAGACGACATACCGTCTTCGTGACTGGTTGTTCAGCCGTCAACGTTACTGGGGAGAGCCGATTCCGGTCGTCCACATGGAAGACGGAACGATGAAGACGGTACCGGTCGAAGAGCTTCCGCTCGAACTTCCAATCATCGATGAAATCAAACCGTCTGGTACGGGTGAGTCGCCACTTGCGAACGCAGAAGAGTGGTTGACGTACACAGATCCTGTCACAGGGGAAAAAGGTCGTCGCGAGACGAACACGATGCCACAATGGGCAGGTAGCTGCTGGTACTATATCCGTTACATCGATCCAGATAACGAAGAAATGATTGCGGACCCTGAAAAACTCAAACGTTGGCTTCCAGTCGACTTGTATATCGGTGGTACGGAACATGCCGTTCTTCACTTGCTCTATGCACGTTTCTGGCATAAAGTCCTTTACGATATCGGTGTCGTCCCAACGAACGAGCCGTTCCAAAAACTCTACAACCAAGGGATGATCCTCGGTGAGAACAACGAGAAGATGTCAAAATCTCGTGGGAACGTCGTCAACCCAGACGATATCGTGAAGTCACACGGCGCGGATACACTCCGTCTTTATGAAATGTTCATGGGCCCACTTGACGCGGCAATCGCATGGTCAACGAATGGTCTTGACGGGGCACGTCGCTTCCTCGACCGCGTATGGCGTTTGTTCGATCAAACGAACTTTGCGGACGTGGCACCGACTGCCGACTTTGAACGTACGTATCATCAGACGGTGAAAAAAGTCACTGAAGACTATGAAGCACTTCGCTTCAACACAGCAATCTCTCAGTTGATGGTCTTCGTCAATGAAGCGAACAAACAAGAGACGTTGCCAAAATCGCAAATGGTCGACTTCATCAAGATGCTTTCACCTGTTGCTCCGCATTTGTCTGAAGAGTTGTGGGAGAAGATGGGCATGACGGAAGAGTTGACGTATGCGGCTTGGCCGACGTACGATGAATCAAAACTTGTGAGTGACACGATTGAAGTCGTCATCCAAGTGAACGGGAAACTTCGTGCGAAAATGCACGTTTCGCGTGACGCATCAAAAGAAGCGCTTGAAGCGGAGGCACTCGGCAACGAGCGTGTCCAAGAGTTCACAGAAGGCAAGACGGTTCGTAAAGTCATTGTCGTTCCTGGAAAACTCGTCAATATCGTAGTTGGATAATCGAAAGAATGTGTGACATTGTCGCACATTCTTTTCTTTTTGGTGAGGTCATTTTCTTTTACGGTTGGTTTTGATACACTAAAGGGCGATACTGAAGTAGAAGGGGACGACATGTCCATGAAACGTTCTTATGTGCTATACACGACACTATGTGCTGTCGTGGTCGGCGTGATTCTTTGCTATGTCTTTGTCTTCTCTGACGAAGAGATTCAGCGACAGGTCGCCTCGACATTTGAAAAAATCGACATTCAAACGAGTCATCAAACGGCATCCCTCCCACCTGTGGAGGCAGCGCAAGATGACGAAGATATTGATACGACCGATGCGCTCGAGCAAATCAACCAGATCGATGAAGTGTACTATAGCGATACGATCGGGGCCTATCTTGTGCTTACCGAGCAGGCTGAATTTTTCGAAGTGAGCGGGAACGGCACACGCGTCAACTCAGTGCTTCAACTCGAAAATACGGGACAGGCGCGTCTCGATGACTTTATCGGGATGCGGATGGTCGAAGAGAACCTCGTATATGCGGTGACAGCAAACGGGACGCTCATCACGATTGAACGGGAAGAAGGGCGTTGGGTCGAACAACCACGTAAACAAATCAAAGGTCTCGTATCGGAAGACCGAATCTTTGGTCTCGGCTATGACCGAGAATCGAATCGTCTGTTCATGATGAATCGATTAGCAGACACGCCGGACCTTGAGCTCCTCTATATCGAAGAGCGTGAAATTGAACCGGAAGCGCCTGCGGAAAACGAGTTAGAAGAATCGACAGAATCTGATGATAATGTTGAAGGCACTGAAGAATCAACAGAAGAAACGACAACAGAAAACGTTTCGACGAGTGACGGTGTCTCTAGTGACACAGCCGTTGCGGAAGAAGAGGCACCTGAGAATGAACAGGATACGCCAGATGAGGCAGTCGAGGAAAAAGAACCGGAAACGGAATGGATGCTCGATTCGCGTCAAGCGTTATCGGCTGACGGGATGAGCGCCTCAATCCAGCAAAAGTTTGAGCGATTCGAAGGCGTTGGGCTTGTCGAGCGACAAGGCCGAATATACGTGCTCGACTCGGAAGAGCTCGTCCTCTATACGGTCAACCCGGAAGAAGGTACCATCAACGGTCAGATGGTGACACCTCGCGTGTATGACTCGACCGGCATGTTTTTACAAGACAATGAAATCTTTGCAATCGTCCACCCGGAAGTATTCGATTTGGATGCATTCGTTTCCGTGGACTAACAATGGGGGAAGAACAGATGAGCAAACGTTACTTTTTTGAAGAAGTGAAACAATTCCACGAGACTTTCGGACATCCAGGAGCAAAATCTCCGCAACCGTTGACACTTGATCGTGCGACAAAACGATCGGTTTGGACGGCAGAGGAAGCGGTCGTTGAATTTTTACACCAATCGTCACAGACTGAAGAAGAGTTCTTACAGGCCATCGAGCAATTCCAAGAAGGCTTCCAAAAAGCGGTCCAAAAATCATTACAAGACGCACCGCCGTCAGATGATGTGGAACGCCTCGTCGGTCAAGGGGATGCGTTAACGGACGCGTTATATTTTGTGATGGGAAGTTTCGTTGAACTTGGCCTCGACCCGGTGCCATTGTTTGAAATCGTCCAGCGTGCCAATATGGCAAAGCTTGGACCGGATGGGAAACCGATTTTACGCGAGTCGGACAATAAAGTTATGAAACCTGAAGGATGGATGCCGCCGGAGCCGGAGCTCGAAAAAGAAGTGCGTCGTCAAATCGCAGGGAAAGAATAATCACAAACGGCTTGAGCCCTCATTAGAAAGGGTTCGAGTCGTTTTTTTTGTTGTGGTCGTGACGACATCATGATACTAGATGGTATCTGAAAGGTCATAAGAGTAATTTATGGTATAATTTAACATAAGTAAACAAGTGAGGGATATTAATCATTGAGATGGAGGTTATTTAACTGAAAAAATTATTCGGTATTCTATGTTGTAGTTCAGTACTTCTGTTAGCATCATGTAGCAATGATGAAAAAACGTCAGAATCTAAAACGTCTGAGCCTGACGTTTCAATCGAAACGATAAAAATCAACGAAGAGAATGAATTGACAATCGTCCCACTCTACACCCAATACCAACAATATTTGAATGCATCCCTTGAAACAACCGATGCGGAGGAGAACAAACAGAACTTCAAGAAATATGTATTAGATTACATAGGAGAGGTCGGAGAGGAAGAAAAAATCGATACATCCCTCATCAAAACAAACTTTTCTCTGAAGCCGACGCCTCATAAGCAACAATTGCTAAAGCAACTTGATACGTTAATTGATAAACATGACGAGATTAAAGAAATTATTACTTCCACATACGCGGATTCAAATCAAGTCCTTCCTAAAAAGAAAAGTACCGTGTTTATCGCACCGTATAATCCTGAATTCTTCTACGATAGTGGGCCGATGAAAGGAGTAGGAGCCTCAGCTTATAAAGACGCCTTCATCTTGTTTCTCGATACAGATTATGACAAAGGTGTGCTAGCTCATTCGACGGCTCACGAGTACCATCACCTGATCCTTCGTGATCAAAACGAATATAACCTTAGTTCGATTCTCGAGTCTATCATCATCGAAGGGAAAGCGGATGCGTTTGCCGACCGCATTGTCAAAGGGGTAACTCCACCATGGTATGTACCAATCGATGATGCGACCATGGAACATATCGCGAGTCGAGTGAATGATTATGAAACATCCTTTAACGATTTTGTGGTGGGAAATAATCAAAAAGACATTCCGCGTTGGAGTAACTATATTCTAGGTAGGGATGTGCTCCATGAATATTTGACGGCGCACCCAGAGCTGTCGATTTCTGAGTGGACGTTTAAAGAAGACCACGAGATTTTGGAAGGTTATAAGTATGAAGGCGTTATGAAATTGGGGAATTAAGTTAAAATGAATGTCAAAAGGCTTGACCCTGTCTCATTCAGGGGTCAAGCCTTTTGATTGTGCATTAAATCACTACGATGAGACGCATGTGCATTGCTTTATAAAAAATGCTTTTACCGCTCTGTGGCCAGTGCAGCTGCGTGCGATCCGGCGCAATGTCCTGTCGTGAAAGCGGCCGTGATGTTGTAGCCGCCTGTGTATCCATGAATGTCGAGCACTTCACCGGCAAAGAAGAGACCTGGTGCCTTCTTCGACATCATCGTCTGTGGCGCAACTTCCTTAACCGAAACGCCACCACCTGTGACGAACGCTTTGTCAAAGTCGAGCGTCCCGACGGCGTGCATCTCGAACATTTTTAAACGCGTTGCGAAATCAATGACGGATTGCTTCTTCAACTGACTCGCGTCTTCTTCACCAAATGCGAGTTCTTCTAGCAACAAGTCAAGAAGTCGCTCGGGGATATAGCCTTTCCATACGTTTTTGACGGCACGCTTCGGTTGACCCTGTACTTGGTTCCACAATTCCTGGATGAGCGCATCTCGTGACGTGTCCGGGAAGAAGTCGAGTGATAGGAGGACGACTTGTTCTTTGCTGCGTTTCCGTTCTTTAATCGTGTACTGACTGCAACGGAGTGCGATTGGACCTGAAATCCCGAAATGGGTAAAGATCATGTCGCCTTGGTGCGTCTTGATAGCTTTTCCTTTTTTGCCGTGCACCGTCAACGCGACGTCACGTAACGATAGTCCTTGAAGTTGTTTTGTTCCGATGAACGAATCGTTCAACTTGATCGGCACCTCTGTCGGAAATAGCTCCGTGATCGTATGCCCGGCTTTCTGTGCCCACGGATAACCATCACCCGTCGAACCAGTGTGAGGCACGGATTGTCCGCCGACCGCGACGACACAAGCTTTTGCTTCAATCATTTCTCCGTCCATCAGCTCGACCGCGTGAAACTCGTTTTCTTCATTAAAATGTAGCGTTTTAACTTCTGCTTTTTTTCGAATCTCGACACCGAGGTCTTCAATCGCACGAAGCAACGTGTTGACCACGTCTTGTGCCTTATCGGTCACTGGGAACATGCGCCCGTTGTCCTCTTCTTTCAGCGGGATGCCGAATCCTGTGAACAGGTCGATGATCGATTGGTTGTCGAACTGAGCGAGGGCGCTATATAAGAAGCGGCCATTCCCAGGGATGAACTGAATCAATTCATCGATTGGTTTTCGGTTCGTGACGTTACAACGCCCTCCACCTGAAATCGCTAATTTCCGACCGAGTTTAGACCCTTTATCAATTAACAAGGTCGATGCGCCGCTATTTGCAGCCGCATACGTGGCCATAAGTCCGCTTGGACCTCCGCCGATGACGATGACATCCTTCATGTAAAATCTCCTCATTTCTTCATCTATATGATTAGTAAAATTATCGTAACTTTATTATCCGTAACAGTAAGAGTATAATGAGAAGCGGTTGTTTTGTAAAACCGAATTCATATGAATAGTTGATTTATAGATGGAGGTGCCTCATGTCATCAAGCGCCAAACAAGATTCTGGAAGAGCCTCCTTCGTCAAAGGAACGCTTCTTTTATCAGCGGGAAACTTGATTTCCCGGATGTTAGGGCTGTTGTATACATTCCCGTTCCAAGCGATGGTCGGGATTGCCGGAGTGACGTTGTATCAAGCTGCATATACGTATTACGCAATCATGATCTCCATATCGACGGCAGGGATTCCTGTTGCCGTCTCGAAATTTATCGCCAAATACAATGCGCTAGGAGAGTACGGAACGAGTCAACGATTGTTCCGACAAGGAATGAAGCTGATGCTTGCGACCGGTGTCGTCGCTTTTTTATTACTCTTTTTTGCGGCACCATGGCTATCCGAGCTGATGGTCCGAAATTCGGAGAACAATCAGCAATACATTGACTCGCTCACACTCGTGACGAGAAGCGTCAGTTTTGCGTTACTACTCATCCCAGCGATGAGTATGGTTCGTGGTTATTTCCAAGGACATCAAGACATGGCTCCGACGGCAATCTCACAAGTCGTCGAACAGATCGTGCGCATTCTATTCCTTCTCAGCGGGACGATGCTCGTCTTGTTCGTCTTTGCGGACTCTGACTTCATTCGACCAATCGCGAACGCTCTTGGGGGAACGCAATCCGTCGAGACGACTGAACTGAATGGATTGAAAGTCATTGCCGTCACGATTGCGACGTTCAGTGCTTTTGTTGGGGCAATCGGTAGTTTCGTCGTACTCATGATGTACTGGAAGCGTCGAAAAGACATCCATCGTCAGACAGATAATCCAGCGGGCACACCTGTCCGTTCGATGAAGTCGTTATTACTCGAGTTGCTCAGCTACTCGATCCCAATCGTGATGGTCGGGGTATCGACCCCTCTCTATCAGCTGATTGATCAGTTGACGATGGTCAATACGTTACTCAGTTCGGGTGCGACCGTATCCGAAGCGACTTCGGCCTATGGATTCTTAACCGGAAACGCACATAAAATTGTATTGATCCCCGTGTCGATTGCGGCGAGTGTCTCGATGGCGACCATCCCGCTCGTGACCCGTTCCTTCACGACAGGAGATATGCTGAAGGTACGAAATCAAGTCAATCATATTTTCCAAGTCTCGTTCTTCGTGACAATTCCTGCTGTCATCGGTCTCGTGGCTCTCGCGGAGCCGTTGTTTGGGACGTTGTTCCCGGGAGACCGTGAAGGATGGGTATATTTACTTCATTACGCACCGAGTGCTTTCTTCTTAGCCTATTACTCGGTCGCGGCTGCAATCCTCCAAGGGATTAACCGTCAGTACTTCACCATCTTTGCTACATCGATGGGTCTGTTGGCGAAACTTGCCCTGAACGTGCCGTTCGTCTATTGGCTCGGTGGTATCGGTGCGGGTTATGCGACGATTGCTGGATACATTGTGGCGATTGTGCTCATGGTATGGATGATTCAGCGCTCTCTTCACTTCCCGTATAAGCAATTGCTTCGTCGGACCATCTTAATGTTCTTGATGGGGGCGGCGATGTTTGCGGCTGTTTACCTTTCCCTTCTCGTCACGTTGCAAGATGAAGCGAGTTGGGGAAATGATATCTTTGCGACAATCGTCGGTGTCATTGTCGGGATTCTCGTATACGGATATCTCGGCTGGCGCAGCCATCTTGCAGGGAAATTATTAGGGAAACGCTTTGAATATCGGAGGAACGGATAATGCGAATTGATAAATTACTATCGAACATGGGATATGGTTCACGAAAAGATGTAAAAATCCTATTAAAACAAGGGGCAGTACGAGTCGATGATGTCCCTGTAAAAGATGCGAAACAGCACGTTAACCCAGAATCAGAACGGGTCACCGTGTTCGGGGAAGTCGTTGAATATCGGCCCTACATCTATTTCATGATGAACAAGCCGGAAGGGGTCATCAGTGCGACGGAAGATCAAGTCGAGACGACGGTCATCGAGTTGATTGATCCGGAGTATGCCCATTACGACCTCTTCCCGGTCGGACGGCTCGATAAAGATACGACGGGCCTTCTCCTCATTACAAACGATGGTGCGTTCAACCATGCGCTCATGTCACCACGTAAACATGTCGACAAGGTGTATATCGCCGAAGTCGATGGGGAGATGACCGTGGACGACATCAAGGCATTCGCGAACGGCGTCGAATTAGAGGATGGATATACGACGAAACCGGCCCGACTCGAGATTTTGAGTCGGAGCGGGCGTCGGTCGGTCATTCGTCTCACGTTGTCTGAGGGGAAATATCACCAAGTGAAACGAATGGTCGCGGCGGTAGGCAAACACGTCGAGCGATTAGAGCGTGTTCAAATCGGGGAGCTAGAACTCGATGAGACGCTTGAGCTCGGGGCATATCGTGAATTGACGGAAGAAGAAGTTCAACTGTTTCTCCAATAATTAATGAGGTGAGAGAGAATCTGTCCGATGGGACGGATTCTCTTTTTTGCGTAAAAAGCTCTGATTTTCGATCATATCTTTTTGAAAATGTCATCAAAATCATCACGCCAAGAGTCAACCAACCAATCGTTATATTTATGATACAAAAGGACAAGTGGTTCAACTTCATTTGAACTTATGATACAACCTCGATCATCGTACATATAAAAAACGATGTTCTTTTCGGTGCTTATAAAGTATACAGTTTGTCCAATCGAAGGGTCTCTTCCTTGCTCGTAATTTCCTATACCTCTAAGGATTTTCTCGTAAGGGATTGACTTTATCTGCGAGGATACGAATTTCGCTTTATATTCATGTTTGATTTCTATAATTCCCCCTGTTTTTTCGTCTATATTTTCATTTAATTCGAATAACGTTTCTTCTTCAATCTGTTGCTTCATGAATAAACCATACAAATATTCGGGAGTGGTATTCCCGAACATGATGTCCTCTGTTTCGTTCCAATCCTTGATAAAGATATGGATGTAATCATCAGATTGAAACACTTCCTCGAACAATGTTGTCACTCTCGCAACTACTTGCTCTATTCTCTCATCTGTTCCGTTTTTATACGGTTCGCCGAGTTCGAATCTTAGATGGACTTCTCCAGATAAGTTTGGAAAACTGTCATCTATATACTTCATTATTTCTTCTTTCACATCATCACCTCATCTTGAACAATTGATACAATCTAAAACCACGAGACCTTCATTCATAAAAAAGAGACCTGGATGTCAGGTCTCTTGAATCTACATATACGTTTCAATTTGCCGTCTTGAGTGAACGTTTCGATGAAGTCCACGTGCCACGGCTAGGGCTCTCCACAAGATTATTGTACTCAAGTACGTTCAAATCACGTTGCACAGTGCGCGACGTGATGCCGAACTCTTCTACTAGTTCTGAAGTGGTAACTGTCTCCCTTTCATTGATGAACAAATAAATGGACTTGATGCGCGTTAACATCCGATCTGTTGAGCCTTTCATTGGATAACCTCCCAATGTGTAGAATAATGATAAACCATACCTACAGACGACAAAATGAAATATAAAATTGTTATTTTCTAAAATTACACCTTTAGTATACCGCTCCTGTACAAAAATGCAAGTAGAAAGCACGAACAATCTGTTTGTAAAGATTTGATTATGAACGTAAATATCGAATGAAGATTGTTTTTTTGTATTTAAAACGAGGTCAAACACGAACGAAAAAAACTTTTCTAAATGAATGTTCGTCTTTCATTCATTTGGATATACTAGTAAGGGAGAGAACATTCGCAAAAGGGGAGATGAACATGAATTGGAGACAAGAAGTCGACAATCGTAAAGATGCATTTTTAGAAGATTTAAAAGGATTACTACAAATCCCTAGCGTGCTCGATGAATCAAAAGCCGCACCGAACATGCCATTCGGACCAGAGGTTCGAAAAGCGCTCGATTACATGTTTGAGATTGGTGAGCGAGATGGCTTTAAAACGAAAGACGTCGGTGGATTTGCAGGACATTTGGAGTATGGGGATGGTGAGGACATCGTCGGGATTTTATGTCACCTTGACGTCGTTCCTGCAGGCGAAGGGTGGACGTATGGTGCGTTCAATCCGACGATTACCTCGGACGGAAAAATCGTCGCTCGTGGAAGCAATGATGATAAAGGACCATCGATGGCTGCTTACTATGGTCTACGGATCGTAAAAGAACTCGGGTTACCGCTCTCGAAACGTGTCCGCCTGATCGCAGGTTGCGACGAGGAGAGCGAATGGCGCTGTGTCCGCGAATATTTTAAACAAGAACAGATGCCGACATACGGCTTTGCACCAGACGCGGACTTCCCAATCATTAACGCGGAGAAAGGGCTATATGACGGTGTATTGACACAACTTCCGATTCAACGCGCACCAGAGTCGGCGTATCACCTTCTCTCATTCACGAGTGGAGAGCGTCCGAATATGGTGCCGGACTTCGCGAAAGCTGAATTGAAGACAGACGAGGTACTCGAAGAAAAATTCGAGGCTTATCTTGAAAAGTATGAAGCGGACGGGACGTGCGTGTATGACCGTGGCACATATACGTTCACGATGAAAGGGAAAGCGGCGCACGCGATGGAACCAGATAACGGGATCAACGCGGCCTACGTCCTCGCTGGATTCTTGTTGCACCTTCCTCTCGATATTCAAGGGGAACGCTATATTGAACTTGTTCGTCACGTATTTGCAGATTCTCGTGGGATTTCGCTCGGGATTGAGGCAAGTGACGAGACAGGTGATTTGACGATCAATGGTGGTGTGTTCCGTTACAACGATGACGAGCGCACGGCAACGGTTAACATTCGTTACCCTTATACGGCGAAGTTTGAAGAGCGGTTGCAAAACCTACGTGAAATCGCGTTGTCGCTCGGTTTCGAATTGAAGACGCGTCAACATATGCCACCACATCACGTGGCTGAAGATCATCCGCTCGTGAAGACGCTTGCGAGTGTGTACGAACGTCAGACGGGGGAGCATGCGAACTTGATGGCAATCGGTGGGGGAACTTACGCCCGTTCACTCGAGGCGGGGGTCGCATTCGGTGCATTGTTCCCAGGCGCTAAAGATGTGGCGCATCAGGTCGATGAATATATGGAGATAGAAGATTTATTACGCGCAGCAGCGATTTATGCTGAAGCGATTTACGAGCTCGCTAAATAAGAACTATGGAGAGCTGACTGATGTAGTCGGCTCTCTGTCCTTTAGGAAGGAAGTTATCATTGAATTCGCAAAAAAGATTGTTTCAATCTGTATATGTCGCCATTTTCTTCGCACAAGGGGCATTGATCCCTTACATGGCTTTATATTTTTCACAAGATCAATTCGGACTGAGTCCTAGTCAGGTCGGAAATATCGTGGCCATTCTTCCCATTCTTTCGATTGGTGTACAACCACTTTGGGGAATGTTGACCGATCGCACCGGGCGGGTGAAGGCGTGGCTCATGTTAGCGATGTTAAGCGCAGCCCTCATTTCGTTTACTTTTTTAGTGGCGACTTCTTACGTATGGATCGTGGTGCTCATGGTCATCTGGTCGGTGTTCCAATGTGCACACATTCCGCTCGTTGATATGATGACACTCGACTATACGGTCCGTTCCAAAGTAGACTACGGTGCAATTCGTCTATATGGGTCGGCAGGTTTTGCCATCGCGGTGTTTGCGATGGGGTGGATTTCCGATACGACGTGGGGCCTTGCTAGTACGTTCGTATTAAGTGCCGTCTTACTTATCCTCGGAAGTGTGTTTGTCCGAATGATTCCGGAAAAGAGCTCGATTCGTGACGTCACGTTAGCTCCGATTTCATGGACAGCTGTATGGAATAAGTCCTTCTTATTCTTTCTGCTCGGGGGTATGCTCGTCTTCGGACCAATTTATGCGAACAACTATTATTTTGGATTGTACGTGACAAGTAGCGGGGGATCGACGACGCTCGTCGGAACACTATTCCTCGTCGCGGTTTTGTTTGAAATTCCCTTCATGAAAGTGGCATCACAATTTGTAGAACGCTTCGGCAGTGTCCCGGTACTCGTCGGGGCGGCAGCCATCTCGGCCATGCGAAATGGAATCCTTGCATTGGAGCCGCCCATTTGGGTCGTTTGGCTTCTGGCGATTGCACAAGGTCTCGTCGTCGGACTTTTAATTCCGGTCGCGCTTCAGTTCGTCCGGAAACTTGTCGACCGTCAAGTCTCTTCAACGGCAATCGGTGTTTACATGGCGTTGACTTCGGGACTTGCGACAGCGGGATTCAACAAGTTGAGTGGTACAATCATCGAACTCGATGACATCATCGGCGTATTTTGGATGTATACGATCGTCACGGCAATCGGGGCAGTGATTTGGATTGGACTGTCACGTCGTGCACTGAAAGGATGAATCAGATGAGCACGCATTATTTTATTGCGATTCCAATCGAAGCGGCCGAACTCGCCGCTGTACAACAAGCCATCTTACCGTATTACTCGTATCGGCGAATTTATCGACCGGACGAGTTTCATTTGACGATACAATTTTTAGGGGGGATCGATGGTGAAGAGCTGGATGAAGTGAAAGAAATCACTAGAAGAATCAGTCAAGAAACCCTTCCGTTCACGTTGACGTTTCATGCCATCGACCATTTCGGGAGAGCGGACCGTCCACGCGTGTTGACGATTGTACCTGATGCGTCAGATGCTCTTCAGCGATTTGCGACGGCGCTGCGTAAAGAGCTCGTCGCATTGATTCCGAATTTAGACCGAAAAACATTCGTCCCTCATGTCACTCTCGCAAAAAAGTGGGACAAAGGGGAACGGATTGCTTACGTCCCACCCGAGTTCAACGTAACCGAGTCGGTGGAAGAAGTGATCCTGTATGAAGTGCAGCCGAATCATACTCCGTCCTATAGGGCGATTGAAGTATTTCCGTTAAGACGGCCAGAGGAGGACATATGGCAATCCCGGTTAAAATTTTTGACGTAATCTCAAAATATGAACGTGATGTATTAGATCAATACAATCGCTATTTAGAATATGTAGAATCCGATACGGCCCGATTGCAGCGTCTTCATGAAAACAATCGACTGAGTCCAGTCGAAGTGCTTGAGATCGATCGGCCGTGGTGGAAATTTTGGGCGAAGTCGGAACGGATTGAACTAGAACCGAAACCACTCGCCGAATCACAGTATCAGAAATTACTTCGAGAGCGCCGACACATTCAAAAACTGCAATTTGCTTGTGAAGGGGTACTTGAGGCAGATTTACCACATTTGGCATTCACGAGAGATTTTGCATATCGCGTGATGCGTTCCGAATGGAATGAACGACACTTCTTCTTTTATCGTCCCGTCATTGAGTGGAACGGTGCGACCGTTGAATTAAGTCATGTCCTTGTCGGTCCGACGCATCTCTATATCATAGAGTGGCTCGAGGGAGACAGAAGCATCTATCACATATCGAAAGAGAAGACGTGGGTTCATCAACCGCTGAAAGGGGAAAATACTCGTGTAGTGAACCCGCTCATTGCGTTGACACGAACCGAAGAACTTGTTCGACAAATTGTACCGAACTATGCGGGTGTCCTTCAAAAAGTCGTCATTGCAGCAGATGGTTATTTTGATAATGTTCCGAGCGTTCGAACGACGCATTATGTGGGACGAAATGAGTATAAAGAATGGATGAAACAAGTGAATGGGCGCGCACCGATTGTAAAAGCGCAGCAAGTTCGCGATGTCGCTACATTGTTAGAAGTGACAGCCAAGATGCCGTTTCGTCAATTTATGGATCAGTGATTGAGAGGAAGGGACGCATATGCATCATACACCAGATCAAAAGACGGCCTCGCATGTAACGATTGAGAGCGCGTCTTTCGTATCATTTGAGACCATACAACTTGAGATTGTGCGCGAATATGAATCCGTTCCAGTACAAATTGAACAGAATGGACGCCCGATCGACTACATGGTCGAACAACAACATGTGACCGAATCAGGGATGATTGAACAAATTCTGCGACTATATGAACCTATTTCTTTAGAGATGATGTATACGGTGTTTCATCCGGGACAAAAGACGACGGTCATCGTTCCACGAGAAATTGTACGCTCCGAAGAGTTCGAGCGTCGGTTCTCATATGATGGACCACTCGGTGTGTCATTTACACCACACGGGATGGAAGTGACCGTATGGTCGCCTGTCGCACTCTCGATGTGGATTACCGTCCATGACGACATGAACCACCGTGAACTCGAACGCTTCCATATGCATCGCGGTTCTCGCGGGGAATGGAATGGAGAAGTGCCAAAAGCGTTCGAAGGGATGCTATATCGTTTAGAAGTAAAGACGCCCGTCGATACAAGACAAGTCGTTGACCCTTATGCGAGAGCCGTTAGCTTGAATGGAGAGTACGGGGTATTGATGGATGTGGAACGATTTGTGAATGAACAAGTCGAACAAGCTCCGCGTCCACCTCTTTGGAAAGCGACCGATGCCGTCATCTATGAACTGCACATCCGAGACTTTACAAGCCACCCCTCATCGTTGAGTCAATTGAAAGGACTGTACGGTGGGGTGTCTGAAAAAGGAGTTCGGACGAAAGCAGGCAATAGTGCCGGACTCGACTATTTAAAAGAACTTGGCGTGACGCATGTCCAGTTGCTCCCTATCCATGACTTTGGAAGTGTCGATGAAGCGACACGCACGCCGTATAACTGGGGTTACGATCCGATTCATTGGTTCAGCCTTGAAGGAAGTTACGCCTCTAGCCCGGATGTACCGATGAGTCGGGTATTCGAGTTCGCGTCACTTGTCGCGGATCTTCACCGGTCAGGTCTCCGTGTCGTCACAGACGTCGTGATGAATCACATCTATATTCGTGAACATTCTCCGCTCGAGGCTCTCGTTCCTTATTATTATTTTCGTTATGAGCATGACGGAACGGTCGCAAACGGGACCGGTGTCGGGAATGATACGGCATCGGAACGTTATATGATGCGGCGAATGATTGTCGACTTCGTCTCATACTTTGCGACAACTTATCGAGTGGACGGATTCCGTTTCGACTTGATGGGGATTCATGACGTCGAGACGATGAATCAAGTGCGAGCCGCCCTTGATAAAGTTGACCCGTCCATCCTTGTGTATGGAGAAGGGTGGGACTTGGCGACACCGCTCGGACAGTCCTTAAAGGCGACTTCGCTAAATGCAGCCCGAATGCCTCGAATCGGACACTTCAACGATATGATTCGAGATGCCCTAAAAGGTTCGACCTTCAATGACCGAGAACGTGGATTCATTTCAGGAAATGAGTGGCGAGAATGGGAGCTCCGTGAATGTCTGACCGGGGCCGTCCATATACCGAACGTGACGGTTGGACGTTTCCCGAGTCCGACGTATTCCATCAACTATGCCGAAGCCCATGACAATTATACGATTTATGACAAATTACAGTTGTCGTGTGAAGGGGTTGATGAAGCGACTCGCCTCGCAATGCAGCGGCTCGCCAATGCGGTCGTCATCACGTCTCAAGGGATTCCGTTTATCCATGCGGGTCAAGAGTTCGGTCGAACGAAGCATGGCGTAGAGAATAGCTATAATTCACCAGACCACATTAATCACTTCGATTGGGACTTACGCGATGCGCGAATCAATGAGATCGAGTATGTGAAGACGCTTTTGAAACTGCGACGACTGCATACATGCTTCCGTTACGATTCACGTCAGGAAGTCATCGACCATTTCACATTCCTGCCGTCGCCGCCTGGCGTCATCATTTATGAACTGACGGCGAGCCACTCGTATGATGCTTGGCAGCGGGTACGCGTATATATTAATGGAACGTTCGAAAAATTGTCATTCGAGAGCGATACGAAATGGAACGTCTACGTTCAAGGGGAGACTTCTAGCCTCGTCCCGATTGAAAGAAACCCGTCACACATTCAAGTCGAGTCGTTGTCAATGACGATTCTCGCGTGTTAAGATGTTGATTGTATCTCTTTAATTCAAGTAAGATTTGAGCGTGATGAATATGTATTCAGATATAGTCGGTGCGCTCGGTAAAGAGTGGACAGTCGCTTCTGCCGGAGGTATTACGGGCGAAGCGTATGTAGCGACGACGCGCCAACAGAAGATTTTTGTGAAACGAAACTCTTCTCCATTCTTGGCGATTCTTTCAGCGGAAGGAATTGTTCCGAAACTTCTTTGGACAAAGCGGATGTTTAACGGGGACGTATTAAGTGCCCAGCAATTCATTGAGAGCCGCGAACTTTCACCAGAAGATATGAAGCGACCAGATGTCGCGGCACAACTCGGAAAGATTCATGATTCGAAAGAGCTATTATTTATGTTACAACAATTAAATCACACACCGGTGACGCCGCACTTGTTGCTTCGTCAGTGTGAAGCATATGAACAAGATGAGACGGATCCTACGATTGGAGAGGCGATTCAATGGTTAAAACACCATTTGCCGAAAGTCGACGAGCAAGAGTTCGTCGTATGTCACTCTGATTTAAATCACAACAATTGGATTGAAGATGAAAACGGTCTTCTCTATTTGACGGATTGGGACGATGCGATCATCGCAGACCGTGCCTTTGATTTGGCGATGGTAGTCTATAGCTATGTCGAAGAGGCGGAATGGGAGCGTTGGTTCACGCATTATGGGGTCGAGGTTTCGAGTGAGCTTCATAATCGAATGCATTGGTATGCGATTGCCCAAACGATTTTAACGATTTATGGGGAACGGAACGATGCAGCACGAACAGAAGGTTTTCATGTACTGCGCGAATTGATCGATGAGGCGTATGAACGAATCAATTAAAAGGGATGGCTGAGTGCCACCCCTTTTTGAATGTGTTTAGATGTCGTCTGGATTCATGAAGTAAGCCCAAACGAACGTTGCGATGACGCCTGCGAAAAACGTAAGTGGAGCCGCATAAAAAATTAAGAATTGATCTAATGTACTCATCGTATCTAACCTCCTTGTGAAGGATGATTCACGTTCATTAAACTATGATTTCGTGTATAATCGCAAGAGGACTGCTCGTACGTAACGTGCATATTCCCATTAAACTTGAACATTTGATGAACGAAAGGTAGGATTTTCATGCGTTTACGACATAAGCCTTGGGCAAAAGAATATATGGAAGCTCAAGAACACGTATTTATTCAACATCCTGAACAATTAAAAGGGAAGTGGAACGCCGAGTTCGGCAATGACCACCCGCTCTTTATCGAAGTCGGTTCAGGGAAAGGACAGTTTATTTTAGGGATGGCGAAACAACATCCGGACGTGAACTTTATCGCAATCGAACTATTTGAAAGCGTAGCTGTCTCAATCGTTCAAAAGCTCGTCGAGACACCGATGCCGAACGTGAGAGTACTGACGGTTGATGCGAAGCGACTCGTCGAATATTTTGAAGCTGGGGAAGTCGACCGCGTCTACTTAAACTTCTCGGACCCTTGGCCGAAAACACGCCATGCGAAACGTCGCTTGACGTACAAGACATTTTTAGCGACATATGAAGCAATTCTTCCGAAAGCAGGGGAGATTCATTTCAAGACGGACAACCGTGGACTCTTTGAATATTCTCTTCAAAGCATGAGTCAATACGGGATGTTCTTCACAGAAATTTCACTTGATTTGCATGTAAATGAACCGGAAGATAATATTCGAACAGAGTATGAAGAGCGCTTCAGTGCGCTCGGTCAGCCGATTTATCGAATGGAAGCTGTATTCCGTCCAAAAAATTGACACGCTTTTTTCTTATTTTAATAGTATTTTCTTCACACTTTTTTCTTTCTTCTTGGTACAATAGGAATGACGCTAAACTGGAATAAGAGAAGGGGGAACATGGGGATGTTGAAAAAAGCATGGGCAAGCCTGCTTGCAGTAATCTTCATTCTAACAATCGCACCAATGAATACCTCAGCGAACGAAGCGTTCTTGGACGCACTCGAAGAGGATTTGAAAGCGACGCATTACGATTATAAAGAAGGAACAGCTGAAATCATCAAAGAAGAGACGCTTCGCCATTCAAATGGCAACGAAGTGATCGCGGCTGTCGTAGAACTCGATACGATTCGTGATGGGATCTTCATCACACGTAAAACCGAGTACCATTACTTTGATGCGACAGACAACAAAATCCTCTCATCAGCAGACCTTGTAGAAGTTGAAGGAGCAGCCGAATTCGCAGATGCGAACATCGATATGCTCGGTCAAAAAATTGTCTACTGGTTGCCGGTATTGGTATTGCTTCTATTGATTGCGATTCCAGCACTCATTTTGTTCTTGGTCGTACCACGTTTCTATTCAACAAGCTCATATATGAATGCCGTATATGAAAAGAATGACAACCCACGTTAAGACATAAAAACACCCCGTTCTCTTGAACGGGGTGTTTTCATTGTTGCTTCAACTGGTCGACGATGTCTGTGAGAGACATGTCGTTTCCTGAGGAAACCGAAGCGATGAATGCACTTTCGACAATCGGACCGTCGAAAAATGCGACCTCGTTACTTCCTTCGTACATGTCGATGGCAAGTTCGGCGTTCATCGTCGCCGAACCGATATCGCTGAGAAGAAGCGCTTCCCCTTCGACTTGGTCGAGTGCCTCCAAGATGCGCGTGACGTCTGTTCCAATCGAACCGTCTTCGAGACCGCCGGCTAGATGGATAGGGACGGATGGCGCCATCTCTTTCATGAGATCTTGGATCCCTTCCGCAATTTTTGCACTGTGCGAGACGATAATCAATTCAACGATGTCAATCGACCTCCTTCATAATCGCGGCTAACAGAATCGAACTGGAGAGGGCACCCGGGTCGACCGTCCCACGCGAATTTTCACCGAAGTAGGAAGCTCGACCTTTCGTCGCCACCATATCTTCCGTTTTTTGCACAAGTTCGTCTAACTGTTGTTTGTAGTCGTCCCCTTGTTTCACATGTTCGAGGAACGGGTCCCAAACGTCGACCATCGTTTTCTGACCGACTTCTGACTTTCCACGCGCTTTAATCGAATCGGAACCTTCTTGGAGTGCTTCTTTGAGAAGATCAAAGTCAGCTTCGGTCGCATCCCCGAACTTGGTCGCCATCTTGACGAAAGCAGAGCCATATAATGGACCAGCCGCACCGCCTACTTTCGACATCAGAGTCATGCCTACTTTTTTACTGAGCGCTCCGAGAGAGTCATACTCCTCGTCTAAAATGGAAGAGACCGCGTCGAAACCACGGGACATGTTGATTCCGTGATCTCCGTCCCCGATGGCACGGTCTAAATCTGTCAGTGTGTCTTTTTGGTCTTCAATCCCGACTTGTGTGTCGCGTAACGCTTGCTTCATCCGATCAATCGTCAACATAAAACAAACACCTCATTTATCAAAGTTTAAATCCAAGTGCTTCTGATGGAGCATCTAGATAAGTGGTCATCTCATCATCAAGCGGTAACAGGGTAATCGAGAATCCGTGCATCTCGAGTGACGTCATGTAGTTACCGACATATTTCCGTTTCAACGTATATCCAGCTGCTTCGAGTTTTTGCGCGACAAAATGATACGTCACATATAGTTCGGATAATGGAGTCCCGCCCATTCCATTTACCATAACGGCGACTTCGCCAGGCTCAACTTCTTTTTTCAAATGACTGAGAAGGTCATCGACGATTTGGTCGACATCGCTCGTTGGTTTACGTTCGACACCGCGCTCCCCGTGAATACCAATCCCGATTTCCATCTCTTCCTCGTTCAAGTCAAAACCAGGCTTTCCACTCACTGGCATGTAGCAAGGTTCTACCGCCATCCCCATTGAGCGGACGTGTGATGCGACTTTTTCCGCAATGGATTTAACTTCCTCGAGTGATTTACCGCTTGCTGCAGCGGCACCTGCGATTTTATGAACGAAGACGGTACCGGCAACACCACGACGGTCTTCCTTGTTTGAAATCGCGACATCATCGGCGACGACAACATGGTCGACTTTGATCCCATCTCCTTCAGCCAATTCGGCGGCGAGTTCGAAGTTCATGACATCCCCCGAGTAATTTTTGACAATCAACAAAACGCCGTTGCCACCATCGGCTGCTTTGATTCCTTCAAGCACCATGTCTGGAGTGGGGGATGTAAAGACTTCCCCGCAAACTGCCGCATCGAGCATGCCGTCTCCGACATAACCGGCGTGTGCCGGTTCGTGTCCGCTACCACCACCCGAGACGAGCCCGACCTTACCGGATTTTGCACCGTTCGCCCGACAGATGACATTGAATCCTTCGACACGACCGTACAGTTCAGGATGGGCATGGACCATTCCTTCTACCATTTGCGACACGAGTTCACTTGCCTCACCGATTAGCTTTTTCACGCGAGATCACTCCTTTTTTAAATTGAAAACTACCAATTTCAATTTTCCACTCTTTCGCTGTAACTAAACAAAAAAACCGACGAATCATTCGTCGGTTTCGTGTCATGCATATTCGAGTAAAGCGCCAGTCTCAGAGTCGACTGTGAACTCATACGTTTTTTCTTCGTCATTCTCTAGAACTGAGATTCCACCTTTGTAGACATCGTATTCACGACCGTCATACGTATAAATCTCAGGTGATGCAGAGATCCATGCCCCTTGGACATGACCTTTCGCTGAGAAAGCACGTTTCGTGTATTCCAACGCGTTTTCTGCAGATAAGCTACGTTCATCTAAAGCCTTTTTCGTCATAAGTGCGGCAATGACGGCAACCCCGATTCCAATAAACCAATACCTTTTTTTCATATGACTACCTCCCCTTGAACTATGGCTATCATGTACATCGTACCAAAACCTGTACCCGAATGGAATGAAAAGCATTCGCATCCTATCAAAACTTTTGTATATAATGAGACAAGAACGGTTAGGAAGGGATGATAAAAGATGGATCAAAAGACGAGAGATTTATTTAAGACGTTAACAGAACTACCAGGTGCTCCTGGGTTCGAGTCAGAAGTTCGTCAGTTCGTACGTGAACGAATTGAACCACACTCAGATGAAATCGTCACAGATGGCATCGGATCAATTTTTGGGAAACGTGTCGGGGACGAAGCGGGACCTAAAGTAATGGTAGCCGGTCACATGGATGAGGTTGCCTTCATGGTGACACGCATCACGGAGAATGGCATGTTATACATACAACCGCTCGGCGGATGGTGGAGCCAAGTGCTCATGGCACAACGTTTTGACATCATCACTTCGAACGGGAAAATCCCAGGTGTCGTCGCGTCGACACCGCCTCACTTACTCGGACCAGATGCGATGAGTAAACCGATGGACATCAAACAAATGTTCATCGATATCGGTGCCGATTCAAAAGAAGAAGCAGAATCATGGGGAGTGCGTCCGGGTGTTCCTGCAGTACCATCGAGCGCTTTTACACCACTCCATCACCCGAAAAAAATTATGGCGAAAGCATGGGACAACCGTTACGGTGTCGGTCTGGCTGTCGAATTGTTAGAAGAGACGACAAAAGCAGATCACCCGAACATCTTGTTCTCGGGTGCTACCGTACAAGAAGAAGTTGGACTACGTGGAGCGCAGACGGCATCTGAATTGATTCAGCCAGATGTGGCACTCGTACTCGATGCTTCACCGGCGAACGATGCATCTGGAAGTAAGACGGAGTTTGGACAACTCGGTGAGGGTGCCTTGATTCGAATTTTAGACCGGGTCATGGTCATGTCGCCTGAAATGCGTGACTTCTTGCTCGACACGGCTTCTGATGAAAATATTAAGACGCAGTATTTCGTCTCGCCAGGCGGTACGGATGCTGGACGCGTGCATATGAGTGGAGAAGGTGTACCGACAGCCGTTATTGGTGTCGCATCACGCTACATTCATACACATGCTTCGATTCTTCATACAGACGACTACGATGCGGCGAAAGCATTACTGAAAGCGTTGGTCAAACGACTTGACCGTTCGACGCTTGAAACACTCCGTCCGTCTCGCTAAACGTACATGCCGTTCACTCATGATGTTGAGTGGACGGTTTTTTTGTGTAGATGTTCTTGCTATTTTAAGAAAACGCCTTATACTGATAGAGGTGTTTATACATATTTTTTACTTGTGTAAAGACATCTGTATGATTGTAAGGAGGATCTCATATGTTCAAGAAAAAAGGAATCTCACTTAGCCCGTCTGTTTATTTTGTGACGGCACTTAGTTATATGGCATTAGGGTTGTTCAGTACGTTGATCATCGGTTTGATTATGAAGACGATTGGTGGTCAGCTTGAAGGGACCGCACTTGCGGGAATAAGCGCGACGCTCGTTCAAATTGGGGACGTGGCGATGAGTCTGACGGGTCCAGCGATCGGGATTGCGATTGCTTATGCCCTTGAGGCGCCGCCTCTTATTCTATTTTCTGCACTCGTTGTCGGGACGTTCGGATACGAATTCGGACCTGCTGGTAGTTACATCGCCACACTTTTAGCTGTTGAGGTATCAAAACTTGTATCGAAATCGACGAAGCTTGATATTTTGGTGACGCCGTTTACGACAATCGCAGGCGGTTTTTTCACAGCGACATATATCGGAAAATATGTGGGGATGTTCATGACGCAGCTCGGTAGTTGGATTGAGTGGGGGACGGAGCAACAACCATTGTTCATGGGAGTCGTCGTAGCGACACTCATGGGATTGGCATTGACTGCGCCAATTTCGAGTGCGGCCATCGCTTTGATGCTCGGGTTGAATGGTATTGCGGCTGGTGCCGCGACGGTCGGATGTGCAGCTCAAATGATTGGGTTTGCGATTACCAGTTATCGCGATAACGGAGTCGGCGGAGCGATTGCGCAAGGAATCGGTACGTCGATGCTCCAAGTCGGGAATATCGTGAAAAATCCGTGGATTCTTTTACCCCCTACATTAGCTGGGGCTGTCCTCGCACCAATTGCGATTCTATTGTTTGAATTAGAAAGTGTGGCAGCCGGGGCAGGGATGGGGACGAGTGGACTCGTCGGACCGATTGTCATGCTTGAAACGATGGGCTTTAGTTGGTACACCTTTATCATTGTCCTCGGCTTCCTAGTCATTGGACCTGCTCTGTTAAGTTATGCGGTCTATGCTGTATTGAAAAGGACTGGACGTATTCAACCGAACGATATGAAAATTGACTATTAAAAGAAGCGCCGTTTGAAGCAAACGGCGCTTTTTCATGTCATCCGATACCGAATAAGACTTTGACAGAATCCACCGTCTCGCGAGGGACGCGGAAGCTGATGAGGAACAGTAAAAGGACGATTACATAGATTGGGATCAAATATCGTTTTCGTACAATCGGTAAATGACGGGCGAGTTGCTTGAGCCACTTTTCGAGGACATAAATGACGGCAAAGCCCACAACTAGCCAAATCAAAATCTCGAGTCTCGTTTTATCGGTATCAATAAATAAATATCCATATCGCAAAATGGCGAGCATGCCAAAGACGCCGACCATCTGTTCGAGCGGATGTTTCATTTCAGGATTCAATTTTTCTCGTGTCAATTTCATATGGTTTCACCTGTTTCAACTAGTTTCGGCTTTGATTATAACAAACAGCAGAGCAGAATGTGTGACAGGACTTATGCTATTATAAGTGAGGAAAAAACGAACAGGAGTGGTTAATCATGAAACAACTATCAACAATGGCAGAATATACAGAAGCAAAAGAATCGAAAAGTATTTTCATGTTCTCGGCAACATGGTGTGGAGATTGCCGTTTCCTCGACCCGTTCATGCCTGAAATCGAACAGAAATTTGAAGACTGGACGTTTTATTATGTCGATCGTGACGAGTTTATGGAACTTGCGCAAGAGCTCGATATTTTTGGTATCCCAAGCTTTGTCGCATTTGAAAATGGTAAGGAAATCGATCGCTATGTCGGTCGCGAACGGAAGACGCCGGAACAGGTCGAAGCATTCTTGAATGGATTAGGGTGAGCCTGTATGGAACGGAATGAGTTAAGACGCTATTTAGAAGCGAATTTTAAAGAGGACTATCGCACATCTTATGACCGCGAGAATGAGGTGTTGCGCGTCGAACGGAAAACTGATCGCTTTGGTGTGAATATTCGACTCGCACCAATCGTCGCGAAAGCGAAAACGCGGGGCAAAGTGGCAGTCGATGAAGTCATTGAATACATCGAGTCGGCAATGAAGGCAGATGATCACATCTCACTCGCCGGAAAATTAGATGCCATCTATCCGGTCATTCGTTCGAACTCGTTCGCAAAGACGACGAAAAGTGGGGAACCGCTAATTTTCAGTCCGCATACGGCGGAGACCGCCATCTTTTACGCGCTCGATCGCGGGAACGGCTATCGTTTAATCGAGGAGAAGCATGTATCCGGTGATTTGACGCTTGAAACGATTGAACGCATTGCCCGGGAAAACGTCAAAAAACTCCCGACCGAGATGAAACAAGATGAAGTTGCCGGCAACCCATTCTACTTTTTATCGACGCGAGACGGCTACGAGGCATCGCGCATTTTAAACGATGATTTTCTTCGAATGATGGAGCGCCGAGTCGAAGGGGATATGCTCGTCGGTGTACCGCATCAAGATGTGATGATCATCGCCGATATCCGAAACGACCAAGGGTATGATGCGATGCAACAATTGATGTTTGACTTCTTTACCAATGGTCGTGTCCCAGTGACTGCACTCGCCTTTCATTATGAGGCAGGGCAACTTGAGCCGATTTTTATTGTCGGAAAAAAGACCCCGCCATCGAACACATAATCTGATAAAATAAGTGAGATGAGTTTGAAAGAAGGGACGTAGGAACGTATGCAAATGAATGTGTTTTATAACCGAGAAGGAATCGGCGATGTACTCATGGTGTTATTGAAAGAGGGAGAACGTCACCATCAATCTGTAGAACGAACAGGTGACGTTGCCATCGTCAAATCTGAAGACGGAGCCGTCAACGGATATAATTTGTTTCAAGCAAGTGAGCACTTTGACGTCACAGGTTGGAACGGTCCAGTTGATTTGACGACGGAATTGGTTGAACAGATACAAGCTGTCTTGAAGGAAAATGGAATTGACGAAGACTTCTCATGGGTAGATGTGACACCGAAGTTTGTCGTTGGTTATGTGGAAAGTGCGGAAAAACATCCGGATGCGGATAAGTTATCCGTTTGCCAAGTTCAAATCGACCAAGGCACTGTGCAAATCGTATGTGGCGCACCAAACGTGGCGACGGGACAAAAGGTAGTCGTAGCCAAACCAGGAGCGGTCATGCCGACCGGTTTGATTATTCGACCATCGGCACTTCGCGGAGAGAGCTCGCATGGCATGATTTGCTCGGCGCGTGAATTAAATCTTCCGAATGCCCCGCAAGAAAAAGGGATTTTAGTATTAGATAACGAATATGAAGTAGGTACAGCATTTGAAATCGGTCGCTAAACTCGACCGATTTTTTGTTAAATATGGATTGAGTGAAAAAGCGAGGAATCAAGTATGGATGCATATGAACGTTCATTGAAACAACAAGCAGATCGAATCAAACGAGAGCTGTCGAGAGAAGGAAAGCCGGTCTCACCACCTCCGAAGGTAGATATCACCGATGAATTCATTCCGACCGATGTTCCTTCACCGATTTATGGATATGCACGTCCGAAACCGAAGATTGTTCTACCGGTCGAGCATTCTCCTGAAACGAGAGAACCGCTCGAAATGAGCACAGCATCTGAAGTGGTTCTGCCAGAAGAGTCACTTCAAGATGAAGAGACCACTAATGCGATTAGTCCTGAAATAGACGCAGAACATGTTGAAGACATTTCCGAGGAAACAATCGAAGAAGAAAAATCGATTCTCGGTCAGGTTTCGATTTTAGATAACGGTTTCTCATCCGTTTTTATGCAATCGACGGACTTATCCCGCTCGAAAAAAGAAGAGGTCGTGGAAGTTCAGCAACATGCAGCGCCAGATGAAAGTTTAGACATCGACGGTTCTGTGGAACAAATCGGGGAATCGATTGAGCAGATTGCAGAAAAATTACAAACGCCATCTGAACAAGAAGAATTACCGGCTGACACCGAATTGACACCGGCTGTTCAAGTTTCGTTTAAAGCCGACCAACCGCCTGTAAACGTGATGATGACGCCAAAAGATCGCATGGCGATGTATCGTAGCCGACGACTTGCGCAAAAAAACAATAATCTGTAATAGCACGACTCAGTGAGTTTTGCTATAATGACAAAGGTTTGTCGCATTTTGACGAGCCGCAATGAATTAGGGGGGCTATTTACAGATGAACCGTTATCACTTCGTCGGAATTAAAGGAACGGGCATGAGTCCTTTAGCTCAAATTTTATTTGATATGAATAATGAGGTCCGTGGATCGGACGTTGAAAAAGCATTTTTTACAGAAGAAGCATTGAAACGAAAAGGGATTGAAATTTTGCCATTCGACCCTGAAAATATTTCTGAAGATCAAATCGTCGTACAAGGAAATGCGTTCAGCGACGATCATCCAGAAATCGTACGCGCGCGTGAACTCGGATTGACGATTTATAAGTACTACGAGTTTTTAGGTGAGCTCGCGAATCATTACACAAGTGTCGCCATCACAGGGTCACACGGTAAAACATCGACTACAGGTTTGCTTGCACACGTCATGCGTGGAATCGAACCGACATCATTCTTGATTGGTGATGGAACAGGTGAAGGTGTTGCCGATTCGAAGAACTTTGTCTTCGAGGCTTGCGAATATAAGCGTCACTTCTTATATTACCGTCCGGACTATGCCATCATGACGAATATCGACTTTGACCATTCAGATTATTTCTCTGGTTTAGACGATGTCATCGATGCATTCCAGGAGATGGCGAAGCAAGTGAAGAAAGGAATCATTGCCTGTGGGGATGATGAGAATCTTCAGCATATTCAAGCGAACGTTCCACTCGTTTATTACGGGTTTGGGACGCATAACGATTTCCGTGCGGAAAACGTTACCTCTACAGAGAACGGAACGACGTTCGATGTCTTTTTACGTGATGATTTCTACGGAACGTTCCGCATTCCTGGATACGGCGACCATAGCGTGTTGAACGCACTTGCTGTCATCGCTACGTGTGATTACGAAAACTTACCTAAAGAGTTGGTGAAAGAGCGTCTTGCATCATTCAACGGGGTGAAGCGTCGTTTTAGTGAATCAACGCTTAACAATCAAGTACTCGTTGACGATTATGCACACCACCCACGTGAGATTAGTGCGACGGTCGAAGCGGCTCGGAAGAAGTATGGAGAGCGGGAAGTCGTTGCGATTTTCCAACCGCATACGTACACACGTCTTAAATCATTCATGGATGACTTTGCAACAGCATTGGCTGAAGCAGATACGGTCTATCTTTGTGATATTTTCGGTTCAGCCCGTGAACAAGAAGGGACTGTCACAATCGAGGACCTTCAATCACGAATCGACGGTGCGCATATTTTGAAACGTGGTGGTACGAGCGTCTTACGCAACCATGACAAGGCAGTACTGTTGTTCATGGGTGCAGGTGACATCCAAACGTACCAGCGCGAATATGAAGAAATCGTAAAACTTGAAGCATAAGACGGGGGAGGGACGAATGTCTCTCCTTTTTTATGTTTAGCCAACCAAAATCTCGGTAATAGTAGTATCGATGAATATGACAAAGGAGATGTTTGGAATGGCTAGTCAAGGTGCACTCAATACGTTAAACAAGGAAGTCGCAAACTATGGGTTACTGTTTGTGAAACTGCATAATTATCATTGGTACATTAGCGGTCCTCACTTCTTTACGTATCATGAGAAACTCGAAGAGCTCTATAACTTAGTGGCGGAACTCTACGATGACGTAGCGGAAAGACTTCTTATGAATGACGGTGAACCGTTTGCGACGATGAAAGAGTATTTGGAGCACTCGACGCTGACAGAAGGTGATCGTCATGCGGAAACGGATCAGATGATTAAAGATATCATCAACGACTTCAAACAAATTCGCCAAGAGATGCAAGATGCGATGGAAAACTTTGAAGACGGGGATGAAGCGATTGAAGATACGTTCGTCTCTCATATCGAGCGACTCGAAAAAGAAATTTGGATGATGTCTGCCGCACTCGGTAAAAAAACAAAATTGTAACCACAAAAATGGTGCGCCTTCGACAGGCGCACCATTTTATATTATTTCAAGTTTTCGGGATTGAGTGGAAGCAACGCATCGATGACGAAACGTCCGTCTTTACGAATGAGGACATCATCGAACCAGATCTCACCACCACCATAATCCGGGCGTTGGATGTTGACGAGGTCCCAGTGAACTGACGAATTATTGCCATTATAGGCATCGTCATACGCTTGACCTGGCGTGAAGTGGAAGCTGCCGTCAATTTTCTCATCGAAGAGGATATCTTTCATCGGATGTTGAATGTATGGGTTCACACCGATTGCGAACTCACCGACGTAACGAGCTCCTTCATCTGTATTGAATACTTCATTGATTCGTTCTGTATCATTGGCCGTCGCGTCCACGATTTTGCCGTCTTTGAACGTCAACTTCACATTCTCGAACGTGAATCCTTGGTATGGAGATGGAGTGTTGTACGTGATTACGCCATTGACCGAATCTTTTACCGGTGCCGTAAACACTTCACCGTCTGGAATGTTCATTTGACCAGAGCACTTGATTGCCGGAATATCTTTAATAGAGAACGAGAGGTCCGTTCCTGGTCCTTTCAATGTGACACGGTCCGTCTTGTTCATCAATTCGACTAATCCGTCCATTGCACGGTCCATTTTGCCGTAGTCGAGTGTACATACATTGAAGTAGAAGTCTTCGAACGCTTCGGTTGATTTACCTGCCAATTGTGCCATTGATGGAGAAGGGTAACGAAGTACGACCCATTTCGTCCCTTTGACGCGGTCTTCCGTGTGCATTTTACCGAGTGTGGCACCGACGAGTTTTTGTTGCTCACTCGGCACATCAGAGAGTTCGTTAATGTTATCACCGGCACGTAAGCCGATGTACGCATCCATTGCCTGCATCTGTTTCCGTTCGATGTCAGCCATGAGTTCGAGTTGCTCACGACTTGCTCCCGTATACAATTTACGTAAGATGCGACTTTCTTTCAACAAGACGAATGGGTGTCCGCCGGCCTCATATGCTTTTTCGACGAGTGCCTCGACGAGCGATTCCTCTACGCCAAAATTCTCAATCAGTACTTTTTCCCCCGGTTGTAACTTGACGGAATAATTGATTAAACCGTCTGCTAATTGTGTAATTCTTGGATCTCTCACACGACCACCCCTAATTTTTTTTATGAATTTCTATTTTAGTGTAATCGAAAACATAAAAACGGGTAAAGGAATAATCAGACCGAATGGCGAAAACGGTTGTAGCAAATCTTTTCAGTCATAATGGTGCTATAATGAAACAAGAAACGATTGAATAGGAGGAATGGATTGAATGGAAATCACATTAGGAGGCATCGCTGGCCTGATTGCGGCCCTCGCGTTTGTCGTACTCGTCATCTTCTTGGCACGTGTCTTATCGAATGTAAACCGTACACTCGGTAGCGTCGCCAATACGACAGAAAACTTAGAACGCCAGCTCGACGGAATCACAATGGAAGTGACGGCGCTCTTACATAAGACGAACCGTCTCGTCGACAACGTGGAAGAAAAAACAGAGTTGCTCGCACCTGTTGCCCATGCACTCGATGAATTAGGTACATCCTTGAACGAGGTAACTGAATCGGTCCGTACCGTCTCAACTTCTGTCCACTCGGCAGCGGATGAAAACAAAGAACAAATTGCTCAAGCGGTTCGATGGGGATCGGTCGCGGTAGAACTGTTCAAGAAAAACAAACCAGAATCATCAACTACGAAAGAACGTCCACGTCGTCGCACGCGACGCGAAAAGAAAGAGGAAGCACCTGTATCGCCCGACATGATTAACACGGACGATACAATCAAATAACGATACATCGAGGAGGAACTCACACATGACAGACCAAAAACAACTAACAGAACAGAATCAATCAAGTAGTGGATTTTTAACGGGTGTCATTCTCGGAGGGATCGTCGGAGCGGCTGTCGCACTATTGACATCACCGAAAAGCGGACGGGAAGTAAGAACATACCTAGACGAAAAGACATCTACATCGCGTGAACGATTGACTGTCAAATCGAAGGAAATGCGTGAGAAGGCAGAACCAGTCGTCGGCGAGTGGATTAAAGTGGCGAGCGATAAAGCGGCGCCGGTCCTCAATATCGTGAAAGATAAGGCGCGTGAAGCTGCCGAGTTAAAACAACAGATGGACGAGGATGACCTCTCAATTGAAGAGGCGATGGAGAAAGCGGATCAACTCGTCGCGGAAGCGGAATCTGAAGTGAAAGAACAGATGGACCGCGCGGCTGAAGAAGAGACGACGGACTCATCACTTGAATCTGAGTCGGACGATTCACTCGAAGCACCTGTCAATGAGATGCTCGATGATGAGTCGAAAAAAGAACTCAATGATTTGAAGAAAGACCTTAAGAAGGAAGAATAAAGTAGAAAGGACCGAACGCATTCGGTCCTTTTTTGGTGATTTTGTGACGTAGAAGGTTTCCTTATGACAAAGCGCACAAAGTTCGATATAATTAGGTTTCTGGAAAGAACGGCTTAAGAATGTGAGGGAAACGAATGAGTCCACAAGATCAATTGAATCGATTACGTCGAGAAATGGATGAATTGAACCATGAAATGCTCGACTTGCTAAGTCGGCGTGGTGCACTTGCCGTCGAAATTGGAAAGATCAAACGTCTTCAAGGCGTCGAACGATACGATCCGGTCCGGGAACGAGAGATGCTCGATTTCATCGCAGCTTCGAATCAAGGACCGTTCGAAACGTCACGTCTTCAACATATTTTTAAAGAAGTATTCAAAGCGTCTGCTGAACTACAAGGCGAAGACCGGGATAAGACGTTGCTCGTTTCGCGTAAACGTCAACCGGAAGATACGTTGGTCCATGTGAAGGACGTGACGATTGGGAATGGGCGTCCGCAGCTGATTGCGGGGCCATGTGCCGTCGAATCGTTCGAACAAGTGAACGCGGTCGCAGAGAAGCTCGCGTTGTCTGGAGTGAAAGTGATGCGAGGTGGAGCATACAAACCACGTACATCGCCGTATGACTTCCAAGGCTTAGGTTTTGAAGGGTTGAAAATGCTGAAGGCAGCAGCGGACCGTCATGATTTACGAGTCATCACGGAAATCATGACACCAGGAGCAGTCGAGTCGGCCTTGCCATATGTCGATATCATTCAAGTTGGTGCCCGGAATATGCAAAACTTTGATTTGTTGAAAGAAGTCGGTAAGACAGACAAACCGGTCTTGTTGAAGCGTGGATTATCCGCTACAATCGAAGAGTTCATTTATGCGGCAGAGTACATTATGGCGAGTGGGAACAGCCAAGTCATCTTGTGCGAGCGAGGGATTCGGACGTATGAGCGTGCGACTCGCAATACGTTAGACATCACGGCAGTGCCGATTTTGAAACAAGAGACGCATTTACCGGTTATGGTAGACGTCACCCATTCGACAGGTCGTCGTGACTTGTTGTTGCCGGCTGCAAAAGCAGCGCTTGCCATCGGGGCAGACGGTGTCATGGTCGAAGTACACCCGAATCCTGCCATCGCCTTATCGGATGCGCAACAACAATTGGATTTCGATCAATTCGATCAATTTGTGGAAGGACTGACGGTCCAGTTTCCTCAACTTGATTTGGTGAAAAAGTAAGCTTTCCAAATGGAAACGTTTTATATCGCATGAAGACAGGGTAAATGGATGACAGATACCTGTCTTCCTTTTTTAAGACGTTTTATGAAAACTTTTTGAAAATCATGACTTGTAGGAGGAGTAGTTTATGAATAGTAACAACGTAACGATTTACGATGTCGCACGAGAAGCCGGGGTGTCTATGGCAACCGTCTCTCGTGTCGTCAACGGAAACCCGAACGTCAAACCAACGACACGTAAGAAAGTACAAGATGCGATTGACCGTCTCGGTTATCGTCCGAACGCCGTCGCACGTGGACTAGCAAGTAAGAAAACGACGACGGTCGGTGTCATTGTACCGGACATCTCAAACATTTTCTTCGCCGATTTGGCACGAGGTATTGAAGATGTGGCGACGATGTACAAATACAACATCATCCTTGGAAACTCGGATTCAAGTCGTGACAAAGAAATCCATTTATTGAATACACTTTTAGGGAAACAAGTGGACGGCATCATCTTCATGGGTGGGCGCTTACATGAAGATCTCGTCGAAGAGTTCAAAAAATCACCGGTTCCAATCGTTCTCGCAGCGACATTGAACCAAGGATATGACCTCCCGGCCGTCAACATCGATTATGAGCAAGCGGCATATGACGCGACTCAGATGTTGATCAACCATGGGCATGACCGTGTTGGATTCATCACTGGGCCACTCGAGCAACAGATCAACGGCGAGAAGAAATTCGCAGGATACCGTCGCGCCCTTGAAGATGCAGGTCTTCCGTTCCACGACAACGATATGATTCTCGGGAATTACACATACGCATCAGGTCTTGAAGCGATGCAAAAAATGTTGCAGCGAGACGATTGCCCGAAAGCGATCTTTGCTGGGACTGATGAGATGGCCCTCGGTGTCATCCATGCCATTCAAGATGCAGGCTTCTCGGTTCCGAACGACTTTGAAGTCGTCGGTCACGATAACACGCGTCTTGCGACGATGATTCGTCCGAAGTTGACGACTGTCGTTCAACCGATGTACGATATCGGAGCCGTCGCGATGCGTCTCTTGACGAAGATCTTGAACGCAGAAGAAATCGAAGAGAAAAACGTCGTGCTTCCTCACCGGATCGAGCGTCGTGATTCGCTTCGCCAAGACTAATCAAAAGCCTCCCCATCCGTCACGTCACGTGAGGGAAAGGGGAGGCTTATTTTTATAGGTAAATTGATTTTCGGTCATTTGAGATAAACGGCCAAAAGGCTCGTTTCGTGACTTCCCAATTCTTTTCTTCGATTTGTTGACGACGTGGGATATGGTCAAACGAATATAGAGAGTCGTCCCATCGATTAGGCAACGGTTGTCCGGCGATACCTGACCATTGCTCAATCCACTCGTGCGGGATATCTCCAGAATAGGGCACTTCCCTCGTCAATCCAGCCCACACTTGAGCCCAAGCGCGTGGTACGGCGCGATACCAGTCATACCCACCGCCACCAAGGGCGACGAGACGGCCATCTGTATATTCATCGGCCAGGCGTGAGGCGATCTGCGGGATTTGTTCGAACGTCCGTATCGTTGATGCCAAATGGGTGAGCGGATCAAAGGCATGGGCGTCTGCACCGTTTTGAGTCAAAATGATATCAGGTTTGAACCATTCGCACGCCTCGCGTAAGACGGTCTCATAGCACGTCAAGAATGAATCATCCTGGGTGAACGCATCGACCGGTACGTTCCAACTGTAGCCGTATCCTTTGCCGTTCCCTCGTTCTGTCACCATTCCGGTGCCGGGGAACAAATAACGTCCCGTCTCATGAATCGACAGTGTCATCACGTCATCATCGTCATAGAAGAGCCATTGAACGCCGTCCCCATGATGCGCATCCGTATCCACATAAAGGACGCGAGAGCCATACTGTTTTCGCACATGTGCGATGGCGACAGCTGCATCGTTATAGACGCAAAATCCGGATGCCTTGCGTCGCATGCCATGATGTAAACCGCCGCCGACATGAAAGGCGCGCTCCGCTTTCCCGCTCGCGACCAAATCGAGCGCATGAATCGTCCCGCCGACAAGCCGAGCGGCTCCCTCATGAATCGTCGGAAAGATAGGTGTGTCTTCCGTACCAAGACCAAACTTATTCGCTTTCAGCGTAGAAAGTTCTCCCGCAGCCGCAGCTTGGACGGCTTCGATATAATCGAGGTCGTGAACGAGCGCTAACTCTTCAACCGAGGCGAGTGGAGGAGACACACATTCCGATTTGGAAAGTTTTCCGGCTGCAATCAAAAGTGATGTCGTCAATTCCAGTCGTAGCGGATTGAACGGATGGTCCTCATGAAAGCGATAAGACGTCTCGTCTTCGCCAAATATGTAAATCGGTCTCATCGTGACATCTCCGGACCGAGGACATCATAGCCTTCACGCTTCAACCGTTCGATGATTCGGAGCGGGTTCATCGTCTGGACGCGGAACGAGATGATGCGCTTATACGGATCGCTCGTCGGATGAACGAAGACGTTGATGATATTGACGTTTGTTTTGGCGAGGAGTCGGGTTACTTTTTCGAGTGTACCGGTCGTATTTTCGACGAGGATCTCAATTTGCGAACTTGGTTCGAGTGCGCCGGTCAATTGTACGAAATAACGTAATAAATCGGTCTCTGTCAATACACCGACGAGTTTCCCTCGTTCGACGATCGGGAGACAGGTTAGCCGGTTTTCATAAAACAAAGCAGCAGCATCTTCAAAGAAGTCGAAAGGATGTGCTGTCGGTACCTCTGAACGCATGATACTCGATACAGGGTTTTGAAAGTCTGCATTTTCACTTTCGGGATGAAAGACGCTCGTCGCACCACTCATCTCAAATTGTCCGACGATCCCGACGACTTGGCGGGCCGGATTTGTCACAATCAAATGTCGGACACGATGCTCACGCATCAATTTAGCGGCATGAGCGATCGTATTGGTCGGTTGAATCGTCACAACATGTCGATTCATCATCTGTTCGATTAGCATGAAATCCCCTCCTTAGTCGTACATAAATCGCCGGCGTAGCCGTAGCGAATCAAAATGGTCGATGGATTCTTGGCGCACGTTTTTTCCGATGCGAGCCATCAAACAATTGGCGGGATGAGAGGCGATTTCAGGATCGTCTGTCGGGAAGAAGACAAGTCCACCGTGATTCATCATCTTCTCCATGACTTTTCGATAATCCCAAATCGAGAGTCCACTGCCTTTCAAATCCCAGTGCCAATAATATTCGGTCGTCAAAATTAAAAAATCATCCATATGTGGGTCCATCATCGATACTTCGAGTAATTGTTTCCCGATTCGTTGACCACGGAAGCGGGGACTCACCTCGATTGCCCCAAGTTCAAGGATGTATGGGTCATTTCCTTCACTCCAACGCTCATATGGGTCAGGATAGAGAAATGTCACGTAACCAATCACAAGATCATCCTGTCTAGCGACAATAATTCTTCCTTCTTTCAACCCAGCAATATCGACAAGAGCCTCGTGCTGATCTTCTGGTTCACGAAAAGCCGTCAATCCTTCATCAAGACGATACGTCTGCAGCACGTCGGGCGCAACCGGACCGTCAATCGTGACGTCACCTTGTGAGGTCTGCCACACTTTTGAATGATATTGTTTTTCCATTGGGTCACCACCTTTTCCACCTCTTATTATAGCGCTTTCATCAAGTAGGAATCATCCTGTTTTGATGAAATTGGAAATTCATTGATTTGTCATAATTTTAACACTATACTGAAAGTGGTTATACCAATCTGTACAGGGGAGGCGAATCTTTAGCGATGGAAAAATTGAAAGCGTTAACAGGGGAACATCAATTAGCGTCGTATGAAGAGGCTTGTCAGTCGTTTGAATGGACACAAGCAGAAGCTTTATTTTCTTGGAACTTAACGGGGAAGGTCAATTTGGCATACGAAGCAATCGATCGTCATGCGGAAAGTGAATTGGCGACGAAAGTGGCATTGCTCTATTTCGATGGGGATCGGGAAGAGCGCTACACGTATGCGGATATGAAGCAAGAAAGTAATCGTTCTGGAAATGTTCTGAAGTCGATTGGTGTGGAGAAAGGCGACCGTGTCTTTATCTTTATGCCACGTCAACCAGAACTTTATTTTATTTTACTCGGTGCCATCAAACTCGGTGCCATCGTAGGACCGTTGTTTGAGGCGTTCATGGAACAGGCGGTACACGATCGATTGCTCGACTCTGAAGCAAAAGTGATCGTGACGACGAAAGAACTGTTGCCGCGTGTACCGGTCGACCAGTTGCCGCACCTCGAGACGATTCTGCTCGTCGGTGACGACGTCGAAGAGTCGGAGAAAGTGCTCGACTATCGGAAATTGGCGAACGGGGCGACGACAGAACTCGGGTTAACATGGGTCGATCGAGAAGACGGTCTGATTTTACACTATACATCAGGATCAACAGGGAAGCCAAAAGGGGTCCTTCACGTTCATAACGCCATGATTCAACATATGATGACCGGTAAGTGGGTGCTTGACCTTCAGCCGGACGATATTTACTGGTGCACCGCTGACCCGGGCTGGGTAACCGGGACAAGCTACGGGATTTTTGCACCGTTCTTGAACGGGGCGACGAATGTCATCGTTGGGGGCCGATTCAACCCTGAGTTCTGGTATTCGGTCATCGAACGATTCGGTGTGACGGTCTGGTATAGTGCACCGACGGCGTTCCGCATGCTCATGGGTGCGGGTGATGAGGCGTTTGAAAAGTATGATTTGTCGTCATTACGACACATTTTATCAGTCGGTGAGCCGTTGAATCCTGAAGTCATTCGTTGGGGGCACGAAGCGTTCGACCTCCGGATCCATGACACGTGGTGGATGACAGAAACAGGCGCGATGATGATTTGTAACTATCCGACGATGGACATTAAACCTGGTTCAATGGGGAAACCAATTCCAGGTTGCGAAGCTGCCATTTTGGATGACCGCGGTCAACCACTTCCGCCACACCGAATGGGGAATTTGGCACTCAAAACGCCTTGGCCATCGATGATGCGGAAGATCTGGAAGAACGATGCTAAGTATGAGAGCTATTTCTGGGGAGATTGGTACGTATCGGGCGACTCGGCTTACATGGATGAAGACGGATACTTCTGGTTCCAAGGACGTGTGGATGACGTCATTATGACGGCTGGAGAACGCGTCGGTCCGTTTGAAGTCGAAAGCCGACTCGTAGAGCACCCGGCTGTCGCTGAGGCAGGTGTCATCGGGAAACCGGACCCGATCCGCGGCGAAATCATCAAAGCGTTCATCGCGCTTCGGAAAGGCTATGAGCCGTCAGATGAGTTAAAACAAGAAATCCAGCAATTCGTCAAAGAGGGATTAGCTGCGCATGCGGCACCCCGTGAAATTGAATTCAAAGACAAGTTGCCGAAAACGCGAAGTGGTAAGATCATGCGTCGCGTCTTGAAAGCTTGGGAGTTGAATCTGGAGACAGGTGACCTCTCGACGATGGAAGATTGAGATATACAAAACGGTCGACACGCAATGTGTCGACCGTTTGTTTATGCACCGTCCGAATCGGCATTCTCTTCAGCTGGTGGCTCAGCTTCTTGTTGTGCCTCTTCTTCAGCTTTCTTCTTCGCTTCTTCCTCGGCTTTTTTCTTTGCCTCGGCTTCGGCTTTAGCTCTAGCTTCTTCTTCAGCTTTTTTCTTAGCGGCAGCATCGGCAGCGGCTTCTTGTTTCTTCTCTTCAGCCTCTTCCTTCGCTTCCTCCGCCTCTCGTTTCTTCTCTTCTTCTTCCTTCTTCTTCTCTTCCTCTTCTTTTTCTTTCTCTTCTACTTTCTTCTTCTCAGAGAATGAACCGGAGTCTTTGAAGTCTTTCGCAGTTACGCTAGAAGGTTGTTTATAACGAGCGTTGGTTTCAAATACTTCAGGATTTGCACCATATGCATTATTGATAAGTTGCGACCACATATTCTGTGTACGTTGATAAGCTCCACCATATGGATACTTTTCATTTAATCTAGCTTCTTGGTCGTATCCTGTCCACACTGCGAGTGTGATACCTGGAGTCGAACCAACAAAGTAAGAATCTCGTACATCCTGTGTTGTCCCAGTTTTACCCATCCAGTCTCCTGGTACGTTTAACAATGAATTTGCGTACGTTGCGGTACCTGATTTGAAGACATCCCGAAGCATATCAACAACGAGATAAGCAGTTCGGTCTTGATAAATTCTTGTCTTTTTCTGTTCATGTTGGTAAATGACTTCGCCCTGATACTCGACACTCTCAACAATGTAAGGTTCAACGTGTTCACCAAGGTTTGCAAGCATGGCATAACCAGAAGCAAGGTCTTTAAGCTTTACTGAGTTAACACCAAGTGCCATTGACGGAGCATCACGCATTTCTTCAGGTACATCGATACCCATTTGAATCAGCTTCTCAGTATCTTGTCTAAAGGCAGCCCGTTCTTCATAAATTTTAACGGCAGGTACGTTACTTGAAATTTTGAGTGCTTCTCGTACAGTCATCGCACCGCGATAAGGGGGATTAAAATAGTAGTTACCGACAGAAACTGTATTTGGTTCAGATCCGTGTTGGTACTTATATTCTTCGTCCACGACAACTGTTGCTGGCGTGACTAATCCTTGTTCTATTGCGTTTGGATATACAAGGATTGATTTCGCAGTAGAACCGATTTGGCGTTCCATTTGGTGAGCGCGGTTAAAATCATCTGTCTTACCATTTATATAGCGTCCACCAACAAAACCAAGAATTTTTCCGGTTTTATTTTCAAGCATGATTGACGATGTTTGTTCTGGTCCATTTTCAGGGTCTTTTACATTGTTTGGACCAAAGTTTCCATCGTTTTTCGCTGGTTTTTGCATTGCCTCATAAATCCCTTTATCTAGCGTCAACTTGATGTTGTAACCACCCTGACGAAGGGCGTTATGCGCACGACGAGCATACGTACTGAGTACTTCTTGTCGGTCCTCGGCGTTCAGTTCGCTGACGTCTACCCCGTCTTGTGCCAATAAGTGATCACGTACAATCAAGCGAGCCTCATCTTCCGCCCACTGCACGACGTACGGATACTTATCCCGTGGTTTCGACTGCGTCTTCATGAAGTCTTGTGTAATGTCGTAGTTATACGCTGCGTCATACTCTTCTTGTGTAATCTTCCCAGCGACATACATCCGATTCAAAACGGTCTTCATTCGGTTGACCGCACCTGACACATCTTCTTTAATGACCCCACCTTGATAGTAAGGCGTATAGAAGAATGGGTTTTTTGGAATACCTGCTAAAAATGCTGCTTGTGGAAGCGTCAATTTCTCGGCAGATGTGTTGAAGACGCCGTTTGCGGCGGCTTCGATTCCTGAAATGTTACGTCCCATCGAGTTACGACCGAATGAGACGACGTTTAGGTAGGCATTTAAAATCTCATCCTTATCCATTGCTTTTTCAAGACGAAGGGCAAGTAGGATTTCTTTTGCTTTCCGTTCGAACGATACTTCGTTCGTCAGCATTTGGTTTTTAATCAATTGTTGCGTCAAGGTCGAACCACCTGTACGATCTTCAGACCCTGTCGCTTCTTGTAAGATGGCACGGAGCGTCGCTTTCGGCACGACTCCATCGTGTTCATAGAATTCAACGTCCTCAGTCGCGAGAAGCGCATCGACCACATAGGGTGATACTTTTTCCATAGGGATTGGAACTCGGACTTCATCGGTCGTATAGTTCCCGATCCGTTCTCCGCTCCCGAAATAAATATTTGACGTCGACGTGTACGTATTGATTTGTGACGTCATCGTTTTATAGGCAGGGGTCGGCATATCTTTGACAAGGGATGCGAAATATCCGACACCGATTCCGGCACCTAAAAATCCGATTAGTACAACAGAAATGATGGTGAGGAGTAAGACGTTCCACGACACATCATAGATCACATTGGCATAGCGACGTGTTTTCATGGACGTCGGATTATTCCATAAGTCTCGAATCTTCTGCAGCATGACAGCCTCCTTAATATGGTGTAAAACTATTTTAGACAGTAATATATTCGATTATAGCACAATTCAACCTACACCTTACCTTGAAACCGAAGTCTCGTGCAAGTTTCATTATGGGAGTTGACAAGTTGAAAACGATGCTTATAAAATGAATAGCATAGTCAACGATATCATGACGCGATGAAGAAAGCGAAGTAGTCGGTGGGTCTCTTGTCCAGAAAGCTAGTGGTTGCTGTGAACTAGCCAATGCCAAACGATGAATTACACTTTCAGAGCGTGCCTTTAGGCCGGTTCGAGACCGTTATCTCTCGCTCAAGCGGTCGCAAATTGCGACAAGTAGGGTGGTACCGCGGAATCTCCGTCCCTTCTCATATGAGAAGGGACGTTTTTTTATGTCAATTGAAGGAGTGGAACAGATGGAACTATTAAAAGACTTAGAGTTTCGAGGGCTTGTCAACCAAATGACAGATGAAGAAGGATTGAAAGAACAACTGAAACAACCAACGACGTTGTACACGGGATTTGACCCGACAGCTGACTCGCTTCATATCGGGCACTTGCTCCCGATTTTGACGCTGAAACGTTTCCAACAAGCAGGTCACCAGGTCATCGCGCTCGTCGGTGGGGCGACAGGTATGATTGGAGACCCGTCAGGTCGTTCGGATGAACGTTCATTGAACACGTTAGATACGGTCAAACTCTTCTCGGACCGCATCAAAGATCAGTTGAGCCGATTCCTTCCACTTGAAGGGGAGAACCCGATTACGATTCGCAACAACTACGAATGGACGGAAGAGATGTCCATCATCGATTTCCTTCGCGACATCGGGAAGCACTTCCCAATCAGTTACATGCTTGCGAAAGATTCTGTCGATTCACGCTTGGAGAACGGAATTTCATACACAGAATTCTCATACATGTTGCTTCAATCATACGACTTCTTAAAACTATACGAGACAGAGAAATGTCGTCTTCAAGTCGGTGGAAGTGACCAATGGGGGAACATCACGGCAGGTCTTGAATTGATTCGTCGCTTCGGCCATTCAGAAAAAGCGTTCGGTCTCACCGTTCCGCTCGTCACAAAGTCGGACGGACAAAAGTTCGGGAAGACAGCTGGCGGTGCGGTCTGGTTAGACGCTGACAAGACGTCACCTTACGAGTTCTACCAGTTCTGGATCAACGTCGACGATGCAGATGTCATCAAGTTCATCAAATACTTCACATTCATGTCGCATGAAGAGATTGAAGCACTTGCAACTGAAGTGGCAGAAGCACCTGAGAAGCGTGTGGCGCAGCGCCGTCTCGCAGAAGAGATGACGAAGCTCGTCCATGGTGAAGCAGGACTTGAACAAGCGGAACGCATCACGACAGCATTCTTTAGCGGAGATTTGACGTCGCTTCAACCAGAAGATATGGAAGATGCTTTCAAAGGAATGCCACAATTCGAGCTTGACGGTGAGCGCAACATCGTCGACCTCCTCGTCGAGGCGAAGATCTCACCATCGAAACGTCAGGCACGTGAAGATGTGACGAACGGAGCGATTTACTTGAACGGCGGACGCGAACAAGCGCTTGATAAAGTCGTCACGCGCGAAGACACGCTCGGTGAATTCACAATCATTCGTCGCGGTAAGAAAAAGTACTTTGTGATTCGTCACGTATAATCATTACGTCCGTTCCTCATTTGTTGGGGAATGGACGTTTTTTGTACATTCTATGTTATTCGGATTTGATAAAATAAGGAGATAGGAGGGATGACGATGGAGATTGAAGAATTTTTCGGCGACCAGTTCCATCAATGGCGCGAACACTTTCGATATTATGAAATGGCGATCACGGAGCTCGAGAGCGATCTCGGGATCATTGACTTGGATTGGCAGACGCGACTCGGTTATTCACCGATTGAACACGTGAAGACGAGAATGAAGACGTTACCGTCCATCGTGCGCAAAATGAAGCGGAAAGACTTACCTCTAGAGGTGTCTGCACTTTGGGAACACGTCCATGATGTGGCGGGGATTCGGATTGTCACGAGCTTCCGTGATGACATTTATGAGATCTTGCGTCATTTAGAGGCACGGGATGATTTGGACATCATCGAAATTAAAGATTACATCGAACATCCGAAGCCGAGCGGGTATCGGAGTTTACATCTCATCGTGAAGACA
This sequence comes from Exiguobacterium sp. s183, assembly GCF_018617655.1. Taxonomy (NCBI): domain Bacteria; kingdom Bacillati; phylum Bacillota; class Bacilli; order Caryophanales; genus Exiguobacterium; species Exiguobacterium sp. s183. The sequence goes on from NZ_JACSKN010000001.1 coordinate 101,573, forward strand.
AAAGTCTATTTGGCCGAGCGGATCATCTGGGTACCGGCTGAAATTCAAATTCGTACGCTTGCCATGGATTTTTGGGCGGCTACGGAACATAAACTTCAATATAAATATCAGCACGAGGTACCGGAGTCGTCGAAAGAGGAACTCATTGAAGCGTCACGGATGGCCGATGCCCTCGATACGCAGATGGGTCGTATACGACAAGAAATCTTAAAGAAATAAAAAATCCCCTTCGCAAAGAAGGGGATTAAAAGCATTAACGTGAGTAGTACTCGACGATAAGTTGCTCTTTGATTTGGTCGTTGAGTTCAGCGCGTTCTGGGAGACGTACGAATGTACCTTCGAGTTTCTCAGCGTCAAACGATACGAAGTCTTTTGTAGCTGGTGCTACTTCAAGAGCTTCAGCGATTGCTTTCACGTTTTTCGACTTTTCGCGAACTGCGATAACTTGACCTGGTTTTACGCGGTAAGACGCGATGTCTACGCGTGATCCGTCAACTGTGATGTGACCGTGGTTGACGAGTTGGCGTGCTCCACGACGTGTGCGAGCGAGACCGAAACGGTAAACGAGGTTGTCAAGGCGTGATTCGAGCAAGAACATGAAGTTCTCACCGTGGATGCCTGGCATTTTACCAGCATCGTTGAAGATGCGGCGGAATTGCTTCTCGTTCACTCCATACATGTGACGAAGTGCTTGCTTCGCTTGAAGCTGAAGACCGTATTCTGAGATTTTCTTACGACCATTTCCGTGTTGACCTGGTGCGTAAGGACGTTTTACTAATTCTTTACCCGTTTCGCTAAGCGAGATGCCTAAGCGACGCGAGAGTTTCCAAGCTGGACCTGTGTAACGAGCCATGATTGGACTCCTCCTTGTTGTTCATGTATTTTGCACAAAAGAACAACGGTGTCAAAGACGAGTAACGCCCCTTTCAAGGTGCAAGCACCTTCACTTGATAGCGAAGCTACGAGATGCCCCTCCGACTAAGTCGAGGCCCGAAAGGTGGATACGTTTGTCTATGACTGCTATCGTCATTTCATGCACAAAAATGAGTATACGATGAAAGTAAATGCTTGTCAATCAAATAAAGCGAAGTAGCGTCTCACAAAAACGTTCGAGTCCAACACGATCGACTTCGGAGAAACGATCGAATTCTGGACTGTCGATATCGAGGACACCGATTGTCTTCCCATCCCGTACGAGTGGTACAACGATTTCAGAGTTTGAAGCCGCGTCACACGCAATATGTCCTGGGAATTGATGAACGTCAGCGACGAGTTGCGTTTCTTGAGTGGCTGCCGCTGTTCCACAAACGCCTTTTCCGAATGCGATATGCACGCAAGCTGGAAGACCTTGGAAAGGACCGAGAATGAGGCTGTCCTCAGAGTCTGTCACATAAAAACCGACCCAGTTGATTCGATCTAAAAATTGGTTCAGTAAAGCACTTGCGTTGGCAAGGTTGGCGACCGCATTTGTTTCGCCTTCTAATAGAGCAGCGAGTTGTTTATTTAATAGATCGTAACCGGCAGCTAAATCACCTGAATAGGATGTTGTTTGGAACATATTGAATCCCCTCCATCTTTCTTGTTTTTAGAATTTAGCATTATGGTACACGCTAATTTCGGATTTGTCTTGCGTGAAAGTTCAGAAAAAATGAACAATCTCCACTGAAACCATTGGAAAACCTATGCAAATCATTGGTTCTATAATATGATTAGGTATATCTATTCTTATAAAATACTTCTTTTTTATATAAGGTACATAAGTCCACGAAAGCGGCTTGGAGGTTGTGACAAAGATGGATTACGGAATTTATGGGTTAATCATTGGAATCATCGTCGTCGTATTAGGCGGCATGTTGGGGAGTATGCTCATTCGAAGGAATTTTTACCAAAAAATCGATGACTTAGATATGAGGAAACAGAGTGTGCTCAGCGCGAGCATCCCGGTTGAACTTCAGAAGTTCAAGCAATGGCCAATGGAAGGGGAAACGAAAGAAAAGTTCGATCGTTGGCATCAATCTTGGGATGAGTTGGTCAGTGTGCATGCAGGTCAAATCGATGAAGCGCTATACCGAGCCGAGGAAGACTTGGACAAATATCGCTTTATGAAAGTGAAGGCGGACTTGAATGCGACAGAACAACTTATCGAAGAACTCGAGACGATGGTACACGCCATGCTCGATGAGATGGATGAGTTCACGACACACCACACTTCGCTCATGGACATCGTGAAGCAAGACGAGAAAGAATTGTATCAGTTCCGCAAAACATTGAATTCACAAAATCATGCGTTCGGCCCGACGTATGCGCTTGTCGAGCAAGAGATTGCCGCCGCTGAGGCGAAGCGCAGTGAAATGATCAACTTGAAACAAGTCGGTCAAGTCTCTGAGGCGTTCGAGACTGGACAATCCCTATCGGACCAAGTCGGTCATATCCGTGAATTGATTCGGATCATTCCGCAATTCGTACGTACGGTCCAAGTGGAGTTGAAACAACAACTTCAACAGTTACGGGCTGGACATAAAGAAATGCAGATGGACGGGTATGCGCTCGAACCGCTCGGATTAATGGAAGAAATCGATCAAGCGGAAGAACGTCGTGAGGAACTGATGGCTCGCATCGAACGATTGGAATTTGATCATTTCGAAGAGGACATGCAACAGTTGAGTTCCGATATCGACCAGCTGTTTGAAGCGTTCCGAACGGAAGTCGATGCACGCCAATATGTGAAGAAGGAATTTGCGACGATTCAGGAGCGTGAACGTCAGTCTTCCGAAATCATGGGCAACCTGCAAACAGAAATGTCTCGACTCGTCAGTAACTATGAGATTAACGCTCGCGTCGGCGAGGAGTTTGAACAGTTAGAACGCGAACGGACGACGCTCACGGCGAATGTACTTGATATCGAGCAAGCGCTCGTCGCCCAAATGTTGCCGTATAGCATGATTAAATCGAAAGTCCAAGAAGCGAAACGTTCGCTCGATCAATTCAATGCCATGCATGAGCGATTCATCGAGGACACGAATTCGTTACGTAAAGAAGAACTCGAAGTACGACATAAGCTCGAAACGTGGAAGAAAGAATTGTCTGCGCACCGCCGCCTTTTGGCGAAAAGCGCGATGCCTGTCGTCCCAAACGATTTATCCAACGACTTACGTCAACTTCAAAAAGGCGTCCAGTCTCTAGATGAACAGTTCGATAAAGCGCCATTCAATATGACCTATATCGTCGGACTCAGTCATGATGTAGAAGAAATGATGGATCACTTCCGCGACCGTGTCCATGCGCTTATTCGTCAAGTGACGTATGCTGAACAGTTGTTACAATACGCCAACCGATTCCGTCGTCGTGACAACGAAGTACACATCGCTTTGACGCTTGCAGAGAACAAGTTTCTACACGGGGAGTATGGTACTGCCGTTGAAATCGGTGAGCGTGTGCTCGGCCGCTTCGAAGAAGATGGCGCGCATGAGATTCGTCGACGCGTCGATCAAGGGTTAGAACAGCAAGAACTGCTAAAAAAATAAACGATGCATGAAGATTGACGGAAACGGGAAAAACGTAGACGTCAATCTTTTTTCAATCAAGGAGGAATCGTCAGATGGGTACGTTATGGGTTAATGGAAACATCTATACGTTGAATAAACCGGGTGAAATGATGCGGGCCATGTTCGTGGAGCATGGACGTATCTTAAAAATGGGCGAAGAGGGTCATCTCCGTCGTACATACGCCGGTCGGATTGAAGAGATTGTGAACTTAGAAGGAAAGAGTGTCTATCCTGCCTTCACAGACTCACACATTCACCTTGTCGGTTACGGAGAAGCGTTAGATCGTGTCGATGCAAGCGAGGCAACCAACCTTCGAGAATTACTTGAAACGATGAAACAACAAGGTTCAGATGATGATTGGGTGGTCGCAGAGGGATTTGATGATCGACTACTCGGTGAAATGCCGACGCGAGACATGATTGATGACGTCATCTCGGATCGTCCCGTCGTCTTGAAGCGTGTCTGCCGTCATGTGGCGGTCGTGAACTCGAAAGGACTCGAGCGCCTCGGCCTGATTCATCACACGGTTATCGAAGGCGGGAAACTCGGCCGGGACGAGGAAGGAAAGTTGAATGGTGTCCTGTATGATGCCGCGCTCGACCTCTTATATAAAGAATTGAGTGGCAATCGAAAGAAAAATGCTGCCTCACTCCGACGTGCCATCGATTCGTTGTTCGCACACGGGATTGTTGGTGCCCACACCGAGGACTTGTTTTATCATGGTGACCCGTTAGAGACGATTCAAGCGTATGAGGACGTGCTAGATGAATTACCGTTCCAAGCGCATCTTCTCGTTCATGAACAAGTGGTGGACCGTGTCATTCAACATGATGCGATGACAAAACGGAAACGGTTTGACTTTGGGGCGATGAAACTGTTCGTAGACGGCTCGTTCGGGGGGCGGACAGCACTGCTCTCAGCACCGTATGCTGATGACCTGGCTCAGCGTGGTATCGAAGTACATCGGCCGGATCATCTAGAAGCGCTTGTGAAAAAGGCGCGTACGTACGGGATGAACGTGGCGGCTCACGTGATTGGGGATGCGGCCGTCGAACAGTTTGTCAGTCTGCTTGAGAAATATCCAGCTAAAAAAGGAACGCGGGACCGGATTATCCATGCTTCCTTGTTGAACGATTCACTGATCAAGCGTATCAAATCCCTGCCTGTTCTAATCGATGCGCAACCGGTCTTTCTTTCTGACGACTTAGATATGTTGTTTGAACGGTTAGGGAATGAACGCGCTCATGATGTGTATCGCTTCAAGTCACTTCTTGATACGGGAGCGTTGTTGCTCGGGGGAAGTGATGCCCCGATTTCATCCGTCGATGTTCGGAAAGGGTTGTTCGGAGCGGTAGCGAGACAGTCGTTTAAAGGTTCGGGCACGTTAAACCCGAGTGAACGTTTATCGATGTATGAGGCACTTCGCAGCTTCACGTATTCACCTCATGTCGCAACCGGTACTCACGGAAGAAACGGGTTGTTAATTCAAAGTTACAACGCGAACTTCACCGTGTGGGACGAGGACTTCTTCCAATTACAAGGGGAGGAGATTCTTCACAATCGTTTAGTCATGACGGTTGTCGAAGGAAAACCGGTATATGAGGCGGAAGTCGTCACATCGTAAATAAAAGAGGAGCCAATTGATCTCAATTAGGGTCAACCGGCTCCTCTTCTTGATTAGAAGAATGAACGTTGTACTTTATGCCAGAACGAGTTCGTCCGAAGTTTGACGGTCTTGATGACTTTATCAGAAAGTTCGATGTCAATCCGATCAGTGTACTTCAAGCTGAGTGCTTCGTTATCCATACCGATGATCGGGTAATCGTTTCCGTCCTCGACGATGCGAAGCGATAACTTGCGCGATTCGTGGACGATAAACGATGAGCCGAGGGTACGATAACGGTTGTTGTTGACCGAAGCGATCTCGCTGACTTGCATACATGGGATGAGTGGGTCGACGACCGCGCCGCTCAACGATTTGTTATAAGCAGTCGAACCGGTCGGAGTCGACACGACCATTCCGTCCCCACGGAATGTCTCAAAGTGCAAGTCGTCGATATAGACCTCGATCGCGAGTGATTTGATGATACTCGATTTAATGGAAGCTTCATTTAAACAAAGAAGCGGTGTCGATTCGTTGATCGATGCGGAGAGAAGTGGATATTTGCGTACTTCGAGACCTTCTTCGATTCGCGTCGAGTTGTCAGAGAAGAGGCGGTCGACTTCATCGAGTTTATGTATGTCAAAGTCACAATAAAACTCGTTCAATCCGCGGCCGAATCCGACGTAGATAGCATCCTGACGAAAACCTGTATAGCGAACAGCCTGTAAAAAGGCACCGTCTCCACCAACCGCAGCGATAATATTCGCATCTTCTGGTTGATTGACGATGTTAAACCCGTGTTTTTCCCCGATTTCTTTTAGCTTTTTCACTTCTTTCGTGAATTCGTTGACGTTACGATGGTACAAATAGACGTTATTTCTCATCTGAGTCATCCCCTTTGTCAATGGTGTCCCCTTTATTATAACGTGTTTCCTTCAACCAATATAGGGAAAACTGAAACAGAGCCAAAAGCAGGAAGTTTGTCAAAGGCTCAATTTCATCGATATGATGAGAAGGTAACTACAACAAAGGGGATGAGTTCATGCCAACATTTAAAGGGAACAACGTGACATTACAAGGAAATCCAGTAAAAGTGGGAGACCAAGCTCCTGACTTCCAAGTGTTGACGACAGCTTTAGAAGAAGTGACATTAGCAAGTTATCCGGGGAAAAAATTAATCAGTGTCATTCCTTCAATTGATACAGGCGTATGTGACGCACAAACGCGTGAATTCAATGAGAAAGCATCATCACTTGGCGGAACGGTCTTGACTGTGTCGAACGACCTCCCATTCGCACAACGTCGTTGGTGCTCGGCTTCAGGTCTAGACAACGTGGTCACACTCTCTGATCACCGTGATCTATCATTTGCGAAAGCGTACGGCGTATTAATTGAAGAAATGCGTCTTCTCGCTCGTTCTGTGTTCGTCGTCGATTCAAACGGTGTCGTCCAGTACGTTCAATATATGGATGAAATGACGGACGAAGTCGATTTCGAAGCAGCGCTTCAGGCATTCGAACAAGCGAATTGATTCGTTTGGCGAAATTGATTAAAATAGCTTACACTAGTACGTGAACCGACCGGTCCTCTTATGGGGGGCCGGTTTTGTATGGAAAGGATGAACGAAAATGGAACGTTTTGAACAACTGTATCGTGATTGGAAGAAAGAAGCGAAAAAACTTGTCAACGACCTTGATGTATTACCGATTGAGGCACTAGTACAAGTGTTTGACCATGTCGACATCGAAAATGAGAAGATGGATGACGTGCGGAAAGCTGTCAGTCTACTCGTGCTTGAAGAAACGACGCAACTCCCACCGAACAACCAACCGACTCCGGATGCGGTCAGTTTGTTCATGGGCTACTTGGCAACGAAGCTCCTTAAAGATGGTGCGACGATTCTCGATCTTGGGAGCGGAACAGGCACATTGACACATGCGGTCCTCTCGCAATTGAAAGAAGCAACGGCACAAGCGGTCGAAGTCGATGAATTGTTGCTTCGTCTCTCTTATTCGATCAGCAATTTATTAGGAGAGCCGGTTTCATACTTCCATCAAGACGCGCTCGCCCCGTTGTTTGTCGAACCGAGTGATTTGTCACTTGCGGATTTACCGATCGGTTACTACCCAAATGATGAAGTCGCGGTCGAATACGACATGAAACGTAATGAAGGGCATGCCTATTCTCATTTCTTGATGATGGAACAAGCGATCCGCCATACGAAACCAGGTGGACACGGATTGTTCGTCATTCCGAACAATTTGTTTGAACAAGATGATGAAGGGAAATTAAAACAATGGATGGACCGTGAAGCGGTTGTCAAAGGTGTGATCCAACTTCCGACGACGATGTTCAAAGATGAACGCTATGCAAAAAGTTTGTTGCTTCTACAAAAAGTAGGGGAAGGCGTCACACGCCCGAAACAAGCCTTATTCGTTGAGCTTCCGTCGTTCACAGACGTTCGAGCTGTTGCCAATGTAGTGAAACAGATTGATGATTGGTTCAAAACAACGCAAAAATAATAGACAAAATACTTGAAAAAGGTATTCAAAATCAAGTATCTTCATTATGATACAGTTATCAGTTTTAAATTGAACAGATAAAGAAACGCGTTTAAAACGAAAGGTAAGAGGTGTATGACATGACGAAAATTATGGCAGTCAATGCTGGTAGTTCATCGCTCAAGTTCCAGTTACTCGAGATGCCAACGGAAGAGTTGCTCGCAGTTGGATTGGTTGAGCGTGTAGGGAAAGAAGATGCAATTTTTACAATCAAGTACGGTGAAGGACAGAAGTTCAACGTGGTCACACCACTTCACACGCACAAAGAAGCGGTTGAATTGACGTTAGAGAAACTGATCGAACTTGATATCATTCAATCGTTCGATGAGATTTCTGGCGTAGGTCACCGTGTGTTACACGGGAAAGAGTTGTATGCGGATTCGGTTGTGATCGATGACGAAGTCATGAAGAACATCGAGTCTTTCACAGAGCTCGGACCACTTCACATCCCACCAAACTTGACTGGGATTCGTGCTTTCCAAGCAATCTTGCCAAACGTTCCACAAGTTGCGGTATTCGACACGGCATTCCACCAATCGATGCCAGAAGAGAACTTCTTGTACAGTCTTCCGTATGAATACTATACAGAGCACGGTGTACGTAAATATGGTTTCCACGGGACGAGCCACAAGTATGTGACACAACGTGCAGCAGAACTTCTCGGTCGTCCGCTCGAAGACTTGCGTTTAATCTCATGTCACCTCGGTAGCGGTGCGTCAATCGCAGCCGTTGCAGGTGGTCGTTCGATCGATACAACAATGGGCTTCACACCGCTTGAAGGAATTACGATGGGAACTCGCTCAGGTTCGCTTGACCCAGCCCTTATCCCATTTTTGATGCAAAAAACAGGGAAGTCTGCTGAAGACGTCTTGAACGTCATGAACAAAGAGTCTGGTGTTTACGGTCTCTCTGGTATTTCAAGTGACTTACGTGACATCGAGCAAGCGGCTGCAGAAGGAAACCACCGTGCAGAAGTATCTCTCAAAATCTTCTCAAACCGTATTCACGGTTACATCGGTCAATATGCCGCTGAAATGAATGGTGTCGACGCCATCATCTTCACGGCGGGTGTCGGTGAAAACTCGGATGTCATCCGTGAGCGTATCCTCCGTGGTCTCGAATTCATGGGCGTCTACTGGGATCCTTCACTTAACAATGGTGCACGAGGCAAAGAGTTGTTCATCAACTACCCACACTCACCAGTTAAGGTCATCATCATCCCGACGAACGAAGAATTGGTCATCGCGCGCGATACGGTTCGCATTGCAAACCTCGTTGAAGAGCACGCATAAGAATCACTCAAACCCACGTTACTTTGCGTAACGTGGGTTTTTTTGAGCCTTTTTTCCTAACGTGCTAGAGAATGAATGGGACTAATGATTTTTCGCTTTGTAACATTAGCTGCATGTTTTATATCATTTTGTAACATTTGAGTCATGAAAGAACCATATATTGGATGAGTATTTATATAAATATCTCTACTTCGTTTCAAAGGTGCAATTTAAAGCAAATAATCGGTTGTTTTGACATCAAGTTGTAACGTTCGTGACATTCAAATGAACTGTAAGTGTAACGGCACTGCTACATATTTCATCATATAGTTATCTGGACGAAACATTCGATGTACAAATCATCGATGACACGATTTGAACTAAGGGAGGAACGATTGCATGCTTAAAAAGTTAGGATGGATGATGCTAATTACGATTTTAGTTTCAACGCTTTTCCTGCCACAATCGCAAGTGCAAGCTGCCTCTTCAAATAAAGTTTATGTCGTCAGTAAAGTGAACGATTTAAATATCCGTTCAGATGCACGAATGGGTACAAAAATTTTAGGTAAGTTAAACAAAGGTCAAAAATTGCAACGTTTAGGTTCAAAAGGAGCCTGGACACAAGTTTATTATAAAAAGAAAAAAGCATGGGTTGCGACAAGTTATGTCACGACAACAGGAGCGAAGAAACAGTCTGTGGGCAAAACGTACACGATGAAAGCGTCGGCGTATACACCTTATTGCAAAGGTTGTTCAGGAAAGACGGCTCTTGGTTGGGACGTTCGTAAACAAAAACGTAATGTGATTGCGGTCGACCCGCGTGTCATTCCACTTGGAACGAAAGTTCAAGTATACGTAGGAAGCAAATTGTTAGGAACGTATACGGCTGCAGATACTGGCGGCGCCATCAAAGGAAATAAAATCGACATCTTAATGTATTCGCACAGTGCGGCGATTCAATTCGGTCGTAAAACGGTTACGGTCAAGGTGTTGTAATAAAGAAAGGGGTCTTGCGATTGCGCAAGACCCCTTTTTCGAGAATAAATGATTATTGACGGACGATGAGCACGTCGCACTTCGCATAGCGGACGATGCTTTCTGAAACACTTCCGATAAAGAAGCGTTCGACAGCGTTCAACCCAGTCGCGCCACAAATAATAAGATCAATATCATGGTTAGGAGCAATCTTTTTAGCGATTGTCACTTTTGGAGAACCGTATTCGATCACGGTCTCGACTTCTTTCACGCCACGTTCTTTCGCGCGGTTCACATAGTCTTCGAGTAACTCTTTGGCATACGTTTCTGCGCGTTCCGTAATCGTCCGATCGTAGGCTTCAACTGTCGCAAATGTACGCGTGTCAATCACGTGACCTACATAAAGTTTCCCTTCGTTACGAATAGCGACATCGATTGCAGTTTCGAATGCACGTTCCGCCTCTTTAGAGCCGTCAACGGCAGATAGAATGTGTTTGTATACAATTGCCATGTAAATCCCAACCTTTCGCTCGAAATATACGTTCGGCTTACATATATAGTATACCACTTCTTTCGAATTTCACGCTTTTTCGTCATGAAAAGGAGTGAATTTTTTCATGGAATTGTTCACGACATGTCCAAGTTTGGAATTCACGTGAAAGAACGGGTAAAATAAGGCGGAGGAGGTTGGACGATGAAACATGTAATGATTACTTCTGGTGCGAAAGGGATTGGCCGTGTCGTGACAGAGCGTCTTTTGCAAGATGGATGGCACGTCAGTATTCTACAGCGGAATCCGATTGATTGGAAACATGAGCGGATACATATGATCGAGGCAGGGTTGACGGATCGCAAACAGCTGCTCTCGGCCTATGAGGAAGCGGTCGAGCGGTTTGGTGAACCGGATGCTTTGATTTTAAATGCGGGTCCATACATTTTTGAACGGAAACCGCTTGTTGAATTGACAGATGAAGAGTGGGATGAAGTGGTGACAGGTAACCTGTCCGCCTCGTTTTGGTTGATGCGTCGCGCGATTCCTTCGATGCGCTCGAATCGTTTCGGGCGCATCATCTCATACGGGTTTCCGGAAAGTGCATCAGCTCCCGGATGGATTCACCGTTCAGCGTTCGCAGCAGCAAAAACGGCACTCGTCAGTTTGACGAAATCGGTCGCTCTTGAGGAAGCGCCTTTTGGGATTACGGCAAATATGGTCAATCCAGGAAACATCGTCGGATCTCAAAAAGAGATGCGTATCGAGGAAGCGGAAATCGATGAAGGGACTCCAGTCGGACGACACGGAACTGGAGAGGATATCGCACGACTCATTTCCTTCCTATTACATGAGGAATCAGATATGATTACGGGCGCCGTCATCGATGTGACCGGCGGGGTCAACGTTGTCCATCAGTATCGAAAGTGAGGGGGAGAGCGATGAAGATTGGCGTTGTGACTGACGTTCACGGAAATCTAGAGGCGCTAGAGGCAGTCCTTCATGCGTTAGATACAGAGCAGGTCGACATGATCTGGTCACTTGGTGACATGATTGCGATGGGACCAGACTCAAACGCGGTCATGGAGCGATTGATTGACCGCGGGGCACACATGATTTCAGGTAATCACGATGAAGCGGTCGTCTCGCTCCTATCCGGACATGGTCACCCAGAAAGCTATGCGCATACGCGACCGCATCACGAATGGGTCGCACGTCATCTCGATTCTAGATATGTGGATGTTCTTGAGTCTCTTCCACGAACGATTACGAGTGAGATGGCTAGTCAGAAAGCGTTCGGTATCCATTACCATATCCCGAGCGAAAAGCGTCAAGCCACCATCGTTGATGAACCGTTCCATGACATTCTCGAACCGACACTTGAAAACATGCAACGGTTGTATGGAGAGTACGATGGGGATATCATCTTATTTGGGCATCACCACCCGGTTCACCTATTCGAAGACGAGAAGAAGCGGTACGTCAATCCGGGTGCGCTCGGTGTCGCACGAGATGAACTTGCGCGGTTCGCGATTTTGTCAGACGGGGAAAAAAGGATGCAGATTGATCTGCGGGCTGTCCCTTATGACAAACGAATATTTCTAGAGAAAATGGAACGTTATGAAGTTCCGCAACGCGACGTCATGTTCCGATTGTTCTATTGAAGAGTGCGTAAAAAGGTGAGGTCCTTGGACCCCACCTTTTTCTTATACGATCTCTTGAAGTGTTTTCGGATAACTCGTCAATGCAATCGGACCGCTCTCCGTCATGACGAGGTCATCTTCGATACGGACCCCGCCGACACCCGGTAGATAAATACCTGGTTCGACGGTAAATGTCATGCCGACTTGAGCTGTCATATCATTGTTCGCCGCCATTGATGGATGTTCATGAACTTCGATTCCGATTCCATGACCGATACGGTGCGTGAAGTACTCACCGTATCCAGCAGACGTGATGACTTGACGGGCTGCGATATCGATCGCTCCGAGCGTCGTACCGACATTCGCCATCTCGATCGCTGCTTCTTCTGCTTGTAATACTGTTTCGTAAATTTCACGTTGTTTCGTACTCGCTTCACCGAAGACGACCGTTCGAGTGATATCCGAGCAATACCCTTGCCAGACGACACCGAGGTCGAACAAGGCGAAATCGCCTTTCTTCAAACGGTTGTTGCCTGGTACACCGTGAGGGTCAGCGCTGTTTTCACCGAACAATACGAGTGTGTCGAATGACATTTCACGAACGCCTTGTTGTTTCATTGCATATTCGATGTCCGCGATGACTTCGAGCTCGGTTACACCTTCACGAAGTGAACGAATTCCTGCTTCGATTGCCATGTCTGCAAGTTCAGCGGCACGTTTCATTGTACGTACTTCATCCGGTGATTTGATCATACGTAACGTTTGGAGTTCGTCTGTCAAATCGATAATCGACAATCCTGCAAAACCAGCGCGGAGTTGCTCGACACGATTGAATGTCAAATGCTCACCTTCAATCCCGATACGCTCAGGAACGATTTGGTTATCGAGGAACAACTTGACGATCTTATCCCACGGATTCTCGTGGTCCATGTACGTCACGATTTCACCTGTCCAGTCACTCGCTTCGACAATTCCTTTTTCAAGGGCAGGACAAATGATGGCAGTTGTCCCATTCTTTAGGACGAGGATGGCAATCAGCCGCTCGTGTGCTTCTGCGTATACTCCCGAGAAGTAAAATACAGATGCCTTTGACGTGACGAATGCTGCGTCTAATCCTTTTGTCGCTAAAGATTGTGCAATTTGATTGGTGCGTTGATTCAAGATGAATCCCTTCCCTTCTCACTCTTACGTTGACTACTCGTCTATTATAGCTGTTTCGAAAACAGAAAGGAAATGTTGCAATTTGATTAGTACAGTTTGAACAAGTTTGACTGATACAGTATACTAGAAAGAGTAGAAAATGTATTGAGAGAAGGGACTCCGCGTATGACCACAAAACATGAACAGATCATAGCACATATCGAGTCACTCGATGTTGGGTCAAAAATTTCGGTCCGCCAAATCGCCAAAGAGTTAGCTGTATCAGAAGGTACGGCTTATCGGGCCATCAAAGAAGCTGAGAACCTGGGCTTCGTCTCTACCATCGAACGTGTAGGGACGATTCGGATCAAGCGTAAACAAAAAGAGAATATTGAGAAGCTGACATTTGCCGAAGTCGTCAATATTGTCGATGGACAAGTGTTGGGTGGACGAAATGGTTTGCATAAGACATTATCTAAATTTGTCATCGGAGCCATGAAATTGGAAGCGATGATGCGTTATATCGATGTCGATTCACTCGTCATCATCGGAAACCGGGAGAAAGCGCATGAACTCGTCTTGCAGTCCGGCGGGGCCGTGTTGATCACAGGGGGATTTGATACGACGGATGAAGTGAAGCGAATGGCGGATAAGTATGATATGCCCGTCATCTCGACTTCTTACGACAGCTTTACCGTCGCAACGATGATTAACCGGGCTATTTATGATCGACTCATCAAGAAAGAGATTCTTCTTGTCTCAGACATCGTCATTCCGCTTCACGACACGTTTTATTTGAAATCAGATGACACGGTGAAACGTTGGCACGAATTGAATGAGCGGACGAAGCATAATCGTTATCCAGTCATCGATGAGCAGATGAAGGTGGTCGGGGTGATCACTGCGAAAGATGTCATCGACAAATCGCACGACTATGATATCGAGAAAGTCATGACAAAGAGCCCGATTACTGTCGGCGTCCAGACGAGCGTGACCAACGCTGCGCACCAGATGGTATGGGAAGGGATTGAGATGCTCCCTGTCGTCGATAACTATGGTCGCTTGCTCGGAATCATCAGTCGTCAAGATGTGTTGAAGGCGTTGCAGCTTGCGAATCGTCAGCCGCAAGTCGGTGAAACGTTCGACAACATGATCACGAACCAATTGAAAGAAGATCCCACGTCGAACGGTACGGCGTTTACTGTCGAGGTTGCTCCGCAAATGACGAGCCATATGGGGACCGCGTCATCAGGTGTGTTGACGACTTTGTTAGTCGAAGGGGCGACACGCAGTCTGCGTCATATGAAAAAAGGGGATTTGGTGGTCGAGAACATTACCGTCTATTTCATGAAACCAATTCAGATTGAGAGTCAGATTCGAGTGTCGGCAAACGTCTTCGATCTTGGGCGGAAGTTCGGGAAAGTTGATGTGGAGATGACACAAGGTACACAACTTGTCGCCAAGGCGCTTGTCACGGCACAGTTGATTGATCGGTAACTTAAAAGAGCACCGGCTACACGAGTAGCGGGTGCTCTCTTTTTATGAAGGCGTATTCGTCGGTTCTTCTGCGGCGAGCGGATAGATTTTCCGGTAACGGATAAATCCAACGACCGCATTGCCTAAGCCGACGACCAACATGACGATACTGACAATCCAACCGACCGATGAATTCAAACCGAATCCACCAACCATTTGGTTCGCGGCGAATAGCGCGAGGAATAAACTTAACCAGATTAAAGCTTGTGTATTGAACAAGGCTTTACGGTTTGGCGTCTTTGTCAAAAAAGCACGACGCTTGAAGACAAGGTACGCTCCGAGCGCGAACAAAATGAGTCCAATCATGACAAGTTGCAAGTGAAGGAACCCCTTTCTTTCTCGTAATCTGTTATCATCATACCATAATAGTGTGTAGGAAAGTGAGGAATCATCATGTGGGCATGGGCGAAAGCGGATTCAATCAAAACAGAAATCGAGGCGGCTGACACCATTTTTATTCATCGACATGTCAGACCAGACCCCGATGCATTGGGGAGCCAGCTCGGACTCCAACGTATTTTAAAGTCGGTTCATCCGGATAAAAAGATCTATGTAGTCGGTGGTATGGTGCCCGACCTTGAATTTTTAGGAAAGATGGAACACGTTGAGGAAGAAATGTATAAGGATGCGCTCGTTTTGATTCTAGATACAGCGAATCAGGAACGAATCGATGGACCATATGCGTTAAAAGGAAAAACAATCATTAAAATCGATCATCACCCTGATGAAGACCCGTATGCGATGACACAAATCGTGGACACCACGGTCAGTTCGACGTCCGAAATGATTGTGGAGTTGGCGAACATTTGGGATTATCCGATCGATCAAGAAGCGGCCTTCTTATTATATGCCGGTATCGTAGGTGACACGGGGCGCTTCCAGTTCCGTAATGCCACGGCACGTACGTTTGAGATTGCTTCGAGATTGATTGACAAAGGCATCGATACGAACAAACTGTACCGACACATGTATAAGACCAACTTAGCGACGCTACAGTTACAAGGGTACGTGTTACAGCACGTCAATGTCACAGAAGAAGGCGTCGGGTATGTGAAGATTGATAAAGATGTGCTCCGGACGTTCCATGCGTCCCCGGAAGCGGCATCGCAACTCGTCAATAGCTTCTCTGGCCTCGAAGGATTGAAATGTTGGGTCATGTTTGTCGAAAACAAAGAAGAGATTCGTGTCCGGATTCGGTCGAAAGGACCTGTCATCAATGAAGTGGCGAAGCGTTATCGTGGTGGTGGCCATCCGATGGCGTCGGGTGCCACGATTGATACGTGGGATGAAATGGATGACGTCATTGCTGCTCTGAATGAAGTGGCAGGAGAGTTCACGTTTGAAGAAAATGAAGAGAGCTGACCGCGGTCAGCTCTCTTCATTTGTCTCCGTTTTCTTGTGGGATAAACCACGTGCCGCGGTCGGTCACATCTTCGACGACATCGAGTTGATATTCTGCAATATACTTTCGAAGTCGGTCGATGATTTCAGGACTGTCCGCAAAGACGGTTTGACCGTTCTGTAATTTTTCTAACTTATCGCGCGCAATTTGTCCCCGATTGATAATCATACGCTTTTGCCCCCTTTTGTCGTGAGTTTTGTCTATAATTATTGTATCAGAGAAGTGGAGAATTGAGTTTGACAATATCATTAAATAGAAAGGAGGACGAAGATGATTCATCTTAATGTCAGAACTGCTTTTAGCTTACTACAAAGCACGATTCGACTAGAGCAATATGTGATGCAGATGACAGAGCGGGGGAGTCGCGCGGTCGCCATCGCAGACGATGCCTTTTATGGTGTTCCATCGTTTCTATCCTACTGCAAACGCTATGGGGTGAAGCCGCTCATCGGACTGAGAACCGTCCTTCGACTAGACGGGCTCGATGTTTCGGTACTTGCGTATGCATCGAACGAAGCAGAACTACAAGAGCAATATCGAATCATCAAGAAAGGCGGGATCGATGAACGCACGACGATGCCACTCATTGTCCTACCGGAAAACTGGAAAGCGAGCGACCCGGTCCATCGACGTCGTCTTTATCATCAACTGCTGTCTTTTGTAGACGAGAACAGACTATGGCTCGGTCTCCCGGCACCGCAGACGACAGAACAGGTACAACTGTTAAAGCAACTTCGCATGATGAAAGAAGAACTCGCCGTCCAACTGATTCCGGTCCCTGAAACGAGATATATGCGACCTGAAGATGTGGAGGGTTTCCGGGCAATCTCTGCCATTCGAGAAGGCGAAGTGATGTCAGAGGAGGATGTACGTCAAAAAGGTCTGCATGTCCGGCTACCAAGCGAGATGAACGACTGGTTCACTTCAGAAGAATTGGGCGAGCTTAGGCGATTTGAAGAACTGATTCAACTCGAGCAACTTCCACAAGCGGAAGGCGCGATTCCAGAGTTACCGGACGCTGATCAAAAGTTGAAGCAGCTCGTCGGTGAACGGTTAAAAGCGATGGAATTGATGAAAGAACCGTATATCGGACGAGCGAAGTTTGAGCTTGACGTCATTGCCAAGACCGGGTTTTCTTCGTATTTTCTGATTGTCGAAGATATCATCCGATTCGCCCGTGAGTCCGGGATCGAGGTCGGTCCAGGTCGGGGGTCGGCGGCCGGCTCGCTCATCAGTTTTGCACTGCACATTACAGAAGTCGACCCAGTTCGCTATGGTCTCCTATTTGAACGGTTCCTCAATCCGGAACGCGTCTCGATGCCGGATATTGACTTAGATTTTGAAGATGAGCGTCGGGAAGAAGTCGTTTCATACGTGCTATCGAAATATGGGGAGACTCATGCGGCGCAAATTGGTACACTCGCAACCTTTGGGGCAAAGGCAGCCATCCGTGACGTCGCGAGGGCGCTCGGCATGACGTTAGAAGAGGGGCAGGCTGCAAGTAAACAAGTGAAATCAGGTGGGTTGGACGAATTGATGGCGAATCCAAAACAGATGAAATGGTTCGCAGGTAGCCAGAAGCGTCAACAGTTGATTCGGATTGCGAAACAGCTAGAAGGGTTGCCACGTCAATCATCCATACACGCCGCTGGGGTTGTACTCAGTCGTCAACCGATTGAAGACGTGACTCCACTTCAACCCGAACTCGAGGATCATGTGACCCAATATAATATGAAGGATTTGGAAGGAATCGGGCTACTGAAAATTGATTTGCTCGGGCTCCGAAACTTGACTCGCCTTCGTCAAATGGAGGAATTGGTCCGTGAGAGTGACGCGATGTTCTCCTTAAAAACCATTCCCTTACATGATGCCCGGACGTACCGATTGTTAGCAAGAGGAGAGACGGACGGGATTTTCCAGTTTGAGTCGTCGGGTATGAAACAGGCGTTGCGTCAAGTCAAACCGACGGAGTTTGAGGATATCGTCGTGACGATGTCGCTCTATCGACCAGGACCGATGCAGTTTATTGAAACGTATGCAAAACGAAAACATGGTATGCCATATCAACCGATTCACCCGGACGTTGAAGAAATCATGAAGTCGACATATGGCGTGCTCGTTTATCAAGAACAGGTCATGCGACTTCTTCGAAAACTCGGTGGATATTCATATGCCGAGGCGGATTTGGTCAGACGAGCGATTGCCAAAAAAGATACCGGTACGATTGAACGGGAACGAGAGCGATTTTTACGTCAATCCGAAGGTGGTGCTCGAGATGTCTTGTCACAAATCTTCTCTTGGATTGAAAAGTTTGCAGGGTATGGATTTAACCGTTCCCATGCGGTCGCCTACAGTTTGATCAGCTATCGATTGGCTTACGTCAAAGCGCACTATCCTCGTGTCTTCCATGTCGTGACATCGGAAAAGACAAGTCAACTCGTAAGACTATTGCGTAAAGACAAAATCCCTGTGTATCCGCCCGACGTATTGCACGGACATGCCGAAGCGACACTCGAAGGTCCTGGTGTCCGTCTCGGGCTTAAAGCGATTCAAGGACTGACGAAACGAGACGTAGAACGACTTATCGAGCTGAATGGACAGTTAAAAGACGTCCGAACTCTTCAGGAAGCGATGGAATGGAAGAGTAAAGATCAACTCAAGTTGAGACGTTTGCTAGGAGCTGGGGCGCTTGACCGCATGTATCACGGTGATCGGTCGAGTGCGTTTGAAGCAGTCGAACGTTTACGTGAAGAGGCCGGTACGCACTTCTTACCAGATGAACTGTCATCACTCGGGCTTAAGCAGAAAAAAGCGAAAGAGCCAAACTGGTCTGAAGAAGAGCGGGAAGCACTCGGAACATGGGTTGTGCACTCTCCGCTTACGTCGATTCCTGATGTGGGCATCGAGCCTTCCGCGATTGAAGACGTTATGCACGGGACGAACGGGTATCTGGTCGTGTATGTGGATGACGTGCGTACGTTCATGACGAAAAAGCAAGAACGAATGGGTGTCATGATGGTAGATGACGGGATGACGCAAGAAGAAGTCGTCGTCTTTCCAAGAACCTTTGCCCAGTTCAGTCGCTCCCTCTACGTAGGTAACATTTTGTTGCTTGAAGTTCATTCGAACGAACGGGATGGACGCAAACAATTGATTGTCGAACGAGTGCGCCCATTACATGGTCAAGCTTTGTTCGTAAGGCTAACGTTAGATCGATTCTCTGAACTAGAAGACTGGATTCAGCGTGCACAAGGAGATGTTCCGGTCGTCTGTCGGTTCACGGATTCAAAAGAAGTGAAACAACTGGCATCCGCTTTTTCAATCAACCCGAATGAGGAATATGTTGCAGAGGCGAAGAGACGATTCGGAGAAGAGAATGTTGTCTTAAAACGAGTCGATATGAAAATGGTTGGTCCAGAAACTAGTACCAAGTCCTAAAAAGTGATATAATCGCACTAATTGGTCTGACCACTTAAAATTGATAAGTGATCCAAATAAGGGAGTTGAACGGTCAGATGCATGAAAAACACGCATCCACATTTCACGAGAATATTTCAAAGATACGAAAATTAATTGTCCAATCGTCGTTGGTTCCGGGAGACCGGCTTCCATCCGAACGTGAACTTGCGGAGACGCTATCCATTAGTCGCGCTTCCGTTCGAGAAGCGCTACGCGCGTTAAGCTTTTTAGGCATCGTTGAGACAAGGCGCGGTGGTGGTACTTTCCTATGTGAACAAGACCGGCATCGCTACATCGAGATTTTGTCGGAGTTCATCGTCACGAAACAGACGAAAGCGACCGATATCATCGAAATGCTTAAACTGTTAGAGCGAATGGCGTTTTCGGAAGTAGAGCCGACGAAGGAGCGACTGACTCAATTAGAGGCAGTGATCGAAGAGGATCGAACGTTTCGTCAGCAACTCATTTTTCAGTTGAAGAATGAGTTGTTCATCAGGATTTGGAGCGAAGTGAACCGATTTTTCGAGGGACTAGATGTTGGGGAGTTATATACGCTCGAAGAACGTAAGCGTTTTGTCGAGACGTGGCGTGGAATGGGGATGCCGGAATGAACGAGGGGGAAGCGATGACTGCTTTTTTCAAGAAACCGAAACGATATATGCCGTTGCGTCAACGAGAACCAAAAATTGACGCTCCACAGGGATTGATGACGAAGTGCCCATCTTGTAAATATATGCATTATACAAAACAGTTAAACGAAAACCATAAGGTATGTGACTGTGGCTACCATTTTCCGCTTCATGCACAGGAACGAATCGACATGCTCGTCGATGAAGGTTCTTTCGAACGGTTTGCGGGACCTTCCGTCAAAGCGAATCCACTCGATTTTCCTGATTATGAAGAAAAGTTGAATAAAGACCGTGAACGGACCGGGATTGAAGAAGCGGTCGTTTGCGGAAAAGCGACGATTGATGGACTACCACTCGTCGTTTGCGTGATGGATGCTCGATTCCGAATGGGGTCGATGGGTGCTTACGTAGGGGAAGCGATTGCCTCTGCTGTTCGCCAAGCGACGTCACGTCGTCTTCCGGTCGTCTTATTCACAGCGTCAGGTGGCGCACGCATGCAAGAAGGGATGGTCAGCTTGATGCAGATGGCGAACACGTCCATCGCTTTAAAAGAACATGATGAAGCGGGCCTTCTCTACATCGCCTATTTGACACATCCGACGACAGGTGGGGTTTCAGCAAGTTTTGCGATGCTTGGCGACTTAAACGTCGCAGAGCCCGGTGCGCTTATTGGATTTGCGGGAAGACGAATCATCGAACAGACGATTCGGGAAAAACTTCCAGAAAACTTCCAGACGGCAGAGTTCTTACTCGAGTCTGGACAATTGGACGCGGTCATCCATCGTGAACAGATGCGTTCGTTCTTGAAGAAAATGATCGGATTACACGATGGGGGTGTTCGACATGTTTGACCCAATCAAAGAAGTGACCGAACAGTTAAACAAATTGCGTGAGACAGCCGAAACGAAAGGGATTGACCTATCACGTGAGATTCGTCACCTGGAGTTGAAGCTCGACCGATTAGAAAAAGATATTTATGGGAATATGAAACCGTGGGACCGCGTACAATTAGCGCGAAACCCGAAACGCCCGACAACACTCGATTACATCCATCACATGTTCCCTGATTTCATGGAACTCCATGGCGATCGTCACGGGTATGATGATGCGGCAATCGTATCGGGACTTGCGACATTCGAAGGTGTTCCGGTAACCATCATCGGGCATCAGCGTGGTCGGAATACGAAAGAAAACATGAAGCGGAATTTTGGGATGCCACACCCTGAGGGATACCGAAAAGCACTACGTTTCATGAAGCAAGCCGAGAAGTTCAACCGTCCGATTTTGACATTCATTGACACGAAAGGGGCTTATCCAGGGAAAGCCGCTGAAGAGAGAGGTCAAAGTGAGGCGATTGCTCGAAACTTGTTTGAAATGGCGACGTTGAAAGTACCGATCGTTTCCGTCGTTATCGGAGAAGGCGGTTCTGGTGGTGCGCTTGGGATTGGTGTTTGCGACCGATTGTTGATGCTTGAGAATAGTACGTACTCGGTCATCTCGCCAGAAGGTGCAGCGGCACTTTTGTGGAAAGATGCCAAACAAGCAGAGCGTGCAGCAGAAACGATGAAAATTACAGCACAAGATTTGTTCAACCTAGGGATCGTGGATGAAGTTGCAGGTGAAGTGTATGGAGGCGCGCATGTCGATGTGTCATTACAGTCATCACTCTTGAAACCTGTATTATTACAGCACATGAACGAGTTGCTCGATCTGTCGACTTCTCAGCTTATTCAAGGACGTGCGACCAAATATCATCAAATTGGCACAATTAGTGAGTGAAAACGGTAACAATGGCTTTGAATATAGAGTTATTCATTCATCAAGTGACTGCTTTGTAACATACCCTATGCATTTTTTTCACATACTTGTGTTGTAAAACAAAGGTCAGACATGGTATTTTATTTTCAGATTTCGTTAAAACACATAAGAGGTGAGTGACGTGAATTTAAAACGTATTGCGGTATTAACGAGCGGAGGAGACGCTCCTGGAATGAACGCTGCTGTCCGTGCCGTGACCCGAAAAGCGATTTTCGAAGGTCTTGAAGTGTACGGTGTGTATAACGGCTACCAAGGATTAATCGAAGGTGATTTAGTCGAATTAAACCTTGGATCAGTCGGCGACATCATTCAACGTGGAGGTACGTTCCTTCGCTCTGCACGCTGTCCTGAATTCAGAACTGAAGAAGGACGTGCAAAAGCAGTAGAACAGTTGAAGAAGTTCAATATCGATGCCCTCGTGGTCATCGGTGGAGACGGCTCTTATCGCGGAGCTCAAAAATTGACGGAACTCGGATTCCCAACAATCGGCCTTCCTGGTACGATTGATAACGACATTCCGGGAACGGATGCGACAATCGGTTTCGATACAGCGCTCAACACAGCGCTTGACGCAATCGACAAAATTCGCGACACAGCTTCATCTCATGAACGTACGTATGTGATTGAAGTAATGGGTCGCGATGCTGGTGATATCGCACTTTATTCTGGTCTCGCTGGTGGCGCGGAGTCGATTCTTGTCCCAGAACGTCCAGAAGAGTTGAATGCAATCGTGGAACGGATCAATCACGGGATTGCCCGCGGTAAGAAGCACTCGATCGTCATCGTTGCTGAAGGTGCCGGAAGTGCTGAAGAAATCGGCAAGTTGATTGCTGAGAAAACGAACTCAGAGACACGTGTTACGATTCTCGGACACATTCAACGTGGTGGTTCCCCAACTGCTGCAGACCGTGTACTTGCAAGTCGTATGGGTGCATACGCTGTTGAGATTCTTCTTGAAGGGAAAGCGGGCCGCGTCGTCGGGATTCGCAATAACCAGATGATGGATCTTGATATCGATGAGGCGCTCGACCACAACAAGCACACAATCGATATGCAATTGATTGACCTCGTCAACCAATTGTCAATCTAAACGATTTTAGAAGTTGCAGAGACGGGATCAGGTCTATGGCCCCCCGTTTTCTGTATGTAAGTTGCACTATATCCCCTAGGAGGTTTTTATATTATGCGTAGAACGAAAATTGTATGTACGATTGGACCGGCTTCTGAGAAGCGTCTTCCTGAAATGATTGAAGCTGGAATGAACGTTGCCCGTCTCAACTTCTCACACGGTGACTATGAAGAGCACGGCGCTCGTATCCGTGACATCCGTGAAGCGGCGAAAGCAGCTGGGAAAGTGGTCACAGTCCTTCTTGACACGAAAGGTCCAGAAATCCGTACACATACGTTTGAAGATGGAAAAGCTCTTCTTGAAAAAGGGAAAGAAGTCACAATCGTTTCAAGCGAAGAAATCGTTGGAACGAAAGATCGTTTCTCTGTGACGTATGAAGGTCTTTACGAAGATGTAGAAGTCGGTTCACACATCATGCTCGACGACGGTCTCATCGGACTCCGTGTCGTTGAAAAACTTCCGAACCGCGACCTCCGTTGTGTAATCGAAAACGAAGGAATCATCAAGACGAAGAAAGGTGTTAACTTGCCAAACGTCAAGGTAAACCTTCCTGCCCTCACAGACAAAGATATCGCAGACATCGAGTTCGGTATCTCGCAAGACATCGACGTCATCGCAGCATCGTTCGTACGTCGTGCGTCTGACGTGGTAGAAATTCGTCAACTTCTTGAAAAACACAACGCGTCACACATCAAGATTTACCCGAAAATCGAGAACCAAGAAGGTGTGGATAACATCGAAGAAATCTTGGCAATCTCTGACGGCTTGATGGTTGCTCGTGGTGACCTCGGTATCGAGATCCCGACAGAAGAAGTAACACCTGTTCAAAAAGAACTCATCAAGAAGTGTAACGACCTCGGTAAGCCGGTCATCACGGCAACGCAAATGCTCGACTCGATGCAACGTAACCCACGTCCGACACGTGCGGAAGCATCTGACGTAGCAAACGCCATCTTGGACGGAACAGATGCAGTCATGCTTTCTGGTGAAACAGCTGCAGGGGACTACCCAATCGAGTCAGTTCAAATGCAAGCTGCAATCGCAGAGCGCACTGAGCGCATGCTTGACTACAAAAACTTGTTGAAAGATCGTCAGAAGCGCAGTGAGCATACGGTAACGGATGCAATCTCACAAGCGGTTGCTCACACAGCAATCAATTTGAACGCGAAAGCGATCTTGACGCCAACACAATCAGGATACACAGCTGCTCGTACGGCGAAATACCGTCCAGAAGCGAACATCATTGCAGTCACTGAATCAGAGCGCGTTGCTCGTCAATTGAACCTCGTTTGGGGCGTATACCCAATCGTTGCTGAGACGATGCCAAACAACACGGATGAAATGTTGGTTCAAGCATCAGAAGCAGCACGTCACGCTGGATTCGTCACTGACGGTGACCTCGTTGTCATCTCAGCTGGTATTCCTGCAGCGACAGCTGGTACGACGAACATGATGAAAGTCCACATCGTCGGTCATGCTCTCGCAGACGGACGTGGAATCGGTGAGCGCGGTGTTGTTGGAGAAGTCGTTGTCGCAAAAAATGCGGAAGAAGCAAACGCGAAAGCGAAAGACGGCATGATTCTCGTGGCGCCATTCACAGATAAAGAAATGATGCCTGCCATCGAAAAAGCGGCTGGAATTATCACGGAAGACGGCGGATTGACGAGCCATGCTGGTATCGTTGGACCATCACTCCGTAAGCCAGTCATCGTAGGTGTAGACACAGCTACAACTTCACTTCGTGACGGTCAGATGATTTCAATCGACCCACTCACAGGTAAAATCTACAACGCATAATTGAACGACAATCGAACCGGCCTTCTACAAAGGTCGGTTCTTTTTCCGTTCGAAGAAAGGAATACGTATGAGTGCATATCTATTTTTAATTCTATTGGTGCTAATTGGTGTCATTGCACAAAACCAGTCAATCATTATCGCAAGCAGTGCGTTACTCATCATTAAAGCATTAGGGTTTGGTGATCAATTATTTCCGACACTTGCATCGAAAGGAATCAATTGGGGTGTGACGATTATTACGATCGCCGTACTCGTCCCGATTGCGACCGGTGATATCGGTTTTAAAGAATTGTGGAATAGTATTCGTGGTCCAGTTGGAATCGTTGCATTTGGTTCAGGAATCTTTGTAGCCTTAGCTGCGGCGCAAGGCGTTCAATTGATGCGCGTCGACCCAGTCGTCACGACGGCGCTTCTCGCAGGCACGATTCTAGCGGTTGGATTCATGAAAGGTGTACCTGTTGGACCGTTGATTGGGGCTGGAATTGCAGCCTTGATTTTAGGTGGATATCAAGTCATTGAAAAATGGTTTTGATATTTTCTGACAACTGAAGCCGCTTACATTTCTTTTTTGCAATAAATTGTTTATACTATATAAAGGACAGGGTAAACGGAGACTGGGTGAATGCAGGGGAGAAGCCCGTCCCGTATCCTTATTCCCTATACACAGACTGTTTTTACGGTCGACTACTTTCAAACAAGACTGAGGGGGAGTTATGAATGTCAACGACAAAAGGGTTAGAAGGTATTGTGGCAGCAGCCTCAAAAGTCAGCTCAATTATTGACGGACAATTGACTTATGGAGGATACACCATTGATGATTTAGCGGACAACGCCACATTTGAAGAAGTTGTATTCTTATTGTGGAATGATCGCTTACCAAATGCAGAGGAATTGACAGCGCTCTCAGAGGCACTCGTGAAAGAAGCGACGTTGCCAGAAGAAGTGATTGATACGTTAGCTCGTGCACCGAAATCAGCCAATGCAATGGCGACGATTCGTACGGCGCTCTCACAACTTGCTCTATATGATGAAGAATCTGAAGATATGAGTGACGAGGCAAACATGCGTAAAGCGATTCGTCTTCAAGCACAAGTTGCTACAATCGTGACGGCATTCGCACGTCTACGTAAAGGCGAGCAACCTGTCGCTCCAAAAGAAGGTCTTTCATATGCAGCAAACTTCTTATACATGTTGAATGGAGAAGAACCAAGCGAAGTCGCAGAGAAGACAATCGACAAAGCACTTATCCTTCATGCAGACCATGAATTGAACGCTTCGACGTTCACAGCCCGTGTCTGTGTGGCGACGCTTTCTGATATGTATTCTGGTGTGACGGCGGCAATGGGAGCACTCAAAGGACCGCTTCATGGTGGTGCAAACGAAGCGGTTATGAAAATGCTTCATGAGATCGACTCGGTCGACCGTGTTGAAGAATATGTACGTGGTAAATTCGAACGCAAAGAAAAAATTATGGGCTTCGGTCACCGTGTCTACAAAGACGGCGACCCGCGTGCGAAGCACTTGAAAGAAATGAGCCGCCAGTTGACTGCTCAAATCGGCGAGCCGAAATGGTATGAGATGTCTGAGAAAATCGATCATCTCGTTGAAACAGAAAAAGGATTGAAACCAAACGTCGACTTCTACTCGGCATCAACTTACTATGCGCTCGGTCTTGAAGAAGACTTATTCACACCAATCTTCGCCGTATCACGGATGTCAGGTTGGATCGCGCACATTCTCGAGCAATATGCGGATAACCGCTTGATTCGTCCACGTGCGGAATATGTCGGTGAAACGAGCCGTAAATATGTTCCTGTGAACGAACGTTAATTCGAGACACATTTTAGACAAAAGTTTGGTAAACTAACAAGTGACGTAGGTCGGCGTACGCGTCGACCTACAGTAATGTACTTAGGGGGATTCATTATGTTGACACAAGGACAAAAAATTACAGTTGAAAACGGTGTATTGAACGTACCAAACGTTCCGACAGTACCATTCATTATCGGTGACGGAACAGGTCCTGATATTTGGAACGCGGCTGTTCGTGTATTCGATGCTGCAGTTGAAAAAGCATACGGCGGCGACAAGAAAATCGAATGGATGGAAGTATACGCTGGGGAGAAAGCTTATAACGAAAAAGGTGAGTGGCTCCCAACAGAAACACTCGATCAAATTCGCGAGTACTTGATTGCAATCAAAGGACCACTTACGACACCGGTCGGTGGTGGAATTCGTTCATTGAACGTTGCCCTTCGTCAAGAGCTCGACTTATACACGTGCCTTCGTCCAGTTCGTTACTTCACAGGTGTTCCTTCACCAGTAAAACGTCCTGAAGATACAGACATGGTCATCTTCCGTGAAAATACAGAAGATATCTACGCAGGAATCGAGTACGCGTCAGGAAGCGACGAAGTGAAAAAACTCATTAAATTCTTGCAAGATGAAATGAACGTGAATAAGATCCGTTTCCCAGAGACATCAGGAATCGGCATCAAGCCTGTTTCTTCTGAAGGGACAGAACGTCTCGTCCGTGCTGCGATTGAATATGCGATTGCGAACAATCGTAAATCTGTCACGCTCGTACACAAAGGGAACATCATGAAGTTCACAGAAGGCGCATTCAAAAACTGGGGTTATGCACTCGCTGAAGCTGAATACGGTGACAAAGTGTTCACATGGGCACAGTATGACCGCATTAAAGAAGAGTCTGGCGAAGCAGCTGCGAACGAAGCTCAGTCGAAAGCAGAAGCTGAAGGAAAAATTATCGTTAAAGATTCGATCGCTGATATCTTCCTCCAACAAATCTTGACACGCCCACGTGAGTTCGATGTCGTCGCGACAATGAACTTGAACGGTGACTACATCTCAGACGCACTTGCTGCGCAAGTAGGTGGAATTGGGATTGCACCTGGTGCAAACATCAACTACATCACAGGACATGCAATCTTCGAAGCGACACACGGTACAGCTCCGAAATACGCGGGTCTCGATAAAGTAAACCCATCTTCAGTCATCCTTTCAGGTGAGATGATGCTCCGCCACATGAACTGGAACGAAGCGGCTGACCTCATCATCAACTCAATGGAGAAAACAATCGCTTCGAAAGTTGTCACATATGACTTCGCACGTCTCATGGACGGCGCGACAGAAGTGAAGTGTTCTGAATTTGCGGATGAATTGATCAAAAACATGTAATTCAAACGAATAAGTCGCCAATTGAGGGGGAGAGCTCATGATTCGTCGTAACAAAATTTCTGTAATTGGAAGTGGCTTCACCGGTGCAACCACTGCACTATACCTGGCTCAACGTGAGCTAGGGGATGTCGTCCTACTCGATATGGAAGAAAAAGTTGGACCGACGAAAGGGAAAGCGCTCGACATGCAAGAAACGGCTCCGATTCAAGGGTTTGACGCTTGGGTCACAGGAACATCGGATTACGCCGATACGGCTGATTCGGACATCGTCGTGATCACGGCGGGCATCGCGCGTAAGCCAGGGATGAGTCGAGACGATCTCGTTGCAACCAATGCAAACGTCATGCGATCTGTCGTCAAAGAGATTGCTCGCTATTCTCCGGAAGCGATTTTAATCGTCTTGACCAACCCGGTGGATGCGATGACCTATGCGGCATTTAAAGAATCAGGGTTCCCGAAAGAACGCGTCATCGGACAATCTGGTGTGCTGGATACGGCTCGTTTCCGGACGTTTGTCGCTCAAGAATTGAACGTTTCTGTCAAAGATGTATCCGGGTTTGTTCTTGGAGGACATGGTGACGATATGGTGCCTCTCGTGCGTTACTCGTACGCCGGGGGAATCCCGCTTGAAAAACTCATACCACATGGGCGGATTGAGCAAATCGTCGAACGGACACGTAAAGGTGGCGGTGAAATTGTTCAACTGCTAGGTGACGGCTCGGCGTATTATGCGCCAGCTGCCGCAATCGTAGAGATGGTCGAGGCGATTTTAAAAGATCAGCGTCGCATCTTACCTGCTATTGCTTATCTAGAAGGCGAGTACGGATTTAGCGATTTGTATCTTGGCGTCCCGACGATTCTTGGGAAACATGGCATCGAGCAAGTACTTGAGCTCGACTTGACGGATGAGGAGAAAGCAGCACTTTCACGTTCTGCCGACTCGGTCCGCTCCGTATTAGGCGTCTTATAAGTCAAAAGTGCTTCCTGCAATTTTGTGGGAAGCACTTTTTTGCGGTTTCCATCATGTGGGGCATGCTACACTAAAAGTGGATTTGTTTTGTTTTTGTAAAGATTTGCTTTGAGGTTGGTCGTTGCAAGCTTTGATTTGTAAAATAGAGAGTGACATTTGATGGATTAAGAGGAGGAAGTAGTGTGGCTGATAAAGTAATTGTTGTCGACGACGAAGTATCGATTGCGACGTTATTAAAATTCAATTTAGAACAAGCTGGTTTCGAGGTGGAAACCGCACATGATGGAAAGACAGGATTGGAACTGGCTGAAAAGAAAGATGCCGTCTTAATCGTGCTCGATTTAATGCTTCCGGAAATGGACGGACTTGAAGTGTGTAAGCGACTCCGTCAACAAAAAGTCAACACACCGATTTTGATGCTCACGGCGAAAGATGATGAGTTTGATAAAGTTCTCGGACTCGAGCTCGGTGCAGATGACTATTTGACGAAACCGTTCAGTCCGCGCGAAGTCGTGGCACGTGTCAAAGCGATTCTAAGACGCTCGGCGCCACAAGAAACCGCGGTAGAGGAGGATGTCATTCAAATCGGTGACGTAAAAATTGTCGCGTCGAACTACGAAGTGTTCAAACAAGGCGAACGTCTCGAATTGACTCCGAAAGAATTTGAACTGTTAGCATACTTGGCTAAAAATAAAGGACGTGTGCTGACACGAGACCAATTGCTATCCGCTATTTGGAATTACGATTTCGTCGGTGACACGCGAATCGTCGATGTTCATATCAGTCATCTCCGTGAAAAAATCGAACCGGTCACGAAGAAGCCGACATATATTAAAACGATTCGTGGACTCGGTTATAAAATGGAGGAGCCGACTTCGGAATGAAGACGTATCGCTCTAGATTCATGACCACGCTCATTCTTCTCGTCACAGGCGTGCTTTTGACGCTTGGCATCGTGCTTGGCCAACTGTTCAAAGATTTTTATTTGGATTCTGAACGTGACCGCTTGAAAGAGGATGCTCAGCTCGCCGCTTTGTACCTTGAAGGAGGAGAGCTAGACGAAATTCGAGGATATGTCGGTCAAATCGATGACGGGAGTAGCTTTGACATACTGCTTCTCAATAGCAGGAATGAAGTCATCGCCGGGACGCCGTTTCGTGTCGGGTCAATCGATTATAAGATTGAACCGAGTCTGGTGCCTGAAGACGGAACGTTTGGTGAAGCAGACGAAGATGAACTGATTCAGTTCACAAAACCGATTGAACTTGCGACAGGGGAGACGGTCTATTTAACGTTCATCCGTTACGTGTCAGACCTTGAAGGTGTGTATGATCGAATTTGGTTAACGATTGCGCTCGCGCTGTTCTTTTCATTTTTCATCATCTTATTCGTCCTTCAGCATCTGACGAACCAATTCATACGACCAATCGATGAAGCGACCATCGTCTTACGGGAACTCGCCGATGGTAATTATCGGGCTCGCGTTTACGAACTGCGAAATGACGAGGAAACCGGAAGTCTCGCTGGATCAATCAACGTCCTCGCCCGAAATTTGGAGTCAATTTCACTCGGAGAATCGGTTCAGCGAGCACGACTCGAATCACTCATCGAATATATGGGGGCAGGGCTCCTTCTCGTGGACGAGCGAGGCATCGTCACATTAGTCAACCGTTCGTATCGCGAGATGTTCCAATACGATGATTTGTCGATTGGACAATTTTATCATGGAATGTTACCGAGTCCTGATGTCGAGACTCTGATCGAAGACGTCTATTTGACGGAAGAAGTTCATCGTCGTCAGTTATCGATCCGGACCGGTTTCAATCAGAAGACATATATGGTGTCTGCCGCACCGATTTTCAGTGATACGGGAATGCTTCGTGGAACGACACTACTATTCAACGACATCACGGAGCTGAAGCGACTCGAGAAGATGCGGAAAGACTTTGTCGCGAACGTCAGTCATGAACTCAAGACCCCGCTCACCTCGATTCGTGGATTTAGTGAGACATTACTCGACGGGGCGAAAGAAGTGCCTGAACTCCGCGACCAGTTCTTAGACATCATTCAAAAAGAGGCGACGCGGATGCAGATGCTTGTTGAAGATTTGCTTGAGCTGTCGAGATTAGAACGTGATGATTTCCAGATGGAACTGGTATCCGTCGACTTGAACCAGCTCGTCGATGAGGTATGTCTCTTGCTCAGTCAGAAAGCGGACAAAAAGTCGATTCATCTAGAGGCGAAGCATCATGGGACGGCCGTCTTACAGGCCGATTTGAATCGGATGAAGCAAGTCATCATGAACCTCGTCGCAAACGCCATCAACTATTCTCCGGAAGGAAGTCGTGTCGAAATTTCTGTCGAGGCGAATGAGGATGCGTACAAGTTACGCGTCAAGGACAATGGAATCGGGATTGCTGAAAAAGAAGTCAGTCGAATCTTTGAGCGCTTCTATCGTGTTGACAAAGCAAGAAGCCGAAACTCAGGTGGTACGGGTCTTGGTCTTGCTATCGTGAAACACATCATCGATCTCCATCATGCGACAATCGATGTCGATAGCGTCGAAGGTAAAGGGACTACGTTCACCATCACGTTCCCAACAGTTTGAATTCCTTTACCTCACGTGTGATTAATCATTTTACAAAACCTTGCCATTCCATTCATATTTGCTTTACAAAAGCTTGCTATTCTTATGAATGAGACCTCTTCATCATCTCGTGACTCGATCGGTGCTCATCTCCACACGGTCGAGAATTTGGCCCTTTTCTATTCGTAGAAAAGGGTCTTTTTTTTCGAACGCATGTACCCGTATGGTATGATGAATAAAGAGAAGAATGGAGGTCGATTGAATGAATAAACTACTAGTCCTAGATGGGAACTCCTTAACATATCGTGCGTTTTTTGCACTGCCTCCGATGTCGGACGCGTCAGGTCGAAATACGAACGCGGTGTACGGCTTTACGATGATGTTGTTGAAATTGATGGAAGATGAGCAGCCGACGCACTTCGCCGTTGCCTTCGATGCGTCAAAAAAGACGTTCCGTCACGATACGTTTGCTGACTATAAAGGAGGGCGTCAAAAGACTCCTGGGGAATTACGCGAACAGTTCCCGCTCGTGCGAGACGTCTGTCGTGCGTTTGGTATCGCTGTCCTAGAGCTCGATCAATATGAGGCGGATGATATCATCGGTACGCTCTCGAAGGATACATCATACGATCAAGTGACGATTGTGACAGGAGATAAAGATTTACTGCAACTGATCGATGATCGCGTGACCGTCTACTTGACGAAACGAGGCATCACAGATGTCGAAAAAATGGACGAAATGGCATTCCAGGAACGTTATGAGGGACTACAACCGATTCAGATGATCGACTTAAAAGGGTTGATGGGGGATAAATCGGATAATATTCCAGGTATCCCAGGTGTCGGAGAAAAGACGGCGCTCAAGTTGATTTCAACATACGGAACCGTCGAGTCCCTTTATGAACATACGGATGAACTAAAGGGGAAACAGAAAGAAAAAGTGGAAGCGAACGAGCGAGAGGCGAAGATGTCAAAACAGTTGGCCACGATTTATACGGACGTGCCACTTGATGTGACCGTTGATGATCTCGTCTTTAAACCTTATGACGCTTCTGTCGTAAAACCTCTGTTCATGGAACTTCAATTCAAGTCGTTGATTGGAAAATTAGCGGATAGCTCTACAGAAGAAACGGTCGAAAAAGAAGTGCGGTCAACCATCGACCTTTCTGAACAAGATTTGTCTCGAGCTGTCCTGTTTCTTGAGCAACTACACGATGACTATTTCGAAGAAGGCATCGTTGGGGTTGCAATCGCATCAGATCGTGGCGTGACCGTCGGTGACGTGACACTGTTACAAGATGCGCGAGTCAAGGAATGGATTGAAGACGAATCGAAGACGACGATTTGTCTCGATGCTAAACAAACAATCATTCAGTTGAAACGTCATCAGTTATCCCTTCGCGGTTACGAAGATTTACTCGTTTCCGGATATTTGTTGAATTTATCTGGTGGAACGTCACTCAGCTCGATTGCTTCTCATTTCGCATACCCTCTTGAAGAAGATGAAATGGTGTATGGGAAAGGCGCAAAAATAAAAGTCCCAGATGAGGAAGTATTCCATTCCCATCTCGCGGAGAAAGCACATGCGATTTTGACGTTGTTCGAACGTGTCGCTTCAGAGTTGAAAGACAACGAACAGACGGAATTATATGAGACGCTTGAAAAACCGCTCGTCTCGGTGTTAGCCGAGATGGAATGGGCAGGCATTCATGTAAACGTTGAAACACTTCAACACATGGAGACAGATCTTCGAGAGCGCCTCTCTGCGCTTGAAGTAACGATTCATGAATTGGCCGGCGAACCGTTCAACATCAACTCGCCGAAACAGCTAGGGGTCGTCCTGTTTGAGAAACTAGCGCTTCCCCCTGTGAAGAAGACAAAGACGGGTTATTCGACTGCGGCGGATGTCCTTGAGAAGTTGGCGCCGCTTCATCCGATCATCGAGAAGATCATGCACTATCGAGAACTCGGGAAACTACAATCGACTTATGTAGAAGGATTGCAGAAAGTTGTGAAGGAAGATGGCAAGATTCACACCCGGTACACGCAAACATTGACGCAAACGGGACGACTCTCGTCGGTCAACCCGAACTTACAAAACATTCCGATCCGGTTAGAGGAAGGACGTCGAATCCGTAAGGCGTTCACCGCAAGCGAGCCGGGCTGGGTACTCTATGCGGTCGATTACTCACAGATCGAACTTCGGATCATGGCGCATATGTCACAAGATGAGAAAATGATGGCGGCCTTCTTACATGATGAGGATATCCACACGTCGACGGCGGCGAACGTGTTCAAAGTCGCAAATGAGGAAGTCACTTCACTCATGCGTCGTCAGGCGAAAGCCGTCAACTTCGGAATCATATATGGAATCAGTGATTATGGGCTCTCGCAAAACCTAGGTATCACACGAAAAGAAGCACAAACGTTTATCGATACGTACTTTGAACAATTCCCGGGAGTGAAGACGTTCATGGATGCTGCGATTGAACGAGCTCGTGAGCATGGGTTCGTCGAGACGATGTTAAAACGACGTCGTAATATCCCGGACATTCATTCTCGTAATTTCAACTTGCGTGGATTCGCCGAACGTACGGCCATCAATACGCCGATTCAAGGAACTGCAGCCGATATCATCAAAAAAGCGATGATTGACGTCGATCATGCTCTTCAATCATCGCAACTTCAATCTAAGTTGTTATTACAAGTACACGATGAATTGATTTTTGAAGGTCCGGCTGAAGAAATGGAAGCATTAGAAAAATTGGTGACGGAAGCGATGGAGCATACGGTGACACTCGACGTTCCGTTACGTGCGGATGGAGCCGTTGGAACGACGTGGTTCGATACGAAATAAGAAGATAGAAAGGAAATCAGTATGCCAGAATTACCAGAAGTCGAAACGGTTTGTCGCAGATTACGACCTGCAGTTTCCGGAAAGACGATTCAGTCTGTCGATGTGCACGACCCTAAAATCATTCGAGGACTCGAGCCAGAAGAATGGGTGCACCATTTGATTGGAGAGACTATTACAGATGTAGAACGTCGAGGGAAATTTATTTTATTCAAATTAACGAACGGATATCTCGTCTCCCATCTCCGGATGGAAGGGAAGTTCTTCCCTTATGAGACAATCACAGCACCGGCTAAACATACGCATGTCGTCATCAACTTCACGGACCAATCGACCCTACATTATAACGATGTGCGGAAGTTTGGAACGATGGAGTTGCGGACGAATGAGGCGGTTCATACGACACCGCCACTGTCACTACTTGCATACGAACCGTTTGACGAGCGTGTGACAACTGATGCGTTGCATAAGCGCCTAGAGCGGATGAAAACGCGCGCTATCAAGACAGCGCTTCTTGATCAGTCCATTTTCGTCGGATTAGGGAATATCTACGTAGATGAAACATTGTTTCGTGCCGGTGTGCATCCGACACGACCAGCTGATAGTTTGACGCACGAAGAAGTGGAGCGTGTACGCATTGAAGCGGTAGCCGTGCTAAATGAAGCCATTGAACGTGGAGGAAGTACGATTCGGAGTTATACGAATCCAGACGGAGCCGCGGGAACGTTCCAAGAACGACTTTATGTATACGGACAAGCCGGTGAACCATGTCGCCGTTGCGGACAAGAAATTGAAAAGATGAAACTAGGCGGTCGTGGCACGCATTATTGTCCACGCTGTCAACAACGTTAAGGAGTGGGCGTTATGTTGAAAATTGGATTGACGGGTGGGATTGCAACCGGGAAGTCCACGGTGTCTCGACTATTTCGGAAAAAGGGGATTCCGATCATCGATGCCGATTTGATTGCGAGGACGGTCGTCGAACCTGGAGGGAAGGCGATTGAGGGTGTAAAAGCGGCATTTCCAAAATGTTTTGACGGCGATGTCTTAAACCGTCCCGCGCTAGGGCGTGAAATCTTTCATGATGAGACGAAACGACAACACCTCAATCAACTGATGCATCCAGCGATTCGTGAAGAGATGAAGGAACAGATGCGTGATTATGAAGCATCCGGCGAGTCTGTCGTTATTTTTGATATTCCTCTCCTATTTGAGGGGACAATGCTCGACCTCGTCGATTATTCTGTCGTCGTCTATTGTCGCGAAGAGATTCAACTGATGCGTCTCATGGAGCGGAATGGATTGACGAAAGAAGAGGCGCTCGCTCGTATTCATTCTCAAATCCCAATCGAGGAGAAAAAGCATCAGGCCGATTTTCTCGTCAATAACAACGGTTCACTCGGTGACTTACCACCACAAATTGACCGTTTGGTCGAACAATTTAAGACGATTGAAAAAGAAGGCGAATGATGATTCGCCTTCTTTTCGTTTGGTTAGTTTAATGGATCGGATTCGGGTGATCCTTTCTTCCACGTATCATAAATGGCACGTCCATCACTTGGGTGACCGTTCGAATAATAGATGGGATACAGTGAAAAGAAAATATAGTAAAACGAAAAGTAGGCGAACTGATACGTATACAACGTCGGTTCAATCTCTCGTCTTAAGATAAACGCATTGACAATTAAGATACTCGCCAGATTAAAAATGGCTCCACCGCCATATACAAGCGTGCGGGTGACCTTGTTGCTCCATTTTAAATCTGTAAACTGGCACCACGCATCATAAAAATAGACGCGGTTCACTTGAAGACGTCCCACTTTAAATAGTTTTTTTCCTGTGCCGATTTGCATGTCGAGCGAGCCTCCAAACAACTTTGCGAAAAAGAAGTGTCCGAACTCATGAATCAACGTCACAATCGGTAAGATGATGAAAAACGAAATGAAGAACTTATCGATATCTCCCCAATCAAACATGGTGACGCCTCCTTTCTGTTGTGCTTCACGACAAGAAATTTCCCTCATTTTCAAAAAATAAACAAAGAAAAATGAAAAAAATGTGACGAATCATAGTGAAAACGCTTACAGCTATCCGTTATAATGAAACCGTAATGTAGAAAAAGGGGGATTTAGCATGGGGACAAAAGTTGCGATTAACGGATTCGGTCGAATCGGGAGAATGGTATTCCGAAAATTGATGCTTGAGGGACGTCATGAAGTCGTGGCAATCAATGCGAGTTATCCAGCGGAAACGCTCGCACATCTCATCAAACATGATTCCATTCACGGTCCATTCGGATTGACGGTTCGAGCGCAAGGGGATGCGCTTGAAGTCGATGGAAAGCGAATCGAACTCATTTCAGAACGTGATCCATCACGTTTACCGTGGGCAGACCTTGGCATCGACATCGTGGTCGAGGCGACAGGGAAGTTTAACTCGGATATCGGGGCGAAACTTCATCTAGATGCAGGCGCAAAAAAAGTAATTTTAACTGCGCCAGGGAAAGGGGATTTACGCACGATTGTGATGGGGGTCAACGATCGAGACTATCGCCCGGAAGAAGACCACATCATTTCAAATGCATCGTGTACGACAAACTGTCTAGGACCGGTCGTGAAGGTGTTACACTCGACATTCGGTATTGAAACTGGTTTAGTGACGACTGTTCATGCGTACACGAACGACCAAAATAACATTGATAACCCGCATAAGGACTTACGCCGGGCGCGTGCTTGTGGCAGTTCAATTATTCCGACTTCAACAGGAGCGGCTAAAGCGATCGGGCTTGTCATGCCAGAGCTTCAAGGAAAATTAAACGGAATGGCACTCCGCGTCCCGACACCGAACGTATCACTCGTCGACTTAGTTGTTGAACTTCATCGTGACGTAACGGTTGATGAAGTGAATGAAGCGTTTGAACGTGCGGCGTTTGGAGAGATGACGGGCGTGTTAGGTGTCTCCCATGAACCGCTCGTATCGATTGACTTCAATGGAGACGACCGTTCGTCGATTATCGATATGGATTCGACGATGGTACTTGGCGGAAATCATGTAAAAGTACTCGCATGGTACGATAATGAATGGGGTTATTCGTGCCGTGTCGTCGACTTGTTAGACATGGTGGCGAGTTACCTTCAAATCGGGCAACAAGAAACACACGCCTAAAAAAATATTACGGTCTAAAAAATATTTTTGATTTTTTTAAACAAATCTCTTGTAACGACGTCCCAAACACGTTACACTCAGTTTCGTGAACTTCAATTGGTCTGACAAACGCAACTTAAAGGGTTAGGACCTCTTAGGACTAACTTGCCCCCGTGGTTGTGGGCGATTCAGGCACAAAGTGAGTGATCATCAACTACTTTGAGACCATTGATGTAAAGGGGGATCCACTAATATGGATACTATGGGACGTCACATTATTACAGAACTTTGGGAGTGCAATCCCGACAAATTAAATGATATCGACTACATCGAGCGTTTGTTCGTCGATGCTGCTCTTCGTTCGGGCGCTGAAGTCCGCGAAGTCGCTTTCCACAAATTCGCGCCACACGGTGTGAGTGGAGTCGTCATCATTTCAGAATCGCACTTAACGATTCACAGTTTCCCAGAGCATGGCTACGCGTCGGTTGACGTGTTCACATGTGGAGATCGAATCGATCCAGCTACGGCATCGCAATACATCGCCGAAGGATTGGATGCGAAAGTACGTGAAGATGTGAAACTTGAACGTGGAATGGGACCAATTCGTGTTCCGGAAGCACAAGTTGCACTAACTAAATAATTCTGAAGAACCTTTTGAGGCTGGCCGTTTAACGGTCAGCCCTTTTAATTGTTTTGTTGTTGCCTTAATTTTGATATGCTTAACGTATATAACTCAGGCGTTGAGGTGGATTATGGGACTGTTAGATAAGTTACAAACACATATTGAAACGAAAGATACACATAAAAATGAATCGCTTCGGACACGTTACTATGCGGCATCTCCGAATGCAATCTTACAATGGTTAGAAAGTCAGATTCAGTCAAATGGTCAGACGGTCCGTCGAATCGACTCGAATCGTGGCGAACTCTCATTCATTGGTGAAGGATGGGACGGACTCATTACGATCGTGCAAGTGGATGGTGGTCGTACAGCGGTCGATTTTACACTGAACCGCGAACAGCGACTCGGGGCAGACCTTGGACAAATCATTACTCACTATTACGAGGCGCTCACACAACAATTCCCGCTTCGTGCTATCGGAAATAAATCTGTCGAACGATAAGGAGGCTTGAGCATGCGTTGTCCGAAATGTGATCATAATGGAACGAGAGTGCTCGATTCCCGACCGGTGCAAGACCATTATTCGATTCGACGTCGTCGTGAATGTGAAAAATGTGGGTATCGGTTCACAACGTTTGAGACGGTGGAACAGACACCTCTCATCATTGTGAAGAAAGATGGAAACCGTGAAGAGTTTAGCCGCGAAAAAGTGCTTCGTGGAATCATTCGCGCGTGTGAAAAACGACCAGTCACGCTTGAACAGCTTGAAGGGGTCGTGACAAAAGTCGAACAACAACTTCGCGCCCTCGCACAATCGGAAATACCGAGTGAGCAGGTTGGTGAGTTGGTGATGAATGAACTCGCACGTGTCGATGAAGTCGCATACGTCCGCTTTGCATCGGTTTATCGCCAATTCAAAGATATCACTGTGTTCTTTAAAGAACTTGAAGATTTAATGAAGCAAGAAAATTCGACCAACTAAAGGGCGGCCTGCTGGTCGCCCTTTTTCAGGGGAGAGAGCTATGGAGAAAGAACGTACAATCTTTGGGACGGACGAACTGCTCATTATGAGTACAGGTCTTGTTGACCGCGAATCGTATCAGTCCCTTTACCACTTATATCAGCCTGTCATCGGTGTCAAAGCGCTCGCGCTGTATCAGACGCTGTGGAGTGAATTGAAACCAGGCAAAATGAAATCGAACTATATGTCTCATAGTGCCTTGTGTGAGATGTTGGAGTACTCCATCAATGAATTGACGGATAATCTATTTCGCCTCGAAGCAATCGGATTAGTACGGACGTACAAAACGAAAGATGCTCGGTTGACGCAATACGTCTATCAGTTGCGTGTGCCGCTCGCGCCGCATACGTTTTTAAACGATGGACTGTTATCGAGCTTTCTCTTCTATAAAGTAGGGGAAGTGCGCTTTAAACAACTTCAGGGGCGTTTCACAATTGACCCTTTGCCAGCGGGAATCGTCGAGGTGACGAAAGACTTTAATGAAGTGTTTGATGTCAAAGGTGTCAATCATCGAGCGTTCACGCAAAAGAACTACGAAAAACCAGATCGTGCGAAGATTGAAATCAACTATTCGTTCGATATGGACATTGTGAAGAAACTGACGAATTTCCCAGTCGGGTTTTTCACAAAAAAATTAGACGAAACCATCACAAAATTGGCCTATGTGTCTCAACTCGACGAAGAGACGATGGCGGAGATGTTGAAAGAATATTTTGTTCACGAAGCCTATCTTCCGCTCAGTGAGCAGGAGAAGCGAGACGGATGTCGTCAGATGGTACTTCAGTTGAAGAAAAAGCAAACGCGGCATCGAAAAGAGAAGACGGTGGAGCTCGAAGAGACCAAACTAGGAGATTTACATGATCCAGCGGTAATGGAAGCAGCCCACCCCCATCAGTACGTATCGACACTTCGGAAGACGCCTCAGCTGTCGAAAAGTGACGAACAGTTGGTCATCGAACTCGTCGATACACTCGGTCTCGCACCGGGCGTGATCAACGCACTCTTCTATTATTGTATTGAAGTGAAGAAACAGACTCGTCTGAACGAGAATTATGTCCTTCGCATCGCGACGAGTTGGAAGACGGCTGGTTATACGAACGCGAAAGAGGCGTTAGAGCAAGAAGCGTCACAAGATGCGCTCATTGAGAAGAAGCAACAAAAACGTGAAAATGTACAGCGGACGACTGTCGGTTCACGTCGGAAACCCCAACAAGGCGAGATGCCGAAATGGCTCGAAGATGAAGCGAAACAACAGCGATCGTATGATCAAGCGAGGAAGAAAGAATTGGAATCTTCCGTTCCAGATGATGCGGAACTTGTAAAACTATTAAATGAATTGAAAGAGAAGGGGTGAGGGGATGGAACGAATCAACCAGTCGTTATCGCAGTTGATGAATCGAAAAGAAGTCCGCGAAGCGTATGAGTCGATTCGCAGACGAACGCTCAATCATCCGGGAGTAATCGCCTTTTTGAACGCTCATCCTGAGTTAGAAGAGAAAGCGATTGAAATTGGGTTCACAAAGCTGAGTGAGTATGCCGAGCAGATGGATGGGAAGACGTTCATCGAAGAACAAGCCGTCATCCCGGGTCATCAACCGGTGCTCTATGTCGATCTTGGGCAGATCGCCATTCGCTATGAAGAGACGGTCGCTCATCGACAAGCTAGACGCCAAAAAGAGATGGACCGTAAGTTTAAGAGCTTGTTCTTACCGGAAGAAGTCCGTGAGGCGAGCTTTGAGTCATTTGATTGGGCGGACGATGCACGCAAGATCGCACTTCGGGAAGCGATGCGTTTCGTAACGGGGATGAAGTCCAAACAAAAAGTAAACGGACTCTATTTACACGGGAGTTTCGGTGTCGGGAAAACGTATTTGCTCGCCGCCATTGCCAATGAATTGAAAGTGGCGGATATCGAGACGATTTTAGTTCATGCCCCTGGATTCGTATCGGAGGCAAAACGCAAAATTCGCACCGAATCGTTTGATTCATTTTTGACGTCGTTTCAACATGTGCCTGTCTTGTTGATTGATGACATTGGTGCTGAGGCAATCAGCCCGTGGGTGCGCGACGAACTGTTCGGCATCATTCTCCAATATCGGATGATGCATCGATTGCCGACGCTATATAGTTCGAACTTTAGCGGAGAAGAGCTCGAGACTCACTTTTCAATCGATGGGTCCGCGCAAAATAAAATGAAAGCGCAGCGTCTCATGCAACGAATTTCAACGACGACGACACAAATCGAACTGAAGGGTGAAAATCGCCGTCGGTAAAGGATTGTTTTTCTCGGATGAGTTGACTATACTAATAACCATATAAGTGATGCATAGAAGAGGATATGAATCATCGAGACGAGTTTTAGCGAGGGAAGGGCGGTGGAAGCTTCCTAACGACGACGATGCATTTACTCCCTCAGAGCACCGTACGGGTCAATCGTGCGGCGATTCACACTCGTTATCGTGTGTTCGAGCCAAGCGTGATGCTTGGGAACGAGGGTGGTACCACGAGAATCAAAGCTCGTCCCTTTTTGAGGGATGGGCTTTTTTTATATTCATTTTTTGAGAGGGGACAGATGTACATGATTCAATTGACATTTCCAGATGGCGCGGTAAAAGAATTTGATGCCGGCGTCACGGCAGAAGACGTCGCAGGCTCAATCAGCCCGGGACTTCGCAAAAAAG
Organism: Exiguobacterium sp. s183; assembly: GCF_018617655.1. Lineage (NCBI taxonomy): Bacteria > Bacillati > Bacillota > Bacilli > Caryophanales > Exiguobacterium > Exiguobacterium sp. s183. The sequence goes on from NZ_JACSKN010000001.1 coordinate 143,649, forward strand.
CAATCGCAGCAAAACTAGACGGAGAACTTATCGACTACCGTCGTCCGATTGAACAGGACGGCAAAATCGAGCTCGTCATGCCAGATTCAGAGGACGGACTCGATCTGATGCGTCACTCGTCAGCGCACTTGATGGCACAGGCAATCAAGCGTCTATATGGAGAAGAAAATAACATCTATCTCGGGATTGGACCAACAATCGAGAACGGATTCTATTACGACATCGAAATGGACCGCCGAATCAATGAGGAAGACCTTCCTGAGATTGAGAAAATGATGAAACGTATCGTCGATGAAAACTTAGAAATCACTCGTGAAGTCGTTTCACGTGACGAAGCGCTCGCCCGTTATAAAGAGCTGGGAGACCCGCTCAAAATCGAGTTGATTGAAGACATTCCTGCCGATCAGACACTTACAATCTATCATCAAGGGGAATTCTTCGACCTTTGCCGCGGACCGCACGTTCCATCGACTTCGAAGTTGAAAATCTTTAAATTGATGAGCGTGGCTGGAGCATACTGGCGTGGTGACTCTGACAACAAGATGTTACAGCGTATTTACGGGACGGCTTGGGCGACGAAAGAACAACTCGCCGAGCACTTGCGACTTCTTGAAGAAGCGAAAGAACGCGATCATCGTAAACTCGGAAAAGAACTCGACCTCTTCTTCGTCTCACAAGAAGTTGGTCAAGGACTTCCGATGTGGCTGCCTAAAGGTGCATCGATTCGTCGTACGGTCGAACGATACATCGTCGATAAAGAGCTCGAACTCGGATATCAACACGTATATACACCGGTGCTTGGGTCGGTCGACTTGTATAAGACATCTGGACACTGGGACCACTATCAAGATGACATGTTCCCGAAAATGGAGATGGACAATGAGGAACTCGTCCTTCGTCCGATGAACTGTCCGCACCATATGACAATCTACAAACATGAGCCACGCTCATACCGTGAGCTTCCACTCCGAATCGCTGAGCTTGGTGGGATGCACCGCTACGAGATGTCAGGCGCGCTCACAGGACTTCAACGTGTCCGCTACATGGTCTTGAACGACGGGCATACGTTCGTGACACCTGAACAGATGAAACAAGAGTTCAAAGACATCGTTCACTTGATTCAAGAAGTGTATGCTGACTTTGGCATCAAAGATTATCGTTTCCGTCTCTCGTATCGCGATCCTGCCGATAAAGAGAAGTACTTCGATAATGATGCAATTTGGGAAATGGCACAGAGCCAGTTGAAAGAAACGATGGACGAGCTCGAACTTCCATACTTTGAAGCAGAAGGAGAAGCGGCATTCTACGGACCGAAACTCGACGTGCAAGTACGCACGGCGCTCGGGAAAGAAGAGACGCTCTCGACTGTTCAACTTGACTTCTTACTCCCAGAACGTTTCGATTTGACGTACACAGGACCAGACGGGAAAGATCATCGTCCAATCGTCTTGCACCGTGGTGTCGTTTCGACGATGGAACGATTTGTTGCGTATTTGATCGAAGAATACAAAGGCGCATTCCCAACATGGCTCGCACCGGTACAAGTGAAATTGATTCCGGTATCACATGTCCATGATGAGTATGTCGCTGAAGTCAAAGCGGAACTCGTCAAGCGTGGGGTTCGCGTCGAAACGGACCTTCGTGACGAGAAACTCGGCTATAAGATTCGTGAAGCGCAAATGAAGAAGATTCCAATGACGCTCGTACTTGGGGACAAGGAACGTGATGAGCGTGCGGTCAACATTCGCCGTTACGGTCAACAAGAACAAGTATCAGCATCACTTGACGAATTCATCGCATCACTCACAGAAGAGATCGCGAACCGTTCACGCTAAGCAAGGAGCCACCTTTCCATCTAGAAAGGTGGCTTTTTTCGGTCTAAAGACGGATGTGTATTTTGTCGTCTGCACGTATCGTAAACAATAAGGAGTGATGATTCATGAATTATATGAAGCCAGTATTGGCACTTACTATTGGAGCAGTCGCATTTACAGGAGCACTTCCGAAAGTCGGGGCAGAGGCAATCGTCAATGACACGATTGTGACGCTCGGGGAATCGCTCTCTTCAGAACAACAAAAATGGGTACTTGAACGGATGGACGCGCCAGAAGGAATCGAACCGATTATCACGACGGCAGCGGATGAAGAAAAATATTTAGGAGATTCTGTCCCACAGGCGCAACGTGGGGGAGGTATGTATTCGTCCGCACGAATCAAATTGACGGACGGGACAGGTCTTGATATTCAAACTGAAAATGTGACATGGGTCACGAAAGATATGTATGCGAACGCATTGGTCACAGCAGGTGTGACGGATGCGGACATCTATATCACGTCACCAATCAACGTGACGGGTACGTCTGCTTTGACAGGGATTATGAAAGCGTATGACCAAACGGCGGCCGAAACCGGGATTGAACTTTCGGATGAACGAAAAGAACTTGCACAGGAAGAGTTGGCAGTGACGTCTGAAATCGGAAAGACGATCGGTCAAGAGGATGTAGCCGATCTCATGAATGAAATTAAAGCGGAAATCGCGAATCAAATGCCGGAGACGAATATTGAGATTCGCGATATCGTCATTCAAGTGTTGAATCAAAACAACGTCCAGCTGTCTGAAGGACAACTCGACCAATTGACGACACTATTTGAAAACATGCAACAAGCAAATCTGGATTGGTCTGCGATCAGTAACGGATTAAAAGATGCAGGACAAGACGTACAGGCTTTCCTTGAACAAGAGGAAGTCCAAGGATTTTTCGCAAGATTGTTTGAAGCAATCAGTAACTTCTTCAAGTCGCTCACGAATTAATTGTGTGTCATTGTGAAAAGAAGGAAAACAGGGTAAAAAAATCGTCTCACGAAGTAAATAACTTTCATCCATTATCTTAATCTTAGGGAGGAATCGTTATGCTCGGTGGTGTTCCGCTACATCCATTGCTCGTGCACGCTCCGATTGGTCTTCTACTGTTTGGGACGCTTTTGATTTTGATTAGCTTCAAATGGACAAGTTTTCGACTGTTTGCACTCGTCACGCTCGTTGCTGGATTAATATCGGGCGGAGTGGCATTTCTATCGGGTGACAGTGCCGAGGAGTATGCGGAAGCAAACCTTCCTTCGGTCACAGAGGCGATGATTGAAAACCATGAACATTTTGCCTTGTACAGCTTGATCGCGTTTGGCATCACTGTTGTCTTGCTTGCCATTGGATATCGTGCGAAAGGGAAGCTATGGATCACACTTAGTTTTGTGATTGCGCTCGTGGGAGCGGGACTTCTTGCATACGCCGGGCACCTCGGGGGACAGATGGTTTACGCACAGTAAACATGAATAAACGTCCAATTCCATTGATGTGGAACTGGACGTTTTTACATGGTACATAAGAAAGACAGAATTCCTCACTATTTAGTACCATCGTTTATGAATATAGTTTTGAGCCGACTCGTGATCATCGACAATCTTTAATGTGATACGATTCATCTCTTCTAATAAGTCCGTTAATACTGCCTGCAACTTTTCATCTTCTAAGCCATGCGCCTGCATCGTTTTACTGACGATCTGCTGAACCTGGTCGTGATAGTCATGTTCGCGCGAGACGTCTTTTCGCCAGTTCATGTAAATCCCTCCTTTGATAATTCATTATTCCCTTTGAAAAGGTATTGCGAAACGAGAGAATGACTGGTATCATCATAAAAGTGTGAGCTACCAATTATTCATGCGCGATATCTTGACATCTTTTCCTGCTAGTGCTAAGATGACATAGTGATTAAAAACAACAAAGCAGAAGCACCCGCTTTTCACCTCGTCTGAGAGTCATCAGGCAGGTCCATCAAGTTCTTGGTTCAATCGGCATCGTCTGCCGTTTTATGACCTCAACTGATGTGTGGGTGGGAAACTGCCGACGCTTTTTTTATTGCCATGTTGTCTTGTCAATCTAAATCTCGTGCAATCGCACGATGGAGGTGCTAACCATTAGCAAAGAGCTCTTTATCAACGAAAACATTCGTGCCCGTGAAGTACGTCTCATTGGCGCAGACGGCGCACAACTCGGTGTGAAATCGCGTAACGATGCGTTACGTTTAGCTGAAGAAGCGGAACTAGACTTAGTCTTAGTCGCGGACAAAGCGAATCCACCGGTCGCTAAAATTATGGATTATGGGAAGTACCGTTTCGAACTCCAGAAGAAGGAGAAAGAAGCGCGTAAAAACCAAAAAGTCATCCAAATGAAAGAAGTACGTCTCAGTCCAACAATCGAGGACAACGATTTCCAAACAAAATTGCGTAACGCACGCAAGTTCCTTGAAAAAGGAAACAAGGTGAAGGCTTCGATTCGTTTCCGCGGACGTGCCATCACACACTCGGAAATCGGGAAACGTGTTTTGGACAAAATGGCAGCGGAATGTGCCGATTTGGCAACAGTTGAACAAAAGCCGAAGATGGAAGGACGCAGCATGTTCTTAGTGCTGGCTCCGAACAAAGAAGATTAATCATCGATTCTCAGTGGGGAGGAAATACTCATGCCGAAAATGAAATCGCACCGCGGTGCTTCAAAACGTTTCAAACGTACAGCATCAGGTAAACTCAAGCGTTCACACGCTTACACAAGTCACTTGTTCGCAAACAAATCGACTAAAGCGAAACGTAAGCTCCGTAAAGGCGCTATCGTATCAGCTGGAGACTTCAAACGCATTCGCAACATGATCGCGAAGTAATACAGAAACAATTAGGAGGGAATCCATATGCCACGCGTAAAAGGCGGTTATACGACTCGTCAACGTCGTAAAAAGCAAATTAAACTTGCCAAAGGATACTTTGGTTCGAAACACATTCTATTTAAAGTAGCAAAACAACAGGTCATGAAGTCACTCATGTACGCTTACCGTGACCGTCGTCAGAAGAAACGTGATTTCCGTCGTCTTTGGATCACACGTATCAATGCGGCAGCACGTACAAACGGTCTCTCATACAGCCGTATGATGCACGGCCTCAAGCTTGCAGGAATCGACATCAACCGTAAGATGCTTGCTGAGCTTGCTGTGACAGATGCACAGGCATTCGCGTCACTCGCTGAAACAGCTAAATCAAAATTGAACGCGTAATCGTTCAATCGACAGCGCCGAGACACTCTCTCGGCGCTTTCTTTTTTCTTCAGAATTTCTTAGAATTAAGAGAAGGAGGAGGACGTATGAATCAATCAGTTGTCGCCATCGTTGCCCTTGCGCTGATCGTCTTGAACGTATACACCTATATCCAGGCAAAACGTTATACGCATGGCCAAGGTGATTTCAATGTGCTATACGCCTATGCGGGAGGAGCCATCGGTGCCTTGTTCGGTCTCCATTTGACACGTAAAAAGACCGTTCATGCCCCAAAACTGCTCCAATTACAAGTATTGATTTTAGCGGTAGGCTGGTCTTTAATGATTTTAGTACTGCTATAAGTGGAGATAGAGGAGGAACATCCGGTGAACTGGACAACATTGTTTGATCGGCAGCGCGAATTAGACGAGCGGATCAAAGCACAACATGGATTATCCGGCAATCAATTCGATGAACGGTTACTGGCGCTGCTTGTCGAACTCGGTGAACTGGCTAACGAAACACGTAGCTTTAAGTTTTGGTCGAAGAAAGGACCGTCGCCTCAAGATGTGATCTTAGAAGAATATGTAGACGGCATTCATTTCTTACTGTCACTCGGCCTTGCACTTGGATATGAACGAGACGCGTTTCCTGCGGGGAGCTCATATCTTGATGCGACTGATGCTTTTTTAGATATTTATCGAAAAGTGACGAACTTTGGTCTTTCGAAAACAGAAGCGATGTACGAGACGCTGATGGCAGCGTATCTTGAACTTGGCTATACGCTTGGGTTCAATGAACAACTCATTTTTATGGCGTATATGAACAAAAATGAAGTGAACCATGAGCGACAACAATTAGGCTATTAAGGAAAAGGAGCGGATTGGTATGAATGAATCGTTACATATGTTAAAACGTCTGACAGACGCAACTGGCGTCCCGGGAAATGAAGGGGAAGTCCGTCAATTAATGCGTGAATACCTTGAACCACATGTCGAATCATTTGAACAAGACGGTCTCGGAAGTTTATTTGGTCGAGTGACTGGAAAATCAGAAGGTCCTCGTGTCATGATTGCAGGCCACATGGATGAAGTCGGCTTTATGGTCACGCGTGTGGAAGAAGGTGGTTTCCTACGTTTCCAAGCGCTTGGTGGATGGTGGAACCAAGTCCTATTGGCACAACGGATGGATGTGGTGACGCGTTCTGGTGAAAAAATCCCGGGAGTGATTGGTGCGAAACCACCACATGTCCTTCCACTTGAAGCACGTAAAAAACCAGTTGAAATCAAAGACATGTTCTTAGATATCGGAGCGACATCAAAAGACGAAGTCGCCGAATGGGGAATTCGTCCGGGTGATACGGTCGTCCCGCATTGTGAATTCACGGTCATGAAAAATGAGAACTTCTTGATGGCGAAAGCTTGGGATAACCGAATCGGTTGTGCCATTGCCATTGAAGCTGCAAAACGCCTGAAAGAAGAAGCATTCCCAGGTGTCATCTATACAGGTGCGACGGTACAAGAAGAAGTTGGATTGCGTGGAGCGGTTACAGCGGCTAACTTGGTCCAACCGGATGTGGCGATTGCTGTCGATACAGGAATTCCAAGTGATACGCCAGGAATGACACCGGCAGAAGGGTTGTCAAAACTCGGCGATGGCGTTCAAGTCATCTTCTTTGATGCAACAACCGTGACGAATCCACGTCTCGTCGACCTCATTGTTGAGGTAGCAAAAGAAAATGACATCAAATATCAGCTTGATTTGACACCAGGTGGCGGAACAGACGCAGGACGTTTCCATTTGTCTGGGATTGGAATGCCGGCGATCGCGTTGACAGTACCTGTTCGTTATTTACACACGAACGTGTCAATCATCCATAAAGACGACTACGAAGCAGCGATTGAACTCGTTGTCGCATTAACGAAACGCTTAGACCACGAGACGGTCCAATGGTTGAAAGAGGGATAATATGACGAAGATAACGTCTACGAAGAGCGAGACGATTAAACGATTAAAACGATTGATGACGAAAAAAGGACGCCAAGAAACCGGGCAATTCCTTGTAGAGGGAGAGCATTTGGTGGATGAGGCAATCCGAGCAGGTCGTCTCGTACAACTCATCATGGCAGAGTCGTACGTACCGAAAAAGACGTGGCGCATCGAGGACATGCCGGTGCTCGAGTTATCTGATCATGTCGCTGACCTGTTATCTGAGACAGAAAAGACACAAGGTGTGTTTGCTGTCGTGAAGATGACACCGGTAGAGCGTAAGATGAAGAAAGTTCTCGTGTTAGACCGGGTACAGGACCCAGGTAACCTAGGTACGATGATTCGGACGGCAGATGCAGCCGGATTTGATACGGTGCTCCTCGGGAAAGGGACGGTCGATCCGTTCAATGCCAAAGTCGTTCGTGCGACTCAAGGTTCCCTGTTTCACGTGAACGTGACTTCGGTTGACTTGCTTGAAAAACTACCTGAACTGAAAGAAGATGGTTTCCATGTGTATGGAACAGCCCTTTCGAAAGCGACATCGTATGAGCAGGTGGCATTTGAAGACAAAGTAGCTTTGGTCATCGGAAATGAAGCACAAGGTGTACATGCCGATGTGTTGGCACTGTGCGACACACGTGTCCATATTCCAGTACTCGGTGAGGCAGAATCGCTCAATGCGGCGGTCGCTGCTGGTATTTTAATGTATCGGATCGCTTTACAATAATCTTGTCAGCACGTGAAAAACGTGATAGGTTAAACACATCGATGAATATGATATGACGTTGAAAGAACATAGTAAGCGAATGACCGATTCCGTTCAGGGAGCATGGGCCGTGACTGAGAGCCTAAGCCGGAATCGTCGCTGAATTCACTCTGGAGTCGTGTTGGAGACAACACCGGTTTGGCATCTCGATAACGATGCTCTCAAGTGGGCCAACTATTGGCCAAGTAGGGTGGTACCGCGATGATTCGTCCCTTCAGTCAACGACTGAAGGGACTTTTTTATGTAGAGGAGGAAGTGAACACATGAAAGAGCAATTAGAACAGTTACAAATGGAAGCACTTGAAGAAATCAAAGAAGCATCCACACAAAAATCATTAAATGACGTCCGCATCAAATATTTAGGGAAAAAAGGTCCGATGACCGAGGTACTTCGTGGGATGGGTAAGTTATCCGCAGAGGAACGTCCAGTCATTGGTGAATTGGCGAACACGGTCCGTACGTCGATTCAAACGACGCTCGACGCTCGAATCGAAGAAGTGAAGGCAATCGAGCTAGAAGAGAAGTTAAAAGCGGAAACGCTTGACGTGACGCTCCCGGGACGTACATCGGCCCCAGGGCACAGTCATCTCTTGCAACAGATCATCGACGAGATGGAAGATTTATTCGTCGGACTTGGTTACACGATTGCAGAAGGTCCTGAAGTCGAAACGGACTTGTACAACTTTGAGATGCTCAACTTGCCAAAAGACCATCCAGCACGTGATATGCAAGACTCGTTCTATGTTACCGAGGAAACGTTGCTCCGTACACATACGTCACCTGTACAAGCACGGACGATGTTAGAGGCGAACGGGAAACCGATTCGCATCATTTGCCCAGGAAAAGTATATCGTCGTGATGAAGATGACGCGACGCACTCGCATCAATTCATGCAAATCGAAGGGTTAGTCGTCGATGAGTCGATTTCGATGGCAGACTTAAAAGGGACGCTTGAAGTGTTCGTGAAGCAATTATTCGGTGAGGCACGTGAAATTCGTCTTCGCCCAAGCTTCTTCCCATTCACGGAACCGTCAGTTGAAGTTGATATTTCATGCTTCAAGTGTGGAGGAAAAGGTTGTAACGTCTGTAAGGGAACCGGCTGGATTGAAATTCTCGGAGGCGGGATGGTACATCCACATGTGTTAGAGATGGCAGGCTATGACTCGTCAAAAGTGTCAGGATTCGCATTCGGAATCGGTGTTGAGCGTATGGCGATGCTCAAACACGGTGTCGATGACATCCGCCACTTCTACACAAACGACTTACGCTTCATCGAGCAATTCTAAGGAGGAAGACAGATGTTACTATCAAAAAAATGGTTGAATCAATATATTGATGTGTCAGATTTGAGCGGAGAAACACTTGGCGACTTGATCACAAAAAACGGGATTGAAGTGGAAAGTGTCACAAACCGTGCAGAAGGACTTTCCGGGATTGTCGTCGGTCGTGTGCTTTCATGTGAGAAGCATCCAGAGGCGGATAAATTGAACGTGACAAAAGTAGACATCGGCGAATGTGATCCCGTTCAAATCGTCTGTGGCGCACCGAACGTACGCGAAGGTCAACACGTCATCGTGGCGAAAGTTGGCGCACGTTTACCGGGATTAAAAATTAAAAAGGCGAAACTTCGCGGTGTCGAATCTCAAGGAATGATCTGTTCGCTCGAGGAACTCGGATTCGAGAAGAAGCAAATTCGAGAAGATGAGCAAGACGGAATTCACACATTCCGTGAAGATGTCCAAGTTGGAGCGGACGTACTCGACTTACTCGACTTAAATGATGAGGTCATCGAGCTTGGCCTGACGCCGAACCGTTCGGACTGTTTGAGCCTTTATGGAATCATTCATGAAGTGGCGGCCATTCTAGAACGTCCGTACACGTTACCAGAAGCAGATGTCACGTCCTCTTCTGCGTCTGAAGTGTCGATTGAACTCGCTACACCGAACTGCCCGTACTATGCGGCGCGTGAAGTACGAGGAGTCACAATCGCAGAATCTCCACAATGGCTTAAAAACATCTTGATTGCAGAGGGCGTTCGCCCAATCAATAACATTGTTGATGTGACGAACTACGTGATGCTTGAGATTGGTCAACCGCTCCACGCATTCGATGCGAAAAAACTCGGTCAATCGATTGTGGTCCGCCAGGCTGAGAATGGGGAAGAGATGGTTACACTGGATGATGTGACACGTACGCTCGACGCTTCGATGATGGTCATCACAGATGGTCAGACACCGGTCGCAATCGCAGGTGTCATGGGTGGTGCGAACACTGAAGTGGACGCCTCTACGACAGATATCGTCTTGGAGTCAGCATACTTTGATCCGGCTTCAGTTCGTAAGACGAGCCGTACGCTCGGTCTTCGTTCTGACTCAAGCGCTCGTTTTGAAAAAGGTGTGGACCCGGAACGTGTCATGCTTGCGCTCGACCGTGCCGCTCAATTGATTGTGGAGCTCGGTGGAGGCGAGATTCGGGAAGCGACTGTTTCTGGTGAAAAGGAGTCACGCGCTCGTCAAATCGAAGTCTCGATCGATTACATCAATAAACGTTTAGGGATGACACTCGATCGTCAAACGATTGAACGTATTCTAGAACGTCTCGGTCTAGCTACAGAAGGCGATGATGTATTGAGTGTCCATATCCCTTCTCGTCGTCCGGACTTAGAGCTGCCAGCTGACATCACGGAAGAAGTTGCGCGTCTATACGGATATGACAGCCTCCCGTCGACGTTACCTGCATCTCAGTCGAAAGGCTATTTACCAGCAATCAACGTGTTGCGCAGAAAGACACGCCGCATGTTACAAGGTGTCGGATTATCACAAGCGATCACCTATTCATTAACGAGTGAGGCACATGCGACACGTTTTGGTGGTCAAGCCGATCAACTCGTCCGTCTAGCTATGCCGATGAGTGAAGAGCGCTCTGTACTTCGTACATCACTCATCCCTGGGTTGTTAGAGGCGGCACGTTATAACACGGCGCGTCAACAATCAAACGTCGCACTCTACGAAACAGGGCGTGTCTATACAGAGCAAGGTGATACGTTACCACGTGAAAAAGAACGGGTGGCGGGAGTTGTCACAGGTCTTTGGATGGATCATCGTTCACAAGGCACTCGGATTCCGGTCGACTACTTTGTTGCGAAAGGGATTGTCGACACGTTGGTTCAAACACTTCGTCTTGACGTCACGTATGAAGCGGTATCGATGCCGGATATGCATCCAGGTCGCACGGCGAACATTTTGATGAACGGTGACGTCATCGGTTATGTTGGACAAGTGCATCCAGGAACGTCAAAAGAAGTCTACGGGATGAAAGAAGTGTATGTGTTTGAACTCGACCTATTGGCACTTAATGGGGAAGAGATGCTTCTATATCAAGACGTGCCACGTTATCCATCGATTTCACGAGATTTGGCACTCGTCTTGCCACGTTCGATTCCGGCTGGCACAGTGGAGCAAACAATCCGTGAAGCGGCAGGTCCACTCTTGATCGACCTCGTCTTGTTTGACGTATATACAGGGGAGAATGTTGGACCAGAAGTGAAGTCGATTGCCTTCTCACTCAAGTTCCAAGACCCGTCACGAACGTTACAAGATGATGAAGTAACAGCAGCATATGAAACAATCGTCGAAGCGGTCCGTGCAGCACACGGCGCTGAAGTACGAGCGTAAAAATAAGGAGCGTTGTCCGATTTGGACAGCGCTCCTTATTTCATTGAATTTCAAGGGCAAGGTCACCGAACTTCGTCCAACCGACGAGGCTCGTGACACGATAAAGTGCCCAGGTAATGAGTGCGGGAAGAACAACACCCGTCATCGTGAAGATGAGAAACGCGTCCATTCCTTGTACTGCTAAAATTTGAAGCGGGGCAATGAGAGAGTTGAGTCCGAGACCGGCGATTTCATACGGCACTTGTAATGAGAACATTAACGTGGCAATCGGTGCTGAGATCATCGCTGCAATGAATGGTGGAACGACGATTCGCGGATTTTTGATGATGTTCGGGAACTGAACTTTCGGCGTGACAAAGAAGGAAGCGACCAAACCACCTGGATCCGTTTGACGATACGCCATCAATGTAAATCCGACAAACTGAGCAGAACAACCAATCAATGCGGCAGCACTGGCGACAGGGTCTAATTGAAGAGCGATGGCGAGTGCGGCCGATGAAGCAGGTGACATGAGCATGACACTGAAGACAAGGGCGATGACGAGAGATGTCGCGATTGGTGACGTTTCAACGGACGCTGTGATTCCTTGGCTGATGGAGTTGATGAGAGGAGTCGTGACTGCCGCTGCGGCAACACCGACGATTCCACCTCCGAGAACGGCTGTTACGGGTACGACCATCATGTCGAACTTTGTTTTTCCGAGAACGCGTTTACCGAGCCATACTGATGCTGCAGCTGCAATCAATGCACTAATCGGTTGACCTGGAACGAGGACGAGTCCACTTTCGGTCGCTTTTAAAGCAGCACCGCCAATCGTTGCGGCAATCATGGCGCTAAACAAGATGAGCGTGTTCCCACCGAGTTGAAAGGCAACGCCGGCTCCTAGTGCTGGTGCCAACAAAGATTTCGCAACTTGCCCAATTTGAACGAGCATCGCGATCCCGGTCAAATTACCGATCGTCTCAATCAATAGACCAACACCGAGCGTGACGAGTACGGCGTTTGCCATCCCTGCTGAAATTTTTACCATTCGATCCATCATATACTGCTTCACTTCCATCATCTCCTCTTTGTCTATGTGCCAATAAAAAAACCTATCCAATTAGGATAGGCGCGAGTTACGTGTGCAGGCGCCTGTCCGATTACCACGGGAACAAGGGCCTGAAAAGTCGTTTTTCAAAAACAAAACGATTTCAGTCCCTCAGTCGAATAATAATCAGCAGGCTGTTCATATGTACGGGTTTGAACATCTCAAGCATCTCCTCTTTGTTGGATTTGCTAAAGAATACCACCTATTTTTGTAATAATCAATATTTTCTGAAAATAAACTGAAAAAAATTCAGGATGTATGGTGGCATCCTGAATCAGCTCATTTGTAGAGAGCGTGCTTGAATTTGATCATCGATGAATTTCATCGACAACGAATTGAATTGCTCGGGTTGGTCCACATTCACGACGTGACCAGAGTCTGCAACGATTTCGACATTGGCAGTCGGTTGGTGTTTTGCGGTCCGTTCCACAGCTTCGAGGAACATATAATCTTCATCGCCCATGATATATAAAATCGGGACGTTCGTTTGAATCGAAGTGATTTGATTTAATAATGGATTGATGTTCTCAGTCATCTTAAACCAGCGAATAAATTCGCGTTGACACAAATTCGCAGCGTCACGAACAAACATCATCCGTGATTTTTTATGCCGTTTTTTCGGCAGTAAAATCCAAGCGAACAATTTGTATAACCACATATAGGGTACGAAATTTTGAACGAGGCTACCGAGTCGAATGAGCAGTGTCGAACGAACGTTGAACTTGACGATGGCACCTCCAAGGACGACCGACGCAATCCGGTCCGGATAATGTTCAAACATCGCCTGAATCACAATCGTACCTAAAGAAAGTCCGACCATATGACCTTTTTCGATACCTAAGTGATCCATGACCTCGATGACGTCTTTTGCGACGACATCGAACGTATAGGCGTTCAACGGTTGTTTGAGCGATTGTTCGGCATCGTATGAACCGCCGTGTCCACGTAAATCGACGAGCAACACATTATATTTCTTACGGAATGGGCGAAGTTGACGATACCAATGCGACAAACTTCCACCGGCTCCGTGAATGAAGACGACCCAAGGATGGTCATCGCTGATTGTATAGGTTTTATAATGCAACATGAACGCTATCCTCCAAAAATTTTAAGTTCATTTAACCATAAAATGAGTATATCATATTTGAAATCGAACCTCTACAGACGACGTTCGTTTAAGTTTATTGCTTTTTTTGTGTTGGCAAAGTGGACTTTAGCAATCTTTTGTAAATATTCCTGTCCATGACGTCGGATGATCTGAGCGGCCACTTGGTCGACTTTTGCCCCTGCCCCTTTCGGAAGGGTCAATCCTGCTTGTTTACTTAGTTTGTCCATCTCTTTTAAGAAAAAGGCACGGGCTAAGATGGAAGCGGCGGCGACTGCGACATGTAGTCCTTCCGCTTTTGTTGAAAAGTAGACGTCATCACGGACGACATCGCGCTCTGCCCGTAGATGTTGATAGTAGACCGACTTTTCGGCAAACTGATCGATCAGGATGGCGTCAGGTTTCTGTTCCAGTTTTTCAAGCAAGGCATGAAGTGCAGCGTTATGTGCGATGGCGGTCATTTTGCCTTGTGTCATCGTGCGTTGCATCTTATTATACGTCGGGTTGTGTAGTGTCGCCTTTTGATATGGAATGGTTGCGTGTAAATCTCTAGCGATTCGGATGATTTCAGGATCAGATAGCTGTTTTGAGTCTTTGACACCGAGCTCTTTGACGAGTGCGATCTGGTCGCGTGATACAAAAGCGGAAACGACGACGAGTGGTCCGAAATAATCCCCTTTTCCGACTTCATCGCTCCCGACGACAGACCAATTCGAAAAGCCTTCAGGTAATGTCGTCTTCGGTGGAGACGCTTGTTTTTTCTTGGCAGGGGTTCCCCATTTCACTGCCTCGGAATCTGCATCTTTACCTTGGAACATCACTTTACCCGATTGATAAATCGTGACGACAAATCCAGGTGTTTTTGCACTGAAAGTCGCGTAAGGAGGCGGGGTGACTGCATACTTGTGATACATGGTTTTTAGTTTTTCTTGATTAGCAGTTGATAGCTTGATGACTTGGTTGCCCAAAATGAGCACTTCCTTTCTGTCTGGCAAATTCATTTTACATTTTTTTATGATTTTTTGAAACCGATGATGAGGTTTTATCGTATATGAAAGTGATTAGAGTAAAGTGAGGTGAGATGGACGTGTGGTGGCGCGATGACACGAATCAAGATGAGGTAGAGGAATTGTACAAGCACATTCTCGAACTCGAAGCGAGAATTGCCAAATTAGTGGCTCATCAAGTGAGAGTGCGTCGGCTGCTGATGCAAGATTCTTCTGAGGACGTGACGGATCAAGTGGTTCAGGTTCAAAAAGAAGTTGAATATTTTTTAAACCGGATGCGACTCGAACGTCAAGAACTCGTCGATGTATATAATCGACGGCGCATTGAACAATCGATTGGTCGAGTTCGGGAAGCGAACGATCTATCCACGTCGTCCCTATCCGAATGGGATAAGATTGAGGATCAGCTCGCCCTTGAAGTCGAACAACTTCGACGTATGTTATTTATGGAACAGCAACGTCGACAGGAGGGGTGGTAATGGAGGCAATCGATCAACTGTACTGGTGGGTGTTGATCATCGCTGGTTTTGGAACCTTCATCTATATGATGTTCTCTGATGCTTTTGACATGTTTGAAGGCTGGTTTAACCCTGCAGTTATTTTATCGTTTTTAGCACTCGGTGCTGGAATCGGACTCATTTTAAACGCATTGGCGCACGTGTCACCGGTGATTGGACTTGCTGTCGCATTGGTCGGGTCGCTCGCTCTGACAACACTTCTCTATTTGTTCGTGTTGTTACCATTATCCAATGCTGAAGAGTCAATCGGATTGACAGATGAAGCGTTGGTAGGACAAATCGGACGGTTGACAGTACCGATCCCAGAAGGCGGATACGGTGAAGTTATGATTGAGACAGTGACCGGGTCCCTTTTGAAGACAGCTCAAAGTTTAGATGGGACATCGATTTCCACGGACCATCGCGTCATTATTATTGAAGTGAAAAGTAATATCGCCATCGTCATGACATATGACGAACCTACGATTCGAGAGGAGAAATAACTTATGAATACGGCTATTTTAGTCAGCATCATCGTCGGGGTCATCATCCTCGCACTCGTGTTTGTATTCGTTTTGAAATACCGTACGGTCGGACCTGACGAAGCGTTGATTGTAACAGGTAGTTATTTAGGCAAGAAAAATGTACATAGCGACACCTCGGGTAACCGTGTCAAAATCATTCGTGGTGGAGGAACGTTCGTCCTCCCAGTGTTCCAACAAGCAGAACCACTCAGTTTACTCTCTAGCAAGCTAGAGGTCACAACGCCTGAAGTGTATACCGAACAAGGTGTACCGGTCATGGCGGACGGAACGGCCATCATTAAAATCGGCGGGTCAATCAGTGAAATTGCGACAGCCGCAGAACAGTTCCTCGGAAAACCGAAAGTTGAACGAGAAAACGAGGCGAAAGAAGTATTAGAGGGTCATTTGCGATCTATTCTTGGTTCGATGACGGTAGAAGAAATTTACAAAAACCGAGACAAGTTTTCTCAAGAAGTCCAACGCGTCGCCTCTCAAGACTTAGCGAAGATGGGACTTGTCATCGTCTCCTTCACAATCAAAGATGTTCGAGATAAAAATGGTTATTTAGAATCACTCGGTAAACCTCGTATCGCGCAAGTGAAGCGTGATGCCGATATCGCCACAGCGGAAGCGGATAAAGAAACGCGCATCAAACAGGCGGAAGCGATGAAAGATGCGAAAAAAGCAGAGTTAGAACGAGCATCAGAAATCGCAGAAGCAGAGAAAGAGAATCAGCTCCGGATTGCGGCATACCGTCGCGAGCAAGACGTTGCCAAAGCCCGGGCCGACCAAGCGTACGAGCTCGAGGAAGCACGTGCGAAACAAGAAGTTACAGAACAACAAATGCAAGTTCAAATCATCGAGCGTCAAAAGCAAATCGAGCTCGAAGAGAAAGAAATCATGCGTCGTGAGAAACAGTATGATTCAGAAGTGAAGAAAAAAGCCGATGCGGACCGTTACTCAATCGAACAATCGGCCGCTGCGGATAAAGCACGTCAAATCGCAAGCGCAGATGCCGAGAAATATCGCATCGAAGCACAAGCGAAAGCGGATGCGGAACGAGTTCGTTTGGCTGGTCTTGCTGAAGCCGATTCTGAACGCGCGAAAGGTGAAGCGGAAGCTGAAATCATTCGCTTGACGGGTCTCGCGGAAGCGGAAGCGAAAGAGAAAATCGCCGAGGCGTTCGCTCAATATGGGCAGGCAGCGATTCTCGATATGGTCGTCAAAATGCTTCCGGATTATGCGAAGGAAATTGCGGCACCACTTGGCAACATCGATCAAATTACGGTCGTCGACACAGGCGGTGGTCAAAACGGTGGAGCAGGGAAAGTGACGGGATATGCAACGGACCTTATGGCTTCATTGCAACAAACGTTGAAAGCCTCTTCGGGTATCGATATGAAAGACTTGCTCGAGAACTTTGCCGGTAAAGGGAATGTCGCGAAGGCACCTGCACCGGAGCGAGAGTTAGCGGATACGACGGTCGCTGCATCAAAAGAATAATTGACACGAGCCATAGACATCGTCTATGGCTCTGATTTTTGTACATGATTGACTAGTATGAAATGACTTCAAATGCTTTTAGGACGGCAATAAAATAATACAATGTCGGCACGAACGTGATGAATAGACCGAACCATTTCGTTCGTGGTCTGAACTGTAAGATCAAACCGACCGTCCATAGTACAAACCAAAGCATGAAATACCAACGATATTGTGGGGTGTCTGTCTCTGCTATACCAGGACCACTCAACCAAAGTGACAACAAGAGAACAAATAATCCAGATATGACGTTCCAACTATGTCGAATGATCTTTTCTATCATTTCCTTTATCTTCCTTTCGGATTTGTCATCAAAGTCATTCATATGTGTATTCAACAATTAGAAAAAATTCCCTTTTGAAACATCTGACATTCTCAGATATCCCGATATTTTATTCCCACAACTTTTAAAAATAACGATGGAGAATCGTGTCTTCTCTGTCGATAAAAGAGTTGTCAGACCAATAGAGAGAGGGAGTATGGAATACATGAAGAAAAGCATAATCATCAGTACAATCACAGCTTTTTCACTGTGGTTGTCCGGTTGTCAGTCGGTCATCGATGACCCGACTGCCGCTGTTGAAGAACGTCAGACGATGGGCGTCGTCCTATCGGATGTTGGTCTCGGGGACCAATCGTTCAGTGATGCGGCGATGCGTGGCATGGGGGAGTTACGTGAGACGGGCGAATGGTTCGTCGACTATCGTGAGTTATCCGAGACAGAAACATATCAGGCAGGGTTTGAAGAGTTGGTCAAAGAGGGACATGATGTGATTGTCGGTCTCGGTTTTGCGTGTCAGGAAGATCTTGAGACGGTGGCGGCAGAACATCCGAATCAACAATTTGCCCTCATTGATGGCGTGTCAGCGTTACCGAACGTTTTAAATGTCACGTTTGAAGAAGGAGAAGGCAGTGCGCTCGCGGGTGCGGTAGCTGGTCTTGAGACAGAGACGGATAAAATCGGTTTTATCGGTGGGATGGATATTGAACTCATTCAGAAATTCGAGGCAGGATTTGAGCGTGGAGCAAAATCCGTAAACGAGGATGTCGAGATGCTCGTTGATTTCTCGAACGACTTTGCCTCACCCGAGCTTGGACGCGAACTAGCTGAGAAACAAATCAAAGAGGGCGCAGACGTTCTCTATGCGGCAGCTGGCCTAACGGGAGTCGGGGTATTGGAGACTGCTGAAAAGTATGGGATTAAGGCAATCGGAGTCGATAGCGATCAATCGATGATTGCACCTGATGCGGTCGTGACTTCGATGTTGAAACAAGTCGATTTGGCGATCGTTGAAATCGCAGGTCGTGTGACGACACAGCCGTTCAACGATCATGTCATCCTTGGTATTGAAGAAGGAGGCGTCGGCTTAGCGCCACTTCGTCGCATTCAATGGGATGAGAATGAGACAACTCAGTATGAATCGGTCGAACGTCAACTGAAAGAGGGGACACTAAAATGAGTTTACGTAAACGGTTTATCTTCTCAACGGTGTTCACCGTCGTCTTGATCGTTCTCATGATGAGTTATGTCTTGTCGACCTTGAACCGTCTGCAGACTTACAATGAACAGTACGGGAGTCAGATGATTGAATTGTCTCAGCTTGAGACGTCACTCTTACAAGAACAGTCGCTCTGGACGTCGCTTGGCGAACAATCGAATCAATCAACACTCGTCCAACTTGAGCGAATCCGTGTATCGAATGCGAAAACGTTTGATGAATTAAAACAGTCTTACTTGATTCCAGAGTTTTCGAATCATCTAGAACGTGCCACGACGAAGTATGAACAAGTGAACGACGATGTCGAGTCTGCATTAGAAGGTGGGATTGGAGCGCGGATACAAGCTGCCAAGCTCGAAGGGTTGTTAAATGATATCAACACACTGATTGCTAAGAACGGTTCGTTCTACGAGGCACTTCAAGTAGAGGCGGCAAATGAAACAGAGCGTCTATTATTCATCTCAATCTTGTTAACGATTCTCGTTGTCTTAGCGCTAGGCATTTACAACTTCTTCTTCGCGCGTTCTATCACACGTCCGCTCGAGCGCAACGTGAAAGTCGCAGAAGCCATCGCTTCAGGACGTCTTGTTACATTGCCAGAATCGAATCGCAATGACGAAATCGGACGACTTGAACGCGCGATGCGCGAGATGACAGCATCTCTGCAAACGGTTATCGGTTCGATTCGTGTGACATCGATGAAGGTGAATGGGATGACGGAAACGGCAGCGGCTGAAAATGAAGCGGTTGTCAGCACGACGTCAAACATCACGAACGCAGTGGATGAAATGGCGCATGGTGCGCAGTCCATCGCCAATGAATTGCAAGAGACGCTCAGCTCGGTCCATACGATGGCGACGTCATTCGAGACGAGCTTGAATCAAACGAAACAGACGACAGAAGAAACGACTGAGATGACACGAGAAGTGGCGGCCGGGATTGAGACGTTGACGGATCAGGAACACATCCTTGATCGCTCGAGCGAACGAAATGAAGTGCTTGTCACGAGGATGGATCATTTTGCTAGACAGACGGCGGAGATCGAATCGATGGCGAAGCTCGTGGAAGACGTGGCGGCCCAGACGAATTTACTCGCCTTGAACGCAGCGATTGAAGCGGCACGTGCCGGTGAAGCAGGACGTGGATTCGCGGTCGTGGCGAGCGAGGTTAAAAAGTTGGCCGAAGAGAGCAATAAGGCAACCCGCTCGATTTTCCATGTCGTGGAGACGATTCAACAAGAAGTCGTACGATTGACAGAAACGGTGAACGAATCAAAACGCGAACAAGAAGCACAGTTTGAAGCATTCGGTTTGACGAAGGAAGCGTTCAACCGCATCCATGAACGTACAGACCATGTCGCCTCGTTCGTCCGTACAATTGAGCAAGAGATGCGCACATCTAGTAGTGAAGTGAACAACGTGTTGCGTCGTGTCGAGGAAGTATCGGGCGTGACAGAAGAATTGGCAGCTGGAAATGAAGAAGTGGCGGCCTCGATGAAAGAACAACAAGCAAGCTTTGATCAAATCTTTACGTTGATGCAAGAACTAGAAGGACAGGCTGCGGCACTCGCTGACCAAGTTCAGCATTTCGAGGAAGAGTAATGATCCTCATGCAGAAGGACCGAAGACCACCCATTGGTTTTCGGTTTTTTTGCTGTTTCGAATGTTGGGCCCCTTCTTCTATTGTCGCAAGAAAATGAGCGATTATCTTTCAGATTGTATGAAGGTCAAGTACGTTGCAGGCAAGCAAACGACTCCGTTGAGAATGGATTAAGACCTGGAACGGGACAAGTGCAGTCACGCTGGATTCGGCATACTAGATACAATAGTCGAAACAGGGGGAGAATCGTCTTGGAAAAGTGGAAGCAGGTCATCATCGGTGTTGTCGTCGTCCTGTTTTTAGGTGTTGGTTATTTATTTTATAGTAAAGAGCCAGATGAACGTGTCGTCGATGAATTCATCGTAGAATCAGAAGAAGTAGTTCCGGCTGAGACAGTAGAACGATTAGAAATCGTCGTCTATGTCACAGGCGCAGTCGAGTCTCCGAACGTCTATACCGTACCAGAAGGTGCCAGAGTCGGCGATGTTCTCTCATTGGCCGTATTAACTGATGAAGCCGACCCGGAACAATTGAACTTGGCACAACTACTCGTGGACGGTGTAAAAATCATCGTACCGAAAAAAGGAGAAGCGCCGATTGCACAAGAGGTACCTAGCACAGAGTTAGAAGCAAATGGGGTACACGTGAATAGTGCCACGAAAGACGAGTTGATGTCGGTCCCTGGTATTGGTCCTGCAAAAGCAGACGCGATTTTGAACCACCTGAAAGAGAATGGTCCCTTTAAAACATACGAGGACTTAGGTGATGTGAAAGGATTTGGGGAGAAAACATTAGAAAGTATGAAACCTTACTTATTGGTACCATGAGATGCCGTTATTTCCATTATTTGCGATAGTGATGGTGACCGGATTAACTGAAGGAATCTACCTCGTCACAATCGTTTCCGGTGTGTTATATGTCGCGTCTCGAGGTGGACAACATCTATATGCGAAACTCGGTGTCATTTTCCTCATCCTGATTGCATGGCTACATGCCGATTCGGCAGAATGGACACCGACAGACACAATCGTGTTCTCGATTGAGAGTCGTAAAGAGAATGGGAAGACGACCCGATTATATGGGAACGTGGGGACTCATCAAGGTGTGTTGCGAGGGAGAGAGCTCTCGATTGGTAGACCTGGTGAGACGTGTCTCGTAGAAATCGTTTCAGCCGTTACGGAACATCGGGGGATTTGGCGAACAGAAATGGGCGGCTAGCGCGGACTTATCCTTTAAAGGAAAGATCAAGAGAATCGACGAGTGCCGTCCGACAGCGGGGATGGACGGTTGGATGTTGAGGTGGAAAGAAAGACGTCTCCAACAGATTGAACAACAATATCGCGCCGATGTCGCGCTATACATAGAGGCCTTACTGTTCGGTGAGAGCCGGATGCTCGACGAACAGACTTCTTTCTCATATCGAGTGACGGGTCTCCTGCATCTTCTCGTCATCTCAGGTTCGCATATCGCCATGCTGATTGTCTCGCTTCGAGCAATGTTTCGGCCAATCCCGATTCGACGAGAGACGAAGACGGTATTGATTCTATTGACGATTACGGTGTTCGGATGGCTGACTGGTTTTTCACCACCGGTCGCACGAGCTGTCCTCGTGGCAGATGTGTTGCTCATCCTTTCTTTATTTGGTGTATCGGTAAGGGACCCGATTCGTCTCTTAAGTTGGTGCGCAGCTGCCATGCTTGCCTTTCAACCACACCTTCTCTCAAACTTAGGGTTTCAGTTAACGGTCGGGATGACGTTCTTCTTGTTGGTCACGAGACAACTGTGGACCGGGTTGTTGGAGTTGTCCGTGTTTGCCCAACTATTTGGATTATTTGTCCTTTGGCAAGTTCAACCGATTCTATCCGTCGCTGCACCTCTTTTCAATATCATCATGGCGTTTTGCATTTCATGGGTGATGATGCCGCTCGCACTGATTGTTTGGGTCGTTCCAGAAATTGCACCGATATTCATGGTGATCCTAGACGCCATCAACGGAATATTTTCCATGCATGATATGAATCGACCATGGCTACCGTTGCATGAATTGACATTTCCGCAGCAAGTCGCTTTATGGATTGGGATTTGGGGAAGTTTACTTCTTGTCCAACGGAAGCGATGGTTCGGATGGTGTATGGCCATGTTGACGTGTATCCTCGTTGCCGGTTGGGCCGAATGGGCAGAGTCTCCACGGGTGACATTTTTAGATGTCGGTCAAGGCGATGCGATTGTTGTAGAGTCAGGAGACACAATCGGTGTGATTGATGTCGGCGGCGTCTTTCAGGATCCCAACGAGCAAAAACGGACAGTGTATGACCCGGGAGCAGACGTTGTGGCTCCATATATATGGAAGCGTGGGGAGCGTGCACTTGATTTTGTTCTCTTGACGCATGCGGACCATGACCACATCGGTGGTTTAGAAGGATTGTTGAAGCTCGTGCATGTAAAGGAGATTTGGTTATCGAAAGAAGTGGCGAATGCGGAGAAGCGTGAGGAGATTCTTCAGTTGGCGACGAATTACGGGGCATCCATTCGCTATCTCGAGGCAGGAAATCGACCGATGTCTTGGATGTGGATTGTCTCACCGACTAAAGTGCATGAAGATGAAAATGATCATTCGATCAGCCTCTATATGAACGTAGGTGGCATGCGGTACTTATTGACAGGGGATTTGCCTATAGAAGAAGAGACTAACTTACCGACGGTGGATGTCGACGTGTTTAAGTTAGGGCATCATGGATCGAATACGTCGTCAGGGGAAGAGCTACTCGAGCGAATCGATCCGGAATGGGTGATTGCGAGCGTCGGAGCGAACAATCGTTATGGCCACCCACATCAGGAGACGTTAGACCGGATTTTCGGACGTCGCTTGTTGCGAACGGATCTCGATGGGATGATCATCTGTGAAAAAAGAATGTGTCGGGGGATCATCGACTAGCACGTGAATAAATATGATACACTAAAAAACGATTGCTCCCCCGGGGCAATCGTTTGAAAACTTATAGGCTTAAGAACTTGATGATGACACCGATGAAGAAAATCGTGAAGAAAAAGCCAAATGGGACGATGAAGCCGATCGCAGAGTCGATCGCGTCATTACGTTTGCATTGAACGTCATTTTCAAACGGGTTTTCACTCGGTGGGCGTACAGAGTTGATTTGCATATTAGGTCCCTCCTTATCATACTTCCTTTATAAGTATAGCGAATCATGCGAAGATAATCTATGTTTAGATGAGAATAAATTGTGAAAGTGGTGTGTGTTTTGAATGAACCGTGGTTACATAATGGTAAACTAGCGAGCGTCTATGTTCTCCATGGAACTGAAAAGTATTTATTAGAGAATTGGGAACGTGGAATCGTGAAGGCGGCCAACCCATCCGGTGATCAATTTGATGTCATGCAACTCGATCTCCAAGAGACGTCATTAGATACTGCGCTCGATGAAGCGGAAACGGTCCCTTTTTTCAGTGAATTTCGGACAGTCATCGTCAAGAATGCCCAATTTTTGACGGGAGCGAAAGAAAAGCAAAAGCATAACGTCGACCGTCTCGCCGAATATGTCGTTCAGCCTGCGACTTACTCGGTCCTCGTCCTCATTGTCGAGTCAGAAAAACTCGATGAACGTAAAAAAATCGTAAAACGATTGAAAGAACGGGCCATCGTACTTGAAGCGAAAAAGCCGAGCCAAGCAGAATTGATGCGTTATGTGAATGATACGCTTAGTCAGGAACAACAAAAAATGGAACGTGCGACCATGGAGCGACTGTTGTTCTTATGTCAGGATGACTGGGGAAAATTAGTCCGAGAATTAGAAAAGCTACAGTTATATGCTGGAACAGGAGCGATGATTCCGATTGACATCGTGAATGATTTGGTACCACGTACGCTAGAAGATAATGTGTTTCAGCTGTCCGAGCTCCTCGTCAAACGACGCGCAGATACGGCGCTTCGGTTAGTACGTGACTTAGAGAAGCAAGGACAAGAACTGATTGGACTTCTCGGGTTGTTAGCAAGGCAATACCGAAACATGTATCTATCAAAGCAGTTGACAGAAGCGGGGTACGGAGAAAAACAAATCGCTTCAAAAATTGGTGCTCATCCATATACCGTCAAACTAGCAACACAAGCGAGTCGTAATTTTTCAGAAGCGCAGCTCGCGCAAGCGTTGACGTTGATTGCAGATGCAGATGAAGCGATGAAAACAGGTCGTGGTGATAAACAAATCGTATTCGATACACTCGTTTGTCAACTGGCTTTATTGTGAGGTGAGAATATGGGATTGAAACAAGTATTACTACAAGATGTGATTCCACTTCGACATATTGTACTCAGACCAGGTAAAGGGATTGAGACTTGTTATTTTGAAGGGGACGAGTCGTCGACGACACGTCATTTTGCTTGGGTCGAAAGAGAGCACGTGCAATCGGTCGCGACTGTCATGTTGTCATCAAGAGAAATCGAAGGCGAGTCGGTGCCGTATCAACTTCGGGGAATGGCGACGGATCCGGATCTAGCCGGACAAGGAATCGGGTCGCATTTCTTACAGGCGTTACATGAAGAGTTAGATAGCTCGTGGTGGTGTAACGCCCGAGAAGTGGCCGTTCGCTTCTACGAACGGAATGGTCTCGAACGAATTGGTGAACCGTTCGATATTCCTGGAATTGGTCCTCACTATGTCATGGTATACAAAAAAACAGCCGGCTCCGAGTAGGAGGCGGCTGTTTCGTTTGGTCTCTAATTAGAGAGCAGCGATACGAGCTGCGAGGCGTGATTTATCACGACCTGCTTTGTTTTTGTGGATAAGGCCTTTTGATGCAGCCTTGTCGAGCTTCTTCGTAGCGAGGACGAAAGCTTCTTGAGCAGCTTCTTTGTTTCCTTCGAGTACGAGAGCATCAACACGTTTTACTGCTGTACGCATTGCCGCTTTCTCTTGAGAGTTCGCAACACGACGTTTTTCAGAAGTTTTTGCACGTTTGATTGCTGATTTGATGTTTGCCATTGTTTGTCACCTCCTGAAACAAGAAAGTGTATGTTCTTATTACTTCAAGTAATCATTCAACAGAACAAGCACAATTGTAGCAAACGGTTATATGAAAAGCAACCACTTGATGATTATTCTGAAAACTATATGTGGTATTGTTGTAGTAGGTCGTACACATTACTTTAGGATTTTGATATAATGACACGGTATGCATGAGAAGGATAGGTGAACCCATATATGAATAAACAAGAATTAGAGAATCGTCAGAAGAAGATTCGTAACTTTTCGATTATCGCTCACATCGATCATGGAAAGTCGACACTCGCTGACCGGATTCTTGAGAAAACTGGTGCACTCACGGCTCGTGAGATGAAAGAGCAGACGCTTGACGCGATGGATTTAGAGCGTGAGCGTGGAATTACAATTAAATTGAACGCTGTTAAATTGAACTATACGGCAAAAGACGGAGAAGAGTATATTCTTCACTTGATTGACACGCCAGGACACGTCGACTTCACGTATGAAGTGTCGCGTTCGCTTGCGGCATGTGAAGGTGCAATTCTCGTCGTCGACGCGGCACAAGGAATTGAAGCGCAGACTCTTGCGAACGTTTACTTAGCACTCGATAACGATCTCGAAATTATTCCGGTCATCAATAAAATCGACTTGCCGTCAGCGGATGTCGATCGCGTCCGTCAAGAGATTGAAGACGTCATCGGTCTCGACGCAAGCGATGCGGTCCCGACTTCTGCCAAGGCAGGGATTGGAATCGAAGAGATTCTCGAGCAAATCGTCGAACTCGTACCACCTCCGACAGGTGATCCGTCAGAACCGTTACAAGCTTTGATCTTCGACTCATACTATGATGCCTACCGCGGTGTCGTCGCATCGATTCGAATCGTCAACGGTTCGGTCAAAGTAGGAGATAAAGTTCAAATGATGGCGACAGGGAAGACGTTCGAAGTAACGGACCTCGGTGTATCGACACCGAAACCTGTCTCGGTCAAAGAATTGAACGTCGGTGATGTAGGAACACTTTCTGCATCAATCAAAACAGTCGGAGATGTTCGTGTCGGGGATACGATCACACTTGCGAAAAATCCTGCCACGAGTCAGCTTCCGGGTTACCGTAAAATGAACCCGATGGTGTACTGTGGATTGTATCCGATCGATGCAGCCAACTACAACGACCTTCGTGAGGCACTCGAAAAGCTTCAACTTTCTGATGCCGCGCTCGAGTTTGAACCTGAGACGTCACAGGCACTCGGATTCGGTTTCCGTTGTGGATTCCTAGGGATGCTTCACATGGAAATCATCCAAGAACGGATTGAGCGTGAGTTCGGGATCGACTTGATCACGACGGCACCATCGGTTATCTATCACGTGACGACAACTTCAGGAGAAGTCGTCCACGTTGATAACCCATCGAAGATGCCGGAACAACAAAAAGTGGAATCGATTGAAGAACCTTACGTCAAAGCGGCCGTCATGACACCGAACGATTATGTCGGGGCCATCATGGAACTTTGCCAGAAGAAACGTGGGACGTTCATCGATATGCAGTATATCGACACGACACGCGTCAAAATCACGTATGAGATCCCACTGAGTGAAATCGTCTATGACTTCTTCGATCAATTGAAGTCGAGCACGAAAGGGTATGCGTCTCTCGATTATGAGTTGATCGGCTATCGTCAATCACGTCTCGTGAAGATGGACATCTTGCTCAACAACGAAGTGGTCGATGCCCTCAGCTTCATCGTTCACCGTGACTTTGCGTATGAGCGCGGAAAAGTGATCGTCGAGAAGTTGAAAGCACTCATCCCGCGGATGCAGTTCGAAGTCCCGGTACAAGCTGCCGTCGGAACAAAAATTGTCGCACGTTCGACAATCAAAGCACTTCGTAAAAACGTTTTGGCTAAATGTTATGGGGGAGACATCTCGCGTAAGCGAAAACTCCTTGAGAAACAAAAAGAAGGTAAGAAGCGCATGAAGATGGTCGGGTCTGTCGAAGTCCCGCAAGAAGCGTTCATGTCCGTTCTATCGATGGACGAAGAATAATTGGATTGAATCACCCTGATGTTCGAATCGGGGTGATTTTTTTGTTTAGGCAGGAAATGGCACTTCTTTTAAGGAAGAGTACACCCTTAGACAGACAAAAGAGGAGGAAACACCGTGTCGACGTATACATACTCTGCGGGTCCCGGCATGCTACCAAAAGAAGTGATGCAAGAGATTCAACAACATCTCCTGACGTTCGAATATGAAGGGGTCTCGATTATCGAAACGAGTCATCGTTCAGAGTCATTCCAACAAGTGGTCGACTCGCTCGAGGCAAGACTCAGAAGACTCATGCATATTCCTGAGAACTATGCCGTTCTTTGGTTGCAAGGTGGGGCGACACTGCAGTTTTCCATGATCCCGATGAATTTACGGAATCGAAATCGATTCGCCTATGTCGATACAGGGATTTGGTCTAAAAAAGCGATGGAAGATGCTAGGCACTTCGGGCAGGTCGACGTCATCCATCCACTCATAGATGAGGCGGGTGGGATGTCATTTGAACCGAGACTCGCTCAAGATGTCGACTATCTACATGTGACATTAAACAATACGATTGAAGGAACCCGATTCACGACTATACCCGAAACGGATGTCCCACTCATTGCGGATGCTTCTTCGAACATTCTTGCCGAGCACATCGACGTTGAGCGCTTCGGGATGATCTATGCTGGTGCCCAGAAAAATATTGGTCCAGCAGGACTGACGGTCGTCATCATACGCCGCGACTTGATTCAGTCGATCGAGCTACCAAGTTATCTTCATTACGCGTCTCATGTCGATACGTTATTCAATACGCCGTCGACGTTCAGTATGTATGCGGCAGAACGTGTCCTCAAGTGGGTCGAAGATCAAGGAGGTGTCGAGGCGATGGAGCAACTGAATCGTGAAAAAAGCGATACGGTCTATTCGTTCCTTGAACAATCGAATGTATTTTCTTCTCTCGTATCGGGAGAACGCCGCTCCTTAACGAACATCCCGTTCACGACGGGTGACCGTAATCGAGACATGGGCTTTGAACAATTTGCCCTTGAACGCGGATTACTCGAACTCGGCGGTCATCGTTCCGTCGGTGGTCTGAGGGCGAGTCTTTATAACGCGATGCCAAAAGAAGGTGCTGTGCGCCTTGTCGACGTCATGAGAGCATTTGAGGAGGAGAATAATGTATCACATCAAAACATTTAACCAAATCGCTACAGCGGGTCTGAAACGATTTGAGCCGAATGAATATATCATCAATGCTTCAGAACAGGCCGATGCTTGGGTACTCAGAAGTCATAACGTGCACGATGAAGCAATTCCGCCCCATCTGCTCGCCATTGCAAGGGCAGGTGCCGGAGTCAATAATCTCCCGCTTGATCAACTGGCGAAACAAGGAGTCGTCGCGTTTCATACTCCTGGTGCGAATGCGAATGCGGTGAAAGAACTCGTCTTGGCCAGCATGATCCTCTCGGTCAGACCGATCGTCAAAGGTTTCAACTGGGTAAATGAACAGGCAGTCGAGTCACAATCTCAGTTGGAAGAAGCGATGGAGCAACAGAAACGGCAGTTCCTCGGGGCCGAGTTACGGGGCAAGAAAGTAGGGATCATCGGGCTTGGGGCTATTGGGGCTTCACTTGCCAATGACCTTCTCCAACTTGGGGTCGATGTCATCGGATATGATCCCCATCTCTCGGTTGATGCCGCTTGGAATATTTCAAAACACGTCACACGCGCCAAGCATTTGAGTGAGGTTCTAGGGTCTGTTGATCTCTTGTCGATTCATATGCCGCTGACGAAAGAGACGCGCTTCAGTATCGACCGGAGTTGGTTCGAGCGGATGAAGCCAGGGATGACCGTTTTGAATTTCGCACGTGGAGAGCTCGTGAAGGATGCTGATTTAGTTGAAGCATTCCATCATCACGTCGGGCTATACATCACCGACTTCCCTAGACACTCGCTCATCGGACATCCTCAAGTGATGGCATTGCCTCATCTCGGTGCCTCGACAAAGGAATCAGAAGTCAACTGTGCCATTCAAGCCGTCGAGACGCTGAAGTTATATCTGGAGACCGGTAACATCCGTTCGTCCGCCAACTTCCCAAATGCGGAACTTCCGTATACCGGCAAACGTCGCCTCGCGATTTTGCATCAAAATGTGCCGAACATGGTCGGACAAATTACGGGAGAACTCGCCTCACATGGATTGAACATCGATAACATGATCAACCGTAGCCGAGGCGAGATGGCCTATACATTGATTGATTTAGACAACAACGAACATGAACCGTTATCGATTCATGCACTGTATGACATCAAGGGCGTCATTCGCGTCCGAGAGTTTTAAGGAGGATTCTATGGTCGTATTTAAACCGTTCAGCCCATACATGCCCGTACACGCTAAAGAAGTTGCCGCAGATCCGTATGACGTCGTTTCTGTAGAAGAAGCGAAGGCGGTCATCGCTGAGCAACCGAACTCATTTTTGAAGGTAGATAAGCCAGAAGCTCTTCAAGCAAACCTCTCACTCGAAGACTGGGGAAAGCGTGCTCGTCAGGAGCTAGAACGTCTATACGAAGACGAGCTGACGGTTCGTCCGAGTGGATTTTACGTATACAGATTGACCCGGAACGAGCGTCAGCAAACGGGCTTAGTCGCCACATTCTCTGTCGCAGACTATGAAGCCGGGCGAATCAAGATTCACGAACATACCCGTGAAACGAAGGAACGGGAACGTGTCGAACATGTCCGAGCGACGGGGGCGCATACCGGTCCGATTTTACTTAGCCACCCGCCACATGCGAGTCTGAAACAGATTTTAACGAGTGCGACGGAAGAAGAGCCGCTGTTCTCGTTTACGGATGATCGTGGCGTGTTACACGAAGGATTCATGATTCCGAGCCGAGAACTTGCGCGCGTCATGATGATCGGTGCGACGATCCCGTCTATCTATATCGCAGATGGTCATCATCGTGCAAAAGCGGCAGCGGTCGTTTCTGAAATGGGTGGGGAACATTCTCAAAAGAATGAACGAACACACTTTTTAGGTGTCCTCTTCCCGAGCGACGAGTTGACGATTTTGCCATACCACCGTCTGTTGACAAAGATCGCACCTGAAGAAGTAGAACATATGTTGGAAGGACTTTCGTTCTCGTATGAAGTGACAGAAGAAGATGAACTCGTCTTACCTGAAAGTCATGGCGTGTTCGGCGCTGCGTATCGAGGGAATTATTACAAGTTATCGAAACGAAAAGATGAAACGGATCTCGATGTCGCCGTCTTACAGCGTGATATCCTTGCTCCGTACTTCAACGTCGAAGATATTCGTACGGATGCCAGAGTCGATTTTGTTGGAGGGAACCGGTCAATCGAAGAATTGCAACAACTCGCGCAAGTACCTGACCAATTACTGTTTACGTGCCATGAAACGACGATGCCGCAGTTGATGCGAGTGGCTGATGGGGGTGGGCAAATGCCACCAAAATCGACATGGTTCGAACCAAAATTAAAGAGCGGTCTGTTTATTCATCGGTTCGATTGATGGCGCAGGCTGGAAAGAACGGACGAAAAGCGTTATAAATGGAATGAGAAGAAAGGGGTGGCCGAAATTGGCTAAAGCCGTATATCTTCACATTCCATTTTGTGAACATATTTGTTATTACTGTGATTTCAACAAGGTGTTTTTAAAAAACCAACCTGTTGATGAATATTTAGATGCATTAGAACGAGAGATGGTATTGACGCTCGAAGCGTTTCCGACAGAACGGATTGAGACCATCTTTATTGGAGGGGGCACACCGACGGCGCTCAATGAAGCGCAGATGGGTCGCCTGATGGATATGGTCCGTCGACACCTCCTCCCGCTCGCTTCAGACGACCTAGAGTATTCTGTCGAAGCGAACCCGAACTTTGTAAGTACGGAAAAACTCGACACGATGAAAGCTGGTGGTGTCAATCGACTCAGCTTCGGTGTCCAAACGTTCGACGATGGTGGGCTCGAACGGATCGGAAGAACGCATCGCGCTGACGACGTGTTTGAAACGGTGAATGAAGCGGCGAAACGCTTTGATAATATCTCGATTGACCTCATGTTCGGGCTACCAGAGCAGACGCTCGAGCAGATTGACCGAGACTTAGAACTAGCGCTACAGCTTCCGATTCAACACGTCTCATCCTATTCCTTAATTCTTGAGCCGCATACCGTGTTTGCGATTCAAGACCGAAAAGGTAAGCTCCGTCTACCAGGAGAGGATGTTGAGGTCGAGATGTATCTCAAAGTGATGGAGACACTTGAACGGAATGGACTGAATCAATACGAAATCTCGAACTATGGGTTGCCGGGTCGAGAAAGTCGTCACAACCAAGTGTACTGGCGGAACGAAGAGTATTATGGATTCGGGGCAGGTGCGCACAGCTATTTAAATGGCACACGTCGTGCCAATATCGCACCGATTCCTCACTATATTAAAGCGGAAGGCATCCCGGTGAAACGGGTGACTGAGCTCGAAGAAGTAGAAAAAATGGAAGAAGAGCTGTTCCTCGGATTACGCATGCGTTCAGGGGTCTCTCTTCAGACATTTGAACAGAAGTATGGCGTGGCACTCGATCATGTGTTCGGTCACGTCATCGACGATTTGGTGAAGAAGTCGTTGATTGAGCGGACAGACTCCCATATCCGATTGACGGCGTCTGGTCTACCACTCGCGAATGAAGCGTTTGCGGCATTTATCGGAGAAGCAAAACTCGAGCATACCGAGTCATGAAAAATGGACAAGTCCCTTATTTGGGATTTGTCCATTTTTTAGCATTATAAGACGAGATCACGATAGAGCGGCGTGAGCCTAGCGAACGTGTCTTCGACCAAAGCGAGAAAAGCGTCTTCGTTTTGAAGAATCGATGCATCGGCAGGCAGTTGTCGTCCGATTAAGAAATCAGCTTTTTTGACAGTGCCGAAGCGCTCGAGCAACGCCTGGATGTTTTCGTTTGATGTCTCTTCAATTAGGAACGCATCTTTTTTCATATGGTCGCCCGCAATATGGAAATCAGTAAACGTTGATTTAAAATCAATTTGTTGCAAATGTTTCGCGATTACATCTTTATTCGGCATCTCATAGATGAATGCGAGCCAGATGAAAACGCGGTCGTCGAAAAGCCCGACTTGTAAGTGTGGATGTTTTTTATACCCGCGCTTATCGTGACAGATGGCCATCCATGTGTCTTTCGGAGGGTTTACCGTGCGACGTGCATGTTTTGCGACATGCAGGTAGAGGGGGATTCCGACATCTGCCTCGAGTTGTGGTCCGACCTCGTCATAAATCCGATGGAAGAGCGGTTGAATATCCGAACGGATGCCAGACATGCGTTCGTCGAGTCCGTCCTGTTTGAATACGTTAAATTGTTTAGTTGTAAACATTTCATCACCTCACGTTCTATCATAACGAAACACTGTTTCTTTTTCAGGTTTGCCGTCTGTAAAAAAGGTGAAAAAATCCGAGTGTATGAATTGACAAATAGTGAGAACATGATAATATTTGAAGTGTGATTAGCACTCGTTAAATATGAGTGCTAATAAAGCGAGGTAACTTTTTCAGAGAGGAGTGATGTTGTGCTGACAGATCGACAATTGCTCATTCTTCGAGCCATCATTGACGATTATATTCAGACGGCTCAACCGGTCGGTTCGCGTACGTTATCGAAACGAGACGATTTGACGTTTAGTTCGGCAACGATTCGGAACGATATGGCCGATTTGGAAGACATGGGGTTGATTGAAAAACCACATACTTCCGCGGGTCGAATCCCGTCAGAGGTCGGATACCGATATTACGTGGACCACCTCGTCGAGAAGCAAATCATCGACGAGCGGGAAACGGGTCGCTTAGAAGAGCGTTTAAAGCAATCTTCAAAAGAGTCTGAGATCCTGATTCGCCAAGCTGCAGATCTCCTTTCTGATTTGACCAATTATACGACGGTCGCCCTCGGTCCCAATAGCCAATCCGAAAGATTGGCACGTGTGGACTTTATGCCATTAGATGAGCGACGGGGTGTCGTTCTCATCGTCACGGATCAAGGTCATGTCGAGCATCGTACGGTCATGTTCGAATCTCGTGTAGCTCCTGAAGTCATCGAGGAGACGATTCGACTGTTAAACGATCGTCTCGTCGGAACAGCGATCGGACAACTAAAAGTCCGAATCGGAGAAGAGGTTGCAAAATTGCAACTCGCGCAGCGACAGCAATATGAAAATATGATGCAACTGATTCAATCGACGGTTGGAATTCAAACGCCGTCTTCGCTTTATCTCGGAGGCAAGAAGAATATCTTCAACCAACCTGAGTTTCAGACGTTAGACACGCTCAGACCATTCCTAGAATGGATTGATGAGCAAGAACGATTGACGCACTGGCTCGAATCGTTGCCAAATCGCGAGATTTATGTGAGCATTGGGAGCGAGAACGGAATTGTCGCCCTTCAAAATTGTAGTGTCATCACCTCGGATTATACACTAGATGGAAAAACATTCGGAACGATTGCCATGATTGGCCCGACTCGAATGAATTACCGTCACGGTGTCCAAATGATGGGACAAATTATTGAAGCGTTGCGACGAACGAAACTAGATGAGTGACGGAAAGGAGTTTTACTATGACAGCAGATCATCAAAACGGGCACGAACAAGAAGACGTGCTTGAAGAAAAATCTGTAGACTCGGCACAGACAGAAGAGAACGAGTCAACTGAATCAAATGAAGATGAGGTTTTAAATGCTGAGATTGTGGAAGAAAGTTCTGAGGGGACGGACTTACAAAAAGAAATCGAAGCGTTGAAAGCGAGCGAACTTCGCATTCGTGCCGACTTTGACAACTTCCGTCGTCGGACGAATGAAGAGAATGCAAAACGCGTCAAGTTTGCTTCACAGTCTGTCATTGAAAAATTGATTCCGCTCATTGATAACTTTGAGCGTGCACTTCAAGTGCAAGCAACTTCAGAGGATGCCAAGCAAATTCAATCAGGCGTCGACATGATTCATCGTCAACTTCTTGACGTATTGAATGCTGAGCAAGTCGAAGTGATTGAAGCAGTCGGACAGCCGTTCGACCCGAATTTCCATCAAGCAGTCATGCAAGAACCGAGCGACGAGTTCGAGTCGGGCATCGTGACGATGGAGCTTCAAAAAGGATATACGATGCATGGTCGAGTCATTCGTCCAAGCATGGTAAAAGTTGCAGAATAATACTACTTAACGAGACGGAGGAATAAACGATGGGTAAAATTATCGGTATTGACTTAGGGACTACAAACTCATGTGTGGCAGTAATGGAAGGTGGCGAAGCAGTCGTCATCTCAAACGCAGAAGGTAACCGTACGACTCCTTCGGTTGTTGCATTCAAAGGGGAAGAGCGTCAAGTAGGTGAGGTCGCAAAACGTCAGGCCATCACGAACCCGAACACGATCCAATCAATCAAACGTCACATGGGTACGTCGCATACAGTTGACGTAGATGGCAAGAAATTCACACCACAAGAAATCTCGGCAATCATTTTGCAGAAGTTGAAGAAAGATGCTGAAGACTACCTCGGTGAAACAGTCACGGAAGCAGTCATCACAGTTCCTGCATACTTCAACGACGCTGAGCGTCAAGCGACAAAAGATGCTGGTAAAATCGCTGGTCTTGATGTCAAACGAATCATCAACGAGCCAACAGCTGCGGCACTCGCTTACGGATTAGATAAAGGTGAAGACCACACGATTTTGATCTATGACCTCGGTGGTGGTACGTTCGACGTTTCAATCCTTGAGCTTGGTGATGGCGTATTCGAAGTTGTCGCTACAGCTGGTGACAACCGTCTCGGTGGAGATGACTTTGACCAAAAAGTCATCGACTACCTCGTTGCAGAATTCAAAAAAGAGAACGGCATCGACCTCGGGAAAGACAAGATGGCACTTCAACGTTTGAAAGATGCAGCTGAAAAAGCGAAGAAAGACCTTTCAGGCGTCACAAGCGCACACATCAGCCTTCCGTTCATCACAGCAGGTGAAGCAGGTCCACTCCACTTGGAGATGACACTCACGCGTGCGAAGTTTGAAGAATTGACGGCTGACCTTGTCGAACGCACAATGGAACCAACTCGTCGTGCCTTGAAAGATGCAGGACTTACACCATCTGACCTCGATAAGATCATTCTCGTCGGTGGTTCGACACGTATCCCTGCCGTTCAAAAAGCAATCCACGACTTCACGAAGAAAGAGCCATTCAAAGGGGTAAACCCGGATGAAGTTGTTGCACTCGGTGCAGCAATCCAAGGTGGAGTTCTCGCTGGAGACGTAAAAGACGTCGTCCTTCTCGACGTGACTCCACTCTCACTCGGTATCGAGACAATGGGTGGCGTGATGACGAAATTGATCGATCGCAACACGACAATCCCGACATCGAAATCACAAGTGTTCTCAACTGCTGCAGATAACCAGCCTGCTGTTGACATCCACGTCCTTCAAGGGGAACGCCCGATGGCACCAGACAACAAGACACTTGGTCGCTTCCAATTGACTGACATTCCGCCAGCACCACGTGGTGTGCCACAAATCGAAGTTAAATTCGATATCGATGCAAACGGAATTGTTCACGTATCAGCGAAAGATCTCGGTACGAACAAAGAACAATCGATTACAATCCAATCTTCTTCAGGTATCGATGAGGCAGAAATCGAGCGTATGGTAAAAGAAGCTGAAGCGAACGCTGACGCAGATAACAAACGTAAAGAAGAAGCGGAACTTCGCAACGAAACAGACCAACTCGTCTTCGCGACAGACAAGGCAATCAAAGACCTTGGTGAGCAAGTGGAAGAGGCGGACAAAGAAAAAGCAGAAGCTGCGAAAGAAAAAGCGAAAACTGCTCTCGAAGGTTCAGACCTTGAGGCGATCCGTACAGCCAAAGACGAATTGTCAGCTGTCGTTCAAGAGTTGACGCAAAAAGTATATGCTAAAATGGCTGAACAGCAAGGTGCTGAAGGCGCAGAACCACAAACAGAAGCGAAACAGGACGATGATGTCGTGGACGCAGAGTTTGAGGATCTCGACGACCGTAAATAAACAGCCGTTGTAAAGGAGAGCGCCAAAGCAGGTTTCTGCTTTGGCTCTTTCCATGTTAAGGTAGAATCGGTAAAATCGATACGTAGATTGTAAGGATAGGAGCGAGAATAGTGGCGAAACGAGATTATTATGAAGTGCTCGGGCTCGACAAGTCGGCCTCTGCACAAGAAATCAAGCGGGCATACCGGAAATTGGCCCGTCAATATCACCCGGACATCAACCAAGAGGCAGATGCGGCGGATAAGTTTAAAGAGATTGGTGAAGCCTACGAAGTGCTTTCTGACGAACAAAAACGTGCGCAGTATGACCGATTCGGTTTTGAAGGGGCGAACCAGTTCGGTGGCGGCGGTGACTTCCAAGGTGGATTCGGGGATATCTTTGACATGTTCTTCGGAGGCGGCGGACGCCGTCAAGACCCGAACGCACCGCGTCGCGGAGAAGATTATCAATACGTTGTTGACCTCGATTTCATGGAGAGTGTGACAGGCAAGACGGAAACAATCGAGCTCGAAATCGAAGTCGAATGTGACACGTGCATGGGTAACGGTGCGAAACCTGGAACGAAACCAGAAACGTGTAACCAGTGTGGCGGCAGTGGCGTCGAGACGGTTGAGCAAAACACAATTCTCGGTCGTATGGTCAATCAACGTCCTTGTAGCAAGTGTCACGGTAGTGGTAAGACAATCAAAGAAAAATGTCCAACTTGTCACGGATCAGGTCATGTGAAGAAGAAACAGACCGTCGAGGTGAAAATCCCAGCCGGTATCGATAACGGGCAACAGATCCGTCTATCTGGAAAAGGCGGTCCTGGCGTGAACGGAGGACCAGCGGGAGACTTATACGTCGTCGTCCGCGTGAAAGCTCATGAGATTTTTGAACGTGTCGACCAACACATTGCGATGGAAATGCCGGTCACGTTCGCACAAGCGGCACTCGGTGCAGAAATCGAAGTTCCGACGGTTCACGGGAACGTGAGTTTGAAAGTGCCAGCCGGAACACAAACTGGCTCGAAGTTCCGTTTACGCGGAAAAGGGATGCCAAGTGTGCGTGGTGGCGCGAATGGCGACCAGTACGTGAGCGTCATTGTCATGACACCGAAAAATATGACGGACCGCCAAAAAGAATTGCTTCGTGAATTCGAAGAAATCAGTGGCGAATCGGGTGTCGAAGAGGAACACGGCATGTTCCAAAAAATGAAAAAGTTCTTTAGTCACTAAAAGGAGTGTGTACAAACGATGAAATGGTCTGAAATTTGTGTCCACACGACACAGCTTGCGGTGGAAGCCGTATCGAACTTATTACACGAAGTGGGGGCACAAGGTGTCGTCATCGAGGACGTCGAAGACTTCGACCGAATGATGGCGGAAGACCATTTCGGAGAGATTTGGGACGTTTCGGATCGTGAAACGTATCCGACTTCTGGAGTACACGTCAAAGCGTACGTGCCGGCTTCAGGTGATTTCCAAGATGTGCTCGCAAACTTGAAAAAAGAAATCGAGCGACTCCGGAACATGCTTGATATCGGATCAGGTGAGGTCACGGTCGCAGAGATTGATGAGGAAGATTGGGCGCATTCTTGGAAGCAGTATTACAAGCCGGTCAAAATCTCACAACAGCTGACGATTGTCCCTTTGTGGGAAGAGTACACACCACAACCGGAAGAGAATGTCATCTTGCTTGACCCGGGTATGGCGTTCGGTACAGGGACACACCCGACGACGATGCTCTGTATTCAAGCGATTGAGAACTACATCCGGGAAGGTGACCGCGTCATTGA
This sequence comes from Exiguobacterium sp. s183, assembly GCF_018617655.1. Classification (NCBI taxonomy): domain Bacteria; kingdom Bacillati; phylum Bacillota; class Bacilli; order Caryophanales; genus Exiguobacterium; species Exiguobacterium sp. s183. Next base: position 181,902 of record NZ_JACSKN010000001.1, read on the forward strand.
TGTCGGTACAGGATCAGGCGTATTGTCGATCGCCGCTGCGAAACTTGGAGCGACGAGCGTAAAAGCGCTAGACTTGGATTCGGTTGCCGTTGAATCGGCTCGTCAAAACGTGGAGACGAACGGTGTCGAATCACTCGTTCAAGTCGACACGGGAGATTTATTAAAAGGTGTGGACGGAGAATATGACTTGGTCGTGGCAAACATCCTTGCCGATGTCATTCTTCTCTTCATCGAAGATGCGTATGCTCGTACGAAAAGGGGAGGTCGCTTCATCACATCCGGCATCATTGGAGAGAAACGAGCGGAAGTCACGAACGCTCTGATGGCTGCAGGGTTTGAAATTGAAGAGACACGCGTGATGGAAGACTGGGTCGCGATCATCGCCAAGAAGGGATAAGCTATGCAACGTTATTTTCTGACACCAGAAGCTTTCACAGGCGATGTTGTGACACTTCCTTCAGATGTCGCTCATCATATCGGAACGGTCCTGCGACAAGGGGCGGGTTACGAAATGGTTCTTCTCGACGGGACGGGCAATGAGTACGCATGTGTCGTGACGTCGCTTGAGAAGAAAAGTGGAGTGGCTAAAGTATTGTCGACTCGCCAATCAGAGACCGAACTGCCGATTGACGTGACGCTCGCTTATGCGTTGCCAAAAGGAGACAAGGTCGAACTTGTCGCGCAAAAAGCGACCGAGCTCGGCGTTCATCAACTTCTATTGTTCGAATCTTCCCGATCAGTCGCCAAATGGGACTCAAAAAAAGTGCCGAAAAAAGTAGAACGTATTCAAAAAATCATGCAAGAGGCGGCTGAGCAATCGTATAGGGCCGTCGTCCCGTCATGTACGTTCCTCACTTCGAAACAGCTTTCGAAGCAATTTGAACAGTATGACGAAGTCATCATCGCATATGAAGAATCGGCGAAAGAAGGCGAGCAGTCGGCACTTGCCAATACATTGAATCGTCTTCAATCAAAACAACGTCTCCTCGTCATCACGGGACCGGAAGGCGGATTTGACACAGCGGAAGTCACGCAATGGATAGAGGCGGGGGCGATCGCTTGCGCGTTCGGACCTCGTATCCTTCGTTCGGAGACGGCTCCTCTTTATGCACTGTCTGCTATCTCGTACGCGCTTGAATTGGCGAAAGGATAAGAAAACGGCTGACCCACGTGGGCAGCCGTTTTTTCGTGAATCCATTATTTTTTATTGATCGTGATGACTTTCTTCGTCACGTTGCCACCGAGGTCAGTCACTTCAAATGTGAATGTGTTTTGACCTTTCTTCACAGGAAGTGAGATGGTATCGGTACGTGAGAACGCACGCATCGCATAAGGTTCTTTCAACGTATGACTCCATTTCAAATCACCGTTGACACGAAGTTTAATATCGTCAAAGTTATCCTTCACGTGAACTTTCACGTTCACAGTGTCTTGCTTCGCCGAGACGTTTTTCGGCACGTTGCTGATTGAGATTGCCGCCTCCGTAGAGTCGACAAAGATTGGACGGACGAAGTTCGTCACGTTACCAGACGTGTCTTCCGCGATGAAACGAATCTTGTGGAATCCATCTTCATACGAACGTGTCGTATTGAACGTGTATTGTTTTGCAGCTGCGTCATACGTGAGTGGTACGTCCACATCGTCGACAGTGAACGATACAACGTCAGAGGCATCTTTGATTTGACCGATGATTGGCACAATTGATGAACCGTAAGGAGACAGGGCGAGTGGTGCATCGACAAAGACTCCTGGTTTATCTGCGTCATTTTCTGTAGATACGTCGCGTGTGATCACGTTACCCGCATTATCTGAAACGCGAACCGATAGTTGGTCCGTTGATTCAAGTGGTGCATCGAGTGTGAAGTTTGCTGTATCTTTTGCTTCTTTCGCAACAACTTTCCCATTAAGAAGGAATTCGATACCGTTGATTCCTGCAAAGTCGTCGGATGCTTTGACACTAGCCACACCTTCGTTCCAACGAATCGTGAAACGAGGATCCGTGTAATCCACTTTCACTGGGATCCGAAGCGTCTGGGCTTGTTTTTTCATGTAGTCGATGCTCGCTTCAATTTCGTAGTAGTACGTTCCTTTCGGCGCCATCTCTCCGTTCAGTTTTCCGTCCCAAGCGTTATCTGACGTGTAGTAGTATGGGTCACCACTTCCGCCATCAAAGTAGTTCTTTCTCAATTCTTCTTCGATTTTAAGGGTACGGAGTACGTTTCCTTTTTCATCGACGATCCGATACTTGACGTCTTTCGCATTTCGTAAGAGCGAGTAGACCGGGGTAGCCGTGTCTTTTGAACCGTCCCCGTCAGGCGAAATCGCTACCGCTTCTTCATCTACAGACTCATCAAGTTTCTCTCCTAAATAGTTCCCGGCCGCATCGACCAATCCAGAGATTCCATAGAATGAACCATCTTCATAAATCGTTTCGTCAAAGATTGGTGCTTTGCCCCAATCGCCTTCGAATCCGACGAACGGGACAACGAGTGACGGATTGCCGTCTGTCCCACGTGGGTCAGTCAAGCGTAGGAATCCATCGACGAAATAACCATTCTCAAAGACTGATTTTGCAGATATCGTTCCTTCTAACGTCTCTGGATTAAGTACTTGTGCCTTCGAGACGTCAATCGATACGGTGATTTCTTTCTTTTGTTTTGCCTTCAACGTGACTTTACTTGTGTTTTTGCCATTGATCTTAATGATTGCTTGTTGAAGCGCCTGAGCTTCCATCGCATTCTGAATGACGCCATCCTTGTTAGTAACGGCAAGGTCTGTCTGGAGGGAAGCGGCCACATTGTATGTGAGTGATTCGTCAGACATGTTTTCAACGACAATCGTGAACTTCGCCTTACTCTTCGACAATTCTTTTAAAGCGACTTTCGCTTCTTTCGTCTTCTTCTCATACGCGACTGCCGGAGATGTGACGGCCGCATGGAGTTGCATGAGACCTGCTCCCGCCCGACGTGGTGAATATGGAAGAGACTGCTTCAATTCTTGGTTATACGGTCCGATGTCTGTGACGGGCTTCGACGTATTGAGTAGCAAGTTCTTTGCCATCGTCACACGAGCCGCTCCGCTCAAGTCGAAATCGCGATCGACGCGTTCAAGAACAAGAGCTGCACCGCCGGCAACGTGAGGTGCGGCCATCGATGTTCCGCTCATCAAACCGTATTGGTTGTCGTTGAACGTTGAGAAGATTTGACCGCCTGGGGCTGAAAGCTCCGGCTTGAAGTCAAGGTTCGGTGTGACACCCCAAGATGTGAAATCAGACATTGCGCCTGCCGAACGGTTGTTGACGCTGATTCGGTCACCAGCAAACGTGAGTTGGAGCGGTCCATCCGCTAATTTCTCTTTTAATTCGTTCCCGTCTTGGATGCTGAGTGATGCCATCGGGATGAGTGGTTGATCGAGAGCCATAGACACATAGTCTCCGTGTGAGACAGCGCCTCGTACGATGACACCGGCTGCCCCTTGTGCCTCAGCCGTTTTTTGAATCTTCGAGTAGAAGTATCCTCCATCGCGAACGGCGAGGACGAGCTTTCCTTTCACGTCTTTACCAGCATAGTTTTCTGGTTGCCCATCTCCGACGTAAACGACGTCATATGTACCTTCCGAGAATGCAGGTCCATCTTGTTTCTTCCATCCGATTTTTTCGTCACCGACGCGGAAAGCGTCCAATTGAATTTGATCGTTCTCGAGTGAAGCGACCGATGTCGATGCTTGGCTTACGCTTGGCGCCCCGACAACACCCGTATCAGGGTTTGAAGCCGTTGGTAAGTCAAAGCCATGTCCGAAGTATGCTGAGTTCCCAGCAGAGATGGACATGAAGACACCGTTGTCTACAGCGCGTTGAACGGCTTGTTGCTCAGGTGAGTCGGCATCGACAAAACCTGCTGTTGAACCAAGACTCATGTTGATGACGTCTGCTCCTAGCTTGATCGCATCGTCAATCGCTTTAATATAAATATCTCCGTATGTAGATGCGTAGTTCGGGTCGTTACTGAATACTTTAAGACCAAGGATTTGAGCTTCAGGTGCGACCCCTTTAATCCCGCCATTTTCGAGATCACCGTTTGCAGCGACCGTCCCTGAGACGTGCTGACCGTGCATGGAAGCGCCAGGTGAGTCATCTTTAATATCATCATTTTCGTCGTAGTAATTATAGGCGTATGGGACTTTCTCATTCACATATTCACCAGGTAGACCGAACGAAGTGATGGCCTGATCGACTTCTGATTTCGTCAATTCTGCCGTTTTCGAATCTGTGATTCGGTAATCTCGGTGGTCGGCATCAATTCCCGAGTCGATGACAGCGACGACGGTGCCTTCCCCGGCAAATCCGTAATCTCCCCATGTTTGTTCGGCTTGTACCATTCCGTTACTTGTAACCATATCTGGTTTCACTTCAGGACGTTCATACTCGTTGACGACATGGACAGTCGCTACTTCAGGTAGAGCTTCAACTTTAGCGATTTCACTTGTTGAGAGGAAAGTGGAGAAGCCGTTAAAAACGGTCGTGAACTCTTCAATCGGTGTAGCAGTCACGCCTTGTTTTTTCAAAGCGGATTTTGCGCGTTTTTGTTCAGACTGTACAGATTGTTGTGCCTTGTTTTGTTCTGATTTCGTCAACTCATTAAATTTTTTCCCTTTTTGCGCTGCTTCTGCGATTGCAGGTGCACCGACGAGTTCGACGACGACCCGGACTTTTTTCTGTTTCTTTTCGAGCTCAATTTTTGGTTTGATGGAAGCTTCTGCTGAAACAGATGACGTACCCGCTTGAATCAACACAGGTGTTAAAGCAATACATGTAGCAAGTGAAGCGTTTAAGTAGACTTTTCTTCTTGACAACGTGTTTACCCCCTAATATTTGTTATTACCTGTAAAAAAACAAAGATTTCCTCTTGCATTGTGAACTATCATATCGTTGTTCAGGGGAAAAAGAGTGGATTTTTTTGTAAAGTAGGGGAGTGTTTTTGCACAAATTTAAATGTTCAGACAATTACTAAAGACCTGAATCATAAGACCTATATCAAATTTTGGTGATCGTCAGAATCACGCGAATGACTTGAAATGTTCAAAAAAACCTGTTAATGTAACGTTAATGTTAAATACCAATAAAACATATCAATTTAGTCAGAATTAAGGATGGGGTGGCGCTATGAATTTACCATTCATGGATATCTTCAAGGATTGGGCGAAAGATTACGATACGGCAGTCGGGGGGCATGACGAACAATATCATGAAGTATTTGTCGGATATGATCAAATGCTTGATGACGTTGCGTTACACGTTGAAGGAACGGTCTTGGAATTTGGTGTCGGCACAGGCAACTTGAGTGCCCGAATTTTAAAGGGACATCCTTTAATTGCAATCGAACCTTCTCCAGAAATGAGGCAGATTGCAATTGAGAAGTTGGGCATATCGGTCGAACATGGAGATTTTCTCCGTTATCCAACGTTCTCACATGTCGATACGGTCGTTTCCTCGTACGCTTTCCATCACTTGACGGATTCTGAGAAAGAAACAGCGATCGGTCAATATGTTCGTGATTGGGGACATCCGAAATTCGTATTGCTTGATACGATGTTCGAATCTCCACACGCACGTCAAGAAATTATTGACTGGGCTACGGAACAAGGCTATTCAGACTTGGTCGAGGATTTAAATCGTGAATATTATCCATATACGACTACCATTCGTACGATGCTAGAGGCGAATGGATACAACGTGACAATGACACAGAAAAATAAATTTGTTTGGCTTGTCGTCGCTACAAAATAATTAGGAGGAATTACTCATGAAAACATATAACGTTGAAAGCTTTAACTTGGATCATACGAAAGTTCAGGCTCCATTTATCCGTCTCGCCGGTGTGAAAGAAGGAACGGCTGATACGATTTACAAGTATGATATTCGCTTCATCCAACCGAACGAAGGCCTCATGCCGATGCGTGCGGTTCACTCTCTCGAGCATTTGATCGCCGAAAACAGTCGTAATCATTCAGAAGACATCGTGGACATTTCGCCGATGGGATGCCAAACAGGTTTCTATTGGACGATGTTGAATGATGGGGATTATGAGCGCATGCTCGACCTCGTAGAAGCGACACTGCGCGATGCGATGAACGCGGAAGAATTGCCAGCGCAAAACCCGGTACAGTGCGGGAATGCGAACCATCATGATTTTGAGGGAGCCAAAAAATTAGCAGCTGACATGCTTGCGAAACGTGACGAGTGGCATATCGTCTTCAAGGACGAAGCGTAAGATGATTGTCCGTGACGTCTATGAACTCATCGGGGACACACCGCTCATCGAGCTCCGTTCATTACCTGTTCCAGCTACGGTAAAAGTGTACGGGAAGATGGAGATGATGAATCCGGGAGGAAGTGTCAAAGACCGACTCGGCATGAATTTGATTGAGCGGGCGATGAAACGTGGAGATGTGGCACCAGGTGGTACGGTGATCGAGCCGACAGCCGGGAATACGGGAATCGGACTCGCGCTCGCTTGTCAGCGATACGACATTCGTCTGATTACCGTGACCCCTGAAAAGTTTAGTCAAGAGAAACAAGCATTGATGCGTCTCCTTGGAGCGACCGTCGTCAACACGCCAACCGAGCTTGGAATGAAAGGCGCAATCAGTCACGCGCTTGAGTTGGCTGAAGAACATGACGCATACGTGCCGGAACAGTTTTCAAATCCGGACAACCCGGACGCCTATGTCGACATCCTTTCGCAAGAGTTGTTGAAGGACGTGCCACAAATCGACGTATTTGTAGCGGGGGCGGGTTCAGGAGGTACGTTCACTGGTGTCGCCAAAACGTTAAAACCACATGGGACGAAAACTGTTGTCGTGGAGCCGGTCGGTTCGATTTTGAACGGCGGTGAGCCAGGTCCACATAAAACAGAAGGAATTGGCGTCGAAAAATGGCCGCCATTTTTGGAAAAGTCTTATGTCGATGCGATTCATACCATCACAGATGAGGAAGCCTTCTATTACGTGGCGCATCTTGCGAAACAGGAAGGATTGCTCATCGGAAGTTCTTCTGGTGCTGCCATCGCAGCATGTGTAAAGGAAGCAAATCAAATGTCAGAAGGCACGATTGTGACGATCTTGCCAGACAGTGCAGAACGATATTTAAGTCAAGGAATTGTCAAGGAGGCAGAACATGCGTACAAAGACAGCACTCATTCACGGCGGTAAAACGACCGACCCATTAACAGGGGCGGTCACACCACCGATTTATCAAACGAGCACATATAAGCAAGACGGAATCGGTAACTTACGGGAAGGATATGAGTATTCTCGATCTGCGAACCCGACACGTACCGCACTCGAGACACTCATAGCGGATATCGAAGGTGGTGTGCAAGGTTTTGCATTTGGTTCTGGGATGGCTGCCATCTCGACCGTACTCATGTTGTTGAAATCTGGAGACCACGTCATCGTCGGGTCTGATGTATATGGAGGAACGTACCGTGTATTCAATCGAGTATTTCAGTCACGAGGCTTGGAGGCAACTTTTGTCGATACATCCGATGAAACAGCGGTTCGTGATGCGCTACAAGCGAACACGAAAATGATTTATGTGGAGACACCGACAAATCCACTCTTGAACGTGACGGATATCCGAGCGATGCGCACGATTGCGGATGAGGCAGATGTCTTGCTCGTCGTGGACAACACGTTCATGACACCTTACTTCCAAAATCCAATCGACCTTGGTGCCGACTATGTCTTACACAGTGCTACAAAATATTTAGGCGGTCATAGTGACGTCGTGGCAGGTTTAGTCGTCGCACGTACGGAAGAACAAGGAGAAGCGTTGGCATTCCTCCAAAATTCAGTCGGTGCAGTCCTCGGACCTCAAGACAGCTTCCTCGTCGTCCGTGGGATTAAGACGCTTGCCGTTCGAATGGAAGAGATTGAATCGAACGCACGGGCGTTGGTTGAATTCTTACAATCGAATGAGAACGTGTCACGTGTCCTTCACCCGAGTGTCTCTAGTGAAGAAGCGAAACGCGTGCACTTATCGCAAGCGCGTGGGTTCGGTGGCATGATTGCGTTTGACGTGGGTTCGGCCGAAGCGGCTGAAATGATGGTCGCGAAGACGAAGTATTTCACGCTCGCAGAGAGTCTCGGTGCAGTTGAAAGCTTGATCAGTGTCCCGGCTCGTATGACGCATGCGTCGATTCCAGCTGAGCGACGTGCAGAACTCGGGATCACGGACGGACTTGTTCGAATCTCAGTTGGATTAGAAGATATCGATGATTTAGTTGAAGATTTAGCACAAGCTCTATCCGCCATCGAACAGGTAAAGCAATAAACAGTAAGGGACGCGATTTCGCGTCCTTTTTTCATGAAACAAAAGCCTTGTATCGGAAGTCATTCATCGACTAAACTATTTTTATCTTGAAAGAGAGCGGGTGAACGTGTGAACAAGGGAGTATGGACGACAATCGGGGCCTACGTGATGTGGGGCGTCCTCCCGATCTATTGGAAGTTTTTGCAAGAAGTGCCGAGCGGGCAAATTTTGGCACATCGTATCGTTTGGTCCTTTTTATTTATTTTACTCGTATTAAGATGGACGAATCAGTGGAAAGAGTTCGGTTACGCTCTTCGCCACCCTGCCACACGAAACGCGTTCATGTTGAACGGATTCATCGTCAGTGCAAACTGGTTCGTGTACATATGGGCTGTCAATCACGGTTATATCATCGAGGCATCCCTCGGCTATTATATTAATCCGCTTGTCAGTATGGTGTTAGGGGTGCTCGTCTTTCGGGAATCATTAAACCGAGTCCAATGGATGGCAGTCGGGATCGCGTCAATCGGCGTCCTCGTCTTGACGCTTGGATATGGCTCGTTTCCGTGGATTTCGTTCGTATTAGCGAGTACGTTTGGTTTTTACGGAATGGTGAAGAAGCGGCGACCTCTCGCTTCAACAGTCAGTCTTGGGATTGAGACGTTAGCAGTCGTTCCTGTCGCGCTCATCTTTCTCAGCAATCAGGTCGTCACGGACCAGATTGCCTTCGACATGTCACCGATGATTTGGGTCGCATTGCTAGGAACAGGTGTGGTGACGGCGCTTCCGCTTCTTTTGTTTGGTTACGGGGCACAACATATCCCGTTCACACTCGTCGGATTCCTTCAATTTATCGCACCGACACTTAGTCTGATTATCGGAGTCGTCATGTATCATGAACCGTTCACAGCATATCATGTCTTCGCATTCACATGTATTTGGCTGGCCATCTTCTTTTTCAGTTGGAACAGTTGGGTCGTCGCTCGTAAACGTCGTCAACTCATTTAAATTTGGAAGCTGTTACATCTCGAAAAAACATGGTAATATGTTAGATGTCAGACTTATTTGTCAGAGGAGGAAATGAATAATGGAATTAGCCCGTTATATCGACCACACAGCTTTAAAAGCTGAAACAACAAAAGATCAAGTTACAAAACTTTGTGCAGAGGCGCTCGAATATAAGTTCGCAAGTGTCTGTGTCAACCCGACATGGGTCAAATATGCTGCGGAGCAACTTAAGGCGGATGACGACGTCAAAGTATGTACAGTCATCGGATTCCCACTCGGAGCGAACACGCCTGAAGTGAAAGCGTTCGAAACAAAAGACGCGATCGCAAACGGTGCGGATGAAGTCGATATGGTGATCAATATCGCAGCACTCAAAGACGGCGACTACGACCTCGTAGAGCGTGACATTCGTGCGGTTGTCGAAGCGGCAAACGGTACACTCGTCAAAGTCATCTTTGAAACGTGCATGCTTACAAAAGAAGAAATCAAGAAAGCTGCTGAACTTTCAGTGAAAGCTGGAGCAGATTTCGTCAAAACATCAACTGGTTTCTCTACTGGTGGCGCAACGGTCGAAGACATTCGTCTCATGCGTGAAACAGTTGGACCAGACCTCGGCGTAAAAGCTTCAGGCGGTGTTCGTGACTTCGAAGGAGCGAAAGCGATGATCGATGCTGGTGCGACACGCATCGGTGCTTCAGCTGGTATCGCAATCGTCACAGGCGGACGTTCAGACAGCGACTATTAATAAGTGGTTGACCACACGACTTAATTTCACTATAATATGATATGACGTGTGAAACACGTTTCCTTAGTCGTGTAATTCGGAGGGAGGGAAAACTAGTGGAAACTCGTGTCCGTAAAAACGAATCGCTTGAAGACGCTCTTCGTCGTTTCAAACGCGGTGTTTCGAAAGATGGCACACTTGCCGAAGTTCGTAAACGTCGTCACTACGAAAAGCCAAGCGTAAAACGTAAATTGAAATCAGAAGCTGCGCGTAAGCGTAAGAAATTCTGATTCCAGTTTCATTGTGTAGAGAGGGTGTTGGCTCATGAGTCTTCAAGAACGCTTGACGGACGACATGAAGCAAGCCATGCGCGCTAAACAAAAAGATCGTCTCACGACGATCCGGATGGTAAAAGCGTCGCTCCAAAATGAGGCTATCAAACTAGGTCGTCAAGATCTTACCGAGGAAGAGGAACTCACGGTGCTCAACCGAGAGATGAAACAGCGCAGAGACTCCCTCCGAGAATTCGAAAGCGCTGGTCGTGAAGACCTTGCTTCCAAAGTAGCAGAAGAGATTGTCGTCCTAGAAGCCTATATGCCTGAACAACTTTCAGAAGATGAAGTGACTGCGATCGTCCAAGCAGCAATTGCTCAAACGAACGCATCCGCTCCATCTGATATGGGTAAGGTGATGGGCGTCGTCATGCCGCAAGTCAAAGGCAAGGCAGACGGTGGTCTTGTGAACCGAATCGTCAAACAACAATTGACGAATTGATGAAAAAGCAGAACTTTTCGGGAAACCGAAAGTTTCTGCTTTTTTTGCGTATTCTGAAACCACATTCATTCTTGTTTCGTATACACTAGAGATAGGAGATAGCTTTGAAATTGGAAGGGGGTAGTAAGACGATGACATTTGGTCTCGGAGTGATTCTGACAGTCTTTTTTGTCGGAGTCGTCCTTCTTGGAATTGAAGTGTTCGTTGCAGGGTTTGGATTGTTCGGTTTGCTTGGGATCGGAGCGGTCGTTGCCAGCTTGATCATGGCGGGTGCGACAATCGGTCAGCTATGGCTCTCCATCGGTTTGGCGGCAGCGGTGCTCACTGGACTTGGGTTCTGGGCATATCGCCGATTAAGTACGAATCGTCCGCTCATTTATAAAGGGTTGATTTTGACGGATTCGACATCGACCGAAAAAGGTTACTTGTCCCATGATGACCGTAAACAACTTCTCGGGAAAGTCGGTGTGACGTTAACACCACTTCGCCCGGCCGGTACTGCCGAAATCGACGGAGAACGTATTGACGTCGTAACAGAAGGTGGCTATCTCGATCAGCAGACAAAAATTCAGGTATATAAAGTGGATTCAGGGCGGATTGTCGTTCGGACCTTTATAGAACCGAAGGAGGATGTAACAGAATGACACCAGAACTATTGACGACGTTACTCATTACAGGTGGAGGATTGATTGCGCTTGCCGTCTTCTTCACGTTTGTACCAATCGGATTATGGATCAGCTCATTCGCAGCAGGTGTACACGTCTCGATTTTCACATTGGTCGGGATGCGCCTTCGCCGCGTCGTACCATCAAAAATTGTTAACCCATTGATTAAAGCAGTCAAGGCGGGTCTCGGTTTAAACACGAACCAACTTGAAAGTCACTTCTTAGCGGGTGGTAATGTTGACCGTGTCGTAAACGCATTGATTGCGGCACACCGCGCAAACATCGAGTTATCGTTCGAGCGTGCCGCTGCCATTGACTTGGCAGGACGTAACGTACTTGAAGCCGTACAAATGTCGGTTAACCCGAAAGTCATTGAGACACCATTTATAGCCGGTGTGGCAATGGACGGGATTGAAGTGAAGGCGAAAGCGCGTATTACGGTGCGTGCCAATATCGATCGTCTCGTCGGTGGTGCGGGGGAAGAAACGATTATCGCCCGTGTCGGGGAAGGTGTCGTATCGACTATCGGATCGCAAAACAATCATAAGCACGTACTTGAGAACCCAGATATGATTTCACGTACCGTACTCACAAAAGGTTTGGATTCAGGTACGGCGTTTGAAATTCTCTCGATTGATATTGCAGATATCGATATCGGTAAGAACATCGGGGCGGTCCTGCAGACTGACCAAGCCGAAGCAGATAAAAAGATTGCCCAAGCGAAGGCGGAAGAACGTCGTGCGATGGCGATTGCTCGCGAACAGGAAATGAAGTCTTCTGTAGAGGAAATGCGTGCGAAAGTTGTCGGAGCCGAAGCGGAAGTCCCACTCGCAATGGCCGAGGCGTTGCGTAACGGTAAACTCGGCGTCATGGATTACGTGAATTACTTGAACGTTCAAGCAGATACGGAAATGCGTAAAGCGATCGGGTCACCTATCGATTCTGAATCAGATAGTGAGTGATAAATATGGATGGACTATGGGTACTTTTGTTAGCAGCCTTCGGAATCGCCTCGGCGGTGATGAAGCGGCTTGAAAAGTCATCGTCTTCAGGCGACCGTCCTCAGAGCAGTGAACTGAAACGCTACTTGGATTCGGTCGGAGACGTGATGAAAGAAATTGAATCGGCGTTTGACGACTCCGAATCAGAACAAAAGCCAGCACCACAAAAGGTGAGACGTCGGATAGCGCGTACCGAAGAGCGACCAGCTCCTCGGGAACGTCAAGTCGAGATGCCGAAAGTGAGTGCGCAGTTTGAACAAGCGGTGAAAATCCCTCCAATTCAGGAGGAAATTAAACCGCGACAACTGAAAGTTTCGAAAAAACAAATGCGGGAAGCTGTCATTTGGAGCGAGGTATTACAACCTCCGGTCTCGAAACGAAAGAAGTAAGGCAAAGGCAGTAACCTCGCGTTACTGCCTTTTGCATGGGGAAAATACACGGTCTTTCTTTCACGATAGGCGTGATAGTGCTAAAGTAAAAGAGGAATAACCGATATTTAGAGGGGGCAACGTATCCATTGATTATGACTGATAAAATACCTTTCGTCATGGAACATGCGAATGAAGCACAAGCTTTACTCGGACCGAAAGATGAAGTGTTCCAAGCGATTGAGACAGAATTGAAAGTGGCACTTATTCCAAGAGGCGAGGAATTGATTATCCAAGCCGATACTGGAGAAGCACTAGAATTGACAAAACAAGTCATCCTCACGTTACAGACGTTAGTGAAAAAAGGTGCACGTCTTAACGAAAGTGACGCCATCAGTGTCATTCAACATATCCAAGTTGGAAAGGGAGACGAACTGCTCGAACATTATGAGCGTGTCGTCTTCACGACTAACAAGGGAAAACCGATTCGTGCTAAAACAGTTGGGCAGAGTCGCTATGTTCGTGCAATCGAACGACGAGACCTCGTCTTTGGAATCGGACCGGCTGGAACGGGTAAAACGTATTTAGCAGTCGTGCTAGCGGCGCGCGCACTAAAAGAAGGTCAGGTGAAACGGATTATCTTGACACGACCTGCCGTAGAAGCAGGCGAGAATCTTGGGTTTTTACCAGGTGATCTGAAAGAAAAGGTAGATCCGTATCTTCGGCCGTTATATGATGCCTTATTCGACGTCTACGGCGTCGAACAGACGAATCGCTTATTAGAACGAGGGACAATCGAAGTGGCCCCTCTCGCCTATATGCGTGGACGTACGTTAGAAGATGCGTTTGTCATATTAGATGAGGCACAAAACACGACGAAAGAACAAATGAAGATGTTTTTGACGCGACTCGGTTTCGGATCGAAGATGGTGGTCACAGGGGATTTGACACAAGTCGATTTACCGAAAGGCAAGGCGTCAGGTTTACAAGAGGCGTTACGCTTATTAGAGGGCGTGGATGGGATTCACTTTGAACACTTCAGCGCGTCTGACGTCGTCCGTCATCCACTCGTTAAGAAAATTATCAACGCCTATAGTACAGACCTCACATAAGGACGATAGTGAGGTAAACGATCGTGAAAGGGGGGCACACGAATGCAGCAAGCCAAACATTGGACAGTCGCGACGATTTCGCTGATTTTCTTTCTCTTACTAGGTGCCATTCTATACTTCACCGTGCGCCCATCCATTATTAGTGTGGAACCGTTAGGGATTGCCGAACAGGACATCCGGTCTCCGATTACGGTTGAGGACCGAGTGGCGACTGAACGGTTGAAACAAGAAGTAACGAACGGTGTCGGCAGTCAGTTTTCGCTCCGTCGGGAATTTGCCGACCAACAGATTGCTAAAGTCGAGCAATTGTTCGCAGCGTTCGACCAGACCGATGAAGAGACGGAACTTGCAGATATTAAGAACCGTCTGAACTCGACGGAAGCGAGCGGGGTACTCGCGGACGAAGAGCTGAACTCACTCCTCGAGGCGACGGAAGATACGCGCCAAACCGTTGAAGACGTGACGGTAACGGCTTTGCAACAAGTGATGGATGATCGAATTGAAACGAGTAATGAAGCGGTCGCAGCGGCCAGAGACCGCGCGGCTGCAATCGTTGATCAATCACCACTTTCGTTTGAATTCCGTGCAATCGCAAAAACATTAAGCGATGAACTCATCGTTCCGAACTATGTGTTTGACTCTGAGGCGACTCGTCAAAAAGAACAAGAAGCCGTCGATGCAGTCGATCCTGTCATCATCCAAGAAGGACAACTTCTTGTCAGTCAAGGGGAAGTCGTCACGCGTGAGATTTATCGGAAGCTAGAACTCACTGGAGCGATCGATCCGAACCGGTCACTCGCTCCACTGTTCGGATCATTCTTATTGAGCGGATTATTGACGGGCGGGTTCTTATTCATGCTTATCCGCTCAAAAATCAAAGATCTATTACTAAACCCGAAAATATTAGTGACCGTCTATGGGTTGCTTCTGTTACAACTCGGTATCTTCTTTGGCGTCGGATACATCGGCGTTGACTACACGACGTATGCTTATCTTTTGGCACCGACCGCCTTCGTCGTATTATTACTACGTATCTTGATTGACGAGCGTGTCGCCCTCGCATCGGCGTTCATTACCATGATTGCGGGGAGTATCGTCGTCACATTCGGACAAAGCACGAACTTCATGACATTGGTATATGTCGCGACCGGAAGTTTCTTAGCCGTCTTTTTAGTCGAACCAAAAATTCAGCGGAAACGCTTGTTCTTGTCGGGCGTCTTACTCGGCATCGTGAATATCATCATGGTCATCGCGTTGCTCTTATTGCGAAACGTTCAAGTGACTTGGGAAATGGCGATGTACCTATCTGGGTTCGCCGTCATCAGCGCCTTGCTATCGATCGTGTTGACATTTGGATTCTTGCCCTTCCTAGAGCCATGGTTTGGCGTCTTGTCGTCTGGTCGACTCGTCGAATTGATGAGTCCGACACATCCATTGCTCCGAAAGCTCTTGATGGAAGCGCCTGGCACGTATCACCATAGTATGATGGTGGCAAACTTGGCAGAATCGGCATGTGAAGCCATTGGGGCGGACGGTTTACTCGCGAGAGTGGCGAGCTATTACCATGACCTTGGGAAAACGGAACGTCCTCTTCACTTCATTGAAAATCAGCAAGGTGGAGGGAATCCGCACGATCGTCTGACACCAGAAGAGTCCGCTGACATCATTATGGCTCACCCTTATGACGGGGCCGATCTATTGAGACGCTATAAACTACCAAAGGAAATCATCGATATTGCTGAGCAACATCATGGGACATCTTTATTGAAATACTTCTTTGTCAAAGCGAAAGAAGATCAGGAGAAAGATGTGGTAGAGTCCCGATATCGTTATCCTGGTCCGAAACCTCAAACACGTGAAGCGGCGGTCGTCATGATTGTCGACTCAATCGAAGCGGCCGTTCGTTCGCAAAAACAACCGACTCCGGAGAAAATCCGGATGCTCGTTCGTGCCATCATCCGTGATAAACTGGCAGACGGACAGTTTGAAGACTGCGATTTGACGACAAAAGAAATTTGGCGCGTCGGTGAGAGCGCATGCGAGACGTTGACGGGCTTGTTCCACGAGCGAATTGAATATCCAGAACTAAAGAAAGAGGGAGAACTACATGCAAATCATCTCGAACGATGAACATGAATTGTTGACGGTGTCTCAAATCGAGCTTGTCGAGTCGATTCTGAAACATGCCGCACAATTAGAAGAGGTCGAAGAACCGAGTGAATTGTCGGTCACGTATTTAACGAATGAAGAAATCCATGAGGTGAATCGGGAGTGGAGAGGAAAAGATGCTCCGACCGATGTAATCAGCTTTGCCTTTGATGAGATGGGCGAAGACGAAATGGACTTCACACTCGATGAGGACGAACCGCATCTCCTCGGGGACTTGGTCATCTCGGTGGAACGATGCCGCGAACAAGCGGCGGACTACGGACATTCCTTTGAGCGAGAACTCGGTTTCTTGGCCATCCATGGATTCCTTCATCTGTTGGGATATGACCATATGACGCCAGAGGAAGAGGCGGAAATGACCGCAAGACAAGAGGAAGTTCTCACTCATTTCGAGTTGAAGCGAGGCAACGTGTGAGACCGTTTCGTGTGGCATGTGAGGGAATCTTCCATGCCATTCGGACAGAACGGAATATGCGTGTCCATCTCATATCCGCGTTACTCGTATTTGCTGTCGCGATTTGGCTACAAACGACAAGGATGGAAAATCTCGTCCTCCTTGCCTGGGTGACACTAGTCCTGAGTTTAGAGCTCATAAACACGGCAATCGAACGGGCGGTCGACCTTGTCACAAAAGATGTCCATCCGCTCGCGAAGCAGGCGAAAGACGTGGCCGCGGGTGCCGTCCTCGTCGCTTCAGTCGGAGCGGCTGTGACAGCACTCATTATATTCGGTCCAAGGCTATGGAACGTGCTATACTAAGAGTTCTGAAATTGAGAAAGCAGGTGCATTATGTATCAAGAAGATTTTAAATCTGGTTTCGTGTCGATCATTGGTCGACCGAACGTCGGGAAATCGACATTCCTTAACCGCGTGATCGGTCAAAAGATTGCCATCATGTCGGATAAACCACAAACGACACGAAATAAAGTACAAGGTGTATATACGACGGATGATTCTCAAATCATTTTCATCGATACACCGGGAATCCATAAACCGAAACACCGCCTCGGCGACTTCATGATGAAAGTGGCGACGAACGCCCTTCGCGAAGTCGATGCGATTCTTTTCATGGTGAACGTGACGGAACCTCGTGGTGCCGGAGATGATTTCATCATTGAAAAATTGAAAGGACTCGACACACCTATCATTTTGGTGATGAATAAAATCGACTTGATTCACCCGGATGAACTGCCGAAAGTGATTGAGCAATATACAAATGAATTGGACTTCGCAGCATATGTGCCAATCTCGGCATTACAAGGTAATAACGTCGAACCACTCCTAGGAGAAATTAAGAAATTGTTACCTGAAGGACCGATGTACTACCCGGCCGATCAAGTGACGGACCACCCGGAGCGATTTATCATCTCAGAGATGATTCGCGAAAAAGTGTTGCATAAGACGCGAGACGAAGTCCCGCATTCGATCGCTGTGGCAATCGAATCAATCAAGAAACGTGATAACTCAGAGATGATTGATGTTGAAGCCGTCATCATGGTGGAACGCGATTCACAAAAAGGAATCATCATCGGGAAAAAAGGGACGATGCTCCGTGAAATCGGGACAGATGCTCGTCAAGACATCGAGGCGCTTCTCGGCACGAAAGTGTACTTGAACCTTTGGGTCAAAGTCCAGAAAGACTGGCGTAACAAGATGGGTCAGCTTCGTGACCTCGGTTTCCGCGACGACGAGTATTAAGCCATGTTACAAAAAGTCACGGGAATCGTCATTCGTACCGTCAATTATGGTGAATCGAATAAAGTCGTGACATTGTTTTCAGAAGAGCTTGGCAAAGTTGCGATTATGGCACGAGGCGCAAAAAAACCGGGGAGTCGGTTTCATGCCTCGAGCCAACCGTTTGTAGAAGGTGTGTATATTTTCCCCTCTAGCCGTGGGCTCGCTCAGTTAAAATCATCCGATGTTATGACGTCCTATCCGGAAATCCGGAAAGATGTCGATCGGATGGCATACGCCATGTATTGGTTGGAGCTCGTCGACCGGTCTGTCGAGGATCGGGTACAAAATCGTCCGCTCTTTCGGATTTTACAGGATGCGCTTCAAGCATTGAATGCGGGCATGGACGCAGATGTGATCACCCATCATCTCGAACTGCGTATCTTGCATCTACTAGGTGTTTCTCCTGTGCTGACAGGGTGTGTCCGCTGTGGGGACGTGACGGACCCGATGTATTTCTCGGTCGCTTCTGGCGGTTTTTTATGTGGGCGACATCGAGAAGAGGGAGCGGTTCCATTATCAGAACGTCTCGCCAAATTGCTTTACTTGATGAGCAAACACGAACTGTCAGAATTTCGGAACGTACCGTTATCGAACGACTCTAGACTCCTCTTGCGTCAACTCTTTGATGCATACATGGAGTCATATAGCGGACTCCGATTGAAGACGAAACGAGTGCTCGACCAAATGATCCGGCTTCATCTGAATGAGGATTGACTTTTCAAACTGAATTCGATACGATGAGTTACGATTAGACAAATGAAATAGCGTGCGCGATGAAGGAAAAAAGTAACTCTTTCTGTCATGAATAAAGCGAGTTCGGGGTGGTGTGAGCCGAGCGTCATGAGAAGAGTGAATGGCGATTCCAGAGCGCCCACATCTTTTAAGAGTGGCCCCGTTGTTGGGGCAAGTAGGGTGGAACCGCGGGAATCAATCCCGTCCCTATGTGCTAGGCACATAGGGGCGTTTTTTGTCGTTTCAATACTATTGGAGGTGTCATTTATGAAGCACATGACTGTGCAAGAGATTATTCTCACGCTACAAAACTTTTGGGCATCGAAAGGCTGTTTGACGATGCAAGCGTACGATGTGGAAAAAGGAGCAGGGACGATGAACCCGATGACGTTCCTTCGAAGCCTTGGTCCAGAGCCTTGGAACGTTTGTTACACGGAACCTTCACGCCGCCCGGCTGACGGACGTTATGGGGAGAACCCGAACCGCCTGTATCAACACCATCAGTTCCAGGTGATCATGAAACCGTCGCCGAGCAACATCCAAGAGTTGTACTTAGAAAGTCTCGAGTTGATTGGAATCAACCCGCTCGAGCATGACATCCGCTTCGTCGAAGATAACTGGGAAAACCCGACATTCGGAGCAGCCGGTCTCGGTTGGGAAGTATGGCTGAACGGGATGGAAATCACGCAATTCACGTATTTCCAACAAGTCGGGGGAATTGAGTGTGACCCGATTGCAGTTGAAATCACATACGGTCTCGAACGCCTCGCTTCGTACATTCAGGAAGTCGAGAGCGTATTCGACCTCGTTTGGACGGATGGATTCAAGTATGGAGACATCTTCTACCAGCCTGAGTTCGAACACTCGAAATATACGTTCGAGTTATCAGACGTCGATATGCTCTTCACGCTATTTGACACATATGAGAAGGAAGCAAAACGTGCTCTCGAAGAAAATCTCGTCTTCCCTGCATACGATTACATTTTGAAGTGTTCACATACGTTCAACTTGTTAGACGCAAAAGGTGCGATTTCCGTGACAGAACGTACTGGATTTATCCAACGCGTCCGTAATATGTCACGTGCATGTGCTGCTAAATTTATCGAAGAACGGGAACGCCTTGACTTCCCGCTTTTGAAACAAGAGAAAGCAGGTGACTTGAATGCGTGACCTTTTACTAGAGATTGGATTAGAAGAATTACCGGCTCAATACGTCTTGCGCTCAGAGAAGCAATTGGCAGAGCGCATCGATGCGTTCTTGAAAGAAGCGCGTGTTGAGTATGGTTCAATCGATGTGTATTCTACACCTCGTCGTTTAGCTGTAATCGTTCGCGACGTGGCAGAAACACAACAAGATTTAACGGAAACCCTTCGTGGACCTGCGAAGAAGATTGCTCAAGACGCTGAAGGGAACTGGTCGAAAGCGGCAGAAGGCTTTGCTCGAGGTCGTGGATTAACAGTAGAAGACTTATACTTCGCCGAAGAAAAAGGTGTTGAATACGTCTTCGCAGAACGTCATGAGGCGGGTCAAGATACGATGTCGTTATTGAACGGCCTTGAAGATGTCGTTCGGAGCTTGACGTTCCCGAAAAACATGAAGTGGGGAACGAGCAGTTTACGCTACATGCGTCCGATTCGTTGGTTGATTGCCCTCTTCGGTCAAGACGTCATCGACTTTACGATTGAAGGCGTGAAAACAGGGAATGTGACGAGAGGTCACCGTTTCCTCAGCAAGGGAGATGTCGTCGTCGAGTCACCTGCTGAATATGTGAAAGCGCTAGAGGCTGCATTTGTCATGGCAAGCTACGAGACACGTAAAGCCGAAATCGAACGTCAAATTCAAACGCTCGCGACAAATCAAGGGTGGACGATTCCGCTTGATGCCGACTTGTTAGAGGAAGTCACGAACTTAGTCGAGTGGCCGACTGCCCTCTTTGGTGAATTTGATGAGACGTATCTTGACTTACCGGAAGAAGTTCTCATTACAACGATGAAAGAGCACCAGCGCTATTTCCCGGTATATGTTGATGGAACGTTGAAAAACTATTTCGTTACCGTTCGAAACGGGAACGCCGATCATCTCGAAAACGTCGCACGTGGGAACGAAAAGGTCATCCGTGCGCGTCTTGCGGATGCGGTCTTCTTCTACGAAGAAGACAAGAAGACAAAAATCGATGATCAGCTTGCACGTCTCGACCGAATCGTCTTCCACGAAAAATTAGGAACGACTGGTGCGAAAGCGCGACGTGTGACCGAAATCGCACAAGCCCTTGCTCCTTTGTTTGATGCGGACCTTGAAAAAGTAAATCGTGCTGGTGCGATTCATAAGTTTGATCTTGTCAGCCAGATGGTTTACGAGTTCACAGAGCTTCAAGGAATCATGGGTGAGAAGTATGCCCTTCAACAAGGTGAGGACAAGGAAGTAGCTGCGGCGATTCGTGAGCACTACATGCCACGTTTCGCGGGTGATTCGTCTCCGGAGACGGCAACAGGTGCCGTGCTTGCTCTCGCAGATAAGCTCGATTCGATTGCTGCGTTCTTTGGTATCGGCATGATCCCGAGTGGTTCACAAGATCCGTTCGCACTTCGTCGGCAAGCACAAGGGGTCGTACAAATCCTTGGGGATTGGAAGATTGACCTCTCAATCGACAAACTTCTTTCGAAAGTTGTCGAATTACAACTGGAGGCAGGACTCTATGAAGCCGATAAAGAACAAGTCAAGGCACAGCTCGTGGAGTTCTTTACACTTCGCTTGAAATATCGCTTGCAAGAACAGCAAGTTCGCTATGACGTGATTGATGCCGTGTTGACGACTACGCTTACGGTGGACCGTCTTGATGCTCGTGCACATGCGATTCAACAATTCGTTTCGACGGACGCGAAGTCATTGATCGAGCAATTGTCACGCGTCGTCAATATTTCGAAAAAAGGTGAGCCAGGAGACGTCGATCCGTCATTGTTTGAAAACGACCAAGAGGTTGCATTACATGAAGCGATTGAACAGACTGCTCCTGATGCGATGAATGCCGTTCAAACAGGAGACTACAACAAAGCGCTTCAACTTCTTCAGACGCTTGAGTCACCAATTATGATGTATTTCGAACATACAATGGTCATGAGTGATGACGAGGCGGTACGCCAAAACCGACTCCACGAAATGAACCGACTTGCTACGACGATTAAGAGTGTCGCAGACTTCAACGCGCTCGTACTCTAACAAACTAGAGGGGGTTGGCTATGCAACTGAATGAACGCCAACAAAAAATCGTCGAGATTGTAAAAGAAAATGGACCGATTACAGGGGAGCAAATCGCGCAGGAATTATCGCTGACGCGTGCGACCTTGCGTCCAGATCTTGCGATTTTGACGATGACAGGAATACTTGAAGCAAGACCTCGCGTCGGCTACACGTTCGTTGGCAAACGGAATTCGTCGATGCTCCGCGAAAAGCTAGATTCCTTAACGGTCGGAGATTTTATGTCCTCTGCGAAAGTCGTTCGGGACGAGATGACGGTATATGATGCGATTGTCACGCTCTTCTTAGAAGATGTGGGCTCGCTGTTCGTTGTCGGACGTGACAGAGAACTCGTAGGGGTACTGTCACGTAAAGACCTCCTCCGCGCAGCAATTGGGAATCAAGATTTAGATCAATTGCCGGTCAACGTCATCATGACACGCATGCCGAATATCACGGTTTGCGAGAAAAGCGAGACATTGATTCGTGCGGGAATGAAATTGATTGAGAAGCAAATCGATGCCATGCCGGTCGTTGAAGAGAAGGATGGCAAATTGATTGTTCTCGGTCGGATGACGAAAACGAACATGACGAAGGTGCTCATTGCGTTAGCGAACGATGAGTCGATTTGAGGAGGAAACCGATTTGACTACGAAACAACTCGTTTTTGTGGTAAGTGACTCGGTCGGAGAGACATGTGAGCTCGTCGTCCGAGCAGCGAGTATCCAATTCCATGAGAATGCGATTGATACGCTTCGCATCCCATTCGTTGAGGATGAGCAGACGATTATCGATGTGGTCACACAAGCGAAGGCGCAACACGCAATTATTGCATTCACGCTCGTCAATGAAGAGCATCGCGCGCTTCTCATGAAACTCGGGGAAGAACACCAGGTCAAGACGGTTGACTTGCTCGGTGATTTGCTCGATGTCTTATCGGGACAGCTGAAAGAAGCCCCACGTGAAAAACCGGGACTCATCTATCGCTTGGACGATGATTACTTTCGTAAAATCGAAGCGATGGAATTTGCCGTCAAATATGACGATGGTCGAGACCCGCGTGGTCTGAAAAAAGCCGACATCGTACTCGTCGGCGTCTCGCGAACATCGAAGACACCCCTGTCTCAGTATTTGGCATTGAAGCGATATAAAGTCGCGAACGTCCCACTCGTACCAGAATCACGACCTCCAGAGGAGTTATTTGACTTACCGGCAGAACGGTGTGTCGGGTTAATCATCTCTCCAGAGAAGTTGATTTCGATTCGAATGGAGCGCCTCAAGTCACTCGGTTTGAAGCCGGAAGCGGACTACGCACAACTTGAACGAATCAATCGAGAGCTCGAATATGCTCGCGGGATTTATGAACGAATCGGTTGTGATGTGATCGATGTGACGAACAAGGCGGTCGAAGAGACGGCGGGCATTATCTTACGTCATCTCGAACAATCAAAAGACGACTAATGTGCATAAGTGTTTCAATTAGTAATCGTTGCTTTGAGAGGGTATAATAGAGTATTGACAGTACAGTGAAACGGAACGTGATGAGCGTTCCGTTTCGTTGCGAGATTGGAAACAGGGAGTGGTCAAGATGCCACGGATACCAGATGAAGTCATCGCAGAAGTGAAGCAAGCGACCGATATCGTCGAATTGATTGGCGAGCGTGTCGAATTAAAGAAACAAGGGCATCGGCTTGTCGGGTTATGTCCATTTCATTCCGAAAACTCACCGTCTTTTTCTGTTTCACCTGAAAAAGGGATGTATCACTGTTTCGGCTGTGGTGCCGGAGGGAACGTATTCACGTTCGTGATGGAGACGGAAGGGTTATCTTTTCCTGAGACAGTGGAGCGTTTAGCAACGCGCGCGAATATTTCAGTAGAAGGTATACAAGGGGACGAAGAACTCACACGTGAACAAGTATGGCGTAAACAAATGCGTGATGCACATCGACTCGTCGCGGACTTGTACCATGAAGTCTTGATGAAAACAGAAGCTGGCGAAGTGGGGTTGGCGTATTTGCGAAACCGTGATTTAACGGAAGAAACGATTGCGCAATACAAGATTGGATTTGCCCCAGACCAACGACGCTTTACTGTCGAGTTGTTGGAGCGGCGAGGGTTCGATTTAGAAGTAATGGTTGAGGCAGGTTTAATCTCGAAGTCCAAATCCGGTGAATATTTTGACCGATTTGAAGGACGGGTCGTCTTTCCGATTGCGGATCGAGACGGCACCATCGTTGGCTTCAGTGGACGTGCGATTGATGACCGTCAACCAAAATACGTGAATACGGCTGAAACACCGCTATTCAACAAGAGTGAATTGCTATTTGGCTTCTCTCAAGCCCGGGCATTGATGCGTAAGAAAAAGCGAGTCTTTCTCGTAGAAGGAAACGTAGATGTCTTACAAGTCGCGCAAGCGGGTACACAAGAAGTTGTGGCATCACTTGGGACTGCCTTCTCTCCACAGCATGCAAGAGCATTGTCTCGAATCGTGGAGGAAGTCATCATCTGTTATGACGGAGACCATGCGGGACAAGAGGCGACTCAAAAAGTCATTCGCTTATTAGAGTCATCCCCGCTCGATGTACAAGTTTTACCGTTACCTGAAAAGACAGACCCGGATGATTATATTCGTCAACACGGGGCGTCGCATTGGCAACAGTTTGTCGAGACGGAACAGTTGAGTGTGCTTGATTTTATGAATCGCATGCTCAGACGAGGAAAAAACTTGAACCGAGAAGGAGAACGGATTCGCTTTATTGAATCTATGCTTGAAGAGATCGGTAAGACGAATGATTCGATTCGAAGAGATTTATATGTGAAAAAGCTGGCGGATGAATTTGAGATTTCGATTGAGACGCTTCGTTCGAGAATCCCTCGTCCGACGTCAAGCGAATCGACACCCGTCCGTACGGTGGAGCCTGCGGAACCTGTACG
The DNA here is from genome assembly GCF_018617655.1 of Exiguobacterium sp. s183. NCBI lineage: Bacteria > Bacillati > Bacillota > Bacilli > Caryophanales > Exiguobacterium > Exiguobacterium sp. s183. The sequence goes on from NZ_JACSKN010000001.1 coordinate 206,672, forward strand.
AAAGCGTTCGAGTAAAACGGGCGAACCACGCTGGATGAAAGCAGAGAAGTATTTGTTACGTGCCATGTTGACTGGACCGGAACAAGTCCGCTTTGTACGCGATCGTCTAGGGCTACGTTATCAGGATGAGACACATCGTATGCTAGGTTCGGCATTGTATGAAATCGTCTCTGAGACGATGACACAAGATGAGTTCGATCAAGTGACGTTGCCGTTTATGGAGCGTTACTGCGACCAACGTCCCGATTATGCGATGCGTTTTGCGGAGATCCGACTGATGACTGGACCGGATGAACTGTCTGAAGAGGTTTTAGACGAATACATTCGGGTCATAAACAGTTATGAGGAGCAACGTCAAATCGAGCGTGCAAAAAGGGAAATCGCTCAAGACGCCGAAAGTATTGTTGACCAGGCGTCCAAGCTACAAGAATTGATTGCCCGTAGTCGTCGTCTACGAGAACGATGAACGTGGATGAAGTTTGGAAGGAGTTGAACTGCTAAATGGCAGAGAAGAAGAAAGAGGATTTATTTAACGCCATAGAAGAGCTCGAAAAGTTAGGAAAGAAAAAAGGCGTCGTCTCAATGCAAGCAATTCAGGACCGCCTCAGTCATTTTGAGGTGGACTCGGATTTCATTGATAACTTCATCGAAGATTTAGAAGCGAAAGATATCCGTGTCACAGAGGACGCAGCTGACGCAGAAGAAACACCTGCGAAAAAAGAAGATGAAGAAGTCGACTTAAACGACTTATCGGTACCACCTGGAATTAAAATCAACGACCCGGTCCGAATGTATTTGAAAGAAATTGGTCGTGTCGACCTTCTCAGTGCGAAAGATGAGACGGAGCTTGCGAAACGAATCGAGCAAGGAGACGAAGAAGCGAAAAAACGTCTTGCGGAAGCGAACCTTCGTCTCGTCGTGTCGATTGCGAAACGTTACGTCGGTCGTGGGATGCTCTTCCTTGATTTGATTCAAGAAGGGAACATGGGCCTCATCAAAGCAGTCGAAAAATTCGACTACATGAAAGGGTTCAAATTCTCGACTTATGCGACATGGTGGATTCGTCAGGCCATCACTCGTGCGATTGCTGACCAAGCGCGTACAATCCGGATTCCGGTTCACATGGTCGAAACGATTAACAAATTGATTCGCGTTCAACGTCAATTGCTCCAAGACCTCGGTCGTGAACCTTCTCCAGAAGAGATTGCGAAAGAGATGGAACTCACACCTGAAAAAGTACGTGAGATTCTAAAAATCGCGCAAGAACCGGTGTCACTTGAAACACCGATTGGGGAAGAGGACGATTCACATCTCGGTGACTTCATTGAAGACCAAGATGCGATGGCCCCACAAGATGCGGCAGCCTATGAATTGTTAAAAGAACAGTTAGAAGACGTGCTCGATACGTTGACGGACCGTGAAGAAAACGTTCTTCGTCTTCGTTTCGGTTTAGACGATGGTCGTACACGTACACTTGAAGAAGTCGGAAAAGTGTTCGGCGTCACGCGTGAGCGGATTCGTCAAATCGAGGCGAAAGCTCTTCGTAAATTACGTCACCCAAGTCGTTCTAAACGCTTGAAAGACTTCCTCGATTAAGTTCATATTTGAATAAAGTGTGAAGTTTTAGAAGAAAGGAAGGAAAATGAGTGATTTTCCTTCCTTCTTTATTATTTTTTGAGTAAAATAGTGTTGGATAGAAATTTGGAATGAACATGAGGGGGAACTACAATGCGTAATCCATTGTTACCGTTTGCGGCAATCGCAATCGTCGCAATTATTGCCATGGTATCATTATCGTATTTTGGTGTGAATCAGGCGCAACAAGCGGCTGAAGGTCCAGCAGTCACTGAAATGAACCCGGAAGAGTTATATGCAGCGAAGGGTTGCACAGGTTGCCACGGCGGAAACCTTGAAGGTGGCGTTGGTCCAGCACTTACTGGTGTTGGCGATCGTCTTTCACCAGAAGAAATCGCAAACATCATTGTCAACGGACAAGGTGCGATGCCTGCAGGTCTAGCATCAGCTGAAGAAGCAGAAGTGCTTGCGAACTGGTTGATTGAACAATAAGAAGTGGCGCACTCCGTAGCGGGGTGCGTTTTTTGTTGTCGAAGTGTAAAGAATTCGATACGCTAGGGAAGAAGTAGAACAAAGGAGTTGTCTTACATGCAAGAACGTGTCATCTTAGATCGGCGCTTGAAGCAAGTTGTCGATTATATCCCGAAAGGAAGCGTGCTCGCTGATATTGGGTCGGATCACGCATATGTGCCATGCTATGCCCTTCAACAAGGAATCATTTCAAAGGGGATTGCTGGCGAAGTAAATGTTGGTCCGATGGAGGCCGCAAAAGCGCAAGTGGACTTGATTGGAGCACGAGAAGTCATCGATGTGCGTCTCGGTGATGGTCTGGCTGTACTACATGAAGACGAAGCGACATGTATCTCGATTTGTGGGATGGGAGGAAGTTTGATTCGTTCGATTCTTGAAGCAGGCAAGGAAAAGCTCGGTGCAGTCGAGCGTCTGATTCTTCAACCGAATGTCGACGGACAACACGTTCGGAGTTGGCTACTTGAGAACGGATATGTTCTCGTTGAAGAAGCGATTGTCGAAGAAAATGATAAAGTATATGAGATTCTCGTCGGCGAAAAAGGGTCTGAGACGATTTATAGTGACGATCTCACAGAACGGATTTGGCAACTATTATTCGGTCCATATTTGATTCAGGAACGCCCTGAGGCGTTCAAACTGAAGTGGAGTCGTGAAGCGGATAAGCTCGAATACGTACTCGGTCAAATGGCAGATGGCATTCAGTCAGAGGCGTTGGTTCAAAAACAAATCGAATTCAAACGGATGCGTGACAAAATGAGAGAGGTGAGTCAGTAATGGCGAACGGCAATCAAGTGATTCAGTTGTTTGAAGAGTTTGCGCCAAAGCATTTAGCTGTCGAAGGCGATAAAATCGGCTTGCAGATTGGATCACTCAATAAAGATGTCAAACGGGTCATGGTGACGCTCGATGTGCTTGAATCGGTCGTGGATGAAGCGATTGAGAAAAAAGTGGATTTGATCATTGCCCATCATCCGCCCATCTTTAGTCCGTTATCTCAAGTCAATGATCGTTCTACGGCAGGGAAAATCACGATGAAATGTATTCAGCATGACATCGCAGTCTACGTGGCACATACGAATTTAGATGTCTGTGTTGGCGGTGTGAACGATTGGATGAGTGAAGCGATCGGGTTGCACGACACAAAAGTACTCGTACCAACGTATGAGGAACCAGTCTATAAATTAACGGTGTTCGTGCCGGAATCACACGCAGAAGACGTGTCACGTGCATTAGGCAAAGCTGGTGCCGGACATATCGGAGACTATGCGGATTGTCAGTTCCGAGTTTCTGGAAAAGGACAATTCACTCCTCTTGAAGGGACGACACCATTCATTGGTAGAGTTCACGAGACAGAACAAGTCGATGAGGTTCGAATCGAGACGGTCGTCCGCGAAAGCCAGAAGAAGCGAGTCTTGAAAGCGATGAAAGATGCTCATCCTTATGAAGAAGTGGCATACGACATGATTCGAGATGAGATTGAAGGGCACGTATATGGCTTAGGACGTATCGGTAAACTTGAACAGGCATTAACACTTGAAGCGTTCGCTGACCATGTGAAAACAAGCTTTGGAGTGGAAGGTGTCCGTTTCGTCGGAGACCCGAAACGATTGATTGAGAAAGTGGCTGTACTTGGAGGGGACGGAAACAAATATGTTTCCGCTGCACATTTCAAAGGAGCAGATGCTTACGTAACGGGTGATTTATACTTCCACGTGGCGCATGATGCGATGGCGTTAGGACTCGCGGTCGTCGACCCAGGACACCATGTCGAAAGTGTCATGAAGCATGGCGTGGTCGGGATTCTCACAGAGAAGTTTCAGAAAGCGAAAATTGATGTCGAGTTGATGATTTCCGAAGCGAACACGAACCCGTTCCAATTCAGATGACAAAAAAATCCCCCATTTTCTCGTTGAGAATGGGGGATTCGTTCACTTACGCAATGCCTTTACTTTCGGTAAGATACTGCGAAGTTCGAGATATGGTGTTTTATCATGTGTACTCAAATCTTCTGGATCGTACTGTGACAAGAAATCGATGACCTTTTTCGTGATCGGTGTCGGTGTAGATGCGCCAGACGTCACGGCGACGGTCTCGACACCCTCGAGCCAGTTTAAATCAAGTTCGCTCAAATCGCCGATGCGATATGCATTTGTGCCGGCAATCTCTTTAGAGACTTGCGCCAAACGATTCGAGTTATTTGATTTTGGATCGCCGACGACGATTAATAATTCGCAGTCTCCGGCTTGTTCGGCCACGGCTTCTTGACGAACTTGAGTCGCATTACAAATTTCGTTATGCACTTCAACGTGTGGATAGCGGGACTGAATCGTCTCAATCAGTGCAGAGACATCCCATTGACTCATCGTCGTCTGGTTCGTCACGAGAATTTTCCGGTCGAATAACCGACTCGGTAACTGATCGATTTCATGTTCATATTGAATCAAATGAACATGGTTCGGTGCGACTCCAATCGCGCCCTCTGGTTCTGGGTGGCCATGTTTCCCGATATAGATGACATCATATCCTTCGGCCGTTTTTTCCCGGATCAAGTCGTGTGTGACAAGGACGTCAGGACAAGAGGCATCGACAATCGTCAATCCCTTTTCAATGGCACGTTTACGGACGAGTGGGGAAATCCCGTGCGCCGTGAAGACGACCGTTCCGCGGTCGATGGTTTCAAGCGCCTGCATCCGGTCCTCACCGTCAACGGTTTTGACACCGAGATCCTCGAACGCCTGTGTGACATGACGGTTATGGACAATCATTCCGAGTATATGAATCGGGCGTGGCAAATCTGGATTTGCAACTGCCTCATTTGCGAGTTTCATGGCATCAACGACACCATAGCAATATCCGCGTGGACTAATTTTTTTAACTTTCATATGAAGACGAAGGCTCCTTTCGAAGTGCTTTCATACGTATTAGTCTAACATTGTTTCGAAAATACGAAAAGATTTGCGTGTATTCATGCTATAATTTTTAGGTTAGAAAGGAGGGACATCGTGAATCGAATGAAACAGTTGCGTGAACTTAAAAAATCATACTTTTTCCAAATTACGTTTATCATCATCATTATTTTAGCACTTGTTATCTCGTCGCTTGCATTCTCTGCTGATCGCGTCACGGTGTCTCGTGCAGAAGAGCTGGCGAAAGAGCAATTTGACTATGCGATTGACGATAGTATTGAAAATGTCGAGTCCCGACTCGGCAAATTGTATGAGGACCTGGTTTATCTTGGAGCTTACGTCGGAAACGAACCATGGATTGAAGAACGTATCCGGACAGGGTATTTAAATCAACGAACGAGTTTTACATCGATTTTCTATTATGATGTCAGCAAGAATTCGTTTAAATGGTATTCTGAGCGTCAAGTTTCCTCTTCTGTGATCAAACGTGACCCCAAGTTCGCAGAAGTATTGACTGCGAGTGGAAAAGAACTATATATGAGTGACCCTATCATGATTAGTGGGGACATGGGAACATTCTTATATGTTCCTGTCATTGAAGACAATCGGCCAATCGGTATTTTTGGTGGAAGCATCAGCGTGCTCAACTCCGATTTGTACCGTCGGTCGCTCGAGTCAGCGAATGATGACATGATTCTTTACCTGTTAGATGAACAAGGAGAAGTGTTGACGACTTCATTCAACTTGGTCACAGATGCAGAACGTCGCGTATCACGTGAAGTCATTGACGACGTACTAGGAAGGAGTACACGTACGATTTTAAGTACGGAAGAAGACACGATGATGTACGAACCGGATGCACGAGTCAGTGGCTGGAGCATACTTGCAAAACATCAGAACGACTCTGTATATGAGACGGTCTACGATACGCGTTGGCAGTATTTGATGATTGCACTTGTGACGTTCTTCTTGAGCATCCTTGTCGGATTGTTGCTCTCGCGAACGTTGACGAACCCGCTGGTCGAACTTGTCAATCAGATCAAGAAGCAACAGTCACTCGGTGCCATCACGCTTGAGAGGACCGGTTCAAAAGAAGTTGAGACGTTACTGGATACGTATAACGATTACGCCCAGCGGATGGAAACATCAAGGCGTGAACAGTTGAGCCAGCAACAATTGATTTTGCATCAAGAAAAGCTAGCGTCACTTGGACAATTGGCAGCCGGGATTGCCCATGAGATTCGAAACCCGCTCACACCGGTGCATATCACCTTACAGTTGGCACGAGAAGGACAAAGCAATAAAGACATGGTAGACGTCGCCATCAAAGAGTTGGAGCGGGCGAATGATTTAATCTCGACGATGCTGACACTCGCCAAACCTGATCAGGCAGGAAGAGACGAAGAATGGATTGATATGTTAGACTTTGCGAAGCGACTCGAATTCTTGATGGATGCTGAATGTTACAAGCGTCCGACCAAATGGGAATTACTCGTTCCGAATGATATGCCTCCTTTCTATGCCTCGTTCGATATGCTCGTTCAAATCATCTATAACCTGTTCAAAAACGCGGTCGAGGCTGTCGAGTCGAAAGCCGCAGAGGGAAGTGTTGTCGTGACCGTCCTCTTTACGGAGCAGGAATATCGGTTCTTAATTGAAGATAACGGGATTGGCATGACGGAAGAACAACTCAAGACAGTCGGTTCGGCATTCAACACGACGAAGGACAACGGAAACGGTCTTGGGATTTATATGATTCATGAATACTTGAAGAGTGTGAACGGATCGATGGAGATTGATAGCGTCGTCGACAAAGGAACGGCGATGTTGATCAAAATTCCAAGGAGAGATCCATCATGAAAACCCTCAAACACTATTGGCTTTGGTTACCAATCGTTTGGGCCATGACGATCCTACTGATCACATCGATTCAATTACCGGAGCAAAAAACAGATGAAAAAGAAGTCGGATTCGTGTTCGTCAGCGATAAACATGAGCATGCGAACAAGCTGTTAGACTCGTTCGTTCATACGGCCAACCAAAAAGGATTTATTCCGATTCCTACGACGAGTGAAGATTCGCGCGTGTTAGAAAAAGAAAAATTGGACTCCTTGATTGACCGGGGTGTCGAGGCCATCTTCTTGACGACGCTCGATGACACGTTCATCCAACCGTCGTTAGAACGTGCAAAACGAGAAAATATTCCGATTATTGCGATTGACCGGATGATTGATCATCCGAGTGTCTTGACATCGGTCGTCTCTGACAATGTCGATATCGGTCGGATGGCAGCGGAACAAATTGCCGCGAAATATAGCGACCTGGATCGACCGATTCGTGTCGTCGAAGTGAGAGGTACGCCGCAGGTACGCTCCACGATGGACCGCAGTCTTGGGATTCGGGAATATGAAAAAGCGAATGCCGACCAATTCGAGATCATTGCCTCCATCACGGGGAACTATGATACGTTCCAAGCAGAGATTGAGATGTCACGTTGGTTAGAAGAAGAAATTCCGTTTGATGCTGTCTTTTCGCACAATGACGATAATACGTTCGGCGTCGTTCGAGCTTTAGAAAGTCATGACTTAACGGACAAGACGATCGTATCGGTAGACGGCATTTCTGATATTTATCCACTCATTCAAAATGGGAAAGTCAATGCGACTGTCGTACAGTCGCCAAACGAGATGATGGAAGTCGGCTTCAAAGCGCTCGAACAACATTTAAATGGAAAGAAAATTGCCAAGCATTATTATTCATCGAGTTATTTATATGAAGGCGTGGCAAAAGATTGATTGACAAATGATTTGATTCCGCTATGCTAGGAAAAGTGGAAAGAAACAGGAGGTGTATCGATTGAACAGCTTCCAACAGTTCAAATTGCTACCGTTTATGATCGATGCGTTAACAGAAAAACGCATCACGAAACCGACCGATATACAAGCACGGATTATTCCGGCTGCACTAAATGGTCGAGATATTATTGGGAAATCACAAACAGGAACGGGGAAAACACTTGCGTTCCTATTACCGATCGTAGAAGCGATCAACCCAGAAGAAGAATCTGTCCAAGCAATCGTTGTCGCACCGACACGTGAACTCGCATGGCAGATCCATGAAGAATTAAAATCAATCCTCATTAAGAATCCGGATTACATCAAATCAAGTTTGATTGTCGGAGGAACAGACCGCGAACGTCAAATCGATAAGATGAAAAATCCACCACAACTCATTATCGGGACACCGGGACGAATCCTTGACTTGATGAAAGCACAAGCATTGTTCCCGCATAAAGTGACGCATTTCGTTGTCGATGAAGCTGACCAAATGCTCGATATGGGATTCTTGCCGGAAGTTGACCGCATTGCGCAATCACTTCCAGAAAAACTTCAAACGATGGTCTTCTCAGCGACAATCCCTGAGAAGCTCGAGCCGTTCTTGAAGCGTTACTTGCACGACCCGCGCTTTGCTGAAGCGAGCCCGGAACATCGTGTCGCACCAAAAATCAAGCACCACGTCATTCCGGTACGTCACCGTGACCGTAAGGAATTGACCGTCGAAATTGCAAAAGCAATCAATCCGTTCGTCTGTCTCGTATTCACTAATACGAAACAAGAAGCGGATGAATTGGAGACATCATTCCGTGAAGCGGGACTGAATGTTGGTACGTTACACGGGGACATGCAGGCACGTCGCCGTAAACAAGCCATCAAGGACATTAATGACGCGAAGTATCAATACGTGATTGCTACAGACTTGGCAGCTCGAGGAATCGACATCTCAGGCGTTTCTCACGTCATCAACCATGGGATTCCGAAAGACCTTGACTTCTACACGCACCGTGTCGGTCGTACAGGTCGTGCGGGCGCATCTGGTGAGGCATACACATTATATGAGGACCATGAAAATGGACCAATCAACCGACTCGAAGAACGAGGGTTCGAATTCACACACGTGGACTTGCGCAATGGTTCGATTCAGCCAATCAAAACACGTCGTCGTCGCCAAACGGACCGGAAGATGAAAGTCTCACATACGGCACATAGTCGTATGGCCGGTGAAATCAAGAAGGCGAAGAAGAAAGTCAAACCTGGCTATAAGAAGAAATTTAAGTATAAGTTAAAAGAGACGGCTTCACGCGAGCACATGCAACAGCAACGCTCGGATCGTCGTGCTGCTCGTAAGAAAAACAAGCGTTAATCGTTTGAAGAATCGACTTCTTGGAGTCGGTTCTTCTTTTTGTGTAAACTGAAGATAGAAGCTTATGAAGGGAAGATGATGATGTTAAAAATAGGTTCACACGTTTCGGTATCAGGTAAAAAAATGCTACTTGCAGGTAGTGAAGAGGCTGTTTCATATGGGGCGAATACGATGATGGTGTATACGGGAGCTCCTCAAAATACACGTCGAAAGCCGATTGAGGATTTGAATATCGAGGCTGCACTCACACATATGGCTGCTCACGATATCGAAGAGATTGTCGTCCATGCACCTTATATCATTAACCTCGGAAATACGACAAAACCTGAGACGTTCGAATTGGCCGTTTCATTTTTGACACAAGAGTTGAAGCGTGCTGAAGCACTCCAAGTTGCTCGCCATGTCGTTCTTCACCCAGGGGCTCATGTTGGTGCCGGGGAAGACATTGGTCTTGCCCGGATCATTGAAGGACTGAATGAAGTGTTGACTGGTGACGAACAGGTTAAGATTGCGCTTGAGACGATGGCAGGGAAGGGAAGCGAGCTCGGAAAGACGTTTGAAGAATTGGCAACAATCATAGACGGCGTCACACACAATGACCGTCTCTCTGTCTGTTTCGATACGTGTCATGTACATGATGCAGGCTACGACTTAGTCGGTGATTTGGACGGAGTGATTGAAGAATTCGATCGAATCGTCGGTCTCGACCGTCTTGGTGTGATTCATGTGAATGATTCAAAAAACGTGCGCGGTGCGAGAAAAGACCGGCACGAAAATATCGGGTATGGTGAGATTGGATTCGATACATTAAATCGAATCATTCATCATGAGGCATTTGCACATCTGCCAAAAATTTTAGAGACACCATACATCCCTGTTAGTGAAAAAACGAAAGTGGCACCTTATAAACAAGAAATCGAGATGTTCCGTGCGAATCAATTTGATCCAGAATGGCGTGAACGCTTCACGCTTTCTCATCAATAAGCGATGGCGATCCTTCAGGTCGATCCGAATCGATATGATGTGTGGCACGCATTCCCGACCTATTTTCTTGAACAGAGTCCCGTTTATGTGAAAGGGTCCGTGACGACCCCGACAGCGTTCATCGAAGTGATGGGACATGGGATTGTGGCAGAGGCAGAAGTATTGTTAGTGGAAATGATTGAACAACCTGACGATCCGTACTGGCTTGGCGCTGAGAAGGAAGAAGTGGCGACGTATAGCTTGGTCGATTTAATCCAACTTCATTTCCATCATCCACTTTTGAAAATAGGGATGTATGAGGCGGACGAGCCGTACGAGTCGATTCATCAGAAATGGATGGATGGGTACCATGTCCCCTCATCGAAATGGACAAAAGAGGATTATGAAGCGCATTTGTTTCGGGAGAACCTTGTCGCTCCCTATGCTCCGGTGACAACGTGCTCGGTTTGTGAGATCAATCTTTTCGAACGATATGGAAACGGTGCATCGAAACTGATGGAATATCATCTGCAAGATGACCACGGAATTTGGGTGTGTCCGACCTGTCATAAAGCGATTCATGCGTTAGACTAAAAAAACGATGCCTGAGAGGCATCGTTTTTTTAGAATGGCCAGTTTGCCACGACGAATTGATATACTTTCATCCCGAGGAAGACCCCGAAGATTCCGACGACACCTGGTAACACAGGCGGGGCTGGCAATGGCAATTTGAGTGCTGTGAAGATAGCACCACAGATTAAGCCAGCGAGTAGTGAAAGCAGAATTTCTTGCATGTATGATTCCTCCGTCTCTTCTGATGAAAGCGCTTTATAATGACTGAATCGCATTCATTATACAATGACTTTCTCAATTTGAGAAGTCTAACATCAGTCATCCGTCATTTTCTCATTTTCAGCTCGGAGTCGTAAAACTTCGCGCTCAGCCCAGTTTGAAGGTTCTCGCTCGAACACGCTAGGGATGTTGTTCCAGCGTCCTCCGGTATACTGATGAATGATAATTTGAGACTGAATCTCTTCTTCATTACTTTCGCGTTTTACATAGACATAACGACCATCAGAACGTTGCCTTCTCGCCTTCACGTTATCGACAAGTTGAAGTGCCATCATATCTTTGATGTACGTTTTATGCGATGCATTGAGGATTGGAAAGAGAATCTCGATTCGCTTCTTCATATTGCGCGTCATCCAGTCTGCGGAAGAACAATACAAGTCTTCTTTGCCGTTTTGATAGAAATAAAAGATACGTGAATGTTCGAGATACCGATCGATGATTGAGATGACTCGAATGTTTTCGGAGACGCCTTTGATTCCAGGTCGTAAACAACAAATTCCTCGGATAATCAAGTCGATTTTTACACCTGCGGACGAAGCGTCATACAATTTTGTGATGATGGCCCGGTCTGTAATCGAATTCATCTTTGCAACGATTCTACCGTTCCCATATTTCTCGTGTAGTTTGATTTCCTCTTCAATTTTGTTGAGGAAGAAGTCTTTCATATCATCAGGTGACGTCTCGAATAGATGCCAAGACGGTCGTTCTCCATAACCGGATAGCCAGTTGAAGAAGTTCGTGGCATCCTCAGCAAGTTCCTCGTTCGTTGTTAAGAGCCCGATATCTGTGTACAGTTTTGCCGTAGAGTCGTTATAGTTGCCCGTTCCGAGGTGAATGAACCGTTGCAACACACCACCTTCTAAAATACGTACGACGAGTGTGATTTTTGAATGCGTCTTAAGTTCTTTATAACCGTAAATGACGTGGGCGCCTGCTTTTTCAAGTTGTTTGGCCCATTGAATATTTTTCTCTTCGTCAAATCGTGCTTTCAATTCGACGAGGACGGTCACTTGTTTACCGCTCTCTGCCGCATCGGTCAAGGCCTTGATGATCGGAGAGTCCCCAGAGACCCGATACAGCGTTTGTTTGATCGCCAGTACGTTCGGATCTTTAGCGGCTTGGACGATGAATCGTACGATTGGATCGAACGAGTGGTACGGGTGGTGAAGAAGATAATCTTGTTTGGCGATACTTTGGAATAAATCTTTTCCGGATTCGAGACCTTCCGGGATAAATGGGATCAACGTCTCATTGATCATGTCGTCATATTCTATCCCGATTTGACTATATATACCGAACAGGAAGGTCAAATCAATCGGACCATCCACAATGAAAATGTCACGGTCGTGCAAATCAAGTACATCTTGAAGCATGAATAACAGTTCTTTTCGTAATGAGCGTTGCTGCACTTCGAGCCGGATGGCGACCCCATAGCGACGTTTTTTCAGCTCTTTTTCAATTTGTTTCAACACATCGCGACTCCCTTCCTCATGGAAAGGCATATCCGCGTTACGGGTGATCCGGAACGGCATCGTCGATTCGACGACAAACCCTTTAAATAGGGAATCGATAAATTGAATGATCAAATCTTCGAGCAAAATCAAATCGGTATGTTCCTCGTCGTCCGTAGGCAGTTCAAGATAACGGGGTAGGACGGAAGGTACTTGAACGAGGGCGAGTCGCTTTTTCCCTTCGCCATTCGAAGCGATTTCGACGGCAATATTCAATGATTTTGATAACAGCATCGGGAAAGGACGGTAGGCGTCGACGGCAATCGGTGTGAGAACCGGGAAGACGTGTGTACGGAAATACTCTTTCACGAATTCTTGTTGTGTCTTGTTCAAATGTTTCGTGCGCAAAAAGCGTACGTTTTGATTGGATAATTGTTTCGTGATTTTCTTATACGTCGCATATTGTGTCTCGACAAGTTCTTGAGCACGCATCGAGATGGCTTTAATCTGTTGCTTCGGAGTGAGTCCTGTCTTGTCTTCCGGACGGTTAAACCCTGCGAGCACCTCATCTTTTAAACCTCCGACACGAACCATATAAAACTCATCTAAGTTTGAACTGAAGATTGCTAGGAACTTCAAGCGTTCCATGAGCGGGTTTCGATCGTCCACCGCTTCTTCGAGGACACGTTCGTTGAAATCGAGCCAGCTAAGTTCCCGATTGTTGAAATGTTCGTACGTATAGTCGGGCATGTTTATTCCTCCTCGTTCAAGACAATCTCAATCGATTGGTCGATTGCGCGTTCTAAGTGTTTTTTGTGTCGAGTGCTTCGTTGTAACTCAAAGCGGGCAGACCCGTTCGTATCTAATGAGAGTGTAAGACCATCTTTTGAGCTAGAGACGTGGATGTCCGTGACGATTTGGCGCTCTGTCAAATCAAGTGCGTCGACAAGTTTGACAATTGAACCAAGTAATTCAAGACTCTTCAACAACTTGTGGTCAAACCACTTCGGAAAAGCCTCGATATGTTGTTCTAACACGCGTTTTGATTTAAATGAAGTAACGAGCGCGAGTGCGAGCCGGTCTTCATTATTCAACCCTTTAAAATCATTCGTCGTGATCAAATGGAACGTGTGATCGCTCTTATTGTTATGGTCGATATATTCGCCGACATAGGCGAGACGACAAGCACCCTCGAGTAGACCAGGCTCGAACGGTTTCGGTTTGATGGCCTTCTCTTCAATCAGTCCGGTATACAGCTGACGAGCCAATCGAATCAAGTGTTGGTGGCGGGTCGGGTTCACATCATATTGTTTTTCAAAATGTCGAAAGCTTTCTTCTTTCACATCAGCAAACCGCACTTTATCATGCTCATGTAAATAGTTCTCATAAAACAATCCTTCTCGAAGTCCGTTATTGCTCATCGTGAATTCCGGAACTTTCAAATATTTCGCAAGCTCACCGATTGCTGTCACAGCCGGGGCGATGATGTCGACCCGATCTTTTGACAGTCCATCCATTCGCCCGAGTTGCTTGCTCGACATGCCGACGAGCTCATCCACGACTTCTTCGAGTTGATCGGATGAAATCGTATATTGATGGATTCCTTCAAGTGGGAAATTCGACATGGTCTGTTCGACGCGAACTAAGTTACGTGCTGTCCCTCCGACGCCGACAAGTGGGACACCATGAGGTTCTAACCATTCGATTTCCTTAAATGCTTTCTTTAAGTATGAGGTCAACGCTTTGCGTTCGTCTTTTGTCATAGTATCGTCTTTCATGAACTCTTTCGTCAAGGTGACAGCACCAAACGGGAAGCTATGATAAAAGACAAGCTCACGATTCTGGAAATAGGTGACCTCCATTGATCCCCCACCGATATCGACAGAGTAACCGTCTTCAACATACGTCGAATTGACAATGGCAGAGTACCCATAGAATGCTTCTTCATAATCACTTAGCAAGCGAATCGTCATACCCGTAGCGTTTTTCACTTGCTGTAAGATATCATCCGAATTGTTTGCATTTCGGATAGCCGCTGTCGCGACAGGAAGCACATCTGTAACGATATGATAATCGTTCAATTCTTTAAAATGGCGTAGCGTATCAATCAAAGCAGCGATTCCGTCCTCCGTCATTTCATTCGAGTCACTAATGTGACTAGATAAACGAGCTACTTCTTTCACGTTTAAGCGCTCGAAATATTGTCCTTCCTCATTGACTTCAAAGATGACATTCCGAATCGAGTTGGATCCGATATCAATGACTGCCAGTTTCTTTACCATAAAACCATCCCCTTCATATTCTTAGTGTAATCGACAAGGTTTTGGACGAACATATGATTTACGTGAATTTTAAACAATTAGATTGGCGAAAAAGGTCTCGCTTGAAGGCGTGTCGGATATTCTGTATAATACAAACGCCTAGAAAGTAGAAATGATTACGATTTATCAAATGAGAGAAGGGATTAGATGACAGCATCCGTCGTCAAATTAAATGATGTGTCTTATTACTATGATGGGACACCGGCCTTACAACAAGTTTCGATTGATATTCGACAAGGGGACTTCGTCGCCATCGTTGGAGAAAACGGTTCTGGGAAGTCGACATTGATTCGAACGATTCTTGGTTTACTACAACCACAACAAGGGTCTGTTGAACTGTTCGGCAAGCCAATTTCGCAGTTTAAAGACAAGTCTCGTATCAGTTACGTTTCCCAAAAAGCGGCTTCATTTAACTCGGGATTCCCGGTTACCGTTGAAGAAGTTGTGGCGATGGGGAGATATGGCCGCCTCGGTTTATTCAAACGTCTAAAAATGGAAGATCAGGCAGCGATTCAAAATGCGCTTGAGACGGTCAACATGTGGCAGTTCCGCCATCGTAAAATCGGGGACTTGTCAGGAGGGCAACAACAGCGTGTCTTTATCGCGCGGGCGATGGTCAATCAGCCTGACTTATTGATTTTAGACGAGCCTACGGTTGGTGTGGACCAGAAACACTTACAAGACTTTTATGAAGTGCTGCATATGCTCAGGGAACATACAACGTGTACGTTCGTTCTCGTCACCCACGATTTAAACGTCGTGACAGACCTCGTCACGAAAGTCGTCCATCTCGACCGTGGGCGTTTGGCATGTAATTGTGGTCTTCGAGAATATAGCGAGCTCGGTGAACTGGCGTCATCCATTAAACCATATCCTGTGAAAGTGCTTGTCCATGAGGGTACGACATGATTGCAGACCTTTGGACATACAGTTTTTTACGTTATGCGTTCATTGCAGCGCTCGTCATTGGTTTCACAGCACCGCTCATCGGTTCGTTTATCGTCGTTAGACGAATGAGTTTGATTGCCGATGCCCTGTCACATATGACGCTTGCCGGTATTTCATTCAGCTTATTTCTCGGGCAATACATCGCCTTATTCGCTGATCTCAATCCTCTCTATATGGGAACGTTGATTTCGGTATTAGCGGCGCTCGGACTCAACTGGTTACGAAGTAAATATGTTCACTTTCAAGAATTATCGATTCCCATCATGATGTCAGCTGGGATGGGACTGAGCGCTATTTTCATCTCGCTCTCAAGAGGATTCTCCGTTGATTTGTCGACGTTATTATTCGGATCAATCTCCGCAGTGAGTCAGTCAGATATCACCTTGATTGTCAGTGTGGCGATCTTAACGGTCCTTGTGATCTTTATCTTCTATAAACAGTTACTGTTCTTGTCATTTGATGAAGAACAAGCGAAAGTCTCGGGACTTCCGAGCACAATGCTCCATATGTTATTCATGTTCATTGTGGCACTTGTCATCGCTGTCAGTATGCGAATCGTCGGCACGCTTCTCGTATCAAGTTTGATTACGCTACCTGTCGCAGCGGCGTTACGTTTCACCTCAAGTTTCAAACAGACAATCCTTTGGTCCATCATCTTTGGTGAAGTTGCGACAATCGGTGGACTCGTCCTTGCTTACGACCTTGATGTCGCACCAGGTGGGGTCATCGTGTTGATCGCGGTCGGTATCTTGGCGGGTGTCATGATTCTTGAGAAAGTGATGAGTTTCAGGAAAAAGGAGGTACAACATGAATGAGACTGAACAATTGAATCGTCTTCGTGCATCTTCTTTAAAAGTTACGCCTAAACGTCTTGAGATGTACGCCTTTCTCTCTGAAGAAGATCGCTACGTCAGTGCTAAAGACGTACTGGAATATATGCGGGATAAGCATCCGACGATGAGTTTTGATACGATTTATCGAAACCTCAAATCTTTCGCTGAGGAAGGGCTACTCGAAGCGACAGAGCTTGAAGGCGAAAAGTCGTTTCGCGTCACATGTAGCGCTTCGCACCATCATCACCATTTGATTTGTCGAAGTTGCGGAAAGACAAAGCTACTCGATTTGTGTCCGATGCGTTTTGTAGAGACAGTGGATCCTGAATTTGAAGTGGTCGATCATAAATTTGAGATATACGGGTATTGTAAAGAATGTAAGCAAAAGGGATTGAATTGATTCAATCCCTTTTTTGTATCGAAAGGGGGAAGTCAGATGATTTACACAGCGAAAGAAATCAAACAGATCGATCAAACCGCCAGTCAAAACGGGATGCCCGAGACAGTATTGATGGAACGAGCGGCTTCGGCAATCGTGCCGAAGATGCAGATAGATTCCTCTTCAACAATTCTAGTGATTTGTGGAAAAGGCAATAACGGCGGAGATGGATGGGTTGTCGCGAGGGAACTTGCGGTGAAAGGTCACAACGTGAGCGTTTGGTCACCACTCGGTGAAAGTAAATCGGAGGCGGCATCGACGCACGCGACTTATGCGGCATCATTCGTTCAAATTATTGAGCAACCGATTACTACGGACATCATCATCGATGCGTTGTTCGGTGTCGGACTCTCAGGACCCGTTTCAGGAAAAGCGAGAGATGTCATTGAATGGATCAATGAACAATCGGCAGAGGTGTTGTCGATTGACATTCCTTCCGGTATGCCGAGTGACCACGCTCGTGAGTTTGATGGCCTGGCTGTTCAGGCGACCTATACTTATTCTTTACATGGCTATAAGCGGACAGCTTTTTTAAACCGCACTGCACCTTATTTTGGACAGCTCGAACGAATCGATATCGGGCTCCCGCATACATCGGACTGGAACGTATTGACCGAATCTGATTTTGATCAATCGCTTTTAGAGAGAGACCGATTCAGTCATAAAACGGATTATGGGCACGGCATATTGATTGGGGGAAGTCGTCATCTCCTCGGAGCCCCATTTATGGCGGGCCGCGCAGCACTTCGCTCCGGGATTGGCTTGTTAAACCTCTCAATCCCAAGGGAGGCGAGTCCTCTCATTTCGACGTTACCTGAAGCGATGTACGACCAGCATACGGATCTCTTGGAAAAAACATACGACGCGATTGCAATCGGTCCTGGAATGGTGGAAGGTGAGGGTTTGGACTTGATTTGGCAACAAGTGACTCGGCAATCGTGCCCCGTCATCGTTGACGCGGGTGCACTATCGACGAAGCGACTTGAAGCACGAGGACCGCTCATCCTCACGCCGCACCCTGGTGAATTTTCTAAATTGACAGGTCGATCAGTTGAAGAGATTGAAAGTGACCGTTTCACCATTGCTGCCGAATTTGCAATAGAGCACCGTGTCCACCTGATTTTAAAAGGGACGTATACCCTTATCGTGGCACCCGATGGAACAGGCGCGGTCAATACAGTGGAAGCCTCTGCCTTAGCCAAAGGAGGGAGCGGCGACGTGTTGACAGGAATTTTGCTCACATTATGGGCGAGAGAAGGTGGGTCATGGTCACCAAATGAACAAGCAGTCCTTTGGCATGCGCTCGCAGCTAAATCGATCAGTCAAACGATTCATCCAGCAAGTGTACTCGCAAGTGACGTGATTGAAGAACTCGGCCGCATCTAATTAAAAAAGGCAATCCCGTTAGCTGAACGGGATTGCCTTTTAGCGTTGGTTAAGAACCATTTGTTTTTCGATATGCGCAATCTGGTGATGTGCCTCACGCCATGTTGAGATGCGTGTCACACCTTTAGGCAGTGCTTTCCGATTGTAAGGTGCATCGAACAATAGGACGGGGATAGACGTTTCTTCGTGGATAGATACCGCATTCTCATAACGGTCCTCCATGAATAATTCGAGTGACAAGTCTTTGACGACATTGATTTTATCGTGTGATCCGGTCATCACGAGCGAATCGAGTGGAAGTCGGTGACTCGTAATCCATTCTTCTGTAACAGGACGAACCGCTTCGCTCCTTGCAGTGACGTAGTGAAGGTGATGTTGTTGTTTCAACTCCCATAATACGTCCAATACATCGGAATGGGGAAGGGAACGACGATAGATTGCTTCCTCATGTCCTTCTTCAATCATAAACTTCCAAAACTCATGCTGTTCCATCGTGGTGTACGTATGCAGTTCATACTCTGTCGCACGATGATAGTCAATGGAGTAACCAAGTGATTCATTCATATATATAAAGCAACTTCTAGGGTCTGTTACGGTCCCATCTAAATCAATACCGATTCGCATCTCATCACTCCTCCTCACATGCCCTCTATTCTATCAAAAACCCGCACGGTTGCAACCGTGCGGGTAAGGTGATTCATTAATTTGATTGATTAGCAAGCTCTTGTTCTTCACGCTCGCGCTCAGCCATCTTCTCAGCAGCAATGGCGTCGATTTCTTTTTTCAATTCCTCAACCATCGTGGCTTCAGGAACTTTACGGATAATCTTACCATGGCGGAAAAGAAGACCTTCATTGCGGGCACCAGCGATACCGATGTCAGCCTCACGTGCTTCACCAGGACCGTTTACCGCGCAACCAAGAACAGCAACTTTAATGTTGACGTTAATGTTTTGGATGTATTCCTCTACTTCTTTCGCAATCGAGATCAGATCGATTTCGATTCGACCACACGTCGGACAAGAGATCAATGTTGCGGCATTTGCAGCAAGACCAAATGACTTGAGCACTTCTTTCGCAACTTTTACCTCTTCGACTGGGTCATCTGAAAGAGAGACACGAACCGTTGAACCGATTCCGAGTGAGAGGATCGCGCCAAGCCCAGCTGCTGATTTAAGTGAACCAGAGAAAAGTGGACCTGATTCTGTGATCCCGACATGGAGCGGGTAATCAAACGTCTTCGCAGCGAGCGTATACGCTTCAAGCGCCAAGTTCACGTCAGAAGCTTTGAGTGAAATGATTGTGTTATAGAATCCGAGATCTTCGAGAATTTTCACGTGGTGCATCGCACTCTCGACCATTCCTTGTGCAGTCGGGTAACCATACTTTTCAAGGAATTGTTTCTCGAGTGACCCGGCATTGACACCGATTCGAATCGGGATCCCTTTTGCCTTCGCGGCGTTTACGACAGCTTCTACTTTTTCACGGCGACCGATGTTACCCGGGTTGATTCGAATTTTATCGACGCCACTTTCGATGGCTTTTAGTGCAAGCTTGTAATCGAAGTGAATATCGACAACGAGCGGGATGTTAATGCGGCTCTTGATTTCAGCGAGTGCGTCAGCTGCACGTTCGTCTGGACATGCCACGCGAACAACCTGACACCCAGCCTCTTCTAGACGCTTAATCTCGGCGACAGTCGCCTCGACGTCGTGAGTTTTTGTTGTAGTCATAGATTGAATGACGACTTCGTTCGATCCTCCGATAATCAAGTTACCGACACGAATCGGACGAGTTAATGAACGATGCAAAATTTCTGACATATACGTAATCTCCTTCTTTTGGAAAGATTCCAATCGATTTAAGAAAATAAGGTTTCTTCATTATCATAACGAAAAGAATGTGAAAAAGCATCTAGGATGCGTAACGGATGTGTGCTCTTTACAAACTCTAACGTTATCTTAACATCTACTTCATAATTTTCCACCGTCTCAAGACCGATATAAAAGCGAGAATAGAAAAAGAGGTGGCAACATATGAAATGGGGCTTTAAACGCAATCGAAGGAAGAAAGCACGACGAAACAATCGACCGAATCGTCATTTTAAAATGGCACACCGTCTTCAATGGACACTCATGCCGATTATTTTACTTGTCTTTATCACGACCTTCAGTTGGTTCGCCCTGAAATCTGAACAATTATTATCCGCAGAAATCGAACAACGTCTCATGCGAGAAGTTACGGTCATGCGCGAATCGGTGAAGACATCTTATAGTGCGTACGTTGCAAACGACAAGCAACTAAACCGTTCACTCAAATCCACCTATATGCAACAAGCTTCTATCTTATCGGGGGATGAATTCGAAGCCGCACAATTTTTAGTGCGTGGACAGTCTATTGAGCAATTGAGTGGACCAAAAGGAATGAAGACAGAACAAATCGTAGAGGAGATTGCACAAACTACAAGTTCGGAAGTCAAAGAGACGGAAGAATGGTTAATGGCGTCGGTTGCGATACCTGAGTTAAAGGCAGATTACGTTCTCGTCGTCACGAAAGAATCTGCGCTCGGTCCAATGGCTGAACTGCGACAATATATCATTTTCATCTTATTGATTGCGATGATTGGGATGGCCATCCTCTTTACACGATTGATTCATCGTGAAGTCAAACCGTTGAGTATATTGGCCCATTCATTGCGCCACGCCGTTGAAACACGCCGATTCGACGATGTGGCACTTGGAGCAAAATCCAAAGAAATCCATATACTCGAAACCGAGTTCAACACGTTCATTCAATTATGGAACCGGTCCATGGACATGATGGATAAGACAGCGAGTGCGTTCCATCAAAGTCTTCCGATTTTTAAACAAGAGCTGATGAACAGCCAACATCAAGTGGAACAATTTCGTGAAGTTGCGGCTACCGTTGAACATACGAGTCATTCGTATCAGTCGGTGACGAGCGATTCCACATTCAAAATGAGGGAGGTCACGCAGCAAATCGAAACGCTTGAACATCAAATTTCAAGTGTGGATGAACGTGGCAATCGACTGAAGTCAATTTTACATGAAGAGCTTGAAACATTCTCTTCTGTGAAAGAAGCGAGTCATTATGTCGAGCATCAAGTGGAGAGCATTCAACAAAAGCTTGTGGATAGTGAATCGAATTCTTCAAAAGCGGATGAGGCGCTGAAGAGTATCCTCTCGGTGTCGACAGCTACGAAGATGCTATCGCTAAACGCATCGATCGAGGCAGCCCGTGCAGGCGAACATGGGAAAGGATTTGCGGTTGTGGCCAATGAAGTTGGGAAGTTGGCGAAAATGACGAATGAAGCGACACTTCTCGCTGTGGATGCAATCGAAGCATTGAACGAAGAACGAAAAGACTTGTTGGTGGAAGTCAACGACTTTATAAAAGAAGTTCATCTATTAAAAGATGCAGTGTCTCGGGTGGAGATTGGAATCGGGACGATTGACCATGAGATCAAGGTTCAGTTAGATGAATTTCAGTCCATCACGGATCAAACGTCTCATACCGGGAGACAGCTTTTGCAATTAATCGAATCCAATGAGCAATTGCGAGAAATCAGTTCGTTACTTGAACGAAAATTACTCGAACTAAACGAAGGTGTAGAGCGGTGGTCACACGTACAGTCATCTTTACAATCAGCAGGTGCGGATTTGAGTGATCAAAGTGAGGCACTGAATCAGACGCTTGAGGAACTCTCTCCAGCATAAAAAAACAACGACGAGCGGTTACGAAGACGCTCGTCGTTGTTTTTTTTGAGGTACTTTCGTTAATGGATAGGTGATATAGCCGAGTCCAAACAGCACGCCAATCCACATAAGAGATGAATTCATGTGGTACAGCGCAACCAATATAATTGTCGGAACGAATGTCATCGACACGGTATACGGCCAAGCTTGACGATAGGCCCACATGTTTTTTGAGTAGACTCTCGTAAACAGTTGGACATACAAGGCCATGATTGCGACCCAAATCAAGTAGAAAAAGAAGATGGCGAACCCATGTAAGAAGAGCCACATCGGAATGAAAAAGTCAGGACGAATCACAATGAAGTCCAAGACGGTAATGAGTAGCGCCAAT
The DNA here is from genome assembly GCF_018617655.1 of Exiguobacterium sp. s183. Classification (NCBI taxonomy): domain Bacteria; kingdom Bacillati; phylum Bacillota; class Bacilli; order Caryophanales; genus Exiguobacterium; species Exiguobacterium sp. s183. Next base: position 229,183 of record NZ_JACSKN010000001.1, read on the forward strand.
ACAAAAGTGGCCCCCATATAGGCGTGAAGCGGAGCGAGTCGAAGGCGAAGCGCTCGCTTAGATGGGACTAAACTCGTGCGGAGAAACGTGAAAATAGTGGACAACATGCAAAGAACTCCAATCTGTTATATTACAATGTGGTAGAAATCATTAAAAATAGTACAGTGTTTTAATAAAACTTTTACATAAAACGTGTTTACATGAAGATGCCGATGAAGGCATAATGAGTAGGGCATTAAAAACCAAGCAAATCCAACCAATTCTTAATTAAAAGGAGTACAAAAATCGTGGAATACAATTTGCAAGAAATGTTATTCATGTTTTTTGGAGGTCTAGGGATCTTCCTCTTCGGGATCAAATCGATGGGAGACGGACTCCAAAAGTCTGCAGGGAATCGCCTGCGTGACATCCTAGATAAGTATACAACGAATCCATTCCTCGGTGTACTCGCCGGAATCATCGTTACTGTATTGATTCAATCTTCTTCTGGTACAACCGTTATTACAGTCGGACTTGTTAGTGCGGGCTTCATGACACTCCGTCAAGCAATCGGAGTCATCATGGGAGCAAACATCGGTACAACAGTGACGGCATTTATCATCGGATTCGATGTCGGTGCATATTCACTCCCGATGATTGCAATCGGTGCAGTCTTACTCTTCTTCTTTAAGAAAGAACGTTTCCAACACCTTGGACAAGTCATTTTCGGGCTCGGGGCATTGTTCTACGGTCTAGAGTTGATGGGTGACGGGATGCGTCCGCTTCGCTCAAGTGAGTATTTCATCGACTTGACGCAATCAATGAGTGACAATCCGTTCCTCGGAGTCATCGTTGGTACTGTATTTACAGTCATCGTCCAATCGTCTTCTGCAACAATCGGAATTTTGCAAGAGCTCTATGCGGGTGGTTCAATTGAGTTAGGTGCCGCTCTTCCAGTATTGTTTGGTGACAACATTGGTACGACGATCACTGCCATTTTGGCATCGATTGGTGCATCGGTTGCCGCACGTCGCGCAGCTGCAGCACATGTTATCTTTAACTTAATCGGAACGACGATTTTCATGATCTTGTTAGTTCCGTTCACAAACTATATATATTGGATTACAGACTTCTTGGCAATTGAAGACAAGATGCAAATTGCGTTCGCTCACGGTACGTTTAACATCGTCAACACATTGATTCAGTTCTGGTTCATTGGAACGATTGCTTGGATTGTGACGAAACTGGTGCCTGGTGAGGATTCAATTGTCGATACGAAAGCACAGCACTTGGACCCAATCTTCATTCAGCAATCTCCTTCGATTGCAGTGGAACAAGCGAAATACGAAGTCATCCGTATGGGCGATTTCGCAAAACTTGGTCTCGACGAAGCGCGTAACTATTTGACAACAGGAGATAAAAAACATTCTGAAAAGTCTGCGCATATCGAAGAAGCGTTAAACTCGTTGAATGCGAAAATCACAGATTACCTCGTCAAATTGGCTGCGGTTGATTTGACAGAGCAAGAATCACAAGAGCACAAGACGCTCATGCATGCGATCAACGACATCGAACGAATCGGTGACCACGTTGAAAACATCATTGAGTTGATTGACTATAAGACAGCTACAAAAGTAACACTTTCGGCAGATGCTCAAAAAGAATTGACTGAAATGTATGACCTCACACGCGAAACGTTAGAGAAATCACTTCAGACGTTAGCAAGCGGTGACATGGTCGAAGCACGTAAAGTCATCGAAATGGAAGCGAAACTCGACATGCTCGAGCGTCAATTCCGTAAAAACCACGTTGTTCGTTTGAACACGGGTGCTTGTGATGGACAAGCAGGTATGTTCTTCGTCGACATGCTCTCAAACCTTGAGCGGATTGGTGACCATGCCATGAACATCACAGAAATCACGCTCGAAGATGCAAACGAAGTGACTGTATAAAGATGAAGCACTCCAACTACACGTTGGAGTGCTTTTCTTTTCAATGGAAAGGAATTTCCCTTGACAGTATGGAGCATATTCAGTATATTATTACTGTATAACAACATGGCGGTGTAGCTCAGCTGGCTAGAGCGTACGGTTCATACCCGTGAGGTCGTGGGTTCGACTCCCTCCGCCGCTACTTATAAGGACCCTTAGCTCAGCTGGTTAGAGCAGACGGCTCATAACCGTCCGGTCGTAGGTTCAAGTCCTACAGGGTCCATTTGAAACAACTTTCATTTTGTGAAAGTTGTTTTTTTGTTTTCAATCTAAATTTCGTGGGTAAATAGTCGTTAGCATTTTGTTTTTTGAAAAATATGAAATGAGGCGGACAAAATGGAACGAAATCACACCATGATGCAGTTTTTTGAATGGCATGTCGAAGCGGATCAAAAACATTGGAAGCGGTTAAAAGAGAGAGCTGAAGATTTAAATAAAGCTGGAATTACGGCGCTTTGGTTACCACCTGTCACAAAAGGGCAAAGCGGTGAAGACACAGGCTATGGCATCTATGACTTATACGATTTAGGTGAGTTCGATCAAAAAGGATCGATTGCCACGAAATACGGAACAAAAAAAGAGCTTCTTGAAGCGACAACTTTTTGTCAGCAAGAGCTAGGGATGCAAATTTATATGGACGTCGTCATGAACCATAAAGCAGGCGCGGATGCCACCGAGAAGTTTGACGTGCTCGAAGTGGATCAAAATGATCGCACGAAAGTGCTGTCTGACGAGCCTTTTGAAATCGAAGGATGGACGAAGTTTGATTATGAAGCTCGTGATGGGAAGTATTCTACATTTAAATGGGACTTCACACATTTTAACGGCACCGACTATGATGCAGCGACAGACCGTTCTGGCATCTTCTTTATCGTTGGAGAGAATAAAAGATGGAACGACAATGTCGATGACGAATTCGGTGTCTATGACTATTTGATGTTCGCAAACATCGATTATCATCATCCTGAAGTTCGGGAAGAAGTGTTGAGCTGGGGTAAATGGTTCATTGAGGAAACGAAATGTGACGGATTCCGATTGGATGCAATCAAACACATCAACTATGACTTCGTGAAAGAGTTCAGTCAAACGATGCGTGAAGAGAAAAGCGATCAATTCTATTTCGTCGGAGAGTTCTGGAAGTCTGATCTTGACGCATGCCGTGAATTTCTTGATAACATCGATTACCATGTCGATCTATTCGATGTTCCGCTCCACTATAAATTACATCAGGCGTCAGAGGAAGGGGCCGCATTCGATATGCGCACCATTTTTGATGATACGCTCGTCCAGTCACACCCACTTCATTCAGTGACGTTTGTAGACAATCACGATTCACAACCTGAAGAGGCACTCGAGTCATGGGTAAAAGATTGGTTCAAGCAAATCGCATACGGTCTCGTTTTGCTACGTAAAGATGGCTATCCATGTGTCTTCTATGGGGATTACTACGGCATCGACGGCCCTCACCCGACTGATGGGATGAAACTTGCCATTGATACACTTCTTTATGCCCGTCGGGAAAAAGCTTACGGGGAACAGGATGATTACTTCGATGATGCAAACGTCATCGGCTGGGTACGCAAAGGTGTAGAGGAGATCGAGCGTTCAGGATGTGCCGTTCTCATCTCAACTTCGGACGAGGCTGAAAAGCGAATGTTCGTCGGGGAAGAGCGAGCTGGCGAAACATGGGTCGACTTGACAAATACTCGAGAAGATAAAATTGAGATTGATGAGGAAGGATTTGGGGTATTTAAAGTGGCGGCGGGATCTATTTCGGTCTGGGCGTTACCAGAAGAAGATGTAGAGTGAGGCATTACAATTGAGTCGACCGTCACAAATCTGTTACATTTATAACGAACGTTGTTCAAAACACTTTTAAGGGGGATTTTAGTAATGGCTAAATTTGAATTACCACAACTTGATTACGCATATGATGCACTCGAACCACACATTGACGCACGCACGATGGAAATCCACCACACGAAACACCACAACACTTACGTCACAAACGTAAACAATGCACTCGAAGGAAAAGACGTGGAGTACTCTTCACTAGAAGACTTGCTTCAAAAAATCGATTCGCTTCCTGCTGACATTCAAACTGCTGTCCGTAACAATGGTGGCGGTCACTGGAACCACTCGTTCTTCTGGAAACTCTTGAAGAAAAACGAGAACGGGACACCTTCTGGCGATCTCGCTGCTGCAATCGACGAGTCATTCGGTAGCTTTGATGCATTCAAAGACGAGTTCACAAAAGCTGCAACTACTCGTTTCGGTTCAGGATGGGCATGGCTCGTCGTGAAGAACGGCAAACTTGAAGTGACGTCTACACCAAACCAAGATTCACCGATCATGGAAGGTGTTACGCCAATCCTCGGACTTGACGTTTGGGAGCACGCTTACTACTTGAACTACCAAAACCGTCGTCCTGACTATATCAATGCATTCTTCCACGTCATCGACTGGGATTATGTTGCGAAATTGTACGCTGACGCAAAATAAGTCGTTTGTCCCGAGATTCTTCATAGAGTCTCGGGTTTTTTTGTGTCTTTCATTAATTTGTAAACAAATTATGATATAGTGAAAAACGGACAAAATAGTAGATGACCGTGTACGCTATACTATAGAAGGAATCGATTGTGGAAGGAGATAACGGACTTGGCAAAAAATCGTGTAAAAGTGCCGAAGAAACGGCGAAACCACTTACCGTTACGTTTAAATTTGTTATTTTTCATCGTCTTCGTTCTATTTGCAACGCTAATCTTTCGATTAGGCGTCGTTCAAATTGTGAATGGGGAATTGATTGCACGTGAAGTTCAAAAAACTGAGTCGAGTAAGATTAAATACGAGGTACCACGAGGGAAGATTTATGACCGTAACGGTCAAGTGCTTGCGGATACGATTTCAAACTACTCGATCATGTACCGTCGTTCGCAAGTGACGAAAGCGGATGAACGCTTAGATGTCGCCAAAAAGTTGTCGGAAATCGTCGATATTCCGAAAGAAGATCGCAAAATGACGGAACGTGACCGCAAGGATTACTGGATTGCAACGAATCCAGAACTCGCTCAAGAACGTACGCAAGCATTGTTAGAGGAGTTACCGGAAGACGAGCGGGCTGCATTGTCCAACCAAGACGTAGACCGGCTCTTACTCGACTCCATCACAGAAGAAGAGATCACGTTCGATGATGCGACAGAAGAAATCATCGCGATCAAACATAATATGGAGAGCGGCTATGCCCTCGACCCACAAGTCATCAAAATCGGCGCAAGCCCAAAAGAGATGGCGGTCATTGAAGAAAACTTAGAAATGTTACCAGGCGTGAGCGTCGAGCCATACTATCAACGGGACTATCCGTTCGATGAGACGTTCAGAAGCTTCTTAGGAAGCTATCGTCAAATCCCGGCCGAACAACGAGCTTCTTATCAGGCGAAAGGATATGGACTGAACGACCGTGTCGGGACGTCCTACTTAGAGCAACAATATGAAGACGTCCTTCGCGGGACGCCTGCATACGATGTGTTCACAACGTATAAAGGTGAACCGGTCGGGGAACCAACTCGCGTGAGCGGGAACCCGGGTAAAGATATCGTTTTGTCGACTGATATCGAATTCCAAAAAGAAGTCGACGAGATATTGAAGAAGGCTATTCGGGCCGGGCGTTCGGGAAGTCCTCATTTCGACCGCGCGTTCGCTGTCGTCATGAACCCGCAAACGGGTGAACTACTAGCTTTGTCAGGGCAAGAGCTTGATTTAGAGACGAATGAGTTCAAAGATGTCTCGACAGGGACCGTACTCCGTGCCAGCCAAATCGGGTCAACCATCAAAGGGGCGACGGTCGCTTATGGATTTGAAGAAGGCGTCGTTGAGCCGGGAGAATATATTTATGACGCGCCGATTAAAATCGGATCGTCGACCAAAGCTTCTTACCGTAACATGGGGAACATAAACGATTTAGATGCACTTGCGATGTCGTCAAACATTTATATGTTCCAAATCGCATTACGTTTGGCTGACTATTATTCGACCGGACAAATTGTCGGGGAAAACGTCACACAGGCATTTGAAACGATGGAACATTACTATAAACAGTTCGGACTCGGAATCGAGACGGGAATTGATTTACCATTCGAGTCGACTGGATTCCGTAGCGTTCCCGACCGTGTCACGCTTCTCATGGATATGTCGATCGGACAGTATATCTCGTACACGCCAATCCAATTGGCACAATATACGTCTACGTTAGCAAATGGTGGTTATCGCATTCAGCCACATTTACTGAAAGAAATCATTGAGCCGGGTTCGCTCGATGAAAACAATAAACAAGTCGTCAGCACGTTCCAACCGAACGCGTTGAATAAAGTCGATATTCAAGACGAGTATATCGAACGTGTTCGTGAAGGATATCGTCAAGGGGTTGAATCTGCATCGGGTTCATCTCGGATTTTGCAACAGACAGGGATGACTGCGGCCGGGAAGACAGGAACGGCAGAGGCCATCGCTGAAGACGAAGATGGCCGAGCGAAACGAGACGCAAGCGGGAAGCCGATTGAGACGTTTAACTCGAACCATGTTGGCTGGGCACCGTATGATGACCCCGAAATCGCATGGGCGATCATCATGCCTGGACTTATGGCGGAAGGAATCAACACGCGGGTCGCGCACGATATTATGAAAGCTTACTTTAACTTAGAAGATGTGAATGCAATGCTTCAATGAAAGGAGTCACTTCGGTGACTTCTTTTTTTGTCTTTACAATTCTTTTACGTTCCGTTTATTTCTCGTTAATAGAAGTTCATTAGGATATTAATTGTAGGACAGAACAACAGATCCACAACAAAAATCAAAGCAAACTCAAGGAGGACGTCACAAATGTCTTGGATGAAAAAATCAGCTTTACTCGCTTCAATCACTTCGGTCGCACTCGTAGGTGCAGCCTGTGGGAACAATGAAGAAGGAAGTGGCGCTGCTGAAGGCGATGCGCTATCAGGAAAAGTCGTCATGGACGGATCATCAACTGTATTCCCAATCATGGAAGCAGTCGCAGAAGAATATTCAGCTGAACAACCAGAAGTTGAAGTGACGGTCGGTGTCTCTGGTACGGGTGGTGGCTTCAAACGCTTCGTGACGGGAGAGACAGACTTCTCGAACGCATCACGTGAAATCAAAGAAGAAGAAGCAGCTGAAGCGGAGAAAAATGGTGTGGAATTCACACAACTCTCAGTCGCACTTGATGGTCTTTCACTCGTTGTGAACCCGGCGAACGATTGGGCTCAAGATATCACGATTGAAGAATTAAATAAAATGTGGACAGATACAAGCGTGAAAACGTGGAAAGACGTTCGTTCAGACTGGCCAGATGAAGAAATCTCATTCTTCGCACCAGGTAAAGACTCAGGTACATTCGACTTCTTCAATGAGGCTGTTCTTGACGATACAGACATTCGTGAAGACGCGCAATTGTCAGAAGACGACAACGTCCTCGTCACAGGTGTAGCAGGAACGGAAGGCGCAATCGGATTCTTCGGATACGCATACTACATTGAAAACCAAGACACATTACGTGCCATGGCAGTCGAAGGTGTAGAGCCAACTCCAGAAACAATCAATGACCTTTCTTACCCGCTCTCACGTGAAATCTTCACGTATGTCAACAACGCTTCATTGAAAGATAAAGAGCAAGTAGCCGATTTCGCACGCTTCATGAATGAAAATGCTGGTGCACTTGCTGAAGAAGTTGGATATGTCGGTATGGAACAAGCGCGTTACGATGAAAACGCGAAGATGATCGACGAAATCGCTGGAGAATAAAATGATACGTGGCAGAAGGTGAGAGTAACTCTCACCTTCTCGCCATGCTTTCTAGTATGAAGAGGTAGGGAGCGATACACGAGATGAATGAACCAAACAAAGAGCTCTCGATTCGAGAGATGATTCAACAAAATAAACAAAAGAAATATAGTACGACGAACGTGTTTGATAGAATCATGCCGTTCTTATTATTCTTGAGCGCATTCGTATCGGTCGTCACGACAATTGGTATTGCGTTCACACTTGGCTTTGAGCTATTCAAGTTCTTTGAACGAGTGCCTGTCGCTGAATTTTTAGGGTCGACAGAATGGTACCCGCTTAGTGCAGATCAGCGCTTCGGGGTATGGGCACTTGTGATGGGAACACTCCAAATTACTGTAATTGCGATGATCGTTGCCGTACCGCTTGGACTGGCGTCTGCGATTTATTTGAGTGAGTACGCTTCGGAGCGAGCGCGTCGTGTATTAAAGCCAATCTTAGAAGTGTTGGCAGGTGTCCCGACCATCGTATTCGGTTTCTTCGCGTTGTCATTCATCACACCGATTTTGCAAGCGTTGATTCCAGGACTTCAAATTTACAATGCGCTTAGTCCTGGTATTGTCGTCGGGATCATGATTATTCCGATGATCGCTTCGATTTCTGAAGATGCGATGAGTGCGGTGCCGAAGAAAATTCGAGATGGTGCGCTCGGTCTAGGTGCAACACGCCTTGAAGTGGCGACAAAGGTCGTCATGCCAGCAGCGACATCTGGAATCATTGCCTCAATCGTTCTCGGAATGAGCCGTGCGATCGGGGAGACGATGATTGTAACGATTGCGGGTGGGTCGCAACCGAACTTCGAGTTCAATCCGCTCAATGCGATTCAGACGATGACGGCATATATCGTTCAAATCGCAAAAGGTGACGCAGGTTACGGAACAATCGAATATTACAGTATCTATGCGGTCGGTGCGTTGTTGTTCGTCTTCACTCTGTTGATGAACTTGCTCGCAAACTGGGTGACGCGCCGCTTCAGAGAGGAGTACTAATATGGCTTTACCGAACAGTGAGTTCAAGAATACGAAGAACCTGATGGATCGTGAGACGGTATCTGAACGAATCAAACGCCGCTTACAACTGAATGAAATTTTCAAATACGTCTTTTTGGCAGGACTTGTCTTTGCATTAGTCGTCTTATCGACTTTGATTTATGACATCGTCTCAAAAGGGGCGGGCTGGGTCGACCTTGATTTCTTACGTAACTTCCCGTCACGTCGCCCTGAAGATGCTGGTCTATATCCTGCATTGATCGGATCATTTTGGTTAATGTTATTGATCGTACCAATGGTGTTCGTCATTGGTGTCGGTGCAGCAATCTACCTAGAAGAGTACGCACCGAAGAATCGAATGACTTCATTTATCGAAGTCAATATTTCGAACTTGGCTGGTGTGCCTTCGATCGTATTCGGATTGCTCGGATTAACGATATTCGTTCGTGTGATGGAATTAGGCAACTCGGTTATGGCAGGTGCGTTGACGCTTGGACTCATGAGTTTACCGATTGTCATCGTAGCCTCACAAGAAGCATTACGGGCAGTCAAAATGGAGTTACGACACGCTTCTTTAGCGCTAGGTGCTTCAAAATGGCAAACAACGTTCAATGTCGTCTTGCCGTCAGCGATTCCTGGGATTATCACAGGAATCATTCTAGCCGTGTCTCGTGCAATCGGTGAAACAGCACCGTTGATCATGGTCGGCGCAGCAACATTTATTTCAACAACACCAAGCAGTATTTTCTCTGACTTTACGGCGCTCCCAATCCAGATCTATAACTGGACGAGCCGACCGCAAGCAGAATTCCAAAACTTGGCCGCGGCAGGAATCATCGTACTCATGACGATGCTCATTGCGATGAACTCTGTAGCGATTTATATCCGAAACAAATATACGAACCGACATTAAGTCGTTCTTGCAGATGAATGAGGAGGAAGCTCGAGATGATGAAACAACAAGAGCTCAATAAAGGAGATCAAAACGTGAACACAACAACGACAGAACCGACAACTACTGAGATGAAAAAAGATAGCGCTTATGTCGTCAACAATTTGAACTTATGGTACGGCGAAGACCAAGCTTTGATTGACGTCAACCTCGATATTAAAAAGAATGAAGTTACGGCCATCATCGGACCATCTGGGTGCGGGAAATCAACATTCATTAAAACGTTGAATCGCATGGTAGAACTCGTACCATCTGTTCGGACGAATGGTGAAATTTTGTATCATGGTCGGAACATCTTCGACCGTGGATATAAAGTAGAAGATTTACGTACATCGGTCGGAATGGTATTCCAACAACCAAACCCGTTCCCGAAATCAGTATATGATAACGTAGCGTACGGTCCTCGTACGCACGGCATCAAAAATAAAAAAGTACTCGATGAGATTGTCGAGCGCTCACTTCGTGGCGCTGCCATTTGGGATGAAGTGAAAGATCGTCTGAACGAAAACGCATACGGACTTTCTGGTGGACAGCAGCAACGTCTCTGTATCGCTCGTACGCTAGCAATCGAACCTGACGTCATCTTGATGGATGAACCGACATCTGCCCTTGACCCGATCTCTACATTGAAAGTGGAAGAACTTGTTCAAGAGTTGAAAGAGCAGTACTCAATCATCATCGTCACGCATAACATGCAACAAGCTGCCCGTGTTTCGGATAAAACGGCCTTCTTCTTAAATGGAGAAGTTGTCGAGTTCGATGTAACAGATAAGATTTTCTCGAATCCATCTGACAAACGGACGGAAGACTATATTTCTGGCCGTTTCGGTTAAGGAGGAGACTAGATTGATGGCACAAAATCGCACATTTTTTGATACGAAATTAACTGAATTAGAAGATAAAGTAGTCCGTTTGGCAAACTTGACGATGCGACAAACGGCGACGGCAATCGAAGTGTTAGAAAAACATGATCTTGAGTTGGCGCAAACGGTAATCGACAACGACAATGAACTAGATGATTTAGAATTAACTATCAACGACGAAGCGATTTTATTGATTGCTAAGCAACAGCCTGTTGCGACTGACTTACGTCGTCTGATTGTAACGATGAAATCGGCGACGGACTTAGAACGCATTGCGGATTACGCGACGAACATCGCCAAAGCTGTGACGCGAATTGAACATGTTCCTTATTTACATGACATTCAACCACTCAAACAGATGGCTGAACAGTTGATTGACATGCTCGAATTGGCGACGCGTGCGTATCGTAAAGGAGAAGTGAGTCGTGTCCGTGAACTCAATGAAATGGACCGTGTGATTGACGAAATCAATCTAACAGTGATTAAACAATACATCGGTTCCCTTCCGGCAATGACGGTCGGAACGAACGATGTATACGAGTTCTCAAACATCGCTAGATATCTCGAACGGATGGGCGATCACGTGACAAACTTCGGAGAACATTTAATTTTTCTTGAAAAAGGGAAACATTATGATTTGAATCAATAAGATTAGTGGTAAAGAACAACAGTGCTGTTGTTCTTTATTTTTTTGGGCAGGAATTCATAAAGAATGAGCGAATACTAGTCTACATGGATTTTTACATGAAGGGAGCCATACAGAGATGGAAGAGAAAATCGTATCCTTGAAGCAACAAGGACTTACGTTGAAACAGATTGCGGCAGAACTAGACGTCCCGATTGGCAAAGTCCAATACGCATGGCGAAAATGGAGAAATCAGCAACAAGAGGTGGAGGAAGTTGTCCCTGTGAAACAAAAGAGCAATAAGAAAGCTAAAGCTAAAGCTAAAGCTAAAGCGCCAGGATCAACTTCGCGTAAACAAGTCGCCACAGCGAAAGAAACGAGTGATGTGAACGTATCGCCACTTCTTACGAAAGGACCAGAAGGATACTGGCAGTTGCCAGACCGATACAACGTCGACTTTTTACATGCAGTCGTGCAATCACCGAACTCGGTTTATGTGTGCTGGGAAGTGTCTGATTTGGTCAAAGAGACGTTAGAGCTTCAGTTTATGAGACGATGGGAAGAGCTACCGAAAGCATTCCGTATTTTAGACGTGACCTTATTGGATTATGCGAGCGGTCATGCAAATCGTTCATATACGTTCGACCTACCTGAAATGACGAATAGTTGGTTCGTTCGTCCTCTCGATCCGAATACGACATATGTGTTCGAATTCGGGATTCGCACGATGGAGGGAGAATTTTTACCAATCGTGGCATCAGCACCGCTTGATACACCGCGTGCAGAACCAGCCGGCATCGGACGTTTTGCGGAACCGGTGAGACGTTGGCAGTATGGGGAAGTAGATTCTCCTGAGTTATTAGATACATTACCAAAATATGCGGCATATCGTCACGTACGTTAAGGAGGACATTCTTACATGAAACCAGGATACTTTTCACTCGTCCTTCATGCTCATTTACCGTACGTTAGGCATGAAGAGAAGCACCGATTAGAAGAAAGATGGGTGTATGAAGCCATCTCAGAAACATATATTCCAATTCTTTGGCAAGTTGACCGCTTGAAGCGGCCATTGCATTGGACAGTCAGTATTTCGCCACCAGTGGTGGAAATGCTCGCAGACCCGCTCATCCAAGACCGATATGTCGAGCACATCGATGAGATGCTCGAATTGATTGCGTTAGAACTCTCAGAGGGAAGAACGGACGAGGAGACATCGACGTTACATTTCTATGAACAGCGTTATCACGACTTGAAAAATACGTTCCTTCATTGGAATAAAAACTTGAATGAAGCGTTCCGTACATATCGTGAAGCGGGATATATCGACATGGTGACTTGTACGGCGACCCACGGCTTCAACCCACATCTCTTCACGGAGCAGGCGGCACGGGCTGAAATTCGGACAGGTCTCAACTGTTTCGAACGTCACTACGGGTTCCGTCCGACAGGGATTTGGTTGCCAGAGTGTGCATATACACCAGGCGTGGACCGAATTCTTTACGAAGAAGGGATTCGATACACGTTTGTCGATGAACATGCATTGCTCGATGCGGACCCGACTCCTGAAAAAGGCATTGGTGCTCCGGTCTATTCTCCACACGGTGTCGCATTGTTCCCACGAGACCAAATCATCTCGGGTAAAATCTGGAGTTCGATGATTGGATATCCAGGTCACCCTGACTATCGAGAGTTTTATCGAGATTTGGCCTACGACCGAGATTGGGACTATATTCAATCGTTCATGCATCCGGAAGGCATTCGATTCGACACAGGATTAAAAATGCACCGCATCACAGGTGACACCGATCAAAAAGACTTTTATGTACGTGAGTGGGCTGAACATCAAATCGAGAACCATGCGACAGACTTCGCTCAAACGTTAGAAGGGCACCTAGAGGCACATGGCGGACAAACGTTCCCACCGTTCTTGGTCACAGCACCGTTCGATGCGGAATTGTTTGGCCACTGGTGGTTTGAAGGTCCTGAATTTCTTGGGAAAGTCGCAGAGCGACTCGAAGAATTTGGAATCGAAACGATCACGCCAGCAATCTTTCTTGAGCGTCACTTCAAAGATTTACAAACCGTCCATGTTTCCATGAACACATGGGGACGAAAAGGCTACGGTGAAGTTTGGATCAATGAACGAAATGAATGGATGCTCCGTCACCTGCATATGATGGAGATGCAACTCGTCAAAGACGTAGCAGATTATCGTGATCAATCGGATTTGACGAATCGTGCGTTAAAGCAATTGATTCGCCATTATGTGTTGGCTGTATCGAGTGACTGGGCGTTTATCTTAGATGGGCAAACGACAGCTCAGTATGCGGCTGAACGCTTCAGAGAGCATACACGACTCTTCGCCGAACTTGAAACGGCGCTTTATCAAGGCACTGTCTCGAACAAGTTGCTCGATGATCATTATGCGGCGTATCCATTCCTTCAAGACGAAGATCTTGATGTCGATTCATTCCTCTCCCCGCACGACTATTACGTGACGACTGAACGAGATGCAGAAGAGTCGGCAATTCTTATGCTGACACCCGAATATCACGGTCATATCGTCGGTGGACTTGGTCATCGTGTCGTCGAGGAAGTGGAGGCGAGAGCAAATGAGGGAGAAACCGTCTATGTGCTGACGCCGTATCACGATGAGTTACCGGAATACGAACGACACGGAAACGTTCATGTGTATCGAGTTCGTCCGACTAGCCCATTTTTAGAGCACGTCATGAATCAGGTTGCCACGCAAAATATTGCGTATGTCAAACTCGTTCATGAACTTTCGAAACGGGTATCATTCAAAGTGATTCATCACTTTGATTGGATGACGATTCCTGCTGCAAGAGAACTTGCGCAATCACTTGCGCTTCCGTTATACTCAACTATGTTGTCCTTTGAAGCGACACGGAACCCGCACGGGCACGGTGGTTTATTCGATGCGATCCATCGTATTGAAAACAGTGTGTTCTCGTCAGCGGAGTACGTTTATGTCGGCGAAGAGCTCTCGATGAACGACCTGAAACAATGGTATAAAGTAAGCGAGAATGTCAACACATGCCTACCTCTTGAATCTTCTCCTTACGGACAGGAATCAATGAAAAAGAACGTGAAATAACCTTGCTTTTTCATAAGAAACTTGGTAGGATAATTGAGTATGCTTAGACTGTAAAGCAAAAGCACTTGATACAACATCATTAAGATGGGAGTGAAAGAAATGCGCGTTAAAATTACATTAGCTTGCACAGAAACAGGCGATCGCACGTACATCACGAAGAAAAACAAACGTAACAACCCAGAGCGCCTTGAGTTGCGCAAATACAACCCACGTCTCCGTCGTCACACGCTTTACCGCGAAGTGAAGTAATGAGGGACCGGCCGTCACATATGTGGCGGCTTTTTTTGTAAGGAGGAATGCGTTGTGGAAGACAAAGCAGCGTTAAGACGAACGGTTCATCAGTATATTAAACAAATGAATAATCGCCAACGAGTTGACCGAATCATCCATCAGCAGTTGTTCGCAACAGAGATGTGGAAAGAAAGCCAGACGATTGCCGTGACATCGTCACTTCCGCTTGAAATCGATACATCGCCAATCATTCATGAAGCGTTTGAAGCAGGAAAAACGGTGTGCGTCCCGAAAGTAACGGAGCAGGGGTTAACGTTTCATATTATTCATTCAGTAGATGACCTTGAGACAGGCGTCATGAATATTTTGGAGCCGACGACCCCGCCGACGACGAAAAGCATCGACCTCTGTCTTGTCCCGGGAAGGGTATTTGACCGGTCTGGATATCGAATCGGTTGGGGTGGAGGATACTATGACCGATTTTTACGTACATATGAAGGGGAGACGGTTTCATTAGCGTACTCCGTTCAATTGGTCGATCAAGTACCGACTGAACCACATGATCTACCTGTTCAGTGGATTGTGACAGAAAAGGAGATGATTCAATGTTCGCCATATTTGTTGTAACTTGTATCGTCGCCTTTCTCGGGTATCGGTTACGCTCCTTGACGATCTCGGGAGCCTTCTTGACAGTGGTGACGGGGGTATTGATCGGGTTATCGTTTGGTTGGTTCGGCCTCTATTTACTCGGCGTATTCTTCTCGACATCTTCACTTGCATCAAAATATCGATCTCGTGATAAACAAAATGTAGATGACATTGTCGAAAAAACGGGAGCGCGCGACGCCATTCAAGTGTTAGCAAACGGTGGGGTAGGGATTCTCTGTGCCCTCGGTTACTTACTGACAGATGACCTCGTCTATCTTTATATGTACATCGTGTCCATTGCGGCAGCGACGAGTGACACGTGGGGATCTGAATTCGGTGTCCTCGCAAAACGTAAACCGCGCTTCATGTTCACGTTTAGAGAAGTTGAGCCGGGAACGAGCGGTGCCGTTTCAACATTTGGGACGGTCATGTCGATTGTAGGCGCATTCGTGATTGTTTGCTCTTCTCTCCTGTTTGTTGAATTGGATATGACATTACTGTTGGCGCTTTGGGGAATCGGACTGAGTGGGAGTGTCATCGATACATTGCTCGGGGCGACGGTTCAACGGAAGTTTCGCTGTACAGTTTGTGGAAAGCTGACGGAAAAGAAAGTTCATCATCAAGTTCCTACAACATATGTGTCAGGGTGGCGTGTGCTAGGGAATGATGCAGTCAATTTTTTATCCGTTCTTGGAGCGGCGTCTATTTGTTTTTTGGTATTCGGATGAGGGTAGTACAGAAAATGAAGATGTTTCAAATGAATGTGAATGTTGTCACAATATCGCCAAAGTGAAAACGGTTTCCACTGTAGTTAGGGTTTGTGAATGATGTTACAATCTTGTTGTAACAGAGATAACAAAAACGTGAAACAGATTGATCGAAGGGTGGAGAATCAATATGGAAACATTAAATCATGCTAAAGTAACGCGCGTCGCACTTGTAGGGGCAGGGGCAGTTGGAGCGAGCTTTGCGTACCAGTTAACGACAGCAAGCCTTTGTGAAGAACTCGTCATCATTGACATCAACAAGGCAAAAGCAGAAGGGGAAGCGATGGACTTGAACCACGGCGTCTCGTTCGCGTCTTCACCGATGCGTGTATGGGCAGGGGATTACGCAGACTGTGGTGTAGCAGACATCGTCGTCATTACTGCAGGTGCACCGCAACGTCCAGGTGAGACTCGTCTTGACCTTGTCGAAAAAAATGCGAAGATCATGAAATCGATGATTTCAGATATTATGGATTCTGGTTTTGATGGCATTATCATTATCGCCTCAAACCCGGTCGACATTATGACACATTTGGCTTGGAAGTATTCAGGACTACCTAAACATCGCGTCTTCGGCTCAGGAACTGTACTCGACACGTCGCGTTTACGTTACATGCTTGGCGACTATTTCAATGTCGACCCACGTAACTGTCATGCCTATATCATGGGTGAGCACGGTGACACTGAGTTTGCTGCTTGGAGTAATGCTCGTATCTATGGAAAGTCTGTTGAGCAGTTACTTGAAGAGCATGATGAATATAACTGGCAAGACCTTGAAGACATATATGTGAACGTACGTGATGCGGCTTATCACATCATCGAACGTAAAGGTGCGACATACTATGCCATTGGACTCGGATTACTCCGTTTGGTCAAAGCGGTCCTTCGTAATGAGAACACGTTGCTGACAGTCGGTGCTCATCTTGATGGGGAATACGGTTTACACGATATTCATATCGGGGTACCGGCAATCATCAACCGTCAGGGCGTGCGTGAGGTCGTTGAGATTGAGTTGTCAGAAGAAGAACATCAAAAAATGCAACATTCTGCGAACGTCCTAATGAAAACGATGGAACCTGTCTTGTAATTGCGATATATGAGTGCCCGTAGCCGTAAAGGTTGCGGGTTTTTTTGTACGTTTGAGGCAAGCCACGACTTTGTCGTGAGGTACAACGTGATTTACAATAGAATGAGAGAGGAGGGATTTTGTTGGCGACTTGCTTCTGGGAAGACATTTATCAAGCGGTCGAGAACGGTGGACGAATCGAAGGGATATTAGAACCGTCCCGTGCAGTCATCTTGTTTGATACAAAAGCAGGTGATCGCTATGACTTATACGTTCAAACTGAAAAAGCGTGGGCGAATCATGTCGGTACTGACATTAACGCAATCTTGAGCGCCTTTCGTCTGTCTCGTATTGGACGAAAGCGTTTGACGATTCACATATATGGTGACCGTCTCGTTGATGAAGAGCGGGTCGACTCCATGACGTTCCCGATTCCAGCGAGAGTGACAGTATCTCGCTCGATTTGTACACCTACGATGGAGGACGACCGTTTTCGACTGCTCGCGGTTGCAATGGATCGAAAGAAGAAAGCGGAGTTAAAGAAACGATTCTCCTTTGGTAAACCGCAAGTAGTTTACGGCTTGATGTTCATCACGTTTTTAGTCATGTGGCTAGCTGAATCAGTCGGTTCGACATTCGACCCGAACACGTTGATCGCATTCGGTGCGAAAGTGAACCCACTCATCGAAGAAGGGGAATGGTGGCGGTTAATTACGCCAATGTTTCTGCATATCGGATGGTTCCATTTTGCCATCAATATGTTTGCGCTCTGGTCACTTGGTCCGCTCGTTGAACGAATGTACGGCTCCCTCCGCTTTTTCATCATCTACGTGGTCGGTGGGATTTTAGCGACGACAGCATCGTACGCGTTCAGTGAATCCATTTCAGCGGGGGCATCAGGAGCCTTATTTGGTTTGGTCGGTGCCTTACTCTATTTTGGACTGCGGGATCGTTCGCTCTTTATGAAGACACTCGGACCTCCGCTCTTTATTATGTTAGGATTAAATGTAGGACTCGCGTTCGTATTGGGTGCGAACTTGGATCATTTTGCACACGCGGGTGGTTTACTAGGTGGATTCGTCGTCTCTGGTGTCGTCGGATTGCCTGATGAGGAAAATCGAACACAACGCATCTTATTTTCTGTGCTCACGGCCATGTTGTTTGGTCTACTATACGGGTATGGATCTTGGTAAGGGGAGAATATGATGATAGAAACACTGAAAACATTAGTTGAAATCCCGAGTCCGTCTGGTATGACGGAGGAGGCGATCGGATTTGCAGAAAATAAACTCCAAACACTCGGTGTGAAGACGTCTCGTTTACATAAAGGGGCGTTGCTCGCGACGTTCCCAGGACGTTCGGACGAGGCGCGTCTTTTGACGGCGCACGTTGATACCCTTGGGGCGATGGTCAAGGACATCTTGCCGAGCGGACGCATACGTCTCACGCAAGTGGGTGGATACGCTTGGACGGCGATCGAAGGAGAAAACTGTCTCATTCATCGCGAGGAGGGGGAGGCGATCGAAGGAACCATCCTCGTCCATCAGTCGAGCGTTCATGTGTATAAAGACACGAACTCTGCAGAACGCTCTGCTTCAAACATTGAAGTTCGATTGGATGAGAAAGTCCATTCTCGTGAAGATGTGACGGCACTTGGAATTGAAATCGGTGACTTTGTGTCATTTGATCCACGATTCAAGGTGACGTCTTCCGGATACATCAAATCTCGTCATTTGGACGACAAGGCTTCTGTGGCCATCTTGTTAGACCTAGCTAAAGATTTGGTTAATGATGATTTGCCACATACGGTCCACTTCTTAATCTCGAATTATGAAGAAGTCGGATTCGGGGGGAATGCCGGCATTCCTGAAAATGTTGTGGAATACATTGCCGTCGATATGGGGGCGCTCGGAGATGGTCAACATTCAGATGAATATACGGTTTCGATTTGTGCCAAAGATTCATCTGGACCATATGATATTAGCTTGCGCCGTAAGTTTACTTCATTATGTAAGGCGCATGACATCGCTTATAAAGTGGATATCTATCCTTATTATGGCTCGGATGCGTCGGCTGCGATCCGTGCAGGCTACGATGTGAAGCACGCTTTGATTGGTCCAGGAATTGAGTCAAGTCATAGTTATGAACGGACACATGTGACGTCTATGGAAGCGACAAGAGAATTGTTAAATCGTTATGTCTTGTCAACGATGGAGGAAGAAGCATGAAAAACTTTTATGATGTCCAACAGTTTTTAAAATCGTTCGGAACCATTATTTACATCGGGGAGCGGGATGCTGAAATCTCACTGATGATGATGGAACTCGACGAGTTGTATGAAGGGGGCATCATCGAGCAGCGTGTATACGATACGGCGAAAATCATTTTGACCCACGAATTGAAAAATTCAAGAGATTGACAGAAATCCCCTTAGTGCAAAGGGTTGCACTAAGGGGATAATAGTGTACACTATTGAATGAAAGCGATTTAGTTGAGATGAGGAGTGAACGGTATGAAATGGTTATTAGGGATCGACATCGGTGGTACAACGGTGAAGATGGCTGTTTTAGACATGAATGGCATCATTTCTGATAAGTGGGAAGTTAAAACGGATATTCGAGAAAACGGTGTACATATACCAAAAGACATCGCAGCCTCATTTGAAACGTATTTAGAGACGTCAGGCAAGAAGAAAGAAGACTTCGCAGGTGCAGGTATCGGAGCCCCTGGATTCATCAATTTCTCTGAAGGTGTTGTCGAGTATTCACCGAACATCGGATGGAAAGACTTCGCTCTTGTGAGTGAGTTCGAAAAAGCGGTCGGACTCCCCGCTGTCCTCGAAAACGATGCGAATGCCGCTGCCCTCGGGGAAATGTGGAAGGGTGCAGGTGAAGGTGCATCCGAATTACTTGCCATCACGCTCGGTACAGGCGTCGGTGGTGGCGTCATCACGAACGGAAACATCGTTCATGGTACGGCTGGTATGGCAGGAGAAATCGGTCATATCACCGTCGAACGAGATGAGGCGAAAGCTGTAAAATGTGGCTGTGGCCGATTAGGGTGTATCGAAACGATTGCCTCTGCGACAGGTATTTCACGTTTAGCGTTGCAAAAACGGAAAAATCAAGATACTTCGTTGAACGAATTGAAAGAAGTGACGGCACGTGACGTATTCGAAGCTTATAAAGCTGGGGATACAATCGCGACAGAAGTGATTGACGAGATGACAGAATATCTCGGATTGACAATCTCGAATATCGCCAACACACTCAACCCGAAAATGATCGTCATCGGTGGCGGCGTCTCAAAAGCAGGGACAGCATTGCTTGAACCGCTTGATGCTCAGTTCAAGCGTTTCGCACTCGAACGTGTCTATGAGTCGACGACGTTTAAAATCGCTGAACTTGAAAATGATGCCGGAGTCATCGGTTGTGGCTGGTTAGCACGCAAACACTTCCTTCCGACACGCGTATAAAACTGACACGTCTGCACATTGCAGGCGTGTTTTCTTATGGGAAAGGGTATGGGATATTGTAAAATTTGTAACGTCACAGTTGATTTTTTATTAAAAAAGGGGTAAGATTTGGACTTGATACTGGACGTGTACTATTCAAATCGAATTGTACAATGTATGAACAAATATAAAAATAAATGGCTATAAAAACATGCCGAAAACTGAAAAGAGGAGGAGACCGTCAGATGAATTCATCTCAACGCTTCTCGAAGCTATCGACGAGACTGAACGATACGGTCCGCGCTTCGTTTCAAGAATATCGTCTATTTTGGATATTTACGTTATTGCTTTGGACGAAGACGTATATCGTCTATCAATTTTTCTTCAACATTCCGATTGAAAACACCGCACAAGCCTTTATCCTACTGATCAGCCCGATCAGTTCGACATTATTCTTGTTTGCCTTCCATTTCTTCTTTAAAGGAAACAAACAAAAATGGGTGCTCTACACGCTTTACGCGCTCGCATCCTTCATCTTGTTTGCGGATGCCGTGTATTATCGTGAATTTACGGACTATTTAACGATGCCGGTCATTATGCAACCATCGAACATGGAGACGCTGTCGACATCGTTCACATCACTTCTCGAATGGAAAGACTTAATCATTCTTGGTGACGTTTTTGTCTTACCGTTTATCTTATGGCGTATGAATATGAAAGAGAATGCTGCTTCACATCGTCGCGCACTCGTGACATTCGTTGCAGCTGTATCGGTATTCTTGTTCAACCTTTCTTTGGCGGAAACAGAGCGTCCGGAATTGTTGACTCGTTCATTCGACCGTGAGCTATTAGTGAAAAACATCGGAACGTTTAACTTCCATGTGTATGACGCGATGCTTCAAACGAAAACATCTGCTCAAAAAGCGATGGCTGACGAATCAGAGCTTGCAACGATTGAACAATTCACTCGTCAGAACTATGCTGCACCGAACCCTGATTTGTTCGGTAAATATAAAGGGAAAAACGTGATTGTTGTGTCGTTCGAATCTGCACAAAACTTCACACACAACATGAAAGCGCCGAACGGTGAATTTATCACGCCGAACTTGAACAAACTGATTGAAGAGTCTCACTATTGGCCAAACTACTACCATACAGTAGGTCAAGGGAAGACATCAGATGCGGAGTTTGCGCTCGATAACTCACTATATGGCCTACCGCGTGGTGCCGTATACTTTACGAACGCGGACAACGAATATCAAGCACTTCCAGAGTTGATTAAAGAAGATAACTATTATTCGGCCGTCTTCCATGCGAACAATAAATCGTTCTGGAACCGCGACCAAATGTATAAAAATATCGGTGTCGATCAATTCTTTGATGAAAAGAGCTACGATCTCGGAAATCCAGAAGACATGACAGAATGGGGTCTCTTAGATGATAGTTTCTTCGAACAATCGATTCCAATGCTTCAAGAGTTGCCTGAACCGTATTATGCGAAGTTCATCACATTGACGAACCACTTCCCATATACGATGCCAAGCGAAGACTATGAACTCGTACCGAAGTTCGAGACAAGTTCAACAACGTTAAATAACTTCCCGCAGGCGCTTGCATATCAAGACTATGCACTCGGTCTCTTCATCGATCAATTGAAAGAGAACGGAATGTGGGATGATACGATTTTCGTAGTTTATGGTGACCATTATGGTATCTCGACGAACCACAACAATGCGATGGCAGAGTTGCTCGGTAAAGAAGAGTTGACACCATATGACGTGGCGAAGTTACAACAGGTGCCGTTTGCGATTCACTTGCCGGATCAAGAAAAAGGTGAAGTGCATGAAACAATCGGAAGTCACGTCGACATGAAACCGACAATCTTGCATTTACTTGGAATTGACACGTCGGACACAATCGGATTCGGGAATGACTTGTTCTCTGAAAACCGAAATAGTCGTGCAATCTTCCGAGATGGTACGGTTGTGACGGATGAATATGTATGGACACAATCAACTTGTTACAATGCTACTTCTGGAGAAGTGGTTGAGGACACAACACTTTGTGGTCCAATGACGGAAGAAGCGGAAAAAATCTTACAAATGAACGATGATTTGATCTATTCCGACCTTCTCCGCTTTAAAGAACAAACGAATGAATAACCTAAAAACGAACCAAACCACTATGTGATTTGGTTCGTTTTTTATATCGAGGAATTATAGGCACAAAAAAAGCGACCGAAGTCGCTTGATGATTGCTTGATACAAATCCATTAACCTGGAATACCGCCGTAGATTAACGTGGCAACACCAAAGAATCCGAATACGAGTACAGTTAAACCTGCAACTGCGAGTGGAAAGAATTGGCGTTTTTTGAATGAACGAATCATTCCCCATACAGCCACAATCGCGACGATGACAGAAATCCATCCGAACGGTTCATACAAATGCATGACGAGTTCCCCCTTTAATTATACGTCATGAAATTCATAAAAATTTCACTGAAATATCATTATTATTTTATCCGATTATTGAGGCGCTGTCGAGTAAAGGTTGACATCGATACAATTTTGCCACAATATTGTTTTGAGTGAGAGGGGGATCAATCATATGCAAGTGAAGAAGATTACGTCAGGCTTAGCGCAGGAGAATGGATACGTCCTTGAAAAAGAAGGTAGTGTCGTCATCATCGACCCAGGAACGGATGACCCAAGATTTTTCGAGGTGATTGATCGTCTTGGTACACCCGCTGCGATTTTGTTGACTCACGCCCATTTTGATCACATTGGAGGAGTGGATGCACTCCGTGAACGCTATAAAGTTCCAGTATATGTCCATCGTCTCGAAAGTGATTGGTTGACGAATGGAGAAAAGAACGGAGCGCACGCTTTCAATCTTCCTGTACCGGCGATGAAGCCGGCTGAAAAGGTATATGAAGGCGATACGTTGACTATCGGCAATTTTACATTCGATCTTTATCACACCCCTGGTCATTCACCAGGTAGCGTCGTGTTATACATGGCGGATGAAAAGATTGCGTTTTGCGGTGACTTGATTTTTAAACAATCAGTCGGTCGTACCGATTTATTCGGAGGCGATCAGGCGACGTTGATGGGATCCATTGAACGCATGAAGCACTTGATTCCGGGTGCGACGGTTCTTTATCCAGGTCACGGACCAAAAACAACGCTTGAAGAAGAGAAGCAAACAAATCCATTCTTCAAGCAATAAAAAAAGATTGTCTCGTCGGAGACAATCTTTTTTACATTTGGAAGTTGCTCCAATACGTAAAGACAACGAAGAAAATTGTCAAATACGCGCCGAAGACGTATACATATGTTTTTTCAGTAAGCTTTAAGTAGCCAAGTGCGACGAAGAAAATCGTTTGTGCTAAGAAGACAAGTCCCATAACGATAAAGTCACCAGTATGTTCACTACTACTTTGGTCGCCGCCTAGTGCGCCTACGAAAGCAAGTGCCGCCACTAGCCCAGTCCAGAAGCCTAGGACACGAAACATTCTTGCCATGTTAATCCCCCCATACGTGCATTATTCCATTCTCATTCACTATTTTACCAACACATTCGAAAAAATGCTATGGAAACGTGAGAATTGAGCAAAATAATCGTGAAAAATATGTGAAATCAATACGGAAAATAAAGTTGTACAAAATTTATAAAAAAGTTGTACAAAATATGTACAAACAGGGTATAAGAGATGTATAATCAACTTATACAAAATGAGCGAAGTGAAAAGTTGAAATGAGGAGGAACATAAAATGGCATCAGAATTAATGTTTTACACGTACCCGAGCTGTACTTCTTGCCGGAAGACGAAAGCGTTTTTACAGGAACAAGAACTTCAAGTGAGTGAACGTCACATTTTCAGAGATGCACCGACTGTCGACGAATTACTACAACTCCTTGCGATTAGTGAAGAAGGTGTAGATTCTCTTCTTGCTACTAGAAGCCAAGCCTTCAAACAACTCGACGTTGATGTTGAGGATTTGAAGCTGAGCGAACTACTCAAACTGATGAGTGAAAATCCAAAATTGTTAAAACGTCCGATTTTAACAGACGGAAAAGAAGTCATTGTCGGTTATGACAAGGTTTCAATCGAAACATATGCACGTCGTCATCATGTCGTTTCGACACAAGTTTCATAAGACAAGTCCACTTTCAATAGAGTGGGCTTTTTTTTATGCTGTTCTCGAGGTGAGCGGAATGAAGGAGCTTATTGAACAACTGATGATTGTGGCGAGAGAGGCGGGGGCAAGCGATCTTCATTTTATACCGAGTACGCATGAAGTGAAGATCCAAATCCGATCAGATATGAGACTGCTTGATCTTCAGTCGATGGATATCAATCAATACGACCGTCTCACACTTCATATGCGATATTGGTGTTCGTTACCGGACACGAATCAACGTGTGCCTCAGTCAGGCGTGTATGAACTTGATCGAGAAGTCATCCGCGTAACATTTCTCCCATCATTTACTCAAACATTGATGTCCTGGAGGGTACCAAATCAAGTGTTTGAGCTTCATCACTTGTTGAGACCAGGGGACGTTGAACGTTTTCAAGAAATGTCTGCATCGCGACATGGTCTCCTGTTAATCGGAGGTGCTACTGGTGCGGGCAAGACGACAATATTGTATGCGCTTCTTAATCACTTAAAGCGTGAGCGGATCGTCACGATTGAAAATCCTCCAGAACAAAAGATTGATGGGGTGATTCAACTCGAGGTGAATGCAAAAGCAGGGTTGAATCATCGACAGTTATTAAAAGAAACGTTACGTGCCGACCCAGACATCATTGTAATCGGAGAGGTACGGACAGAGGAAGAGTTAAACGTCGCCTACGATGCTGCACTCAGTGGGCATTTGACGATTACTACGTTTCATACAGCGACGATTCAGGATGGGGAGAAACGGCTTGAACAATTGCTCGGAAAATCGTCAGTAAAAAGACATTGGTGTGTACTAACGCGTGATCAGGAGGTGACGTGTGAATGGGCAACGCTTCAGTAAAACCACCAATTCAATTGATTCACCGTTTTCTGCGTCTTCAATCCCGAGGTGTATCGTTGAAAGCCACAATGGAAACACTTGAATATCATGAAAAAGGAAACAGGAAAGCGGATGTTCAAGAGATGAGGGCACAACTTGAATCTGGTACTTCTTTAGCGGACGTGTTCTCGCTAATCATCACAAATCGCCAAATGCAAGAAATATTGATGACAGCCGATCGGAACGGGCGGTTTATGGATGGGTTATCTCAAGTCGTTTTAGTTTTAGAAATGCGGATGCGGTTGAAGGAAGAATTGAAGCGACTCATTCGGTATCCTTTAATCATTTTCTTTATCCTGCTCGGTCTTGGGATGGTCTATGCGTTGTACATTTTCCCAAAGCTGATGGGGATGGTTGATGTGTCCACATATGAGGGAGCAGGTTCAATTTTACTATCGAAATGGTTCTTTCCAGCTCTGTTTTCTGTATTTGTGATGCTTGGGATCACGGTCTACATGCTGCATCGACGAGGTGTAGAACTACCGTTTTACATATGGAACCGTGGTAAAACTCTGTACCTGACTTATTTGTTTGTCAGCGAATTGTCGTTATTACAACAGACGGAAACGAACATCAGGCAAATTATCAGTCGTCTCGCTAATGAAAAGGGGGAGATGGCTGAAATGGCAAATCGGATTCACAAACGGTTGTCTGCCGGTGAAGGAATCGAAATGGCAGTCAAACAGGAAAGATTTATTGACTATGAAGTTGTCAGCTTGTTAGGAGTAGGGTCGATGAGTGGAGAACTCGGTGAATTGATGTCACTTCATCGAGAACTAGTATTCGAAGAAATGGAACAATATAGTCGTCAATTGATCGAAAAAGTAGAGCCGGCACTTTATGGAGTGCTCAGCGTCATGGTTGGCACCTTATTCTATACTCTTTATTTGCCTGTAAAACTTATCATGGCTCAATTATGAAAGGGGACATTCACATGAAGGAAGAACAAGGATTCACGCTTGTTGAGATGGCTGCAGTCTTACTCATTATTTCAATTTTACTGTTATTACTCGTGCCGACGCTGACAGAAGGAAAGTCACGGGCGGACCAAGTGAGTTGTGAGGGAAGTGTCCGAATCGTCGAGTCAGAAATCAATTTACACTATGCCGAACATAAATCATACCCTGCCACATTAGAAGTGATTAAACGTGCTTCTGAAACGGATCCACTAGTGTATAGTTGTCAATCGTCAGCCTACACGTATTCTCCACTTGATGGTTCGCTGAAGAAACAATGAAAGGCTATACGTTTGTCGAGATGGCGTGGGTACTCGTGATCATTTCCTTCCTCATACTGATCAGTAGTCCTGTAGTGAAGCCTTTTGAGCGACTTGAACTATTTGATTTTACAGATACGTTAGTGACGAATATTCAAGAAGCGGGACAATACCCGTACATTTCGGAAAATGGAAGTTGCGTGCCAAAGTTGATTTGGGTGGCTAAACAGCGAAGGTATTTGATCATGTGTGGAATGACGTTAGTGCGAAGGGTAGACGTACCGGAAGGAATCATTGTTTATCTTCCGACCTACAATACCATCACCTTCTCCCAGGCAACAGCTTCCTATGCAGGACAGTGGAAATTTGTCAGTGGGAAAACATCTGTCACGTTTAAATTTCGACTTGGAACGTATGAACCGGAGGTGATCATCCATGAAGGGGGATGAGAAAGGATTCTCGTTATGGGAAGTGATTGTGAGCCTAGCGGTTGTAATGGGCTGGGTACTCATTTTGACGTCGTTTGTGACACAAGGAAATGACCAAGTCGCAAGGTTGCGTGACACGTTGTTCATTTATGAACGATTACAAGGAGAGGTGCTGCTTGAAGCCGCTGAACCGACTGGGTGTGAAGAAGTGTGTGAAAAGGGTTTTTGCTTACCGACGCTTTGATCCGGGGTTTACCATGTTAGAAATGACGGCAGTATTGTTGATTCTTCCCATCTTTATATTATTGTTGGTCGAATTGCTCACGCTTGGTCAACGCCTTTACGAACAACCGAAGTGGGACCACCATACGACTCCCCAACTCATTGTGCGTCGCTTGCAGAACAGCAAAAATTGTCGCGTCGATGAGGGGCGATTAAGAGGTGATTTTCTTAAGGTAGATGAAGAAGTGTGGCCATGGACAATCAAACAGTTGAACGGGAACTTGGTCATGGTCGGAGACGGAGGAGGGAACTTGTTATTTTTAAGAGGAATCGATCAGTATCGCGTCGAAACGGTCGGTATGGGATTTCGAATCTCTTGGAAAGATTCAACTTTCGAGAGGGAGCGGTACGTCATGTGTATGAAAGAGGATTCTTTCTAATCACTACGTTGACAATCGTCGTGTGGTTACTTGGTATTGCATTATTTTGGTATACTGATGTAGAACGAACGACGAAACGAATCTCAGATGAGATATTGGCCATACGTTTTGAATCCCACTTGTTATTGGCGAAAGAACGCTGTGGCAATCAACCGGTAACGCTCACCAAACCGACGGGTACGGTGATGTGTCGTCCGATTGCACCGAATCGAACGGAAGTGGAGATGGTGTTGATATCTGGTGAACGTCATAAAGAGGTGATTGCTTATGAATAAGAAACCGTTTTATATCGTGGGATTTATGGGTACAGGTAAGTCTACCTTGTTCAATTTTATGCAAGAACATGGAGACGTCGTGGACCTTGATGAAGAAATCGAAGCCTGGATTGGAACCGACATCGCTACATATTTTGACCAATACGGGGAGTCAGCGTTTCGTGACGTAGAATCAAAAGTTCTTCAGCGGATCGATGCTGACTTTGTCCTCACGGGTGGTGGTATTGTCGAACGCCCTGAAAACATACGTTGGATGCGCGAACACGGTAAAATCATTCATTTAGACTTACCATTTGAGGAATGCTGGGCACGGATCAAAGATTCGGATCGACCGCTGGTGAAAAAAGGAGAGTCAGAAGTTCGGGCATTATACAACCGACGGACCACTTTTTATCAAGAAGCTGACGAGACGATTGATGCATCTCAGACACCGCGGTGTATTGCAGAACAGATTATCCGGATGAAGGAGGAAAAAGTATGATTTGGATTAACCTTGCAGTTCTTTTATTCGCCATCATTGGACTTGGTGTATATGGATATTTGTTATTTAAAAAACAGATGAAGCCGACGTTTGGAAGACTAAACCGTTTGACGGAACGATTTAAGATTCGTGCTGACGTCATCAACCAACAAGTCACTGAAATCAAAGGGCATGTGGACGCGGTCAACCGTTCCGTTACGCAAATCAAAGATTTCGGCATCAAAGCTAAAGACGAATCGATTGAATTGAAACGGGCGACAGTCGGGCTGACACATGAAATCAAACGTACAGCGGGAATCGAACGCTCTGACGTTTCCACCGAGACAAAAATATGAAATAATGAGGATGAAAACGTTTTCGTTTTTCATCCTTTTTCTTTTTCGCTTTTTTAACTATGCAGAAAGAATAAAAATTGTTAAAGTGGAATGGAAAACGAAAGATTTCAAAAACAAAAGCATTTTATGTTCGGGATTGGGGGATATTATGGAAAAGGTTACTTTGAAACGTACGCCTTTGTTCGAATTGATTGAACCGAAGGCGAAGATGGTTGATTTTGCGGGGTTCGAAATGCCGATAATGTTTTCTTCGATCAAAGAAGAGCATCAGGCTGTACGTCAAAACGTGGGGATGTTTGATGTATCTCACATGGGAGAAATTCGGGTTGAAGGACCGGACGCTTTAGAACAAGTGCAGAATCTTGTGACGAACGATGTCTCAAAGATTAAAGTCGGTCAAGCGCAGTACAACCTTCTCTGTCTCGAGAATGGTGGCGTAGTGGATGACTTACTCGTTTACCGGTTAGATGAAGATGCTTATTGGCTCGTCGTCAATGCCTCGAATATCGAAAAAGACGAGGCGCACATTCGTCAATTTGTTAGTGGCGACGTCACGGTGACGAATGAGTCTGATGAATATGGCCAAATTGCCATTCAAGGCCCAAATGCGGAAGCTGTTCTTCAAACGATTACGAACGTAGCGCTTGACGAAGTTGGTTTCTTTAAATTTATAAACGGCGATGTGGCGGGTGTTGCTTCGATCATTTCGCGAAGTGGTTATACGGGAGAAGACGGATTCGAGATTTATGCGCGGGCAGAAGGGATCTCAGCAATCTGGGAAGCGCTTGAAGCAGAGGGTGTTACACCTTGCGGGTTAGGTTCACGAGATACGCTACGGTTTGAAGCGTGCCTTCCGCTCTATGGGCATGAACTAGATGAGTCGGTTACTCCGTTCGAGGCGAACCTTAATTTTGCGGTCAAATTAGATACGGACTTTATTGGAAAAGAGGCGCTCGCCACACAAAAAGAAAACATCCCGAACCGGATGATGGGCTTGAGATTGCTTGGTCGCGGAATCGCACGTCAAGGCGCGCAAGTAGAAGTTGATGGGAACGTCGTTGGAGTCGTTACTACTGGTACAATGCCTCCGACAGTCAATGAGTCGATCGCCTGGGCACGTGTGGATGCACGGTATAAAGATGAAGAGCGATTTGTTATCGACATTCGTGGCAAAAAGATTGAAGCCGAACGCGTACCGACACCTTTCTATAAACGAACGAAATGAAACAGGGGGATTCAGAATGAATAGAATGGAATTTCGTTATTTACCGATGACCGAACAAGATGAGCGAGACATGCTTCAAACGATTGGAGTGGATTCCATCGAATCGTTGCTCGCGGATATTCCAGAGTCGCTTCGCGAAAAAGCGTCGCTTGCAGCAATCGGGTCACCACTTCCGGAAGTGGATCTCGTTCGTCATATGACGAAACTAGCGGATAAGAACAAACATACAAAGTCATATCCAAGTTTCCTCGGAGCCGGGATGTATGATCATCTTTCACCGACCGTGATGAACCATATGCTTTTACGTTCTGAATTTTATACGGCGTATACGCCATATCAACCTGAAATCTCACAAGGTGAGCTTCAGGCGATGTTCGAGTTCCAGACGATGATTTGTGAGTTGACCGGGATGGATGTCGCAAACTCGTCGATGTATGACGGAATTACGGCTCTTGCTGAAGCGACTTACCTAGCGAGTGCGCAGACGAAAAAAAAACGCGTTGTCGTTTCTGGAGCGGTACATCCTGAAGCGAAAGATGTCATTCGCACATATGCGGATGGTCCAGGACTTTCTGTCGAATATACAAACGTCACAAATGGGGTGACGGATGTAACTGACCTCGATTTAACAGATGCTTCATGTCTAGTCGTACAATATCCGAACTTCTACGGTCGTATTGAAGATTTGGAGCAATTGGCGAAACAAGCGCATGATGCAGGTGCACTGTTCGTCGTATCAAGTAACCCGCTTGCATTAGGTATTTTGGAATCACCAGGTGCGCTTGGAGCGGACATTACGGTCGGGGATGCTCAACCGTTCGGGATTCCACAAAGCTTTGGTGGTCCGTCTTGTGGTTATTTTGCAGTGAAGAAGTCGTTGATGCGTAAACTACCTGGTCGACTCGTAGGACAAACGGTAGATGAGGATGGAAAACGTGGATTCGTCTTGACGTTACAGGCGCGTGAACAACACATTCGTCGTGACAAGGCAACCTCAAACATCTGTTCGAACCAGGCGCTCAACGCATTGGCTGCCTCAATCACGATGTCCGCTTTAGGGAAATATGGCATTCGAGACATGGCTGTCCGGAATATCCAAACAGCTCATTACATGAAAGAAGCATTGAAAGCAGCAGGATTTACAATGGTTGACGAGGGACCAATGTTTAATGAATTCGTTGTTGATTTCGGACGCGATGCAGAAGAAGTATCTCGTCACTTGCTTGAACATGGAATGATTGGTGGACTTCCGCTCGGAACGTATGAAGAAGAGCGCCAGTCACAGATGCTAGTCTGTGCGACAGAGTTACGTACAAAAGAAGAGATTGATCAGTTTGTCGAAGTGGTCGGGGGGATGAAATGATGCAACACGAACAAACGCTAATTTTTGAAGTATCACGTGAAGGACGAACAGGATATAACTTACCGACGCCAACCGTTCCGGAAGTTGACCTCGAGTCATTATTGCCGGCGACGATGATTCGAAAAGAAGTGGCTGAACTTCCTGAAGTATCTGAGCTCGATGTCGTTCGTCATTACACGGCGCTCTCTACACGAAACCATGGAGTAGATTCAGGATTTTATCCACTTGGTTCTTGTACGATGAAATATAATCCGAAAGTGAACGAAGATATGGCACGCCTTCCTGGATTCGCGCACATTCATCCATTGCAGCCCGTTGAGACGATTCAAGGTGCGCTTGAACTCATGGTCGACTTACAAGAGCAACTTGCGGAAATCACTGGGATGGATGAAGTGACGTTGCAACCAGCAGCAGGGGCGCATGGCGAATGGACAGGGCTCATGTTGATCAAAGCGTTCCACGAACGCAATGGGGATACGGCTCGTACGAAAGTACTCGTTCCAGACTCGGCGCACGGAACGAACCCGGCTTCTGCGGTCGTTGCTGGATTTGAAACGGTGACGGTCAAGTCGGATGAGCGTGGTCTGGTTGACTTGGATGATTTGAAATCAAAAGTTGGTGCAGACACGGCTGCTCTCATGCTGACGAACCCGAATACGCTCGGATTGTTTGAGGCGGACATCCTCGAAATTTCAAAAGTGGTTCATGAGGCTGGTGGAAAGCTTTATTATGACGGTGCGAACTCGAACGCGATTCTTGGAATCGCACGTCCAGGAGACATGGGCTTTGATGTCGTTCACTTGAACTTGCATAAGACATTCACGGGTCCTCACGGCGGTGGTGGTCCGGGTTCTGGTCCAGTAGGGGTAAAACGTGATCTGATTCCGTTCTTGCCAACGCCGATCGTCACGAAGACAGATAAAGGGTTCGGCTTAGACTATGATCGTCCACACTCGATTGGTCGAATCAAGCCGTTCTATGGAAACTTCGGGATCAATGTTCGCGCGTATAGCTACATTAAAACGATGGGAGCAGAAGGATTGACGCGTGTATCGCGTGAAGCCGTGCTCAACGCGAACTATATGTTTGCTCGATTGAAAGAGGCCTTCGACGTACCATACGATACGTATTGCAAGCATGAATTCGTCTTGTCAGGGAAGCGACAAAAGGCACTCGGTGTCCGTACGCTTGATATCGCGAAACGATTGCTCGACTTCGGGTACCACCCACCGACAATCTATTTCCCATTAAATGTGGAAGAGTGTATTATGGTGGAACCGACTGAAACCGAATCAAAAGAAACGCTTGATGCGTTCTGCGATGCGATGCTTCAAATTGCAAAAGAAGCGGAAGAAAATCCAGAAATCGTACAGACGGCCCCGCATACGACGGTCGTTAAGCGTATGGATGAGACGCTCGCTG
The DNA here is from genome assembly GCF_018617655.1 of Exiguobacterium sp. s183. Taxonomy (NCBI): domain Bacteria; kingdom Bacillati; phylum Bacillota; class Bacilli; order Caryophanales; genus Exiguobacterium; species Exiguobacterium sp. s183. The sequence goes on from NZ_JACSKN010000001.1 coordinate 262,195, forward strand.
CTCGGAAGCCTGTTTTAAAATATGAACGTCGTGAGGCGTCATCCGTGAAATAAAAGGAGCGGGTCGATTCAATCGACCCGCCCATTTTTATGCTTTTTTAATTTTGCCTTTCCAGTTCTTGAAGCCGCCTTCAAGCATGTAGATATTGTTATATCCATTTTTCATGAGTAGTTTGGCCGCCTGGTTAGAACGTGAGCTTCCTTGGCAATAAATTAAGATCGGTTGGTCTTTACGTAATTCTTTCATACGCATCTTGAGTTGACCGACCGGGATGTTTCGAGCACCGACGATGTGACCACCTTTGTATTCATTCGGTTCACGTACGTCAATCAATTGCCCTTTGCGGAGTGAAGCACGGAATTCTTCTTGTTTCATTTTTTTCAACCCGCGAGCTGGCATGAAGCGCCATACGATGTAGGCGATCAAGGCAACCCATAGGAGGATGACGAGGATTGTTTCGATTCCCATAGATGTTCTTCCCTTCTCTTTCAAAGTTACCATATCTCATTATAATGAATTTAAGGTCACGAGACAATGATTGACTGAATGAATCGGGGCTTTCCCTTTCGATTTCAGCTTCTTTAGGATAAAATATAAAGTGGAAACCGGAACATTAGGGGAGGTCGTGCCCATGCCGACACCGAGTATGGAAGATTATTTAGAACGGATTTATTTACTTATGTCAGAAAAAGGATATGCACGTGTTTCTGACATTGCCGAACATTTAGGAGTTCATCCCTCCTCTGTCACCAAAATGGTTCAAAAGTTGGACCGTGAAGAATATCTGGTGTACGAAAAATACCGCGGTCTCATGCTTACGAAGAAAGGTCAAAAAGTAGGGAAACGACTCGTCGAGCGCCATGCGATGCTCGAGTCTTTTTTACGTCTGATTGGAGTCGACGAAGCGGATGTATACGAGGATGTGGAAGGAATCGAACATCACCTCAGTTCAAATACGCTCGATTGCATGACGCAGTTTGTGGAATTTTTTGAAGACAAACCTGAACTAATGGATCAATTCAGAGAATTTCGTGAGCAAGAGCGAGCAGCAGAAGAATAATGTATAGAAAACGTCAATTTCTTACGATTGACGTTTTTTTGTAGGGTAAACAGGACTTAAATACGAACGAAAACACCTATTTTATCTACTAATGTATATTTTTAAGTTGGAAATATGATAAGATGAATCGTGGATTCACTAAATAGGGGGTGACGGCGAACATTCGCCGAGCTGATGGACATTCAAATTAAAGGAAAGCTGTTTGATGAACAGCAAATTCGAAATCGGGTACAAGAATTAGCAGAAGAAATTGAGAAAGACGCAAACGGGACGCCTATTGTCATTGTTGCGGTCTTAAAAGGGTCAATGGTATTTGCTGCTGATTTGATGCGTTATATGAAAGGGAGTGTACAACTCGACACAGTCGCGACGTCTTCTTACGGGAAAAAGACCGTTTCGAGTGGGAGTGTACAACTACGTAAAGACCTTGACTTGGATGTGGAAGGAAAGTATGTCGTGATCATCGAGGACATCATCGATACAGGGCAGACGTTGAAGTTCTTGTGCAAACATATGGAACTCCATCAACCGAAACAGCTAAAAATCTGTACGCTTCTCGATAAACCAGCTCGACGTCTCGTGCAATTAGATGCAGACTATGTCGGCTTTGAGATTCCGGATGAGTTTGTCATCGGGTATGGCATCGACTATGCCGAGCAGTATCGCAACTTACCATACATCGGATATGTGGAGACAACGTAAAAAGGAGCGCCGCGGCGCTCCTTTTTACATGTTGGCTTTCTTTTTCTTCTTCCCTTTTTTTCCTTCGATCACGGTGAGGTGCGGGGGATTGCTTCGATGTCCGTTCGATCGTTTGGACAACTTCGTGACGTTCGAACCCGGCTTCTTGTGTTTCTTATTCTTCACGGATGCGGAAGGTTTGACTTGAGGTCCACGGTTCCCTTGCATCCGTTTCTTAGAGGCTTGAGCGGTTTTACGATAGCGCATATCTTCTGGGGACATACGTCGTCCGATGAAAACGCGGTAGATCACATAAAAGACTAACCCGAATATCCCGATGAACAACAATTGTCTAAATAATCGACCGGGATCGGTGGCGAGCATATGCCCGACCCCGATGAAGCCTAAGATAAACACGATTGTTGCAGCGGTCGAACCAATTCTTTGTCTGATCATGGTGCTTCCTCCTCTTATCCCTCTCTATGAATGACCGATTCTCCTAACTCTTTGCGTTCCCATGTCTCGAATGCTTCGATTGCGACTTGAATCTGTTCATCGCTCGGCTCTCGAGTCGTCAATAGTTGGAGTGACAGACCCGGTTTTCCGAGGAATGAAAGGAAGCGATGTTCACGGAAACGGTTGGTGAATTGTAGGACTTCAAATGAGATTCCGATGACGACAGGTAAGAGCGCAATTCGGCTGACGAGTCGTAGCCAAAGTGGATCGATTGGGACGATCATGTACACGCCAATCCCGACGAAAACGGTGAACAAAATAAAACTCGACCCACAACGGTAATGAAGACGTGAGCTCTTTCGAACTTGTTCGACCGTAATCGGACGTCCGGACTCATAACAGTTGATGACCTTGTGTTCAGCCCCATGATATTGGAAGACGCGTTTAATGAGTGGCGTCAACGATATCAAATAGAGGTAACTGAGCAACAATACTAATTTTATTCCCCCTTCAAGGAGGTTTTGAACCACGTGTCCGGAAAATAACGGCACGTCTTGAAACATCGAGGCAAGAAGAGCTGGAGTCACGTTAAAAATCAACTTCCCAAAGACATAAGAAATCACACCGATGATGGCAATGAAGGCAATCATCCACATGCTCTGCTTCTGTTCCTCGTTCGTACTGACATCTTCACTCGGGTCGACGTCATAACGATCGCTTGCAAAATTCATATGCGCTGATCCGTTCTTCAATGATTCATATAATGCGACAATTCCTCTCAAAAACGGTACCTTTTTCAACGATTGGACCCACGGGACGAGGATGCGCGCTTGCTCGAACGTTTCGATGGAACCGTCTTTTCGCCGAATGGCGGATGCGCTCTCGGAGCGGCCTTGGAACATGACGCCTTCCACGAGTGCCTGTCCTCCGACAGGAATGTTTGGTTTAGAATTCATTCACTTTCCTCGATTCTTACAGAGTTGTACTTGAATTATACCGCGATTTATAAAAAAAACGAAAGGGTGGAAGGCTCGATTCACGTTCTTTCGATAAATTTGTTACAATAGATAAGACTTGACGAACGAGGGGGAAGAAGATTGCGGATTCTAGTGTTGAATGGTCCGAATTTAAATTTATTGGGTCGCCGTGAACCGAACGTGTATGGGGACGTGTCGTTAAAGGGTTTAGCTGCCGAATTGATGCTTGCTGCACCGGATGACGTCGAACTCACTTTCATTCAATCCAATCACGAAGGAGCGTTGATTGATGCGCTACATGATGCCTACGACTATGAAGGTGTCATTTTGAACGCGGGTGCTTATACGCATACATCAATCGCGATTCGCGATGCCATATCTGCAATCGCTGCCCCGGTCGTTGAAGTACATATCTCGAACGTGCATGCCAGAGAAACGTTTCGCCACGAGTCAAAACTCGCAGGCGTTTGTTTAGGTGTCATTACCGGCTTCGGGCTGACGAGTTACACGTTGGCACTGCATGCATTAATCGAACATTGGAGGAATCGACATGATTGAACGCGTAAACAAACTGCAAGCACAGTTAGAGGCAAACGAGATTGACGCATTGCTCGTCACAAAACGGGAGAACATCCGTTACTTATCAGGCTTCACCGGATCAAGCGGTGTGATTGTTATCACGGCGAAATCTGCAAGCTTTATCACAGACTTCCGTTACACGGAACAGGCGAACGATCAAGTAAAAGGGTATGACATCATTGAACTTGATACGTCACTCATCAAATCGGTAGCAGATGTTGTGTCACGTGAGTCAATCGCACGCCTTGGAATCGAGCAAGACGCGATGACAGTCGGTCAATATCGCGCTTATGAAAAAGAAGTGGATGCAAATCTGATTGAGACGTCTGGAATCGTTGAAAAACTGCGCTTGATTAAGGATGAATCAGAGATTAAGATTATGAAGGAAGCTGCGGCAATCGCTGATGCAGCGTATGCACATATCCAGACATTCATTCGTCCGGGTCGTACCGAGAGAGAAGTCGCAAACGAACTCGAAATGTTCATGCGCTCAAAAGGTGCTGATTCGTCATCGTTCGATATGATCGTTGCCTCTGGTCTCCGCTCGGCACTTCCGCACGGCGTTGCGAGCGATAAGGTCATCGAATCTGGCGAACTTGTCACACTTGATTTTGGTGCTTACTATAAAGGGTACTGCTCAGATATTACGCGTACACTCGCGGTAGGACCGATTTCGGACGAGTTGCGTCAAATCTATGACACAGTGCTTCGTGCCCAACTCGCTGGTGTGGAAGGTACACGTGCTGGCATCACAGGGATTGAAGCTGACGCATTGACACGAGACATTATCAAAGAAGCAGGATATGGTGAATACTTCGGCCACTCGACAGGTCATGGTCTTGGCATGGAAGTGCACGAGGCACCTGGATTATCATTCCGCTCGGAAACAGTACTCGAGCCAGGGATGGTCGTCACGATTGAACCGGGTATTTACATCAACGGTGTCGGCGGTTGCCGAATTGAGGACGATGTCGTCGTTACGGAAGACGGATGTTACCGTTTGACGCAGTCGCCAAAAGAGTTAATTACGATTGAGGCTTGAGTCTCGTCTGAATTTAGGAGGAAATCAACATGGTATCAGTTAACGATTTAAAAACAGGATTGACAGTCAAAACATCTGACGGTTCGATTTGGCAAGTCATCGAATTCCAACACGTAAAACCAGGTAAAGGTGCAGCATTCGTTCGTACAAAAATGCGTAACTTGCGCAACGGAGCGATCCAAGAAACAACGTTCCGCGGTGGAGAAAAAATCGAACGTGCGCACATCGAGCGTAAGCGTATGCAATATCTCTATCCAATGGGCGACACGTATGTCTTCATGGACAATGAATCATACGAGCAACTTGAGTTGACGAGCGAACAAGTGAAAGCAGCGCTTCCTTACTTGCTTGAAAACATGGAAGTCAGTATCGCGGACTACAATGGTGAGATTCTTGGAATCGAGCTTCCGACGAGCGTAGTGTTGACAATCATCGAAGCAGACCCAGGCGTCAAAGGGGACACAGCATCGAACGTGAAGAAAAACGCGACAGTTGAAACAGGTCATGTGATTCAAGTACCACTTTTCATCGAGCCAGGTGAAAAAGTGACAGTTGATACACGTACTGGAGAGTTCATGGGTCGTTACAACGGTTAATCTGAAAGAGTGTTCATTCGAATGAATGGGCACTCTTTTTTTCTCGTTGCATTCATTGGTCTGACCAGTTATAGTGAAGAGGAGATTAGTACCAGGTATAAACAGGGGGTAAGAAAGATGCAAATCGATCAAATCAAAGAGCTCATTCAACTATTGGACCAGTCAACGGTTCATGAAATGGAGCTTGAAACATCTGATTTCAAACTGTCATTAAAGAAAGAAGCGCAAGCGGTCATGAGCGCGCCTGTGATGCAGACACAAGCAATCGCGCCACCTGCGCCTGCTCCTCAAGCAGAAGAACATCAAGAACAATCGACGCCAGAACAAGCGTCTTATCGTACAATCACCTCTCCAATGGTCGGAACGTTTTATTCCCGTCCAGCTCCGGATAAAGAAGCCTTCGTCAACGTAGGTGATCGAGTGGAGTCAGGACAAATCGTCTGTATTCTAGAGGCGATGAAACTGTTTAACGATGTCGAAGCGGAAATCAGTGGCGAAATCGTAGAAGTGCTCGTCGCAGATGGCGATCTCGTCGAATTCGGTCAACCGCTCTTCAGCGTGAAGTGAGGTCGTTATGAAATTATTAATCGCTAACCGTGGAGAAATCGCGGTTCGAATCATACGTGCTGCAAAAGAATTGAATATTCCGACGGTCGCTGTTTTTTCAGAAGCAGACCGTGAAGCGTTACATGTTCATTTGGCCGACGAAGCATACTGTATTGGACCAAATCCGTCCAAAGACTCGTATTTGAACATTCCAAACATCTTGTCGGTCGCATGTGCCGTGGACGCGACGATGGTGCACCCTGGATATGGATTTTTAGCTGAAAACGCTGAATTTGCCGAGATGTGTGAGGCGTGTGGCATTCAATTTGTCGGGCCGAGTAGCTATGCCATCCGCAAGATGGGAATCAAGGATGAGGCCAAACGAACGATGATTGAGTCAGGTGTGCCGGTCGTCCCGGGTTCTAGCGGTGTCGTCACGGATGAAGAGGCCGTAGAACTTGCGCGCGAGATGGGCTATCCAGTCATCATCAAGGCGACGGCAGGTGGTGGGGGACGCGGTATTCGGGTCGCCCGAAACGAAGACGAACTCATCCAAGGGTTGGTCGCGACACGCAAAGAGGCGAAGCAGGCGTTCGGTAACGGAGACGTGTATCTCGAGAAATTTATCGAGTCGTTCCGTCACGTAGAAGTGCAAGTTCTCGCTGACCAATTCGGGAATGTGATTCATTTAGGCGAGCGTGATTGCACGATTCAACGACGGATGCAGAAGCTCGTTGAAGAAGCGCCATCACCTGCGATTGACGAAGCAACACGTCAAATGATGGGAGATGCGGCAGTCAAAGCGGCGAAAGCGATTCAATATTCTGGAGCGGGAACAATCGAGTTCATCTATGTTCCAGAATCCAATGAGTTCTATTTCATGGAAATGAATACGCGGATTCAAGTCGAGCACCCGGTCACGGAGATGATCACCGGATTCGATCTCGTGCAAGCACAATTAGAAGTGGCACTCGGGCATCCGCTCGCCATCTCTCAAGAAGACATCACGTTCTCTGGGCATTCGATTGAATGCCGGATCAACGCAGAAGACCCGTTCATGGACTTCCGTCCGATGGCGGGGAAAATCGATCAATACATCGTCCCAGGTGGTATGGGCGTTCGGGTGGACAGCGGTCTATATGCAGGAGCGATGATTCCTCCGTTCTACGACTCGATGGTCGCCAAATTGATCGTACATGCGCCGACGCGCGACGAGGCGATTTTAAAAATGTTACGCGCTTTAGACGAGTTTACGGTTTCGGGAATCAAAACGACGATTCCGTTCCATCAACAAGTGATGGCACATGAACAGTTCCGAATCGGTACATTCGACACGAAATTTGTCGAAAAAGAAATGTCATTGGCGAAATAACAACAACCAGGAAGCCCGAACATTATTTCGGCTTCCTGGTTTTTTGTACTGAATTTATGAGTGCTTTATGCTAAACTATCACAATGAAAGCATGTAAAAGGAGAGTAACTGAATGAAACGTCATGAAGCACGAGAGAAAGCGATTCAAACGCTTTTTCAAATCGAAGTATCTAAATTAGAGGTGGACGAAGCCATCGAATTCGCATTGGACGGGCAAGAGTCTGATCCGTTTTACGAACAACTCGTCACAGGAACGCTAGAGCATCAAGAGGATATCGACGCTTTGCTCGTCGAAAACTTGAAAAACTGGCGCTTGGATCGTCTAGGCAATGTCGAACGTACGATTTTACGTATGGCGACGTTTGAATTGCTATACGTTGAAACGATTCCAGAGAACGTCACCATCAACGAGGCGGTCGAACTCGCGAAATCGTTCGGAGACGAAGAAGCCGGTAAGCTCGTAAATGGCGTACTCGGCAACATTATTAAAGAAGACTAAAAAATAGAGATAAGACACCAGACCAACTACAGAAAAACCTAAAGACAACGGGGGATGAGAGAGATGGCAGTAGTGATCGACGGGAAACAAGTGGCAGCATCATATCGAGAAACGTTAAAAGAGCGTGTGACAGCACTTCGTGCACGCAACATCGTACCGAAATTGAAAGTAGTATTGATTGGGGATGACCCAGCAAGTCATAGCTATGTACGCGGGAAAGAACGGGCAGCACAAGAAATCGGAATCGATTCGCAAGTGCTCCGTTTTGATGAGACGATTAGCGAGAAAGAATTGCTCGACTTGATTGACTTGATGAATGAGGATGAGGAAGTACACGGGATTCTCGTGCAACTTCCACTACCAAAACACATTGACGAATCACGAGTCATCATGCGCATCTCTCCTGAGAAGGATGTAGACGGCTTCCATCCTGAGAACGTCGGAAAGATGATGCTCGGTCTTGATACGTTGCTTCCATGTACACCACACGGCATTTTGCATCTCGCAAAGACACAAACTGAGATTGCTGGGAAACACGTCGTGGTCGTCGGTCGCAGTCAAATCGTCGGAAAACCAGTCGGCATGTTGTTCTTGAATGAATCTGCTACGGTCACGTACTGTCACTCGAAAACGAAAGACCTTGGAGAAATGACAAGACAGGCTGACATCTTAATTGTCGCAGTTGGGCGTGCAGGTCTCGTTACTGCAGACATGGTCAAACCTGGTGCGCTCGTCATCGACGTCGGCGTCAACCGTGTCGAAGGTCGTCTTGTTGGCGATGTCGACTATGAGGCCGTCAAAGAGAAGGCGAGTGCGATTACGCCGGTTCCTGGCGGTGTCGGTCCGATGACGATCACGATGCTCATGCACAACACGGTCGAGGTAGCGTCACGTGGCTAACCCACTTCCGGTCTCCGAAGTTGTTCGATATGTGAAGCGACAACTCGATGATGATGTCTTGCTTCGACAAGTCGCGGTCATCGGTGAGATCTCGAATTTTAAACGCTATTCATCTGGTCATTGTTATTTCACCTTGAAAGATGATGCGTCCCGCATGAAAGCCGTCATGTTTTCTCGAGATGCGAAACAGCTTCAATTCGAACCGAAAGATGGAATGAAGGTCATCGCCGTCTCAAGAGTGACTATGTATGAAGCGACCGGTGACGTTCAATTGTACGTCGAACTGATGCGTCAAGACGGAATCGGTTTATTATACGAACAGTATGAGGCGAGAAAGCGTGAACTTGAGGAGAAGGGTTGGTTTGATGTAGACCGAAAACAACTCCTTCCGACGTTTCCTGAGCGGATCGGAATTGTCACATCTCCGAAAGGGGCAGCGTTACATGATATCGCGACCACACTTCGGCGTCGTGCGCCCCACGTTGCCATCACATTCGCCCCTGTGGCCGTACAGGGCGAAATGGCTGCCCCGCAAGTGGCATCTGCCATTCGTTGGATGAATGAACGGACCGACTGTGATGTACTCATCGTCGGCCGTGGTGGCGGCTCGATTGAGGAATTGTGGGCGTTTAATGAGGATGTCGTGGTCGAAGCCATCTATGCGTCGACCATCCCGATCATCTCTGCTGTCGGTCACGAGACAGATTATACGCTCGCTGATTTTGTCGCAGATGTTCGGGCCGCAACTCCGACAGCGGCGGCCGAACTCGCCACAGCGATGATTGACGCACAGCGGAAAGATGTAGAGCGTCTAGACAACCATCTGCATAAAGCCGTTAGGATTCAACTCGATGATTCTCGGAACCGTGTAGACCGGATGATTAACAGTTATGGCTTGAAATCACCACGTTATACGATTTCTCAAAAACGAGAACGTTTTGCACAATCGGAGATTCGCCTTGAGCAAGGGATGAAGCGACATCTTTCCGAAGCGACTCATCAACTCCGTCAGTTGTCACAACAGCTTGATGTGAAACGGTTCTCAAAAACCTTGTCGCAACAAGGAGAACAGGTCAATCAAATGGTCGATCGACTTCATCGGACGAAACCATTAGAACAATCGAAACGACAATTTACACAACAGGTAGGAAGATTGCATGCGGTCAGTCCGCTCGCCGTCCTATCACGGGGCTACACGTTCATTGAACAAGATGGAGCATATGTGCAAAATGTGAAAGAATTACGCGATGGAGACATCTCGATTCGTTTTCGGGACGGTCACGCTGTCGCTGAAGTGAAGGAGAGGATTGTTGGTGACGAAACAAGAACAGACGTTTGAAGCGGCACTTGAACGACTCGAACAGATTGTCGCGCAACTTGAGACTGGTGACGTACCATTAGAGGAAGCGATGACTTTATATGAAGAAGGTGTCCGGTTATCTGCTTTGTGCCAGACAAAACTCTCGGCCGCTGAAAAGAAAATGGACGAAATACTCGAGTTAGACGGTACCCTTCGTGAAAAAGGAGGGTCTGCATGAACCGCACGGATGGTTTGAACAAATGGAAGCGAACTGTCGAAGAATCGATGCGTTCGCTCATTGAGGCGAGTGACATGCCGACGCGACTTCGCGATGCGATGGTCTATTCATTAGAAGCGGGCGGAAAGCGAATCCGTCCCGCACTTGTCTATGCTGTTCTAGAAACGTACGGTGTTCCACTCGAGCGAGGTGGCGAGGTAGCGGCGACGCTCGAGATGGTCCATACATATTCACTCATTCACGATGATTTGCCGGCGATGGATGATGATGATCTTCGCCGGGGTCGACCGACGAATCACCGACAGTTTGATGAGGCGACTGCCATTTTAGCAGGAGATGCGCTTTTGACGGATGCATTTCGCATTCTTGCGCAAATGTCGCTCCCTGCTGAAGAAATCGTCGAAATCATTCGCGTTTTCGGTCTAGCAGCTGGTAGCTCTGGCATGGTCGGCGGTCAGTTGGACGATATGCTCGCTGAGAAACGGAGTGACGTCACGTTACAGGAACTCCAGTCGATTCATGAACGAAAGACGGGTGCACTGCTCGTCTATGCGCTTGAAGCAGGTGGGATCCTTGCCGGTGTGTCGGAGGAAGATCGGACACAATTAAAACAATTCGGTCGACATCTGGGCATCGCATTTCAGATTCAAGACGATATCTTAGATGTCGTCGGGGACGAACAGACAATCGGGAAACGTGTCGGTTCGGATGAAGAGAATGAAAAAACGACGTATCCGAAACTGCTCGGATTAGACGGGGCGAAGCGTGCACTCGATGCAGAAGTAGAGGCAGCGACCTTTGCTATTGAGTCACTTTCGATTCAAGCTCCGCTATTATTAGACTTGTTGGCGTTTGTGGTGAAACGAAATCATTGATCCCGGTGACACGATGAGCACATCGTGTCACCTTTGTTTTGGGGAATGTGTGGCATCTACCGTCACATTCTTGTAAAATGTAAGGTACGAATCAGTAAAATGTGAGGAGAAAGGATGGTCATTATGGACTTGACATCCATTCAAGACCCGTCATTCCTGAAAAGGATGTCTGTAACCGAACTCGAATCACTCGGCTCAGATATTAGACGATTCTTGATTGAAAAATTGGCAGTGACGGGAGGGCATTTAGCGCCAAACTTAGGAGTTGTGGAGTTGACGCTAGCCCTGCACCGTGTATTTGACAGTCCGAAAGACCAACTTGTATGGGACGTCGGTCATCAGGCGTACGTTCATAAAATTTTGACAGGACGTACGAGCCAGTTTGATACCCTTCGACAATACAACGGGTTGTGTGGGTTCCCTAAACGTTGTGAGAGTGAACATGATGTATGGGAAACTGGCCACAGTTCGACGTCGCTTTCAGCAGCAATGGGGATTGCAATCGCAAATGAATTAAAAGGACGTGCGAATGATCGTGCCATTGCCATCATCGGTGATGGAGCGTTAACTGGAGGAATGGCGCTCGAGGCATTGAACCACATCGGTGCCGAGAAGCAGAATGTCATTGTCATCTTGAACGACAATGAGATGTCTATCGCGCCGAACGTTGGGGCGATGCATAATATGCTCGGTCGAATCCGTGCGTCACGTAAACTGAAGCATGCACGTGAAGAGATGGAATCGATCATCAAGCACATTCCACTCGTCGGCAATTCACTCGAACGAAGTGGGGAGCGAGTAAAAGATTTATTGAAATCTGCACTCATTCCAGGCACATTTTTTGAAGAACTCGGTTTCACTTACTTTGGACCGACTGACGGCCATGATTTGAAAGACTTGCTTGAGACACTCGAATATGCGAAAAAAATCGATGGACCGGTTCTCGTTCACGTCATCACGAAAAAAGGGAAGGGTTACCGTCCCGCTGAGTTAGACGGTGTTGGAACGTGGCACGGTTTAGGACCTTACAAGATTGAGTCAGGCGAAGTGATCAAAGGAAAGCCTAAAGGACCGAGTTATTCGAAAGTCGTCGCAGAGACGATTACGAAAGTGGCAGAGTCGGATGAGCGGGTGACGTTGATCACGCCTGCAATGAGTGTCGGTTCGAAACTCGACTGTTTCACGAAAAAATTCCCGGAACGCATGTTTGACGTCGGGATTGCCGAACAGCATGCGGTAACGCTAGCAGGAGGTCAGGCGACACAAGGTTTGAAACCAGTCGTCTCGATTTACTCAACATTCTTCCAGCGTGCGTACGACCAACTCGTCCATGACATTTGTCGTCAAAACTTGAACGTTGTATTCACGATTGACCGTTCAGGACTTGTCGGGGCAGATGGAGAGACGCACCAAGGTGTATTCGATATCGCCTTCATGCGTCACGTACCGAACATTCGAATTTTGATGGCGAAAGATGAAGAAGAGTTACAACAACTCGTTTACTCCGCGCTTCGTTACGATGATGGACCGATTGCAATCCGCTTCCCTCGTGGCGAAGGGATTGGCGTACCAATGAGTGATACGCTCCAAGAAATCTCACTCGATGATTGGGAAGTCGAGGCGGAAGGAACGGATGTCGCCATTTTGACGTTCGGACCACAAGTTCAAGACGGGTTAGAAGTACGTTCATTATTAGAAGGCAAGCTCAGTGTGCGCGTCATCAATTGTCGCACGATCAAGCCGCTCGATGATGCAATGCTCACTTCTTTATATGCAGAGGGCATTCCGCTCGTGACACTTGAAGAAGCAGCACTCGCAGGTGGTTTTGGAAGCAGTGTGTTAGAACATGCGATTGAAACAGGAGCGTTCCCGCGGATTCAACGCCTCGGGATTCCAGACCGATATATCGAGCACGGCGGCGTCAACCAACTTTTAGAAGAGATTGGTCTCCGACCAGCCCAAATGGCGGAATCGATTGAACGGTTCGTAATGGAGACAAATCGACAGAATGTGTGAGGGATTATGGAAAAAAGAACGAAAACAAGATTAGATGTACTACTCGTCGAACGCGGTCTCGCTGAAACACGAGAGAAGGCGAAACGGGCTGTCATGGCCGGTCTTGTCTACAGCGGGACCGAACGTCTGGATAAAGCAGGCGATAAAGTGTTTGACGATATCCCTCTTGAAGTGAAAGGTCAAGTTCTACCGTACGTCGGACGAGGCGGACTTAAACTTGAGAAAGCTCTGCAAGTATTCCCGCTCGACGTTCAAGGCCGCGTGGGGATTGATATCGGTTCCTCTACGGGAGGATTTACAGATTGTGCGCTTCAAAACGGGGCGACACAAATGTATGCGGTCGATGTCGGGTACAACCAGCTAGCATGGAAGCTTCGGAGCGATGACCGTGTCATCGTTATGGAACGAATGAACTTCCGTCATGCGACAGCCGATCAATTCCCGGTCAAACCTGATTTTGCGACGATCGATGTTTCTTTCATCTCACTTCGTCTCATGGTGCCACCTCTTAAAGCGATTTTAAAGAAAGAAGGGGTCGTCATGGCGCTCGTTAAACCTCAATTCGAAGCCGGTAAAGCCGACGTCGGAAAGAAAGGGATTGTGCGAGACCGTGACGTACATGAGCGTGTGGCGAGTGATATGGTTCGCTATTTTGCATCGGAAGGATTCTTCGTCGAAGGATTGGATTACTCCCCAATCACGGGTGGAGACGGAAATATTGAATTCCTCCTATTCGCCCGTTATACGGGAGTAGGCGGGATCGAACCATCCCTACGAGTCGAAGACGTGGTGGATACGGCACATGCCAAACTAAAGGGATAAGCAATGGCTACAGGCAGATTTGTCTGTAGCTTTTTCTTATCGACGAAGAAGAGATGGGGAATGGTGGAAATACCCACTGGAATGCTAGACCTTTTTTCGACAATACTTTAGAATGATAATGTGTATGTGAAACGAAGAATGAGGTGTCAGCGCTTATGAATAAAGGACAGCGATTGATTAAAATTCGAGACATCGTGACGAATCGTGAAATCGAAACGCAAGATGAATTAGTAGACGAACTTCGTCGCCTAGGATATCCCGTCACACAGGCGACTGTATCTCGGGATATTAAAGAATTACATTTAGTGAAAGTTCCTTTGAATGACGGACGATACAAATACAGCTTGCCTGCGGATCAGCGTTTTAACCCGTACGGAAAAATGAAGCGCATCCTCGGTGACAGCTTCGTCTCGGTCGACTCAGCTCAAAACTTGGTTGTCATGAAAGTACTACCAGGTAACGCGGATGCAATCGGTGTCTTGATTGACCATCTGTCATGGGACGAATTGATTGGAACAGTTTGTGGAGATGACACGATTCTCATGATTGCTCGCGATGAGGAGAAAGCGAAACAAATCATCGATCGACTACTCGGAATGTTATGAGGTGAAAGTACGTATGTTGGCAGAACTATCAATCAAACAGTTTGCGATTATCGACGAATTAAACATTCCGTTTAATCGGGGCATGACCGTTCTCACGGGTGAGACAGGTGCCGGTAAATCGATTTTGTTAGATGCGATTGGGTTGCTTGTTGGAGGACGTGGATCGAGCGAATTCGTTCGTTATGGTCAGGATAAGGCCGAAATCGAAGGAATGTTCATGGTTGAATCGGATCATCCGGTCATTGAGGCGGCCGAACAATACGGCATCGAAATCGAGGACGGGACAGTTATTTTGCGCCGAGACTTACATAGTAGCGGGAAAAGCGTCTGCCGTGTGAATGGGAAGATGATGCCACTCTCGACGCTACGTGAATTCGGTCGCTTGCTTGTAGATATTCACGGTCAGCATGAGCATCAACACTTGATGGACTCAGAATTTCACTTAGGCATTCTCGACCATTATGCCGAAAAGGAAATCGCTCCATTATTAGAGGAGTATCAGACAGCGTACGCAGCTTGGAAGCAAGTCGCGGATGAACTGAAGCGACTCAGTCAAAGTGAACAAGAGCTTGCACAGCGCATGGACTTATTATCGTTTCAAACGAAAGAAATTGAAGCGGCTGAACTAAAAGAGGGTGAAGAACAGGCGTTAATGGAAGAACGGGATGAATTAGCGAACTTTGAACGCATTCATCAACACATTCGCATGTCTTATGAGGCGGTCGCGGAAGATTCGAACGGACTTGACCAAATTGGGGTCGCAATGCGCGAGATGGAAGAAGCTTCTCAATTGTCCTCTTCCCTCGCATCTGTGTCAGAGACAATCTCGAATGCTTATTATTTGCTCGAAGATGCGAAATTTCAGTTACGAGACCAACTCGACTCACTTGAGTTCGATCCGATTCGGTTAGATGAAATCGAGTCGCGTCTAGCGCTGTTCCAACAGCTCAAGCGGAAATATGGCACGACAATCGAAGAAGTCATCGCTTACGGTGAACAAGTATCCGATGAATTGAAATCGATGACGAATCGTGAGGAGTTGCTGCAAACACTGTCAGAAGACCTTTTGCGATTAGAGAAAGTCGCAAAAGAGGCAGGCGCACGACTGTCAGCGTCACGTAAAGCGGCGGCTGAGTCCCTTCAGCACGACATCCATCGAGAATTGAAAGAATTATATATGGAGAAAACAGCGTTTGAAGTCCGATTCCGAACGACGCCATTAAAACAAGACGGTCTTGATGATGTCGAGTTTTATATGATGACGAACGTCGGGGAACCATTCAAGCCACTTGCAAAAGTGGCTTCAGGTGGTGAACTTTCCCGTGTCATGTTAGCTCTTAAATCAATCTTTTCCCGCACGGTCGGAGTCGCATCGATTATCTTTGATGAAGTCGATACAGGAGTATCAGGGCGTGTCGCACAGGCGATGGGAGAAAAAATCTTCCGTCTGTCTGTCGGGTCGCAAGTGTTGTGTATCACGCACTTAGCTCAAGTTGCTGCAATGGCAGATCAGCACCTATATATCACGAAGACGGAAACAGACGACCGGACGAAGACAAACGTTGCCACTCTCGACCGCGAGAGCCGGATTGACGAGCTAGGTCGAATGATTGCTGGTATTCAAATGACAGACTTGACGAAGCAACATGTTGAAGAGTTGCTCGAAATGTCACAGCAAGTAAAACAGAAGTTCATCAAAGGAGTGTCATAAGTGATTACATTATGTATTGCGGACGACAATCGAGAAATCGTCGATTTGTTGAGCCGACAACTAGAATCTGAGCCTGATCTCCGTGTCGTTGGAACAGCGCACGATGGTGAAACGTGCTTGGAGGTCGTCAAGACACACCAACCGGATGTACTCTTACTCGATATTATTATGCCTCATTTGGATGGAATCGGAGTATTGCAACGTTTACATGAAGAGTTCGGGGATGATAAGCCAGAAGTGATCATGTTGAGTGCGTTCGGAAAAGATGAAGTGACGAAACAAGCGGTTCAATTGGGTGCCTCTTACTTTCTCGTCAAACCTTTCAATATCCAACAACTATTGACGAAAATTCGTGAGTTGTCGGATGGTGCGAATCGCGAATTCGAAGGAATGTCTCCAGACGAAATTGAAATTTCGCTCTTGCTCCAACAGCTTGGGATTTCTCCTCGAATTAAAGGGTTCAAGTATATCCGCCAAGCCGTCATTTACGTACGCGAGCGTCAAGATTTGCTTGGATTGATTACGAAGGAATTGTATCCGATGGTCGCAAAAGAGCATGATACGACTTCGTCACGTGTAGAGCGGGCGATGCGTCACGCCATCAAGACGGCGTGGGAGAATGGCATGCGCGATCATGAGATGTTTGAAGGGCGACCTGAGCGTGAGCGGAGTCCGAAGAACTCGGAGTTCATTTCATATTTCGTCACCTACTTGTCGTTTAAAAGCAACTGAATCGTTCAAAAGGACTAAGCCGTTTGATGGTTTAGTCCTTTTTGTAAAATAATCAATAAAAAATTTATTTACTTTATGAAAGAAAGCGCTTGCAAAACGAGAGTGTTTTGTTATAATTAAGGTGTACCAAGTTACTTGGACAAGCGTCAGATGAACGCTTTTCAAACTTGTTCCGGAGCAATGTTTGAAGAAACAAAATCATCTCGGTTCGCTATCCGACAATAGCTCAGAGGTGGGAACGACATCTCAAGTCGTTAATGTCCCGACGTGAGGTCGCGACAGTCGCTCATTCGCGAGACGATTCTATCATCAACTCGAAGCTAGGGGTTGATATAGGAAAAACGAATCGTTCAGTTAACCAAAAGGAGTGTTGTCAACCGTTGAATAGTTTATGGCAAGCGTTCGACTTCACGATGGATGGTTGGACATGATCCGATAACAAAAAAAGTTAGTAACTCGAATGGAAGTGTTCCGTTCACGCAAGACGGCAGTTACTAAAGTTCTTTCATACTTCTTCATTAAGAAGACGTTGGATCTCATGTCAATGGAAGTAAAGCAGTTGGAAAGGAGATCATCCGTAGTGATCACAATTCAATACGAATAAAAGGTTCCGCACTTGAAATGAAGTCAAGTTAGGGAACCTTTTTTTGTGCGCTTATGAGTCGAGTCGTTGAACTTTACCTGTTTTTTTGTCACGGTTAAATATATAGCCAGCTACAAATCCGATCCCGCCCATGGCGAGCAGAAGTCCAAAAGTCCCCTGCAACATGGAGGCGGCAGCGAGTGAATCAATCCATGTGAATGGTCCACTCGTCTTCAAAAAGAAGCTATCACGAAGTAATTTGATTCCGTAAACACCGAGTAAACCAGGGACGATTAAGATTAGAAGCGCGATGAAACGCATGCAATCTCCTCCTTTACCATACATTATTTTAACAGAAATTCATTCATTCCACACTGTCTATTTTTAGGCGGCTTGCGCATCATGTTTGGATTCAGTAGCATGAAGATGAGAAGAGAGAAAGATGGGGGTATTCGTATGAATAAACGGTTGATGATTGTCGGGGCAGGAAAAGGGGGGACGGAAGTTCTGAACATGTTGATGGACTCTCCGCTTGCTACAATCGTGGCGGTCGTGGACTCCGATGCATCGGCTGAAGGAATCGCACTTGCCAAAAGTTATGGAATTGCCGTGACGGACAATTGGACAAAATATGCGGATGCAGCATTGGACTTTGTCATTGAGACGACAGGGCAGCATCAAACGTTTGAAGAGTTGAAGGATCATTATCAAGACGCAGTTGTGTTGCCGGGAGAGTTTATTCGAATCGTTGTCGAGCGATTGAAACAGAATCAACAGATGCTTGAGGCAATCATCGAGTGTACGAGTGAGGCGATTTCGGTAGCCGATCATCACGGCAACACCATATTGATCAATCCGTCTTACACACGATTGACGGGATTCAAAAAGGAAGATGTCGTCGATAAGCCTGCCACTGCCGACATCGGGATGCAGGAGAGTGTACATTTGAAAGTATTATCGACGGGGCAGGGTGTTCGAGATATTCGGATGCAAATCGGGGCGACGCGACGTGACATCCTTGTAAATGCCGAACCGATCATCGTTGAGGGGAAATTGCGAGGTTCGGTCGGCGTCATTCGAGACGTGTCTCAAATACGTGCGCTGCGTGATGAATTACAAGAAGCGAAAACACGCATTCGAAATCTAGAGGCGAAATATCAGTTTGCCGATATCATCGCGACAAGTGATACGATGCGATTCGTCATCGATCAAGCGAAATTGGCAGCTGTGACCCCGGTGACAGTATTGATTCGCGGAGAATCGGGAACAGGAAAAGAACTGTTCGCCCATGCCATTCATGGGGAGTCCCCTCGGAAATTCAAAAAGTTTATCCGGGTAAACTGTGCAGCCATTTCACCCACGCTTCTCGAAAGTGAACTGTTCGGATATGAAGATGGTGCGTTCAGTGGTGCGAAGCGTGGTGGAAAGACAGGTTACTTTGAGGAGGCAGACGGCGGCTCGCTCTTTTTGGACGAAATCGGAGAACTGCCACTCGATGTCCAAGTGAAGCTTCTGCGTGTCCTTCAAGAAAATGAGATTGTACGAGTCGGAGGGACGACGGCGATTCCGATTGATGTCCGCATCATCGCTGCGACGAATGCCGATCTTGAACAGAAAGTGGCAGATGGGACCTTCCGTGAAGATTTGTACTATCGCATCAATCGCATGCCCATCCATATCCCTCCCCTTCGTGAACGGTTGAATGAACTCGAGGCACTTTGTGACCGGATCATTCGAAAGTTAAATCAAGAATATGGTCGGAGTGTTCAAGGGGTGGATGAAGATGCCCTCATGCTTCTAAAAAGTCAGCATTGGAAAGGGAACGTCCGAGAACTTGAGAATGTGATTGGTCGGGCGATGATTTATATGGCGAGCGCGGAACAATGGATTGCTCCACATCATTTACAATTATCACCTCGCACGCCAACTCAGAAAGTCGTCGAGTCTCGAACGCTCCATGAGGCGGTTGCGAAATATGAGCGCGATTTGATTGAACGAACAATCGAAGAAACTGGTGGAAATAAGTCAGAAGCTGCTCGTCGTTTAAAAATTTCGATTCGGACTTTATATAATAAATTAGAAACCATGCAATAAAATGCATGAACTTTTATGCATGGTAAGCATTTATTTGCATGGTCATCCGCATAATAAAGCGCTTACAATTTAGGAAGCAAACTTGCTTATGTTATATTGTAGAGAGCAAGGGGGGACAATGATGAATTTTGAACGGATGCTGACGAACGCAAAACAACTAGAGGGTTGTACGGTATCCATTGCGGGGGCAGCGGATGAAGAAGTAATCCGAGCCGTAAAACTTGCCACAGATCATGGATTGTCACGTTTCATTTTATTTGGTGAAGCCCGGGAAATCCGAAAGTTATGTGAACAGTATGGAATCGATGAGTCAGACGTCGATATTTTACATGCAAAAGGTGACGTAGAGATTGCCAGACGTGCTGCACTAGCCGTGAAAAACAAAGAGGCGGATGTGCTCATGAAAGGGATGGTGTCGACATCGACATTCATGAAAGCCGTCCTCAATCGAGAGGCCGGTCTTCGGACGAACCGTACACTCAGTCATATCGCACTCTTTCAAATTCCAAATCGGGAAAAATTGATTGGTGTGACCGATGCTGCAATCCATATCGCGCCAACGCTCGAAGAAAAGGTCGAAATCATTCATAATGCGGTAGAAGCGATGCATGACATCGGTTACGAATCGCCAAAAGTCGCAGCGATTGGGGCTGTTGAGGTTGTCAACCCTCAGATGAACGCGACGCTCGATGCCGCATTGCTCAGTCAGATGAATCGTCGGGGACAAATCAAAGGCTGTATCGTAGATGGACCGCTTGCCCTTGATAACGCGGTCGATATGGTTGCAGCGAAACAAAAAGGAATTAATAGTGAAGTGGCGGGGCAAGCAGATTTATTAGTCGTACCGTACATAGAGGTCGGCAACGTCCTTTATAAATCAATCATGTATTTCGCAGAGGCGAGCGTTGCGGCGATTGTCGTTGGCGCATCTGCCCCTGTCGTATTGACGAGTCGTGCCGATACAGCGGAGGCGAAACTTTATTCCCTCGCATTCGCTTTGTTACATGCCAAAAACTAATCGTACTTAACAGGAGGAATTGATCATGATGGAAACAAACACAGAACCACGCTTCCGTATTTTTGATGTCTTACAATCTGAGGATTACGAACAAATCGTATTTTGCCAAGACCAAGCTTCTGGGCTAAAAGCAATCATTGCGATCCACGATACGACGCTCGGTCCAGCACTTGGCGGACTTCGCATGTGGAATTATGAGTCAGAGCAAGAAGCGCTCACAGACGTGTTGCGTCTCGCAAAAGGAATGACTTATAAAAATGCTGCGGCTGGTCTCAACCTTGGAGGCGGGAAGGCTGTCATCATCGGAAATGCCAAGACGGACAAGTCCGAAGCTCTCTTCCGCGCATTCGGTCGTTACGTACAATCACTCAGCGGACGTTACATCACTGCTGAAGATGTGAATACGACGGTTGCTGACATGGACTTCATCCATATGGAGACGGATTACGTCACAGGAGTCAGCCCTGCTTTCGGTTCAAGTGGTAACCCTTCACCAGTAACGGCGTATGGTGTCTACCGCGGTATGAAAGCCGCTGCGAAATGGAAGTTCGGAACAGACTCACTCGCAGGGAAGACGGTTGCCGTGCAAGGTGTCGGTAACGTAGCCTACAACTTATGTCGTCACCTCCACGAAGAAGGCGCGCATTTGATTGTGACAGACATCAACGAAGAAGCGCTCAAACGTGCAGAAGCAGACTTTGGTGCGACGGTCGTCAAACCAGATGAGATTTATGCAGTCGAGTGTGACATCTTCGCTCCATGTGCACTCGGTGCAGTCATCAACGACAAAACGATTCCACAATTGAAAGCACAAATCGTTGCGGGTGCCGCAAACAACCAATTGGCGGAAGATCGTCACGGGGATGTGCTTGACGAGAACGGAATCCTCTACGCGCCAGACTTCGTCATCAACGCTGGAGGTGTCATCAACGTCGCGGACGAACTTGAAGGTTACAACCGTGAACGGGCAATGAAGAAAGTCGAACTCATCTATGACAACATGATGCGTGTATTTGAAATCGCGGAGCGTGATGGAGTACCGACGCACGTGGCGGCTGACAAGATGGCCGAAGAACGGATTCACATGATGGCACGTTCACGTAGTCAGTTCCTTAAAGTTGAAAAAAGTATTCTAGGGAGACGCTAAGATGACAAAACGGCTAATTCTTGCGATCAACCCAGGGTCGACCTCGACAAAAGTTGGATTGTTTGATGGGAAGGAAGAAGTGATGACACGTACGGTCCGCCATGAGATTGACGTGACCGGTCTCAGCCTTCCTGAGCAGTTACCTCATCGTGAGCAAGAAGTGCGTGCCTTGTTAGAAGAGACTGGCATCGCGGTCAATGATTTGACCGCGATTGTCGGTCGTGGTGGTTTGCTTGCACCGATGACATCAGGAACGTATACCGTCAATGATTTGATGCGAGAGGACTTGACGAGCGGAAGATTCGGAATGCATGCGTCTAACCTCGGTGGATTGATTGCATCCAAAATAGGAGAGATTGAAGGAATCCCAAGTTTCATCGTTGACCCTGTCGTTGTCGATGAGATGCATGAGTTGGCAAGAAAGACCGGGATGGCCGACATCGATCGCCGTAGTATTTTTCATGCCCTGAATCAAAAAGCCGTCGCCAAGCGCTTTGCGACTGAAAATGGAAGCGATTACAATGAGCTGAATTTGATTGTCGCTCACTTGGGCGGAGGGATTACGGTCGGTGCGCATCAGCATGGACGCGTCATCGATGTGAACAACGGACTAGACGGTGATGGACCACTTGCTCCAGAACGGGCAGGTTCAATTCCTGTTGGACAGGTAGTAGAACTATGTTATAGTACCAGGTATAAAGAATCGGAAATGAAAAAGAAAATTGTCGGTCAAGGTGGGTTGTTCGCACACCTCGGTACATTCGATGCGATTGAGATTGAGCAACGAATGGAATCGGGAGATGATGAGGCGAGACTCCTTTATGAGACGATGGCTTACCGTGTCGCACAAGAAATTTCAAAACATGGTGCGACGCTCAGTGGTCGAGTGGATGCCATCTTATTGACAGGTGGAATCGCTTATTCTGACTGGCTGACTGACAAGATTAAAGAGCGTGTCGCATTCCTCGCGCCGGTATACGTTTATCCAGGTGAAGATGAATTGAAAGCCTTGGCAGAAGGGGCACTTCGCGTCATCGAGAAGGAAGAGACCGCAAGAGAATATGAGGGGGATACACATGGCACGAGAATTTGATGTTGTCGTCATTGGTGGAGGACCAGGAGGATATGTGGCTGCGATCAAGGCTGCACAGGCTGGTAAATCTGTCGCAATCGTCGAGGCGAGAAAATTAGGCGGCACCTGCTTACATAGAGGCTGCATCCCTACGAAAGCTCTTCTAAAAGCTGCCCATGTCTATCAAACGGCGAAACAGGGGGCAACGTACGGCGTAGAAACGGGAAGTGTGATGTTCAACATGGAACGAGCCCAAACGTATAAACGCGATCTTGTAGCTGGTCTTGAAAAAGGAATCGAGCACTTGATGAAACAAGGGAAAATTGAAGTGTTTCGCGGAAAAGCCTCGATCCTTGGACCAAGTATCTTCTCGCCACAACCTGGGACCGTATCCGTTGAAGATGAAAGCGGTGAGTCAGAACTCATCTTGCCAAACCAATTGATTATCGCAACAGGTTCGATTCCGCGTGAACTTCCTGGATTGCCGTTCGATCACGAACGTATCTTAAACTCGGACGACCTCCTCAATTTTGAGACACTACCTGAATCGATTGCGATTGTCGGTGGTGGTGTCATCGGAGTCGAATGGGCGTCCATGCTCGTCGATTTAGATGTGAACGTGACGTTGATCGAAGTAGGAGATCGATTACTTCCACTTGAGGACAAGGCGGTCTCTCGTGAGGTGGAACGTCTATTGAAGAAGCGTGGCGTCCGTGTGAAGAAGAGCGTGACGGTCGACGCCGAACGAACATTGATTCACGAAAATACAGTGGAGCTTGCTGTCGGGGAAGAGATGTTACAAGTAGACTGTGTCCTCGTCTCGGTTGGCCGAGTTGCCAACACGGAAGACTTAGGACTTCAAAACACTTCTATCGTCGTAGAGAATGGGATCATTCAAGTCGATAGTCAGTATCGGACGAAAGAACGTCATATCTTCGCAATCGGGGATTGCATCGGGAAGTTACAACTCGCTCACGTCGCGTCTGCAGAAGGCGTGAAGGCGGTCGAAACGCTTCTTGGACTTGAACCAACACCACTCGATTACGCGCTCATCCCACGTTGTGTATACAGCGTCCCTGAAGTCGCTTCGGTCGGCTTGACGGAAGAGGCGGCGAAAGATGCCGGACATGATGTGAAAACGGGGACATATCGCTTCAATGGACTCGGGAAAGCGCGGATTGAAGGACAAGCCGACGGATTCGTCAAACTCGTTTCAGACAAAGAAACAGATGACCTTCTCGGTGTTCATATCGTCGGACCGAAAGCGACTGAACTCATCACAGAAGGTGGACTCGCGCTCGTCTTGAACGCGACGGCTTGGGAGATGGGACAACTCGTGCACCCACACCCTGCACTAAGCGAAGCCTTCCAAGAAGCGGCACTTGCCGTCGATGGATTACCGATTCACGCCTAAGGAGGAACAAGAATGGAACAGATGACTGTAAACTCATATGAAGAGCTTGGTTTAACCAAACAAGATTTATTGGCGATGTATGAAACGATGGTACGCGCCCGTAAGATTGATGAACGGATGTGGAAGTTGAACCGCGCCGGGAAAATCCCGTTCGTCGTTTCATGTCAAGGACAAGAAGCGGCGCAGGTCGGTGCGGCGTTCGCGCTCGAGAAAGGAATCGACTACGTATTGCCTTACTATCGTGATGTGGCGGTTGTTCTTCACTTCGGTCAAACATCAAGAGACTTGATGTTGTCTGCATTTGCGAAAGCGGAAGATCCGAACTCGGGCGGTCGTCAGATGCCTGGTCACTTCGGCTCGAAAGAACATCGCATCGTGACGGGTTCATCTCCGGTTACGACACAAGTCCCTCATGCGGTCGGAATTGCACTTGCGGCGAAGATGAAAAAAGAAGAACTCGTCACGTTCGTCTCGTTCGGAGAAGGCTCATCAAACCAAGGTGATTTCCACGAAGGGGCAAACTTTGCTGGCGTCCATAAATTACCGGTTATCTTGTTCTGTGAGAACAACAAATATGCGATTTCGGTACCACTTACGAAACAGTTGGCATGCGAGCGTGTATCAGACCGTGCAAAAGGTTACGGGATGCCAGGTGTGACAGTCGACGGGACAGACCCGATTGCTGTATACGCGGTCGTGAAGGAAGCGCGTGAACGTGCACTTCGCGGAGAAGGACCGACGCTAATCGAAGCAGAAGTCGAGCGTCTCGTCCCACACTCATCAGATGATGATGACAAAGCATACCGTTCAGCTGAAGAATTGGCAGGATTAAAAGAGCGGGATGGCATTCAATTGTTCCGTCAACGACTTGTGAACGACGGTATTGCAACGGCGGATACACTTGCCGAAATCGATGCACAAATCGATGCTGAAGTGAATGAAGCGACGACATATGCAGACAAAGCACCGTACGCATCACCTGAATCTGCATTGGATTACGTCTATGAGGAGGAAAAATGATGAAAACGTTTATCGAAGCGATCAATGAAGCGATTCATGAGGAAATGGAGCGCGACGAAAACGTCTTCGTCGTCGGGGAAGACGTCGGCGTACGTGGTGGTGTATTCCGTGCCACACAAGGCTTGATTGAGAAGTATGGTGAAGACCGTGTCATCGACGCACCGCTCGCTGAAAGTGCGATTGCCGGTGTAGGAGTCGGGGCTGCCATGTACGGCATGCGTCCGATTGCAGAAATGCAATTCGCAGACTTTATCATGCCAGCAGTGAACCAAATCGTATCGGAAGCGGCAAAAATTCGATACCGCTCAAACAACGACTGGACGTGTCCGATGGTCATCCGCGCTCCGTTCGGTGGTGGCATTCACGGGGCACTCTATCACTCGCAATCTGTCGAGGCGATGTTCAGTTCGACGCCAGGTCTTAAAGTCGTCATTCCATCAGACCCGGTCGATGCGAAGGGATTGTTGAAAGCAGCAATCCGTTCGAACGATCCTGTCCTCTTCTTCGAACATAAGCGTGCCTATCGTCTTTTGAAGGCGGACTTGCCAACGGATGAATACACGGTTGAAATCGGTAAGGCTGCTGTCAAACGTGAAGGTGACGATATTACAATCATCACGTACGGTCTTTGTGTCCATATGGCACAAGAAGCTGCGAAAACACTCGAAGAGGAAGGAATCAGTACGCATATTCTTGATCTTCGTACCGTCTATCCGCTCGACCAGGATGCAATCATCGAGTCGGTCAAGAAGACCGGTAAAGTGTTACTCGTGACAGAGGATAACAAAGAAGGAAGCATCATTGGAGAAGTCGCGGCGATTATCGCAGAGAAGGCGCTCTTTGAACTCGATGCGCCGATTGAACGCTTAGCGGGTCCTGATGTTCCGGCTATGCCATATGCACCACCTATGGAAAAATTCTTTATCGTATCCCCAGAAAAAATTGCCGAGCGGGCGCGTCAGCTCGCCGCGTTTTAAGGAGGCGTCTCCATGGAACAAACGATTACAATGCCCCAACTCGGTGAGAGTGTGACGGAAGGCACGATTACGACATATCTCGTCAAACCGGGCGACCGTGTGGAAGAGTATGAACCACTCGCCGAAGTGATGACAGATAAAGTCACGGCCGAGATTCCGGCAACAAGTGCAGGAATCGTAAAAGAATTTCTCATTCCAGAAGGTGAGACGGTCAGTGTCGGGACACCTGTCCTAACGATGGAAGTCGAAAGTGCAGAGGAAGCTGTGACCGAGACGAAGACAGAACCAGTCGCGGAAGCTGCACCGTCAGTTCCATCTGAAGCGAAGCAAGCTGTTGCGACGGTTCCGAAAAAACAGAGTGGGAACGGTCGATATTCTCCTGCCGTCATCCGACTCGCGAATGAGAACAACATCGATTTGAATGAATTGAGCGGAAGCGGCCTAGGCGGTCGGATCACGCGGAAAGATATTCTTCGTTATTTATCAGAAGGACGCCCTGCATCAACTCCTGAGAAAGTGACACAAGCACCTCTCCAAGAGACAATGGTACAAACAAAAATGGATGTTCCGACTGAGGCACCACGTCCTGCCGTCGAGCCTTCACAACCAGCTGCCTCGACATCTACAGGTCGATACGAAACGATTCCGACAGCAGGTGTGCGTCAAGCGATTGCGAACAATATGGTTCGCTCGAAGCATGAGGCGCCACACGCATGGCTCATGATTGAGGTCGATGTAACGAATCTCGTCGAGGCACGTGCGAGATTGAAGGATGAGTTCATGAAGCGGGAAGGCGTCAAATTGACATTCATGCCGTTTTTCATGAAAGCGGCCATCGAGGCATTGAAGAAGTATCCGATGATGAACTCGGAATGGGCAAGCGATCACATCAAAGTTCACCAAGACATTCATCTTTCTGTGGCCGTCGCGGCAAACGACGCCCTGTATGTACCGGTCATTCGCCAAGCGGATGAGAAGAACATCAAAGGACTCGCTGTGGCCCTTCAAGACGTGGCATCACGTGCGCGTGAGAATCGCTTGAAAGCTGAAGAGATGCGTGGAGGGACGTTCACCATCAACAACACGGGTGCGTTTGGTTCAATCCAATCGGCACCAATCTTGAACTACCCACAAGCGGCCATTCTATCGGTCGAATCAATCGTGAAACGTCCGGTCTGGATGAACGGAATGTTCGCGGCACGGGATATGGTCAACCTTTGTATGTCGGTCGACCATCGTGTCCTCGACGGTCTCGTCGCAGGGCAGTTCTTGCAAGCGATCAAGCAGTCGCTCGAGTCGATTGACCCGAACACATATACAGTGTATTGATTCATAAAAAATGGAGGCGCTCCTAGTGGGGTGCCTCCATTTTTTCATGAGTTATAGCCGAAGAATAGCGTGAAGAAGAAACTTGCGGCTGAGATGAGTAAGAGAAGGAACGACATGGACATGCCCATGATGACGAGTCCTTTGGAGAGTCGTTGTTTGGTTTTGTAGAGCGCATACGCAAACATGAAACTGAATATGCCGAGCGTCGTGAATAACGTGAGCGGGATTGCTCGACCGTAAAGAAGGTGAAGTAAATCCAATGTTGAATCGTCCTTTCTAGTCATGGATCTTCTCAAATTGTCGTAGATGGACTTGATCCATCGATTTGATGGTCACAACAAACACGAGAAGGAACATCCAGTATACGAAGGTATAGTCTAAGGCAAATTCGGGAACCCCATCATGTCTGATCGAAGAAATCCAGAGAAGAACGAGTGAGGCTGGAAAATGAAACAGAAAAATAAAATATGGAACGAACTTTATGAATGATCGGGCATACGCAGACGGATGACGTATGACGAAGATTGCAATCATACCGATGAAAAATCCGATGCCACCAAGCGTGAAGAAAGCGAGCGAGTCAGACAAGTTAATCTCTAAAATGGGCAAAGCAAGCATCGTAAGACCGATACTCCCGATTAAGATACACGCGAATAAAATGACGTCACCTCCAATTAATTCCATATAATAATTGTAACATATTGGATGGGTGAACTCGAGGTCTAAAACAACACGCCATTTCTAATAATGGCGTGTCGGTGAGCTCTTTATATCGATTGTTCAATCATCGATTCGATGTCGCGACGAACTTCAGCTGGTGACAAACGTGCAGCATCATAGCGGACACGATGCGTTGACTCGTCTGTTCCTGTCAAGTCTGCGAAAAGACTTCCGAGGTCGTGGACACTACGGTCGACTTGTATGAGTAATTCAATCGAATCCTCTTCTTGTAAGATGACGACTTCGACTTCATCTAACTGACGCACAAAACGTGAGCCGTTCGCTGAATATTCGAGTTCTTGTGCAATCGGAAGACGACCTGAACGATGGCGTGCCGGGAGCATCTCTGTGTCGGCTTTCTTGAGACGGAAACCGAGTTCGTCCATCGCATCTAGAATGACTTGTTGTGAAGCGTTCGGTTGAACGGTAATCGCATCTTCATCTTTTGGGTCGACGGCTTGGGCGATATCAAGCCCGGTCTCAATCCATGATTTCGATTGACTGACAGAGAGTGGGGTATTGAACGGGACGTTGACGGTGAACGGGATCTCTTTCACTTCTCCTGGTCCAATCATAAATGGAGCCTCATTCAATAAAATCTTTTCGATCGTGAAGGTCGAGTATGTCGATTTGTCGTTGACCTCATGCTTGTACAGCGTATTGAAGAATAGGTAGATGCTGTCGACTGATTGTTCGACCGAACCACCTTCGATATGGACGACCCCGTTCAGTTCTCCACCAGGCGTACAGTGGCTTTCATTCAGACGTGTATCCACTTTTGCGGCACCAATTCCGATTGATGATAAAATCTTTTTAAACATATGTGTATCCTCCTTTGACGTAACGTCGTCTTCGTGTAATAGTATGTACGGACAGGTGAAACGATATGTTTCAAAATTTCTAAAAAAGGATTGAATCCATTGGAATATAAAGCGTTACAAGAACGTCTCGAAGACGTGATCCAATTAAATCATCTCGTGTCGGCGACAATCAGTCAACCCCGTCAAAAATCAAGTGATCTCAGACGCGTCAAATTGAAACCGGTCATGCTTCGGAATGCATACCACATCCAGTTCGAATATCAGTACGAACGGGTGATGAACCATAAAAACTTACCGCCGGATGAGGCTGTAGAAGAATTGCTCGAACTTCTTGAAACGTTCAGACAGGGACAGTTTCAGTTAAAGGAATCTGATCTCCAATTCCAGTTATCGAAAAAGTTCAAAGTGACATTGAAAGAAAAGCAGACAGCTCAAAAAGAAATTCAGTTGAGCCATAATCGGGAAAAGCAGTATGTACTCCCGCTCGATAAGCCGGTCCCGTTCTTGATTCGACTTGGCATCCAGTCGAGTGATGGGAAAGTGAAGCGACAAAAGTATGACAAGTTTAAACAAATCAACCGCTTCCTTGAGTTCATTGAGGATTCGCTCAAACACTTGCCGACAGACCGTACCGTCCGAATCTTGGATTTCGGTTCAGGGAAATCGTATTTGACGTTCGCGCTCTATCACTTTTTACACGAGATGAAAGGGTATGATGTCCATATCACGGGTCTCGATTTGAAAAAAGAAGTCATCGAAGAATGTGCATCGATTGCGAAAGACTTAGGATATGAGCGACTCGAGTTCTTAGTTGGAGACATCAATGAATATGAAGGGGAGACAGCTGTCGATATGGTCGTGACGCTTCATGCTTGTGACGTGGCGACTGACATGGCGTTAGCCCGTGCCGTCCGGTGGGGGGCGAAAGTCATCTTGAGCGTCCCTTGCTGTCAGAAGGAGTTAAATCGTCAACTTCAAGCACCGAATCTAGACGTGATGCTCCAGCACGGATTGATCAAAGAACGGTTCGCCTCGCTCGCAACAGATTCGATTCGGGCCGAACTTCTTGGACTTGTCGGTTATGAAGCTCAATTACTGGAGTTCATCGACCTCGAGCATACGCCAAAGAACATCATGATTCGTGCCTATTTGACGAATCGAGTAGCGAGTGATGAGACGAAGGCTCGTTACCTCGCTTTTAAACAAATGTTACAGGCAGATCCGTTCTTAGAACGTGAATTGAGCGATAGACTTGTCCTCGAGGTAGAACAAGACGTAAAATAAGGGAGTATAGACGAAATGTCGAAAGGGGACACAACATGGATTTTCAATTATATTTTCAAGATGTAGTCGAACAAGCGCGTAACGAAGTGCGTGCTGCAGGATACACAGAGCTCACGACACCGGACGAAGTGGACGGGGCACTGAAAAAAGAAGGGAAGACACTTGTACTCGTTAACTCGGTTTGTGGTTGTGCAGGCGGAATCGCTCGTCCGGCCGCGGCTTACGTAAACAAGATGGAAGGCGTCAAACCTGACCATTTCGTGACCGTGTTTGCAGGTCAAGACCGTGAAGCAACAGATCGTGCACGTGAGTATTTCGAAGGATATGCACCGTCTTCACCATCGATTGCCCTCCTCGAGGATGGAAACATCGTGACGATGGTAGAGCGTAGTGAAATCGAGTCGTCAACTGCGGAAGAACTCGTCGACCAATTAAAAACATTGTTCGATATCTACTTCGCATAATCAAGCATCGGCGCAAAGGCACTGCCTTTGCGCTTTTGTGAAAAGGGGCAGTGTATATGGAACCAGTCATCAAAATTATGACAGAGGCAGAATATATGATTGCCCTGTCACGCGGTGAGATCAATGAACCGTCGCTTCAATCGGAAGGGACGATTAAATGTTGTACACCGCAACAGATCGGAAAGGTCGTCAGAGCGTCGTATCCGGGAGAAGCGGTCGTGCTCGTCTCCCTTTACGTCAATCGTCTTGGGCAACTGTTACATTATGAGTTAGATGAGGATGGGGAACGTTATCCGCACGTTTATAGTGCCATCCCAATGTCATCCGTTAAACAAGTCCAACCATATGGGTCTCGCGACAATGGAACGGTCACATATTTCGCTTTCGAGCGAATGTGACCTTCTTTTTTTGTATAAAATGCATGAATATACTTTACAAGTAATAATTATGTGTATATAGTGGTTGAAGACACAAGTCGGACAACTGATGTGTCCTAGGACAGTTGAGCCACGTTCACACATATGTCATAATTTTGTTAAAGTTCTGATAATTATCATTTAACTATGAAAGGGAGATGAAGATGAAAAAAGGTTTTCTAGCATTATGTTTAGCAGGACTGGCCGCGTTCTCAGTCGCATGTGGGGCAGACGTGAACGAAGGAGGATCGACATCGACCGATGGTGAGGATGACAAAGTCATCGTCATGGGTACAAGTGCCGATTACTTCCCGTATGAATTCGTTGACACAGCGAACGGCGACGAAATCGTCGGATTTGATATCGACATCGCCAAAAAAGTGGCGGAAAACATGGGATATGAATTGAAAATTGAAGATATGGACTTCGGAAGCTTGCTCGGAGCCCTCAACGCGGGTCGTGTCGACTTCGTCATGGCTGGTATGACACCGACAGAAGAGCGTAAAGAAAATGCTGATTTCTCGGATATCTATTTCACAGCGGTGAACTTGATCTTATCAAAAGATGATTCGCTTCAATCACTTGAAGATTTGAAAGGCAAAAAGATTGGTGTCCAGCTTGGTTCGATTCAAGAAGGAATCGCACAGGATCAAATCACAGACGCTGAAATCGTCTCATTGAACAAAATTCCTGAGATCATCCAGGAAATCAAGACAGGACGTATTGACGCAATGGTCATCGAAGATACGGTCGCGAAGAAATACCTCGAGCAAGACAGCGAATTGACAACATTTGAAATCGTGGACGAAGAAGAAGCGGGCTCTGCTGCTGCCTTCCGTAAAGACGATGAACTCCGCGATCAATTCAACGAAGAGTTGAAGAAGATGATCGACAGTGGAGAAATCGAAGAGTTAGCACAAAAATGGTTTGAAGAAGAGGCTGCACCAGCCGAATAATGAATCGTACGAGGCTGACTGAAGATGAATCGGTCAGCCTTTTTTTAGGAGGAACTTACAATGGATTTTAGCCGGATTTATGATTCGATCCCTTACATACTTGAGGGGATCCCAGTCATGTTCCAGGTGGTCATCGTCTCGGCATTGATCGGGATCTCACTTGGTATTGTCGTTGCAACACTGAAAATCGTACCGAATCGTCTCATCAACTTTATTGGACATGCATACACGGCTGTATTCCGTGGGACGCCACTCATCTTGCAACTTGCCATCATTCACTTCGGGTTGCCGCAATTGACTGGCTATATCACGACACCGTATCAATCGGCAGTCATCGCCTTCTCATTAAACTCAGGGGCGTATATTTCAGAGATTATTCGTGCTGGTATTCAAGCGGTCGATAAAGGCCAATGGGAAGCATCTGATGCCTTAGGTGTCCCATACGTCAAACAATTACGTTCAATCATCTTGCCGCAGGCGTTCAAGAACATCTTGCCCGCCCTCGTCAACGAGATGATCACGTTGACAAAAGAGTCGGCCCTCGTCTCGACGGTCGGCGTACTCGACATCATGCGCCGCGCACAGATTGTCGGTGGGCAGAAGGCGATCTACTTCGAACCGCTTCTATTCGCCGGTGTGATATACTTTACGATAGTGATGATCTTGACGTATCTTGGACAACGTCTAGAAAAACGGTTAAGAAAGAGTGATGGAAGATGATCGAAGTTAAAGACCTACACAAACAATTTGGTGACTTAGAAGTATTGAAGGGAATCACGACGACGATTGAGCGTGGTGAAGTGGTCGCCGTCATCGGACCGTCTGGGTCTGGTAAATCGACATTTCTGCGTTGCTTGAACATGCTAGAAATCCCGACGAGCGGGACGGTCAGTGTGGATGGATTCGAACTTACGAAAAAAGGGGCGAACGTCGCGAAGGCTCGCCAAAATATCGGGATGGTGTTCCAACAGTTCAACCTCTTCCCGCAT
The DNA here is from genome assembly GCF_018617655.1 of Exiguobacterium sp. s183. Taxonomy (NCBI): domain Bacteria; kingdom Bacillati; phylum Bacillota; class Bacilli; order Caryophanales; genus Exiguobacterium; species Exiguobacterium sp. s183. The sequence continues at coordinate 295,506 of NZ_JACSKN010000001.1, forward strand.
ATGAGCGTATTGGACAATTTGACGTACGCACCGGTCAACGTCTTGAAAGTTAGTAAGACTGAAGCACTCGAACGTGCGAAAAAATTGCTCGAACGTGTCGGTCTCTCTGAGAAAATCGACGCCTACCCGAGCCAATTATCGGGTGGACAAAAACAACGTGTCGCGATCGCACGTGCTTTGGCGATGGAACCAAATGTCATGTTATTCGATGAGCCGACTTCGGCACTTGACCCTGAGATGGTCAACGAAGTACTCGATGTCATGAAAGGGTTAGCTGAGACAGGGATGACGATGGTTGTCGTCACACACGAAATGGGCTTTGCTCGTGAAGTGGCAGACCGTGTCCTCTTCCTTGACGAAGGAATTTTGATGGAAGAAGGAAAACCTGCCGACTTGTTGTTGAACCCGCAGACAGACCGTGCGAAACGTTTCTTAGAAAAAGTGTTGTAATCTGAACTTAAGAAGGAAGGATGAATGCACATGAAAATCACTTATTATGGACACGCGACAGTAGGATTTGAGATCGATGGCGTAAACGTGTTGATTGATCCATTTTTGACGAGTAACCCTCATACGGAAGTAGACCCTTCTACACTACGCCCAGACTATTTGTTGCTCACCCATGCTCACTTTGATCATATCGAAGATGTCGAATTGATCGCGAAAGAGACGGGTGCGACGATTGTGGCGACGCATGAGCTCGCGACCTATTATGAGAAAAAAGGTTTTTCTGTACACGGAATGAACATCGGTGGCGGACACGCCTTCCCGTTCGGACGCGTCACGATGACGCAAGCCTTTCATAGCTCGAGTTTCGATATGGGTGACACACCGATCTATATGGGAATGCCAGCTGGATTCATCATTGAGACGAATGAGCTGACGCTCTATCACGCTGGGGATACGAGCCTGTTCTCGGATATGAAAATGTACGGAGAACGTTTCGAAATCGATGTCGCCTTCCTTCCAATCGGAGACAATTTTACGATGGGACCTGCAGATGCATTAGACGCGGCGCAGTGGCTCCAAGCCAAACGGGTCGTCCCAATCCACTTTGATACGTTCCCGCCAATCAAGCAGGACGCTCAAGCATTCTGCGACCAGTTACATCGCCGTGGTCTTTTGATTGAACCGAACACGACGATCGAGATTTAAGCGTGGATATGATACAAGCGACGAAAACGTTCGTCGAACAAATTCATGCAGAAGACCATACAGGGCATGACACCGCTCATATTGAGCGCGTCGTCCGACTGGTGGAGCGCTTGATGAAGGATGAGCCTGTCGACGAGACAGTGCTCATCCTTGCTGCATATTTACATGACGTGGAAGACCATAAGTTCGGTCGACCGAAAGGACTCATCAATCAACATTTGACTTCTCTAGAAATCACTGAAGAGCAAGCAAACTTGGTGCTGACTTTAATTGATGAAGTGTCTTTCTCAAAAGGAAGGCAACCAACGACTCGCGAAAGTGAAATTTTGCAGGACGCCGATCGTCTTGATGCCATCGGAGCCATTGGGATTGCGCGAACGTTCCAATACGCTGGTTCTCGCGGAACACCGCTCGATTTGTCAGATCAGAGTGCCATTCAACATTTTCAAGATAAATTGTTGAAACTGGCGTCTAGGATGCACACCGTAAAAGCGAAACAATTGGCGATGTCACGTCATGTGTTCATGGAGCGCTTTTTGGTGCAATTTCACGAAGAGTGGGATGGAGTAGACGTTTAAAAGGACGACCGGGATGCATGTCTCGGTCGTCCTTTTGATTAAAATGGATGTTTATTGAGCCAGTGGCCGCCGTCAAGAGAAATACAATCCCCGTTTAAATAACGCATCTCGTCAGAGGCCATCCAAAAGGCCAAGTCGGCGATTTCTTCCGGTGTCCCAAAGCGTCCGAGCGGGACGTTGCGGCGAATCCGCTCTACTTCTTTCACATGAGACACGAGTTTTTCCGCGCCGCCTGTCCGTTCAATCGGTCCTGGGCTGATCGCATTGACACGGGCCCCGAACTGATAGCCCCATTCGACTGCGAGCGTTCTCGTCAAATTGAGGACGCCTGCTTTCGCTGCCGCACTCGGTGCGACACCAGGACCTGCTTGCCATGCATACGAGGCGACCATGTTAATGATTGACCCGCCTCGTAATTCTTCTGCTTCCCAATGTTTCCCGAGAACATGAGTGCAGTTGAATGTGCCGTTCAAGACGATGTCAATGACGCTCGCCCAACCGTTCGGAGACAAATCAAGTGTCGGACAGACGAAATTACCTGCCGCGTTGTTGACGAGTGCGTGAACCGGTCCGTAAGCGGATACGATGTCAGCGAGTGCTTGAGCGCATCCTTCATAATCACGAACATCATGCCGCACACTCATCGCTTGACCTGCTTCAATAGCGTTCAGTTCGTCCATCGCTTCTAGTAGTCGTTCCTCGTTTCGACCACTGATGGCGACATTCCATCCTTCTTGCTTAAATTTTAATGCCATGGCTTTCCCCATACCAGACGATCCCCCGGTAATCCAAATCGTTTTCATATTGATTCCCCCTTGAAAATGAATGGTCGTTCATTCTATGTATTCGTCTTCTGATTTGAAATTCCTTCAATCAGATGTCATTTGGTGTTGAATCATTTCTTCGACAAGATGCGTATATAGAATATGATACGATTGAAGTGCGTAAGATGATGTCAATCAATTGGAGGGAGCTGCTAAGCCATGAGGCGACTGATGGGGATATCTATTTTCAGTATTCTAGTTGTGATAGCGCTCGTTTTTACGAATATGAGAGATGATGATTTGCCCGAACCGATTGAAAAGGTGACGAATTCTCAAGTCGAAACAAAGGCCGTTCCTGAAATGACTGTGGGCGAACTAAAAGGTATTTTAACTGATTTCCAACGCAATGTGGCCCCGCAAATCAAAAACGATTTCGAACGGAAGTTGGCAGAACGAATGTATGTGGAGATGAAACTGTTTGATGAAAGCATTGATGTGAACAAACTCATAACGCGCGCTACAGAGCAAGCTGATTTTGAACGTGCTTGGTTGACTCATGCGAAAGACGAGTATGGGGTCGTCGTAACAGATGAAGAAGTCGATGGTTGGATTGAACGAGGACCTGATGCGGAGGTAGTCGAGTCACAAAGACGGTATGCCGAGGCAAAAGAAATGAGTGTATATGAGCTGAATCATAATTATGATCGAGATCAATATATGAAATGGGTCGTATGGGAAAGACTGATCCCACTCATCACGGAACGATACGAAGAGTCAAGTGAGCAAGTGCTCGACAATAATCTACTCATCGAGCTTTACGAAAAAGAAGTGAAGGATACTCTATGAATCAATGATACATCAATCAGCCCGACTCATTTGAGTCGGGCTATTGTTCATTTCATTTGTTTCAATTGTTCCAAGCCAAGTTCGCGATCGATTGCATACATCGTACCGGCGACCTTCTCACCCCAATACGGGTCTGAGGCGTAGAAGATGTTAATTCCTTCTTGTTTGTTACCAGGGTAATCTCCGCGTGCGTATGGACCTTTTACATATTTTGTGGCGAACAGTTCGGCAGCCGCGTCAACGCTCGCTTCAACCGTCTCAAAGGTTGTGGCATTGCCGCTCGGGTCGTCATCTGTTGCACGAAATCCGAACAAGTTACGCTTTTCCCGTGCGATGTCGGACGTCCCAAACCTCGACTCATGACCGGCTACAGCGAGTAGGAATAAGGCATTGATGCCATACGTTTCTTCCGCACGTTTGAAGGCGTCGCCCTCTCCAGCGAGTGGAGAGTCGATAGATTGTAAATATTGATCGAACGCTTTGGCGGAATACGGTGACGATGATCGGATCGAAGCGAATTGATAGGGAGAGTCGAAGACGTCTCGGACACGTTCCGTATAAAAACGATCATTTGAGCGTTTTTCTGTCGGTCCGACAAGAAACGTGCCGGCGAGATTCGCATTCGCCTCAACGGAATGATACACATCACCATCTCGAATCTCGTAGTAACCACGTCTTTCCACGACGGCTTCTGGGAACAATGCCATCTGATCCGGTTTTACGTAGACGTCTGCGCCTGATATGCGTACTTTCAAATGGTCTTCTCCTCGTTCAAGGAGTTGAAGTCTTGTACCACCAGCGACATAAGACTGACGTTTTTTAAACGATTGATCTTCGTAAAGGTTCGTGATGGCATCGCTTGGAGTCACGACCACACCGGTGCCTGTGAAGTCGAGAACTTCTCCAGAAGGAGAGAATAAGGTGCGGTTGTTTCCCGCTGCCATATAGCGTTTTGCCTCAGCAAGAGATTCGAACGACCGTGTGACACGGTCCCCGTTCGTGACGGTTTCGACAGTATATGTGTCTTCACGACCGGTCTGTATCCATAAAAATGCGGCGATGGCGAGAGCGAGTGTCGCAATCATCGGCCAAATCGTACGTTTTTTCTTTCGTTTCAATCAGATCACTTCCAAACTTTTGAATTGCCAAACGAGTTGATTTAGTCAACAATTTGATGGAGAAGGGGGAAATCAGTATGAAAATTGGAACGCGGACGTTAAAAACCGCGGTCGCAGCGGGTATCGCAATGCTCATTTCCGAGACGATTCATCTTGATTATTTTGTATTTGCTGCCATTATCGCCATTTTGAGTATTCAAGAGACACGCAAGAAATCTATTCGTGCTTCGTATGAGCGCGTCATGGCGAGTCTTCTCGCCATCGGGATGGGCGCCGCGATGTTTACGTTACTCGGTTATTCACCGGTGACGCTCACACTTTATTTTGTCATCTTCATTCCGCTCGTACAACAACTGAAACTGCAAGATGGACTCATTACGAGTGTCGTGATCTTGACGCATCTTTATACCGAGGCGCAGTTCTCGCTTGAATTGTTCATCAACGAGTTATTGCTCATCGCGATTGGTGTCGGGGTCGGACTCGTCGTCAACATGTATATGCCGACGCTAGACCGTGAAATCGAGCGAATCAAAGATAGTATCGATCGATCGCTTGCCGTACTTTTTTACGATGTAGCCGCATGTGTCGAGACCGGTGTGTATAACAATCATTCGATGATGCTCATCAAAACACGGGACTATTTGAAAGAAGGGAAAGATTTGGCCCTTCGACGTATGGGTAACTCCATCGGGAAGCGGAATGAAGACATGGACTATCTATACTTCAGAATGCGGGAGCGACAATACGATATTTTGAAGCGGGTCGCTGATAACGCAAGAGAAATCACCATGGTCGTCAATGAAGCAAAACCTGTTGCAACATTTTTGCGTCGCGTCGGGGATCATGTGAACGAGCAGGCGGACGCTTCCGTCTTTCTTCAAGAACTTGAAGAAATGATTGAACATTATCGAAAAAACGTACCTCTCCCCACAACACGTGAAGAATTTGAGGTACGTTCATCCTTGTTGAATATTTTATCGGATGTGAAGAGTTACTTGATCTTGAAAGAACGCTATATTTTGCTCTTAAAAGAACATGGTCATGCTCGAGAGAAACGTGCTGATCAAAAAGATTGAGACGATGACGATGACGCCAATTTGAATGATGCGTTGTCGTCTTTTTTGCTTTTTCTTCATAACTTGCCTCCATGTACGTGTTTGCCATCATTGTACAGAATGGAAAAGATTCGTGCAATCTAAGGGAGTTTGTTATAATGGTCAAGAAATGTTTGGATGGAGGGATGTTGTTTATGGTAAACGAGACACGTGTGCTCGACACATTTTTAGGATTGGTCGGCATCGATTCAGAAACGAAGGAAGAAGCTGTCATTTGTGAACACTTGAAAGCGGTATTCACAGAGCTTGGATGTGATGTGTATGAAGACGATGCATCAACGAAGACAGCACATTCTGGTAACAACTTAATCATCACGTTGCCTGCAACGAAAGAGAATGTTGATCCGATTTACTTCACAGCTCATATGGATACGGTGACACCTGGTAAGGGAATCAAGACGAGCATCAAAGATGGTTATGTCGTCACGGATGGTACAACGATTCTCGGAGCGGATGATAAGACAGGTCTCACGGCGATGATCGAGCTTGTTCGCGTGTTGAACGAAAAACAGATTCCACACGGTCAGATTCAATTCGTGATTACGGTCGGAGAAGAATCAGGACTCGTCGGGGCGAAAGTCTTGGATTTATCAAAAATCGACGCGAAGTTCGGTTTTGCACTTGACTCGGACGGTCCAGTCGGCGACATCATCGTCGCGGCACCGACACAAGCGAAAGTGAACGCGAAGATTTATGGAAAGACGGCTCATGCGGGTGTCGCTCCTGAAAAAGGGATTTCAGCGATTCAAATCGCAGCAAAAGCCATCGCGAAGATGCCGCTCGGTCGAATCGATGAAGAAACGACGGCGAACATCGGACGCTTCGAAGGGGGACGTGCTACAAACATCGTTTGTGACTATGTCGAAGTACTCGCGGAGGCTCGTTCGCTCATTCATGAGAAGATGGAGAAACAGGCGGAAACGATGAAGCAAGCCTATATCGAAGTGGCGGAGTCATTCGGTGGTCGTGCTGAAGTCGACATCGACATCATGTACCCGGGATTCAAGTTTGAAGAAGGCGATGAAGTTGTCGAGGTCGCAAAACGTGCGGCGGCGACAATCGGACGTCCGACACGAATCTTGCACTCAGGCGGCGGTTCAGATGCGAACGTCATCGCCGGTGGCGGGATTCCGACAGTCAACTTAGCGGTCGGTTATGAAGAAATTCATACGACAAACGAGCGGATGCCACTTGAAGAGCTATATAAACTCGTCGAGTATGTCGTCACAATCGTCGAAGAAGTTGCATCACCTAAGCAATAAAAAAAGAGCCGACCATTCGTCGGCTCTTCGTATGTGTTCGTACTCGTTATGCTGCGAACTCCAGAGACTCCAAAATCAACTCGTCTGTGCAATGAAGTTCGATCGCTATGTCGTGAATGCGGATAGAGGTGCCTTGTTCCTGTTGGTGCAAGCGATTTATCAAAGCCGCACGGTCTCGAATCGTCTCGTAAATGGATTCGGGTTGTTCTGCCTTGGTCATCACAAATCACATCCTTTTCAGCGATTACCACAAGTATAGCATGGAACGGACTTGAAGAAAGGACTAATTTATTTATGAAGTTACAGTTTTTAGGAACTGGATCAGGTATGCCATCAAAACAGCGTAACGTGTCAGGTCTTGCGCTCGTTTTACCGAAAGTCACCTGGTTGGTCGACTGTGGAGAAGGGACTCAACATCAGATGCTCTACACGAAAGTCAAACCACGTAAAGTGACGGCGGTATGGGTGACACATTTGCACGGTGACCATGTATTTGGCTTACCTGGATTTTTATCGACCCGTTCTGCGTTAGACGGAATGGATCCTCTCACGGTTTATGGTCCGAAAGGATTAAAGAAATGGCTCGAAGCGACACTTCGCGTCACAGGTTCTCATCTCGGTTATGAGTTGAACGTCATTGAATTCACGGACGGAGACACATTTGAGCAAGACGGTCATACGATCACTGTGCGAAAATTAGAGCATCGGTTCCCTTCTTATGGGTTTCGTGTCACAGGTCCGGAAAAACAGGGAACGTTGCGCGTAGATCGGGTGAGAGAGCTTGGAATCCCAAGTGGCCCCATCTATAAAACAATCAAAGAACAAGAACGGTTCGAATATGAAGGAAAATGGTACGATTCTAAAGAATACGTCACTGAACCGACTCCGGGCAAAGTCGTTGCGATTCTTGGGGATACAACACCGTGTGAGAACGCGCGATTGTTAGCAGAAGGAGCCGACCTCCTCGTTCATGAGGCGACATTCATGGAAAGTGAACAACCGCTCGCACGAAAATATGGTCACTCGACGACGCGTGAGGCGACTACACTTGCGAAAGCGTCTGCGGTCGGCCAATTGATTGTCACACATATTTCCGCTCGCTATGTCGGACGAGAGGAAGAATTTGAACAAGAGGTCGTTTCGGATTTTCCATCGAGTTTAGTTGCGACCGACTTTCTAGAATATACAGTGGGGGATTGATGTGACCATTCAACTCTATGTTTGGGCCGCGTTTTTAGTGATCAGCGTCCTGTTAGGTGTTCGCTTAAACCAATTGAAAGAACCGGAAGCCAATTTCTTTCCGAAGTTCTTATTTTATTCACTGCTTGGCATTGTTTCGTTTCCGATCGGTGGATTTCATATCCCAATCGGGTTTTTATTGTCTTTTTTATTCTTCCCGAAACAGAACAGCCGCTATAAATGGTATGGAGCGCTTTTAGGATTTTTCTTTTTTATCGTCTTATTATTCGTACCCTTGTTTGACCAATCTGGATTTCGTGCGGAATCGCAACAAATTGGCGTCGTCTCCGTCACGGATGAATCTTTCGACGAGATGACAGAGAAAATTTTGCAACGAGTCAACAGTGACTCCATCAAACTTGACCGAGGTAAGCTTCAAATTCATCGGGATGGGGACGTCCAAACGATTGAATATTTGCTGATGGTCGAACGAGCCGAATCGTTCCAACAAATTCGCGTGACGTACGCAGACGGACAATTATCTTATGAACAGATCGATGAATTACGAAAAGAATCTGGTCAGGCATTCTTTGAAAAGCTCGTCGAATTTGACCATATGTTGTCTACTTTAAGGGAACCTTCATGGGAAGAATATACAGATGTCATAGCCGCCCCAATCTTACAACTCTCTTACGATGGGCTGTATGATATGTATACGTTCGAAAATGAGTCGATGCTCATGATCAACCGTGACAATGAACTCGTTAAGTTCTGGCTACAACGTGAACCCGTCCTTGCTAACAGTATCCAGCTCGTCGGACTGACGCAAGAGGGTCGTAGTACAGGTGAACGCTATGCGATTCTTTACAATTATTCGATACACCAACGAGAGGATTTGACAGACCAATGAAATCATATGTAACGATTGCTCTACTAGCGACCGCACTACTTGCCGGATGTGGCGGGGAAGAGGCGCAGCAAGAATCGTGCGGAGTGAGTCCGACTATTTCAGTCTATAACGCAGCGACTGAGGAAACGCTCTATCAAGAGAAAAGTGTCTGCTTAGAAGAGGATGCGACTGTTCTCGATGCATTAAAAGCAACAGGACTCGACCTTGAGGTGACAGGGAGTGGTGATATGTCCTATGTGACGGCAATCGAAGGAATCGAAGAAAAATCTGAAGGACAATCGTCAGGATGGGTATTTGCTTTCAACGGTGCACCCGGGGATGAAGGTGCGGGCGCCAAAGAAGTGGAATCGACGGATGTCATTCAATGGCGGTTCGAAGAAGATGCAGTGGCTTTCTTCGAATGAGGCAGATTGGGAGCGGAGACATCCTGTCACGCTCCTTTTCTATCTCTTCTGTCACCTTTACATATTAATGAATGTCGAAGACGTCACTCTTTTTGTGGTCGGACTCCTCTTGCTACTTATCATTGAACGTCGTTTCCCTTGGTCAATGCTATCCATACTGATTGCGTTTGGGTTGATTTCAATCATGCCCATCCTGATTGGATGGGAAATTTCTTATTCATACATATGGCGTCAGCTTTTGAAATTGGCTGCCTTTTTACTCGGGATGTTATGGATTGCACGCATCATTCGTCTCGAACGATTGCTCCCGCTCTTATCGAAATGGCCACGGTCGTCTTCACTCTTATACGGCGCATGGGCACTCATTCCGTCAATGGAGCATGCGGTACGTCAGGCAGTCAGGAGTCATCCGAGGGCATCTTGGCGAGAGGGTGTGCAAATCGGGATTGAAAGTCAGCAAACTGAGCCGAAGTTTGCGGTTGACCCGATACGGCGCTTTCGTTTAGAGGATTTGTTGCAAATCGTCCTCATCGTAATCATTTGTTTTTCCTCACTTCATCTGTTTGTCGGACTTTGGCTGATTTATCCTTATCTCACGAAAGGAGGGATGCGTGATGCAATGGTTATCTACCGTTGACGGTTCGTTCGAGCAATACGTCGAACGTTACCGCCCGTATGTGATCGAGATGACGCAATCGTTCTCAGGAAAGGTTGGGCACTTACTTTCGAGTGTCGATCCTTTTCGAGGGGCGGAACTCGCTACACTATTACAAATCGACGCGCTTTATCCGAAGCGGTTTGATGCATGTTCGAGTGGAGAACAACAGATTGTTCGAGTCGCCTACGCCCTGTTAAATCGACCGGACTCCATCGTCCTGATTGAACCATTTCGGCATCTCGATCAATTTCGTAGAGAGCATTTAGAGATGTTGCTCCGCCGTATTTCTGGAATCGGGGTACAAATCGGTTATACCGAGCGAGCGAAAGAACCTTCAGGAGAAATAACGTTCACGTTCAACGAATCGGAAACGACACCTTCCATCGATGCGACCGACGTATCTTATCGGCATCCTCTGCAAGCGACCTATGCGATTGATCATGTGACAGTTCAGATGACTGAGCCTGGACTCACAGTTTGTGTCGGGACGAACGGGAGTGGGAAGTCAACGTTACTCGAACTATTAGCTAGAAGTAGACGTCCACTTCAGGGGCGAGTGAAAAAGGGAGAACGAGCAGTCTATCTTCCTGCCAATCCAGAAGTGGGTCCGTTCCCACAAGAAGGGAAGCGACGGGTCGCCCAACTTCAATCCGTCCTACACAATCCGTCGAGTGTCCTTTTACTCGATGAACCGACCGTGGATTTGACGAGGGGAGAGCGGGACGCGTTCTTTGATGCGCTTCAACAAAAAGCAAAGTCGGCCCGCGTCATCTGTGCAACACATGACATGGGCCTCATACAGATTGCGACGGATGTGATTTATCTAGCGAGCGGTCAAGTCGTCTTTCAAGGCGATCGGAACCTTTTTCAAGATCGGAGCACCTTATGGTCACATACGTCTTCGCCATCCTGATCGCAATCGTCGTGTTGTACCGATTCGAAAAATCTAGAATCCCGATTCAACCACTCGTTCAATTATTAGCACTTGCGGTCATTGGACGCTGGCTCTTCATGACGATACCGAATGTTCAACCGACGACGGCCATAATCATGTTGACGGCCTTACTGGTCAGTTTGAATGGAGCCGCCATCCTCACACTCTTTGTCCCGATTTTGTCAGGACTATTGCTTGGGATTGGTCCGTTTGTATTTTTTCAATTTTTAGGGTGGCTTCTTGTCGTTGTGCTCGTCCATCTATTTCGTCCGATCCTACTGAGGTCGAAAACCCTTTTCTTACTTTTTGGTTTACTATCAGGTTTTTTATATGGGTGGACGACAAACTTGGCGTTCATTGAAGTGGTCGGTACGGATGTCGTGAAGTTGTTGTTACTCAGTTTTCCATTTGATCTGGCCCACGGTATTTCGAATGTCGTCTTCTTGGTCATGATTCGTCCGTTATATGAGCGCATATTCCTTCGTCAACTCGGGTAAATATACAATATTCCTATCATATTGAGTGAGGTGAACGACGGATGAGTGCATATATTAACATTACTGAAGTCGGCATGTTTCTACTCGTAGGGTTGTTGTTTATCTTGTTAAACCTTGTTCTTTTAGTGAAACGTTATACGAGGGCCCGTTTCGCCATGCTAAGCATTCTAGCGGCAAGTGTATGGCCAGCGCTGATGATTGTTCTATCAGTAGAACAGTTGAGCGTGATGGATCAATTGACCTCTGGTGAATGGTCACTAGATGCTTTGCTTGCGTGGGGGGGCGTCATATCGACAGCACTCATGACGATGATTCCAGCAGGTGTCTTTTTATATCGGCTCGTAAGTGTCTCGCGATTACATTCAGAATCTTAATAGGAGCGACCGGCGACGGTCGCTCCTTTTTTCATGTCGTTGATTCAGCGGCTGACACGTCTGCTGGTTTTTGGACACGACGCAATACTTCGAGACTGAGAGCACGTGGCATCAACTTAGCCACCCCGACTAGGAGTTGATTCGAGAGGCCAGGCACAATCACGCGCTTATTATTCATGACACCTTTATAACCGAAGAAGGCGACGAGGTGAGATGGCATTTTTGAGAAGGACAATTCACTACCAGCGCGATCAAAGAAATTCGTATCTGTTGGGCCAGGGCAGAGGACACTGACGTGAACACCGCTCCCCTTCACTTCGGCATGCAGCGCCTCGGTAAGTGAGAGGACATAAGCCTTCGTCGCATAGTAGACGGCCATATACGGACCGGGTTGGAACGCAGCGACAGAAGCGACGTTTAGCACATAGCCGTGATTTCGTTGGAGCATACCCGGTAGATAGGCCTTTGTCAGTTCCGTCAATGTGTTGACGTTCAATCGTACTTCGTCCGCCTCCGTCTCGGCATCCAGGTCAGCGAACGCACCAGACGTTCCAAATCCAGCATTGTTAATTAAAAAGTCGACGGTTAGTCCGGCTTCTTCAATCATCGAGGTCAATTGTTTGGCAGCGTCATGTTTCGCCAAATCGAGCGCGAAGACATGTACATTGATTCGATATCTCGTTTCAAGGACTTTTTTCAGTTCGTGTAAGCGAGGTTCGTTTCGGGATACGAGAATACAGTCGTACCCGTCTCGTGCGGCGAGTACGGCCAAGTCTAAACCGATGCCCATCGAGGCCCCAGTGATTAAAGCTGTCTTTGACAACGTGATCCACTCCTTTAATGAAAAGTCATACATTGTTACTGAATTCTTCACGAGTTGTTAAAATCCTGCCCCGTTTGCACATTCAATCCTATGCTAAAGTATAGCAAGAAAATGTGATTAGACTCACAAAGTAGGGAGAAGAACAAATATGATGATTCAGCTCGTCACTACGGCGCAAAGCGTCGAACAAGCAGAAGCGTTAATTAAAGCGGGTACGGACCGATTGTATATCGGGAATTCTAGGTTCGGCTTGCGACAAAAGGGAGACTGGACAATCGATGCTGTGAGGGAAGTCACACAGCTTGCCCATCGATACGGAAAAGAAGTGACGGTGGCCGTCAACAATTTGATGCATAACGACCACATTCAAGAATTGCCGGATTATTTACAAATGTTAAAAGCGATTGGCGTCGACGATGTGACAGCTGGGGATCCCGGGGCCATCCGTTTAATCCGTCAAGCGAAAATCCCATATTGGTACGATGCCCAAACGCTCGTCACGTCCGCCAAACAGATTCAGTTCTGGGGGAAACGTGAGGCCATCGGAGCCGTCGTTGCGCGAGAAGTCACTCTCGAGGAATTGGTGTTGATTCAGCAACAAATCGGTCTCCCTGTTGAAGTACAAGTGTACGGTCCGACGTGTATCCATCATTCGAAGCGACCGCTCGTGACGAACTATTTCAATGAGCTTGGACGTCCTTCTGAAGAGGCGAAACAACGTGAGTTTTATATGAGTGAGCCAGCAGATGCGGCGAGTCGTTATCCTATCTACGAGGACGAGAATGGCACGCATATTTTCTCAGAAGATTTGACGCTTATGGGTCAGCTACCGACGTTAGTCAAAAACGGCCTTCACACATGGAAACTTGACGGCTGGCACGCGGAAGAACAGTTTGTTGAAATCGTTCAGTTGTTTACCATCGCGCGGGCGAATCTATTGAATGGTCAATTCGACCGAATCGAGATGGAACACCGCCTCAGAGAATTACAACCGCAAGCGTTTCGACTCGGAACGGGATTATTGTTACGTAAACCAGAAGAGATCAAGTGAGGGATCAAGATGAAACAACGTCCAGAATTATTAGCGCCAGCAGGAAACTTAGAGAAACTGAAGATGGCGATTCATTATGGTGCCGATGCGGTCTATATCGGTGGTCAACAATTCGGGTTACGTTCGCGTGCCGGTAACTTCAGCTATGACGAGATGCGTGAAGGTGTGGATTTCGCACATGCTCGCGGGGCGAAAGTATATGTCGCTGCAAACATGGTGACGCATGAAGGGGATATCGAAGGAGCTGGTGACTTCTTCCGCACGCTCCGTGATATCGGGATTGACGCAGTGATCGTCTCTGACCCTGCCATGATTGAGACGTGTCTCACAGAAGCGGAGGGCTTACCGGTTCACCTGTCGACACAAGCTTCTGCGACGAACTACGAGACGCTTCGTTTTTGGAAAGAAGAAGGACTCGAACGGGTTGTATTGGCACGTGAAGTATCGATGGATGAGATTGTGCAAATGAAACAAGAAGTCGATGTCGAAATCGAGACGTTTGTCCATGGTGCGATGTGTATCTCATACTCCGGTCGTTGTACACTGTCGAATCATATGACATTGCGGGATGCCAATCGAGGTGGCTGTGCCCAGTCGTGTCGTTGGAAATATGGCTTCTTTGAAGAGGGTAATCTCTTGACGGAAGAGATGGAGGCACGTGATGAAGAGCCGTTCTCGATGAGTTCGGTCGATTTATCGATGGTCCGACATATTCCCGACTTGGTGGACGCTGGAGTCGACAGTTTGAAAGTCGAAGGACGAATGAAATCGATTCACTACGTCGCGACCGTGTGTAACGTGTATCGACAAGTGATTGACGCATACTGTGAAGATCCTGAGAACTTTGTCTTCGACCCGGCTTGGGAAGAAGAGATTTGGAAAGCGGCACAGCGAGAACTCGCGAGTGGTTTCTATTACGGGATTCCGACCGAGAAAGAACAATTGTTTGGGAAACCGCGTTCGATTCCTCAGTACGCATTTGCGGCACGTGTCATCGCATACGACCCGTCGAGCGGGATGGCGACACTCGAACAACGAAATCACTTCTCAATCGGTGAAGAAGTTGAATTTTTCGGACCTGGATTCGTCCGTTTCTCCCAAATCATCGAGACGATTGAGGATGTAGAAGGTCAACCGATTGAATCCGCCAACCAAGCGATGATGACGATTCGAGTTAAAGTGGAAAAACCCGTCGCGACCGATTACATCATGCGCAAGCGAAAAGGGGTCCCGGCACGCGTCCTCGCCTGACACATCCACCGAGCCAACATAGTCGCCCGAACTGTCTAATCCTGCTACCCTAAGAGATAGAGACGGAGGGATGGAAGGATGAACCAAAATACGGAGCAATTGCGGACAGAGCCCATCGGCCGACTCCTGTTTAAGTTATCGCTACCCGCGATGATCGGGATGCTCGTGACGGCGCTCTACAATATCATTGATACGATTTTTGTCGCTCGTGGCATTGGAGCTTCGGCCGTCGCTGCCATCGGGATTGCGTTTCCCATACAGATGATCTTAATGGCCGTGTCGAGTGCTGTTGGTCTCGGTGGCGCCTCCATCAGTTCTAGGAAGTTAGGGAGAGGTGACGATGCCGGTGCGGCTGTCACATTTTTGAACGTGCTCGTCCTCGTCGGGTTGTTTGCTGCCCTCGCGGTGAGTTCCGCCTTCTTTATGTTGGATGAGATTTTAATGGTCTTCGGGGCGACGTCCGAGATTATGGAGCTCAGTCGACAGTACTTATCGGTTGTCTTGATCAGCTCACCATTCTTTATGTTCACGCTTGCTTCGAGTGCGATGGTTCGTGCCGAAGGTCAGGCACCGTATCAAATGAAGGTCATGTTGACGACCGTTCTCGTCAACCTCGTGACGACGCCACTGTTCATCTTCACGTTCGACTGGGGGATGTTTGGTGCAGCGACTTCGACGGCACTCGCTCAAGTCATCGGTTCCATTTTGATGCTTCGATTCTTCTTCGCCCGAAAACCAAAAACGGAACTGCGCTTCAAATGGCGACAGTTCCGGATACGATTCGATGAGATGAAAGAGATTATGGCAATCGGTTCCTCTTCATTCATCATGATGGTGTCCCAATCCATCTTGTTCGTTGGCGTCAACGTGATGCTCGGAACATATGGTGGGACAGAGGAGTTGGCGATTTTCGCCATCATCAATAAGTTCATGGCGCTCGTCGGCATGCCAATCATGGGTATCGTCCAAGGGATGCAACCGATTGTCGGATATAACTATGGTGCCGAAAGATACGATCGTATGCGTGAAACCATATGGACAGCGATGCGGGCTGGGATTGCAATCGCTGTAATCATCTGGCTCATCTTGCAAGTATTCCCGAATACGTTGATGGGATGGTTCTCGACGGACGAGGCATTGATTGCAGGAGGCGTGACGGCGATTCACATCTTGTTCGCCGTCTCGTTTTTACCGAGTGTTCAAATGCTCGTCAATGGGATTTACCAGTCACTCGGGAAAGCGCGAGTCGCCATGTTCTTGTCCCTTTCACGTCAGACGCTCTATACGATTCCGCTCGTCTTTATACTTCCGTCGTTCTTCGGAGTGTTCGGGGTATGGTTGGCGTTTCCGATTGCCGATGCGATGACGTTTTTGACGGCGGTCGCCTTGGCGTTCTGGGACCGTAAATTATTGTTCCGTCCTTCAGAAGAAGATCAAGAAACGCATGATGTAAATCCGAAAGCGACTAACTTATAATCAAACGTCCGCTCGTGTCGAGCGGGCGTCTTCTTTTAGGAACAAGTAAATCCCTCCTAGCAAGACGATGGCGCCGAGCCACTGGAACGGACCGAGTCGCTCACCGAAAAAGGCGTACCCAAATAGCATTCCCCATAAGGCCTCTCCAAGGATGGTAATACTGACGACGGTCGCACTGACCCGAGCGAGTGCATAATTGAACAGGTTATGCCCTAAAATCGTCGGGAAGAAGGCAAGGGCGAGGAAATACCACCAGTTGACCATTTCAAAGTCCGTGAACGTCGTCCCGCGTACGAGGAGCATGAAGCAAAGGACGACCGTCGCGACGAGATAGACGCTAAACGAGTACGTATTCGTGTTCATCGATGTCCGGACATGTTGACCGACGAGCCAGTACCCTGCGATGAGGAGGGCGGCAATCAGAGCGAGCAGGTCACCAAATAGTGCTTCTCGTCCGAGCTGAATATCACCTGCAGCGACAAGCATCCCACCGAGGACAGCTACGAGCGCGTATGCCAATCCTTTTCGCGTCGGGTTCTTTTTAAAGATCAAGGCGTTTCCAATTAAGACGAAAATCGGACTCGATGTGACAAAAAGAGTGGAGCTTGCTACTGTCGTATAATCGAGTGATAAAAACCAGAGCCAAAAGTGAAACGCGAGCAACGTTCCGCTAAGTAACAAAGCATATCGTGTCATCAATCGCGTTGTGATGAGTGATTTGAAATCGACGAATGGAAGTAGCATGAGACATGTGATCAGCATGCGGTAAAACGCAGCTGTCTCAGCTGGAGCAGACGTCCATTTGACGAACAAGACGCTCGTCGACAAGAAAAAAACGGCAGCGAATAAAATGAGGTAAGACATGACGACACTCCTTCACATATGTATGTTCTCTGTTAATCATATCGGAAAACAGCCGTGTGGCAAGCTATGATTCATGGAATACAAACAAATGCTCCCCTCTCGATATGTCCATCCTCGACTTGGTATAGTAAAATACATAGAAGAAGCAATCCCACCACGTACGTCTTGCCACGAAACTTAAGGCAAAGTAAGGAGTTCTTATGAGACTAATCATCGCGGAAAAGCCATCGCAAGCTCAAAAGTTGGCGGCTCCCTATCCATCTAAAAAAAGAAAAGATGAGATTGAAATCTCACCATGCTCACGTTTCCCGGAAGGGGCGATTGTCGTTTGGGCGGTCGGTCACCTTTGCGAACTGCAGGAGCCGTCACACTATCGTCCTGAATGGAAGTCTTGGAAATACGAGGCACTTCCGATTGTTCCGGAACGGTTCGATTATCGAATCTCGAAAGGGAAATCAAAACCGTTTTACGCCATCAAGAAATGGCTTCATGACCGCTCCATCACCGATGTGATTATCGCATCGGATGCCGAGCGGGAAGGGGAGGCGATTGTTCGATTAATTCTTCGACTCGCGGGAAACAAAAAACCGTTAGCACGACTATGGATTTCGAGTCTGACGGAGCAAGCGGTCGACCGCGGATTTTCTCAACTGTTACCGGGTGAGCAAACGGTCCCTTATTATCATGAGGCGATGAGTCGCGCATGTGCCGACTGGCTCGTTGGCATGAACGCTTCCCGTGCATATACGACCTTGTTGAAAACAATCGGGATCGAGGACGTGTTCTCGCTCGGTCGTGTCCAGACACCGACACTCGCCTTGATCGTCAATCGCGAACGAGAAATCAAGCAGTTCGTTCCAGAACCTTACTTTGAAGTCGAGGCGACACTTGCAAAAGGTCGGGGCACGTTCAAAGCAAAATATACACTCGGAAAGACGACGAAGCTCAAAACGCGTGAGGAAGCAGATGCGGTTGTGAAACGAGCTTCTGGCACCGCAACAGTCAAAACAATCGACAAAGAAGAAAAGATAGAGCAACCTCCATTTTGGTTCAGTTTATCCGGGCTTCAGGCAGAAGCAGGGAAACGATTCGGTTTCGGGGCGAAAAAGACGCTCGATATCGCTCAAAAGCTTTACACGAAAGGGTGGATCAGTTACCCAAGGACGGATTCTGGCTTTGTCACCCCAGATGAAGCGACGCTATTCCCTCAGACGAAGGCGAGATTGCTGAAGTCAGCCGCTTATGAGGGTCTTCGCGACGTTTTAACCGAGGATCCGTCAAAAAATCGTCGATACGTCAATGCGAAAAAGGTCAGTGATCACTACGCAATCATTCCGACCGAAGCTTGTGGTGATGTCACACGTCTCGGCGGCGATGAGGCAAAGCTGTACGATTTGATTAACCGACGTTTTCTCGCGGCATTTGCACCTGCGGCGAAGCTCGAGAAGACAACAGTTGATTTGATTGATGGAAACGACCTATATCGGGCAAAAGGGACCGTCGTCGTGAGTCCAGGTTATCGTCAAGTCGTCGAGATGAAATCAAAAGACGTCGAGCTTCCTGCATTGACAATCGGCGAAGAATTGAAAGAGAAGAAAATTGAAGTATTGTCAAAACAGACGGAGCCGCCGAAGCGGTATACGGAAGGTTCACTGATCATGGCGATGAAAGTCGCAGGAAAACAGCTCGATGACGAAGAGCTGATTCATATCATGAAAGAAGTCGAAGGTCTTGGCACCGAGGCGACACGCGCTAACATTATCGATGGATTGAAAAAGCGCGGTTATGTTCAACTTCAGAAAAAAGAGCTCGTTCCGACAGACAAAGGACGTCTCTTGATTGATGTGCTTGGGGACAGTATTTTAGCATCGCCTGTCATGACGGCGAAATGGGAGAAACGCCTTCACGAAATCGGCCAAGCATCGGCATCTGCCGCTGAATTCATAGAACAAGCGAAAAAGATGTCGATTCATTTGGTTGAAGAGGCGAAGTCGCGAGTCGAGGCAGCAAACCCGGAAGGTTATACGATTGAGGCGAAGCGTTACGGGAAAAAGGGAGCGACTCGACCGAAACCCTCGTTTGGAGTCTGTCCGAATTGTGGCAAAGCCCTCGTTGAGCATCCGAAGTTCATCGGTTGTAGTGGTTATCGGGAAGGATGTCGCTTCACCGTCTCCAAACAGGTGCTCGGCGTCGGACTTGTCAAAGATGAGTTGAAGCAAATGATCAACGGAGGTCAATCGAACGTGCATACGTTCAAAAAAGGCGAGAAGACGTTCAATGCTTCTTTATATCTTGAAAAAGGGACGCTCCGATTCGAATTCAAATAAAAGAAGGGTCGCGTTTTAGAGCGGCCCTTCTGTCTTGTCAGTCTTCTCTCTTTTCTGGTCGTCCTCGATGCGACGATTGATTTCGTCATAGTCTAGAACGATGTCGTCTTTGTTATCTTTGTAGGCATATCCTTTTTGAATGACGACGATGGATGCGATGAGGACGAGTAAAATAATTAAACCGCTGACGGCAAATATCCAGGCCATAAGAACCCCTCACTTTCTCTCTTCAGTATGCCAAATAGTGAGTCGATTCTTCAACTGGAACGAACAGACGGTAATTTCGTGTGACATTGAAAAGATATGGTACAATACGATGTAGAACACTACGTAGAGAAGGAAGGGATATTCATGGCGATTTTGATTGTGGACGACGAACCGGTCAATACGCTCGTTCTCGAGCAACTGCTTCACCAGCACGACTATGAGACGATATCGGTCTCGAGCGGAGAAGAAGCGCTCGATTTATTGATGGCCCCACAAGCCGCATCGCTGTATGATCTCGTCCTGTTGGATGTCGAGATGCCTGGGATTTCTGGAATCGAGACATGTAAACGAATTCGACAGATGGCTGATTACGAAGAAATGCCAGTCATCATGGTGTCGGGTCGTACAGATGAAAAGCAGATTGCTGAAGGACTAGATGCAGGAGCGTCAGACTATACGACGAAACCAATCAAGGTGACGGAGTTGCTCGCACGTATCCGCTCTGCTCTTCGCTATAAAGCGGCCGTCGATGAGCGGAAAATCTATGAGGCACGTCTCCAATACGATTTGGATCTTGCGCAAAAAATCCAACAAAGTGCGCTCACGCCACCAATCAGTAATGAAGAGATTGACGTGCGCGCTCTCTATCTTCCATCAAAAAAATTAGCAGGGGATATGTATGCGTGGTTCCAGGTCGCACCGGATCGGTATGGTGTCATCATCTTTGATGTCATGGGTCATGGGGTCTCTTCGGCACTCATTACGATGGGTATTCGCTCGATTCTTCCGGGACTTGTTGGAAATGTTCAATATCCGGTGGACGTGATGACCGAGTTGAATCGTCAAATGACGTTCTTGTTCTCGGGTGACGATATGCATAGTTATTTTACAGCGGTGTATTGCTATATCGATACAACGAAACGTCGAATTGAGTATGTGAATGCAGGGCATCCTCCAGTCATTGTGACGTCAGAAGAAGGCAATTGTCGTCTTGAGACGACGGGAGTACCTGTTGGCATGTTTGAAGAGCCAAATTATGAGTCTAAAGAAGTTGATATTGCTCCGGGCATGACACTTCACATGTACACGGATGGACTCATGGAATGTTACAGCAAAGATATTGACGATGGGATTCGCTGGCTTGAGAAGGACGTCTCCACGTACGGTCTCGACTATAGTCGTCACGTTGCAGAGCAACTCGTCCCGAAAATTGAAATTGAGGATGACCTTTGTCTCGTCACGGTCAAGATCTCATAACAAAGAGCCTGACGTATGATGCGTCAGGCTCTTGTACGTTTAGAAATATCGCTTTCGCCATAGGATATAAAAGGCGAGACCAGAAAATCCAATCATCATTGTAATCGCCATGATGAATCCGAACGGCTGTCCTTCCCAAGGAACTTGGACGTTCATCCCAAAGATTCCAGAAATCATCGTTGGAATACTGAGTACAATCGTAATCGACGCCAAGAACTTCATGACGAAGTTGACGTTGTTCGAAATGATTGATCCGAATGCTTCCATCTTAATGCTGATGATATCATTATAGATTGACGCCATTTCCATGGCCTGGCGGTGTTCGACGAACACATCTTCTAATAGTTCTTCGTCCTCTTCATGTTTCTCCAAACTTGGTGTCTTGACGATTCGGTCTAAGACACTATCGTTCGCTTTCAAAGAGGTCATGAAGTAGACGAGGGATTTTTGCAGGTTCATCAATTGAAAGATCTCTTGATTTCGCATCGAACGTTGTAGTTCCTGTTCAAGCTCGTCCATTCTCCGGTCGATTTGTCGCAAGAATCGTAAGTACGTCATACTCACCCGATGTAAAATCTGAAAGACGAAACGACTTCGATAATTCGTCCGGAACAGTCGTGCTTTGCCGTTTGCGAACAAGTTCAAGACGTCAAGCTCACGTGAGCAGACGGTGATGAAATGTCGTCCAGTCACGATGATACCGAGCGGGATTGTATTGTAAGTTCGCCCCGTATCATCTTCCTCCACGTACGGGACGTCAATGATCATGAGAAGACCCTCATCATCTTTTTCAAAACGCGGTTTTTCTTCGATATCAAGTGGGTCATATACAAAGTCTTCTGGAATGCCGGACGCCTCGATGACTTGATCGGCCTCATCTTTTGTCGGATTCACGAGTTGAATCCAGCTTCCTTTATCAAAGTCTTCGATTTCATCCACATGGCCTGATGCGTCAGTACGGTAAATCGTCAGCATGCATCTTCCTCCTACCTTAACTCAATCTTATTATAGGTAGCGAAAATGAAGAGTGCAATCCAAAGCAGGAGATTTTTTGTTTTCTCTAGAAAACATGTTACAGTGAGAGGGAACGGTTGGATAATCGTTTATTGAGGAGGGGTTATATTGACAAAAATGCCCGAAGACGCTCTGTTCAATGAAGATAAATTAGCGGAGCTCCACCAAATCGCAAATGGAAATATGGATTTTTTAAATAAAATTGCTACCACATATATTAAGCAATTCGAAGAAAAATACCCTGAATTGCAAGCAGCTGTCGAGTCGAATGACTATTCACGGGTCGAACAACTCGCCCATTTATTAAAAGGGGCGTCCTATTCGGTCGGCTTGGAACAGACAGCGCTTCTTTTTCATGACCTTGAAGTGGCAGGCGAGAATGCACATCTTGAAGGTGCAAATGAGACACTCGCGACAATCGAGTCGCATAGTCAGCGTTTTTTAGTCGAATGGAACCATCATTTTGAGCAGTTGACGTAAAAAAGTTTGCGACCGTGAAGTCGCAAACTTTTTTGTTATCCTACAAATTCGTCGAGTGTCGCAATCAAAATCCCGATTTCAGGTTTCGTGATTTGAGCGTTCGCCCCGACGGCCTCACCCTTATGCTTCAAGTCGTCTGAGATAAGTGACGAGAAGATGATGATTGGGAGGGACGCATAGCGGTCCATCTCTCGAAGACGCTTTGTCAAATGGAGTCCATCCATCTGTGGCATCTCGATGTCCGTGATGAGAAGGTCACACTCTACACCATCTTGTTCGAACGCATCGAGCGCCTCTTTCCCATTGTTGAAGATGGTCGTATTGAAGTATCCGGCATCATCCAATGTATCGAGGATGAGCGTTCGGAGCATTTCAGAGTCTTCAGCAATCCAAATGTTTTTATTCGAACGTTCGCGAGCCCCGAGGCGTTTGACTGATTCGCGGGCCATAATGTCTTTACGAGAAAGTTCGAGTGCGATTCGTTCATAATCAAGTAAGATGATCATTTGGTCACCTGTTTTGACGACACCATTCGTGATGCCTTGGACGCCGCGTGCAAGGTCGGAAGGCGTATCAATCTGTTCCCACGAGATGCGTTTGATCTCCGTCACCTGGTCGACGCGAAGAACTGATTTTTCCCCGTTAAACTCACAGACAATCAATCGATCGTCACTTCCGACCTCACGCGGATGATTGATGACCATCGGAAGGTCGATGACGGTCATGACTTCGCCCCGTAATTCAATCAGTCCCATGATTGCCTCTGGTGTGCCCGGAAGAGGTGTCAATGGAAGCATCGTGATGATTTCACGTACTTTCATGACGTTGATACCGAATAAAAACGGTCCAGCTTGGAAGATGACGATTTCAAGTTCGTTCGTTCCAGCCTCTAGTAAAATATTATGATCAGTGCTCAATGGTTGTCCCTCCTATTTCACGTACTCTCTCCTTTACTATCGGTTTCAGATCATCAAATCTATAGTGAAAAGTTGTTGAACTCTCGTCAGAATTCACAAAAAGTTTCATAGTAACCGTTTACATCTTATAAACTGAATCGTTATAGTTGTCCAATGCAAAAAAATCTGCATACAATGGGGTTGGCAACGAGATATTACAGCTTACTCAGGAGGCAGATAGAGATGATGAGTATGAACACATATCCATATTTATTAAATGGTCAATGGCAGGAATCATCAAGTCAGGAAACGATTGAACTCGTTTCACCATATAAAGACGAAGTCGTAGGTCGCGTTCAGGCGATGTCACGCGATGAAGTCGATGCAGCCATCCATGGCGCAAAACTTGCACAACAAGAATGGGCGGCGCTTCCGGTCAACAAGCGCGCTGAATTGTTGTATGCATGGGCAGAGAAACTCGAAGAACGCGTCGATGAGATCGGTCAAATCATCATGCAAGAAGTCGGGAAAAACTTGAACGATGCGAAAAAAGAAGTCGTTCGTACAGCTGAAATCATCCGTTACACAGCGGAAGAAGGCATTCGTTTCAATGGTGGATTCATGCAAGGTGATTCGTTCCCTGGTGGTTCGAAAAACAAGATGGCCATCATCAAGAAAGAGGCGCTTGGTGTCGTGCTCGCGATTTCACCGTTCAACTACCCGGTCAACTTGGCAGCGGCAAAAATTGCACCTGCTCTCGTCACAGGTAATGCGGTCGTCTTCAAACCAGCAACTCAAGGTGCAATCAGCGGAATCAAGATGGTCGAAGCCCTTCATGACGCAGGACTTCCAAAAGGTCTCTTGAATCTCGTGACAGGACGCGGTTCGGTCATCGGAGATTATTTGACGTCTCACCCAGGAATCGACATGATCACGTTCACAGGTGGAACAGGTACAGGTCAACACTTGTCACAACAAGCGTCAATGGTACCGGTCGTGCTCGAACTCGGTGGGAAAGATCCGGCGCTCGTCCTTGAGGATGCGGATTTGACACTTGCGGCAGATCAAATTGTCAGTGGTGCATTCTCGTACTCAGGTCAACGTTGTACAGCCATCAAACGCGTCTTCGTCCTCGAAGACCAAGCGGATGAGCTCGTTGGCATGTTGAAAGAACGCGTCGCGAAACTCTCGGTCGGTTCGCCTGAAGAGAACAGCTTCATCGTTCCTTTAGTCGATGCGAAAACGACAGATTACGTTCAAGGTTTGATTGACGATGCGGTCAACAAAAAGGCGACGGTCGTTCATGGAAATGAGCGTGAAGGAAACCTTATTTATCCGACATTACTTGATCATGTGACGACAGACATGCGTGTCGCATGGGAAGAGCCGTTCGGACCAGTCCTTCCTGTCATCCGCGTGAAATCACTCGAAGAGATGATTGAACTCACGAACGAATCTGAGTTCGGTCTTCAAGCGAGTGTCTTCACTCAAAATGTGAATAGCGCCTTTACAGTCGCTGACAAGCTAGAAGTCGGTACGGTCCAAGTGAACGGACGTACGGAACGTGGTCCAGACCACTTCCCATTCATCGGCGTGAAACAATCGGGACTTGGCGTTCAAGGAATCGGGCGTAGCCTCGAGACGATGACACGCGATAAAGTGACGGTTATCAACTTATAATATTCACCATTCGTGAGGGGGAGATGTCCCCCTCTTTTTTGTTTGATTGAAAACGCATCTTTCAGACGGGTATAATGGAGAAAGACAGGAAGAAGGGGTGGTGATGACGTGGCGGACTGGATTTCAAGCCAACTGGCAAGACTCGATATTCCGACACCGTTCGAAGTTGGAAACGTGAACGTATATATCGTTGAACATAAGAATCGCTTTTTTATGGTCGACTGTGGACCAGATACGGAAGAAGCGTGGACTTCATTGAATCGGCAACTTGAAGAGCTTGAACTATCGTTGTCTGACATCGACTTTTTATTTTTGACGCATCATCATGCCGACCATGCGGGGCAGGCGTGGCGACTTCGTGATGCCTCGATTCCGGTGTATGGGCACGAGAAGCTCGTTCGATACTTAGAACAAACCCCGAATTTTCTAAAAAGGGGCAACCACTTTTTACATGAATTGGCGCTCTCATTTGGAGCACCGGCGCCACTCGTGGAAAAATTGCCAGACTATCGGGAAGCATTACGTTGGATTGGGCCGACGACCGTCACCATGACGTTTAGTGACGGACAAGCTGTGACACCGGACGGGGCGTGGCAAACGATTCATTTGCCGGGACATGCGAGTGACCAGCTCGGATTGATCGGTCCTGGAGGCGTTTTGATTGCGGGAGATCACTTGATTGATAAGGTCGAACCAAATCCACTCATTGAACAACCGTATGAGGATGAAGGGTTTGCCTCACCGGTTATTCTCTACATCGATTCACTTAAAAAGTTGCGTGGAATCGATTTGAAACTTGTCGTCAGTGGACATGGTGAACCGATTCATCATCCGAACGATTTGATTGAGAGTCGAATCCGACAACGGTATGAGCGCAGTGAACAATTGCTCACTGAATGGGAAGATGGACTCAGTGTCTTTGATTGGTCGATGAAACTATATGGGAGAAAGATGCGAAGTGGTATGCCACTCGTCTTTAGCGAGGTGTTCGCACGACTCAGTTTACTCGAAGAGCGTGGCGACATCGAGAGACGCCGAGATGACCAAAAATGGATTTATACAAAGAAAGAAGAGATGTCATGAAACGGGTAGTCATTACAGGTGCGTCAAGCGGACTCGGTGCCGCATTGGCGCATTCTTTTTATGAAAAAGGATATAGCGTGTTATTGATTGGAAGACATGAAGAACGTCTGAAAACCATTGCGACCATGTGTGAGGGAGAATGGATACGCGCGGACGTCACGAAGGCGGATGCTCTTGTTGATGATGTGATTGAGCGATTTGGGAAGTTTGACGTTTGGGTCAATAACGCAGGAATGGCTGAATTTGATTTCGTGACTGATCAATCGACCGATGTGATGAAAGAAACGATGCATGTGAATGCCGTCGCTCCGATGTTGTTATCGAGAAACGCTGCCAGAGTGTTAGGACGTGGAGGTGTCATCATTAACATTTGTTCGCAAGCTGCAAAAGTTCCGACACCGAAATCAGCCGTGTACGCAGGATCGAAGGCGGCACTTTTACAGTTTTCGAACGCCCTGCGACTCGAGTTGAAGCCACGTGGCATCCATGTCATGACCGTCAATCCGGGACCGATTGCCACGCCGTTCTTTGATCGGGCCGATAAGAGTGGTACATATGCCCAAAGCGTTAAAGGAATCATGCTTGATCCGAAACGATTAGCCGACGTGATTGTCAAAGGGAGTTTTACGCGCAAACGCGAGATCAATGCGCCGTGGTGGATGAATATCGGTGCGAATGTGTATGCAATATGCCCAAATATGTTCGAAATGCTCGCAAAACGGGGATTTGAGAAAAAGTAAAAAAGGGGGAGAACGATGAAGAAATGGAGAGTATTGCTCGCAACGCTTATGCTCACTTTCGTTGCAGCATGTGGGAATGAAGAGGCGGTTGAGTTTTCGGACACATTCGAAGATGCGGCTGAGTCAGCGGAAGGATCGACCGTCAATCTATATATGTGGGGTGGGGATGAAGGAATCAATAGCTATATTGATGACTATGTGGCACCCCGGCTTGAGGAATCTTACGATCTCGAATTAAATCGTGTCGCGATGGATACGGCAGAATTCGTACGTCAGCTATCGCTCGACAAAAAAGCGGACAGACAAGTCGGAACAATCGACGTCGTCTGGATTAACGGCGATAATTTCCGAAATGCGAAAGAAGCAGGACTCCTTCGGGATGGACTGATGGAGCGTGTCCCAAATGCCACGTTATTAAATGAAACGGCTCAACAATCAGATGCCGGTACACCGACAGATGACTTGGAACTCGCTTGGGGAAATGTACAGTTTATCTTGCATTACGATGCAGCGAAAGTAGACAATCCTCCAGAATCATTTGAGGAATTACGTCGCTGGACCGAAGACAACCCAGGTCGTTTCACGTATCCTGAAGTCACAGATTTCACTGGAAATGCTTTTGTCCGCCATCTTTTATATGAGCGCTACGGTGATGAATTGAACAAAAATGCGACCGTTGAAGAGACGTTCTGGGATGATTTGAAAGCGTGGTCCCCGAATTTATGGAAAGAAGGACAGACGTATCCGAAGACGCTTGAACAACTCGATCAACTCTATGCATCAGGGGAAGTTTGGATGACGATGGGCTTCAATGAACGTCGAGCCGAAGCTGAAGTGAAGGAAGGCATCTTCCCGAAAGAGACACGTGCACTTCTCTTAGATCACTCGATTGCCTCGACGCACTTTTTGGCTATTCCCTTCAATTCACCAAATCCAGATGGGGCGCTCGTTCTCATTCAAGAACTGTTATCGCCAGAAGCTCAGCTCGTGAAACAAGGTCCTGATTATTGGGGAGATGGGACGTCACTCGATTTAACAAAACTTGATGCAAACGACCAAAAAGCCTTCGAAGAGCTAGGAGACGGCGTGACGTATCCAAATCCAGAACAGTTGCTCGAACGCTCGATTCCAGATTATGGACCGAACATCATTGATGCCGTACGCGAGGAGTGGCCGAGTGTTGCGAAGTAGTGTCGCGTTAACGATTCTCGTATCTTTTTTGCCGCTCGCTGCCCTCCTTTTTCTAGGAATGGAGGCGCTCGGGACGGATTGGGGCGCACTGTTGACAGACGAAACGTGGCGAGATAGTTTATTCACTACGCTTTATGTCGTCAGTGTGTCGACAATCGTATCGCTCGTCCTCGGAACGTGGGTTGCACGGACGGTTGTAAATCAACGATGGCGATTCACATCGACAATCTTGAAAATCCCGATGTTCGTTCCTCACATCGCAGCGGCGTATTTGTTTTGGCTATTATTTAGTGGGTCCAATGGTTTTTTGGGGATTGAGTCGAACGAGCGAGATTATGTGACGGTTATCCTGACATACATATGGAAGGAGACTCCGTTTGTCTTTTTAATGATGATTGGAACGTACGAACAATTGAATCGGGGTTACGTAGAAACGGCGAAAACGTTGCAACTTTCTCCCTTTGCACAATTCAAACATGCAGAGTTCCCGTTCTTGATTAAACCGTTGCTCGACTCGACTTGGATCTTAATCGCTTTTATTTCATTTGCGTATGAGGTTCCGGCACTGCTCGGTGTGACCTATCCAAAACTAATCGGTGTCCTCGCATACGAACGACTCTCTACGGGACTCTATTTGGAGGCGACAGAACCGTATGCCGTCGCCCTTTTTTGGACATGTTTTGTCGGATTCGGTGTATTTGTGTCTTACGTGATGACCGCATCCGTTCGACGACGGATTGAACGGGGGGTAAGGCGATGATTCGTCAAGGATTCATCCTACTTATTGCGCTATTCCCATTCGTCAGTTTATTTTTAGTCGCTCCGTCAATGGAAATCGGGAATGTTGAGTCCATTGTTCATACGATTGGATTAACCATTATTCTATCTGGCATCAATGTGTGGCTAGCGACGACATTTGCCTGGTGGCTCTTATGGACAGAATCGAGATGGAAAAGTGTCATAGAATGGCTCGTGTTTTTACCGTTGTTCATTCCGATGCTTGCCACTTTGTTTGGGCTTTATCTGATCTTAGCTGAAGTTGGGCTAATCGGGACTTATATCGGAGTCATAATCGCCTTGCTCGTCGTGACGATTCCATATTCAATCCGTCTCGCTTATAACGGAATGGCGGTCATCGGTCGTCCACTTTTAGAACAGGCTCGACTATTGCCGATGAGTCGACGAGTCGTCTATGTACTGTATCCGCTCTTCTCGAGAATGATGCGGACCATCGCGTTATTCACGACCGTCATTTTACTCAGTCAATTCGCACTCATTCAGCTGATCGGTGCAGGATTGATCCCGACGGTGACGACAGAATTGTATCAATCTTACGCGGGAAACAATAGGAGTCTCGCGCTCTCGAACACATGGATGCTCATTTTATTCCCCGTAGTCATCTATTTTTTGCTTTCCGGATGGAATCGGTGGATGGTGCGTATGCTGAAAGGACGTCTACAATGAGTTTGAATGTACACGATTTACGTAAACAATTTGGATCAAGACACATATTAGATGGTGTCAATTTTAAAGTCGCACCTCATGACATTCATGCAATCGTCGGGGTGAGCGGCTCAGGGAAATCGACAATTCTCCGAATCATCGCAGGTCTCGAGACGGCTGATGGAGGTGATGTGTGGTGGAATCATCGCTCCTTAAACAACATTCCCGCCCATAAACGTCGCGTCACGATGCTATCGCAGACTGCATTGTTGTTCCCACATCTGACGGTAGGGGAGAACGTCACACTCGCGACACGTGGGCGTTCACGTAAACAAGCAGAACATTGGTTACAGGTCGTTCGCCTCGCTGACCGGTACGATGCTGAAATACACGAACTATCGGGTGGAGAACAGCAACGCGTGAGCCTTGCCCGGGCTCTAGCAGCAGAACCGGAACTTCTGTTATTGGATGAACCGTTCACAAACCTTGATCCGAAGCTAAAACTTGATTTGCAACGTTTCATCCGTGACTTAGTCAAAGAGCTCGGCCTCACGGCAGTATTGGTCACCCATGACCGAGAAGAGGCGATGCTCATGGCAGATCGAGTGACACTGCTTGAAGCTGGTAAGGTGACGCAGACAGGGACCGCAGAGGAGTTATATGACTCCGCACCTGGATTCGGAGACTTTGTCATGCTCGATGGCAAACTTCGACCATTGTCCGAGGTGGAAATATCCGAAACGATTGGTGAACCGGTGCAATTGATGAAGAAAATTTATCGGTTCGGTCAGTGCTTTGGAGAATATCATTTCGAGGATGGGAGGTCGGTCATGTTACCGACGCATGAATGGTTTCAAATCGGATTGACGTATCGAATCAAACGAAAGGAGGAATACCATGCTTGATACGTACGGGAGTCGTTATGTCCAACCTGTCATTGAACGGGGGGCGAATCGACTGCTCAAATGGAACTTCACACCGAATGAAGTAACCATTTTAGGCGGAATCATAGGGGTTTCGACAGGAATCTTTATTTATAATGACATGCACTGGACGGCCGTTATCTTATTGTGGCTATCTGGTTTGTTTGATGTCTTGGATGGAACGATGGCACGAAAATCCAAAACGACTGGTTTTGGAACGGTGCTCGATCTCGTCTTGGACCGGTTCGTCGAATTGTCGGTCGTGATTGCCCTCGCACTTCGCTATCCGGAATACATGCCAATCTTTCTCATATTGATTGGATCATTTGTCATTGCGATGACGCTATTTTTGGCTGTCGGTGCAAGTAGTTCAAGGCGATCAGAGAAGACATTTTATTATCAGCCTGGAATCATTGAACGAACGGAATGCTTCATCTTGTTCACATTGATGATTCTCTTCCCGAACTGGGTCGGTGTGATTGCGCTCATCTTTTTAGTACTTGAAGTGATGACAATCACGCAACGATTCATCGAGGCGCGGAGAATTTTGCGATGAAACAAGTATTGGTTTTGGCAGGACTCGGTCACGGTCAGCTTGAAATTTTGGACCGTCTTGATGAGATTCGAGAGCATTACGAAGTTCAATTCATCGGAGGACGTCAGACGGTGTATACAGGTGCCTTCCCACAAGTGATTGCCGGGCTCATGAACTCCGCGACAGTCCAATTGCCACGACTTGAACCGGTCGCAGAACGGGTTATCTCAATTGACCCTCATCAGCAAACCGTTCAAACGGAACAGGGCTTGTTTCACTACGATCAACTTGTGCTGGCGACTGGTGCAAAGAGTAGAGGCATTGGGACACCGCTTAAACCGATGTCACAAGCTTTACTTGGCCGTATCGATTCGAGTCCAGTAGTGACGATTGTCGGTGGGGGCAAGGCCGGTGTAGAAATGGCGTTTACGTGCGCAAAGACGAAAGACGTGACGCTGTATGCGAAAAAGATTTTGCCAGACGTGCCGCTCCATAGACAGAAACAAATTGAACGTCTTCTAGTGAAATCAGGCATTATGGTCGTGAAACAACAGTTTCAAGATGACGCATCGGAGGGGCTTCTGCTAGATGCGACGGGCGTTGTTCCCGTAGAATGGTGGGCTGAATCCGAGCTTGCAAAACCTGACAATTTTATAGCGACGGATGAATATTTACGTCATCATCAGTTTACAAATATATATATAACAGGAGATATGGCATCCTGCTTAAATGGAGGTGTCGATGCTGTCAGATCGGGGCGCTTTGTCGCCAAGCGCTTACTCGGTGAGACGAGTCAACCATTTCGAAGACGTCAATCGATGAATATACTATTGACGACACCAGGTCGTGCCTTGCTGACATTTGGACAGTTCACCTGGCATGGACGACTTCCGTATTATGTGAAGCGTTTCATTGATTCGCGATATGTTCGGCACTACAAGTAGTCGGAGGTTTAAAGCGTCATTCGCTTGGCAAATACCCAATCACTTCCTTCGATTTTGATTCAATGAGCACTTGTGGAATCTCGACCGTGCGCTGTGAATCAGAAGGAAACGTGACGAGCCAGGCCCGTGTTCCTTCAAAACTTGAATCAACTAATTCAAAACGATCGTCGACTGTGATAGATTGAATCGTGGCCTGTTTGCCATCTTCGTCGATTGGTAACCAATCCATATTGTTTAGATATTCAATTGCATGATTTATGATGACTTTCTCATCATCCGGTGGTATAGGTGATGAGGTGGATGATTGTGTACAGCCGATTAATATGAAGATAGTGAAACAAAGTGCGGTAAAAAGGCGAGTTCGAATCATGATCATTCTCCTTTCCTGTTTGGTTATTTCTTACAGTATAGACGAGGATGACATAAGCGTGTACAAAAAAATCCTGCAGCCGATAGGTCTGCAGGAATCAGGTTATGCTTGAATCGTATCGAGGAATGAACGGATTTGCATCTCCGTCTTGGCGTTTGCCGAGTGGAGGTGTTCTTGTTTTACCCCGTCTTTATAATAGAGAAGTGAAGGGATGCCGCGAACTTCTTGAGCATCAGATAATTCTGGTAGTTCGTCGCGGTCGACGACATGCCAGTTAAACTGTGGATAGTCTTTGACGAGCTCGTCGACATACATGTCGAGACGTTTGCAGTCCGGGCACCATGACGTGGTGAAGACTACCATTCCATGATCTTTTGTGGCTTCATCAAATTGTTGTGATGAATGAATCGGTTGCATAAACAACTCTCCTTTCTTCTATCTATTTTGTCGGGTTTTAAACGAGTCGTCAACAGATTGGCATTCTCGAATTCATAGAAGAATGTGATACACTTATAAAAATAGCATGATAAGGAAAAGGTGATGGATATGGCGTTACGTCACGCATTGCTCGGGTTATTGACCCACCAGCCTGCGACCGGGTATGCCCTGAACGCGACGTTCAAGGCGCAGATGATTCATTTTTGGAACGCACACCATACACAGATTTATCGGGAACTGTTAAAGATGGAAGAAGATGACCTCGTCTCAGCGGAGCATATTTCGCAACAGGAGTTGCCTGATAAGAAAATCTACTCGATCACGGACCAAGGACGTGAGGAGTTGATCAACTGGCTACGTCAACCGACATCGTTTCAACCAAAAATGAAAGATGAGAACCTTTTGCGAGTCAGTTTGCTTCAATTGCTTCCAGTCGAAGAAGCGGTCCGATATATCGAAGAGACAAAAGCCCATCACGAACAAGTTGCCCAACAAATTCGAATGTTCCAGGAAGAACATCAATCTGATGAAGATACGCTCGGTTATTTATTGACGAGTGAATATGCGATTCGGATGATGGAAAACTATGCCGGATGGGCAGACTGGGCAATCGAACAGATTAAAACGCGCAATGAAAAACACGTGACCTGAAATAGTTCAGGTCACGTGTTTTGTATAAGGATGGATTGGCAGACGGGCGAGTAGTCGATCAAGCGCTTCTTCATCGGTTTCAGTCTCGTACGCGCGAATCGTCTCGTTCAATTGCTTCACTGAAGAGGCACCCGGTAAAACGACGTCACAGAATCGCTTAGCGGCTTCGAGTGCATACGCCTGAATCGGATTAGGCATCATCGCCAATTCACTGGCAAGTTCCTCTTTTCGCCACGCCTCAAATCCTTTATCCCCGAGTCGTGTCTCCCATTCATCCGTCAGTAATCCTTTGGCAAGAACACCACGTCCAACGATTGGAATCGACAAATCAAGCGTCTCTGGTCGTCGGTCAAGAAGGGAATACGGCGTCATGAGTACATCGAGAGCTCCAGAAGCGACCCAATGTTTGATGACGTTCGGTCGAATGGACGAGAGTCCGATTTGTCGGATGAAACCGTCACGCTTTTGTTTTTGCGCCCATTCAATCGTTGCGTCGAGATCGTCCTCGAGCGTACCACCGTGAATATAATATAAATCTAGATAATCGGTTTGCAATCGCTCGAGCGATCCGTGTAACGCTTCCTCTAAGTAGGACGGATCAGGATTCCAACGCATCCCGTCCTCAGTCAGTTCATTTCCACCTTTACTCGCTAAAAAGAGTTGTTTTCGTTCCTGACCTAACGTTTCCCCGATTACGCGCTCGACAGCTTGTCGTGCATAGACATCTGCTGTATCGATATGGCGAATCCCCGATTGAATGGCCGTCTCGAGGATCTTCTTTGCCTCAATTTCTCCATGTTTCAAAATGGACATCGTTCCGAGTCCGAGTTCACTCATATGGATTCCTCCTTGTTCGAAATGTTGGTTTGACTCATAATCAGAGTATATCGAAAAGTGAGGAGTAATCATATGGAAGAAAAAACGATTGAGCGGGAAGTCATCTACGAAGGTAAGATTTTCGATGTGGAAAAGCATGTCGTCTCCCTTCCGAATGGAAACACGTCTGTGCGAGAACTCGTCTATCACAACGGTGCTGTTGCCGTGCTCGTCATCGATGAATCGGACAAAATTGTCATGGTAGAGCAGTATCGAAAAGCGTTTGAATCGATGTCGCTTGAAATCCCAGCAGGCAAACTTGAAAAAGGGGAAGAACCGGTATCGAGTGCCGAACGTGAGTTAGCTGAAGAGACCGGATATACGGCGGAGTCGCTCGAAAAGATTTTTTCTTTCTACGGAGCCCCAGGTTTCTGCAGTGAGCGAGTCGATGTGTTTGTCGCGAAAGGATTATCAGCGGGTGAAATGAATCTTGACGAGGATGAGTTTTTAAACGTGAAACGATATTCTTTTGAAGAGGCGGTTGATTTGTTAGACAGAGGTGTCATCACCGATGCGAAGACAATCATGGCGATACAATGGTGGCAATTGTCTAGATTAAAATAATTCTAATCTGAAATTTTATATGGTAAACTTACATAGTAATGATTTTAAATTGAAAATTGATTAAAACTTCGGTATGCTTTGTGTAGTGAACTATGTAAAGAGGGGGCGCCTTATGGAAACGCGAATTGAACGAATTAAACAGCAATTGAGCGCCAAAGGATATAAATTGACACCGCAACGTGAATCGACGGTTCGCATCTTACTTGAGAATGAGAGTGACCATTTGAGTGCCGAGAACGTCTTTATGCTCGTCAAGAGCATCGCACCAGAGATCGGACTCGCAACGGTGTATCGCACACTTGAGTTATTGACTGAACTCGGTGTTGTCGACAAAGTCAACTTCGGTGACGGGGTCGCACGCTTTGATTTGCGTCCTGAAGGGGCGAATCATTCGCACCACCATCTCGTCTGTGTCGAATGCGGCTCGGTCGAAGAAATCATGGAAGATTTGCTCGTCGATGTCGAGAAAAAAGTCGAGAGCAAATACGAATTTCTCATTAAAGACCATCGCTTGACGTTTCACGGCATCTGTAAAGTATGCCAAGCAAAAGGCGTCACGCTCGAAGGTCATAAAGCAGTGATCAACGGTTAAAAGATGAAGGACAGACGGCCCAATCGGGTCATCTGTCCTTTTTTCAATGAGTAATGTATCGTTCAAGAACTCTTGAAATCCCGTCTTCATTGTTTGATGTCGTGACTTCACTCGCTATGTCAATCAGTGCCCCGACTGCATTTCCCATGGCAATTCCGATTCCTGCGTACTCAATGATTGAACGGTCGTTATGACCATCTCCGAAAGCAATGACCTGTTCACGGTCAATCGACAATTCTTCAAAGACGTGACGAAGCGCTTTCGCTTTATCGATTCCTAAATCGGTGAATTCGTAATACATCGCTGCCGTGAACATACTCGTGACCCGATCGTCAAAAGGGGCTTTCATGGCAGGTGCGACTTCTTGTAAATAATCAGGTTGACCTGCGACGAGGATTTTATGAACAGGGAACTCGATGATGTCTCTTAAATTCGGCTCTTCGCGTAGTTGGAATCGTCCGCCTCTCGACTCGTATTCGATGATGTTAATGAGTTGTCCGTTCACCTCAATCATTCCGGCAAATACATCTTTTACATACATATAGGTTTCATCGTTAATCATCGGAATGACGTCGAAATTCTCTAAATGCTTTAAAATCGAGCGAACATCCTCGATTTGCATCGCTTGTTCAAACAACGTATCACCTGTCGTAGCGTCCGTGACACAAGCTCCATTTGAAGAAACGATCAGCCCGTTGCACTCGTTTAGTCTCAACTCTTCGGCATAGGGCAACATCCCGCGCTTCGGACGGCCAGAGGCAAGAACGACTTTGACACCTTGTCGTTGTAATGCCATGAGCGTGCACTTCGTCTGTTCGGTAATCAATTTCAGGTCATTCAACAGCGTTCCGTCTAAATCAAGTAAAATAGCCTGAATCATATTGTTCGCTCCTTTTCAAATTAGATGGTCAACTCGACTTTATTTCCTTCTGGGTCGAGACAGACACTTTCGTAATAGCCGTCCCCGGTCGTCCGTGGGCCGTCCACGTGTGTGTATCCGTCGAGTCGAAGCCGCTCCGTCAACGTATCTACCGCTTGCTTACTTCCGAGTGAGAAGGCGATGTGGGCATATCCGATCATTTCTTTCGTATGCTTCACAAGATCTGGTCGGTGGATCAATTCGATTCGGCAACTTGAATCAGGAAACGTCAAAAAATACGATTCAAATCGCTTCGATGGATTTTCATATTTCTCATTCGATTGGGCGTCGAAGTAGGTCTCATAAAACATGCGCATGTTCTCAAGATTTTCGACCCAAAGCGCAATATGCTCAATTCTCATGTAGGCTCCTCCTATGTTGTTCGTCTAATCCTTTGATTCAATCGCTCTGTACTAAAAAGCATCCCCATCATGATCATGACTGTCACGAGTGGCAGGAAGCCAAGTGACGTTTGAGAGACGAGCAAACCAAACAATGGTGGTAAAAACGTACTTCCGGTGTAAGCGAATGCCATTTGGAAACCCATCAATCGTTTTGATTGGGCAGACCCGAACCGGTTCGGTGTATCGTGAAGCATACTCGGATAAATCGGAGCCAATCCGAATCCAATCAATATCAAGCCGACTAACATCGTCGCGGATGTCGGGATGAAAAAGAAAATACTACCGAGAAGGGCAAGCGATTGTCCCATCCGAATCATCTGTTTGTTTGTGAATCGGAATGAGAGAAACCCGCTCACAAATCGCCCGAGCGTGATACTACCGTAATAGATTGACACCCATGCCGCAGCCGTCGCGATCGAAAATTGTTTCGTCTGCACGAGGTAACTACTTGTCCATAAGCCAATCAATGCTTCGACCCCGCAATAAAGTAAAAACGTGACCAATGCATAAGAAATTCCAAGTGGCCACTTGCGTTCGAGCGTCGTGACGGCTGTTTCTTGATGGTGTGTAATTGACTGACCTTTCTGTTTCCAGAGTGGGAAGGACAGCAATAACACGAGGGCCAAACCGAACTGAACTGCAGCGATGATCAAATAGCCGTCACGCCATCCATTCTCCGTCAACACTCCCGCCATGACGAGTGGTCCACCGGTTGCGCCAATCCCCCAAAAACAGTGTAACCAATTCATATGATGTGCTTCGTAGTGCTCTGCAACGTAATGATTCAGTGCGGCATCGACGGCACCTGCCCCTAAACCAAGTGGAATGGCTAATGCGAACAGCCAACCAATTGAAGGCGCCCAATAGAAACCGAACAGACAGAGCGCGGTTAGTAGCGTTGAACCGAATGTGACTTGTTTCGTGTCAAAGTGCTCTAATAGTTTGCCGCTGAGTATACTCGACAGAATCGTTCCGCCAGCAATTGTCATGAAAATCCAACCGACCATCGATAATGGGGCTGAAAACTCTTGATGCATGAGTGGCCAACCGACACCGAGCAGGGCATCCGGGAGACCGAGGCTGATAAACGCGATATAAATTACAGCCAATAATAAAATCGTCATATGTCACCTCGTTGTATGGTTTCGAGCGTCAATTCAATGCCGAGTCGGGCCAGTCCCGAAAAATAATCTTCCTCCCATTGCCCGATTCGAAGGACGGGAATGTGACGGGAGGGAAGGTATCGTTCGCAGGCACGGTTAATGTGAAGCAAATCCTCTTGAACGAGATCGACATCTGAGAAAATAAATGCGTGGGGGTTGAGTGTCGCAGCAAACGTAGCGACGAGACGTCCCAATGCATCAATTTCTTCTTTCTTCAGAACGTTTGGTCCATAAGGCTTATCTTTAATACGGTCATAAAACGATGCATCATCATAAAGCGGAAGAAATGAAACTTCTCCACTAAACCCGGATTGTCCACGAGCGACGTGTCCATCGAACAAGATACCAGCACCAGGACCATTCTTCCCGAGACCGAGATAGACGATGGACTGATGTGTTGTCGTCTCATCTCGTTTAGAAAATCCATAAACGGCGGCATTCATATCATTTTCAATGACGACGGGAAGTCTTGTTCGTTCCATCAACCAGTGTTTTAAATCTAGGTGCGCAAGCGACGGGTATTCTGGGGCGAAAACAATCCGACCCATGTCAACAGCAGCGGCGACTCCGACAGAAATCGCTCCGATTTTTGTCTTGTCCTCAATAAACGGATCAACTAGTTCTCCTAACGCTTCTAAATGACTGTCGGTGATTAGGGACACTCCATCTTCTACAATCTGATGTTGACAGTCAATCAAGCGGTAGCGAATCTCTCTCGCTTCGATATATAACGTCAAACAGTGACGGAATTCAGGATTATACCCATAACTTTTTGCAGGGCGCCCACCTTCTGGCGCCTTCTGACCATGTTCGATGACTTCCCCACGTACAATCATGTCATCGATCATCTTTTTGATGGTAGGGAATGAAACGTGTGTGACTTTACTCAATTCAGAGATTGTCGATACGTTATACAGAGCCATCTGCTTTCGGATATCAACTAGTAATTCATGTTGTGGATCTTTCAACACGACCACACTCCAGTCTACTTTTTAAAATATTTTAATAAGTCATTTGTAGTATATCGTTCCGAATTGGAATATGCCAGAAAAATTAAAAAATAGAACAATGACACATCACCTTTTATGTTCACAAAAAAGTGATTAAAAAATGAGGTCAGACATCTTCACAACAGTTTACATAAGTGATATGCTGTAAGCGTATTCAGGTGAAACGAGGAAGGAGGAGGGTATGATGCGTTCGCATATCGAGTCATTTCTTCAGTACATGACGGTTGAAAAGCGGATGTCCGCCAACACGAGACAGGCGTATGCGAGCGATTTGACGCAATACGCATCGACCTTAAACCAGTTGGGGGTGAAAGATTGGAACGACGTGACACGTTCTCATATCGTAAAGCATATCGAAGAACTGTCACAGGCGGGACGTGCTTCGTCTTCTTTGAGACGAGCTGTCAGTTCAATCCGGATGTTCCATCATCATCTAAAAATGACCGGGGTCACGACGACTGATCCGTCTCTGTATCTAGAGACGCCGAAAGCAGAAAAGCAACTTCCGGATACTTGGTCGCAACAGGAAGTCGAGCGTCTCTTAGATAGCGTCCCGACATCCGACCCGCTCTCACTTCGGGACCGTGCGATGCTCGAGTTGCTTTACGGGACCGGAATGCGGGTCAGTGAACTTTTAGGTCTTGATTTGGATGATTTGCAGTTCGAATTGGGGTATCTACAATGTGAAGGGAAAGGCGAGCGCGCTCGAATCATTCCGGTTTCGTCGGTCGCGCAAGGGTTTGTCGAGCGGTATATTCAACAAGCCCGAAACGGACTCGGCGGCAGAGAGACCGAAGCGCTCTTTTTAAACGGCAGAGGTGGACGGCTCAGTCGTCAAGGATTTTGGAAGATGATCAAACGACGTGCCAAGCTTGCCGGAATTGATAAGGAGATCACACCTCACGTTCTCCGTCATTCTTTTGCGAC
Source organism: Exiguobacterium sp. s183 (assembly GCF_018617655.1). Taxonomy (NCBI): domain Bacteria; kingdom Bacillati; phylum Bacillota; class Bacilli; order Caryophanales; genus Exiguobacterium; species Exiguobacterium sp. s183. The sequence continues at coordinate 335,399 of NZ_JACSKN010000001.1, forward strand.
ACACTTGCTCGAGAACGGCGCAGACTTACGTGCCATTCAACAAATGCTCGGTCATGCGGATTTAGCGACGACGCAAGTGTATACACACGTCAATAAGTCGCGGCTACATGATGTGTATCGCAAGCATCACCCTCGTGCCTAGACATTGAAAAGGAGGAATTTTTTGTGAAGAAGTTTAAACGTATTTTTTTAGTGGTCATGGACTCGGTCGGTATCGGTGAAGCACCGGATGCTGAACAGTTCGGTGACAAAGGGGCCGATACGCTCGGACATATCGCTCGTGAACATAACGGATTGAACATGCCGAATATGGGAAAACTCGGACTCGCGAACATTAAACCGATTCAAGGAATCGACGTGTCGGAGACGCCAAGTGCATATGGTCGTATGGAAGAAATCTCGGCTGGTAAAGATACGATGACAGGGCACTGGGAAATCATGGGTCTTCATATCGAGACGCCGTTCCGCGTTTTTGAAGAATTCCCGGACGATTTGATTCATCGTCTAGAAGAGTTCAGTGGTCGAAAAATCATCGGAAACAAGCCGGCATCAGGTACGGCCATCTTGGATGAGCTTGGTGAAGAACATGTCGAGACAGGCGCGCTCATCGTTTATACATCAGCAGATTCGGTCCTACAGATCGCCGCGCACGAAGAGATTGTGCCAATCGACGAGTTGTACCGGATTTGTGAATACGCGCGTGAGATTACACGTGAAGACCCGTATATGCTCGGTCGCATTATCGCCCGTCCGTTCATCGGCACACCGGGTGCATGGGTACGTACGGCAAATCGTCATGACTACGCACTCAAACCTTTCGGTAAGACAGTCATGAATACGCTCGAAGAGGCTGGGAAAGATGTCATCGCTCTCGGGAAAATCAGTGATATCTACGACGGTGAAGGTGTGACGAAAGCGGTCCGTACGAAATCGAATATGGACGGAATGGACAAGTTGGTCGAATCACTCGAAGAAGATTTCGAAGGGCTTTGCTTCTTGAACTTGGTCGACTTTGACGCATTGTTCGGTCATCGTCGTGATCCGAAAGGCTACGCCGTCGCGCTTGAAGAATATGATGCTCGTCTACCTGAAGTGATGGAGCGTCTCCGTGAAGACGACTTACTCATCATCACGGCAGACCATGGGAATGACCCAGTACATGCTGGTACAGACCACACGCGTGAATATGTACCGCTCATCGTACATCACACTGGAGCGAAAGCAGTTGATTTAGGCATTCGAGGTACGTTTGCAGATATCGGTGCGACAGTGGCCGACAACTTTGACGTTGCGGCACCATCAAACGGAAAGAGTTTCTTAAACGAAATTTGAGGAGGCAATATTCATGGTAAATTGGAACGAAACAAAAGCGTTTTTGCAGGAGCGTATGGGCGCTACACCAGAAATCGGACTTATTCTCGGGTCAGGCCTTGGAGTCCTCGCGGACGAAATTGAGAATCCGGTTGCAATCCCTTATGAAGAGATTCCACACTTCCCAGTATCAACTGTCGAAGGGCATGCGGGACAACTCGTGTTCGGGGAACTTGAAGGAAAACGCGTCGTCGCGATGCAAGGACGGTTCCACTTCTATGAAGGATACTCGATGGAACAGGTGACGTTCCCTGTTCGTGTCCTCAAATTGATCGGTGTCGAGACACTCATCGTCACGAATGCAGCGGGCGCGTGTAACGAGTCGTTCAACCCTGGTGATTTGATGATCATCACGGATCACATCAACTTCTTCGGGACAAGCCCACTCATCGGGAAGAATGCGAGTGAATTCGGAACTCGCTTCCCAGATATGTCAGAAGCGTACGATAAAGAACTCGTGAAATTGACAGAAAGCGTCGCTTCAGACCTCGGACTCACTGTCCAAAAAGGGGTTTACTTCGGGAACACAGGTCCAACTTACGAGACACCAGCAGAAGTGAAAATGGCACGTCTTCTCGGTGGTGACGTCGTCGGGATGTCGACGGTACCAGAAGTCATCGTCGCGCGTCACTCGGATATGCGCGTCCTCGGGATTTCGTGTGTATCGAACATGGCAGCAGGGATTTTAGATCAACCACTTAACCATGAAGAAGTCATCGAGACGACAGAACGTGTTCGTCAAGACTTCCTTTCACTCGTGCGCGGCACGATTAAAAGCATGTAAGTAACTTATTTCTAGGAGGACGAAAGTTATGCGTATGGTCGATTTGATTTTGAAAAAACGTAACGGTGGAGAATTGAACGAAGAGGAGATTCGCTTCGTCGTCGAAGGATTCACGAACGAAACGATTCCTGACTATCAGATGTCGGCATTGTCGATGGCCATCTATTTTAACGGGATGACTGAAAACGAGACAGCAGCCTTGACGATGGAAATGGTGAAGTCTGGCGATACGATCGATCTTTCGAACATCGAAGGGAAGAAAGTCGATAAGCACTCAACGGGCGGAGTCGGTGACAAGATCAGCTTGATTGTCGCACCACTCGTCGCGTCAATCGGGATCCCGGTCGCGAAAATGAGTGGCCGTGGTCTCGGTCATACGGGTGGTACGATCGATAAACTCGAATCGTTCCCAGGTTTTAACGTCGAATTGACAGAAGAACAATTCACGAAACAAGTAAACGATATTAAGATGTCGATTATCGGTCAGACGGGGAACTTGACGCCAGCTGACAAACGTCTTTATGCGCTACGTGATGTGACGGCTACCGTTGAGTCGATTCCACTCATCGCGAGTTCAATCATGTCGAAAAAGATTGCAGCTGGAGCTGACAGTATCGTCCTCGACGTCAAGACGGGTTCAGGTGCGTTCATGAAGTCGTTCGATGATGCGAAAGCACTCGCAGAAGAGATGGTCGCAATCGGGAAGAACGTCGGTCGTAAGACGGTCGCTGTCATCACAGACATGGACCAACCGCTCGGCTTTGAGATCGGGAACGCGAACGAAGTAAAAGAAGCGATTGAAGTTCTTTCAGGTAAAGAAGTAGAAGACTTGAAAACAATCGCGCTCACGATTGCAGGTCATATGGCTGTCCTCGGTGATTTCTATCCAACGTTTGACGAAGCATATGCAGACCTTGAAAAACGAATTGCTGACGGTCACGCCCTCGAGGTGTTCCGTAAGTTCGTCGAAGCACAAGGTGGGGACGCGTCGCTCGTCGATGACGTGACAAAATTACCACAAGCTTCATACGAGACGACATTCGTCGCAAAAGAAGCGGGTTATGTCGAGTCGATCATCGCAGACGAAGTCGGTGTCGCAGCGATGCTTCTCGGAGCAGGTCGTGCGACGAAAGAAGACAAAATCGACTTCGCGGCAGGCATCACGCTCGAGAAGAAAGTTGGCGACCGTGTCGAGGCGGGCGATGTGATTGCCGTACTCCGCTCGAACATGGAAGACATGTCTTCGGCTGTCGAACGTTTAGATCACGCGTATACAATCGGTGCGACGAAACCAGAAGCTCGACCACTCGTTCACGCTGTCATCCAATAAGGCAGAACGTCTGTTTCCACAAAAAAAGTGGAGACAGACGTGTTTTTTTGATAAGATGGGTAATGTGAGTGTAAAACAGCAGGATACATATTCAAATAAAGGGGTTGCTTGAAACATGAAAAAAGGTTCTATGAAACTTGAAAATGGCGAAATGATTGAATTTGATTTATTCCACAACGAGGCACCGATCACGGTCGAAAACTTCGAAAAACTTGCGAACAGCGGGTTCTACAACGGATTAACATTCCACCGTGTCATTCCTGGATTCGTCAGCCAAGGCGGTTGCCCGGATGGTACTGGAATGGGTGGCGCTGGTTATACGATTCCATGTGAGACATCGACTTCATTCCCACACAAACACGAAGCGGGATCACTCTCGATGGCACACGCAGGACGTAACACAGGGTCTTCACAGTTCTTCATCGTCCATGAGCCACAACCACACTTGGATGGCGTCCATACAGTTTTCGGTAAAGTGACATCTGGTCTTGAACATGCCGTCAAACTTCGTCAAGGAACGAAGATGGCAGAAGTGAAGGTTTGGGACGAGAATTGATTTTTGCCTGAAGGTTATGGCACAATGAACCATGTCTCTCACGTCTTCACATCGTGAAACTTGAATGACTAAAGGTGGTGAACCCAGCGATGCTGGTAAAATATAAACGTTCTTATGAAAAGACGGCGATGGGTCTACTCGCATTCTCATGCAGTGACAAATCTCCGCTTAGCTTGCTTGAACTCGTCCGATCGTATGACGAGGAAGAGTCGAAGTTCCTCTATTTGTGGAAAGTCGGTGAAGACTTCGTCGGCATCATTGGAATGGAGCAGCAAGGAACGACGATGGTCATCGACCATATCGCCCTGTCGCCATCATTCCGTGGCGAGAAACGTTCTTACGAGCTTCTAGACGAGGTGAGAAACGTACTTCCACTTGATTTGACGTTAACCGGTACAGGCAAGACGGGCGATTTATTGGATAAATGGAATCAATTAGTCGTCTGATGACAAAAACCCCCGTAATCACGATTGTGATTATGGGGGTTTTGCATATTGCATGGAGTAAATCACAAACTCGTAAAATGAGGTGGATTCTTGAATCGAGTAACAATCGATGAACTAATCAATCGATTGGAGCAAGTGCTCAGGCAAGAACGAACGCGAGAAGAAATTTCTGACTGGGCATATCAGTGGATGGAACAGTATGAAAATATAGATGGATTTGATTGGACAGCTTCTGACGAGGTGGTTTGGTTTGGTCCTGCTTACAAACGATAGTTGGCATGGATTTACTTGAAACCCTTTCTGAATATTTACATGATCGGAGCAATTTCGAGAGTTGGGTGACGGCGTTTAAGAAGGTGAACTACTCGCCACTTATTTGCTTCGCAAATTGAAGGGGGAGCTTCGAAGACCGTGCTCTTACTAGCCACGGTTGTTTACCAAGCTCGTCGGGCAGTCCCTGCCCTGAAGGATTGTCAGTCGGCCAACATCAACAGGTTGATGCTCGCGTTGATGTCACGGTCATGATGCGCGCCACAGACACATGTCCATTCACGGACATCCATCGCCTTCTTCTCGCCCTTTACTCCGCAAGTGGAGCAGATTTGAGTGGATGCGTACCAAGGGTCTGCCTTGATGAGTGTCCGTCCGTAGAAGTTTGATTTGTACTCGAGTTGCCGGACGAACTCGTACCAACTGACATCGCCAACCGATTTGGCCAAGCGTCGGTTCTTCATTATGTTGCTCGATTTCAATGTCTCCACGACGATGACTTGGTTCTCGTCAACAATCCGTCTCGACAGTTTGTGAAGGAAGTCCTTGCGTTGGTTGGCAATCTTTTCGTGTTTCTTCGCCAAAAGTAATTTGGCCTTTTCACGATTCTTGCTCCCGATCTTCTTTCGCGACAGCGCCCGTTGCGCCTTCTTGACCTTCGCTTCGGACTTCCGGAGGAGTCGGGGGTTGTCGATCTTCTCCGAGACCATCGCATCGTTTGTCATGACGGCGAAATGTTCCAAACCGAGATCGATCCCGACCTTGTTCTCGGCTGGAATCCATGGTTCATCGTCCTGTTTGACGAGGATGGAGATGAAGAACTTGCCTGTCTTGGTCATCGAGACCGTCGCCGACCGGATGACGCCCTCGAACGGGCGATGTTGTTCGAACTTCACGAAGCCGATTTTAGGCAGTCTCACCTTGCCGTCCTCGATGCGGATCGTGCCGTGCTGGTTGTTCGTCGTGTAGGAGGCGCGCGACCGTCGTCTCGATTTGAAGACCGGGAAGCCGCCCGTCCCGGCGAAGAACTTCGCGAACGCGGTGTCGAGGTTCAGCTTCGCGTTCGCGAGCGCGAGACTGTCCGCCTCGGCGAGGAACGGGAACAGGGGCTTGTAGGAGGCGGGTGTCGCCGGTTTCCGTCTCGTCACGATCCCCGCTTTCGCCTCCTCGCGGATGGCGATGCGGTCCTCGAGCAGCTTGTTGTAGATGAACCGGGCGCAGCCGATCGTCCGGACCAGGAACTCGGCCTGTGCCGGCGTCGGGTGGAGCCTGTATGTATAGCCCTTCAGCATGTCCGTCCCTCCTCCCTTCAGAAGATCGTGATGTGTCCTCCTCATCCGATACCCGTGGAGGGGGAGGGAAAATCTGACGGGATCACGAACTTCTGTTCGTCACATCTGTCACAGGGGAAAAGACTGTTAGACCGGGCGATTCATCTCCCACCAACGCTGGGCTTCGCTCCGAGACGCTTAGAGGAGGGAGAATTTTCGCCTGATTTAGTTAAAAAAGATCATCATTGATTATGAAAAGGAGACGTCTTGAATCTTGACGTCAACTTCTTGCACGTTGCCTTTTTAAAAGTGCTAGCTCCCGTTCTGTGATGACCTCACTCCGGTCACGGTGCAGATGCTTGTGGACCAATTCCTCGAACGACAGGTCCGTCGATGGGAACGTCGGTTTTAGTGATTCGACCGTGTCACGAACATGCTGTTGTAAGGGGAGATTCGTGGCTAACGGCCATTCATCAAGCTGTGCGATGAAGGAGTCGACATCCAGACCGAGCTCATTCAAATAGGGGGAAGCGATGTCCATCTTTCGACGTAAGAGTCGCAAGCTCTTTTTCGCGCCGATGAGATTGTCTCGTCGTAGATGATAGTGAATGACGGCGTATTGGATCAGTGCCGCATAGCCGTGATGACGACGTCCGTCTGCCTGCCACGCTTCTTCTAATACCTCATGACATTCGAAATAATCGGCATGACATTCAAAAAGCAACGTATAATGAATAAAAGGGGTCATGAATCAATTTTCTCCTTTCGTGTCCACGGTCTTATAAAACATGTTATACTAAAGCGCAAAAATGTAAAATGGCAGGTGTCTCTATGGAAGCCTATAACGTTAAAATCGATACGTTCGAAGGTCCACTCGACCTGTTGCTCCATTTGATCGGAAAAATGGAGATTGATATTGTCGACATTTCCGTGGCAGAAGTCACTGACCAGTATGTCGGCTATATTCGCACGATGCAAAAATTTGAACTCGACGTGGCCAGCGAATACTTGGTCATGGCGGCGACGTTGCTCCAGTTAAAGAGCAAGCAGTTGTTACCGCCTGTTCAGGTCGAGGATGAGGATGTTCCAGACTTCAGCGAAGAACCGACGCGTGAGGGACTCATTCGTCAATTGATTGAATACAAAGCATATAAAGAAGCAGTCGTTTTCATGCGTGAACAGGAAGAACATCGTCTTGAATTGTATACTCGACCAGGAGAAGATTTGACGAACTACATGTCAGAGGAAGTGTCGAAGTACGATGGACCGCTGAACTTCTCAGACCTTCTTCATGCCTATTCTAAAATGATTGAACGGAAACGTTGGAAAGAACGACGCAAAAAGACGATTAAACGTGAAGAGCGGACGCTCGAGGAACAGATGACGAGACTTCATGAACACGTTTCTTCTACGCGACAGACATCGTTTTTCGCCTTCTTTGTAGAACAACCGAACGTCTCAGATCTCGTCGTGACGTTTATGGCGCTTCTTGAGCTGATCAAGCTACGGGTCGTCGAAACGAAACAACTTGACCAAGACATTCAAATCTCGTTCATCGAATCATCAAAGAAAGGGGATGAAGCGGTTGCTGTCCTATGAAACGATTATCGAAGGATTGCTGTTCGTCGTCGGGGACGAAGGGATGGAAGTCCGAGCGCTCGCAGAGACGCTCGACATTTCAGAGGCTGCTGCGCGAGAACAGCTCAGTAAGTTAGAAGCTTCGTTCAAAACATCGAACCGACCGTTCCAACTCATGGAATCGGCAGGTGTGTACAAACTTGTGACCGTTCCAGATGTGTCTCCCTACATTCAAAAATATGTCGGGACGATGGCGGAGCAGGCACTTTCACGCGCGGCGATGGAAACGCTCGTCATTATCGCTTATAAGCAGCCGGTCACGCGGGCGGACATCGAGGAGGTTCGCGGTGTCAAAGTGGAGCGAGTCATTCATACGCTATTATCAAAAGGGTTAATCGAATCAGCTGGTCGTGCTAAAACAATTGGTCGTGCCAAGTTGTATCGAACGACAGAGCATTTCCTCGACCACTTTGGATTTAACTCGCTCGAGGAATTACCACCATTAACATTTGAGGATGAACTGACAGACGAAGGCGATTTGTTCTTCGGTCAGGAATCATCGAAGTAAGAAGAGAGATTGGAGAAGGATTAATCATATGGAACGTTTGCAAAAAGTAATCGCACAAGCGGGGGTCGCCTCGCGTCGTAAAGCGGAAGAAATGATTTTGGATGGTCGCGTCCGCGTCAACGGAAAAGTGGTACGTGAACTCGGGACGAAAGTCGGACCGAAGTCAGAGATTGAGGTCGATGGCGTCAAAATCGAGCAAGAAGAGCATGTCTACTACGTGCTCTATAAACCGAGCGGCTATGTGTCGACGGTAGAAGACGATAAAGGACGTAAAGTGATCACGGATCTCGTGCCACCAGGGGCACGTGTTTTCCCGGTCGGACGTCTTGACTATAACACGACAGGGCTCATCATCTTGACGAATGATGGAGAGTTCTCGAACATGATGACGCATCCGAAATATAAGATTCAAAAGCGCTATGTGGCAAAAGTGAAGAACATCCCTTCTTACTTGGCAATCAAGCAACTAGAGTCAGGTGTTCAGCTCGATGATGGATTCAAAACGGGTAGTGCGAAAGTGAAAATGAAGTCTGTCGACCAGAAAAAGAACACGGCCATCCTTGAGATCGTTATCTCGGAGGGACACAATCGTCAAATCCGTCGCATGGTCGAAGCAATCGGTTCTGAGGTCATCAAACTAAAGCGTGAACAGTTCGGTTTCTTGACGCTCGACGGTCTCAATACCGGCGACTGGCGTGAACTTTCACACAAAGAGATCAGCAAGCTTCGTGAACTCGCGAATCCGACGGTTCCACCTAAACCACGAGGCAAAAAGAAGAAAAAATAACAACAAAAAATCGTCCTGAAATAGGATGATTTTTTTGATTGTGTAAATTGTGTGACAAAAAAATGAAAAAAGTCTGTTAATGTGCGTTTTTAATGTTTTTTCAGTACAATAGCAACTGAAGGATGGTGTGAAAACGATGACAAAAGATCAAAACAAAGACGACCGCATGGAACAAGCGGTCGCGAAAAAGAAAAAGAGGTCATTTTGGCGCTTGATGATTATGACGGTCGTTCTCTTTGCGGGAGCCATCACCGTCATGCAATTGTTCGACCAAGCTGGTAATGACGGACGCATCGAGGCAGGGGACGAGGCACCGAACTTCAAACTCGTCACACTCGACGGTACGACCCTTTATGAACGTGACACATACGAAGGAAAAGGAATGCTTCTCAACTTCTGGGGTACGTTCTGTGAACCTTGTAAGAAAGAAATGCCAGTCGTACAGGAGAATTACGCAACACTCCAAGACATGGGTGTCGATTTTTGGGCGGTGAACGTCGGTGAGACGCCGCTTCGCGTCGATAACTTTGTGAACGACCTCGGTGTCGGTCTCGATTATCCGATCTTGATGGACACGAAGAGTGAAGTCGAGAAAGCCTATGGCATTTATAATTTACCTGTCACATTCGTCATCGATGGTGAAGGAAACGTAATTGAAAAATATGAAGGTGAACTCACGAAAGAGAAATTGATGGAGCTAGCCGAGAAGTCATTGTAAGCGAACGGGGGACGCACAGATGCTAGATATGAAATACGAAGGCGCTGATTTACGGTCGAAGCGTCGTCCTAAATCGGTCATTGACCGGGTGTGGAACTTCTTCGCATCGGTCAAAGTGGGATTATGGTTGATTGCGCTGATTATTGTCGGTTCGGCAATCGGGACGATCTTCCCTCAAGAAATGTATATCCCACAGCAGTTACCTCCAGAGCAATATTACTTGGAGGAATATGGGACGCCAGGTTCGATTTATTATGCACTTGGATTCCACAACCTATATACGTCATGGTGGTATATCGGTCTCATCGTCATGTTGACGCTCTCGCTCATCGTCGTATCGATTGACCGTGGCGTCCCGCTCTATAAAGCGCTAAAGAATCAGCCGGTTAGACGGACAGAGCGCTTTATGAAAGGACAACGCCTCTTCGGACAAGGCGAAGGAACAGACGCTCAAATCGATGAAATGGAAGTGTCGCTCAAGAAAAAACGGTACAGTGTCAAACGGGACGGAGATGCCTTATTGGCTGAAAAACACCGTTTCGGTCGTTGGGGTCCATATGTGAACCACGTCGGCCTCGTCATCTTCTTCCTCGGGGCGATGCTCCGCGTGTTCCCGGCATTCCACACGGATACGCTCGAGTGGGTTCGTGAAGGAGATACGGTCTCACTAGAGGCGACAGATGGGGAATACTATTTACGGAACGACCAGTTCATTCTTGAAATGTATGACCCGGAGAACAATGAGGAAGATGCGAAGTTCGCAGCTGCCATTGAAAAAGCCGGAGCCGTTCCAAAAAACTATGAGACGGAACTGACATTATTTAAGAAGACGGGAACGAACGAGGACGGATCGCCGCAACTCGAACAAGTCGATGTCGGTTCGACGAAAGTCAACCACCCGTTTAAGTTTGAAAAATATGAAGTGTATCAAGAGCAATATTCAAGTCGACCGGAATTCTTGTCGATGTCGTTCATGCTTGCCGATAAACAGACAGGTGACGAGTATGGACCGTTTAAAGTCGACCTCGAGAATCCGGAAAAGTCGTATGACTTAGACGGGGTCACGGTCACGTTGAAAGACTTGTATCCTGATTTTGAGGTGAAGGATGGACAACCGAACACGAAATCACCACGTGCACTGAATCCTGCCTTCTTCTTCAATATCGAATCACCTGAAGGCGAGACGGAATCAAACTTAGTCGGTATTCGTCTCAACGTCGCCGATGAAGAGAACCGTTATGATGTCCAGTTTGCAGGTACAGAAATGGCAAGCACGAGCGGTCTTCGAGTGAAGAGTGACTCGACGTACCCGATTCTGATCGTCGGTGCGACCATCTTCATGATTGGAATTGTGATGGGTATGTATTGGCCACACCGCCGTGTCTGGATTCGTCGTCATGAAGATGAGGTACTCGTTGCAGGCTTTACGAACAAAAACCCGTCCTCGCTCCGTCGAGAGGTTTCGCCATTATTAGAACAGTCCGGTTTACCGATGTGGGAAGATCAGGCGAGATTTACTTCGAAGCCGGAGAACGAGTCAACAAATGAAAGAGGGGAATCTTGATGGAATGGATTGAATGGAGCAGCCGAATGCTGTTTATCGCATTCTTCCTTTACGCGATCTCGACGGTTCTCTTTACGATTGTCGTTAGTGGTATGCGTAAGGATCGAAACGTCAACCGTGTCGCCTATGGGAAGTATGCCTTCATCTTGGCAATTATCGGATTTATCGCCCAAATGACATATTTCTTTATGCGTTGGGCAGGTGTCGGCTATGCGCCGGTATCAAACTTATATGAATATACGACGTTCTTCGGCATGATGATGGTGCTCGGGTTCCTCGTCGTATACGGGATTTATAAAAATGATGTACTCGGATTGTTCGCGATGCCAGTGGCGTTACTCGTCATTGCTTTCGCCTCGATGTTCTCGAGTGAGGTCGCACCGCTCATTCCGGCACTCAACAGTGTATGGTTAAAAATCCACGTTACGACGGCAGCGCTCGGACAAGGGATTTTGGCCATCAGTTTTGCGTCAGGTCTCATTTTCTTATTGAATGAGACATCGATGAAAGAACAGTCTAAGTCACGGACGTGGCTTGAAGTGACGATGTTCGTTCTCATGTGTACACTCGGGTTCATCATCGTGTCGATGCTCTTCAAAGGAATCGGTGCCGGTGGTGTCGTCGAATTCACGAATGACCGCGGTCAAGTCGAGACGTATGAATACTTCATGCCAATCCTATTCGTACCAGAAGGGGCACAGCTCTTGTCAGGAGCGAGCGGTTTGTCACTTGAGTTGCCGAATTGGATCAATACACTCAAGTTGAACACGCTCATCTGGTCGGTGATCGGTGGTGTCGTGATTTATGCGTTGCTCCGTTTCGTCATTTTGCGAAAACGCATTGCTGAAGCGCTTCAACCGCTTGCGAAAAAGGTCGACCTCGACCTTGCTGATGAGATCAGCTATCGCTCGGTCGCAATCGGATTGCCGGTCTTCATCCTCGGCGGTCTCATCTTTGCGATGATTTGGGCACAGATTGCATGGAACCGCTTCTGGGGTTGGGATCCAAAGGAAGTATGGGCCCTCATTACGATGCTCATTTATATTTATTACTTGCATATGCGCATCCAGCGCGGTTGGACAGGAACGAAAGCGGCTTGGTTATGTGTCGGTGGATTTGCCATCATCATGTTCAACCTCGTCTTCGTCAACTTAGTCATCGCCGGTCTACATTCATATGCATGACGCGAAAGAAGTCACAATTGTGACTTCTTTTTCATTTGGTCCATCAAATCATCGTTGTGAAGCGAAATAATAGAGTGGTATAGTTATGGCAGGGAGTGGAATGTTCACAATTGTGCAACATTCGCTACAACTCGTAATGGGTCTTAGGAGGGTTTCTGGTATGGCTGAGAAAACGAAGATTTTAGTAGTCGACGACGAAGAGAGAATTCGCCGACTTTTGAAAATGTACTTAGAACGTGAACAGTATGTGATTGAAGAAGCGGTCAATGGAGAAGAGGCACTCGCTCTCGCTCTTGAAAACGAATACGACGTCATCTTACTTGATTTGATGATGCCGAAAATGGACGGAGTCGAAGTGTGTACAGAACTCCGGAAAACGAAAGCGACACCGGTCATCATGCTTACAGCGAAAGGTGAAGAGATTGATCGTGTCCAAGGATTTGAAGTCGGGGCGGACGATTACATCGTGAAACCGTTCAGTCCGCGTGAGGTCGTTCTTCGCGTCAAGGCACTCCTTCGTCGTTCTGGCTCGACTAAGTTTATGCAGACGAGTGAGAAATCAAAAGATTTGATCGTGTTCCCGCACTTGACGATTGACAATGATGCGCACCGTGTCACGGTCGACGGAGAAGAGATTGCCCTCACACCAAAAGAATATGAATTGCTGTTTTTCCTTGCGAAGCAGGTCGATAAAGTCTTTTCTCGCGAGCAGTTGTTGAAAGAAGTATGGAACTATGAATTTTTTGGAGACCTTCGGACCGTCGATACGCATGTGAAACGTCTTCGTGAGAAATTGAATCGCGTCTCACCAGATGCGGCTCATATGATCACGACTGTATGGGGTGTCGGGTACAAGTTCGAAGCTGCTAGTGAATGATGATTCGTCGAAACAGCATCGTCACGAAACTGTGGCTGACGATTCTCGTTTTGGTCAGCGTCATTTTATTCATCGTCTCGGTATTGATGCTTGAATTTTTCAACTCTTTTCACATCGACCAAGAACGTGGTCACCTTGCCAAACTTGGCGGACAGGTTCAGTCGGTGTTGTTGAATGAAGGTGACACGTCCCAGACGATCGATCAAATCATCGAAGTATATGGTGCGAACTATATTTTAGAAAACGGGACCACGCGTTCAAATTTCGGGAATCAAGTGGACGGGCTGATGGTTGAACTTGAACGTCAAGATTGGGAAACCTATCAGGCAGTCGGAGAGACGGCCATCGGTAATTTCTCTTCTTTTGATGACCAAGCTGCTCTTGCCTACCGGACGACGTTTTCGTTATCGACCGGACAATATACACTCTACTTACTTGAACCACTCGATGCGATTTCGAGTGCAAACGCTGGTGCACGAACAATCATTTTTTGGACTGTTGCTTCTGCCATCATCGTGACGACCGTGTTCGCCTTCTTCTTATCGACGCGGATCACGGCGCCGCTCCGAGCGATGCGAGATGCGGTCAATAAGACGGGGGAAGGACAATTCGACTTGCGTCTTGAGACGAAGACTCGAGACGAAATTGGAGAACTTGCCGCCTCGTTCAACGCGATGAGCAGTCAACTGGCGAAATATGTCGATGCGTTAGACCGAGAACGTCTGCAACTTGCCTCCATTCTTCGTTCGATGGCGGACGGTGTCATCACGCTCGACCGTCATGCAAACGTGATCGTCACCAATCCACAGGCTAGTCCGTTGCTTCAAGACGGTCAGCCGCATGAAGTCGTTCTGTCACTGTATGAAGAAGTGATGGAAGGGACGGCTGAGAAGACGATTGAAGTGAAACAAGATGACCGTTACTATACGTTGACGGTCACGCCGCTCGTCGGGGAGGATGATTTCGAAGGAGCTGTCGTCGTCATTCGCGACACATCTGAAAGCCACCGTCTCGATAAGATGCGGACCGATTTCGTGGCGAACATTAGCCATGAACTTCGGACACCGCTCGTGACGCTACAAGGTTATTCAGAGGCAATCATCGACGGGATGACAGAAAGTGACGAGGCGACGAAAGAGTTTGCGTCAATCATTTATGACGAATCTCTTCGACTTGCGCGACTTGTCAACGACTTACTTGATTTGGCCCGCATCGAATCGGGTAAAGAAACGATGCAATTCAGTTCATTCGATATCGGTGATTTCTTGCCACGTGTCATGAGAAAGTTCAATCAAATGGCATCTGAAAAAGAGATTCGATTACAGACGGACGTACCGCATCGACAGATTGAAGCAGACGGTGACCGACTCGAGCAAGTATTCACGAACTTGATCGGCAACGCCATCGCCCATACCGATTCAGGAGAGATTCGAATTGAGGCGACCGAGATGCCTGATGGGTTGCAGATTCGACTGTCCGACACAGGACACGGGATCCCGAAAGAGGACTTGCCGTTCGTGTTTGAGCGATTCTATAAAGCCGACAAAGCACGGACAAGCGGGTCGAAGACCGGTACCGGGATTGGTTTAGCCATCGTGAAAAATGTGATCGATGCCCACCATGGAACGGTCAGCGTATCGAGCACACTCGGTGTCGGAACGACGTTTGACATTTACTTACCATTTGAACAACCACATATCTCATAATGGTGACTCGTCTGAGTCACCATTTGTGGCATTTTAAGGGGGAAGCCGAATGAAGCGATATACACGCACGGGCGACACGGGTGAAACATCACTGATTGGTAGCCGTGTCGACAAACATCATCCTCAAATCGAAGCGATGGGGCATCTTGATGAATTGAACAGTCATATCGGATTAGCGATTGCGCAACAGACCGACGCGTCGCTCCGGGAACAGCTGACGAAGATTCAGCACGACTTGTTTGACCTCGGTTCGGAGCTGATGTATACGGACGTGCCCCCGAAAACGGTCGATTTGTCGATTGTGACGGAACTTGAACAATGGATGGACGAATGGGAAAAATCATGTCCAGAACTTGTGCGTTTCATCTTACCGGGAGGAAGTGTCGCAGCGGCGAGCCTGCATGTGGCGCGATCCGTTTGCCGTCGTGTCGAACGAGATTTGACCGCACTCGGTGTCGCCGACCGACAACTTCCATATTTTAACCGATTGAGTGACTATCTTTTCACGGTCGCACGATATGCGAATGTTGTCGCAGGCGTACCGGACCAAGAATATGCACGCGGCGCTGCCGTGTTTCAACCAAAACGAAAAAAGGAGTGATCGGCTGATGAAAGGAATCGAACAGTTCCAACATCAATTGCACTATTCGGTCTATCCGACCAAAAAATTTAAAACGACGACTTGCCTCGTCTCGTTTGCGGCCCCGCTGTCTCAGGACACGGTGGCAGATCGGGCACTGCTTCCATTCATTATGGAAAAATCGACAGAAGCTTATCCATCAATTGAGTTATTTCACACACCGCTAGAAGATTTATATGATACAAACTTGTATGCAGGCGCATCAAAAATTGGGAAAGAGCATGTCATTCAATTTCAACTCGAAGTCGTTAATGACAATCTTGTCGGTGAAGACGTCTTGAGTCAGGCCATTCAATTACTGGAGGAAGTGTTACTTCGTCCGAATGTCTATGATGGCGCGTTCCAACCGCTCATCGTGGAGCAAGAACGCCGATTGCAGCGTCAGCGAATCGAGTCAGTCTATGATGACAAGATGCGTTTCGCTCAACAGCGCCTGCAAGAGATGCTCGGAGGCGAACTCGCCATCCCGTCTCTCGGTACGCTCGAACAGCTCGATCACGTCACGCCGAAATCACTTTTCAATGCTTATCAATCGATGATTCAGAACGATCGTGTCGACATTTATGTCGTCGGCGATGTCGACCGTCAACAAGTCGAACAGGCATTTAACCCGCTCGAATCGCTCGGGACGCGTCAGCCGAGACGTCTGCCCGAACCGAGTCGTGGTGAGTTCAAACGCTTAGAAGAGCATCAAGACATCAAGCAAAGTAAACTTCATCTCGCCTACGCGATTGACGTCGATCCGCGGACAGAAGATGCCATCCGTATGCAAGTCGTGAACGGATTATTCGGTGGGTTCCCGCACTCGAAGCTGTTCATGAACGTCCGTGAAAAAGAAAGTTTGGCCTACTACGCCGCGTCACAATACAGTTCGCTCAGTCGAAAACTGTTCGTGTATGCGGGGATCGATGCATCGAATCAACAAAAGACCGAACACATTATCGAAGAGCAATTAAAAGCACTTCAGGCGGGTGAGTTCGAAGACGAGACGTTACAACAGACGAAAGAAATGTTGTTCCACCAACGTCGCCAACTCGGAGACAGCCCTCGTCAGTTGATTGGATGGATGAGTGGTGCAGACATACGCCCGTTTTCACTCGATGAAGAGATGGCAATCATCGAGAGTACGACACGCGACCATGTCATCGCGCTTGCGAATGAAATTTCGCTTGAAGCAGTTTACTGTCTGAAAGGAGGAGAAGCATGAAACTAGATTTCCCAAACGTCGGAGAGACATTACATCACCACGTTCTCGACAATGGCCTCTCCGTGTATTTGCTGAAGAAGACTGGATATGAGAAAACGTTCGCGACGTTCACGACGAAATATGGTTCAATTGACCGTCGCTTCAAATTAGAGGATTGGGTAGAGGTGCCGGATGGAATCGCACATTTCTTAGAGCATAAGATGTTCGAAAAAGAGGATGGCGATGTCTTCCAACAGTTCGGTCGCCAAGGGGCGTCAGCGAATGCCTTTACCTCATTCACGCGGACGGCATACTTGTTCGGGGCGACATCGAACGTGCCGGAAAACGTTCAAACGCTACTCAATTTCGTTCAAGAACCATATTTCACGAAAGAGTCAGTCGAGAAAGAAAAGGGCATCATCGGTCAAGAGATTCAAATGTATCAAGATAATCCGGGATGGCGTCTTTATTTCGGATTGATTGAAGCGATGTATGAGACGCATCCCGTCAAAATCGATATCGCCGGAACAATCGAATCAATCTCAAAAATCACGGCAGAAGATTTGTATACGTGTCATCAGGCATTCTACCATCCGAGCAACATGGCGTTGTTCGTCGTCGGGAACATCGAACCGGATGAGATGCTTGAATTGATTCGTGACAATCAGGCAGCTAAATCATTTGACGCGCCACCTTTAAGCGCACGTGAGACGGTGGAAGAGCCGACCACGGTTCGTCTGTCAGAACGGGTCATTGAGATGGATGTCTCGGTTCCGAAAGTGATGATTGGCTATAAAGATGTCCCACAAGCTGGAGAAGCCGGTCTCAAACAAGAGTTGACGGTGGAACTCCTCATGCACGCGCTCTTCGATACGACAGCACCCCTCTACACGGAATTGTACGCAGAAGGGCTAATCGATGATGCATTCTCATTTGATTATACGTCTGAAGAGACGTTCGCCTTCGCCGCACTATCGATGGAAACATCCCATGTCGATGCCTTTGTCGAACGTGTCACGGGTGCGTTGGAGCGCCCACTTCATCTTGATCAAGAGACGCTCAATCGTAAGAAGCGGATGATGCAGGGACAATTTTTAAAAGCACTGAATTCGCCAGAGTTTATCGCCAACCAGTTCTCACGGTATGCACTCAATGACGGGAACTTGTTCGAGATTCCGAATTTGATCGATGCGATCACATTAGATGAACTTCACGAAGCATACGTACGATTGTTCCGAAGTGAGCAACGCACGGTGTGCGTTGTCAAAAAGCCATGAAGACGTTGATTGTCGGAGCGAGCGGCGCGATTGGACGTGCCGTCTCGCTCGCTTTTCGTGAGGATGAGCTTTTGCTACATGCGAATCGAGGTCGTGAGACACTTACTCGAATGATGGAGACTGAGAAGCTACAGGCTGAACTGATTATAGGTGACTTATCGAACCGAGCAGAAGTAGAGAAGTGGGTGTCGTCAATCGATACCGTTGATCGAATCGTCTACGTCGCTGGTCACGCGCTACACGGTCTCGTCGTCGACCAATCGGTAGATGAGCTGGATCGACTTTACGAGGTGCATGTACGCGCCATGGTTCGATTGATTCAGTCAGTTGTTGCGTGTAAACCGTATGACCATCCATTAGATATTGTCGTCGTCTCAAGCGTTTGGGGTGAAGTCGGGGCAGCAGCCGAAGTGTTCTATTCTACGGTCAAAGCGGCACAACTCGGTTTCGTCAAAGCGTTTGCGCGTGAAGCAGGACCGTTCAATGTTCGAATCAATGCGGTCACACCAGGGTGGATTGATACGCCGATGAATGATACGGTAGAAGAGTCGAAACAAACCGTGATGGATGATATTCCACTTGGGCGTCTTGGTACCACTGAAGACGTGGCGAAGACGATCCGTTTTTTATGCTCATCGGATGCTTCATATATGACCGGCACAGTATTACGCATTGATGGCGGTTGGCAATGATCTCATCAAGATGCATAAACGAGTTCTTTTCAATTCTTCTAAAATAATTTAAAATAGGCAAGGTAGCGAATTTGCTCGAAAGGATGGTTCGGGATGGAACATAAATTCGAAGAGTGGTATCTCGAATATGAATTGTGTCAAAATCGACCGGGTATCCTCGGAGACATCGCGTCTCTCATGGGAATGCTTCAAATCTCCATCGTCACCATTAATGGAGTCGACCTGCAACGTCGTGGCATGCTGCTCAAAGCTCCGGCTGCAGATCATGTCCATCGACTCGAGCATATTTTAAAACGTATGGAAGCCATCGCAGTCATCAAATTGCGCCGCCCGAAATTACGGGACCGGATAGCGATTCGACATGGTCGTTACATCGACCACGACAGCGATGATAAGAAAACGTTCCGTTTCGTCCGAGAAGACTTAGGGATTCTTGTTGATTTCGTAGCAGAACTGATGAAAGAAGAACGTCATCTATTGATTGGCGTACGGGGGAACCCGCGCGTTGGGAAAACAGAATCCATCGTCGCAGCCAGTGTGTGTGCGAATAAACGGTGGTTGTTCTTGTCATCGACCCTCATGAAACAGACGGTTCGAACCTCTTTGTTTGAAGAAGAGCGGGAAGGCGATCATGTATACATAATCGATGGAGCGGTCTCTACGCGTACGATGGACGAGCGACATCGTCAACTGATCCGTGAGGTCATGCGGTTGCCTGCCGTGAAGGTCATTGAACACCCTGACCTTTATGTCCGAAACACCGATTGCGTGTACGAAGACTTTGATTATATTATTGAATTGAGAAACAATCCGGATGAAACGATTATCATCCCACAAGAAACGCATCGTGAGTCAGAATGGTTTGAATAATTATGTGAATGGAAGGTGTGGACCCCTGTGACAGAACTAGGGACTTTTTTGAAACAAAAGCGTGAGGAGAGCGGATTGACGCTCGACCAAATCCAGCAGACGACGAAGATTCAAAAGCGCTATATCATCGCGATCGAGGAAGGTGATTACAAAAATCTCCCTGGCTCTTTCTATGCACGGGCGTTCATTAAAACGTATGCGGAGTCACTCGGTCTCGATGTGGACGAATTGTATGAGACTTACGCAAAAGATCTACCAAAAATCGAAGCACAGCCATCCGTTCAACTTTCTCGTAAAAAGACGTATTCCAAAGCGTCCGAGTCGACGAGTCGAGTATCGCGATGGGTTCCGAAAGTACTTCTCGCCCTTACCGTCTTTTTGCTCATTACAGCAATCTATTTTGCCGTGAGAAGCATCGACTTCGGTGGACAAGACGCAAGTCCGGCTGAACCACCGAGTTCAAATGTCACACTCGACCAGAACGAGGATGTCCCAGCGGATGAACCAGCCGAGGAAGAACCGGTATCAGAGGAACCTGCTGAGGAAGAACCGCCAGCGGAATCCGGTCCAATTGCGGTAACGGAATCGAACGGGGCAGACATCACGTATGAACTCGCTACGAGCGATAAACTATCGACCGAGATTTATGTGAAAGAATCGCCAGCTTCATATGTCGGTGTTCGTGATACATCACTTGAAGGTCCGTTCCTTGCGCCTGAATATCCGAACCAATCGAAACAGAATCCGATTGTCATTGAAGATGCTGAAACGGACACGTTACGAATCCGGATCGGACTCATCGCAGGTGTTGAGAAAATCGTCGTCAACGGTCGCGAGCTCGAGCTTCAAGAGTCTCCGGTCACACAAAATATATTTGTAAAGAGAGTCGACGCAGAATAAGTCGACTCTCCTTCTAAGAGGAGGCGTTCTACATGAACCTACCTAACCGATTGACGATGTTACGCGTGGTGTTGATTCCCGTATTCGTCGTCTTACTCGCTGTTGATTTTGATTGGGGAAACATTGCCTTTTTAGGTGCTGAGATCCCGCTACACCAATTTATCGCTGGTGTCATCTTTACCATCGCGGCCATTACAGACTGGTTGGACGGTCATTTGGCGCGGAAACACAACTTGGTCACGAACTTTGGGAAATTCATGGACCCGCTCGCGGACAAACTACTCGTGACAGCGGCGCTCGTGTTGCTCGTCGAGATGGACCTCGTGGCTGCGTGGGTCGTTGTCGTGATTCTTTCTCGTGAGTTTGCGGTCACGGGTCTTCGACTTGTCGCTGCCGACGAAGGGATTGTCGTCGCGGCGGGTAAGTCAGGCAAAGCCAAAACATGGGTGCAACTGTTCGCTATCATTTTCCTCCTATTCGGTAACCCGATTTTCAGTTATGTCGGCATCCCGTTTGGGGAATGGGCGATGTGGTTGGCACTCGCACTCACGATTTACTCAGGTGCCGAGTATTTCGCACAAAACTACAAGATTATTGTGAAGTCGATGTAAGTCGACAAAGACGAGTTGGTTGATCTAGCTCGTCTTTTTTTTGAAGTCGAGGAGGAAATAAGATGAAACGAGCCGAAATCATTGCGGTAGGAAGCGAGTTGCTCTTAGGAGAAATCGTCAATACGAATGCGAGTTACATATCGGAACAACTGTCGAAATACGGTGTCTCGGTCTTGTATCATCAAGTTGTCGGGGATAACGCGGAACGAATGCGGGAGACGTTCGAGATTGCGCGTCGTCGTTCAGACCTTGTCATCGTTACGGGTGGACTTGGACCGACGGCAGATGATGTCACGAAGTCAGTCTTGTCTGATCTGCTCGAACGCCCGATTGTTCGAGACGAAGAGGCGTTTCACACGATTCAACAATTTCTTCAGTCACGTAACCGTGAGATGAATGAAGGGGACGCTCGTCAGGCGGACGTCTTGTCAGGTGCGGACGTTTTACAAAATCCGGTCGGTCTGGCTCCAGGTATGTGGATTGAAGGGGAGACGACGTGGATGCTACTTCCTGGTGTGCCACGCGAGATGCGGGCGCTCATCGATGCGACGTTTCCGAAAAAGTTTTCAGGCGCGACGCTCGTCTCAGAATCGTTACGATTTTATGAAATTGGAGAATCGGCACTCGATGATGCCGTCAAAGACTTGTTGAACGGGTCTAACCCGACTGTCGCACCTTATGCTGAGACAGGAGAAGCGAGACTTCGAATCAGTGCTCGGGCGGTAGATGATACGGCTGCACGACTGATGATTGAAGAAATGAAAGATGAAATCTTACGACGTGTCGGTTCGTATTATTTCGGGTCAGATGATGAAACGATTGCCTCATACCTCGTGCAATCATTGACACGTCATCACCAAACACTGGCAATTGCTGAGTCATTGACAGGAGGAGAAGTCCAATCGATGATCACATCGACTCCAGGAGCATCGGCTGTCTTTTTAGGGGGAGTCGTTACCTATTCAGATGAGCTAAAAAATAGGTATTTAGGGGTCGCTCTTGATACAATTGAACAGCACTCAGTCGTCTCAAAAGAAGTTGCTTATGAGATGGTAGATGGATTAGTTAAACAAACGAATGCGGACTACGCGCTCTCGTTCACCGGTGAAGCTGGACCAACCTCAAATTCAGGGCGTCCCGTCGGTACGGTCTACATCGGGGTGAAAACACCGGATGGAATCGAGGTCATCGAACGTGTTTATCCGCATCAAGAACGTAACGTCGTTCGGCTGCGGGCTGCAAAAGATGGACTATGGGCCCTCATACAACGAATTAAAAAAGGCGAATAAATGTTCGTAAAAAACTTGTGTATCGCTATATGTTCACGTATAATGAAAGTATCAATTAAAGGAGGCTCATTTATCTATGAGTGATCGTAAACAAGCGTTAGAAATGGCATTACGCCAAATTGAGAAACAATTCGGTAAAGGCTCGATTATGCGCCTTGGTGAAAATACAGACCAGCAAGTATCGGTCATCCCTTCTGGGTCGATTGCCCTCGACGTCGCACTTGGTGCGGGTGGATATCCACGCGGTCGTGTCATTGAAGTGTACGGACCAGAATCTTCAGGTAAGACGACTGTTGCCCTTCATGCGATTGCAGAAGTTCAAAAACGTGGCGGTCAAGCTGCGTTCGTCGATGCCGAGCATGCGCTCGATCCAAAGTATGCTAAAAATCTTGGCGTCAACATCGATGAGTTGTTGCTCTCTCAGCCAGATACAGGGGAACAGGCGCTCGAGATCGCTGAAGCGCTCGTTCGCTCGGGAGCAGTTGATATCCTCGTCGTCGACTCGGTTGCGGCACTCGTACCGAAAGCCGAAATCGAAGGGGAGATGGGAGACTCGCACGTCGGTCTTCAAGCTCGTTTGATGTCTCAGGCACTTCGTAAATTGTCTGGTGCAACGAACAAATCGAAAACAATCGTCATCTTCATCAACCAAATTCGTGAGAAAATTGGAATCATGTTTGGTAACCCGGAAACGACACCTGGTGGTCGTGCCTTGAAGTTCTACTCTTCAGTACGCCTCGAAGTACGTCGTGCAGAAACGCTCAAACAAGGTCAAGATATGGTCGGGAACCGTACGAAGATCAAGATTGTAAAAAATAAGATCGCACCACCATTCAAGACGGCGGAAGTCGACATCATGTACGGTGAAGGGATTTCACGTGAAGGGGAACTCATCGACATCGGTGCAGACCTCGATATCGTTCAAAAGAGCGGTGCGTGGTACTCGTTCAACGAGGAGCGTCTCGGTCAAGGTCGTGAAAATGCGAAACAATACATGAAAGAAAATCCAGCCATCGCGGCCGAAGTGGAGCGTCAAATTCGTGATCACTACGGCTTGAACGGAGAAAAAACAGTCACAGTTGAAGGTGAAGACGACGAAGTTCTCTCACTTCTTGATGACGAATAAGCACATGGTCTCACTCGGAATCATCCGAGTGAGATTTTTTTAGTATAATTTTTAGGCAATTGGTAGTTCTATCCTGTCCGTGCATTGCATTCTCTCTCTTAAATAAGTACAATAAAGTTATGCGCGGGCTTGCCTGCGTTACTCACTTATTAAAAAAATAAAATAACCTTGCGAAAGGGAGGTGAACATGATGGAATGGCTATACTGGCTTATTCTGATCCTCCTTTTGCCGATAGCTTTTGTTGCAGGTTTTTTTGTGCGTAAATCGATCGCCGAAGCGAAGATTCAAGGTGCCGAGACGGAAGCGACTAAGATTGTAGAACAAGCAAAACAACAATCGGAAGCGATGCAAAAAGAAGCACGGCTTGAAGTAAAAGAAGAGATGATTCAACTTCGCAATGAGACGGAACAAGAATTGCGTGAACGTCGCGAAGACCAGAAAGTGAAAGAGAATCGCCTCGTTCAAAAAGAAGAGCTTCTCGACCGCAAAGCAGATATGCTCGAGCGGAAAGAAGATTCGCTAGATGAACAGGAGCGCGGGCTCGAAAAACGCAAACGTGAAGCAGAAATGCTCGAAAGCAAAGTGGAGGACTTATACGAAGAGGCACGTCAAGAACTTGTACGCGTGGCAGCCCTCTCGAAAGATGAAGCACGTACCATCATCATGGACGAAGCGAAGCAGGAAGCGCTTCACGATGCTGCTCTCCTTCAAAAAGAAATCGAGCAAAAAGCAAAACAAGAAGCGGATAAAAAAGCGAAACACCTCTTATCTCTCACGATGCAACGATACGCTGCTGAACATGTCGCGGAGACGACGGTATCTGTCGTCAACTTACCGAGTGATGAGATGAAAGGTCGCATCATCGGGCGTGAAGGACGTAACATCCGTACGCTCGAGACGTTGACTGGAATTGATCTCATCATCGATGACACGCCAGAAGCGGTCATTTTGTCAGGTTTCGATCCGGTTCGCCGTGAAATCGCCAAAATGACGCTCGAAAAACTCGTTCAAGACGGGCGCATCCACCCGGCTCGCATTGAAGAGATGGTAGAGAAGTCTCGTCGTGAAGTCGATGAGCGCATTCGTGAGTACGGAGAAGAAGCGACTTTCGAAGCTGGTATTCACGGACTCCATCCAGACCTCGTCAAGACACTCGGTCGCATGCGCTATCGTACGAGTTATGGACAGAACGTCTTGTCTCACTCGGTCGAGGTGGCACATCTTGCCGGGATGATGGCAGCCGAACTCGGGGAAGACGTCACACTCGCGAAGCGAGCTGGACTCTTGCACGATATCGGAAAAGCGATCGACCACGAAGTCGAGGGCAGTCACGTCGAAATCGGAGTAGAGCTTGCAACGAAGTACAAGGAACATCCGGTCGTCATCAACTCGATTGCTTCCCACCACGGGGACGTCGAGGCGACATCGACGATTGCAGTACTAGTCGCAGCAGCTGACGCCTTGTCGGCAGCTCGCCCTGGAGCTCGTCAAGAGACGCTAGAAAGCTACATTCGCCGTCTCGAACGACTCGAGTCAATCTGTGAGTCGTTTGAAGGTGTCGAGAAATCGTATGCGATTCAAGCGGGACGTGAAGTTCGAATTATCGTTCGCCCTGACGTCGTCGACGATGTCGTCGCCGGTAAGATGGCACGCGATATTTGTAAACGAATCGAGGATGAGCTCGATTATCCTGGACAAATTAAAGTGACGGTTATTCGTGAAACACGTTCCGTCGATTATGCGAAGTAAACAAAGCGGAGAATTTCTCCGCTTTTTCTGTTTGAGGGAGGATTTTATATGAAAATTTTATTTATCGGTGATGTCGTCGGGAAGCCCGGACGAGATATTTTGAGCAATCAGATTGGTCGATTGAAAGACAAATACAACCCGACGTTCATGCTCGTCAACGGTGAGAATGCGGCAAATGGGCGCGGTATTACGAAAAAGATTTATCAACAGTTTTTAGAGCTCGGCTTCCATGGGGTGACGATGGGGAACCATACGTGGGATAACCGTGACATTTTTGATTGGATCGACGATGCCGACCGGATCGTCCGTCCAGCAAACTATCCGGACGGGACACCTGGAGTCGGGATAATGAAGTTAAAACAAAACGGAAAGAAATTGGCCGTCATCAACGTCATGGGTAATGTTTTCTTGCCATCCCTTGACTGTCCGTTCCGTACCGTTGACCGGCTCGTCGAAGAAGTGCGTGATGAAGTCGACGCCCTCTTCGTCGATGTCCATGCTGAGGCGACGAGTGAAAAGATTGCGATGGGTTATCACCTAGACGGGCGTGCCCAAGCCGTAGTCGGTACGCATACGCACGTACAGACGGCAGATGAACGTGTCTTGCCGAACGGGACAGCATATATTACCGATGTCGGGATGACGGGTCCACTTGACGGGATACTCGGCATGGATGCATCCGTTGTTTTAAAAAAATTTATGACACAACTCCCAGTTCGGTTTGAAGTTGCCGAGGGACGGGAACAACTTAATGGAGTTTTCATTACAATCGATGATCAGACGAAACGAGCGACAAAAATTGAACGAATACACCTAGATGATCAGACCGTCTGGTTTGATTGAACAACCTACCCGAGGGGGAAACAAGAATGGACGTACTCAAAGTTTCGGCAAAATCGAACCCTAACTCCGTTGCGGGTGCTTTAGCGGGTGTGCTGCGTGAAAAAGGAACGTGTGAGATACAGGCGATTGGGGCAGGTGCGCTGAATCAGTCCATCAAAGCCGTCGCGATCGCCAGAGGCTTCGTCGCGCCAAGCGGTCTCGATTTAATTTGCATTCCAGCCTTTACCGATATTATGATTGACGGAGAGGAACGTACTGCCATCAAGCTCATCATTGAGCCACGATGAGCGGTCGGGACATAGGTCCTATTCTTGTGAAGAGGAGCCATCGGCGCGGATGGCTCCTCTTTTTTTGTGGAAAATGGACGTTCCGTCTTCTCAGTTTCGTCATTTTATGACAAGATGATAAAGAACGTATCGTTCGATCATAAGAGACAAGAGGGGGACGTTTTCAATGGAACAACTCGTGTCAACCACAGAGAAGGAAACAACGACACCAGTAATGAAAGCGATTCAAAAACACACGGCCGGTTTTGGGGCAAAACTGGTCGACGTACCAGTTCCAACGCCAGGACCTGGAGAAGTACTCATTCAAGTCAAAGCGACATCGATTTGCGGGACCGATGTTCATATCTATGAGTGGGATGAATGGTCACAGAGCCGCGTCAAACCACCGTATGTATTCGGTCATGAGTTTTCGGGAGAAGTCGTGGCACTCGGGGAAGGGACGAAGCGCATCAAAATCGGACAGACCGTATCCGCTGAGACGCATATCGTCTGTCATCAGTGTAAACAATGTTTGCGTGGACAGTATCACATCTGTAAAAATACAAAAATCATCGGTGTGGACACGCAAGGTTGTTTTGCAGAATACGTCGTTATGCCTGAAGAGAACCTATGGGTAAACCCGGAAACGATGCCAGCCAAATTGGCATCCATTCAAGAACCGCTCGGAAACGCGGTACACACGGTGCTAGCAAGTGACGTGTCTGCCAAATCGGTCGCCATCGTCGGATGCGGACCAATCGGACTCATGGCGGTAGGCGTTGCCAAAGCAGCTGGTGCGAGTCGCGTCTATGCGATTGATGTCAATCCGTATCGCTTAAAGCTCGCAGAAGAGATGGGGGCAGATGTCGTCATCAATAGCTTAGAAGAGAATCCGCTCGAATTAATTGAACGGGAGACGGATGGAGACGGAATCGATGTTGTCTGCGAGATGAGCGGTCATCCGATTGCGATTGATCAGGCGTTCAAAATGGTCACGGCAGGCGGGGATGTCAACGTCTTGTCGCTCCCGGCTCGTCCGGTCGCCATCGACCTCACGAGAGATGTTGTCTTTAAAGGTGTCCGTGTCCAAGGAATTACGGGACGGAAGATGTATGAGACGTGGGGCCAAGTTTCGACGATGCTCGCGACGGGTCAGTTGAATGTCGAACCAATCATCACGCACGTTTTCAAGCTCGAGGAATTCGAAAAAGGATTCGAACTCATGCGGGCAGGGAAATGTGGGAAAGTCGTCTTATTACCATAAAGGGGGAAACAACATGGCATTTGAACATATTACAGAAGCAATCAATGAGATGAAAGAACAGGGGACGTTCCGTAAGCTTGTCCCACTCGAATCGGCACAAGGGAACGAAGTGACAATCGACGGGAAGTCACTCGTCCAGCTGTCATCAAACAACTACCTCGGACTTGCGAACCATCCACGTTTGAAGCAGGCAGCGATTGAAGCGGTCGAAGAGTACGGGGCAGGAACAGGATCAGTTCGTACGATTGCTGGTACGTTCGAAATGCACGAAGCGTTTGAGCGCGAACTCGCCGAGTTCAAACATACGGAAGCCTCACTCGTCTTCCAATCAGGATTTGCGACGAACCTTGGGGTCTTGTCTGCACTTCTCGGACCGGAAGATGTCGTCATTAGTGATGCGCTCAACCATGCGTCAATCATCGATGGGATTCGTCTCACGAAAGCGGCACGTCGTATCTATAAGCACGTCGACCTCGAAGACTTGGAGAAAGCGTTAAAAGAGACACAAGATTATCGGACACGTCTCGTCGTGACGGATGGTGTGTTCTCGATGGACGGGAACATCGCACCGCTTCCGGCAATCGTCGAACTCGCCGAGAAATATGACGCTGCGGTCATGGTCGATGATGCGCACGCATCTGGCGTTCTCGGGAAGAATGGTCGCGGAACGGTCAACCACTTCGGTTTAGACGGACGTGTCGCGTTACAGGTCGGGACGCTTTCGAAAGCAATCGGTGTCTTAGGCGGGTATGTTGCCTGTTCACAAGACGTACGCGATTACTTGATCCACAAAGGTCGTCCGTTCCTCTTCTCGACATCACATCCACCGGCAGTCGTAGCGGCGAACCGTGAAGCAATCCGTGTCATGAAAGAGGAAGAAGAACTGTTCGAAAAATTGTGGGCGAACACGGAGTTCTTCAAGAACGGTCTACGTGACCTCGGTTTCGATATCGGCCATGCGACGACACCGATCACACCGGTCATGCTTGGTGAAGAGACACTCGCGCATACGTTCTCGGACAAACTGAAAGAGCATGGTGTATTCGCACAGAGCATCGCTTTCCCGACGGTCGAACGCGGTAAAGCCCGTATCCGTACAATCGTCACAGCGGAGCACACAAGAGATGACCTTGAACGCGCACTCGAGGCGTTCAAAACAGTCGCAGAAGAATTGAATGTGACATTACGCGCATAAGCGAGGACTGCAGACGATTTGTCTGCAGTTTTTTGATGGATTTGTACACGAAATCGAGTATATTCAGATAGAGCATAGTTCGGGTAAAAGAGAAATGTAGCTTATTATTAAATATTTCAATTACCGTATTATCATTGAATTTTTATAAATCAAAAAAGCGAGGAAAGGCTATGTTTCAGCAAGAAATATTTCAAGTGGGAATAGTGTTAAATCGAGAGACGTTTTCCATTCTAACGATTTCACCACCATTCATCATAAATGTGATCTTTAGCGTCATGATTGTGATGTATGTCTTTTACTTTCGGAGTGAGGGTTGGAAAGAGAAATTGTGGAACTTCGCCCTCATGTCCTATGCAATCTTATTCATCTCTGTTTATATAGGAGCCTGGTTAGTGAGGTTGAAATACAATCTTACACCGAGTTTCGGTGAATCGTTCGCCCTTGAATCCTTTCCAGGATGGAAAGCTTTTCTTATGCAAATGATTGAGAACAACATAGAAGAACCAAATGTAACAGCGAATGCGATTACGTTCGGTGCATTGTTGTTCTACTCTCGGAAGTTAAAAAGTAGAACTATGTCGGTGTTAAGATTACTTGCAATGATTCCTATTAGTTTATTTTTCATCATATATATTCCGAAACTCTTTAGTTGGTTCTTCTAATAAAAAAGAAGCAAAGCGCAATGCTTTGCTTAAATCATGAGTATTCCTCTAAATCCTCGAGCCGCATAATAAGAATCTGCACCATTGTGATAGACAAAGGTATGATCATAGCGGCGGTCGCAGAACAGGGCGCCGCCTTTTTGACGAATCTCATTCGGTGTCAGAATCCAACTCGATGTCTTCAAATCGAATTGACCGAGCGTTTGTAAATGTCGGTATGTTTCTTCGTCGAAAAGGGTTATTCCCATCTGTTCAGACAAGGTGACCGCACTTCCGGCGGGTTTGTTTTTCTTACGTGCCTCAAGAGCGGGTTCGTCATAACAGAGGCTCCGGCGACCGCTTGGACTTTCAACTGAACAGTCGCAAAAAGCGAGATCTCCGTTTGCGAGACGAATCACATCAGGTTCGCCTCCTGTCTGTTCCATCAAGGAGAGTGTAGCCAACTTGTCCTGATTAACTTGAATTCTTTCCAATACGTCTGACCAGACAACGTCACGATGACGTTCAACGTTCGCAGTAAAGCGAGACTCTAGAGTACTTAGTAATTCAAGGATTTCTTCCTGTGAAAGTTTCGACATGAGAATCACTCCGATCATTTGTTTCTTTTAGTATACGATATGTATCGATACTGTTTGTCTATTCCATTGTAAGAAAGGGGAATCCAAATTGAATTTTGATGAAATAAACGTTGAGCATTTAAGGGTGAACTCATTTCAGACAATGGATCTGTTCACATTGAAAACAGACTATTTGAGTCGATTGCCTGTCGGTTCATATCGAGTAACAGATTACTGTGAACTTGACGTGATTGTCACAAAGTCACAATTAGGACGACTTCAGTACGTTGATTTGACCTTGCCGTTGGGCGTGTATATAGAGGGGCGACTTTTCTTGTTGTATGATCCGTATCATCGTGCAATCTATTCAACACATGCACAAGTCGATTATCCAAATGAACAAAGTATCTCGGCTGTTGATTTCTTATGTGCTAATAGTCGCGACTTTCATGATCCTGATTCTTATTCACTAAAGAGTGAAGACTTGTATAAACTATCATCGGATAGTCAATGGAGGGAATTCGGGTTGCCAAAAGTTCAGTCATCTCCCTCATTCCTCTCCCACCTATTCAAATCACTAAACGTCAATTCATTTCAGGCAGTTTTGAAGAAAAATCGATTTCTATCTGATCTCAAGGGATGGGCAGATGTGACAAAGTGTGAATATAGTGTCGAACATTACGGAAAATGGATGTGGTCGAATGAGTATATGATGACCTGTCATCTTCAAAACGTATGTGAAGGTGAATTCCTTCAGTTGATTACGATGATTGAGGAGAG
The DNA here is from genome assembly GCF_018617655.1 of Exiguobacterium sp. s183. Taxonomy (NCBI): domain Bacteria; kingdom Bacillati; phylum Bacillota; class Bacilli; order Caryophanales; genus Exiguobacterium; species Exiguobacterium sp. s183. The sequence continues at coordinate 366,317 of NZ_JACSKN010000001.1, forward strand.
TGATGAGTTGGAAGGTTTTCGATTTTTGATTGAGACCGAGACAAGCATTCTGTCACTTTTTATTTTAGGAGATTTGAAACGTGGCGATGGTGTCGGAGTATTTCAATACGAAATTGACTAAAAGGGGCGATGACAATGAAGTTCGAAGATTTATTCTTCTATCACGGGATGATGCATGTGTTTGATTTTCAACATGATGTAGGATCGAGCCGCCTTACTTTTCAATTACAGTTACTCGATCACCAGAGGAAGCGAAACAGGACATTCCGTGAACGGGTCGAAGTTGGTGGGGTTCATTCCCAGCGAAAAGTGATCAATGTAAAACTATGTTTTGAAGACGTCATCTATATGGAGGTCATACAAGAGTCGTTTGCGGATGGAATCATGGATGAACCGTCAGATGAGCTCGAGGGTTCGCAAATCAAACGATTCAAGCAATCTGGATACCTGGATTTTTTGAAACGAACGCGTTTCTCGTTTTGGGAGTTGATACATGACGATTCAACACCGTTCACGCACTATCATATTTGCGGTCTGAACTCAGTTCTAGAAATCATCACGCTTTCTATATTGAATATTGAATCAGTGATTTCACTCGATTGTCATCGAAAAGGGAGTCCAACCATATATTTCGGTGGGAAATTCTATAAGTAAGGCGCCCTCTCTTTGAGAAGGCGCCTGTTGCTTATACAGATGATACGGTTAGCATGGACTGTTCAGTTAATCGTCCGATCCAAATCAACGGAAGGGTCAAAAGTGCTCCGAGAAGGTAAACCGAATCAATTGGTAGTACGTCCGCGAGAAGACCGAAAAACAAACTCCCCACACTGAATGCGAGTGCGTATCCCGTTTGTTGCACACTATATACGTAAGGGAGCTGTGTAGTCGGGATCTGTTCTTGAATGGCGGTGTTCGTCTGGATGATGCGGATTTGTGTAGCTGCGCCTTGAATCACTAACGCCAAAATTGCAAACGCGAGATGTGCAGTCATGCCGAACAAAATGGCGGCGGCAATGGATAAGATAGTGGTCGACGGTAACGATAGCGCTCGTCGAGACCGATATAGATAGGCACTCGCCGCAATCATACTAATCAAAAATGCTGCGTTGAGCGTCCCCCACCAGCCCGTATCGACTTGTAGATGTCGCTCGAGATAGACGAGAAGTAATGCCGAAATCCAGAGCGTGCTGACAAATGATTCATACGTCACAAACCATGTCACACGACGGGCGAATGGTGACGTTCTTACATAAGTAAGACTAGCGCATAAGGTAATCGAGTCATCCGTTCCATCATCGACGACGTCTTCCGCAAGCGATTGATCGAAGTAAATTGTCACAATCGTGGAAAGGACGAAGAGAACGAGGGAGACGATTAACGCGAGAGCGCTCGAGGTGAAAGAGACAAGCATCGTCCCGAGCGGCCACATGGCGAGCTGGATGAACTGATTAGACCCTTGAACGAGGCTGTTCGCTTGTTGACGATTCGTCGTCAATCTTGGGATAAATGACGCTTGGATGGGACGTGCGAACCCATCGAGGAAAGCGATCAACACGACAAGTCCAAGAACAAGGATCGAATCCGTGAAGAGAACGAGAAAAAGGGTGACTGTCTTCATCAGTTGTGACAGGACGAGCGTTTTCCCTAGCGAGTAGCGGCTGAGGATACGGGCGAAAAAGAGTCCGCTGAGTGTCATACCGGCAGTCACGGCAATCGGGAAGCTGGCCGCCATGAAAGCGGAACCGGTTTGTTGATACAACGAGGCAATGAGCGCGACGATGTATAGGACATCGCCAATGTTGGCGAGCCATTGGCTAACGAGCAGTGTATAAAACGATTTCATCACAAATCTCCTCCGAATCTATTCAATTAGGTAGGGTGGACGAATCGTTTTTACACATTTACACCTCTTTACAAAATAATATGAAAATAATTATACAAAATTTGATTAATTCTGTAAACTTGTCATATGGTCGCAATTGTTAATATTAAGAGGGTGAAATGATTCAACAAGCTTTGAAACTCGTAGGTAAAAAGAAGTTGGAGTGGGTTACAACACGAGTACCTGCTCTTGAAGCAGATCAAGTTTTGATTGAAACCATCGCTACCGCCATTAGTGTTGGGGCAGAGCTTCCTCAATATGACGAAACGGATTTGACTGATTCGAGTCCGGACTATCCCCGTAAAGTGGGATATGAGAGTTATGGAAGGGTTGTAGATAAGGGTGAGGATGTTACGACACTCCATGTTGGCGACCGGGTGATTGCTTTTTATGGACAACAAACATACGGGATCGTCTCTGCACAGAAAGCGTTTTATGTTCCACCGGAAGTGGATTATAAAACGGCGTTGCTAGCGATTTTGTCATGTGATGCAGCGAAAGGGGTTAGAAAATTAGTGCCATCCTCTACCGATTCGGTCATTGTTTCTGGATTGGGGACGATGGGTTTACTCGCAACATATTACTTAAGAAATTATTATGGTGTGAAAAAGATTGATGCAATCGAGCCAGATTCGAATCGAAGAGAATTAGCTTATCGGTTTGGAGTTGAACAGGTATACGCCCCGAACGAGGTGAAGGACAGCCACTACCATTATGGCATGGAGTGTTCTGCTCGAAATGAAGGGTTCATGAACCTTCAACAGGCAGTAATGCCGAATGGGTCTATCTGTATCTTATCAGACGGGAATCAAGAAGAACTGGTGCTTCTACCGCAATTCTATGAAAAAGAGTTATATATCGTCGGATCAAGTGACGGTTGGGACTATAGAGAACATTTCAAGTGGTTTTTTGGAGCGAGTTGGCAAACCTCATACATACAAGAGATTTTTGAGTTGGACATTGATCAATCTAGCTTAATTGCTACGTTTGAAAGACTAAGTGCACATGTCATCAACCCAATTAAGATTGCAGTGACGTATAAAAAGAAAAAACATCAATTGATGACTGAGAAGGATGGGTCCATATGCTTGATTATAAAATAAATAACGATATCACACTTAGAATGTTTAATGTAAAAGATGCAGACGCACTGTTTGAACTGACGATGGCATCGAAGCTTTATCTGCGAGAGTGGCTCGGTTGGCTTGATTATATCGAATCAGTAGAAGACTCGAAGAAGAACATAGAAGGACGAATTAAAGGACTGATTGAGACGGGTGGATTCCCAAAATCTTTTGCTGTGATCTATAAAGGAACGCTTGCCGGGACAATCGGATTTAACGAAATCGACCGTGGAATCAATTGCGGCACCATTGGGTATTGGATTAGTCAAGAGTTTCAAGGTAAAGGAATCATGAGTCAAGCGCTCGAGACCATCATCGAGTATGGGTTCCGAGACCTTAAATTAAATAAGATTGAGATCCGGGTCGCGACAGAGAATTTGAAGAGTCGCGCACTTCCGGAACGATTCGGTTTTAAAGAAGAAGGGGTCATTCGAGATGCAGAATGGCTGTATGACCGTTACGTTGATCATGTTGTTTATGGGTTGTTGCGGGATGAATGGAGAGGGAATAATGACTGACGTGAATCAAGAATTTGTTAGGGCGATTTATTAAACGGTGATCAGAGACGGAATTGATGAATATAAAGAAATGTATGAGACGGTAGAAGTGGATTCAAACATGGATGCGTTTTGGAATTTATATCAAAACTCTAATCCAGAAGAAAAGGAAATCTTATTAAAGATGATGGAACAAATCATGATTGATACAGTCTCTCATATGCTAGGGATTATTGACGGAAGTTCCACATTAAATGATAGTGAGCTCGAGCCTAAGTTACTGCTAGACTCACAAGATACAGAGAATGAATTGCGGGACTCATTCTTAGAATTGGTCGAATTGAACTTGGATGGCAATGACGAGGAGAATAGAAGATGAGATATTATATTGAGTTATATGATGATTCTAACGATCAATTTGAAGTTGCTGAGAATCATGTAGGTATTGTTAAAATCTTAGATGGAGGTTTTCTTAACTCCGGAAAGTAGAGAAATCATTGTAGCTTATGGAACTGAAAGAGAAGTGGATTCGTATTTTCCACTAGATCCTTGAGTTACATGACAAAGACCCGTCCTTCACGAGAGGGCGGGTCTTTCGTCTGACTCGAAGAATTCAGTACCGAATTCTTCATACGCCTGTTCATAGCGACGTAAGGAAGATTCTTTATGCATACACGTGACGTTCATTCGCTCAGATGGAGTCATATCGGTTGCATACGTTTTTAACACATGGGCGTTTCGAAGCATTGACGGGGTGACCGAACGTGCGAGTCCGCTCCGCTCGTTTAGCTGTCGCATCATTTTCGTGATCATGACGATCGTCAATTGCTTCGGTTGATTCTTCGCATACACCCAGCGGAACGTCATCCGCGCGAAATCGAATGAGACGAAGACTGGATCTTCCGAGTACCAGCGTGGCCGTACCGGCGTCGGAATGTCGGCCAAATAGTTCATGAGTAACGATTGGTCCTCTTGCGAAAGCTTCAACGTGAACTGGTTCCCGAGACGATCATATACGTCAAAGGTGTGATCAGCCAGGTGCAGGTCGCTCATACGTAAACGAATGATATGATGGACGCGCAAGCCGTATTTATAGAAGAGCGTCACAATCAGTTCGTTCCGATTGACAAGATAAGGATGGGCTTGCAACTGATTCTCGCTCAAGCCCCTCGTCGAACGAATCGTATGAACAAGACGATTGAATTCAGACTCGAGTGCGATTTGGTCGATGGATAACGTATGTGCCGGCTGCGAGTAGGCAAGCATCTTCTTCCGAAGCGGATTTAAAAAGTGGGTCAGGCTATTGATGACCGTGACGATTCGAGCGACGGTCGCCTGTTGATAGTGCTTCTCTTCGATTAAAAAGTCATTCACAAACGTCTTCCACGATTCGATGGGGACGTCTAACCAGTCCGTCGGTTCGTTCAGTTCGACATTGTGGTCGTGAAAGTATTTATGCACGTCAATCAAGTCGTAGCGATATCGTTTTAGCGTCGAGGGTTGACGGCCGCTTGCTCCGAGATGATACAAGTATGTTTCGATAAATTCCGGGAGCGGATAGTCTTTTCTACGTTTCGTCATGGTCGAGCCTCCTTCTTCTTTTATCCTACCACAAACGGACGTTCTCTATACGTTGATTCGTGGTAAGATGAAAGGTGAGACTTTATGGAATGAGGGATTACATGATAGAACGTGAAAAAGTTGTCATCGTCGGCTGTCAGTTACCGAATGTCGATGATTGGACATATGAACAGTCGATGGGCGAGCTCGTCGAACTCGTGGACACGGCGCAAGGTGAAGTCGTCGCACGACTCGACCAGAAACGTCAACAAGTCGACCGTCGTACCTTTATCGGGAAAGGGAAAATTGAGGAGCTCGCGATGCTCGTCGAACAGTTCGAGCCGGATTTGTTAATCTTCAACGCCGAGTTGACACCGGCGCAGTCGAAGAACATTCGCATCGCCTTGAACGACCCGGATGACATGAAGCTGATTGACCGTACGCAGCTCATCTTAGACATCTTTGCGAGCCGTGCGCAATCGCGCGAAGGGAAATTGCAGGTCGAACTTGCGCAGATGAACTATTTACTACCACGTCTCATCGGACAAGGGACACAGCTCTCGCGACTCGGTGGTGGAATCGGGACTCGTGGACCGGGTGAGACAAAACTTGAGTCGGACCGTCGCCACATCAAGCGTCGCATCGATGAGATTACGAAACAACTCGAAGGAACGGTCGCACACCGAGATCGCTACCGGGAACGTCGGAAAGAAAATCGCGTGTTCCAGGTCGCGCTCGTCGGGTATACGAATGCTGGGAAGTCGACAATCTTTAATCGATTGACGGATGCAGATACGTATGAACAGGATGAGTTGTTCGCAACACTTGACCCGTTGACGCGTGAACTCGAACTTCCACGCGGTGGAAAAGTGCTGATTACCGATACGGTCGGATTTATTCGTGATTTACCGACGAAACTTGTTGCCGCTTTCCGTTCGACTTTGGAAGAAGTGGTCGGTGCTGATTTGATCCTCCACGTCATCGATGCATCGAACCCACATTATTTGAACCAAATCGATACGACGAATGCGGTATTGGAAGAACTCGGTGCGAGTGAGGTCCCACAACTCGAGGTATATAATAAGAAAGACCGGCTCACAGAAGACTTCGTCGGTGGACCGCTGTTGATCTCTGCGATCGCATCAGAAGATATCGAACAGTTGATTGGTGCACTCGAAGATAAAATCTCGGACATTTTAACAAAAGTCCACGTCGTCTTGCCGGTGACGGCTTTTGAACATTACCACCCTTCCAAAGAAGCGATGTATCGTCTTGAAGAAAACTTCTTGGATGACGGTTCTGTCGAGTTGGTAGGTTATATGAGAGAAGACACGCGTCTATATGCGACGCTAAAACAATTTGAGGTGTAAGTATGTGGCAAGAAAAGATTGAACATTATGATGCACTCGCGCCGTATGTGAAAAAGGCCGAGGCACGAGTGAAACCATTTTTTGAGAAGATTGAAGAGACGGCTGAGTTCAACCAGTATCGTGTTCTCGAATCGTTTAAAAAGCACAAAGTATCGGATTTTCATTTTAATCCGACGACGGGGTATGGATATGATGATCTCGGTCGTGACACGCTCGAGTCGATTTATGCAGACGTGTTCGGAGCAGAGCTCGCATTATGCCGACCGCAAATCATCTCGGGTACACATGCAATCGGGATTGCCTTGTTCGGTGTCCTCCTACCAGGTGACGAATTGCTGTATATCACAGGGAAGCCATATGACACGCTCGAGGAAATCGTCGGCATTCGTGGAGACGGTCGCGGCTCATTAAAAGAACTGGGTGTCCATTACGACACTGTTGAATTAAAAGAGGAACACGAAATCGACATCGACCGCGTCATCGAACGGATTCGTCCAGAGACGAAACTCATCGGGATTCAGCGCTCGAAAGGATATGCGAATCGTCGCAGCATTCCAGTCGAGGAAATCAAGTTTGCCATCGAACGTATCAAAGCGGCGCATCCGCATGTGTATGTGTTCGTGGACAATTGCTACGGTGAATTTGTCGAGACGATCGAACCGACTCACGTCGGTGCAGACTTGATGGCGGGTTCTCTTATCAAAAACCCAGGGGGCGGATTGGCGAAGACGGGAGGTTATATCGCAGGGACGAAAGAACTGATTGAACGTTGTTCGTTCCGGATGACGACTCCAGGTATCGGGAGTGAAGCTGGACCGTCGCTCTATTCGCTTCAAGAAATGTATCAGGGCTTTTATATGGCTCCTCATACTGTCGCACAGGCATTGAAAGGGGCACACTTGACGGCAAGCCTTTTATCGTTGATTGGGTTTGAGACTGACCCACACTATTCGACTCCGAGAACGGACTTGATTCAATCGGTGACGTTCCGCGACCGTGAAAAGATGATCGCGTTTTGTCAAAGCATCCAAATGGCATCACCGGTAAACGCTCATGCGTTACCCGTTCCGGCCTATATGCCTGGATATGAAGATGATGTCATCATGGCAGCAGGGACGTTCATTCAAGGTTCATCGATCGAGTTGTCAGCGGATGGACCGCTTCGAGCGCCATACACAGCGTATGTTCAAGGTGGTCTGACGTATGCTCATGTGAAAGTCGCGCTTATGTTGGCGTTGAGCCAATTACACGATAAAGGACTGGTCGAATTTAACGACCAAAATCAACAAGCACATTTGTAACCGTTCTGTCATGTTAACTTTCTTAACATCTATTGACAGGATTGTTGTCATGTATTATTCTCACATTGTGAGACAGAAAAGGAGGGGTAAGGATGGCTGATCAATTTCGTCGCTCCAACCCGTTGTTTCCGATTGGAATCGTCCAAGATCTGACGCAACTGACTGGTAGACAGATTCGGTATTATGAAGAACAGGGTCTGATTTCGCCTAGTCGGACGGAATCGAAACGACGGCTTTATTCCTTTAATGATGTCGAACGTCTACTCGCAATCAAGGATTACATTGACCAAGGCTTTAATTTGGCGGCAATTCGCCACATGTTAGAGCAAGAAGGTGAAAAAGAAGCGGAAACGTCTGCTCCGGCCGCACCAGTCAATGAAGCACCAAAGGTTTCGGAAAAAGAGTTACATCATTTGTTGAAAACACAGCTTCAAGAAGCCGGTCGTTTCAATAAGACGTCGCTCATTCAAGGCGAGCTTTCACGTTTTTATCGATAACGCCGCACACATCAACCATTACACAATGTGAGAGGGGACATTTTACCATGGCCAGAAAAACGTTCACAAAAGAAGACATTAAACGCATCGCACAAGAGGAAGACGTACGCTTTATTCGTCTTCAATTCACGGATATCCTCGGAACAATCAAAAACGTCGAGGTGCCGATCAGCCAATTGGACAAAGCACTTGATAACAAGATGATGTTTGACGGATCGTCAATCGAAGGATTCGTCCGCATCGAGGAATCAGACATGTACTTATATCCAGACCTCAACACATGGGTTGTCTTCCCGTGGACAGATGGCAGCGGAAAAGTCGCTCGCTTAATTTGTGATATTTATAACCCAGACGGTACACCATTCAGTGGTGACCCACGTGGTACACTCAAGCGTAACCTTGAGAAAATGCAAAAACTTGGCTTCTCAGCGTTCAACGTTGGACCAGAGCCAGAGTTCTTCTTGTTCAAGAAAGACGCATCAGGTCGTCCGACACTTGAGCTCAACGACCAAGGTGGATACTTCGACTTGGCGCCAGTTGACCTCGGTGAGAACTGCCGTAAAGAAATCGTCATCGAACTTGAAAACATGGGCTTTGAAATCGAAGCATCACACCACGAAGTTGCACCAGGACAACACGAAATCGACTTCAAATACGCAGATGCTGTCACAACGGCAGATAACATTCAAACGTTCAAGCTCGTTGTTAAGACGATCGCAGCGAAGTATGGTCTTCACGCGACATTCATGCCAAAACCACTCTTTGGAGTAAACGGTTCAGGAATGCACGCGAACATGTCACTCTTCAAAGGCGACACAAACGTCTTCTACGATCCAAATGGCGACATGGAACTTTCAGACACAGCTCGCGCGTTCACAGCTGGTATCTTGGAGCACGCTCGTGCGTTCACAGCAGTATGTAACCCGACTGTGAACTCTTACAAGCGTCTCGTACCTGGTTACGAAGCACCTTGCTACGTTGCATGGAGCGCACGCAACCGTTCACCACTCGTACGCGTACCAGCAGCACGTGGTCTTTCGACTCGTATCGAAGTACGTTCGGTTGACCCAGCAGCGAACCCGTACCTCGCACTTGCTGCCCTCTTGGCTTCAGGTCTTGACGGAATCGAAAAAGATTTGAATGCACCAAAACCAATCGACAGCAACATCTACGTGATGGACAAACCAGAGCGTGTAGCAAACGGGATTGACGATCTTCCGGCAACGCTCTTCGACGCACTCGAAGTCCTTCGTGCGGACAAAGTCGTGATGGAATCACTCGGTGAGCACATCGGCGAACACTTCCTCGAATTGAAAGAAATCGAGTGGGATATGTTCCGTATGCAAGTAACAGAGTGGGAACGCGATCAGTACATGACGCTCTACTAATAGAAGAGATATGCAAAAAAAGAGCACGGAATGACTTTCAGCTGAAGATCATTCCGTGCTCTTTATTTGCAATATTAAGTGTAGGGTCGCTCAATTGATTTCGTTATTGTTATGTTTGTTTATCCTCTTTTGACTTGATTGGAACCCAAACTTCGCTATAGACGTTCTCATAACCCATTTCAATTTTACTAAATGAAATCCCTGGTAAGTCTTGAAGTTCATATCCGGAAGATGGTAACCATTCTGCGTAGGTTTTAGCCATCGTTTCTTGAAGCGTTTGTGGGAACGGACCGCAATTCGGGAAGACAGCCCACAAGCTTTTCGGAATTGAGATTTGTTCTAGGTCATCATATACATCTTCTCTTGTCGTAGCGAACCCGATCATATGGGTCAAATATCCTTCTTCTTCTAAGTGACCATCATCGAAATTGAACGATGCATTTAGTACATGGTTCGGGTAAAGATTTCCCATTTCACGCATATGCATACGCTGTTGTTCACTTATAGACTGTGCTAATGCCACAATTTCTTGATTTATCCCTTCGAACTGAACAGGGACACGTTTTGAAACACCGACGATTTGAAATGCGTCTTTCTCTTCTATTTTGAATTCCATTGATGTTCCTCCTTTGATATCGATATAAAACGTGAAGCGAGGAAACGACTTTTGAATATGATTCTTCATGACTTCGGAAGGCAAGAATCCTGACCACTCTCGAAATGCTCTCGAGAAGCCTTCGATCGAATGGTAGCCATATCGAAATGCAACATCTGTCACGCTAGAACCATGAATCAATTCCTCATTCGCAATCGATAGACGGCGATTTCGGATGTAAGTAGTCAATGTCATTCCCGACATATACGAAAACACTCTTTTAAAATGGTGGGCAGAGAGCCCGGTGATTTTTGTGATGTCAGAATCTGAAATTTCTTCGGGCAATTGCTGTTCGATATGTTCCATTAACTCATTTAGCGCTTCTACCAACATCATCACCTCCTTCATAATTCGACTATAAGGGAATGGCATCTGAGTATCTTGATGATTTGAGTACAAGAATTATCGGATTGGAAAAATGAATGCATACTTCAATACATTATGTTATGAATACCCTAATGTGTTGCGAATTCGTCTGTAAAAAAAGACCACCTCCGCGAAAAATCGGTAGGTGGTCCTTTAAATTGTTCAGAATGCTTTCTTGAAGAATGTCGATGTATAGTCAAGCGTCGTGTGCAGGGTCGTTGCAAATACAAGTCCTAAAAAGAACGACATGCCGTGTACGTCCACCCACGACCGGATTTCTGTTTCATATGCTGTGAAAGGCAAAAGCAGAATGAGTGGGAAGCCGATGTACGCAATCCGAATCAGATCACTCAAAACAGGTAAATGCGAAAAGAGCGAACGGTGCGGCATGAGCTTCACATATGGGAGCCACATGAATTTAAGTGGACCCCATCTGTAATAGGCATCTGATTTTAAGTCAAGGTCCGGGGAGAGCCAGAGTGTACCAATAATCGCACCGATGATCAATGCGAACGGGATATCGATGTCAATAAAAGGCGTGGCAACCGCAAGTGCGCCGGTTGCCACGAGATTCGTTCGGGTATGGGTCTTGCCACTAGCCATTAATGAATCGTCCGGTATACACCGATGACCTTCCCTAAAATCGAGACGTTGTCAAAATACATTGCTTCCAACTCATCGTTTTCCGGTTGAAGACGGACTTTTGAAGCTTCTTTATAAATCCGTTTCACAGTCGCCTCGCCCTCATCGGTCATAGCGACGACAATCTCTCCATTGTCGGCGGTGCTTTGCTGACGAACGAGCACGCGGTCCCCGTCCAAAATTCCGGCGTTGATCATCGAATCTCCGGAAACGGACAACATATATACATTATCTGAACCGACGATATGTGCCGGGAGCGGGAAGTGTTCTTCCACGTTCTCGATGGCGGTAATCGGTGTCCCGGCGGTAACTTTCCCGATGACCGGTACGTACATGACGGACTCTTGCTCTTCCATTGCCGGCATATCTTCAGTCAAAATTTCAATCGCGCGAGGTTTCGTCTTGTCTCGACGGATCAACCCGCGTTTTTCCAAACGATCTAAGTGACCGTGTACGGTCGAACTAGAAGCAAGGCCGACGGCTTCTCCAATTTCACGAACAGAAGGCGGATATCCCTTTGCCCGAACTTCGTCTTTGATGAAATCAAGAATCTGTTGTTGTCGCGCTGACATTTTTTTCATTATGTTCACCTCGATGTAATCGAATAACCTGCAAACGCATCCTATTCTTTATGTGTCTAGTGTAACACAAGAACACATGAGCGTACAAACATTCGTTCGTTTTTTTTGTGTTGACCGAACACGGGTTCTTGTTTTATGATGAGAACAGATAAACGAACAAACGTTCTAACGAACATATATTCTTATACAGGAGGCAATGCAATCATGAAAGATACACTTAACGGAATCATTTTAGTCGGGATGCTCTTGGTCGGGATGTTCGCTTTTTATTTGGCAGGGGAGATGCGAGGGGAACCGGCAGTAGTCGAACCAGTCGTCACTATGGAGGAACGTACGATTGAAGAAGAAGTCGCTTATGTCCAAGCGGAATCACTCGAAGCACAAATTATGGCAGAGCGAGAAGAGCATCATGAACGAAAAACAAAATGGTATGCCGCTGAGTGAATGTTGATCATTGCGAACCGTTCTTGAACTGTGTATCGTAAGGAATGAATGCGATGAAAGGGAGTGATGCGATGCGAGTCGTCATCTATTGTCGGGTATCGACGAACAAGTCAACCCAAGAGACATCACTCAGTCGGCAAGTCGATGAATTGCAGCGTCTGGCTTCGCAACTAGGGGCAGAAGTCATAGAGATCATCACGGAGCAAGAGAGTGGATATGAAGTGAATCGACAGGGGCTCCTTGATTTACTTGACCATGTGTCGATGTCTGATTTGGATGCCGTACTTGTCACGGACGATAGTCGCTTGGGACGAGGAAATGCCAAGATTGCCATCTTGCATACATTGATGAAGCATGACGTTCGGTTGCTGACGATGCAATCGACGTCGGACTATGTCGTTTCCGATGCCGAAAAAATGGTTTTAGAGATTGTAAGTGTTGTGGAAGAGTACCAACGTAAAATTCACAACGCTAAAATTTCTCGCGGGATGCGCCGCGCCGTCGCCAACGGATTCAACCCACAGCGCAATATTCAAAACAATGATCAAGGTGGGCGACATCGAATCGAAGTGCCGATTGAGGAGATTATCCAACTGCGCGAGCGCGGGTTGACGTTTGCTGAGATTGCGGCAACCCTCCGTGGATTCGGTTATGAAGTGTCGAAAGCGACCGTCAATCGACGGTATCTCGAGCACCAGTCAGTAGCTGAAACTTGATTCTTCCTCTCTGATTTTGTAAAGTATAAGAACAAATTCACTAGAGAGGGGGCGAGTCAGATGTTAGCACCAGGACAATTGGAGCGAATCAATTTCCTCGCCAACAAAGCGAAGACAGAAGGACTGTCTCAAGAAGAAATGAACGAACAACAAGACTTGCGTCAAGAATATTTGAAGGCGTTCCGTCAATCGTTCAAATCACAAATGATGGGGATGAAAGTCGTCGATCCAGATGGAAATGACGTCACCCCAGAGAAATTGAAAGAAGATCAAAAACGCTATCGTGGCGAGTGATGCTGAATGCACATCCTATTTCGTATAGGATGTGCATTTTTGTTATACACGAACGGTCATCAGACGAACGGATTGCGGTTTTTTTAAGGCAATTGAAGGAAACGATTTCACTAAATGTGTTATACTAATTAATTAGTTGTGACACACGAATGAGTGTGATAAAATATGACGGGTAGAAAACCTTCTTAACACAGAGAGGATGAAATTAGTGGAAACAACTACTAAAGAATTATTAGCGATTAACTCGATCCGGACGCTCTCAATTGATGCGGTCCAAAAAGCGAACTCTGGTCACCCAGGGATGCCAATGGGTGCTGCACCTATGGCGTTTACACTTTGGACAGACAAAATGCGTCACAACCCGAAAAACCCAAACTGGTTCAACCGTGACCGTTTTGTACTTTCGGCAGGTCATGGATCGATGCTCTTGTATTCGCTCCTTCACTTGTCTGGGTATGATTTGTCGATGGACGACCTTAAATCATTCCGTCAAATGGACTCGAAGACTCCTGGTCACCCAGAGTACCGTCATACGGCTGGTGTCGATGCGACGACGGGCCCGCTTGGACAAGGGATTGCAATGGCTGTCGGGATGGCCATGGCAGAGAAGCACTTAGAAGCGACTTACAACCGCGACGAGTTCAACGTCGTTGACCACTATACGTTCGGGATTTGCGGAGACGGAGACTTAATGGAAGGTGTATCGGCAGAAGCAGCATCACTCGCTGGTCACTTGAAGCTCGGTAAACTCGTCGTTCTTTACGATTCAAACGATATCTCACTCGATGGCGATCTTCACAAATCGTTCTCTGAAAGCGTAGAAGATCGTTTCAACGCGTATGGATGGCAAGTCATTCGTGTCGAAGACGGAACAGATATCGATTCAATCGCAAAAGCAATCGATGCGGCGAAAGCTGAGACGTCAAAACCGACATTGATCGAAGTGAAAACGGTCATCGGATTCGGTTCACCGAACAAATCAGGTAAATCGGCGTCGCACGGCGCTCCACTTGGAGATGCTGAAATCGAATTGACGAAACAGTTCTATAAATGGGAAGGCGAGTCATTCTACGTACCAAACGAAGTATACGACTTGTTCAACGAGAAAGTTGTCGAGCCTGGTGCGAAATATGAGTCAAACTGGAACGAACTCGTAGAAGCATATAAAGCGGCGCACCCGGAACTCGGTGCACAGTTCGAGCGTGCGATGAACAACGAACTTCCTGAAGGTTGGGACAGCGAGTTGCCAACATTCGAAATTGGTTCGAAAAAAGCAACACGTCAAACGAGCGGTGAAGTCTTAAACGCAATCGCAAAAGCAGTACCGACTCTCTTCGGTGGATCTGCTGACCTTGCAGGTTCAAACAACTCGATGATTAAAGGTGCAGTGGACTTCGATGAAGATCCAGCTGGACGTAACATCTGGTTTGGTGTACGTGAGTTCGCAATGGCAGCAGCTGTAAACGGAATGGCTCTTCACGGTGGCGTCCTTCCATACGGTGCGACATTCTTCGTCTTCTCGGATTACCTTCGCCCGGCAGTTCGTCTTGCTGCACTCATGGGACTTCCGTCAACGTTCATCTTGACACACGACTCAATTGCAGTTGGTGAAGATGGCCCGACACACGAGCCAGTTGAACATTTGATGAGTTTCCGCGCGATGCCGAACCTCTCTGTTCTTCGTCCGGCAGACGGGAAAGAAACAATCGCTGCTTGGAAACAAGCGGTAACATCGAAAACGACACCTTCACTCCTCGTCTTGACACGTCAAGCGTTGCCAGAGCTCGAAGGCACATCGGTTGAAACGGCAGCAAAAGGAGCATACGTCGTTGCAGGTGAATCGAAAGATGCAGACGTCCTCTTGCTCGGTACGGGTTCTGAAGTACACGTCCTCGTTGAAGCGCGTGAGCAGCTTGCGTCTGAAGGCGTGAATGCGGCAGTCGTATCGATGCCATCATGGGAACTCTTTGAAGCACAATCTGCTGAGTATAAAGAGTCTGTTCTTCCATCTTCAATCACGAAACGTGTCTCACTTGAAGCGGGTGCGACACTTGGATGGTACAAATATGTAGGATTCGGTGGAAAAGTACTCGGAATCGACAAGTTCGGGGCATCTGCACCTGGGGATCTCCTCATGAAAGAATACGGCATGTCAGTCGACAACGTCGTCAATGCAGTAAAATCGCTTTAATCGAATTCGAAATTCTCGTGACGACCATTTGTTTGGTCGTCACTTTTTTTCTGGACGACTAGCGAAGTTGGTCAATTTAGTGTATAGTAAAAAACGATGTTTCATATGGTAGAGGAGGTAAAGCCTTGAGTACATTATTCTGGATTCTTCTTGTCGTGGCAGCACTCATCGGGGGTATCGCGATCGGATTCTTTATCGCGCGTAAATACATGATGAACTACCTTGAACAGAACCCGCCAATCAATGAAGATATGATTCGTACGTTGATGATGCAAATGGGTCAAAAGCCATCACAGAAGAAAGTCAACCAAGTGATGCGCGCCATGAACGTGCAGATGAAAAACGAAAAGAAATCATAATCAATCATGAAAGCACTTCGGATACCGAAGTGCTTTTTTATTTCCTCTTTTTGTTAGACAATCGAACAAACTTTCGCTACGATTAATGAATAATCTTCATATAAAGACAAAGGGGGCGTTTCATATTCGTGTATTTAAACAATTATCTTGGTTTTTACGTCTCGAGTGGAGGACGTATGCACTCGGCATCGTCTTACTCATATTTGTGGCAGGGCTAGAATTGATTCCACCGCGAATCATCGGCCGAATCGTCGACGAAATCAATCGTGATTCACTTTCGTCAAATACGCTTTGGATGTTACTAGGGGGTCTCGCAGCAGTTGGAATCGGAAATTATGTTGCCCGCTTCTTTTGGCGCTATTTCATTTTTGGTGCATCGATTCGACTAGGAAGAATGTTACGTAGCCAACTGTATCGGCACTTTACCGATCTCGATCAACGATTTTACAAGAAGTCACGTGTCGGCGACCTGATGGCCCACGCGACGAATGATGTACAAGCCGTATCGATGACGGCAGGGGCGGGCATATTGACACTAGTCGATAGCGTGACGCTGGGGACGTTCGTCATCATTACGATGATTACAACAATCAGTTGGAAGCTGACGCTCGTTGCCTTGCTTCCGCTCCCAATCATGGTCGCTCTGACGACTCGGTATGGGAAGATGTTACATAGCCGATTTGGCGTCGCCCAAGCGGCATTTTCAGAATTGAATGACAAAGTACAAGAAAGTGTCAGTGGAGTTCGTGTCTTAAAGTCGACCGGGGAAGTCAACCGAGATGTCGACTCGTTTGAGAACTTATCGAGTGAGGTCATGGCAAAAAACGTACGAGTCGCCAAAATTGATGCGTTATATGATCCGACTATCTTTGGGATTGTTGGCTTGTCCTACATCCTCTCGGTCGGGTATGGCGCCGTCTTGATTGAACAAGGTGAATTGACGATTGGACAAATTGTCAGCTTCACAGCCTATTTGGCGCTGTTGACGTGGCCGATGCTGGCGTTCGGTTGGCTATTCAACATTGTCGAGCGTGGACGGGCATCGTATGATCGAATCGAAAGAATGCTCGCCGTCAAACCGGAGATTCAAGATGACCGAATGGCAGCGACGACACTTGCACATTCAGAAGTGGAAGTCGATGTGCAACATTTCGCCTATGACGAGACCGTTGTACTCCGTGATGTCCATTTTCGGATTGAGCGCGGAAAGACGATCGGCATTGTCGGGAGGACAGGTGCGGGTAAGACGACGATTGTCCGTCTGTTGACCCGTGAGTACGATGTAAAAGACGGAAAGATTAAAATCGGAGGCATCAATATTCGCCAAGTGAAAAAATCGTTATTGATGGACAAAATTGCCGTCGTACCACAAGATCATTTCTTGTTCTCCGATTCGATTGCGAACAATATCGCTTTCGGAAGACCCGATGCGAGCATGGAAGAGATTATCGAGGCGGCTAAAGTCGCTGAGGTGCATGAGGATATCATCCGGCTACCGGAAGGATACGCGACGCTTGTCGGGGAACGCGGTGTGACGTTGTCAGGTGGGCAGAAACAACGGATTTCCATCGCGCGTGCGCTCATGACTGAAGCAGACGTCTTGATTTTGGATGACGCGCTATCTGCCGTGGATGCGAAGACAGAGGAGTCGATCATCGAACACTTCCGTGTCGGAAATCCTGAACAAGCACGGGTGATCGTGGCGCATCGACTATCTGCTGTCGAACATGCAGACGAGATTCTCGTGATTGAAGACGGCAAAATCGTCCAACGTGGGCGTCATGACCAATTACTTCAAGAAGCCGGCTGGTACCGAGAGACGTATGATCGTCAACAACTTGAGGCGATTGTAGAAGGGGGTGGACACGATGAAGCATGATGTTCAAGAATGGCAAGTCATCAAACGGCTGCTCAGCTATGCAACACGTTACGGGAAGTCGCTCAGTATCGCCTTCGTCTTCCTATTGATTGCGACAGGCGCCAAGTTGGCCGGTCCGTTTTTAATCAAAGTGTTCATCGATGAGTTCGTCACGCCAGGTGTCTACCCGACGAACTGGGTCATCGCACTCTTCGCGGTCTATATGGTTCTTCATGTATCCGCAATCGTGTTTGATTATCTGCAGTCGATTTCGTTTCAAAAGATTGCGTTGAAGATTGTCCAAAACATACGAATGGATATTTTCCGCCACGTCATGGGGATGCGGCTCGCCTATTTTGACCGAACACCAGCGGGCGTCCTCGTATCAAGGATTACGAATGATACCGAGGCGGTCAAAGAACTGTACGTCGGTGTGATGAGTACGTTCGTCCAGTCGGCTGTTCAATTGATTGGGACGTATATTTTCCTATACATATTAGAACCGCCACTAGCGACGATGGGGCTCGTCTTGTTGCCGCTCTTCTGGCTCATCATTTGGGCATATCGTCGTTTTTCAACGAAATATTTCGCACAAGTGAGGGACCTTTTGTCACAACTCAATGCCCAGTTGAACGAGTCAATCAACGGCATGGGGATTATTCAACAATTTCGTCAAGAAGAGCGGCTCATCCGTCAATTCGAAGAGACGAATGAGGCGCACCAGGAGGCACGATATCGGAACTTAAAGCTCGACAGTATGTTGCTACGTCCAATCATCGAGCTCCTTCTTGCTTTCTCAATCATTGGTCTACTCGGATATTACGGTGTGCTCTCGATGAGTGAGCAAGTACAGGTCGGGGTCGTCTACGCATTCATCAGCTATATCGAACGGATCTTCCGACCAGTTCTCGATATTATGCAGCGATTGAGTGAATTTCAACAAGCTGTCGTGTCGGCAGACCGTGTCTTTAAAATCTTGGATACAGATGAGCCGGCACCAGGAAAACAATTGCCGGGCGAGGCTCGGATTACAGAAGGTGAAGTACGGTTCGAGGATGTGACGTTCAGCTACGACGGGGATGTCGACGTGTTGAAGCGAATCTCATTCGTTGCAAAACCTGGTGAGACAGTTGCGCTCGTAGGTCATACGGGTAGCGGGAAGAGTTCGATTATCAACTTGTTGACCCGCTTTTATCCATATGGCTCGGGTCACATCACCATTGACGGACAGCCACTCGAACAATTTGAAGAGCAAGAGCTTCGTCAACAAGTCGGACTGGTGCTACAAGATCCGTTTCTATTCACTGGGACGATTGAAGAAAATTTAAAGTTATTCAATCCAAATATCGATTCAGAACGTGCCCGTGAAGCCGCTGAGTTTGTCCAGGCACACACGTTCATCGAGAAATTAGATGCCGGGTACGGTCATGTTGTCGGAGAGCGTGGAGCGACATTTTCGAGCGGTGAGCGACAATTGCTCGCATTTGCGCGAACGGTCGCCCGTAATCCAAAAGTACTCATTCTCGATGAGGCGACGAGTTCAATCGATACCGAGACGGAAGAACGCGTACAGACGGCACTCGACCGTATGCGACGTGGTCGTACAACGATCGCCATCGCTCACCGTCTTTCAACGATTCAAGATGCAGACTTGATTTTGGTACTGCATCGTGGAGAAATCGTGGAGCGTGGGAATCATCAACAGTTATTGAAGCAAAACGGTCTGTACAAAAAAATGTATGAATTACAGTCTGGACAACGTCTGATGTCTTGAATTGGAAGGGATACCTATACGGGTGTCCTTTTTCCATGGAAAAAAAGCTCGCCACGGAGAGTGACGAGCCATCAAGGTCAATTTGAATGCTGATCTTTTTTATGCTTTGATAGGACATGACGAGTAATGAGAGAGTCAAGTTCTTGACTGACCAGAATGACTTCTGGTGAGGTCCAAGTGTGCTTTGACGCGATTTTATACAGTTCATCACGTTTCTGTTCAATGGCCTGGTGTAGTGTATCTGCTGCGGTGACTGCCACGTTCGTTCCCCCATCATGTAAATTAGAATTTTGCGAACTAGAATATCCAAATCTTAGCACCTACGTTTACAGATGACAAGTTTCATTTCCATTTCAAAAATTACAAAATGATGTTTCGCTCTGAAAGAAAAGATTCGAGCAATTTAAATAGGTTTTCGCTATAATGGTCGTGAAAGGTGGAAATCGTCATGGAAGTCACATTATGGCTCGCGTTTGGGGCGGGCGTCTTATCGTTTTTGTCACCATGTACGCTCCCGTTATATCCAGTGTTTCTCTCGTATATTACAGGGGTTTCCGTATCTGAATTAAAAAATGAAGGATTGAAACAGCGTACAGCTTGGTTCCACACGTTTTCGTTCTTGTTCGGCTTTTCGATTGTCTTTCTCGTGCTTGGATTATCGACTTCGTTAATTGCAGACGTCTTCATCCAGTATAAAGATAGTTTGCGGATGTTCGGCGCCATTTTAATTTTCGTGTTCGGCGTCTTTTTGGCCGGTCTATGGCAACCGCAATTTATGATGCGCGAAAAGAAGATGGACATTGGCGAGCGAAAGAGCGGCTATTTTGGAACCGTATTAATCGGAATTGGTTTTGCTGCGGGATGGACGCCGTGTACGGGTCCGATTTTAGCAGGTGTGATTGCACTTGCGGCAACCAATCCGAGCCAAGGTCTCGGTTATATGTTGGCGTATGTCATCGGTTTTGCGATTCCATTCTTAGTGATGGTCGCGTTTGTAGGCAAGATCAAGTACTTAGCACGTAACAGTGCAAAAGTTGCAAAAGTCGGCGGCTATTTGATGATGGCATTCGGCGTATTATTATATTTTGACGGGATGAACCGCTTCGCTGCTTGGATGAGCGAACTTGTCGGATTCACCGGATTTTAAGGGGTTGACCGAGATGTCAATGTTATGGGCGTCGACTCTCGTTGCGTTATTGATGGGTATCGTGGCGAGTTTCGTGCGTGTGAAAGCATCAGCGAAACCGACGAATGCAAAAAAAATCTTAATTCCACCACTTGCGATGACGACCGGAATGATTCAGTTCTTGATTCCCGCATTTCGTTTATCGTGGGTCGAAGTACTTGAGGCGTTAGCGGTCGGGCTAATCTTTAGTCTGTTCCTCATCAAAACGTCAAACTTCGAAAAACGGGACGGAGAAGTATACTTGTCACGCTCAAAAGCATTTTTTATCGTCGTGTTCGCGCTACTTGCGATTCGTACGGCAATGAAAGTTTGGGTCGGTCATGAAGTCGATATCTTCTCAACAGGTGGATTGTTCTACTTGATTGCCTGGGGGATGATCGTCCCATGGCGAATCGCGATGTATCAAAAGTATAAACGAATTGCAATCACGTAAAAATGGAGTGGCTCATGGCCGCTCCATTTTTAATTACGATTCTTTTGTGACAGCCACTTCCGTCTCCGAATCGATTCCCGTGTTTGCTTTGACGAGAATCCGTTCGTAGTTTCCGGCGGCTTCGTCGGACTTCGTGACGAGCGTACCGATGATGGCTGCAAGGAAGCCAAGTGGGATTGAGACGATTCCTGGGTTCGAGAGTGGGAAAAGTGCTTCTCCAATAAAAATGGCTGACCCGTCCGGTGCCCAAAGGTTCGGACTGATTGCGACCAAAATTAAAGAAGAGAACAAACCGACGACCATTCCCCAGATTGCACCACCTGTGTTAAAGCGTCTCCAGAAAATCGTGAAGAGAATGACTGGTAAGTTCGCACTTGCTGCAACAGCAAAAGCGAGTGACACGAGAAACGCTACGTTCATCGATTGAGCGAAGAACGCAAGTCCCATCGAGACGAGAGCGACGGCCACAGAAGCGATCCGGGCGGCTTTTACTTGTTCCTTCTCTGTCGCTTCCCCTTTCCGGATAATGTGACCATAGAAGTCATGAGCGAAAGCAGATGCGGCTGACAAGACGAGCCCGGCGACGACCGCTAGAATGGTCGCGAATGCGATGGCTGCCACGAAGGCGAACAAGAGGTCACCACCGAGTACTTGCGCAAGGAGAGGAGCCGCCATGTTACCTGCAGGGTTCGCGGCGAGAATGGCGTCTCGTCCTACAAAAGCTGCTGCCCCGAAACCTAAGAAGATTGTCAAAATGTAGAACGCTCCAATGATCCACGTCGCATATACGACCGACTGTCTTGCCGTCGGTGCATCTTTGACGGTAAAGAAGCGAATCAAGATGTGTGGAAGACCAGCTGTACCGAGTACGAGTGCCATATTTAACGAAATCGTATCGAGCGGGAGCTTGAATTTGTTGCCTGGGTTCAAGAAGTCACTACCGAGCGGTGTGGCTTTGCTCACTTCATTGAACATCGTCATGATTGAGAAATCGAATCGTGCAAAGACGAGAAATGAGATGATGGCTGTCCCAATCATCAATAGGACGGCTTTTGTGATCTGTACCCATGAAGTCGCCGTCATGCCTCCGAATACGACGTAGACCGTCATCAATATCCCGACGACAACGACACTTGTCGTATACGGGATACCGAGCAATAGTTCAATCAGTGCACCGGCCCCGACGAGCTGGGCAATCATATAAAAAATAGAGATGACGATGGCATTCATCGCCGCGACACCGCGCACGCGTGGCTTATTGAAACGGGCGGCAATCATGTCGGCCATCGTATACTTCCCAAGATTACGGAGCGGTTCCGCGACGAGATAGAGGACAACGAGATAGGCAACGAGGAAGCCGATGGAATAGAAAAAGCCATCAAATCCAGCGAGTGCGATCATGCCTGCAATCCCTAAGAAGGAAGCCGCAGACATATAGTCCCCTGCAATTGCGAGACCGTTTTGGAAACCAGTCAACCCACCATCCGCCGTGTAGAAATCACTGGCGGTTTTCGTTTTTCTAGCGGCGAAATATGTAATGACAAGGGTGAGACCGACAATGGCGGTAAAGAGGGCAATTGCTGTCCAGTTCATGATTTCACCTCTTCCTTCAATTGTCTCACGAGTGCATCAAAGCGCCGGGCACGGCGACTATAGAGCACGCACAGTGTCCACGTCATCATAAACTGGGAGAAGGCGAACGCCCAAGCCCAAGTGATGTCACCAACAATTTTTGTATTCAAGATCGTTGTGTAACTTGTCAAAACAGGGAGCGTGAAATAGAAAATAAGTGAGAAGATGATAGCGGGAACGATAAAACGATTTTTTTCACGCATCAATTGATGGAACGTCTCGTGTTCTGTAATCGACTGAGCGGAATGACTACTGGTCGTTTGAGTAACTTGCGTCACGTCATGCATAAAATCCCTCCTAAGCTGTAAGATAAATCCATTATGCGGTGTGAAAATGAGAGGAGTCATGCCTTTTTTTCATGTCGAATTCACTAATACTATTGTAATATTGGTCATACCAATTTATTGTAAGCGTTTTCAATATTGTCTAAATATTGAACATTATGTCTATATAATTAAAATTGGAAGAAAAGGTACTTTCGACCCAATAGGCAAAATGCACAATTCGACAAAATAAAAAAACTCTAACCTGGATGGAAAGAGTCTACTGCTGAAAATAGTGTTCGTAAGGTGTCCAGTCGATTTGTTCTTCGGCTAGCGCTTTTTTAAGGAATTTGTGGTCTCGCTTCGGCGTTGCAGCGATATATCCTTTTACAACGAGTTCGGTCGTCATCTTCTTAGCACGAGATTCGAGGGCAAACTGACCGATTTTGCCTGCGATTTTTCGGATGGCGACGTCTCGAAATAGTTCTGGAACCGGTGAAACGAGTCGATCTAACAGAGTCCGCGTTTCCGGCGTCCATAAGTGACGTGTTCTCTCTATATAATCATCCTCAATGTCTAAAAGGGAACGCCCGTCTTCTTTCGGCATTCGTTTTAAAAACTTACGAAACATGAAGTACCCGCCAATCGTCATGAGTCCAATCATGACGAATCCCCAGAATACAATGAAATACATCATCAAGTTTTCTGGCATCGTCTTTCCCCCGTTCTATACATTCACTTACTGTCATCGTTAGTATACAAAAAAGAATCCATTTGCAAAAGGCGTACGTCTCGTTAGGATAGACGAACTCAATCGATTTCGTTAGAATAGATAGCGTTGCTACGAGAATAAGCATGAAGTGAGTCGAGAAAGGAAAGGTCTATCGTATATGAGCCAATTGAAACAAGAAGTCGAGAGACGTCGAATATTCGGCATCATCTCTCACCCGGATGCGGGTAAGACGACATTAACAGAGAAGTTACTTTTGCACGGTGGTGCAATTCGTGAAGCGGGTACCGTCAAAGCGCGTAAAAATTCAAAACACGCCAAATCAGACTGGATGGAAATTGAGAAACAACGTGGAATCTCGGTTACATCGTCTGTCATGCAATTCATCTATCAAGACAAAGTCGTGTCGATCATGGATACACCTGGGCACAACGATTTCGGTGAGGATACGTATCGCGTATTGACATCTGTCGACAGTGCGGTCATGGTCATCGATGCCGCGAAAGGGATCGAGACGCAGACGAAGAAACTATTCCAAGTTTGTCGTATGCGCGGTATTCCAATCTTTACGTTCATGAACAAATTGGACCGTCAGGCCAAAGACCCGCTTGAATTGATGGAAGAACTTGAGGAAGTGCTCGGCATGCCTTCAGTTGCTATCACATGGCCGATCGGCAGCGGGATGCAGTTCGAAGGTGTTTATGACCGGATGAAAAATGAAGTTCATTTATTCCGCGGAGACAAGTCGACCCTTCAACTAAGTGAGGACGGAGTAAACGACCCGGTGCTCGGTGACCATCTTTCTGAAGAGAACTTGACGAATCTTCGCGATGAAATCGATCTACTCGACGGAGCAGGGAATGAGATTGATGTAGACGCGATCCAAAGCGGTAAATTGACGCCCGTATTCTTCGGAACGGCGCTCGTTGACTTCGGTGTGACTGCGTTCTTGAATCATTATTTGGAGATGTCTCCAGCTCCAGAGGCGCGTAAATCGAACGTCGGTCCAATCAATCCGACATCAGAAGATTTCAGTGGGTTCGTCTTTAAGATTCAAGCGAACATGAACCCGGCGCACCGTGACCGCATCGCATTCGTTCGAATCTGTTCAGGTGTGTTCGAGCGTGGAATGGACGTCACACTCACACGAACAGGCAAGAAAATCAAATTGAGCCAGTCTACGCAGCTCATGGCCAACGATCGTGAGACGGTTGACCAAGCGTTCGCAGGAGATGTCATCGGGATCTATGATTCAGGTACGTATCAAATCGGGGATACAATCACGACATCGAAGCAAAAGATCGCCTTTGAAGCATTGCCGACTTTCCCACCTGAGTTGTTTATGCGAGTATCACCAGTCAACTCGCTCAAGTCGAAACACTTCCACAAAGGTGTAGAGCAACTCGCGCAAGAAGGGGCAATCCAAGTTTATCGCAATGAATACAATGAGATTTATCTCGGTGCGGTCGGCCAACTCCAGTTCGAAGTGTTTGAATATCGTTTGAACAATGAGTATGGCGTAGACATCCGGATGGAACCTGTATCATACAGCGTTGCACGTTGGGTAAAAGATAAAGAATTGAAAGCATTAAAACCTTTCCAAGACTCACGGAACATGCTCGTCACTGACCGCTGGGAACGTCCGGTCTTCCTGTTTGCGAACGAGTTTACGTATGAGCGGTTCGCTGAACGTCATGCGGACGATTTGACTCTCGTCGAGGCTTTAGATGTCAACGAAGAGATTGGAACAGAAGAATAATTTGTAAACACCTCAGTTTTGAGGTGTTTTTTTGTCGTTTATCCCCTTTTGAACGAATTGATAAGTTTTACTTATGACTAATTTGTGACGGAATGTATTTTACGTCACGCTATACTTGTATTATGATAAATATGTGAAAAGTAAGCGATTACGCATTGTCGTGTGGTCGGCGCTTTCAAAAAGGGGGAAATTGCAATGGAACAGACGAATGTTTTAGACGCGTTCGCATCTCGGACATCGTTCGAGGCGAACGGGCAATCGTATGATTTTTATCGATTGAAAAAGTTAGAAGAAGAAGGGTTAACGAACATCAGCCGTTTACCTTATTCGATTCGCGTACTTCTCGAATCGGTACTCCGTCAACAAGACGGTCGCGCGATTACAAAAGAACATGTCGAGAACTTGGCAAAATGGGGTACTGCCGACGTCTCGAAAGACATTGACGTACCGTTCAAGCCGGCACGCGTTGTACTTCAAGACTTCACGGGTGTACCGACGGTCGTAGACCTTGCTTCACTTCGTAAAGCGATGGCGGACCTCGGTGGAGACCCGAACAAAATCAACCCAGAAATCCCTGTCGACCTCGTCGTTGACCACTCTGTTCAAGTAGATGCGTACGGTTTCGCTGGCGCATTGATGAAAAACATGGACATTGAATTCGAACGTAACGAAGAGCGTTATAAGTTCTTACGTTGGGCTCAGACGGCGTTTGACAACTATCGTGCCGTACCACCTGCAACGGGGATTGTTCACCAAGTAAACTTAGAGTACTTGGCATCTGTCGTCCTCGAGAAAAACGATGCATCAGGTACTGTGGCTTATCCAGATTCACTCGTCGGAACGGATTCGCACACAACGATGATCAACGGACTCGGTGTTCTTGGATGGGGCGTTGGAGGAATCGAAGCGGAAGCAAGTATGCTCGGTCAACCATCGTACTTCCCAGTGCCAGAAGTCGTCGGTGTAAAAATCATCGGTGAAGTGAACCCTGGTGTAACAGCGACAGACGTAGCACTCGTCGTGACAGAGATGCTCCGTCATGAAAAGGTAGTCGGGAAATTCGTTGAATTCTTCGGACCGTCGCTTCACACGATGCCACTTTCTGACCGTGCAACAATCGCAAACATGGCTCCAGAATATGGCGCGACATGTGGATTCTTCCCAGTCGATACGGAAACATTGAACTACATGCGTACCACTGGTCGCTCTGAAGAATTGATCTCACTCGTTGAAGAATACTCAAAAGCGAACGATCTCTTCTACACGCCAGACCAAGCTGATCCAACGTTCACGAAAGTATTGACGCTCGACTTGTCAAAAGTTGAACCTTCACTAGCAGGTCCAAAACGTCCACAAGACCGAATCAATCTCTCAGACGTTCAAACATCGTTCATCGATAGCTTGAGCGCTCCAGCAGGGAATAGCGGCTTTGGACTTGACCGTTCTGAACTCGAGAAGAAGGCGACTGTCAACTATGAAGACGGTGCCGTCGACATGAGCACAGGAGATGTCGCGATTGCTGCCATCACAAGCTGTACGAACACGTCGAACCCTTACGTTATGGTCGGTGCCGGACTCGTTGCGAAGAAAGCGGTAGAACGCGGCTTGACTGTTCCGAAATACGTGAAGACATCACTCGCACCAGGTTCGAAAGTCGTAACGGACTATCTTGACAAAGCTGGCTTGACTTCTTACTTGGATGAACTCGGCTTCAACACAGTCGGTTACGGTTGTACGACATGTATCGGAAACTCGGGTCCACTTGACCGTGAAGTCGAAGAAACAATCACGGAGAACGACTTGCTCGTATCTTCTGTCCTTTCTGGGAACCGTAACTTTGAAGGACGTGTTCACCCGCTCGTGAAAGCGAACTTCTTGGCGTCACCACCACTCGTCGTCGCTTACGCACTTGCAGGATCAGTCAACTTCGACATCATGAACGATTCGTTCGGTACGGATAAAGATGGAAATGAAGTGTACTTCAAAGACATCTGGCCATCAAACGATGAAATCAAGATGGTCGTACAAGACGTCGTGTCACCAGAAGCGTTCCGTAAAGAATACGAAACGGTCTTCACTGGTAACGAGCGTTGGAACGCGCTAGACGTTCCAGAAGGTAACTTGTATGACTTCTCAGATGAGTCGACATACATCCAAAACCCACCATTCTTCGAACAACTCGAACCAGAAGCGGGCGAAGTTCATGCATTGAATGGCTT
The DNA here is from genome assembly GCF_018617655.1 of Exiguobacterium sp. s183. Classification (NCBI taxonomy): domain Bacteria; kingdom Bacillati; phylum Bacillota; class Bacilli; order Caryophanales; genus Exiguobacterium; species Exiguobacterium sp. s183. The sequence goes on from NZ_JACSKN010000001.1 coordinate 394,038, forward strand.
ACGCGTCATCGGGAAGTTCGCGGATTCGGTCACGACTGACCACATCTCGCCAGCGGGATCATTCTCGAAGACGACACCAGCTGGTCAATACCTCCTTTCTAAAGGGGTAGAGCCAATTGACTTCAACTCTTACGGTTCACGCCGTGGTAACCATGAAGTCATGATGCGTGGTACGTTCGCCAACATTCGCATCCGCAACCAAGTCGCACCAGGTACAGAAGGTGGATTCACGACTTACTGGCCAACAGGTGAGATCATGCCGATGTACGATGCTGCGATGAAGTATAAAGAACAAGGTACTGGACTTGTCGTCCTTGCTGGCAACGACTACGGAATGGGGTCGTCTCGTGACTGGGCTGCGAAAGGGACAAACCTCCTTGGCATTCGTGCGGTCATCGCACAAAGTTTCGAGCGGATTCACCGTTCAAACCTTGTTATGATGGGTGTACTTCCACTTCAATTCTTAGAGGGTGAATCAGCAGAGTCACTCGGATTGACTGGTGAGGAAGCAATCGATATCCAAGTCGATGAGTCTGTACGTCCACGCGATATCTTGAACGCAAAAGCGACACATGAAAACGGAACGGTGACAGAATTCAAAGTCATCGCACGTTTCGACTCTGAAGTTGAAATTGATTACTACCGTCACGGTGGAATCTTGCAAATGGTTCTCCGTAACAAACTTAAATAAGCTTCGGCTTATTAAACCTTCCTTTGAAAAAAGGAAGGTTTTTTTCATGAATATGCGAATTTATGGTGAAAGTTTTAAAAGAATCGGGAACAGGAAGACAGGGAGGGGTGTGCTTATGGAGCGGGAAGAAAAGAAGAGTATGAGTTGGTGGAAGCGTTTGACACAGCAAAAAGAGGTGGAGCCTGATCGAGAAATCGACATCTCGTTACCTGAATTACGTCATGCGATTCACGAGTATGAACAGACGTTGCCAAAGGGCGTAAATCGAACCGTCCTACTAGATGACACACAGGAGATTGACACCAAACGATTGAAGCATCACTTGTCCGGAATCCCGAAGCAGCGTTTCTATATGTCGAAAGAGACGTTTCATATCGTTCCGGAAGAAGAGCGTGATGTCATCTATGAGATGGACCAAGTACAGCGTGCCCTAGACTTATATATGGATCAAGAGAAAAAATTGCCATTGCGGAAATTTGAAAATGCACTGCAACTAGATTTGACAAGACTTCGAGAGGAAGGTTACTTAAAAACACTTCCAAAAAGACCTTATTATGTGGTGGATGAGACGTTGATTGTCTCGCTCGAACCGAGGAAAACGTCTTCTTGACAAGACACCTATCTATTTTTCAGTAAATGACACATTTAGAGACAGTTGGGGTTGAGACTTGTTTAAAAAGTATGTTAGGGTGGAAAACGTATATGAAAATAGAAAATTAAATAGGAGTGATTTTATGGAACGGAAAAGCCGTGTGACGCCTGTGTTCGTCATTTCTGCAATCATAACTGGCTTATTCACAATCTGGGGATTATTTCCCGAAAGCATTTTAGGAAATGCTAGCCTATTGAATGTAACGAGCACGTTACAAGGGTGGCTTTCAAACGGAATGGGTTGGTTCTACCTGTTAAGTGCGACCGGATTTTTACTCGTCGCTATCTTTTTAATCTTTTCCCGCTATGGATCGATTCGTCTCGGGAAAGATACGGACCGACCTGAATTCAGTTACTTGTCATGGTTCGCCATGCTATTCAGTGCCGGAATGGGGATTGGACTCATCTTCTGGGGAGCAGCAGAGCCACTTCTTCATTTCCATTCACCACCGTTCTCTTCTTTGACGCCTGAAGGTGACGCTCGTACTGCGATGCGTTATGCCTTCTTCCACTGGGGCTTCCACCCTTGGGCAATTTATGCGATGATCGCACTCGCAATCGCATATTCAACGTTTAGAAAAGGGCGCCCTGCGACGATTGGGGAGACAATCGGTTCGCTCGTCCATAACCGATACGAACAACCTGTGAAACAAACGGTCGATATTCTTGCGGTCATTGCGACGGCATTCGGGGTAGCGACTTCACTCGGTTTTGGTGCTCAACAGATTGCCGGTGGCCTTCATTATCTCATCCCTGGGGTACCGAACGCCTTCGTGACACAGTTGATCATCATTGCTGTCGTAACGGTACTTTACATGATCAGCGCTTCAACGGGTCTTGATAAAGGGATTCGTATCTTGAGTAATACGAACATTTTCTTGGCAATCGTTTTACTCGTCGCGACGATGTTCGCCGGACCGACAGCGTTCATTTTCGACTTATTCACACAAACCGTCGGAACATACTTGCAACAACTTCCTGGTATGAGTTTCCGTACGGCCGCATTCGAGCCGGTTGAACGTGAGTGGATCAATGGCTGGACGATTTTCTATTGGGCATGGTGGATCTCGTGGTCACCATTCGTCGGAACGTTCATCGCACGCGTATCGAAAGGCCGTACGATTCGTGAATTTATTATCGGGATCTTACTCGTCCCAACATCGTTCGGACTCTTATGGTTCTCCGTCTTCGGTGGCTCAGCTATCTGGGCTGACTTGTTCGGTGGATACGACTTGATTGGACAAGTGAACGAAATCGGTACAGAAGTCGGACTGTTCGCGTTATTCGAGACGTTTGGTGGTTTTGGGTCAGTACTCAGTATTGTCGCAATCTTCCTAATCTCGACATTCTTTATCACGTCTGCTGACTCAGCGACATATGTACTCGGTATGCTTACTTCAAACGGGAAGCTTGTCCCGCCGATGGGTATTAAAATGACATGGGGTGTGATCCAATCATCTATCGCTGCCGTGCTTCTTTACGCTGGTGGGTTGGATGCCCTGCAAGCTGTTGCGATTCTCGCAGCCTTCCCATTCATCTTCGTTCTCGTCTTTATGATCATCGCTTTGTTCAAAGACTTGGCCGATGAACCGGATGAGCGAGACAAGTGGCTCGAAGCACAGAAGAAAGATGAAGATCAATTAGGATAATTTAGAGGGGTCTCGTATGAGACCCTTTTTTCGGTTAAAAATATTTTGCTTGTCCTCTTAGCTAGTGTAGGATAGTAAGTGAAGAAACGAGGAGGATAGGCTATGAAACAACAGATAAAAAAAAGGTTGAGCTGGGTCATTTTGGCCGGCATCCTCATTGTCGGAGCATTACTCGCTTATAATTTTTACGTACTCATGAATCTGAATGGTGAAGAGGAAGAAAAAGTTGAACCGTTCTACTCAAATGTCGTGATTGGGTATCAAGAGCGAAAACTTCCGAAAGAAGGTGAAACACTCGAAGAACGAGAGTATCTTGTCACGTATGATGAAAACGGACATTTTGTCTCAGAAGTCGTCATGGGGCCAAACGTGGGCGCCAAAGCAGAATGGGACGGAGAAACGTATTTGGAGTTTAATCCAGATGGAGAAGAGGTCTTGCGACAAGAGACGAGTTCTGGAGCGGTCGCACCGCATCCATTCCTATCTCGCGCCACGAATGAACAGATTCGTAAATGGCTAGATGATGGCACGCTCGGATCGAGTGAGGGCGAGACGGATTTAGTCGGTCGAACAGCGCAAGCTTATGTAAAGTCTGAATCGGCTGAAACGGTTCCGGAAGAGTGGGTTCAAAATTATCCATCCATTTTCAGTGAAGAAGAAAACAAAGAGTCAGTCACATATTATGTCGATGCGAACGAACGGATTTTGCTTGCGGCAGAATCGCGGAATAACGGAAAGTTATTCCATTCGATTCGGATGACGTCTTTTGAATCAAGATAATCCGATGGGGAGCAGACATCATGTCAGCTCCCTTGTCGTCTGAAAGGGAGAACAGAATGAAACAAATTCAAGTTGAACAAGTTCAAACGGATTTGACGAACTGGGAAGCTGGAGAAAAGATCAATGAGGCGGCGCTCTTATCTTATGCGCATTGGTCACGTGCGACTGGGCATGAAGAGGAATTGATTCGTTCATTGACATTGCTCGCTACACATCGACTCGAGCAGAAGGAGTCGATGGACCCGTTATTGAACCGCTGGGTGAAAGAATTAGAGTCGATGAATGCGTTACCTCCGGAATTACGTCTGTTTCAATTGAACGAGCAGTTGCGTCGTTCAAAACAAGCGCTCCAAATCGATTGGCCGACACTTCGCGAAGCGGATTACGCCTCGATGAAAGTACAAATTTTGACGGAATACGAGTCAAAAACATCTGCGCTACTCGACCAACTCGACAGGCTTCACGATGAAGTGGAGTCGGCGAAGTCTGATTTACGGGATTCCGAATGGCGAGGGCAACTCGAGAAGATATTCGAGGCAATCATCGAGGCGATGCAGGAAGTCGCATCGTTAGAGGACGATACGGCATCTTTGCTCGCATCGATGCAAGGGAACTACTTCAGTCGAGAAGCGTTTCGCCGCTTCGGTGAACGCGTTGTGCTCGTCAAAGAGCGTCTCGATACAATCTGTGAGTTGTTGCCGGAACGTAAAACAGAGACACGCTCGAGCGCCATCGAATCACTTGAGGAAATGATCGGTCTAGATGACATTAAGGACCGTGTAAAAGCATGGTATCGCTTCCTACTCTTCCAAAAAGAACGAGAAAAAGCAGGGTTTTCATCAAAGCACCAACCCTCCCTTCATCTCGTGTTTACAGGTAATCCAGGAACCGGGAAAACGACGCTGGCTCGACTCATGGCAGAGATTTACTTTGAACTTGGCCTGCTCAGTCGTCCTGATCTCGTTGAGGCAGACCGCTCAAGTCTAGTCGGCGCATATGTCGGACAGACGGAAGAACAAGTGATGAATAAAGTCAAAGAAGCAGAAGGTGGCGTCCTGTTCATCGATGAGGCATATGCACTAAAACGTCAGGAAGCAAGCGGAAGTGACTATGGGCAAGCTGCAATCGACACGCTCGTCGCAGCGATGACGAGCGGCGAATATGCCGGGAAGTTTGTCGTCATCCTGGCGGGTTATCCAGAAGAAATGCGTCATTTCCTACTTGCGAACCCTGGTTTACGCTCACGATTCCCAGAATCGAATCACTACGAGTTGCCAAACTATCGGGATGAGGAATTAGTCGCTATCGGTGAAAAAGTGGCACAGGAAAATAATTACGTGTTGACGGAGGAAGCAAAACGGTCACTTCTGACACGGATTGACCGTGAACGCGTCGATTCGACGTTCGGGAATGCGCGAACCGTTCATAACATCTTACTCGATGCGATGTTTAAAAAAGGATCTCGTTTCGGTGCAGATGCCCCTCTAGACGAGATGGCGCTTTTGACCGAAGAAGACTTTGATCAACCCGAGGAGGATGCGAGCCCGGCATCGTTGGACGACCTTGTCGGTATGGACGATGCTAAAGCACAATTGGCAGAGATTGAAGCACTCGTGAACATCCAAAAGAGACGAAAAGCGCTCGGTCTGAAGACGGCACCCATCCAACTTCATATGACACTCACGGGGAATAGTGGAACGGGTAAGACCACTTTTGCATATCTGTATGCTCAAATGTTGAAGCGTACAGGCTATTTGAAGCGTGGACATGTCAACGTTGTCAGTCGAGCGGATTTGGTCAGTGGCTATGTAGGACAGACCGCACAAAAAACGAAAGCAGCAATTCGTGATGCACTCGGTGGTGTATTACTCATTGACGAGGCATATAGCCTGAATGGTGGGGCGAATGACTACGGTCGAGAGGCAATCGATACACTCGTGGATGAAATGCCGAAACACGGAGAGAACCTTGTCGTCGTCCTTGCGGGATATGAAGGTCCGATGCGGCGGTTGATTGAATCGAACCCTGGACTAAGTAGTCGCATGAAACGCACGATTCACTTTGAAGATTATTCGCAAGAACAACTAGTCGAGATTGCTGTGAACTATGCGAACCAATTTGGATACGAGCTGGACGAACAAGCGATTGAAGCTTTATCAATTCGATTGAGTGAAATCAAACATGCAAATGCACGGACTGCTTTGTCTGTGATCGATGAGTCAATCGCTCGTCAATCGTACCGACTCATGTCGGAGAAAGAGAATGAGACCTCACTCCAACAATTATTAGTAGTAGATATTAAGAGTAAACTATAATACACTAGTAGCAGGAAAGAAGGATGATTCAATGCATACGATTCAAATCCCAGTTAGATATCAAGAAACGGACATGATGGGAATCGTCTATCATGCCAACTATTTAGTATACCTAGAGATTGCTCGCACCGAACTGTTACGTCAGCTCGGTGTCGAATACAAAGACATGGAAGAAGCGGGTTTCGTTTCGCCGGTGACGAACGTATCGATGGATTACAAGCGAAGCGTAACGTTTGGCGATACGGTTCATGTGCGCGTATGGGTCGACCAATACTCAAAAATCAGAACGATTTATGGCTATGAGTTGACGAACCAAGATGGTGAACTCGTGGGAACAGCCAAGACGACTCATGTTGTCGTCAAACGAGGAGATTTCAAACCGATTCGTCTCGATCGAGAGTTCCCGAAATGGCATGACATGTACATGAACGTCATGAATCCTGTCTAAGAATCTTCTGTCTTCGTACCGTCAGTATGGTATCATATCTTGACGGTACTTTTTGTTATCTAGAAAGGGGAAAATCGCATGCGTTATCCATCAGTCTTGATGGTTTGCGGCGCCTTGACGTTCATGTTAGCCGGTTGTACGACAAACGAGCAAGTTGAACCGAAAGAACCAACAACACAGTCATCAACAATAGATGAACCACAAACAGAACCAAACGAACCGACCTCGAATCAGGAAGTGGAAACCGAGTCACCGACAGACGAAGAAACAACTGAGTCTGAACCGGAAGTCGAAGAACAACCAGCTGAGCCGACACCGCCAGCAGCAGAAGAACCGACTACACCTGTCCAACCGATTGAAGTCGATGGTGTCGCAAACTTAGAATTAGAAGAGTTGATTCTCGTAAATAAGCAAATTGCATTGCCGGCTAATTATCAGCCGAGCGACTTAGTTGAGGTCAACATCGATTTTGTCGATTCAGCGGTCGGTGAGCGTCGGAAGATGCGAAAAGAGGCAGCACGTGCGATTGAAGAGTTGATGAAGAACGCAAAAGCGTCTGGTATCGATTTGAAAGGGACGAGTGCGTTTCGTTCATACGGTTATCAAGTGACGCTATTCAATGCTTACGTTGAACGGGATGGCAAAGAGCAAGCGATGAAATACTCCGCTCCACCTGGACATTCTGAACATCAAACAGGTCTTGCAATTGACGTCTCGAGTGCTTCTGTCAATTATCAACTCACACAAAGCCTTGGTGAAACGGTTGAAGGAAAGTGGCTAGCAGAACATGCTCACGAGTATGGCTTTATCATTCGCTATCAAAAAGCGTTTGAGAAAGAGACCGGCTATATGTATGAACCGTGGCACTTACGTTATATCGGTACTGAACATGCGAAAGCAGTGCACGCATTGAATCAGCCATATGATCGATATATTGCGGAATATATGAAGTAAGGGGAATTGCGATGCCATTTATGACAGAAATCATCATTATCATTTTAAGCTATTTACTTGGTGCGATTCCGTTTGCGCTCATCATCGGCAAGCTCGGTTATCGAGTAGATGTTCGCGAACATGGGAGCGGCAACTTAGGTACAACGAACACGTTTCGTGTTCTCGGCAAAAAAGCGGGGATCCTTGTTTTACTCGGTGACATGGGGAAAGGACTAGTCGCAGCTTTGTTACCACTCTTATTCGGAAGTGAGATGAGTCTGCTTCTTGCCGGGATTCCGGCAGTCATTGGACATTCTTATCCGATCTTTGCGAAATTTAAAGGTGGAAAATCAGTCGCGACGAGCGGCGGCGTACTTTTAGCGGCGTTTCCGTGGTTCTTCTTTGTCGTCGTCGGCACGTTTATTGTGACTCTCCTCATTTCACGTATGGTATCCCTCTCCTCGATGGCTGCCGCTGTAGTAGGTCTCGTGACGGCAACGACTTACAGTATATTGACGAAAGACTGGTTACCTCTGATTGTCATCGTTCCATTGGCCCTGTTTATCATCATTAAACATCGTACCAACTGGCAACGAATACGAGCCGGGAAAGAACCGAAAGTCCCACTTTTTCAAAGCAAGCATAAATCTTAATTTCTTTCAGGTGCGTCCGATCAAGACGTACCTTTTTTGTGCATTGTTGTTGATTTACATAAAAAAGAAGCAAAATCATGTTGGATTTGCTCGTTCTTTACTTTCAATTTACGTTAAATTTACATGCGTTCGTTACACTAGAAAAGGAAAGATTTTAGTGGAGGAGGCAGGGACGTGTCTTTAATCGGTGAAGAACGTAAACAGAAAATTGTCGAGTGGATCGAACGAGAAGGAAAAGTGAAGACGAGCGAATTGATTGAGCGATTGAATGTATCAGGGGAATCGATTCGACGTTATTTAGAAGAACTAGAGAAAGAGCATCGTATCAAGCGTGTTTACGGGGGTGCGGTTCTTCATCAGAGCATGTCTTTTCAGCCGATTGTCATCGCCAACATGGATGGGATCCGCCGTATCGCGTATACGGCATTTCAATTGATTCCGGACGATACGCTACTCTATATCGGTCATGGGGTTGCGGCCGAACAAGTGGCGTCTCGTTTACGAGGACGAAATGTGACGGTGGTCACACCATCTCTAACGGTCGCCAAAGCGTTGTTTGAACAACGGGCGAAAGGTGTGCTCGGTGGCGAGATCCAGTTGTTAGGTGGTACAATCGATCCGAAACATCTCGTGACGACGGGCGAACAAGTTCTCGCACAACTCCAAACCTATATGTTTGATCTTGCCATCTTATCTGTTGAGGGGGTCGATTCAACCCTTGGTTTGACGTGCGATGCTTTCGGACTCGCTAGTATCACACAATCGGTGATGTCGCAAAGTCGCGAGACATTCTTATTAACCGACCATACCCAGTTGAACCAACAAAAAAGATATCGGGTGTGCGACTTTTCAAAGGTGACGGCAATTATCTCAGATTTTCCGGAACCACAAGAATTTAAAGGCGTCTTAGCCGAACATGGCGTGGACTGGAAGTTCGCGCCGTAAAAGGAGCGATTGTATGAAAGTAGAAGTGATTGTCACAACGTTATCTGAAGCAATCGAGGCGGAGCAACTCGGGGCAGATCGACTCGAGCTGATTGCAGATATGGAGAATGGCGGGATCACGCCAAGTTTCGGGACGATTCGGAATGTAATCGAGCACGTATCCATCCCGGTACATGTCATGATTCGACCTCATACACGTTCATTCCATTTCAACGAAGATGATGTGGAAACAATGCTTGCAGACATTGGTCTATGCCGTGAACTCGGGGCGAATGGAATCGTCTTTGGTGCATTGACAAAAGACGGGGCAATCGATGAGCGGATTTTAGGAGAAGTCATCAAACATAAAGGTGAGATGGCACTAACGTTCCATCGTGCCTTCGACGCGTCGCGTGATGTATTTGAATCGCTGGATGTCTTAAATGATTTCCCAGAAATCGATATCTTATTGACATCAGGCGGTGCGAACACTGCATTAGAAGGTATCGAAACATTGATCCGACTGAACGAGCAAGCAGAGATGACTATTTTGCCTGGAGCCGGCATCACGACAGAAACTTTGCCATCCTTACAGGAACGACTCAACGTCGACATGGTACACGTCGGGAATGGCGTACGAACAAACGGACAGTTGGATGGGGATAAATTTAAACAACTTCGTGGATGAGTCAAAGCGGAAAACAGTCGAAAGACTGTTTTTTTGCTATAATGAAAGAAAATACAAAGTGTAGGTGAACTCATGCAATCTTCCGTTTACAAACAATATGCGCTTCGAATGCTCTCTGGAAAATGGGGCATATCATTACTCGTCGTTTTGACCGTCATGGTCATTCAGGCGATGATCACGACACGTCTAGACCTATCAACGAATGACCCTGAAGTTCTCATGACTTCTGTGGCACTATTGTATGGGGCGACAGTCCTTCTCGCTCCAATCGAGCTCGGGAAGAATTGGGTGTTTCTTCAGGTCGCTAAAGACGAGAAGCCTAAGTTCGGCTTATTGATTGAAGCGTTCGGCTCCCTGAAAGAGTATTCACGAGCGGTGATTTATTACGCGGTGTTTTATTTAGGACTGAACGTGTTGATGTTATTCCTAATTGTGCCTGGCGTCTGGTTTTATTTGACGTATCGCATCACACCGTTCATCATGCGGGAAGAACCAGATCTCTCGGCGTTCCAAGCTATGCGAAAGAGTCGTTTGATGATGAAAGGGCATAAACAGACGATGTTAAAGCTATTCGCAAGTTTTATCGGATGGTACGCGCTCGTCCTTCTTACTGGGGGACTCGCTTACATCTTTGTCACGCCTTACTTACAGACGGCGATTTCAGGTCTCTATCTAGAAATGAAGGCGTCATATCTCGCAAAACAACCGGTCGGATAATCCGACCGGTTGTTTACGTTCAATGCTGATCTGTCTTTTTCGGGTTAGGGGCGTCTTCAAAATCTTGTTTTTCTTGTTCAGACGCATCCGCATGCCACTTTTTCGCTTGTTCAGTGGCAATTGGTATCGCTTTCGTCTCAGAATAGCCTTGTGCGAGCAGTGCGTTCGCAATATCAATGGCTTTCTTTTTTACAAGTGGATCGAAGTTTTTCAGTGATTCAGGATAGTCTTTCATGTTCCATGGCACGAAAATCGCCTCCTTCACTCCTACTAATTCCACAAACGGCATGATTCAAACGTCTTGATGAAGGTAATACTCGATGAGCGCTTGTGTTCCGTTCTCCCCGTATCCATTTTCTTCGAGAATCGAATAGAGTCGATGAGCGAGTTCGAGTCCAGGTAATTTCACTTGAAGTTCGTTTGCACTCTCGATGGCGAGTGTCATATCCTTAATAAAATGTTTGATGAAGAAACCTGGAGCATAATCTTCAACAATCATCCGTGGAACCAAGTTTTCAAGCGTCCAGCTACCGGCTGCTCCTCCACGAATCGTACGGATGAGCGCTTCGGGGACAAGTCCTGCTCGTTTACTGAACGCGAACATCTCCGCATTCCCCATCATCGTTCCGGCAATGGCGATTTGGTTGGCGAGTTTCGCATATTGTCCGCTCCCGGCATATCCCATCCGCTCAATGGACTGTCCCATTGCTTCGAATAAAGGTTTTGCCTTATTGAAGGCGAACTCTCCGCCACCGACCAAAATGGAAAGCGTCCCATTTTTTGCACCAATATCTCCACCGGTGACCGGTGCATCGAGCGGAAGAAGACTCCGTTCAATGGCCGTTTCGGCGATTCGTTCGGCGAGTTTCGGAGAAGAGGTTGTCATATCAATCAAGAGCGTACCTGGTTCTGCCGAGTCGAGGATATTTCCCTCCCCGAAATAAATTGACTCAACATCTGATGGATAACCGACGATGGTGATGACGGCATCAGCATCTTGACATACCTCTTGAATCGTTTCGCACCATACTACACCTTCCTCTAATAGCGAGGCAGCCTTCTCTTTCGTTCTCGTATAAGCTTTTACGTCAAAACCATGCTTCATCAAATTTCGTACCATGGATTGGCCCATGACCCCGAGACCGATAAACCCGATTGTTTTCATGTAGATTGTCCTCCTAGTAATTGTTGTGAGACGAGACGCTGATAAAGAGCATTCTCGTTTAAAAGTTGTTCATGTTTCCCAATCCCGCTGATGCGTCCATCTTCTAACACGACGATTTGGTCGGCATGTCTGACGGTCGATAAGCGATGGGCAATTACGAGTGTGGTTCTCCCGACCATCAGGCGATCGAGCGCTTCCTGGACGACGCGTTCTGATTCTGAATCCAGACTCGACGTCGCTTCATCGAGGAGTAAAATTTGCGGATTACGTAACAATGCCCTGGCAATCGCAAGACGCTGTCGTTGTCCACCTGACAAGCGAATACCACGTTCTCCAATCTCCGTCTCGAGCTGATTCGGCATCACTTCGATAAATGACCATGCGTTTGCCATTTCACACGCCTCTTTGATTTCTGCATCACTTACTTCACGTTGAAGACCATAGACGATGTTTGTCCGAACAGAACCCGACAAGACGGGAGAGTCTTGAGCGACATAACCGACGATTTGACGCCATGTATCCCGGGCATATGTTTGAATATCGCGATTACCGTACCGGATTGATCCTTCCGTTGGTGTGTAAAATTGTTCGACGAGCGAAAAAAGTGTTGTTTTGCCGGCGCCGCTTCGACCGACGATGGCGGTCGTTGCGCCAGGTGAAACGTGAAGAGAGAGTCCTTGAAGAACGGGTTCCGTCCCATAATGAAAGGTCACATTCTCGAAAGAGAGGTCAGCCTGCTCGATGGATTCTTGATATGTGCTGTACGGTTCAGGACGGACATCTAATAATTCAGCGATTCGTTCAGTTGCGCCACGAGCTTTTTGTAGTCTCGTCAAAAATTCACTCATGGTGATCAGAGGAGTGATGATTTGGAATACATAGAGCATGAATGCGAGTAGTTCACCCGTCGATAAGGCCCCTGTCGAGACACGATACGCTCCAAATCCGAGTATGGCAATCAACATCCCCGTCAACGTGACGTTAAGGAGAGGGATGAGAATGGCTTGAATTCGTCCTTCTTTCACTCCATAATCGAACAACGTTTCGATTTTCACTTTCCCGGTCCGCACTTCCATTTGTTCTGTCGCCTGCGATTTGACGAGACGGATTTCACCGAGCAGTTCCGCAAAGAATCCGGACAGGTTACCGAGCTCCTGTTGCGTTTCTTTTGCAATCACTCGAAGCTTTCGGCCGAGTGGGATGACGATGACAAGCGTCGTCGGCACTGAAAACAAGATGACGAGTGTCATTTGCCAATCGAGCGTGAACAAGATGGCGACGGCACCGATGACCGAGACGAAAGAGGTCAACAAGCGGACACTTTGCTCGGACAACAGCTGTTGCAGCGTCGTTGTGTCATTGTTCAAGCGGGAGACGAGTTCTCCCGATTTGATCCCATCATAAAAAGGGATGGGCAGTTTGATGAGGTGGTCCCACAATGTCGTCCTAAGATTGGCGACAACACGTTGACCAACAATATGTAGCCAGTAAATCGATAACGCGCTCGTGATGACCTGGACGAGAAAGGCAAAGAGAAAATATGCAATCCATTCAGGCGTCAACAGGTCACTACTCCAACGGTCAACGACACGTTGCAGGATGAGTGGAATCGCTAGCGATGCGACGGCTTGAAGAAGCGAAATCAGAATAGCTCCCACAAACAATCCTTTAGGAGGGTTCGCGATTTTAAAAAGTTGGAAAAACGTTTTCCACGTCGATGAATTCATTTTGAACAAACCTCCTCTCTCTTTACTTTCGCTGTTTCAAAATCGGGTGTCAAGACGTCGAATCGAACGATTGAGTCATGCTAGAATAAGAAAGAGAGGTGATACGTGATGAAATGGATTCACACGGCCGATTGGCATCTAGGTAAGATTGTTCATGGTCGTCATATGACAGAAGATCAGCGAAATATTTTATTCCATTCGTTTTTACAAATCGTCGATGAGGAGAAGCCAGATGCAGTCATCATTGCAGGTGATTTGTATGACCGGGCCGTCCCACCCGTCGAGGCTGTCGATTTGCTCGATGAGATGTGGCGAGAGTTGGTGTTGAAGCGAGAAATCCCGGTCGTCGCTATCGCGGGAAATCATGACTCAGCGGAGCGTCTCGAATATAGTTCAAAATTGTTGAGACAAGTAGGATTACATATCATCGGTAAATTAAACCCAGATGCTGGTCCACTTGAAGTGGCCGGAATTCCGTTTTACCCAATCCCGTTTCTTGAGCCGGCACGTGTTCGGCACATACTAGGAAACGAAACGATTCGCACGCACCATGACGCATTAGAGGCTGTCATTGAAGCATATGGACCGATTGAGAAGAATGCGGTCTCAGTGGGCCATAGTTTTGTCGCAGGAGGACTTGAGACCGACTCGGAGCGCCAGTTATCGGTCGGTACCGCCGGACAGGTCGCGAAAGGGCTCTATGACCCGTTCTCATACACGGCTCTTGGACATCTACATAATCGTGATGCAATCCATTCAGAACGGATTGCATACAGTGGTTCTCTCATGAAATATTCTTTCTCTGAGGTCAATCATGAGAAATCGGTAGATATTTTGGAATGGGACGGACACTGGAAGCGTAGACGTCGAACGTTGACGCCAGAACGGGACATGAGACAGCTCGCAGGAACGTTGGATGAGTTACTCGCACCTTCGTTTTATCAACAACAACAAACCGATGATTATTTGAAAATCGTGTTGACCGATGACAAAGCACTTTTTGATCCAATGGCAAAGCTTCGGACCGTTTATCCAAATATTCTTCATCTTGAACTGGAGCTGTTACGACGCCAAGAACAGACGTCCACATTTGAACGGGAAACGCTAGAACGACAATCCGTCGAAGAGGTGTATCTACAGTTCTTTGAAGCTGTACACGACCGAACGGCCTCGGATGCCGTCAAACAAATGATTGAAGAAGGTGATGTCAGATGAGACCGGTCGAATTGAAGATTCAAGCATTCGGACCGTATGCGGAACGAGAAACGATTGACTTCACACAATTAGTTGGTCGCTCGATGTTTGTCGTGAGTGGTCGGACGGGTGCAGGGAAGACGACCATCTTTGATGCGATGACGTTCGCATTATATGGACGGGCCAGCGGGACGCTGCGCAATGCGAGTGATTTCAGAAGTCAATTCGCACAACCTGAGTTGAAGACGGAGGTCGACTTTTCGTTTACGATTCGCGGTGACCACTATCGAATCGTGAGACAACCTCAACAACCTCACCCGAAAAACAAGACACCGATCCCACATGAGGCCGTTCTTTATGAATGGGAGGATGGTTGGAAGCCGATCGCGACAAAAGTGAACGAGGTTCAAGAGGAAGTCGAGTCGATTTTACAACTTTCATATGAACAATTCAGTCAAATCTTGTTACTCCCTCAAAACCAATTTAGACAATTGCTCGATTCGAACTCAAATGAGAAACAACAAATCTTGCAATCTATTTTCAAGACGGAGGCGTATCGTGCTTTCCAGGAGAAGTGGGCAGAACGTCTCAGCACATACCGGAAACAAGTTGAATGGGCAGTCGAACGAACAAGACTTAAGTTGTTAGAGCTCGAAGATGAAGCGATTGAAGAAATTTCGACGAAATCGATTGATGTAATCTATCAGTGGCTAGACGAGCGCGAACAACGTTTGATTACAACTGTTGAGTCCGCAACAGAACAGAAACAGGATCATTCGAAGAAGCTCGAACAGGCGCGTACCGAATTAGAACAAGCGAAAGCGCTTGTCAGTTTATTTCAAGAACAGCAAGAAACCTTGCAAGCTCTTGATTTATTTTTAAAAGGCGAGACAGAACGAAACGAACGTCATGAGTTGTTGCGACAATTAGAGGCAGCAGCGAACATTCGTCCAGTCTATGACCGATTATTAGAAATGAAGAAACATGTTCATCAACTGACGACGGAAGAACAAGCATCTTCTAAAAAACTCGAACAATTACAACAAAAGCAATCTTCAATATCTGAGCAGCAATCTGCAATTGAAGAGAATAAACAAGAAATCTTATCCCTTCAAGAACGACTTCGGTTAATTGATGAGATGTTACCCCGAATGAAAGAGCGGGCAGAATACGTAACATTACGTGAACAATTGATGAAGCGTGCGACGGAATTAAGCACCTTTTCCAAAGAGGCTCGACTCCAAGAACTTCAAGTCCACGAACAACAATTAGTGAAAACGTTGTCGATTGAACCTGAAGAACGTGCAGTTGATGCGGAGCGACATGTCGACCGATTGATGTATTTGGTCAAACTTGAGACGAAGGTGAATGAGTTTTCAAATCAGCTCGCCACTTGTGAGCGGTCCGGAAAAGAAGTGCAGCGACTGCATGCCATCCAGCAAGAAGTGATGGCGAAGTACAATCAACAAGAACAAATGAATGCGGCAAAACAACTGAGTGAAACCCTTCAAGAAGGTGAGCCTTGCCCTGTATGTGGTTCACGTCACCATGATGTCCCACAGTTCGAAGACTTGCTTGAATCTATGGAAGAAGAAGGGGAGGCTAAGGCACGTCTTGAGGAATTGACGACTCAATTGATTGAAGCGAGATCCGATTATCGTTCGCTCCATTCTCAGCTTGAAGAGGCACGACGAGAATTTGATGAGGTTTCGAAAGATATTCAGGTGGATGGATTATTATCAGAAGAAGTCAAGAAATGGCAAGCGCATATGGATCGTCTACAACGTGAAGAGCGAACGCGTCTCGAGAATGAACGAACGCTTCGTCAATTAACCAGTGAAATGAGACAACTTGAAGAAGAGCGACGTAACCAATTTGAAGAACGTCAACGTGTCCTCACAGAACTCGAAGCGATACAGCAAAAACTGAACGCGCTCGGTCAAACAGAGGAAACAACATTAGAAGAGTTACAGACCGAGCGGACAAATCGACAACATCGTCTCGCCATACTTACGAAAAAAATTGAAGCGTTCGACCATGACTTTGAAATCGTCAAAAAGGAAACGTGGAAAGAAGAAGAGCGACTTACTCTATTGCGCCAACAACTCGCTGAGGCGATGGAGCAATACGATTCACAAAAGACGACCTGGAATAAGCAATTAGAAGTCGCACAGTTGAACAAAGAGCGGTACGAACAACTAGCTGATCGAATCGATCAGCGTGCGAATATCCGCGAGAACTTACAACGTGAAGAAGAGGAAGGCGTCCGGTTAAGACACCGCATCCAGATGATTGAGGGGAAATTAGGAAATGTAGCACAACCTGACCTTCAGTTGATTGAAACGAAGGTGAACGAAGCCAAGGAACTATACGAGCGAGCATCAGAACACCTCATCACCTCACAAGAAGCCTTGTCTAGACATCGGCAAATCGTTTCCGAGTGGAATACACTTCGTAAGGAGACAGCGCGAGAAGAACAAAAGTTAGAAACGATCAAATTGATTGCAGAAACCGGAAAAGGCATCAATCCGCAAAAGATGACGTTTGAAACATATGTACAAACGGCGTTCTTTGACCAGATTTTACATGCGGCGAACATTCATTTGGACCAGATGACAAGCGGTCAGTTTCGACTAGAGCGAAAAGTGGAGACGGCAAAAGGGAATGCTAAGTCCGGACTTGAACTTCTCGTATTCGATGCGTACACCGGTCAATCACGCCGTGTACAAAACCTTTCCGGAGGGGAAGGTTTTAAAGCGTCTCTCTCACTCGCGCTTGGATTAGCAGAAGTGGTGCAACAGTTGAGCGGGGGTGTGAGTCTTGAAACGATGCTCATCGATGAAGGATTTGGGACGCTTGATGCCGAATCTTTAGACCAGGCAATCGAATTATTGATGTCGCTTCAGGCGACAGGTCGACTTGTCGGGGTCATCAGTCATGTTCAAGAATTGAAAGATCGCGTCGATGCCCGAATCGAAGTGAAAAAATCTAGAAGCGGGTCAACGATCCAGCTGATTGTGGAGTGATCGAAATGAAACAGATGGTGACGAAGTCAAGTCTCATCAATCATTTGAAAGAAGCAGGAATTCAACGAGGAGAGTCTTTATTTGTTCATACCTCGCTTTCAAAACTCGGATGGGTATGTGGTGGTGCGCAGACTGTAATCGAGGCACTGCAAGAAGTGGTGGGACCATCAGGACTTCTTATGATGGCGACCCAAACCGGAGACAATTCAGATCCGGCTGAATGGGAGGCACCACCTGTTCCGGTTGAGTGGTGGCAGACGATTCGTGCCGAAATGCCGCCTTATGAAAAAGAAAAGACATCAACCCGTGGGATGGGGCGTGTCCCCGAACTGTTTCGGAACTATCCGAACGTTTATCGAAGTGCACATCCGATGTGGTCAGTCGCGGCATGGGGTGAAGAGGCAAAAACAATTGTGTCTGGTCACTCGATTGACGTTGGCTTCGGTCCAGGTTCACCAATCGAGCGAATGATTGAACGAAATGCACGTGTTCTACATCTCGGGTCGCCACTTGAAGCAACGACACTCTGGCACTATGCGGAGTATGGGATTGATGGTCCTACAAAAATGTTCGGTTGTGCTGTAATCGAACAAGGCGAACGTGTGTGGCGAACGTTTGAACATACAGATGTAAATAGTGATCCGTTTGGTGCAATCGGTGAAAATATCGTCAAACAGAAAGATGTTCATATGTTTACCATCAATGATGCGACGTGCTATTTGATTCCAGCTAATACATGGGAGCCAGTGCAACATGCGCTCATCGCACTTCGAAGCTGGTTAAGATAATGAATGTAGAATCGAGGGGAAGAAATAGATGAATCGTTGGATGAAACTGTTGAGTATTGCGACTCTAGTCATCTTACTGGTGGCCGGATTGGCAATTGGCGGGATCTCGGCACATATCGGTGACCAATTAACATCACCTGAGCGAGAGACGTTGACGTACACGCCGAAGTCACTTGGATTGAAGTATGAGAACGTGACCATTCAATCAGAAGAAGGGCATGATTTGTATGGGTGGTGGATTCCCCATCCTACGCCACGTGCGACAATCGTATTTGCTCATGGGTATGGAAAGAACCGAGAACAAGAAGATCTCCCGTTAAAAGAGTTGATTCCCGAGTTTCATGAGCAAGGATATCAATTTTTAACGTTCGATTTTCGTGGTTCTGGGATTTCAGAAGGAGATCGGGTAACGGTCGGTGCGAAAGAACAATCAGACTTACAAGCTGCCATCCAATACGCAAAAGGTCGATCAGAGGGTCCGATTGTACTTTACGGAATTTCTATGGGAGCGGCGACGGCCCTCTCTACGGCAGATGATGTTGAGGTAGCCGCAGTCATCGCAGACAGTCCGTTCAGTGATTTACGGAACTACCTTGAGACAAATCTCCCCGTATGGAGTGATCTCCCGAACGTTCCATTCACACCCGTCATCATGACAGTGACCCCTTGGTTCACTGGACTGGATGCGGATGTTGTTTCACCGATTCAAGATATCAAATCAATCGAGGCACCGATTTTATTGATTCATAGTAAAGGAGACGATGCGATTCCTGTCTCAGAAAGTGAAAAGCTTGCGAGCGCGCAGGATGGTGTCGAACTATGGGTGACGGAAAACGATGGTCATGTCGGATCGTATCAATCATTCCAGACCGAATACCGTCAAAAGATTTTCGATTTTCTAGAACGATCATTGTGAGCAAAGGGGCGCAATTGGGCCCCTTTTTGATATGATTGCAAACGAGAACAATGAAAGAAGGGTGCAAAATGGACTTATTACAACTATTACAGTTTCTCTTGCTCGGTACATTGATCGGGATATTGAGCGGCTTCTTCGGAATCGGTGGTGGCATCTTGCTCACGCCACTCCTCCTTGTTTTCGGTTATGAAGCAAGTGCGGCGATTGCACTTAGTCTCATGTTGACGCTCGGTTCGACGACGGCAGGGACAATCTCGCACATTCGTTTACGAAACGTGAACGTGTCACACGCGTTATGGATTGGTGTGTTCGGGATTGTCGGGACTTGGATTGCCACTCCGCTCGTCTTTTACTTAGAAGGGGTGGACGGCGCGACACTGATCATCTCACTCGTCTACATTGCGTTACTTACGTACTTTGCGATTTCATTCTTCCGGTCGAAACAGCATGTCGAAGGGAGTGTCGGGACAGCTTCTGTACCACGACTTGGGATCATCGGTGTCTTTGCAGGATTTATCTCTTCTTTGATGGGGGTAAGTGGGGGCTTTGTATTGACGCCGCTCCAAGTCAAGCTACTGAACACTGAAATGAAACGAGCGGTCGGAACGAGTATTTCAGCAGCTCTCCTCATCGTAATATCAGGCGTAATCAGTTATGCCGTGGCAGGTGCTGAAACGAATTACTGGCATGGACTCGCATTAATCGCAGGTGCGATGATTGGATCTCCGTTTGGAGCCAAACAGTTGCAACGTTTCAGTTCGCAACATGTCAAAAAAGCATTAGGTGGATTTTATGTCACGGTCGCATTTAGTGTGGCGCTCAATTTAGTCGGATGGAATACAGCCTCACTTATATTACTTGTCACACTAGCGCTTCTCTTTATCATCACGCTCATCATTCGACCACGCAAAAAATAAACCCCGTCTTTGGACGGGGTTTTAACGTCTAGCGATATGGTCAATGTTTTCTTGAATCTCTCCAACTTTCGCTTTTGCTTCGCGGAGTCTGCGCTCAAATGCTTCTGTGTCACGTTTCTCATGAGACGACTTGTCAACTCCTTGACGTTGCCCTTTGTCAGAGCGTTGATAAAAGTGGGTCGCTTTTTGTAAGCGTTTTTTAAACGTCGAGTCGCTCATAGGGACACCCCCTTCCATACTTCATTTATTCCACATATGGAAACGGGCGAAACGTTCGAACGTTTAAGATGCTAAGGAACGACGAACTTGAACGTTTTGAGAAATTTTCACAGCTAAGATCGCAGCAAGTACGGCTTTGAGTGAATCTCCAAGAATAAACGGGATATTCACCTTGAGCGCATCAATGAACGACATACCGAGAACGATCTCGAGTCCGATGCTTCCAAGTAGGTATACAAGCCCCAAACCGAATAACAAGTTGTAGCCAATCAATGCTGGGAAGGAGCGATGGCGCTCGCTGAACCAGCCAATGAAGAAAGCGGCGATTGGAAATCCAATTAAATATCCGACGGTTGGTCCAACGAAGGGAGCAAGACCTCCTTGACCACTCAGTACGGGAAGGCCGATCAAGCCGAGTAGGAGGTAGACGATGACTGCCAAAAATCCTTTTCGTGCACCGAATACGCCGGCGATTGTCATGATGGCCAGTGTTTGAAGGGTAATCGGAACGGGTCCGATCGGTATTTCGATGAAACCGATACTTGCGATGAGTGCTGCCCCGAAGGCAATTTGAGTCATGTCTTGAATCTTCATATGTAAACCCCTTTTCAGTTAACGTTAACAATATAAAAGTTAACATGAGTTTATAGAGTTGGCAAGTCATTTCTTGAGTCTAGGTCAACAAAAAAACCTCGTCTCAGCAATCATACTGAGACAAGGGTCATTAAGAAGAAGGTATGACATTCATACATGCCGAAGCTTCTTTCAACTGTTCGCGAACGGCATCAAAGCCTGTACCGCCATAACTATTACGACGCGCGACCGCTTGTTCAGGGGTCAAAGCGTGATACACATCCTCTTCAATCAAGTCAGAATGTGTTTGGAACACAGACATTGGGAGTTCACGTAAATATAAGCGTTCATCGACGCAGTATTTGACGAGTTTCCCAGTTACTTCATGCGCTTCACGGAACGGCATACCTTTAGCCGTCAAATAATCAGCAAGTTCAGTGGCGTTTGAAAAATCGCGCTCTGTTGCTTGCTTCATCGTGTCTGGATGGAACGTCAATTCGTTCATCATCCCGGCCATAATGCTGAGTGAGCCTTGAACAGTCTTAACCGTGTCAAACATGCCTTCTTTATCCTCTTGCAAATCTTTATTATAAGCGAGCGGAAGTCCTTTCATAAGCGTCAACAATCCCATCAAGTTTCCGATGACGCGTCCCGATTTTCCACGTACGAGTTCAGCCATGTCTGGATTTTTCTTCTGTGGCATCATACTCGATCCGGTAGAGAATGTATCGGACACAGTAATGAAGCGGTATTCTTCACTAGCCCAAAGAATCAACTCCTCACAAAAGCGTGAGAGGTGCATCATAAGCATCGATGCGTTCGACAAAAATTCGAGAATAAAATCACGATCACTCACAGCGTCTAAGCTGTTCGGATAGACGCGATCAAAACCGAGAAGTTCAGCCGAACGGGCTCGGTCAATCGGGAATGTCGTCCCAGCGAGCGCACCGGCTCCAAGTGGAGACCAGTCAATTCGCTTCAAACTGTCTGAGAAGCGTTCTTTATCGCGTTCGAGCATCCAAAAATAGGCGAGTAAGTGATGTGCCAAAGAGATTGGCTGTGCACGTTGGAGGTGCGTATAGCCAGGCATAATCGTCTCTACGTTTTCTGAAGCGTGTGCATGCAACTCACGTTGAAGTGATTCAATCAATTGAATCACTTCTTTCACACGTTCTTTCAAGTAAAGATGCATGTCTGTCGCGACTTGATCGTTACGGCTACGTGCCGTATGCATTTTCCCGGCAACCGGTCCAATTTCTTCATGAAGCAAAGCCTCTAAATTCATATGGATGTCTTCATGATATACTTCGAACGCCAACTCGCCAGCGATGGCCTTCTGCTTGAGTTGTTGTAATCCTTCAAGGATTTGAGTGACTTCCTCTTTTGAAAGGATGTTTTGGTCTCCGAGCATCATTACATGTGCCATGCTACCTTCTAAATCTTCAAGGACGAGTTGAGCGTCGAATTCAATCGAGGCGCCGAACGCATCGACCCAATCACTGGCCGTCTTTTCAAAACGCCCTCCCCATAATTTACTCATGAATGAACGCTCCTTTTTCCATCAATACCTCTGACTGAACTTTTGTCGGCAAGCCCCAAAGCTTGATAAATCCGACAGCGGCTTGTTGATCAAACGTGTCCGCCGAAGTATATGTCGCAAGCTCCTCATCATATAGTGAAATCGGTGACTTACGACCGTCTACGATTGCTTGGCCTTTGAAGAGTTTCATCCGAACGGTACCTGTGACAGTCTGTTGTGTCTCATTGATGAATGCGAGTAGTGCTTTTGTGAGAGGTGAATACCACAGTCCGTTATAAATCGTCTCAGTCAATTTTTGTTCGACGATTGGTTTGAAATGAGCCACTTCACGTACGAGTGTCAATGCCTCAAGGGCCTTATGGGCCGTGATCAGCGTCATGGCGCCAGGAGCCTCATATACTTCACGTGATTTGATGCCGACGACACGGTTCTCAATGTGGTCGATTTTACCGACACCATGCGCCCCGGCGACGATATTCAACTCTTTTAAAATATCTGTGAACGATTGGTTCTTCCCATTGATGGCTATCGGTACCCCATTCTTGAATTCGATTTCAATATAAGTCGGTTCATGAGGTGTATCTTCAAGTGCTGCTGTTAACTCATAAGCACTTTCCGGCGGTGCCGCCCAAGGGTCTTCTAAAATGCCACATTCAATCGCCCGTCCCCAAATATTTTGATCAATAGAGAAAGGTTCTTCTTGAACGATTGGGATTGGAATATTGTGTTTTGCCGCGTATGCAATCTCTTCTTCACGTGACCATTTCCATTCCCGTACCGGTGCAACGATTTCAAGTGATGGATCGAGTGCATGGATGGACACTTCGAAACGAACTTGGTCGTTTCCTTTTCCTGTACAGCCGTGGGCCACAGCGACTGCGCCTTCTGCTTGTGCCACTTCGACCAACTTTTTCGAGATGAGTGGGCGTGATAAAGCAGATACGAGTGGATATACACCTTCATACAACGTATGTGCCTGCATCGAGTAGCGTGCGAAGTCGCTCACGAATTCATCGACAGCGTCGATGACGATTGACTTTTTAGCCCCGACTTTCATCGCTTTTTGTTGAATCTTCTCTAAATCTTTTCCTTCCCCAACATTTAAACATACCGCGATGACATCATATCCTTGTTCATCCAACCATTTGATTGCAACCGATGTATCAAGTCCACCTGAGTAAGCCAATACGAGTTTCTGTTTCAAAATGTAAGCACCCCTTATGAATAATTATTAATTTTTATTTATAAATATACGACTTAGTGTAAGGGATAATACACAATGTGGCAACCTTTTTTTGAAAATAAAAATGACCACGAAAGATATTCGTGGTCATCATTGTTCGATTGTAAGCCCTGGTAACCATTGCGACATATGTTCGCTGACAGGGGAGAAGAGCTCTGGTTTTGCTGATTTTAACGGGACGACTTCATAATGTCCTTCTGATGATTTCTGTGTAAATGTTGGATAAAACATCGGATTTTTTAATTCGAACGTTGAAACATCGTCTTTCGTCGTTTTGACGACGTCAATCCCAATGATTCCACCCGTATTGCGATCATCGCCTTGTTGTCCAGATAGGAAGTTACCGAGTGAATACACGACGAATGTTTGATTGCCATCA
Organism: Exiguobacterium sp. s183; assembly: GCF_018617655.1. Taxonomy (NCBI): domain Bacteria; kingdom Bacillati; phylum Bacillota; class Bacilli; order Caryophanales; genus Exiguobacterium; species Exiguobacterium sp. s183. The sequence goes on from NZ_JACSKN010000001.1 coordinate 418,174, forward strand.
GCTCCCTCAAGCATCTTCGGTGGTTGTAGGACATGAGGATGGTGACCGATGATGATGTCGACGCCGAGATCTGAAAGAGTTTGAGCAAGCTCAGTTTGACTTTCGTTCGGTAACGTTTCGTATTCTGTTCCAAAATGTAAGGATACGACGGTCAAATCGGTAGTTTGTTCTGCTTTCTCGATTTCAGGGCGCATTTGCTCGAGGTCGATATAGTTGACGTGGTATGGCTGTTTTGGAATCACGCCGTTCGTTCCGTACGTATAGGCTAAAAAGGAAAAGGAAATCTCGTTCGCGGTCAATGTACGGATGTTTGCCTTATCTTCAGAAGATAAGAAGGAACCGGTGTAAGGCATTCCGATTTCATTCCAGTGACCAATCGAATTCTCAATCGCACGAACCCCGCGATCTAGCGTATGATTGTTCGCCGTCGTGACTAAATCAATTCCGGCACGTTGCAAAGCATCGCCAATCTCGAATGGGCTGTTGAAAGCCGGATAGCTCGATAACCCGATTTCGCTCCCGCCAATCATACTCTCTTGGTTAGCGATTGCGAGATCCGCTCGTTCTAAAATCGGTGCGACTTGTTCGAAAGAAGGGTCAAAAACATATTCGTCATTGACACGGGCTGCGTTGTATACCGAATCGTGTAGCAATACATCACCAATAGCATAGATGGATGCCGTCGTGACGGTTGGCTCAGGTTCGGAAGGAGGCTCTTCTATAGGTGTCTCGACGATTGGCTCTTCGGTTTCAACTGGGCGTTCTTGATTTGTCGATGAAGATTGACCACAACCGAATAATAGAATTAGGCCTGAAGCGAATGTGAGATGAGAGATGGTTTTAAAGGGTTTCATCAAAAATCTCCTTTTCAAAATGGAATTAATCTCAATATATATAGTATTCGTTAAAAATCTATAAAACTCCTTGTACATAAAAATGGCAGGTCAAGAAGACCTGCCGAGAAGATTATTTAATATGTTCTTTCACCATGTCACGCATTTGGTCGAATTCACGTTGAATGACCTCACTTGGTGGAGGCGTCATCAAACTAACGACATAAATGGCGAGTGCAGACAGGAAGAATGCTGGAATCATCTCATAGAGCGTTCCGAACGTTCCAAACAATGAAGCAGCATAGTTCTTCCAAAGGATGACGACAAATGCACCAGTCAACATCCCGGCAAGGGCGCCTTGACGAGTCGTCCGTTTCCAGAAAAGACTAAATAGAATGAGCGGTCCAAACGATGAACCGAATCCTGCCCAAGCATAACCGACAAGGTTCAAAATTGTATCATCTGCATCGAGCGCAAGGACAATTGACACGACCGATACGAGAATAACAGTGATTCGACCGACCATGACGAGCTCACGGTCTCCAGCGTCTTTACGGAAGAATTTTTGATAGAAGTCCGTCGTTGCTGCACTAGATGAGACGAGTAACTGTGATGAGATCGTCGACATAATCGCAGCGAGTAAAGCTGCCAACAATACCCCGGTCACCAGGTCATGGAACAATAAATCCGATAGGTTAATAAAAATATTTTCAGGATTATCGATTGTCAGCCCTTGTTGCGTGTAGTAGGCAAGCCCAAACAATCCGGTCGCCATCGCCCCGACGACGGTGAAGACCATCCATGAGATGCCAATACGACGTGCCGTTTTTATGTCTTCCAATTTCCCGATTGCCATAAAACGAACGATGATGTGTGGTTGACCAAAATAACCGAGACCCCACGCAAATAAAGAGATGATTCCAATGAGCGATTGTCCCGTCCATGGATTGAGTAACGCTTCATCGATATCCCGGACCGTATCTAATGCGTTCGACACACCATCTGTCGCCATGATAGCGATTGCCGGTACAAAAATGAGTGCGAATAGCATGATGAGTCCTTGAACAAAGTCTGTCCAGCTAACGGCTAAAAATCCGCCGATGAACGTATACAAAATGATAATCGAAGCGAGAATAATGACACCCGTTACGAATTCAATGTCGAAGACGGCATTGAATAGTCGACCACCTGCAACGAACCCGCTCGTCGCATACAACGTAAAAAAGATGAGGGTAACGGCCGCAGAAAAGGAACGTAACAACCCTTTTGAGTCTTTGAAACGCTTCTCAAAAAAATCTGGAATCGTGATCGCATCATCCGATATGTAGGAATAAATGCGCAATCTTGGAGCGACCAACAACCAGTTTAAATAGGCGCCGATTGTCAACCCGATGACAATCCATCCACTTGAGATCCCGGTTGCGTACATCGCACCAGGTAATCCCATTAAGAGCCATCCACTCATGTCAGACGCACCGGCAGATAGAGCCGCGACACCGGGACCTAGTGCCCGCCCACCTAACATATAATCGCCAATACTGCTTGTTCTTCGATACGCGATGATCCCAAGTAAGACCATCAGTGCCATGTATACGACAATGGACACTAAAATTCCGTTCATCTACATCCCCCCGAAAGATAAAAAATATGAAAACGTTTTCAGTGATAGAGTATCACTTTGTCAAAATATTGTCACAACAATAGGGGAGATGTAAAGATTTTTTTGATAGCTGGTCTTAACTTATCGAAATGCACAAGAGACGAGATGGTCATTGACGAGGCCGGTCGCTTGTAGGTGGGCATACACCGTGGTCGGCCCTAAAAATTTGAACCCGCGTCGTTTCAGGTCTTTACTCAATCGCTCAGACAGTTCCGTCGTTGCAGGAACATCCTCCAGTCGATTCCATTCATTCACGATAGGTTCATGATCAACGAATGACCAAATGTATGAATCAAATGAACCGTATTCTTCTTGTAGTTTGATGAACTGTTTCGCATTATTGACGGATGCTTCGATTTTTCGGCGGTTTCGGACGATGCCACTGTCTGTCATCAATCTTTCGATATCTTCTTCCGAAAAACGAGCTACTTCGTTCACATCGAAATTTGAATACGCGGAGCGATAATTTTCACGCTTTCTTAAAATCGTGATCCAACTGAGTCCAGCCTGTGCACTCTCGAGGGTCAGACACTCAAAATGTTTTTGGTCATCATGGACAGGTTTGCCCCATTCCTCGTCATGATAGCGGACGTAGAGTGGATCAGTGCCGCACCACGGACAACGAAATAATTCTTCCAAATCAATCAACTCCTTTTTTCATAAGTGTAGCATGTCTCAGTGGTTATCCCTTAAACAGGATGGGTATAATGTGTGGGAATGGAGGCAGCGATATGAGTGACTGGATGATTTCGATAATCGAACAATACGGATACATAGGAATCGCGTTCATGATCTTCATTGAGAACGTCTTTCCGCCGATTCCTTCTGAAGTAGTCTTGTTATTTGGTGGGTTCTTCGCTGTGAAGACAAACTTGTCGATTACACTCGTCATTGTAGCTTCGACGGTCGGAGCTATTTTAGGGGCAGTTTTACTATATGGACTCGGTCTCTTATTCGATGTCGAACAGATTGAAAAGTGGACGAAGAAATATGGGAAGTGGATTCGGCTTGATATTAACGATGTCAAAAAAGCAGATGCTTGGTTCGATCGATACGGAGGGTGGATGGTCTTCTTTGGGCGATTGATGCCGGTCGTTCGAAGCCTCATCTCAATCCCGGCAGGTATGTCGAATATGCCATTCTTAAAGTTTTTGCTTCTCAGTACTGCCGGAACAGCGATTTGGAACACATTCTTGGTCTTGATCGGAATGAAAGTCGGTGAGAACTGGCAAGATATACTTGCCTACCTAGATGCCTATTCTTATACGATTTACGGTCTGTTGCTCGTTAGTGTGATCGGATACCTCATCTGGCGAAAAAAACGACATGCTAAAAAGACAGTGTAAGAATGAATGAGAGGATAAAACAGGCGGACCGAAAATTCGGTTCGCCTGTTCACTCTTCATTTTTCTTTTCTGGTAATACTTTTGTAAGCGTCTTTTCCGTCTTTTCGGCCAAGTATTCCGAGAATCGAAATAAAATGATTCCTACAATGGCTGACACGAAAATATAAAGACCGACAAACAAGTTGATGGCCCCGTTTGAAAGGGCGGTAAACAAGATGGAGAACTCACCACGCGGAGCGAGAGAAAACCCCGCCTCATTCGCCTGGACACGAGATAACCCGTAAATTCTTCCTCCGACGCGACCGACAATCCACTTCGACAAGACGCCCCAAACAATCAAGACAAAGAATAAGGTGTTAACGATGACACCTTTCTCCAAGTTGATTGAAATTCCGAATGAAATAAAAAAGATTGGGAGAAACAAGTCACGAACGGGGACCGTCAAACGTTTGAGCGGACGAACGTCATGGAAATCCGCAAGCATGATTCCGGCAATAAACGCTCCTAAAATCTCAGATAGACCAAATACCATACCGATTCCGGCGAAGAAGAGAATGAGTCCGATAAGCCCGATACTCGCATCATCCTGACGTAAAAGGTGTTTCGAGAACTTCTGTTGTTTCGACACAAAGCTCGATCCGATAAACAATAATACCCCGAAAATCAGAAATCCTGAGAATACTTTCCCGATATCTGTCATGGCGACCGGTTCCTCTTGAATGATGAATGGCGCAATCGTCAATAAAAGTGGTGCGAATATATCTTCAAAAATAAGTAGAGCTAGGACGAATTCTTTAATATCTTCATGTTTTTCGGAGTGGCGCTCAAGTAGTTTCGCTGAGATCGAAGAGCTCGTCGCGTATAGAACGGCACCAATTAAGAAGGCGCGCGGAAAGTCCAATCCAAACAACAAGGCGACTCCGAATGAGACGCCGAACGATAGGACGATGTCTAATACGCCTGCTTTCCAAACTTTTCGCATTCGCTTCCACAATTCGCGTAACGGAAACTTTAACCCGAGCAGGAAAAATAAAAGGATGATTCCGATTTCACCGGCAATTTTGAATACTTCGTTTCCGTCCCAGAAAAAACCGACCCCAACACCGATGGCGATAAACGCTAAAATGCTTGGAAAGTATAGACGTTCAATCAGGAGGCTGAAGACGGAGATAAGCGTGAGCGCCAGTCCGAGCAACACGATGATGTTCAATCCATCCATAAGTCATCTCCTTTACCTAGAAGTGTTACCTTTCCATTTGATTCCACTGATACTCCATACCGACTGATTCTGGACGTGAATAATCAAAGCCGAACTGACGATACAAGCCATCCGCAGGAATATCGGCAATTAGACTGACAATGGCCGTCTCATCTGCCTCTTTTAGAATCCACTCCATTAAATTCTCCATGATTAATTTACCAAGACCCAGTCCTTGGCATTCTGGATCGACGACGATGTCGACTAGATGAAAGACCATTCCGCCGTCCCCAACGACACGCCCCATCCCGACAATCTCATCATCTAAATATAAACAGACCCCAAATAGCGTGTTCTTGAGTCCTTTGACCGTACTTTCATCTGAGCGTCGAGGCATCCCCGCCTTCACACGCAACGACTGATGTTGCTCCGGTGTCGGTGTCTCAACTTTTACAGTAACTTCATTGACCATACTAAAATCCCCCTCTACAACAAGTTAACATTACTTTCCCGCTATATTGAATTAGTAAACCTTGATTTATGAAAATAGCTGTCGGCATAATGGGAAGAAGACAGGAGGAATATCGGATGATACAAGGTCAATCAATCTTGCCGGCGATACGTGATATGCGCGATTTAGAACGATTTTTATCGAGTGAACTTGAAATAGGAGTTTTACTTGAAATTCATATGAGTCGATTAGAACCTATTTTTAAATTATTAGAAAAGCATCAGAAAAAAGTCTTTATTCATATGGATTTAATCCAAGGAATGAAAGCGGATGAATTTGCGACTGAGTATGTCTGTCAAACGTATCGACCGTTGGGAATCATATCGACAAAAGGGAACGTGATTGTACGGGCAAAACAAAATCATGTGTTGACAGTACAACGGTTGTTTTTAATTGACTCGACATCATTGGATAAGAGCATCCGACATATTGAACGGTCAAAACCAGACTACATCGAGGTCCTTCCAGGAATTGTTCCGAAGTATATCCGCCGAGTACAGGAAATGACCGGTATACCTGTTTTTGCAGGAGGGTTGATTGAGACGATGGAAGAAGTGAATGCAGCCCTTGCCGCTGGGGCAAGTGTGATCACGACCTCAAATCGTAAACTGTGGACTGAGTAACCCACATTCGGGTATACACTCTTCTAGGAGGGATGAACAGATGAAAGACATTATGATTATTACAGGTGTCACGCAAGGGATTGGCTATGCGCTCGCTAATGCGTTCGCAAATCAATATGAAGTTGTGGGATTGGACATTGGTGAAGACCCGAATATAAAAGGGGTGTCCTTTTATCAAGTTGATCTTGGGGAAACCGAAGCGCTAAAGCGGGTATTCGAAGACGTAAAGTCACGTTTTGGACATGCTCATGTGTTGATTAACAACGGGGGGGTCGCCTCACTCGTCAAACCGATTGACGAACTTGAAATCGATACGTTCAAACGAGTCATCGACGTTAATTTAGTAGGAACGTTTACTTGTGCAAAATACTTTTTGGAATTAAACAAAGATGAGTCATATGGTCGCATTGTCAATATGGCCTCGACACGTGCTCTGCAAAATGAACCACACTGGGATGCGTATGGGGCCTCTAAAGGCGGGATTGTCGGTTTGACCCATTCGCTTGCCATCTCATTGAGTGATCGACCAGTAACCGTGAATGCGATTAGCCCGGGTTGGATTCATACATCAGACGAAGCGTTACGAGAAGTCGACCATCGTCAGCATCCGTCTGGCCGTGTCGGCGAACCGGATGACATCTTCCGAGCGGTACGGTATCTGATTGACCGAAACAATGACTTTGTTAACGGTCACAATCTCGTCGTCGATGGTGGGATGACGAAGAAAATGATTTATGAAGAATGATAAGACTATATACCTAATTTAAGAAAGGTATTAGGTTATTTGTGCCTAATTCCGGGTATGTATTAGAAGAGTTTTCATCCGGAAGAAGGGGGAATTGCCATGAACCCGCTTGTAGAAGAAGCGCTTCGCTTTTCATCGATTCGTCATGGAGGGCAGCACCGGAAAGGGTCATCGATTCCATATTTATCACACCCGTTTTCGGTTGCATTGTTGCTCGAAACGGACCACCAACCACCAACGGTCGTTGCAGCTGGACTCTTACATGATTTAATTGAGGATACGAAAACGGATTCTCAAGAAATCTTGACTAAATTTGGTCCGGACGTATTACGCCTTGTACTTGCCGTTTCTGAGAAGAACCGTAATCAGACATGGGAACAACGAAAACAGATGACTCTTGAGCACATCTCATCTCTTCAATTCGATGAGGTCGCACTCCTCGTGGCAGATAAGCTACATAATCTTCGTTCCATCCGCTATGATTTAGAGATGGAAGGGATGACGGTGTGGCAACGTTTCAAACGTCCGATGCGAGATCAGTCTTGGTACTATCATCAGTTGTTACATGCGTTCGAACCGTTTCGTAGCTCAACAGATCTCATCGGTTTGTATGAACAGGAGCTTCATTCTTTATTTTACGGACAAAAAAATACAAAAGATCAAAAAGTGACAAGACTCTTTGAATCGATTCTCACCCATTTTATCGATGATGAATGGGTCCAAGAGACGGCACCACTCTGTCAAACCGCATATGAATTGAAGGAAATTGTTGCTCGTACGGCTGTGAATGATGAAGAGATTGAGGCGTTTCGACAGCAACTAGAGCGAGCGGGTTGGACTTATCCGATGCCACCGCCTCAGTTAGCCGCGATGCAAGAACTTGGTTATCGGACGGCTATGGACGCATCGGATTTTGTCACGATCATGCGTCGCTCGATTGTCAACTAGACAGGTTCATGCTATAGTCAAATGGAAGATAAAAAGGGGAGTAGCGACCACGATCGTGGTCGATGGGTCGTCATTACAGTGCGCATGCACTCGGTCCATCGAGCTTTTACAAGTCCGCAAGACCTTTTTATGGGCGTTTTTGGCGTCCATAAAAGGGTCTTTTTTGTTTACCCAAGGAGGAGAAAAAATGGTATTTGTTTATTTCTTATTAGCTGCGGCCATCACGGTCTATGCCGCAATCAAGTTGTCCACCTACGCCGATGTCATGACAGAAAAGTCAAAAATGGGCGGGATGCTCGTCGGTACCGTTTTGTTGGCAGGAGCGACGTCACTACCTGAAGTGACGACGAGTATATCGGCAGTCATGATTGATAACCCAGACATCGCTATCGGAAACATGCTCGGGTCTAACTTGTTCAATATTTTTATTTTAGCGATGTTCGATTTGTATTTCCGTCAAAAGCAACTCTTTAACTATGCGAGCCGTGATCATCTATACACGGCAGGACTTGGTCTTCTGCTGACCGTGACGACATTGGTCGCCTTGATTGTCCGTGTCGATATGACGTTTATCGGAATCGGTGTCGATGCACTTCTAATTGCCATTCTTTACGGTATAGGGATTTATTATATCGGGAAGCAACCGAAAGAGCCGGTCGCTGAGCATGAAGTGGAAGAAGAGGTCGTTGTTAGTAAGTATGAAGATATCACGTTGAAACGAGCTGGTTTCGGATTTTTGATTGCGGCAGTCGTCATCATGGCAGCCGGGACCGCACTCTCTATCACGGGAGACCAAATTGCCGTCGTCACGGGACTCGGTTCTAGTTTCGTTGGGAGCTTTTTGATTGCCGCATCGACATCATTACCTGAGGCGGTTGCCGTGTTCATGGCGCTCAAGCTTCGAAACGTCAACTTGGCATTCGGTTCGATTCTCGGAAGTAACATCTTTAACATGCTCATTATCGCCATGTCGGACGTCTTCTATCGTAATGGTTCGATTTTGGCAGACGTATCGACGTCACACCTTGTGTCGGCGGTCGGGATTACGATTCTATCGGTTCTCGTCATGTATAGCATTCTCCGACAAAATGTCACGTCGAAGGTACGTTACGTCATTCCTTCGCTTCTCGTCGTTGTCGTGTACTTTGTTTCGTCGTACTTGATTTTCATCGGGTGAGTTCATGCATCAGTCTCAGGACTGGTGCATTTTTTTTTTGAGAATGCGAATCCGTTGCTTCGGGTATAAGGGAATTGAAGGAGGGGTGGCGATGCAAGTGCAAGAAGTAGAAACACGCCAAGCGTATACGATTTTGATTCCGGCCTACAACCCTGACGATGCACTCGTCACACTCGTGGAAAGGCTGAGGGCGAGCGGGTTTTCGACCATCGTTGTGGTCAATGACGGTAGTGATGAGTCGACGGTAGGCATATTTGAAAAGGTGGCATCATTTGTTGACCAAGTGCTAACGCACGAACAGAATCAAGGAAAAGGGGCAGCTCTGAAGACTGGACTACAGCATATTGCAGAGACCTATCCCGACAAGTTAGGTGTCATCACGGTTGACGCCGATGGACAACATTTACCTGAGGACGTCGTCAATGTGTATGAGGAGGGGGTGAGTAAGCCGCATCATCTGATCATGGGTTGCCGTGACTTCAGTGGGGATAAGATTCCGCTCCGAAGTCGATTCGGCAATCAGGCGACACGACTCGTCATGTTGATCGGGAGTGGATTGAAGTTAAAAGATACTCAGACAGGACTTCGTGCCATCCCGATGCGATACGCACGACAACTGATTGACATTCCGGGGAATCGATATGAGTTCGAGATGAATATGCTGACGTTCACAAAGCGGTTACAGGTTCCGATTCAACAGACGACCATCCAGACGGTATATGAAAACGAAAACGTTTCATCCCATTTTAGACCGATTTTAGATTCGATTTTAATCTATCGTATGTTTTTGATGTATTCGGCATCGTCCGTCGCTTCATTTCTTGTTGACGTTGGGATGTATGCAGGTTTTATCTTTTTATTATCACCGTACTTCGATACGGCTCATGTCGTCATCGCGACGGTCATCGCTCGAATTATCTCCTCTCTATTCAATTATTTCGTCAATCGGAAAGTCGTCTTTCATTCAAAAGCGCGACGATCACTTTCCAAATATTTTTCGCTCGTCGTTGTCCAGATGGCAACCTCGGCATTGTTGGTCTATCTTCTTTTTCTTCTATTTAGGCAAGGAGAAGTCATCCTAAAAATTATCGTCGACAGCTTTCTCTTTTTTGTCAGTTACTTTGTCCAAAAACGATGGATTTTCAAAAAATAACCGGTCATGGGCTCATGACCGGTTTAATATGCGAGTGTTCCTGCTTTGACGGACGTATAGCGATGTAGCTCTCTCGGGCTTGTAATGCCGGTTTTCTGCATCATATCACGCATGAGTAGAGCGCATACGCGAGCGTCTTCTGCTGCATCATGATGAATAAAAGGCACGTTCAGATATTCTGCCATCGTGTTCAACTTGTGGTTCGGGAGTCCAGGGTACAGTTTACGTGACAATTTGACAGTGCACCCGTACTCAATTGTAGGGAAATCGAATAGATCATATTTCAAAATTGCCTTTCTTAAGGCACCCATATCAAATGAGGCGTTATGTGCGATGACGAGGTCGACTTCTCGTAAAATCGGGTAAAGAGAGGCAAGTACTTCCGGTAACGCAGGGGCATCCCATACGTCACTCGGACGAATGCCATGAACCCGTATGTTCCCCATATCAAAGTCTTCCTCTGGATTGACGAGTCGTTGATCAGTTTCAATCACTTCTCCATTTTGCAGGATGCTCCACCCGACAGAGCAGATGCTACGGCTATCTCGATTAGCGGTCTCCACATCGAGAGCGAGAATGGTATGATTCATAATTTACCTTCTTTCTTTTGCAATAAAAAAAGTCTAACAGAAAGTTAGACGAATGTCGTGCTTAAGCGGCGACGAGGGTACGGCAAGCTTCGGCACAGCGCTCGCACGCTTTTGCACAAGCCTGACAGTGGTCATGCAAGTGACGGCCACATTCGACGGCACATGTATCACATACCTGAGCACACAAGGCAACGATTGGTTTAGAGAAGGCCGAATCTGTTTCTAAGGCATTTAAAGCCAACGTACAAATGTCTGAGCATTCTCGTGTCAGTCGAATGCATTCGGTAAACATGTGTAAATCCTCTTCTTGTAAACTTTTTGAGAAGCAATGGTTGCATGCGCGCATACATTCAATTACGCTCGCCAATGTTTCTTCTACAGATGTTCGTTCCATCAAAATTCCCCCTTATATGAAAAAGTCTATCTTTCATTACCCGTTCACAAAGGGGTTGAATCGCCGAGCATCAATAAAAAAGTCACATCTCTTAAGAGATGTGACAGATTAATGGAGCATAGGGGGCTCGAACCCCTGACCTCTACGCTGCCAGCGTAGCGCTCTCCCAGCTGAGCTAATGCCCCGTTCGAAATCATTATATCATCGTAGTATTCGACATGGCAATTCTCTTTTTCAATTTAGGTTTATAAAATTGGAGACGTGGGAATTTCATGTTAGACGTTATATTAAGAAAGCAGGTGTGCTTTATGGAAATGATTCTTTTGGCACTCTTACCGGCACTCATGTGGGGAAGTATTCCACTCATCGTGTCGAAAGTGGGAGGAAAACCGATTCAGCAGTTAATCGGAACGACCATTGGGGCGATGATCATGGCGGCCGTGATTGCCCTCGTATTCCGACCGGAGTTCACGACACTCGCCATCGTGACCGGATTTATCTCAGGGGCGTTCTGGGCGCTCGGTCAATATTTGCAGTTCCAATCGTTCCAAATCCTAAGCGTCTCCAAAGCGATGCCAATCAGTACGGGAATGCAGCTCGTCGGGACGTCTCTCTTTGGGGTCATCGTTCTCGGGGACTGGCAGACGACGACAGAGCTATGGTTAGGGTTCTCAGCGCTTGTCTTGATTATCATCGGGGCGACCATGACTTCGTATCAACAGAAAAAAGACAAAGATAGCGCCGGTGCGTTGAAAAAGGGGTTACTCGTCTTATTCGTTTCAAGTATCGGTTACGTCACGTATGCGGTCTTGACGAACTACTTTGAAGTAGAAGGCATCACCGCGATTCTTCCACAATCGGTCGGGATGTTCATCGCAGCACTTCTCTTCAGTATCCGTGAGAAGGACGTGAAGAAAATCGATCCACGTACGTTCAAGAATATTTTAGCCGGGATTGCCTGGGGAATCGGGAACTTCGGTCTCTTCGTCTCGAGCGGAGAAGTGGGGATTGCGACTTCCTTCGCTTTATCTCAATTGAACGTCGTTGTGGCGACACTCGGTGGGATCTATCTCTTAAAAGAGGAGAAGACGACAAAGGAACGCGTCTATGTCTTTATGGGAATCGGCTTGATTGTCGTTGCCGGATTTATGCTTGGGATTGCCAAAAGCTAAATTTCAATGATGAAATGATAAGAACCTTGAATGCGCACTCGTGCTAGCGTGCCATTCAGGGTTTTTTTGATTACCGATATTAAGGGAGAGCAGGAGATGATGTGACCGATAGGGAAGTAATCTCATGTTGCGTTCGTCATATAGGAGGGGCAGCGCATTCGTGATTGATTAGAAAAATGTAGAATAAAGGGGAAACGAATCATGGAATCAAACGTTGTGACGATATCAACGGTCGTCGATGCACCAATCGACACTGTCTGGAAACTGTGGACAGACCCAGATCATATTAAACAATGGAATCATGCGTCTGACGATTGGCATACGACCGAAGCGGAAAACGACTTACGGATTGGCGGGAAATTTCGAAGTCGGATGGAAGCAAAAGATCAAAGCATGGGCTTTGATTTTGAAGGAGTGTATGAAGAAGTTAAAGTAAATGAGCTTATTCAGTATCGTCTTGACGATGAACGGAGAGTTAGAATTTCATTTGCTTCAGAAGGGAATCAGACGAAAGTGATCGAGGTATTTGATACAGAATCGATGAATCCGGTTGAATTGCAACGACAAGGCTGGCAGGCAATTCTCGATAATTTCACTCGATATGCGAATGGATCTAATAAGTAGGTCGAATAATTTAAACTAAATATCGGCAGGGTCCATGTTGAAGTTGATATGGATTCTACCGATTGTCATTATAAACATCCAAAATTACTCATTACATAAAGGGTGAAAACTCTAAGTTTAAAGAGGGTGTATGACAGTTTGAAGTTTCTGTAGGATATCAATTATTAGAGAAAATTTTAATAGATAGTTTAAGATCGATTCTTCATTTTTACATATAAAAGGATGAATTCATTTATCACAAAAAAGATAAAAGCACTAAACACTCCCATTACAGTTGCAAAATTAATGGTTCCTTCTGTAAATACTGACAAATCGAATATAAGGCCGTAAGGGAAAACGAAAAAGGCACCAAACATCAAGTGCATCAAAAATGAAGTTATTTTTTTGATTTTGAATGTCATACGTTGACTTAGAAACTCCGAAAAAATAGAGGTCATTATTCCATAAGTGAAAATAATAGGTGAGGCATAAAACACATACATAAAAACATTCTGAAAATAAGTAAAATCTTCAAACACAGGCATGAAGACTGGAAGAGAAAAACTCAGAACAATTGAAGATAAACAGGCTACCATCAATTTTGGAACAATCATTTTCTTCTCCATACGAAAGAAATGGCAAACGCAGTAAAGCCTCCGATTACAACAATATAGAATATCGAGTAGAAAACAAACTCGCCGATATCTTCAAGACTCTTAAACGTGTTCTCTACAATCATTGGTTCAGATAAAATCCCAATCGTCACGATCGGCAGAAAAAGAATCCAAAACCGTTTCCAAAAATATGAGCTGTATGACGTCGATTGATGTGAAGTCAAATAAAAACCCTCCTTATAAAAAGTTCCATACTTTACCATATTGTAACACGTGAATTGCATGAATAAATAGATAGAACTGATAGAAATAATTTTTCTAATACAAAAAAACAGCGAGGACGTCAAACGTCCAGGCTGTTTGATATCAGTTATTCATTCGACGCGCTCAATTCACCCGTCCCGAACGTCGCACTAAAAGCACGGCACCAGATCACTACGGTGCTATATTCTGACAGATCGACATCTGCCGGAACTAAATAGTTTTGGTTTCCTGTATTCCCTTTAAGTGCTCCAAGTCGAATCCCTTCGGACGTCTCTTGTCCTGGCTTCGTCAAATAGACAAATAAATCAGGTCCGTTCGTCGTTTCAAACTCTTCAAATCGGAGATACGTCCCGTCTTCTGCCTCGACGGAGCGAATCGTGCCCGTCGTCTCATAATTTTTCTCCCCGTCCATGAACACACCCGCTACTTCGGTTTGACTCGGTTGTGGTTCCGGTGTCTCAGTTGTCTCTTCCTCTGTTTCTTCTTCTGAAGCAGGCGTCTCAACAGCTGTCGGTGGTAGTCCTTCATCGACTGTCTCTGTCAAGAAAAGCGGTGAGATGAGCCACCAGGCGACGGCGATTACGGCTACGCCGATCACACTGATGATGAGTTTCGTACTTGTTTTCATGTATGAGTCCTCCTTTTCGGATGTATGAACCATTAATAGCCTTTTCCCGATTATTGGGCTTATAAAAAGACGCGGATGCTAAAATCCGCGTCTGATGACCGTTATACGGTTTCGGTCCAGTTCTCTTCGATGAACGTGTCCCGTCCTGAGATGGCCCGGTCTTCTTTATAGTGTTTTGGATTCTTTTTGTGGTAATCCTGGTGATACTCTTCCGCTTCGAAGAATGTCGTCGCCGGAGTGATTTTTGTGACAATCGGTGCCGTGAAACGACCACTTGCTGCTAATACGTCTCGACTCGCCTCAGCCGCGATTCGTTGTTTCTCCGTGTGATAGAAGATGGCTGGGGCATACTGAGGCCCACGGTCTTGGAACTGCCCACCGTCATCGGTCGGGTCTGTCTGGATCCAATAGAGTTCTAGGAGACGTTCATATGAGAACAGAGATGGATCATACGTGATTTGAACGACCTCTAAATGACCAGTCGTTCCCGTTTTAACTTCTTCATACGTCGGATTGTCGATCTGTCCGCCCATATAGCCGGATACGATTCCTTCTATCCCTGGTAGTTCTTCAAAAGGTGTTACCATGCACCAAAAACAGCCACCTGCAAATGTTGCTTTTTCCATCTTGTCGTTCCCTCCAAATCGTATTTCAACAAAAAAGCGCTCACGTCGGATGACATGAGCGCTCTCGTCATATCGTCCAAGGTTTCCCTTGCTGGTCGTAGCACCTTGCCTGTGGCAGGTTGCTGTGAAGTCATGGAGCCAGATCTCTCGTTCACTCTTGATATCGATATGTAGTTGGTGAGAGCATCATACCACCCTCAAAATACTTTCGTCAATGCTTCGGTTTTCGCTTCAACTGAAAAATCGTCAAGACGATGATGAATCCGATCAACCCGATCGAAATGAACGGACCATACGGCACATTTTCTCCGTATAACTGCAAGAAAAATAGACCGAATACGGCGAGCAACACGAATACGTAGGAGCGCGTCATAGGAACCTCCTGTTTTTTCTTAAGTGTAACAAGAACACATAGACTTGGCGATACGAAAAGGAAATCAGGCATAGAGCACGAATAAAGTGGGAGAGATAAAGGAGGAATGTAGGATGGAACAAATCCAATTACATGAGCTGACGATTGAACGTGCACATCGTGGGTATAAAGAAGGACAATTCACGGCACGAGACGTGACCGCGTATTACCTTGGAAGGATTGCTGCATATAATGAGCGACTTCATGCCGTCATCCAGGTGAATCCGGACGCCCTGTTCGAGGCAGAGGCGGCAGAACGGGCCTATAAAAAAGGAGTACGCAAACCGCTCCTCGGTATCCCCGTCTTAATTAAAGACAATATCGAGACAGCCGGTCTGATGCGTACGACAGCAGGTGCCGCCGCCATGCGACATCATTTTGCAGGTCGAGATGCCGAGCTCGTAAAACGATTACGGGCTGACGGGGCAATCATTCTCGGAAAAGCGAACCTGTCCGAGTGGGCGAACTTTTTAACGGAAGATATGCCGAACGGTTGGAGTGCTGTTGGCGGACAAACGAAGAACCCTTATGGCGACCAATTAGATGTCGGGGGATCGAGTTCTGGATCGGCTTCGGCGGTTGCGGCGAACCTGACACTCCTTGCCGTCGGATCTGAGACGAGCGGCTCGATTGTACACCCGAGTGTGCATAATAGTATCGTCGGAATCAAGCCGACCGTCGGCTTGATTAGTCGTTCAGGAATCATTCCGATCTCACGTTCTCAAGATACGGCTGGACCGATGGCGCGTACCCTCCGTGATGCGGTCGTTGCCTTACAGACAATGTGTGGTGAAGATTCGACTGATCCTGCGACATGGGAAACTCCAATCGGACCGCCTTATGTGACATGTCTCGATGTCCGTCAAGCCGTCGGTATGCGTGTCGGATTTATCAAGCCAACTATTTCAGACGAAGAAGTCGATTTGTATGAACAGGCACTTCGATTGTTGCGTCAAGCCGAGGTTGAACTCGTCGAAATCACGTTACCGAAACATACGGCATTAGAACAGGCAGATATTTTGTTTGATGAATTCAAGCTTGGGATTGAGGCGTATCTTGCGAACACAACCGTGCCATTTAAGACACTGTCCGACTTGATCGAATGGAACGCGGACCACCTCGAAGCGATTCCGCACGGGCAGACCCTCTTTGAACAATCGGATTCATGTTCAGGGCGTCTCGTCGAAGCTAGTTATCTCGACCGACGGATTGATGATGTTCATCTCGCAAAAGTGGACGGAATGGATGAGCTATTAAAAGCGCAAAAACTGGACGCGATCGTCCTGCCACATGACATGAACTATGACATGGCTGCGAAAGCGGGACATCCGACAATCACGGTCCCTTATAAACGAAAAGAGAGCGGGGCCCCGTTCGGTCTATCGTTCACGGGAACGAGCTTTGCGGAACGAGATTTGATTCGTGTCGCTTATGCGTTTGAACAGTTCGTCACACGACCGACGCCTCCAGATTATTCGTAAGTTGCACCCGTCTCTGACGTCCGCTACAATGGTACGTATGCGGATTAGAGAAAGGACAGGTTAGAATGAAATCATCTATATACGGGTTGACGTTCGATCAGCTCACAAACGAGTGCACGGAAGCTGGATATGGTGCCTTCCACGCACGTCAAGTCTGGGACTCGCTCTACATCGATCGAGTCAAATCGATGGACGCGCTAAACGTCCGTAACGAAGTACGCGATTACTTAACTGAGAAATACGTCATCTCGACACAAAAACTGTTCGTCAAACAAGAAGCGGGCGATGGAACGGTCAAATTCTTACTTAAATTACATGACGGGCATTACATCGAGACGGTGCTCATGCGTCACAAATACGGACGTTCGGTCTGTGTGACGACTCAGGTCGGTTGCAACATCGGCTGTAGCTTCTGCGCGAGCGGCTTGCTGAAAAAGACTCGTGATTTGACGGCTGGTGAGGTCGTCGAGCAAATCATGACCGTCCAACACTTCCTCGATGAAGAGGGCGAAGGGGACCGTGTCAGCCATATCGTCGTCATGGGTATCGGCGAGCCGTTCGATAACTTCGACAACTTGGTCGACTTCTTGCGTGTCGTCAAAGATGAGCGTGGTCTCGCAATCGCTCCGCGTAAGATCAACGTATCGACGAGTGGTCTCGCGGATAAGATCTATAAGTTCGCAGACCTCGACTTACGGATCAACTTGGCGCTCTCTCTGCATGCGCCGAATGATGAATTACGTACTCGCATCATGAAAATCAACCGGGCGTTCCCGCTTGATAAACTCATGCCGTCGATTCGCTATTACGTCGAGAAGACGAACAAACGAATCACGTTCGAGTATATCCTGCTCTCGAAAGTAAACGATTTACCGGAACATGCGGAAGAACTCGCCGACTTGATTGAAGACATCAAAGACAAGTCGTATGTCAACTTAATTCCATATAACCCGGTCAACGAGCACATCCAATATGAGCGAAGCACGCCTGAGGACATCATGGCGTTCTACGACATCTTGAAAAAGCGTGGCGTCAACACTGGTGTTCGTCTCGAGCACGGGACAGACATCGATGCGGCATGCGGACAACTTCGTAGTAAGCATATGAACGTCGAAGGCGCGAAGTAAAAAATGGCCGCTCCAGGAGATTGAACTGAACCCTGAATGATAGACACTTGATAAAAAGTGCTCATTCAGGGTTTTTGACGTTTCCCGTTTTGGCGGAGGGAAAGCGTCAAAGTTTTTTGTGTTCACGTTTGAGTGCTGCGCTGAATTTTATAATCCATCAATCAATAAACTGTAAAGTCAACTGCAACATGATGCTACTTTGTCTAAATTTTTCTCTTTAATGTAAATCTTTTCGTCCTCGACTCTAAAATCAATTCCCTTCTTCTTCAGACGTTCTTCCTGAGACGTGCTATATTCGCCCCAAGATGACATTACAAATTAGTTGTTCATCTAACTGTCGGACGAAAAACTAGAAACTCTAAAATGTTGGTACATATTGAGTCAATCTATGACTCGATGTCTGTTGGCACATTTCATACAGAAATTTTGAGAGTCGACAACCTGCACAATCATTGAATAGGCAGAATAGAAACTATCGAATAAAGTGATGATTATATATTGTAAATCAATAAAAATATAAAATGTTACGAAATATCATAGGTACTGTCAATATTTTTGTGTAAATGACGATTCACCCGTTCAAGGAGCTCATCACCTGTGTATTCAATTGTACTTGTTCGAAGTGTTGATTTGAGTTTGTCGGTTCGTGCAGCTGCTCAAACATCTCTTCTAGCTCCGCACGGGCCTTATTGAAGCCAATGTGGCAACGTGTGGCGAAACGTTGATTATAGTCCTCGAACTGCGTCACTAAAAAGCGCTCCAACGATTCTTCGTTCGGGAACTGTTCCTTGCGCTTTGTATATTTTTTGATTTGCTTATTGAACGACTCGATTAAATTCGTCGAGTAGATGCTTCGCCAAATCGCCTTTGGAAAGCCGTAAAACGTCAGTAAATACGGGTTTTCGAGTAAGCCTTGTGTGACTTTTTTATACGATTTTCCCCATTTTTCGCAGAACGTCTCAAGCGCTGTTTTCGCTGCTTCGGCGTCCTTTGCCTGGTGAATCGTTTTAAAATCCTCGCACACTTCCTTGCGATCTTCTACACGGACTTTATGCAGAATATTGCGCGCCACATGGACAAGACACACTTGATATTTTGCTTTTGAAAACACATTGAACACAGCGTCTGCCATGCCTTTTAAGCCGTCTGATACGAATAAAAGTACGTCTTCTACACCACTGTCTTTGAGCTCTTGTAGTAGCTCCTGCCAGTTGTAAGCCGATTCTGTTGGGGCAATCGTATAGCCAAGCACTTCTTTAGAGCCATCTTCACGAATACCAACCGCAATATAGACGCCCTCTTTTGACACCGTATCACGACGCACGGCAATATATGTCGCGTCTAAATACACGCATACGTAGCGATTGTGCAAGGGACGATTATTAAACGCATCCACCGTTTCTGAGACCGCTTTTGTCATGTTTGAAATCGTTTGTGGCGTATAATGATGCCCATACATTTTCTCGATCAATTGCGCAATTTCTGCCATCGTAATGCCTTTTTTGAACAATGGAGTTATTTATCAATGCATATGCTGATAGAATCCTTTCATTAATTTTTTATTTGGAGAACATACAAATTGAATGGTTTAATTCGAATGAATAATAATTTTTAAACTCAATTTGAAAGAATATATGCTGATTTTTTTAAGAATCCTATTTATAGAGATTCTTTTTTTGTGCGTTTGGTTCCGATGTCTTCTAAGCAATCAACTATTAAACATACTAATTAATATAGTTAAATTTGTAGTCGACTACAACGAGTGCTATAATTGCTTTGAAGGAAGGTGTCGTTATGAACTCAAACACAATTATCGCAAACAATATAAAATTGTGGCTACAGGATAATCAAAAGTCGCAACAATGGTTAGCTCAAGAAATCGGCGTCAGCAAGGCATTGGTCGGTCATATGTTGAATGAGAGCCGGGTCATCCAACCCCAACGTATCGTTGCTATCTCCAAGGCATTGGGTGTATCGGTCAACGAACTGACAACTGATGCTTCGATGAGAGAAGAACGCATGACTGTCGAGTTGCGCGGGTCCCTTTCAAATCGGCGGTCCAAAATGGAACTTGAACGCCTTAAATTTGCGATAGAAGATTACGTCGGTCTGAAGAGTGATTTACGATGAAGCCATCTACAAAATTTGCGGAAGATACTGCAGAGGCGTTTGCATCAGATTTTTTAGAGCAAGTCATTGACAGTCACGTCTTTATTGGCGCTTACATTGAGCAGGTATTGGCCAAACGTGCGAACCTCATCTTTCAATATGTCGAGGACGACTCATATTACGGCGTCGCGATCAAGCATATGTCAGGAGAAGAATTCATCGCATTGAACTCCTACCAACCGCTGCGCATGCGTTACTTTACCGCGGCTCATGAACTATGGCACTTGTCTGAAGCAAGCGAGTGGCAAGTCGATGGATTCGATCACGAAAGGGCAGCCGATCGATTCGCCGCTGCGATCATGTTGCCGAAGAGTACGACAAAAGAAGTCTGGGAAAAGCTGAGGGATGGATATGATACGAAGTCTGCCATCATCTATTTGGCAGATATGGCCCAAGTGCCATACGTATCGGTTGTAAGACGACTCCGAGAGCTCAATTATCGATTCACTGACTTAAGTGAACAGGAATCCGATTGGCGCGAGGAACGAAGCAGACTAGGGATTGCCCCGAGTCCACTGGATCAAGCTCAACGCTTCGAATCATTTCCAGCCTATGAACAAGTAGTCGTCAAAGCAGTAGAAGAAGATCGAATGACACGGTTGAGCGCCGCCAATAAACTCTCTGTCTATCGACCTGAGTTGGCTCAAGCGTTACAGGAAGATGAAATCAGTCGTCTTCAAAAGGACACTGCCCATGATTAAGGAGCCGGTGTTCATCGATGCGAACATCATCATTCATGCGGCAAGTTTTCGACAAGCCGATGTTTTCGATTGGATCAATAGTCTCTATAAACAAGTCCTTATCCATGTAGAGGTATTGAATGAACTGAAGACATCTTCGGTAAGAGAAAGGGTCGACACGTTCATCCATGATGGGAAGTGGGTGCTATTCGATCCTGAATCGGAAGCATCGATCGCGACGGATGAACTATATGACCTTTATCTCGTTTATCTGACGGAAGTTCGCCTGGCATTCCAACAACTGGATGAAAAGAAAAAAAGAGAAGGTCGGCCACTCAAACATACGAGTGACTTGGGCGAAATGCATAGTCTTGCTGCCGCGAGATTGATGAGCGCTGGGTTGATATGTAGCGATGACACGGATATTCGAGAGGTCATCACAGATGCTGAATTGTACATCGTAAACCAAGAGGAACAGGAAACACTCATACGTCAGCATACCCTCCTAGACTTTTGTATACATTTGAAGCGATATGAAGTCGTGAAGAGGGGCCAGATTCGAAAGTTTTTCAAGACGATTCGTCCTCATGATTTAACTGTATTCGATCAACACATTGATAAGATCTGAATACGATGTTGTATCATCAGGACAAAAAGCACCCAATCTGCGTCAACTTGTGACGTAGATTGGGTGCTTTTTTATGTGTTACTAAAAGAAGAAAACACATGTTTTTGTTTTACAGGATCAATGATACACGTTACTCTTTCCTAGGTTTAGAAATCGGATCCGGAAAAGTAAAGAGTCTTTTCGTTCATTTTTGATGGGTATCGAGAAATATGTATATTTCTCGTGTGAAAATTGATATTGAGAGATCAAAGCATGAGTGATTTTTCTAAAAACAATTGTAGTAAGTTCCCTCTACTAGCTATACAATTTTGACGTGTTTTGCTATGTTTGATGTAATAGAACCCACCACGCCTCTTTAAAATGCGGACCACGGTGGGTCATTTTTTATATAAATGGGGGGAAGACGCGGATTCTATGAAGCCTAACCAGTTAGAAGTCCCAAAAACCTAAGAAAAGCAACTATCTATTTTAAAAGAGCGCAGTCTATATATTAAAAGGGCCGAAGAAATAGTCAATATGTGACTTCTCTTCGGCCCTTTTAATTAAGAATTGTTCTGTTGAAGATTTCGCTCCCGAAGAACAGCAAGCTCTACCTGTTCTTGTAGTCGATGTTCAAAAGCTTCTTTCTCGCGTCGAAGAAGTTGCACTTCTAAGTGAAGTTTTTGATTCTCTTCTTCGAGTTGATCACTCCGACGCGTTTTGCTTTTCAATTCATCTACAGCATCCATTAAACTTTGGTTTTGGCGATTTAATTGTTTTTGGCTCTCTTCTAATTTTCGAATGGTTCCTTCCAAATCAAAAATCATCTTTTTATGAACCTTTAGCTCCTCTTTCGCTAATTGTTTCTCCGTCTCTAGTGCATTTAGTAAGTCTTGTTTATCTGTGTGTAGTTGGTCCAATTGCTGTTGAAGTTGCTCTAGCTCTTCCTGGTGATGCATGACTTTAGCTTCATACTCTAGATTTAGCTCTTCACTTTCCTTCACAACACTGTCTTCGAGTTCTCGTATCGTTTCGGTATATTGAATTGTCATACGTTGAGTTTCTTTTTGTTGCTTCTCTAAGCGAAGCGCTCGTTCTTGAAAGAGTGAAGTAATCTGATTAAGTGTAGTTTCAAGTACACCATTTTCTTCGTCGATTAATGGGTCTGGTGATTGTTTATCAGCTAATTGAATGAATTCTTCAAACAATTGATTCGTCGTTAGGTGTCGTTCTTGCATTAAACGTTGAATATGTTCTGTTACTTCTTCAGAGACACGAAATGACTTTACTTTTGTTTCGTTTGAGGCCATATCCTATTTACTCCACGGTATTTTTTTTTAGTATATCATATGGTTTTGGTTCAATTTCGTATTTGAATTGACATGGAATCTGTATATAGAAATTTAAGATGTACAAATAGGATGTTTACAACTTGTAGGAGGTCATCAAAATGGCTTATAAATTATAATGTTCAATTCCAAAAGCGCTTAAATTCATAATGTACGACACTGATAAAAGTAGATAACTCCATTGTATTTATTGGTATTGATGGATCGGAGGAATAATTGTGTTTGTTCAGTGTGAAGATTTAGAACAAAGTTTAACATCGTCTATATTAACCATGTTACCTTAAGTGTAAACATTTCGACGTCGAAATGTTTACACTTAAATTCTAGTATGGTGTATATAAAAAAGAACCTTGCATGTGATGTAGCGACATTCTTTTTTATAGTTCTGGAATGCGTAAGATATCCTTAAATGTATGCCAGGTTTCCTTAAGTTCTGCTTTTTTAGGAATGTAGATAATGAGACCATCATGCCCTCTAGTTAAATTGACACGATATGCATTTCGTTTGATCTGAAGCGGCGCTCTGTCTGGCATAAAACTGAAAAATGTTACGTAGATCTGCCTATCTGATCAACAAGTGGCCAGTTTACGGGTGCAACCGTTAGAGGAATTTATGTGATGCAGACTAATGGTCTCTTTCTTCGCAGTAGTGTTTATGGTAGTTGTGATCGCATTTTCGGTGGATATGATCCTGGGGAATCAGTTGCATCAGCATGGTCGTAGTTTGTAGCGATTCATGTCGTTTTATAAGTCTGACGTAGTACATGTCAGGTTCGTCTTTTTGATGATAGACAGACTTGGCGCTTACCGTTTTATTTTAAATACATGACTGAAAAAGTGTGATCGTTAGATTACATATAGGTATACACTTATTGACGAAGTAAAAAGTTAGATTTGAAGATATCCCGATAAACGTCCAAAAATATGATTATTATGAGTATTTTTGAATTTATGATACGACCAATTATTCATTTTTATTGAAATTAAAAATCGGTGTTGTAGAGGTGAGTAGAGTATGAGAAAGTAAAATCGACGCCAACAAGAAAAGGATTTTCAGGAAATAATGTACATTTTATTAATCGTAAAATGAAAGGTTGTACTTAGAGTTAAGGAGGTAATCGATCGGTGAAAAACATTTGTAATTGTGAAGATTTAAAACGTATTAAGGTAGAAGCGGATATTGGGGCGGACCCGATCTGGTGTGCAGTTTGCCACTACAATGTGGAATTGGACGTCTTTCCGATTTCTGACTCGTTGAAGCAAGATTTTCATGACTGGGTTAGTCGATTTGGGGAATGGGTGGACTGGGAAACCGATACACTCACTACAGACGGAAAGGTCAAGGAGAAACAACATAATAGTGAAGGTGAATTCCTTACTAAACGCTTGAAACAAGAGCTTGGTGAAACATATGAAATTGAATTTATTGCTTCAAAAATGTATGAGACATATGAATAAGAGGGAGTAAGCGTATGTACAAGTGGATTACTGGAGTTATTTTAACTGTATTTTTGTTCGGTGTAATCGGTCCTAACGTTAGCTATGCCATGCAAGACGAAAGCGAGCTCGATTTCGAACAATATGTTGTTGATTACCACGAGGGACTTGAAGAATTTGATGCTCGAATCTACTATGATAATGCAGAATTAGGTTTGATTGAATCTGAACATAGTAAAGATCCGGGTTTCCAAGTAATGGCGCTTCCGCTCGCGCCTATCATCATTGCAGTTGTAGTTCGCTTAGTTGGACAGTGGGTAGGAAAGCAAGCGGTTAAAAAGATTTCTAAACATGCTGCAGAACGAGCAGGACAACGGGGGATTACTGAACGACAATTTGCCAGTGCAATGGCATATGGAACGAAGTACGTAGATAAAAACACAGGCGCGAAGATTTTGTACCACTCGCCGACCAAAACAACACTGGTATTAGATAAAGCAGGGAAAGTCGTTGTGACTACGTATAAACAAAATAGCCCAAAAGCGGTGTGGAAAAAGCAAAGTTGGTAAAAAGGTTCGGGATTGGCGTGTAACCCGTTAGATTAAGAGAAAAAAGGAGACCTGTAGCGATTCGTTCGCTCCAAGTCTTTTTTTCTTTTTTATGGGTTCGTACACATATTTCGGACTAAATAGATAAAGGGATTACTATAAATTTGTTATTGTGCTTTTAGATTTAAAAGTCCATCTCCAGGGAAATGCTCTCGCCTGAATCCAGAATTCGGATCCGGGAAAAGGAATGTTGTCGCGTGGCGAAAACAAATGGTTTTGGTGAGAAGTCAAAGGCATAAAGAAATCACGTTGTTCCGTCTATTCATGAATGTGTATTTGCGATGTTTGGATTAATGAAAAAAGAGTGCGTGTTTGGTGAAAATGACCGTTTTTCCTACGTAAGCCCTGGGCTTGTTTTAAACAAGCCGAGATGTTGAGAGGTCAGATTCAAGGTATTGTTGAGCTATCAACAGGAGAGGATGATTCAAATGAGTCACACATTGGACCAGCAAACGATTGAAGAGACGAAAGAGGTATTGCTTAGAAGACTTCCTGAACGGATGGACATCGATTCTGGGGTATTTGAGTTAGTAAGCATGGATCTCCTTTGTGAGGTGAGAGAAGGAGAACGATTGAAACAGATGACGGTCTTCTTCAATACGAACATGCTTCAAGTACATAACTGATTATTTCAAAATGTATACATGTATACTTGTCGATGGGTATACATGTATACATTTTTTCTCTTATGAATGGTTGAGGAGTTGTTAAGCGAGATGTAAATCACATAAATATAGATATTAGGAAACGGTAGATAAAAATTGAAAAGGATCAGACATGATAGAGGAGTAGCTGCTCAATAGTTAGGTGTGTGTGGATGATTTTTTCTTAGGCAGTAGAGGCATGGTCTTTTCATTCGGAAAGTATTTTATTCCTCTCTATCGATACTATCGCATCGACTATAATGGACCTATCGAGAAGGTCTAACCTTCAACATATGGGTATTTACTGTTTTTTGTTGAGATACTGTGACAAAAAAGCAATTCTCTTCGATGTGATCAGTGTGTATCACGATAAAATTATAGGAGTAACCACTAATGAAGCAATTGACCCCTTCGCAACTCAGTGACATCCTAACTAAGCATAGAAAATGGCTAATCAAAGAAGTAGGTGGCGAGCGCGCTGACTTAAGCGGTGCTAATCTAAGTGACGCTAATTTAGTTGAAGCGAATCTAAGCTATGTCGACCTAGTTGATGCTAATCTACGCTTCGCTGATTTAACCAAGGCTGACCTACGCGGGGCAATACTCATTAAGGCAGATCTATATGAAGCTAACCTAAATGACATATTGCGACTGTAAGCATCTAAGTTGCCCATAGAACAGGGTGTTATTTAAATTACCGAGCACAATGCACGTGTCTCGATTAAATAGGCGAAGTATGTTGGGTGAAAACCAAAAATGTGCGGAAGCATGCTTTAAGTGTGCAGAAGCATGCCGAAAAATGGCATCTTAATCAGACTATAGAAAATCAAAAAACAGGCTGCGCAGTTGTAGATGCGGGCCTGTTTTTGTGTGTTTTAAAAACCTCTCCTTAATGCTTTAATCAGATTTAAATCGAACTGCATAAAGGTTGTTCTTGCTCCGATATTTTAATTATAATCATTTGTTCTTCTGAAGATGCTTCAATTGAAAGTAGAGTGCTTGGGTTGATTTCCAGCTGCTTTCTTAGTTCAATGGGGATGGACAATCGGCCATTTCGAAATATGCATTGATTTAAGGTCTTATCGTGATGGGTCTTTTTAATAATGATTCGGCGGTTCTTTTCGTAAATAAACACATATGCTCCATTTTTGATTCTTATTGATTTGGTAATGTGACTGGGAATGGTAACCTGTCCGTTTTTTGTGATTTTCTTTAAAATGGCCATACTTCAGCCCTTTCATTCGATTTATTATGAAAGGATAGCTGCCCAAGGAGGGCTTAGGCAGTATCTCCCTGTTATTCAGGCTTATTGCCTGCATCCGGATCTGGTGTAAAACTTGGTGTAAAGCCGTCATACTTCACCATATTTACCATACCGGCTGTAGCATGATGCAAATCATGGCAATGGAATAGCCAGTTACCAGGATTGTCTGCCTTAAATGCTACGACAACTTCTTCTCCCGGTTTTAAATTTATGGTATCCCTAATGATTGAAGAGCCTTCAACCGGCTTGCCGTTTTTGCTCAGGACTTGAAAGAAGTGTCCGTGCAAATGCATTGGGTGGTCGTCCATCATCGAACTGTTGGTTAAAGTAACTTTTACAAGATCTCCTTCTTTAACATTAATATTGTCTGTCTCAGGAAAGTTCTTTCCATTGATGGTAAATACTTGCCCCTCTCCATCCATTTTTGTATTAAGATCCATTGTATACTCAACATCATAATCCTGTTCGAGTGTGAACTCAGCATCTTCAAACACACCGTAATTCATATAGTTAAACTCTGGGAGCTGCATTTCCTGGTTAGAAGTGTCAGTGGACCCTTCTGTATCTTCATATTTGATTAGAGTCTTCATGCCTGCTGTGCCTTCCATGTCACCATGGCATTCAATGAACCATTCACCAGGGTTATCAGCCGTAAATTCTATATCGTAACGCTCGCCTGGTGCTATAGAGATTACTTGGTCCTTAATTTCCTGTGGTTCATTCAACTCTTGCCCATCAATGGCAGCCACTTTAAATTTATGTCCATGCAAATGGATTTTGTGGGACATAAAACCCACATTGACCAGACGGAGGCGGACTTTTTCTCCCTCTTTCACCATCAGCGGCTCAATGCTATCCCCACTTTTACCGTTTATCGTAAAGATATCATAAGCACTCATGTCATGGCCCATGCCGCCCATGCCGCCTTGATCCATGCCCTCCATTTTGCTTTCTTCTTCATTGCCTGCTTCGGAACTCATATTGCTGTGGTCCATGTTGCTTTCGCCTTCTGCTTCTTTATTGTTATTCATATTATTATGCTCCATACCTTCCATTTCGGCGCTTTCCTCTTCGGGATTGCTCATCCATTCATCAAGCATCAAGGTATAGTCGCGATCATAAGTTTTTTCTTTAGGCTCGACAATAATGGCCCCATAGAGGCCTTTATCCATTTGTTCTACAGCGTTTTGGTGCGTATGGTACATATAGGTTCCCGGATTCTCAGGCGTAAATTCATAAGTGAAGGACTCACCAGGCTGAACCGCATTTTGGGTTACCCCCGGAATTCCATCCATTTCATTTGGAACAGTAATTCCATGCCAGTGGATGGAAACCGGTTCAGAAAGTTCGTTTTTCAAATTCACTTTGACTTTTTCCCCTTGTTTTACCCTTATCTGGGAGCCGGGAACGGAGCGGTTAAAAGCAAGGGCATTAACACTGACACGATCATTCAACTGATGTGTTCCTTCTTTGGCAACAATGGTAAATTCGTTCCCTGTAAGTGTCTCGGAACTTACAGTTTGAGCACCATCAACCTTTTCAGGATTAACCTTATTTTTAGTTCCTTCTTCCTTTTTCGTATTTCCATGATCCATGCCTTCCATATCACCGCTCTGCTGGCTGGAACAGGCAGCAAGGAAAAGGACAGCAAGGAAAAGGACAGCAAATGCAAACAAAGCAAGCAATTTTCTTTTCATAACCATACCTCCTGTTGTTTTTCATCCTAACAATAGTAAAAAATTTTGCAGAAAGTATGGATAAAAATGATTAAAATAGCTCATTCACTACATTTTCGCAGTTAAAATATGAAAGTTAACAGAATCTCCATAATTTAACCAAGCCTATATTTTAGAAAGCATGAAATTTCTGCAAACTTAAGGGTTAACATTAAAAGTTAAATAGGAGGGTGGTTAAAATGGAGAAGGTGAATAGGGGAACATTCATTTCCAGTTCCTTAAAGGAGCAGCGGGTCTATTTGCTATATCAGTTCTTCCCTCAGTTTATCTGCGTGCAGCAATAGAGAGAAAGTGGATACTAGTGCAATGGCCAGCCTGGGCCCGCTCAGTGAACTGGAGAAAGGTGACTTTCCCAAAAAAGTGTTTTATAAAACAACGGTTCAGGATGCGTGGGTTGAACAGGAAATGGAAGGGTTTTTGTATATCAATAAAAACAAGGAGGATAATTCTCTGTTAATTATGTCACCTATCTGCACACATCTGGGCTGTGCAGCAGGAAACGCAGAAGTGTCCATGAAGGAAAATGAAGGAGTCGAGTTTTATTGTCCATGTCATGGAGGCAAGTATGATGAGCAGGGAATCAATGTAGGAGGGCCTCCACCAAGGTCGTTGGATGTTTTTGAATCCTTTATCGAGGATAAAAATGTTTGTATTACCATTCTCAGCCCTATGGTGAGGGAAAAGCGGAAAAAGTGAATGGAGGTGCTCTATGGCATGCTGTTCGAATCAAAAGGAAAAGCAAGGAAGAAAAAAACTCTCGCCGTTCGCTTTCCTTATTTTCTGATCACTAGTAGTTACGGCCGCCGGACTGGCTGGTCTTTACTTTAAATGAGCAACTACAAATATCCCCTAGAGAACAGCCCCTAATGCAGGCCATGTTCTTTTTTTATGACTTGAAAACCTTCTATCTTATAGGCAGAATATGCAGTTTTAATGGATTTCAACAAATTGTACGATTTTAAAAACCTTTTATTTGCCAAGTGAAATATATCACAGTTGATACAAAAATCAGCTGTTATGATTGCCTTACATTGATAAAGGAGGAGCTTTACATGAATAAAGTGAAAATGAGTATATTTATTTTTCTATTAATGCTGGGAGTTCTGGGAGTTGTAGTAGCAGGATGTAGTTCAGGCAACAATGCAGTTGATGAAGGCCCCAACAAAAAGGAGCTTGTTGTAGCAGTGGGAGAAAATGAGAAGCAAGAAGGGGAGAATACTGAAGAAATGGCTGGGAAAACAGCTGCCCAATATTATTATACTGCAAATGAAGGTGGAAGCATTTCCAAAATTGACGCCGCAACCAACACAATTATAAATACGATTAAGCTGGAAGGTTCTGTTCATAATGTCCAAGTATTTCCAGATGGAAAAATCATTGGTGCAACCCTTGTACCGGAAACAGGCGGCCATGACGAAGAGGATGAAAGCCATGAAGAAGAGGGCGGCCACGGAGAGGGGAATAGTGGAAAAGCGCTTTTCTTTGATGTGGAAAGTGATGAACTAATCAAGGAAGTTGAAGTAGGAAATCACCCTGCCCACATCGTATTTACTGAGAACGGGAACTTTGCGGTCGTGACGAATAATGAGGATAACAATATTTCTGTCATAGATATGGCAAGCTACGAGGTTGTCAATACGGTAGAGACAGGAATAGGCCCTCATGGATTCAGGATTTCAGCCGATAGCCAGAAGGCTTATATTGCGAACATGGGAGAAGACACAGTCAGTGTGGTGAACCTAGAAACGATGAAGGAAGAAAAACGGATCAAAGTCGGTGCAGTTCCCGTTACTGCAGGTGTCACATCGGATGGAAAAACCCTTGTGGCCACTTTAAATGCTGAAAATGCGTTGGCTGTAGTGGACCTTGAGACTGAAAAGGTTGAAAAAATCGAAGTTGGTGTGGGTCCGGCACAGGTTTATGTTGATGTAAATGATGAATTTGCCTATGTGGCAAACCAGGGTACAAAAGACGCTCCATCTAACTCCGTCACAGTGATTGAACTTGCCTTAAGGAAAGCAACTGCTGAAATTATAACCGGAAAAGGGGCGCACGGAGTCGTAACCAGTCCGGACAATAAGAAAGTATATGTAACCAATATGTTTGAAGATACAGTGTCAATCATCGACAAAGGGCAAAACAAGTTAATCGAAACGATCGAAGTGAAAGGTGTTCCAAATGGTATCAGCATAACAGAATAACGCCAAGCCCCGCTGCCCACATTGATATGCTCCCCAATAGGTAGACAGATGAAATAACAAATCTGTTTATTCTATTGGGGAGTGTTTTTTATGGCGAGAAGTCGGCATACGATCGAACAAAAATTGAGTGCGCTGCGCATGATGGAAGAAGAAACATATACTTGGAAGGAAATCATGGAGGCTCATGGCGTCTCTAAGCACACCCTCCAGGTGTGGAAAGTGAAATTCGATACCGGTGGGATCGATGCGTTGAAGGAATCGAAGGCATGGAAATCTTACACCAAGGAACTGAAAATCGCGGCCGTCCGCGACTATCTCGATGGGTTCACTAGAATGGAGGTACTCTCCAAGTATCAGATCAGTAATTGGTCTGTTCTTCGTAAATGGATTAAGAAGTATACTAGTCATAGCGAGTTAACAGATTCGAGAAAAGGGATGGATCGAGCTATGACAAAAGGAAGAAAAACTACATTCGAAGAGCGCCTTGAGATCGTGAAATATTGTTTGGAGAATGGACGCAACTACCAGCAGACCGCGGAACAATTTCAGGTGTCCTATGCCCAGGTCTATGGCTGGATCAAAAAGTATGACACGGGCGGGGCAGAGGCGCTCGTGGACCGCCGTGGGCGTACGAAGCCAGAGGACGAACTAAGCGAAGAAGAGAAGCTTAAGCGCCGTATCCAGCAAATGGAGCTTGAGAATGAACTTCTTCGTGCGGACATGTTGATTTGATCTTGTAATTGAGTGAGTGCAATTTCATGTGACGACACCTTTCGCTCATACTCCTCTTGAAGTCGTTCAGCTTCTGCAATTACGCTTTGTTCAAGGTCATGAATGGTATTTTTATATCGCGCGTTGATTCGCTCATGTTCTTTTTGTTGCGTTTCTAGTCGAGAGGCTCGTTCATTGAACAGGGCAAGCACTTGATT
Source organism: Exiguobacterium sp. s183 (assembly GCF_018617655.1). Classification (NCBI taxonomy): domain Bacteria; kingdom Bacillati; phylum Bacillota; class Bacilli; order Caryophanales; genus Exiguobacterium; species Exiguobacterium sp. s183. The sequence goes on from NZ_JACSKN010000001.1 coordinate 449,902, forward strand.
CAGTGCTGCTTCGAGTGATTCGTTCTCCTTGACGACTAAGGGGTCCGGTGACTGTTTATCGGCCAATGATATTAATTGCTCGAATAATTGGTTGGTTGATATTTGACGTTGCTCCATTAAACGCTGAATATGTTCTTTCACTTCTTGTGACACGCGGAATGACGTCACCTTGGTCTCGTTTGATTCCAATTCTAATCCCTCATTTGGTTATTATTTTGTATACAGCATATGTAGTTCCTATATTTAAATCATTTAAATACAAGTTGTTATAAAAAAAATCACTCATAAACTGGCACTTTGTGGTGTAGGAAGGTATACATTTCGACGTCGAAATGTATACCTTCCTACACTTTTTACTTATGAGAATGTCTCAATAGTAAGCTAGTAGTCGAATCATCTATTTAATCCTAGCGACTAAGCAACAAAACGCTTAAGACAATTCCTACTATGTTTTATTACATCATATAAGAGATGACAGTAGTTAACAATTTAAAGCTGTATGAGATCAAAATAAAAAACATACAAAATGAACACGAATATATAGATTGACAAATAACGTTTACATTCGTAAACTCAAATCGATTACAAATGTAAACGAAAAGAGAGGAGAAAAAATGCTTTCGAAATTTCAATTATCTGATTTGCAAATGGTTAATCACTCTACGCAGCCTGTAGTCTTAAAGTTCACCGCCGATTGGTGCCCGGGATGCCGTCAGCTCGCACTACTATTTGAAAGCGTTGCTGAAGGATATCCAGATGCGTTTTCTAGACAAGAATATAGCCAATGAAGACTGAATAGCGAACCCAAAAACATAATGGTTGACAGTCGACGTTTACGAATGTAAACTGAAAACAAATAAAACGTTTACGATTGTAAACTTAAAATTGGAGGTTAGACAAATGGCTGAACATGTCGAAAAACAAATCACGGATTCAGAATGGGAAGTCATGCGTGTCGTTTGGGCCCAAAAGCACGTGACCAGTAAAGAAATCATCGAGGTATTGGAAAAGAAGATGAGCTGGAAGCCTGCGACGACGAAGACATTCATTGGAAGGCTCGTGAAAAAAGGGATGCTCTCAACCGAGAGCGAGGGGAAGAAATTCATCTACTCCGCGAACGTCGTTGAAGGTGACGTCATCAGAGAGACGTTACACGATCTACTCGATCATATCTGTGACAGGGATGTCGGGAACACAATCGGAACGATGATCACACAGGCGACACTGAGTGTACAGGATATCGAGAATCTCAAAAAAATCCTTGAGATGAAGGAAAGTGAAGCGGTGGAGGACATTCCATGCACCTGTACCCCGGGTCAATGCAGATGTCAGGACCATTCTTGTGGATCCAGACATTGAGTTTGAAATGATGTCATGAATGTAGTGAATAGGAGGAGACTCAAGATGAAAAAAACGATTTTAACGATTAAAGGTATGTCATGCGCTCATTGTGTCAACAAAGTCGAGTCAGCACTTGAAGGTCTGAATGGGGTTGAAAGTGCGAAAGTCAACTTAAAGAAAGGCATCGCAAAAGTGAAGTACGATGAAACACGACTAGATGTGAATGAATTTAAAGAAGTTGTGGGCGAGGTCGGTTACGAAGTCGAATCAGCCCAATAATAATGGAGGTAAGACGATATGGAGAGTAAGACATTTGCCGTGGAAGGGATGACCTGTGCGTCCTGCGTTCAGACAGTTGAAAAAGCAACAAAAAAATTGCCTGGCGTAGTGACCTCCAACGTCAACCTAGCGACTGGGAAATTGAGCATTCATTACGATGAGACGAAAATCTCGCCGCTGGATATTCAGACGACCGTCGAGAAGGCTGGCTACAAGGCCTCAACCGAGACCGAGCAAAGATCATTTGTCATCACAGGGATGACTTGTGCCTCATGTGTGCAGACGATTGAGAAGGCCACGAGGAAAATGGTGGGTGTGACTGAGTCGAATGTGAACTTGGCGACAGAAAAATTAGTCATTCGATATGATCCTCAGCTGGTGACTGTATCAGATGTCATCCGAGTGGTGGCAAACGCCGGATATGAGGCAAGAGAAGATCAAGAATTAGCGGATAGTCAAGATACCGAGAAAGAAAAGAAACTGAAAAAAATTCAATCGATGTGGAACCGATTTGTATGGTCGGCGATTTTCACGATTCCATTACTCTATGTGGCGATGGGGCATATGATCGGCCTACCCCTACCGATGGCATTGCATCCAACGATGAACCCAGAATTGTTCGCTGTCTTGCAGCTCATGATGACCATCCCAGTGATGTTATTCGGATGGAAATTCTTCTCCGTCGGATTTAAGACATTGTTCCGAGGGCATCCGAATATGGATTCACTTGTCGCACTAGGGACGAGCGCAGCCTTCTTCTATAGCGTCGGTGCTACCATGGCTATCCTCTCAGGTTATGAGGGATACGTGAATAGCCTCTACTATGAGACAGCCGCAGTCATTCTCACGCTGATCACATTAGGTAAATATCTTGAAGTCCGGTCGATGGGTAAAACATCCGAAGCGATTGAAAAATTGATGGGACTGGCACCTAAGACGGCAAAGGTCGTCCGCAACGGACAAGAGTTAGAAGTATCAATCGACGAAGTCATCGTCGGCGACACGATTATCGTAAAGCCTGGTGAGAAGATTCCGGTGGATGGCGTGGTTCTATCAGGTAATACGTCTGTAGACGAATCCATGCTGACCGGTGAAAGTATCCCTGTTGAAAAAAATGTGGGTGCTCAAGTCATCGGTGCCAGCATCAACAAGAACGGGATCATCCAATACCGAGCCACGAAAGTCGGTAAGGATACGGCGCTATCTCAAATCATCAAATTGGTCGAGGATGCACAGGGCTCTCGAGCTCCTATCGCAAAACTGGCCGATATCATCTCCGGATACTTTGTACCGATTGTCATCGTCGTCGCGATCCTTTCAGGAATTGCATGGTATTTAGGCGGTCAGACCGGCCTCTTCGCCTTGACGATCACGATTTCAGTACTGGTCATCGCCTGCCCTTGTGCACTAGGTTTGGCCACACCAACAGCAATCATGGTGGGTACGGGCAAAGGTGCTGAGAATGGTGTGTTGATCAAGAGTGGCGGCGCCTTGGAGACGACCCATAAAGTCCAGACGATCGTGTTCGACAAGACAGGGACGATCACTGAAGGAAAACCGAAAGTGACAGATATCGTGACAGGGAATGGACATCAAGAAGATGAGTTGTTACGCTTGACCGCTTCCGCTGAAAAAGGGTCTGAACATCCATTGGGCGAAGCAATCGTAAGAGCGGCAGAGGACAGAATGATGCGTGTCATGGATATCGATCGTTTTGAAGCCATCCCAGGGCACGGGATCGAAGTACTGATCGACGGAAAAGTCTTGCTTGCCGGAAACAGAAAATTGATGAAAGACCGCGGCATCTCACTTGATGTCCTTGAAGGCGCTTCAGACAAACTCGCACACCAAGGCAAGACGCCGATGTATATCGCGATTGACCAACAAATCGCAGGGATCATCGCTGTCGCAGACACCGTCAAAGAAAACAGTCGTAAAGCCATTCAGAAACTTCAACGAATGGGTATCGAAGTAGCCATGATCACCGGAGACAACAAAGGTACGGCCATGGCGATTGCGAGACAGGTCGGGATCGATCGGGTACTGAGTGAAGTGTTACCTGAAGACAAAGCGAACGAAGTGAAGAAGTTACAGGCCGAAGGGAAGAAGGTCGCAATGGTCGGTGATGGAATCAATGACGCACCAGCCTTGGCCCAAGCAGACATCGGAATCGCGATCGGTTCGGGTACTGACGTTGCGATCGAATCTGCAGACATCGTCTTGATGCGAAGCGATTTGATGGATGTACCTACAGCTGTCGAATTGAGCAAGTCAACCATCCGCAATATTAAACAGAACCTGTTTTGGGCATTTGCCTATAATGTCATGGGTATCCCGTTTGCAATGGGGATTGTTTATCTACTTGGTGGGCCCTTATTGAACCCGATTCTTGCTGGAGCGGCCATGAGTTTAAGCTCAGTCTCGGTCCTGGTGAACGCACTCCGTTTGAAACGATTCCAGCCTTCGATGATTAAATAAAAGGAGGAATTGGGATGGATAGAGATCTACAGCTCGAACTTTACACGCGTCCGACGTGTTCAGATTGTCAGGATGCCAAAAAATACTTAAAAACAATCTCAGTTTCTTATGTGAACAAAGATGTGGGTGTGAACCTTGACCTTGAACAAGAAATGGTAGCGATATCAGGGAATCGAATCGTACCACTGTTTGTCTTCTACAAAAAAGGGATGCTCAGAAAAAGAAGAGTAGTGAAGTACTTTGTTGGCTTCGAGAACAACAAAGAAGAGATTCTAACGTTGCTACGATAAGCAACGATAGCTCACTCTCAGAACCTGTTGAAAGCGTGTCGCGCAATGAGGGACACGAACATAAGGTGGCGAGGGTGTAAAAAAATCGATACTTTTACACCCTACCCATGTATGGTAATTAAATAATCAGGAGGAACATATAATGAAAAAATCAACATTTCAGGTAGCGGGTATGTCTTGTGGATCTTGTATCAATAAGATTGAAGGACACGTTAGAAAGTTAGCGGGTATTGAATCAGTGAAGGTCAATCTTTCGGCGGGAGAGGTGGACGTGACGTTCGATGAAAGCCAACTCACACTTTCTGAGATTGAAACCGCAATTCAAGAGACTGGCTACGAGGTAACGGAGGCGACCGTTAAAATCGGCTGTTCTTGCTGCAAGTAATGGAGGTCGAGTGACGGTGCGATCAAGGACTACACAAAGGAGTGTTAAACGTGAAAGACCATGGACATCATCATATGAAGAACTTGACGGGAAATGAAGTGTCTGTAAAAGCTAAATATGAATTCGGGAAAATCAGTATCGAGTTAAAGGATCAACATCAGCAAGCCCCGGAACTCGAAGTCAGCCATGAAAAGGAATTCCATTTGATTCTCGTGAACGAAGACCTAACTGAGTACCGACACCTCCATCCGTTTAAAAAGGGTGAGGGTCGATTCGAGCACCCCGTCCAACTTGAGGCAGGGGCGTATAAACTCTTCGTGGATATTCAGCCTAAGGGACTGGCATATCAAGTGAAGCCGGTTCACTTACAGATTGATCATCATTCCTCTTCCTCTATCGAATCGTCACTTAAAGTGGATGAGAGTCTGACGAAGACGATCGAAGGTCATACCGTCGAGCTGTCGATTGACTCTTTAAAAGCGCATGTCCCGACTGTCTTCAGCTATGACACCAAAGAAAGTAACCCGGAGCCATACCTTGGAGCACTTGGTCATGTCGTCATCTTGGATGAAGCCGGAGAACAGTTTATCCATGTGCATCCTTCTTCTCATGATACGACGGAATTTGAGACGGTCTTCCATAAACCTGGCCTATACAAGGTCTGGGCCGAATTCCAGTTCCATGGGACTGTGCACACCTATCCTTTCGTCATTCGTGTCTCAGATTGACCATGAGCGACCCATGGTTCCTCGTTGGGTCGCTTTCCTGTAATCGTTGTAAGCATAATTTTCGAAGGAGAGGACTCAGATGATAGAAAGTGAGCGGCTGGACACTCATGGTGATCGAAAAACCAAGATGAAATTCATCCTTCTACTCGCGTTACCAGCGATTGCCGAGAATTTTTTCCAAACGTTGCTCGGATTTGTCGATACGCTGTTCGTCTCAAGAATCGGCCTAGCAGAAGTGTCAGCGGTAGGAGTGACGAATGCCATCCTCGCCATCTACTTTGCTGTCTTTATGGCAATCGGTGTGGCAGTAAACGTTTATGTCGCCAATAACTTAGGCTCAGAACGAATCGAGCGCGCGAGACATATCGCGCAGCAGGCCATCGTCCTATCTGTCGTGGTCGGGGTGACCTTTGGGGTCGTGACGCTATTTTTCGCTGAGCCTCTCCTGCGGTTGATGGGGGTGGAGAATGACGTTTTAGAAGCTGGTAGCATCTACTTCAAAATTGTCGGGATCCCATCGATCGTGATGGCATTGATGTTTGTGCTCAGTAGTATCTTACGAGGTGCGGGAGATACAAAATCACCGATGAAGGTAAGCATCGTCATCAATGTCGTCAATATTGTGCTCGACTATATGTTGATTTTCGGTTTTTGGATCATTCCCGAACTTGGTCTCGTCGGAGCGGCACTCGCGACCGTCATCGCCCGGCTCGTCGGGACGCTCTTATTGATGAACTATATTCGTAAGACGGAAGTGATCGCCTTCAGGAAAGATTTCTGGAGACCGGATCTCGAACACCAGTTGGAGCTCGTGAACCTTGGAAGCCCGGCGGCTATCGAGCGATTGGTCATGAGAGCCGGACAGATCGTGTATTTCGGATTCATCGTGCTACTCGGGACGAACACCTTCGCCGCGCATCAAATTGCAGGGAATCTAGAGGTGTTCTCTTATATGTTGGCATATGGTTTCGCGACAGCAGCAACCATTCTCGTCGGTCGCAACATCGGAGCGGGAGACCACGAGACCGCCAAAGAATATGCCAGATTGAGCACGTTCATGGCGATGGGCTTCATGTCCTTATTCGGGGTCGTCTTATTCTTCTTCGGAGGATGGGCAGGTTCACTTTTCACCGACGATCCCCAAGTCATCAAAGACATCGATGTCGCGTTAAAAATAGCAGCGGTCTTCCAGCCTTTCCTAGCAGTCGTCCTTGTATTGACCGGTGGATTCCAAGGAGCGAACAATACGAAGTTTCCAATGTATCTGACCACGATCGGTATGTGGGTGATCCGGACTGGGGCAGTATATGTATTGGCGATTCAGATGCAGATGGGCATTGCAGGAGTGTGGATCGCCATCGGTCTAGACATCATCTTTAAGGCGATCGTCCTTTGGATTCAATTCAGCCGAGGGCGTTGGATTGTAGCGGAATCCGAACCACAGAAACCCTGTCATCCCCAAACCAAGCATGAAGACGTGCGATGTATAAATAATTACTAACACTGGGCTAGAAATTGTAGGAAAGAGCAAAGTTGTTCTTTCCTTTTATCTTTTCTGAAAAAGTTATTAAAGGAGCCCGTCACGCCGACCTAAAGAAATCGAATCAGTGGTGAAAAACACACATATGTCATGCGGCCTGTAGCTGCTCGATTATAAAAAATGGATATTTTTTTGTTCAGTATAGAAAAAACCTGGTCTTCGTCAAAAAGAACCAGGTAATTAAGAAAGTTATTGTTTATTCAAATCCATATTAGTTGTCAGTCGATGAATATGAACGGCTAGATAAGCTATTTCCTCATTAGGAATTGTCACACCGTGCAACTGTTTAAGGTAGTCCCGTACTTTGAATGAACCATTCATGGCCTTTGGGTAGATGTTCGCAATCTGTTCAAATAGTTGATCGGATTCTTCATTCAATATTTTTCCAGCATAAAAGCGTTCAGCGAAATATTTCACATGTGTGATGAATCATGAATAACGAATATCTTCTTCATCGGTTTCAATATTGTAAGCATTATGAAAATGTCCAATCATGAGAAGTATATTCAATTTCTAAACGAGCGCCAAGAAGTAGTGGAAGCCCATCGTGTATCAGGAGAAGGATGTTACCACCTAAAAATAAAAGTGACATCTCAGGAAGAACTGAATCTCTTTCTAAATTCGATTCTTGAATACGGGAATTATACGCTTTACTTGTCTATCAACGAAATCAAGCGGCGTCTCTCGCCAATAAAAGACGTATAAAATATATCGCTAGCTGTACAAAAGTTGATAGAGACAGTTAAACACCTTAGAAAAATCATTTAATTCTATGAAAAAGCTCAAATTCTTGTGAACTGCCCCATAAAAATTGGACATAAAAAAATCTAACTTTGGGCTAACCTAAATTTTTGAGACAATATAAAAACACCTTCGCAGTGGTCCACTTTAAAAAAGTGCTGGCATCGGAGGTGTTTTTGCGTGGGCAAAAACGTATATTCAAGTGAAGTGAAGTGAAGTGAAGTGAAGTGAAGTGAAGTGAAGTGAAGTGGGCAGTGGTGAGAGACAAACTAAGTTGTGAGTTGACGACTAGAGAGATTATGGAGAAGCACGGAATCAAAAATGAATTCCAGATTCACACATGGATGAGATGGTATCGGTCCAATGAAATCTATCGATTCGGCCAACCGATCGGTAAGCAGTACACCTACGGACTCGGTCCTGATTCCGCCAGCGAGGATGACAAGAAAGAGCGTCAACTATCCCACCTGAAGACGGAGAACGAAATCTTAAAAAAATTCATGGAGATCGAAAGAGAGTTGAGAAAGAAGTAGTCCTAAAGGTTGTAGAGCTCCTGAGGAGCAAATATACAGTCACGACAATCCTACGTGTGATAGACGTTCCGCGGGCAACCTATTACCGTTGGGCCAGAGAACCGGTGAAGCACCCTTCGGTGCTAGAGCAAACAATCGTCGCAGTATATAAGCTTACAAAGTATCGATATGGACATCGAAAGATAAAGGCCCTGTTAGAACAAACCTATGAATTGGCAGCAAACCGGAACACCGTACAGAGAATCATGAAGAAGCACCATCTCCAGTGTCGGATCAAACCCAAACGAAAATGGAAGTCTCAGGGTGAGAGTATCGTCATCGCCCCTGACCTTCTCAAGCGAGACTTCACTGCCAGTAGACCGAATAAGAAGTGGATGACGGACATCACCTACATCCAATACGGAGGCACGACGAAGTACCTCTCCACGATCATCGACCTATTCAACAATGAGATTGTTGCCTATAAGCTATACGATCATCAACAGACGCCCCTCGTCATCGATACGTTAAGGATGGCGTTGGAGAGTCGGAACAATCCCGAAGGGGTTATCATCCATTCAGATCAAGGAAGTGTCTATACATCATATGCCTTTCAAGATTTCGTAAAGAGGAAGTATCTGACGAGCAGCATGTCTCGAAGAGGCAACTGTTGGGATAATGCGGTGATCGAATCGTTTCATTCGAACTTGAAGTCTGAGGTGTTCCAGTACGTCAAGTTCAACTCGTTAAGCGACTATGAAGTGCGTGAGCGGGTGAATAATTACTTAACTTACTACAACGAAGAACGTATCCAAGAAAAATTAGGCTACCTCACACCGATAAATTATGGTGTGGCGGTAGCCTAATCAAGGTATTTTTATTAGTGTCTCATATAGCTAGGTCAGTCTAATCTTTTCTTTTTTTTAGGTTACAAATAGTTCATTGGGTTGACACTATTCGCTGCAGAATAACTGCTGTATTTATAACTGTTTTTATGAATCTCAAAGTGCAAATGATTTCCGAACGAGTTTCCTGTATTCCCAACTGTTCCAATCTTCATACCTTTAGAGACTGTCTGACCACTTTTTACCGAAAGGCTGTTCATATGAGCATAAACGGTTACGTATTTTTGATTCTGTAGACTATGTGAAATCATAACGTGTTTACCGTATGCACCGCTGTTTTTAGATGTAATGACTTTTCCACTGGCAGAAGCGTAGACGGGTGTGCCTTTTGCTGCAGCTAGATCAACGCCATTATGGAATGTATAACCGTAAGCACCATTAGAGTTTCCGTATCCTTGGGTCAGCCGACCTTCTGTAGGAGAAGCAAAAAGAGAGTTATTATATGATGTTTTTTTGGCAACGTGGCTCTTATATTTTTTTAGGTAAGAACTATAGATATACCGTGTGTTTCCTTTGTAAAGTACTTTTGTCCAAGCCCCTTTTTTTCCTAAATAAGAAAAGGTCTGCCCAGTGTTAGTGATGCCGACAATTTTGTGATTGAGAGAAGGACCAGTCCGAACACGAAGATCGTCTGTCTTCACTTTTACGTTATATGCACTACTTGCCTCGACTTTTGGACTATGCATCGAAAAAGTTGTTGTGAGTAAGATACTAGAAGCGATAAGTATTACCTTGTTTTTCATTAGTTGTACTCCTTTAAAGATAAAGATACAGTGACGAACGATTTGTTAAAAGGAGTATAGCATCACTATATTACAAAAAAGTATATCAAATTCATTTCAAAAATTGACAAGAGATTTAATCAAAAAATGCATAGTTTTTTCACAAACGGATTTTATGATAAAAATTAAACACATTTCTTTTTTATAAATATTCCAAAAAATAGATTTATTTTTTGTGTGTAGGAAAAAATTGATGGAATTATCTTTTTTGTTAGCTTTTGGGCAGGGTTTTTATCTTTCATTTCGCCATGTTGTCTGGCTTTATATCCCGTTTTTTTATCTTACATTACAGGGGTTTCAGTTAGAGAGTTAAAAGAAAATGAAAAGTGGAACTGGAATGGAGTTCCCCATACATTAGTTTTCCTACTTGGATTTTCGAGCGTATTTTTAGTGATGGGTTTTTCAACGTCATACTTGGCTGATTTTTTTATAGTGTATAAAGATGTTTTACAGATGAGCGGTGCACTTATTTTATTCATATTTGGTGTTATTCTAACTGGTCTATGGACTCCAACATTTTTACTTAAAGAGCGAAAATTGAACTTAGGAACAAGAAAGCGTGGCTATATCGGAACGCTTTTGCTCGGAGTCGGATCAGCTGCTGGATGGACTCCTTGTACAGGACCAATTCTCGCTGGAGTTATTGCTTTGATTGCCACAAATCCTGGTAATGGATTTTTATATATGCTCTTTTATGTTCTAGGTTTCTCCATTCCATTTTTCTTAATGTCGTTTTGGGTCGGGAAATCAAGATATTTAATGAAGTATTCTTCAAAGGTTACAAAAATAGGTGGAGGGTTTATGATTTTATTAGGTATCATATTGTATTTCGATGGTCTAACGAAACTAACTACAATATTGATTGATTTTACAGGGTTTAGAGGGTTCTGACGCTCTATTTTCTATTTCAAGAGGAGATGCATCGTAAATGTTTCGTAAAAATGTCCTGATGATGGGAGTAGAGGAAAACTGGAAAGTGATGGAGAACATAAAACAACTTAAACCCTCAGGTATAGATATTCATATTTCTTCAAAAGAAGGATGGGTTCGAAAGCTACTTCCTGATTTTAAATATTTTGATTCATTTTCAAAAAAAGAATCAGAAGAAGGGTATATTAGTAATCTCATTGAATATTGTACTTCTCAAAAAATAGGCTGGATTATTCCTTTAAGCGAACAAGAAGCAACTACGCTATCGAAACACAAGTTAAAAATGAGAGAAAATAACGTAATGTTTATAACATCCTTTGATTTGGATAAAACAATACTTCATGATTCATTTTCGGTTCAAGGTAATACCTTTACTTACTCTTTTGACCAATTAAAGAATGCGCCTGAAGGTGTAAAGCTGGGGAAAATTGATGCATATATCGATTATCGATCTGATGAAGTGATTTGCTGTTTTATGAGAGAAGAGTATGAACGGTACCAAGATACTGTTCTTTCATACGAGGTGTTTGCCAACTCGATTTTAGAGGAGTGCGTAGCAATAATTGCTCAAAGGCTTAATATAAAGGGTTCTTTTTCTTTCGATTATCAACGTGATTCGGAGGGAATGTATACGATTACAAAAATAGAATGTTTCATGACGCATTCTACTCGTGAGGCTATTTTTAGTGATTATGATTTCGCTAATTATTTGTGGAGCAATATTCAAGGAATTGTCCTTTTAAAAGAATCAAATGATAAAAGCTCTTTTGTGTATCGCCTAAATGAAGAATACTTTCTTTTCTAAATCTCAACAGTTTGTTTTTATATGTAATCATCTTAAATGAGAAAGGTACTTTATGAATAAACTTTCATTTAAAATAACGTTATTTTATTTTTTCGGGATTCTCATGATTTTCATTCTCTCATCTGCTATTGTATACAACATTCTTGAGCATCAACAAGTAGAAAGTGAACTGGAGAGCCTTCAAGAGAGAGGCAATAGTCATCGAGATGTTCTTTCCACTAACTTCGACAAGCAAACAGTTGAACACGTTGTTTTAATGGAGGAAAAGGCGATGACTGATGTGATTATCTTGGACAAAAATAATCAAGTCGTCGATTCATCTAACGACGCTGAACAATTTTTGAACCTGGATTGGATTCAAAAAAAGGATGGAATCGTAGAAGGTAATTGGAGAGAAGGCAAATTTTTAGTGACGGTGAGTAATATTGAAGATGGCGGTCAAATAATCATGTTAGAGCCGACGAAGTATATACAGCATTTGATGGGGGAATTGAAACAACAAGTAGTGTTCTCTCTATTCTTGTTAGTACTTTTTCTATTAGTAAGTGTTTATTTTTTGAGTTATATCATTATAAAGCCACTTTTATCAATGAAAGAGGCGACGGTAAAGTTAAGTCAAGGCGAGGTGCTGAAAATCAGAGAAGCTGAGAGAAGCGACGAAGTAGGAGATTTAGCACGAGCGATCACTAAGTTATCTGTTGATTTACGTCACATTCAAAATACAAGAAAGCAATTTCTGACTTCAATCACACATGAATTGCGTACGCCGATTACCTACATCAAGGGATATGCAGGACTCCTCAAAAAAGACGAATCGAGATTTGGAGATATTATCTATGAGGAATCCGAAAGACTTCAAGAACTGATTGAGGATTTGTTTGAACTTGCTAGATTGGAAGAGCCACATTTTCAAATAGATCCTCAGATTACAGAGATGAATGATTTCTTAAAACAGATCAGTGAAAGAATAATTTTTAAATTTGAGGAGAAACAAGTGAAATTAATTCTTCAAATTAATAAAACTCCCATCTACAAAGAGATAGACCAAGCTAGATTCGATCAGGTTCTCTTAAATTTACTGGATAACGCGCTAAAATATACACATGCGAACAAACGCGTATTTTTAAAACTTGATGAAAACTTTATTGAAGTTACGGATGAAGGTGGTGGTGTGGATGAACAATCACTCCCGTATCTTTTTGATCGTTTTTATCGAGTAGATTCTTCACGAAATCGTGAAACAGGAGGTACTGGGCTCGGTCTGGCTATCACGAAAGAAATAGTTGAAGCGCACAAAGGGACCATCGTAGCTATTAATGTAGAAAACGGGCTGAAGGTTGTCATTGACTTGAGGGGGATTCCAGGATGAGAACCATTGCTTTGGTAGATGATGAGAATCGAATGTTAGAACTGATCGAACTGTATCTGCAAGACAGTTATACCTGTATTAAGCTGAACAGCGGAAAAGAGATATTGAACTTGATTGATGTAGATGAGCCTGACTTAATCATATTAGATGTGATGATGCCTTTAATGGATGGTTTTGAGACTTGTCAAAGGATAAGAGAAGTTTCGAATGTACCAATCATTTTATTGACAGCACTCGACGGAAAAGAAGAAATCGTAAAAGGATTGCAACTGGGAGCAGATGATTACATTGTGAAACCGTTCGACGAGGCGGAATTGAAGGCAAGAATTCAATCGATTTTCAGACGAACTACAGTTTCTTCAGGATCAAAAATCGAATCGTCGGGTCTAATCTTAAATGAAGACGCCCATGAGCTGTATTACGATAATCATTTAGTCAAAGTCACACCAAAAGAATTTTCATTACTTGCTAAATTATTAAAAAATCCAGAACGTGTCTATTCAAGAGAGGAACTGCTCTCAAGTTTATGGTTAGCAAATGAGTGGACAGATGAACGAACGGTCGATTCTCATGTAAGAAACTTAAGAGAAAAGCTTAGGAAACTCGAGTTTCCTATTGAAGAACACTTTCGCACAGTATGGGGAATTGGTTACAAGTGGGTTCCTTAAATAAGGAGAAAGAAGACAAGAGAGGAACGGTTAAAAAACCGTTCCTCTCTTGTATATCGTTTATTCTGCAGATAGTTCGTCTTCAGTCACCCATTTATGATTTTTCACTTCTTCACCTGTAGTCGATTCAAAATCAATCATATACACTGTTGTTTGCTTAGCTGAATCGATAGTGGCCGTAGCGTCCTTCATTCCTCCCATATGATCCGCGTCTACTTTTACTTCATCGCCTACTTCATAAGGAGATGACTTGGCATCTACAATCTCTTCTTGAATAATCCATTTATGATCCGTGACGCGTTTCCCGCCATTTGTAGGGTCATAAGAAATGCTATAAGCAGTAGTATCATAAGCACCTACAATTTTAGCCTCAGCCCCTTTCATGCCTTCCATATGTGCTTCTTTGATCATCGCCATGTCGCCAACTTTAAATTTAGGGTTTTTAGCCTCTTGGAGCCCTTTCGGAACCTCTTTCGATCCAGACATGTCCATCGTCGAATGATCCATACCATCCATATTTTTATCCATGCTTCCTGTTGATTTAGAATCATCACTATTGCTTCCGCACGCAGCGAGTGCTAAAGAAAGCGAAGCAGCCATAGTTGTCATAATAATCTTTTTCTTTAATTTCATAAAAATTACCTCCAATTGCTTTTTTATGCTTTCCATAGACTCTATCACATAAATTTGCAGAAACATTGCAGAGAGCAGAAAAGTAACACATTGAAAAAAAACTATAAAATTCATGGGTAGAAAGACATAGTTCTTTCACAATCATTCTTTAAGTTAAAGATAATAATTGATTGGAAGGAATGATCCATATGAAGATAACATGGTTAATCGCAACTATCGGTATCTTCACTCTCATGATTATAGTGGGCGGTTCGTATTTACTTCTTACCCGAGGTACTATGTCAAACAACAAACAGCACATGGGATCTATGATGAATGGAGGAAACACTACTACAAATCAGAATATGATGGAAGGTATGGGACATGGTGCGAGTGTCGATTTAAAATCAACTGAAGAAAAAGAGCGACGATTAAACATCCCTAAGATACTAAAAGCCGATCGTGAAACCAAGAATTCCATTCAATACACGATTGTCGCTAAACAAGGGGAAACAAAGTTCTTTCGAGATGCTAAAAAAAACTAAAACTCTAGGATATAACGGAAATTATTTAGGTCCTGTAGTGGAGTTAAAAAAAGGGAAAACAATAACAATCCGTACGGTGAATCGCTTATCAGAAGCCACTACATCCCATTGGCACGGTCTTGTTGTACCATCATCCGTAGATGGTGGACCACATCAGGTCGTGAAAGCTGGTGAGACGAAGGTAGTAAAGTTTAAAGTGAAGCAAAATGAATCGACATTGTGGTTTCATCCACATCCAATGGGTAAGACTGCTGAACAAGTATACAAGGGGTTGGCAGGATTGTTATACGTAAAAGATGAAAAAACTAAAGAGACGATGCTACCTCATAAATATGGTGAAAATGATATTCCATTAATTCTTCAAGATCGAAAAGTTAAAAATAGGAATGTCCTTGAATATGCTGATGTAGAAAAAATAGATGGGGCTTTAGGCGATACCCTCCTCGTAAACGGAACGATTAATCCGTATTTTAACGTGAAATGTTCGCAACTTAGGGTCAGGTTGATAAATGGTCCAATGCACGGAACTATGCAGTGAAGTTATCTGACGGCTCATCCTTTAAAAAAAATTGCTGATGATGGTGGTTACATCTCAAAAGCGAAAAACGTGAAAAAAATTGAATTAAGTCCAGGCGAACGTATAGAGGTATTGGTAGATTTTTCAAAAAGAAAAATTGGTGAGACTGTTTCATTTGAAACGAATGGAGTAAGGGTCGTTAACTTCAAACTGAAGGATAAACAAGGGGCGAACCTAAGTGCATTGGCGCTGAAAAATGGATATGAAAAGCCGCTAAAGACCTTGTCTACAGTGAATCAAAAATTAACTCTTTTCGGAATGGGCAAAAATGTTGAAATCAATGGGAAAAAGTTTGATAAGACGAGAATTGATATTAAGGCGAAACAAGGAGAATCGGAAATTTGGGAGGTCTATAATAAAAAAGACATGATGGGTGGAATGACTCATCCCTTTCACATTCATGGAGTCCAATTCAAAGTATTAGAGCGAAACGGACAGAAACTGGATAATCAAGAAACAGGTCTAAAAGACACTATCGCTATAAAACCAGACGAACGAGTTAAGATTCAGATGACTTTCAAGGAAAAAGGTGTATTTATGTACCATTGCCATATCCTTGAACATGAAGTGAACGGAATGATGGGTCAGTTGAAAGTGGACTAAAAAATAGGTGAATGTTTTCATCTTTTCTTCACAAACTAAGGGAATAGGCTTTGTGTAAGTCAAAAAAGACGGAAAATGGAGGCATTTTAGAATGAATACTGGACAACAAGAAATCTTAGGTGCCCTACACAACTGTATAGTGACTTGTAATGAATGCTTTGATGCGTGTTTGAGTGAACATCATGTTTCTTCGATGGCAGAGTGTATACGTCTAGACAGAGATTGTTCTGAAATTTGTAGTCTTTTAGTACAAGCTATTTCTCGAAACAGCAGCAATATTGATGTTCTTGCAAGAAGCTGTGTTGAAATTTGTGAAAGATGTGCCGACGAATGTTCGAAACATGATCATGATCATTGTAAAAAGTGCGCTGAGGCCTGTAATGAATGTGCAAAAATCTGTCGTAAATTAATTGCTTAAAGCGAAGTGTTAAAAATGAAGGAGCATCTATGTCGCCATGCCGAAAAAGGTATGAGCTAAAAAGCTGATGCTCCTTTATCTATAAAAACTACGGTACTTAGTTATGAAAAATTTCATAACCTTTATAGACCAGTAGTATGGTGAGAAAAAAGAAGGATACATAGAGAGTAACGATTAAACTCTTCATAAATGCTTTCTATATAATCAACTCCATCCTATAGTTTGAGTTGATTATATAGAAAGTTCGTGAAAATAATGAGGAAATAGATTGACAATCATTTATTATTAAAAAATTCTAATGTAAGAGGTGGTGGCTAGGATGGATAAAATATTAATTGTTGATGATGAAATAAGAATGAGGCAATTATTAAGACTTTATCTAGAACAACAGGCATCTGTGCATGAGCTGGAAGCACTTCTACAACGAATCGATGTGAAGGACATCGAATTGGCCGGCGATATTCTCCAACTTTATGAAACTGAAGTAGGGAATACGGTCAACAACATGGCTCTCCTTGGACTAGGTGATCACATTAATTTTGCGGTCGAACGTGCGCGAAAAGGGATGAACTTCCGTTCTGCGTTAGAGTGGGAAATTAAGCAGTTGTATGCGAAAGAGTACTCGGTCGCATCGGCGGAGATGAGTTCGTGATCCTTTCGCCTTATCCTTTGGACTTCAAGAAAGCGACATTTAAATACGAGCTCTCAATCGGAGATGTGCCGGTGACGCTCGATGCTTCAATTGGAGAAGCTGCTTATCCGACAGACGGGGACTCACTAGAGACACTGATTTTGGTCGCAGATGATGCGATGTACATACAAAAATATACATGATTGAGTCACGACATGCCATGACTCGACAACAAAAGAGAGTGTACACGTTTCGACGTCGAAATGTATACACTCTTTTATATATCCATCAAAGTGGAGTCGAATCGATTGTCTGGAAAGCACTCTGTCCCTTTAGAAATATACACATCTCAAAGTATTGTCGTCGCTTTTGATTATATATGACCATATATCATTTTTTTGTATACAAAAATCTAGATTGATCAGGAGAGGTAATTATCGAGATTAGGCGGTACGAGCGTAAGGTTAAGAAGGGCTCGATGAACGCATCAAGGACTCTTCCAACAACCGAGACTCTTCTAATAGTTCTTTTAACGTATTGCTCTACGGGTTCAATGAGATTTGAGTATGTCCGATGCTTCCAAAACTGAACGAACGCTGCATCAATACACCCAGGAATGTCAGCTTGTCTGTACTCGTGTAAAACGATACGAATTCCGGGTCGTCGCTTAGCCTCGCCAGGAGGGCAGCCTCACGTTCTTGAGGGGGAAGTTGTTGAAAGACTGGATCACCGATCGATTGATAATAGGCGTCACAAGCGTAAACTAGTGTAAATTTAAGTTCGAGAGCAGCCGCGTGGTCATAGATGAGTTCAAAATGGCGAAGGTCGTTGTCATTCACTTGTGACAGAAGATGTAAGAAGAAAGCGGACTCACTATTCGCAGCGAGTTCTGGCCGGGCGAACACTTTCGCAGAGTAGATGGCCAATAGAATGGTCGACTGATAAGAGTGATTGGTCTCCGAAATCTCTTTGGCACGGGCGATGAACAGTTTGACGACATCATCGCGTGTCTTGAACTCATCCATGAGTCAGGACATGTTCTCGAGGGTCATATCGCCCTCCGAATACAGTTTCCATGCAAGATAGTCCATGAAGCGGTGTCGGTATCTCACATAAGGAGACTTTTCGAGCTCATCGGAAAGACTGACCGAGAGAAGTTTGATTGGGTTAGTTGCTATTTCACAAGCAAGGGCTCCGTAATGACCGAGTGGCACAGCAGACTCTAAAACAAGTTTAGAGGCATATTTGACGACTTTGCGGATTGGTTTTCGTTTCTTTCCCATGTAGCATCCTCACACCTTCCTGTAAGGGCTGGTCAACAAACGATTGGACGTCAATAGTGGCCGAACAATTTTTTGAGAGACCTCCACTTCGGCGGGTAAGCATTGCTGCCGCTATAGGAACTAGTCTCCTCCCCCTTCTTACAGACCTCCAACTTCCACTGGGTCCCATCGTGAGTGATTGTTTCTGTTTCTACGAACAACTCCGGCCAGAGATGCGTCTTAAAAGAATTGAATTTCTTTAAGACTTTTGCAGAGTCATCCTGGTTGTACCAACCGGATTCTATCCGTTGTTCCTCGCCAAACGTTTGAAGGATCAAGAGTTCTCGTTTAACGAAACCGTTCGAATGAAAAGTCAAAATGGACTCGTTATAAACGCCAAAACTCCCGATCCATAGCGTCACTTTCATGATAGGGTCTGTTAGTGTTAATTCACTAAGCGGAATGGTTGGCTCTAAAGCTAAAGACTGACGACGTTTGTTCTTTAACTCTGACTCCTGAAATTCCTTCTTGTCGAGAGAATCATCTTTTTTGTGCATCCTAATTCCTCCCGTTACATAAGTTTGATGTTGTACGAAAGTCATTTGTAATGGAGAATTACATAACTGTGTAGAATAAAGGAAGTAATTATCCGAAATGACTTTTCATGGGCTCATCACCATAAGGTGTGGTTGACACATAAAATCCATCGGATTTTGAATTGAACATAGAAAAAAAGCGAAAACCCCGGTGTCGTAATTGTTGCTTAGACAAACCACGATTGGAGTTTTCGCTTTGCCCCAACAGTTTATCAAATTACTTCTTCCACTTCCAGCCTTTTTCAGATCCAAATGTCGTCAGACGAAGAACCAAACGTTTTTCCGGTCATCCCGGGTCAACATGACATCCCTTGTCCGCTGTGCCAGAGAAAGACCATCCTGCATTCGAAAAAGCGGCGTCGCTTTCGACACGGTCATGCGTGGAACGTCGGTGTACTCTGGATCGAACTGGATGTCCCACGTCAAAGATGCAGCTCTTGTGATTTGACGTTCGTGTATGACTACGCTCTCGGGCTCGTCCGCACTTCCACCGAGGTTTTCCGGAAAGGCATCGCAAAACGTTGCCACGGACGGACAATCTCAGATGTCGCACGCGAGTACGGCCTCCCTTATACGACGGTGGAGCGCTGGTTCTATCAGTAGCTTCGGTGGAGACGATGGAGCGTGCAACGCATGTCCTGGTCGACGAGTTCGCCACGAGAAAGGGGCACCACTATGCGACGATTGTCCTCGATGCCAAGAGTGGCCAGCTTCTGTCCATTGTCCCGGGCCGGGACGTGGCAGCCATCACGGCAGCACTTCAAGGCATATCCGAGGATATCCGTTCTGTCGTCAGTGATTTTGCACCGGCGATGGCGAAGGCCATCAACCATGTCTTCCCGGAGGCAGAACATGTGCTGGACCGGTTCCACCTCGTCCAGTTCGTCACGGACGCCCTTCGCCGACGGCGTCGTTTTTTGAACGAGGCAAGACGCCATCACCACGTTCGCGTGATCGATCGTTCGCTCGCGCGTCGCCCGGAAACACTGACTGGGGAAGACCGGGAGGTCGTCCGTTCCTGTATTCAGGAAGATCCATTCATTCGGAACCTCTATCAAGGGCTCCAACATATCCGGTATGTGCTGAAGGCGACGTGCGAGATACAGGCGCAACGGCGGCTGTCGGACTGGTTGGACCGTTATCAGTTCCATCCATGCGGGCCCCTGGCGAAGATCGCGAAAGCAATCCGGGTCCGGGAGCAAGCGATGCGCCAGACCATCGTGTCAAGGCTGTCGAACGGGAAGATGGAAGGGACGAACAACAAGATCAAGCTCATCAAACGCCGTGGTTATGGCTATCGAAACCTCGAACGATTCTTTTTAAGATTGCGCCTCGAGATCGGTCGTCAAAATAGCAACCACGAGTTATGGTGATGAGCCAGAAAAAGAGGATGAATTTATCGAAGTTTTCTCAAACAGGGGGTAAAATTACAAAGAATTTTTTCTTTTGTTCTTTGCCCAGATCACTAGAAACGATAGAAAGATCAAAATAAATAAGCCGTACTGATAACCGGGAGGTATGGACTCTACAAGGCCATAAACAACAGCCACTTCAAGAGAAACGGCCGGAATTTTACCGATGGTGCTGGCAATAATGAATAAGCCACCTGGAATGGGCGTCAAGGCCGCCCCTGCTGTTACCAGACCTGATGGGACAAAAGGAATTAAGCGCAGCAAGATGATTGCCCAGAAGACGCGGCTTATTGAAGAACTCTGGATGTACCTCCAGAACGGCCGCTTTAACCACTTTGGATTAACTTTTGAAAACCCATATCGATATAGGTAAAATCCGACGATAGCGCCAAAAATCTCCCCCGACAAAGAAAGGATGACGCCAATGGTTAACCCTAAAGAACTGATATTGAGAGACGTGAGCAAAAAGCTTGGGAAAAAGCCAACTGCACCCATACTTATGTTGAAAATGAGAAGCAGCAGAAATTCTAAAACGGGGAACTGAGTGTTTATGGTATAATCCGCCTCCTGCGCTGTTTAAAAAATTGATGGTATATAAAAGTTCAGTTGAATGAAATTTTAAGATAGAGAAGTGCGTTCTATATCCGTTTTTTTCGAATTCGGTAATACACTAATCCTGAAAAGCCAACGACGAGGAGGAACAAATAGATTGAACTTAAAATCCCAGGTGGGAAAAATGTGCGAACGTCTTCAGAATTAGAAGAAAGGTTTGTCTCAGAAGCACTGACAACGGGAAACTGATAAGAAGACAAAAGAGTGCCATCCTGATCAGTAATCCTTAATAGTCCATCTTCTTTTACAGCGATTGTCACTTGCTCATCTGTTTGGTGTGTATAAAAGAAATCGCCTGGCGTAATGTATTCCACATCACCGGCAAAAAAGCTGCTTTCTTTCGGAATGCTCACTGTTTTAAAATTTTCAAATCCAAAATCCAAAAGTTGAATAGTGTCAGCATAAGCTTCTGCCTCTGTGTCGCTTTTTAAGGTGACGACAATTAAATTCAGGTTTTCTCTTTTGGCTGTCGTGGCCAGCGTGACGCCTGCTTCTGGCACAAACCCGGTTTTACCACCCGTAACGCCTTCATAAGGTTTTTCCCTTAATAGTTTGTGGTGGGTATAAAGCGTGGTATCCCAGGATTCACCGTTCCAGGGCAGTTCTTTTGTTCCAAATATTTTCATGAATTCATCGTTCTTCATCGCATATCGGGTTAACTTCGCTAAATCTTCGGCTGTCGTAACATGCTCGGGATCAAAAAGACCGTGGGGATTTTCGAAGTTCGTATTCCGCAGGCCAATTACATCTTCTAAATATAAATTCATATCAGCAGAAAATAACTCAACGCTGCCGCTGATGTGTTCAGCAATGGCGACGCCGGCATCATTTCCAGAGTTGACTAAGAGGCCCAGCAACAGTTTTTCTAAAGTCACTTGTTCTCCCTCTTCCAAATAAACACGGGTGCCTTCCGTATTGCGTGCTTTTTTACTGATGGTTACAACATCATTTAATTTTCTGTTTTCAATTGCATAAATGGCTGTGGCAATTTTTGTTAGGCTGGCAGGATACATCTGCGACTGTGCATTTTTTTCATAGAGGATTTCTCCAGTCGTTGCTTCCATGACAATAGCTGCTTCACTGGATACGTTTGGCAGGGAAGGGTCATCAGTTTTACTGAAAACGGACGAAACGATTAAAGTGTTGATCATGATTAAAATGGTTGAAACAACACTTAGTTTTTTCATAACTATTCCCTCCTGAGTGATTATTTTAGTTCTGCTTTATTATATAATTGACGGTTTCCCGGTCCGAATCAGTCGGTAAATGAAAGGTTTGCTGGTATTTCTCGTGTCCTTTACCGGTAATCACAATCCAGTCGCCTTCCTTGCTTTCATGGATTGCTTGCTGAATGGCGAGTGTACGGTCTGGAACGATGCTGCCTTTTGAGTTGCCGTATGTTTCATTTAGTTGGTTTAAAACTTCCAGCATATCTCCTGGAGAAACATTGTTCAGGTCGTCCAACGTTAAAATGTAGCGGTCACTCATTTCAGCAGATATGGATAGCATGTGCTTTCTCTTGCTGGCATCTCGATTTCCACGAAAGCCGAAAATATGGGTTATTCGTTGGGCCCCTTGTGATTTTGCAGTTTCCAGGCAGTAAGAGATGGCATCCGGAGTATGGGCATAATCCACAATAACGATCGAGCCCTTGGCCAGTTTCGTGATCTCAAAGCGTCCATCGACTCCCTTGAAATGGTGAATGGAGTTTAAGAGCTTTTCTTTGGGGATACCCAGCAACAATGATGTTCCGTAGGCCATTAAGGTGTTATACATATTGTGCATTCCGGTCATGGCAGCGACCATTTGATACGTTTCGTTACTTTCAATCACCCGCATAGTGGAGGACAGTGAATGAAATTTTGCAACACGCAGGTTGCATTCAGTGGATGTGCCAATTGCATAAATCGGTTTTCCCTTTGTTTGCAGGATTCCACAGAGCTTTCGTCCCCACTCATTATCTGTATTCACTACAGCAATCCCATGTTCTTTCATCTGATTGAACATTGTAAGCTTCGCCTGAAAATATTCTTCCATGGAACTGTGATAATCCAGGTGTTCATGGTGAAGATTGAGGAACAAGCCGTAATCAAATTCAATGCCTTCTAACCGATACTGGGCCAGTCCATGAGAAGAAACTTCCATAATGACGACCTCATCCTGACTGAGGGTCAACAGTTTATGGAGAGCGAGTGAATTTGGTGTGGTGTTCGAGCTTTTCATTTTTTCGCCATTGATAATATTTTGGTTGGTACCGATGACAGAACAACTCATACCGTTGCTTTCCAGAAAGTGCTGGAGCATATAGCTCGTCGTCGTTTTTCCGTTGGTGCCCGTAATTCCAATCATTATTTTCTGGTCAGATGGACGGCCATAAAAATTCCTGGCCAGGATGCCAAGCGCTTTCCGGCTATTTTCCACCTGTAAATAAGGGACACCTAACCGGGTAATTTCTTGTTCTCCGATGACAAGGGCTGCCCCTTTTTCAATTGCCTGGTCAATAAACCCGTGACCATCAATTTCAAATCCTTTAATAGCAACAAACACAAAACCTTTTTCCACATCGCTTGAGTTATCGGCAATCCCCTTGATGTCTAATTCTAATATTCTGGAATCTAATCGGGAGATTAGACCGGATTCGTTCAAAAGCTGATTTGTTTTCATAGATTTGGTGACCTCTCTAAAACTATTTAAATTTGATTTATTCTATTATAAAAATGTTGAAAAAATGTGCAGAATTTATACGGGAAGCTTAACTACTAAAACTTAATGTTTTTGTAATACAAACGAAATCGAATTCTTTATGAACCATTACAGATAAAAACCCGGGATCTTGTTGACAAGATCCCGGGTTTTGGCGCTTTTATTCGGGTGACAGTTCGCTTTCAGTCACCCATTTATGATTGGTGACTTCCTCGCCTCCGTCCGTCGGCGTATAGGTCACTGCATAGGCGGTTGTATCATAAGCCCCGACAATTGTGGCTTCAGCACCTTTCATGCCTTCCATATGATCGGTTTCAATAATCGCCTGGCTTCCAACTTCAAAGGTTGGATTTTCGGCTTCCTGCAAATCATCCGGGACTTCACCTGAACCGGAATAGAAGAAACTGCACAGAAAATCAAGAATTAATCGGTAAACCGGATTGGTTGACGTCTTCTGGAACGGTTAAGCAAGCACGGGGAAGTAGAAGTTAAGAGAGGGGCTGTATTTAATTTTACATACCTTGAAATTCCCCGAGTCTTATATAGAAAATTTCATTTGATTCCTTAAGGGATACAAAAATGATAAAGAAGAGGATTCAACTTACTGTAATAGGAGGTGTACAAGTGGCGGAAATTAGTTTGTATCTTGCGTTTGGCGCAGGGCTTTTATCATTTATCTCTCCATGCTCCCTTCCTTTGTATCCGGCTTTTTTATCCTACCTTACTGGAGTTTCAGTCAATGAGTTAAAGACGGGCAAGGGAATGATGAGGAGCACGGCTTTGATTCATACGGTTCTATTTTTGATAGGTTTCTCCATCATTTTTTTAGCGTTGGGCTTGTCGACTTCGCTTATCGGAAACTTCTTCTTGGAATATCAAGTTCTTCTACGTCAATTGGGCGCTATTTTGATGGTGTTTTTTGGCTTGGTCCTAACCGGTATTCTGAAATTCGACTTCCTGCTGACGGATAAGAAATTACAGTTCCAGAAAAGGCCCTCCGGATACGCGGGTTCTGTTCTGATCGGCATTGGCTTTGCAGCTGGATGGACCCCGTGTACCGGTCCCATACTTGCAGGAGTTATTGCACTCGGAGTAGCGGATCCGGACAGTGGCTTACTCTATATGCTGTTTTACGTTCTGGGATTTTCCATTCCTTTTCTCTTGATGTCGTTTTTTATTGAGAAAATGACTTTCTTGAAGAAGAGCGCTCTTTTCATGTCAATAGGAGGAGCATTAATGATTCTGATGGGCGTTTTACTTTACTTTGACATGCTGACAGAAATCATCGCTTTTTTATCGCAATTTACGGGTGGATTTACAGGGTTTTAATGGACTCAACCCAGCATCTAGGAAGGACGTGACAGTGTATGGCTGCTAAAAAGGATAAAAAGAGAAATCGCTTGATTATGAGGACAAGTATTTTGTTGATTCTGGTTGTCGCTATTGCATTTACCATCTACAACGGATTAACAAAAGAGAAAAACGAATTGCTGCAAGTTGGAGATTCGGCACCCGATTTTGCGTTGACGGATTTGAACGGGGAACGGCATCAGCTGTCTGAGTACAAAGGGCAGGGGGTGTTCGTGAACTTTTGGGGTACTTGGTGCAAACCGTGTGAAAAAGAGTTCCCGCTGATGGAAAAGCAGTACCAGGTATACAAGGATCAAGGTGTGGAGATACTAGCTGTCAATATTGCGCAATCCGATTATGAAGTGAGACAATTTGCTGAACAGCGAAATTTAACGTTCCCGATTGTTATCGATAAGGACAAAAGTGTTATGGAAGCTTATAATATCCGTCCATTGCCGACTACTCTGTTAGTCAATCAAGAGGGCAAAATCGAGAAAATTATTACGGGTGAAATGTCCGAAGAGGATATCGCGAGTTATATGGAACAGATCAAACCGTGCTGATACCTCTGAATTTCCCAAGCATAATGCGGGCCACGTTATTTTGAAAAATGCTGCAAAGAAAAAACGAGAAAAAAACATTTCTTTAAAGTGGACTAACCGAAAGAAAAGAAATGTCAGGTGTAGAGAATTTATAAATAAAAATCAGGCAAAGATCCTCCACCGGACCGATTGGAAGGATTATTCCTTTTGGGTCAATTGTAGAGGGAATGGATTAGCTGTTTTGAAATCAAGATATCTGCACAAAAAGTCGAAACTTTAAGAATGTTATACTTATAAAAAATAAAAAATAAAAAATGACATATTCGGAGGGCATCTACATGAAAAAAAAGAGAATAGGAACGGCAGTGCTGTCGGCTTTTCTTTTGTTGGCAGGCTGCAGCAATGATACAACGGATTCATTTGAAGTGCCGTTTGAAGGGGAACTGAACCATGTTCATGGGATGGGTTATGCAGGAAATGAGAACGGACTGTATTTTGCCTCGCATACCGGGCTGAAAATTTACCGGGAAGAGGGCTGGTTCGAAACGGCGGATAATTTTCATGATTATATGGGCTTTAATGCAACAAATGAAGGATTTATTACGTCGGGCCACCCAAGTGCAGACTCAGAATTACCCAATCCCCTAGGGATACAGCGAAGCATCGACAGCGGTAAATCGATTGAAGAGATTGCATTTCAAGGAGAAACGGATTTTCATGCCATGGCGGTGGGATATAACAGTAACGACATTTTCCTAATCAATCCGGCCAAGAATTCCCTATTGGAAGCCGGCGTATATAAAAGCGGTGATGAAGGCGAATCATGGAAAACTGTGAAGGCTGAAGGGCTGGAAGGCGAAGTGACTTCGCTCGCTCTTCACCCGGCTGACTCAAACTTCGTCGCTGCAGCTACGGCTGCAGGGATTTATTTCTCACGGGATGGCGGAGAAAATTTTAAAGCCATTACAGACGGAAGTGAAACAGGCACAGCGGTGCATTTCACCGAAGACCATTTGTACTTCGGAAGCTACGGGACAGCGGCGGCTCTGGTGAAGTATACTATGGAAAATGAAGAACTCGAGCCGGTGGATACACCGGACCTTTCACAAGATGCCGTCGCTTTTATTGCACAAAACCCGATGGATGGAATGGAACTGGCGATCTACACATTTGAAGGCAATGCCTACTTGTCGGAAGACGGATTACAGACCTGGAAAACGCTGCTGGAAGAGGGAAAAACCAAGTAGAAACCAGCTAGCCGTTTGAAAGACGAACCGAATCCAACAGCTTTCGGCAGCAGTCTTTGTCTTGATTGTTGCTAACCAATCGACTTAAAGAGGGATGCCATGTTAAACAGGCTTGCATTGAAAATAGGTTTGCTGTTTTTTGTGTTTATTATCATCATTGAATTGGTTTTGTTTCTAACCCTGTACGTTACTTTTGTCAATGAACGGGTGGATGAAGTCATGACCAACCTGCTTGAAAGAGGGAACACCCACAGCGAAGTATTGGAAGACAATTTTGAACCGGCGACATTGAACCATGTGGCGTTGATGGAATCGGCCTCCGATTTCATCGTCATCATCACGGATGCAGATGGCAACGAATTGACCCATTCCGATCTGATTGAACCTGAAATGAGGGAAGTGTTGGAACACACCGATTTTGATGAGGTTCTGCAGGGAGGGAAGGTCGTCGAAGAGCGATGGGACAAAAAAGAGTTTATTGCGACGGACAGCCCAATCACCATTGAAGGAGAACATAGAGGCCACGTGTTCATGTTTGCGGAAACCAATCATATCAAAGGGATGGTCAGTCATTTGCGAAACCAATTCCTGATTGTTGGCCTGATTGCTGTCGGGTTGACCGTCATCACAATTTTTCTGCTATCCCGATTGATTACGTTGCCGTTGATTCGGATGAAAGAAGCGACGGAACAGTTAAGCGAAGGGAACCACGAGGTCAGCCTGAATATTGGCCGAAACGATGAGTTGGGAGAGCTGGCGAACGCCATCACTGCTCTATCCAGTGACTTGGAACATTTAAAAAATGAGCGGAATGAATTTTTGGCGAGTATTTCGCACGAGTTGCGGACGCCGTTGACCTATATCAAAGGATATGCCGATATCGCGAGCCGGCCGGATGCATCCGAGGAAGAGAAAAAGGAATACATTGGCATCATCCGGGAAGAGACGGCCCATTTGACGGAATTGATCCGGCAGCTGTTTGAGCTGGCTCAGATGGATCATAACCAGTTCACCATTCAAAAAGAGGAATTTTCACTGAAGATGCTTTTTGCATCCGTCGTTGCCTTGGTTCGGCCAGCTTTTGACGAGAAACAGATTTCATTGGCTGTCCATTGTGAACATGAGATTGTCGCCTTCATTGATCCCGAACGTTTTCAGCAGGTATTGCTGAATGTCTTGGACAACACCCGCAAGCATTCTCCTGAAGGAACACAAGTGGTATTACAGGGAGTCCAAGATAAAGGTACCATCACCATAAGCATCCGTGATGAAGGAGAGGGCATACCGGAAAAAAATCTTCCTTTTGTCTTTGAACGATTGTATCGGGTCGATAAATCCAGATCCAGACAGTACGGAGGAAGCGGTCTTGGCCTGGCGATTGCAAAAGAAATCGTCGAATCGCACGGTGGTCTCATGACGCTTCAAAGTGAGTACGGACAAGGGACAACCGTCCTGATAGAATTGAAAAGGGGGGATTCGCTTGCAGAAAGTGCTGTTGATTGATGATGAACAACGAATGCTGGATTTAGTGGCTTTATATTTGAAGCCGCATCAGTACCTCTGTAAAAAAGCACTGGGAGCTCATGAAGCCCTCGACTATTTGGAATCGGAACCTTTCGATCTCGTCTTACTGGATATCATGATGCCGGAAATGGATGGCTGGGAACTGTGCCGCGAAATCCGGAAATTTTCGGATGTGCCAATCATTATGCTGACGGCGCGGGAACAACAGGAGGATATTGTTAAGGGATTGAATATCGGGGCGGATGATTACATCACAAAGCCGTTTAATGAAGATGAGTTGCTGGCCCGGATGGGGGCGCTGCTTCGCAGGAGAACTCCGAAAAATACCATTGAAGTGGACGGTTTGGTGTGGGACGAAGACCGGTTTGAACTTACGTACGGCAAACATATCATCAAATTGACGCCAAAAGAATTTCTGATGGTGGGCCATCTGATGAAGAATGCCGACAAAGTGTTTACGAGGGAGCAGCTGATCCAGTTAATTTGGGGATTCGACTCAGAGACGGAAGGGCGGACCATCGATTCGCATGTGCGAAATGTTCGGGAAAAAATCCGCCAGTCCGGTTTTCCGGTCGATGATCATTTTCTCACGGTTTGGGGAATCGGCTACAAATGGATCCATGAAGCAGAATGATGCTTGATAAAAGAAAAGGTCCGTCGGAAAATATTTCCGACGGGCCTTTTTGAGTAAGGTTATGCGGCGTTACGGCAAGCTTCTGCACATCTACGGCAAGCTTCCGCACAGCGTCTGCAATGTTCATGATGATCGGCGTGCTTCTCACATTCCTCTGCGCAAGCTTCGCAAATGGTTGCGCAAGCGGCTGCCAGTTCGGAAACGAACGGTGAATTGTGAGTAATGGCATGTTCCAAAAATGCACAAATGTCCGCGCATTCCCGGTCTAATCGAATGCACTGTGCTAGCATCTTCACATCGTCTTCCTGCAGACAAGCGTCAAAACAATGGTTACATTCCGCTGCACAATCATGTAATGCCCGAATCAATTCCTGATGTTGTTCATGAGCCAAGTTAAAACCTCCATTTCTTATTTTTGCTTCATTTACTGGATTTCCCTCTCCTTTCCAAACTAAACAGAAATACCGAAACTCCATAGAAACTGCACATTTTATAGACAAGTAATCAAATATTAAAATCAATGGTGCGGTTTTTTTGGGGGGGGTCATTGTGAACTTCTAAATTAGAGTCATGGAAACAGCGATAAAGTAAAATGATACTAAACACTTGATATACCCTATCGGGGTATGTTAAGTTTAAGGAAATATTACTTTAGGAGGAATAATAATGATTGAAACATTAAAAGTACAAGGTATGTCCTGCGGCCACTGTGCAAACTCGGTTGAAACGGGCGTCGGTGAACTCGAAGGGATTTCATCTGTGACAGTTGATCTTAAAAAAGGCGAAGTGGCAGTAGACTATGATACTGCCAAGACATCATTAAACGAAATTCAGAAAGCGATTGAAGAACAAGGGTATGACGTCGTATAAGGGTGCTTTCACAGCACACTTTACTTTTAAATGAAATATACCCCCGCGTGGTATATTCGGCAAGAACTTTGTGAATGTTAAGAATGTAAATAGGGTTAAATAGGATAAGAACCACTAGTTTGGAGGAGGCGCACTGAATGGCTAAAAATGATAAAGACCATCACCACCATCAAGACGAACAGGTAGATCACAGTAAAATGGATCATTCCAAACATGTTGGGCATTCGTACCATGAAGACCAAGTGAAAGAAGGCATTCAAGACGACAGCAATCCTGCCAAAATTCATGATGATCATGCCCATCACAATCATGGTGGCCACGATCATAGTGACCATGGACATCACCATCATGGTGGCCACGATCATAGTGACCATGGACATCACCATCATGGTGGCCACGATCATAGTGACCATGGACATCACCATCATGGGAATTTCAAAGAAATTTTCCTGAAGTCGCTGCCCTTGGGCATTGTCATTCTATTATTGTCGCCGATGATGGACGTTCGGCTTCCTTTCCAATTTACTTTTCCATACTCGGATATTGTGGTCGCTGTATTAGCAACTATCTTATTGGTTTATGGCGGAAAACCCTTCTATCAAGGTGCAATCGCTGAATTTAAGGAAAAAGCACCGGGTATGATGGCCCTTATTTCATTAGGGATATCCGTTTCCTATTTGTATAGCATTTACGCCGTGCTGGCACGCTACGTAACCGGCGATCACATCATGGATTTCTTCTTTGAATTCGCGTCCTTGCTGTTGATCATGCTCCTTGGACACTGGATCGAAATGAAGGCTATCGGAGAAGCAGGAGACGCGCAAAAATCGCTCGCCGAATTGGTGCCGAAAGATGCACATGTGGTATTGGAAGATGATTCGATCGAGACGCGTCCCGTAAATGAGCTGAAAGTCGGAGACCTTGTACGGGTTCAGGCCGGAGAAAACGTCCCTGCCGATGGCATCATCAAAAGAGGCACCTCGCGGATCAATGAAGCTTTGCTGACGGGGGAATCTAAACCCATTGAAAAAGGAGCCGGAGACAAAGTGATCGGCGGTTCCACGAACGGTGCAGGCATCATATATCTTGAAGTACAGGAAACCGGCGACCAATCGTTCATTTCCCAAGTACAAACCCTGATAAGCCAGGCGCAGGATCAACCTTCAAGAGCTGAAAATCTGGCTCAAAAAGTAGCCGGCTGGCTGTTTTATATCGCCATTGTGGTGGCTTTCCTCGCTTTTGTCGTTTGGCTGTACATTGCTGACATTCAAACCGCTGTTCTTTTTACGGTTACGACATTAGTCATTGCATGTCCACACGCTCTCGGCCTTGCCATTCCGCTGGTTATTGCACGAAGCACCAGTTTAGGTGCAAGCCGCGGGCTGTTGGTGAAAGACCGCGAAGCATTGGAGCTGGCAACTAAGGCTGATGTAATGATACTGGATAAAACGGGTACATTGACTACTGGCGAATTTAAAGTTTTGAACATGGAAACACTGGATGGTCAACATACCGAAGCCGAAATCGCGGCGTTAATGGCAGGGATTGAAGGCGGGTCCAGCCACCCAATCGCCCAGTCAATCGTCCAATACGCTGAGAAACAAGGGATTCAGCCTGTCCACTTTGATTCGATTGATGTTGTGTCGGGTGCGGGTATAGAAGGAAACGCCAATGGCCGCAAATACGAATTGATCAGCCAAAAGGCACTTGGAAGAGATGTAGCGGTGGATGTTCCCAAAGGGGCAACATTAAGTATACTAGTTGAGGACGGGAATCCGATCGGTACGGTCGCATTAGGCGATGAATTGAAAGAAACGAGCAGAACGCTGATACAGGCATTGAAGCATTACAATATAAAACCGATTATGGCTACAGGTGACAATGAAACGGCTGCCCAAGGAGTAGCAGAGGAACTGGGCATTGAATACAGAGCCAATCAATCACCGCAAGATAAATATGGTTTAGTGGAATCACTGAAAAATAATGGACAAACGGTTATCATGGTCGGCGATGGCGTCAACGATGCACCATCCCTTGCAATAGCAGACGTTGGGATAGCAGTCGGTGCCGGAACTCAAGTCGCCATCGATTCCGCTGATGTGATTTTGACTCAGTCGGATCCAGGCGATCTTGAATCCTTTATCGAATTGGCCAATAAAACAACCAGTAAAATGAAACAGAACCTCGTGTGGGGAGCCGGTTATAACTTTATTGCCATTCCCATAGCGGCGGGTGTTCTAGCCTCCATTGGGATTACGTTGGCTCCTGCCGCAGGAGCAGTTCTGATGTCCGTGTCCACGGTTATCGTGGCTATCAATGCGATGACATTGAAACTAAGAAATAGAGCTGTTTAACACCGTGTTTAATTGTCGTACACGAAAAGTGCTGCCTCCCAAAAGTTGAATTTTCTTTAACCTTGGGGGCACAGTTTTGTATTAGGTTAAAGTCAAACGGAGGTTTGAAGACTTTGGATAATTAAATATATTTTTATAGTTAACATATGAGATATTATCGGAAGAGAGGAAGCCCAAAAGCTTCTTCTCTTTTCTACTTAAATTCAATTAACACAAAAAAGTTTTCAAAAATTGATCATTCATTCATTAATCGCCGATTGTAAAATTAAGCTAGACAATTGAAAAAGCCATTCGTGGTACACTCACAATGTATTTTCCGACCAAAGAAAAACATAGGAGTGATTACGAATGACCTACACCCATCTTACCACGGATGAACTGGTGATGATAGAATCCTACCACCGCCAAAATATACCTGTAGCGATCATTGCTAAGTTGATGAACCGTTCCAGGCAGCCAATCTACAACGTCATCAATTTCCTGAAATCAGGACATACAGCGCTCGACTTCTACACGCAATACAAGAAAAATAAGAAACGCTGCGGCCGGCG
Organism: Exiguobacterium sp. s183; assembly: GCF_018617655.1. NCBI lineage: Bacteria > Bacillati > Bacillota > Bacilli > Caryophanales > Exiguobacterium > Exiguobacterium sp. s183. The sequence continues at coordinate 482,698 of NZ_JACSKN010000001.1, forward strand.
GAAAATTGTCCTGCCGAAGAAACAAGTGGCCTATGTTCAAGACAAGGTGGCGCAGGGCTGGACGCCGGATGTCATTGTCGGCCGGGCAGAAACGGCCATCGATTGTTCCGCGCGCACCATCTATCGCATGTTCAAAAATCAGGTCTTTGACGCCGCCACGCTGCCGATGAAAGGAAAACGGAAACCCAATGGACACCAGGAACGCCGGGGAAAACAGGCGTTCAAACGCCATATTTCCGAACGGGAAGCCGACAACCCGTCGTTCAAAAAAGAGTTCGGGCATATCGAAGGCGACACCATTGTGGGTGCCCACCACAAAAGTGCGGTGATCACGCTGGTCGAACGGCTGACGAAAGTCATCATCGCCCTGAAGCCTGCAGGACGCAAGGCTTGCGATATTGAAACTGCGTTGAACCAGTGGTTCCAAGGGGTCCCGAGAAATCTGTTCAAATCCATCACGTTTGATTGCGGCAAGGAATTCTCCAATTGGAAACCGTTGTGCAACCGGCACGACGTCTCGATTTACTCTGCGGATCCCGGCACGTCTTCTCAGCGCGCCTTGAATGAAAACTCCAACGGGCTCCTGCGGAAAGACGGCTTGGCAAAAGAAATGGACTTCAACCAGGTGGATCAAACATTCATTTCGTCGGTGGCCGACAAGCGGAATAACATCCCAAGAAAGTCACTGAATTACCGCACACCGTTGGAGGCATTTTTGAGTCACCTGAATGGAGTCGATCTGTCTAGCTTAAATTGACAAACGGAATGATTTAAAGATATCAGTGTACTGCAACTTTTAACTGATACATCTATAAAAGCAGCAAAGGATTTTTCGTCAGCAACCGCCAGGGCGTTAGTCTATCGATTGTTCGACGTGAATGATTGCCTCGAACGGCACATGGATGATCCCTTCCCTTTGATTGGCCAGCTCGACGGTCCGCTCCATGTAGTTCGTCCGGTGCACGAATCCTCTGAATCGTTTCATCTCCCGCTTCTCCACATATTTTACCTCTACCAAATCTCCGCTGAAGATCGCGTCGTTCAGCACATTCTCATAGACCGATAGGACCTGTTCATCGATATCTGGCATCTCAATTTTTTGAATCTCTTTATAGTATTTCGTCAGTAGCGCCTTGTGCTCGGGCATGAGGAATGGGATCCATTTCAATTCGCCCCGATCGCGATACATCGTCATAATAATTACCCCTCTCAATAAAACGAACGTTTGTTCTTATTTTATACCCGATTTGTCCCGTTTGAACAGCCTTTTTCGTGATTGGTAATCCGTGCGTCCTGTTTCCGTACTCTAGCTCGCTGGTCTTCGGTGCAAGGGACGTCAAAAAAATGACGCGCCCTCCGGCCCGTCTTCCTTCGCTTTAGGCTCAAAGCGAGGCTTTTCGCTCGTTGGCTACGGAAGCCTGTCCCTCCGTTTGCTCTACGCATTTTTTTGAGGCTCTCCCTGCGGTCGCCCTTGCACCGTCTCCCGACGCTCGCTTCGTTCCCGTCAACAGGACGCACAACGGTGTTCGTTCTGAGCTCGGCTTATCCGAAAGGGGACAAACCATCATGGAACTTACATCCATCATCGAGGTCATTCGTATCAAACAAGAGGTTCGCGAGGAAATGGTCGCCCTCGAGCACGCCATTATCCATTCGCCGGACAGCGCCCGACAAATCGGGTCATCGTTCATCGGGGATGACGACCGTGAAGTGTTCCTCGTCATCATGCTTAACACGAAGAACCGGGTCATCGGCGTCCATCGGGCGCACGTCGGGAGCGTCAACTCGAGCGTCGTCCACCCACGGGAGGTCTTCAAATGCGCCATCTTGAACAACGCCTCGTGCCTCATTGTTTGCCATCAGCACCCGAGCGGGGACCCGACCCCGAGCCGGGAGGACATCCTCGTCTCCGAACGGTTACATGAAGCAGGGGACCTCATCGGCATCCCGGTGCTCGACCATCTCATCCTCGGAGCGGCCGAGTCGTACGTCAGCATGAAACAGCGAGGTTACATGGGTTGAACGGAATGGAATGGGGCCGGGGGACCGGTCCTGGTCCGTCCGGTAAGGGCAAGGAGGAAAAACATACGTTTTTCTTTTATGAGATTTGCGACTCGCGTAGCTCTCGCCTGGATCCATAGAGCGGGATCCGGAAAAGGTCCGTTTTCGCATAACGAAAACGAGATGGTTCGTGTGTGAAGATTGGACGTTGTTTTGGTCTGTCTCGTAAGAAGATTGTTTGATGAAATGGCAGAAGTGAAAAGAGCGCTTGTTTATTGAAAATGAACATTTTTTCTAAACAAGCCCTAGGGCTTGTTTGAAACAACACCAGGGCTTACGTGAAATTAGGCGAGATGTTGCCTGCTTAGATGCGAGGTATCATGAGGTTATCAACAGGAGAGAATGATTCAGATGGACAGCTACCAACTAGATCAACAGACGATGGACGAGATGACGGAGGTATTGCTTCGACGCCTTCCTGACCGGCTCCAAGAAGATTTTGACGACTTAAAACTTGTGAGCATGGATCTTCTTTGTGATGTGAAGGAAGGAGAACGCTTGACCCACCTCACCGTCTTTTTCAATACCAATATGATTCGACGGAATCGTCGTACATAAGAACAAAAATATTTGTATACATGTATACATGTAGATTTGTATACGCGTATACATGTATACATTTTTTAAAGTCGTCATTTCTGTAGTTTCATGAACAAGGACTGAACTGGCTCTGGACGGGGAATCGTTCTATAGCGAAGCGGAAGGGGGGAGACGTGATGGATGAGCTATGCGTTCGCTGGATTGGATCCGTTCGTCCGGACGGTGTTCTCGGAACTGATGGAACATCCCGAATGGATGCGTGTCGTCGACAGGGAACATTGCGTCGAGAAGGTCGTCCGGTTCGATGACGGACGGAACTCGCCTTACTTCCGGGTGCTGATCTATCTGGATGCAGAAGAGCGTCCGATCAAGAAAGTGTATCTATACGGGACATGGGTGGTGGCGGATGGAGAAGTCAGCTTCGTCGTCTCAGAGCTATCCAAGGGTGTATTCGAATATGAAGTGATGCATGTCCATTGGCTCATCAAGTATCGGTTCAAAGATTGGGGCGTGTCTGAAGACGGGGCATGGGAGAAGGAATGGTGATCCGGGCTCATGCGTGAGCGTCTAACGCCAGGAGGCGAAGTCGCTCATCGCACCGCTGCCCCCCTGACGGCCCGATAACAAGAGCTGCTGGCTCACCGCCGCATCTCTATGTTCCTGGCCCTTTCTAACGGGAGGCACGGAGCGTAAGGGCAACGTCAAAAGCAAGAGCGTGGGCGCGTCTAACGCCACGCGGAGTGGCATTCGAATCTAGGACAGGCCCAAATCGCGGACGCAATTCTCGACAGGATCGTACACGACTCCTATAAAATCCTGGTCGATGGCGAAACCTCAATGAGGGAACACCACGGGCTAGGGATAAGCTAAGATCTTGGCCATCGATGAGTCGATGGCCTTTTTCTTCATATTGACTCGCTCAGTCGTCCGCACTAGTGGCTCTCTGTATCCGCAATACTCAGCAGGACAAAAAACGCATCCTTCGAGTTTTTGAGGATGCGTTTGAGCAATGTGACTCTATTTGACTCGCGTTTATATTCCTACATATAAGCATACAACTGATGGTAGTTTCCAAGGTGGAGCGACGGAATGGACGTATCAGACATTGGAGCGGAAAGGATATATCATAAAATTGGTATTTTTCGAGCATATATCACAAGGTTGATGTTGTCGCGCGATTCAATAAAAACGAGTTTTTTCATCATGGATTAGCTCGTCTATATTATTAATTGTAATAATTAAAATTTATTATTTTACTAATATTTCGTTTTTGGGCATAGAATGATAGCTTCTTGCTGTCGTATGTGAATATATAAAGTATTTACCGGGCTCTTCAAAAATATAAGAAATTACATACAGTCCGTCTTGTTGATAATTGGCTTCAATTTTTTCGTGTTGGCTTTCCTCTTGGCCTTCTTTCCATATCTCGAATTCAACTTTATCCGCATCGTCTACTTTCTCGTTTCCTTGAGAAACAGTTGCTATAAGTTCAATAACTTCGTTTGCTTTTACTATTTCAGGATCTGTTTTAAATTGTACATCAATTAATTCTGGAATCACTTCAGGTCCATTATTGCTTACTGTACTTCCACAACCAGATAATACTAACAAAACAATCAACAGTGAAAAAAACCTTGCCATCTTTTTTCTCTCCTTTAAACGATTTAATATTAACATACACGAAAATGTGATGTATTGATTATTACATTAAAAGTGACCTGATCATGCAATCTTATTAGCTATCGAGCATAGACCCCATGTCACTTTTAAGGTTCAAGACTTTATAGAGCGTCGTATGCTCGATTGGTTTACTTTTCTATATAAAAAATAAAGAAATGTACATTTTATATATTAAGTTCAATTTTATATATTAAGTTCAAAAGATATTAATTGAACTTAATCCAAAAAGTTGGATCATGAAATAGATCATCTGGTGACTTCGACAACCTAGGTTTGAATTTGGACCTTCATATCCGTAAATTTATCATCGACCGTTAGACACGGCCTTAGTAACCTAAGGTTCGTCTCGACGTATATTGCCAGTTGAAGGTCATCAAAGGAGAGAAGAGTCTGTACTTCAAGATTGAATCGATTAAAGATTGTCTACCCATCCATATCGTTTTTAATATCTACATAGTGAATGTGTATGTCGCACCTGAGATTGTATTCCCCAGGCACTCGTAGGGGGGTGGGGGCACGAACGAAAGCTCATCCTAACTTTCTGAAGTTTTTCTTGCGAGTCAGTTAGCGTTTGGTCACCGAGACTTTAAAAGCTTTCGGACATAAAAATCGCCCCATAAAAATTAGATTATCAGGTCCAACTTTTACGGGGCATCTAATATTCTGTGGTCTAAATATTAAGTGATTTACTGAAGTAATTATATAGTGTTAAACAATTTCGCCTCTGAAATTCAGAAAAATTGGGATGGGTTGACTGTATTCCCTGCACTTGTAGCTGAGTACGAATAGTTTCCTCGATGGACTTCAAAGTGTAAATGAGAACCGGTCGAATTTCCGGTACTCCCCATCGCACCGATGTTCTGTCCTCGGGTCACACGTTGTCCGGCGGAAACGGACAATGAGCTCATGTGAGCATAAAGGGTAGTCCAAACTTGACCGCCTATGACATGCGTAATGATGACATGATTTCCATAAGGTCCACCCCAGCCTGCTCGAGTTACAGTTCCTGTTTGAGCAGCCATAATAGGAGTTCCTACTGGTCCAGCTGTATCTAGTGCATTATGGAAGCTGTAGCCATTGGCCCCGCCTGCTGGACCCCATCCTTGGGTTACGATACCTGAGGTTGGACGTTGAAAAACTCCGCCACTTGTTGGAGAAGCGAGTGAATCCGTAGTCTTTGAAGTGTTTACCACTTTCTCAGAGTTTGGTGATTTTTCGAGAGAGGCTTTATTCTCGCTGATTTCATTTTTTTCGGCACTTTTTGCTTCTGCAGCTTTACGCGCAGCCTCTTTGGTACGAATTTTAGCTTGTTCTTCAAGCCTTTGGGCTTCAATCTCTGCTTGAATTGATTTTTCTTGTTCTTGAAGCGTCGATTCCATTTGTTGCAAGCTTACCAATTTAGATGTGAACTGGATTTTTTCGGCCTCTAATTTTTTTATTTGAGCAGCCCGCACTTTAATTTTGCCGTTCAATTTTTTCTGACTATTCTCTAGCTCTTCTTTTTGACTAATAAGCTTATCTTTTTCAGTGTCCAATTCAGCTTTAGCAATTTGAAGCTTATTTTTTGTTGATTGATATTCTTTGAAAAGTTCTTGATCATTTTCTTGAATCGTCCCTGCGGTGATCATGCGTGAAACCAGATCACCAAAGTCTTTTGAACCAAAAATAAATTCAGCCCAGTTTATAGAAGAACCACCGTTTTTTTGCATCGTGACCATGCGTTCTTCCATCAATGTCTTTTGAGAGCTCATTTTTTTCTGGAATTCTTTAATTTGAGTTTGAATCTGAGCAATTTTCTTTTGGGTTGTCCGAATTTCAGCCTTCTTCTGGGTGACCTCATTGATAATATCCTGTAACTCGGATTCCAAGTCATTCAGTTTCTGTTCTTCGAGTGTGATATCTTGTTCACGCTGCTGAATTGACGTATTAGCTTTACGTTGCTCTGTAGAATTTTGCGCTTGCTTCTGCTGGATATTTTTTTGTTTTTCAGTCAAGTTTAAAGCGTAAGAAGGGGATGCGCTTTGAACTAACATAACACCAAGTAAAGTTGAAGCTATAATTTTTTTCATGGTAAACAATGTTGTTGCCTCCGTAACTTATCTCTATTATAAAAAATGCGTTGCTGGATAAAAGTATTCGTATCATGATTAAAACTCGAACCGGAATCATTGTATCAATATTACTTCACCATCTATATTTCTATTTCTTTTCATTTCTATGTCAGTTGTTCTTTTGAGTTTATTGTCATTCGAGTATATCAAGAGAAATACTTATAATGCCATTTTGATGAGGAAATGAATGATGACCACTGAATTTAGGACATTTTGTCTCAAATTCAGTGGTCAAATCGTTTGTTAGTATTTGTTTGGTGTTTATTTAGTAGTAACTCTTCATAAATTTATCAATTCCTTTGGCGGTTGCTTTGATCATGTTACTTCCCGACATATAGGAGCGATCTACTGAGTTAGCAATAAAGCCATATTCGATGAGAGTAGAAGGTACCGTGTTTCTTCCTACCACATAGACATCTTGTCGCTTAACGCCTCGATTTTTAAAATCTGGAACGTTCATGGCGATTTCTTGATTAATTACTTCACCTAATCTGCGGCTAGCGTTCGCATATGGATTTGTGGTGTACGCGCTAGAAGTAGGGACGAGTGCTTCATGACCTGTAGCGAAAGAAGGTGAAGAATTAATGTGGACGCTTATGAAAGCGTCAGCATCAAGCCTTTCTGATAGATTGGTCCGCTCAACAAGTGACAAGTATCTATCATTTGAGCGCGTTAGTTTCACTTCATAAAGCTCATAGTTTTTCTTTAGTTCGTCGGCCACACGATTAGCAATGTTTAGGGTGAGTACTTTTTCTTGAACTGTACCGTTTGAAGTCACTGCACCAGCATCTCCCCCACCGTGTCCAGCGTCAATTAAAATCACGTGTTTGTTAGCTGGAATCACCGGTGATTTTATAGGAGTTTTTCCGGTAAATGGTTGCACAAAACCAGATGATACGTAACCGACTTGATTGTTATATCGCACCTTGTACCAACTGGCGCTTTTCGATATGACAGAAATCGAAGTGCCTGAGGGAATTGTTGTCAAAATAGATCCGTAACGACTCGCTTGGTTACGTAAATTAAGATTTTCGATAGTAATATATGTTGGATAAGTGGATAAAGAATCCCCCGGTGCCACTTGCACTATATAATGTCGAGCAGGTGTGAATCCTGTAATACCGTTATACATAACTTTTAACCAAGAACCCGTTGTGCCCGATTTTCCTAGTACAGTCACTTCAGTAGATGCTGGAATCGTAATAAGGACCTTTGAGTTCACTAAAGACATGCTTGAGCGAATCTCGGTCGTTTGCTTACTTCGTGACTTCATAGCCGAGGGCGATATGGTTACATACTGACTTGCCACATAGCCTTGAGTCCCATTGTATGATACTTTATACCAAGGGCCTGAGGCAGCATGGTACATTAGTGGGCTGGACTTTGGGATAGTCATTAAAACGGGTGATTTGACAGATGGGCCCTTACGCAGATTTAGTGAAGTTTTAGTTTTATATATTGTGTTTATTGAACTGACTGAATTTTTAGGTATAGGTTTTGGCGTCACGTACTTCGTTGAGACATAACCGATTTTTGAATTAAATGAAACTTTAAACCAGGATTTATCTTCTCCATATACACCTATCTTCTTAATGGTTTTTCCTTTTGGAATCGTCAAAAGGACTTTGCTTTTTGAAGAGAACGAGGAACGCAAATTCAAATTTTCAGTTGTTATGAATAGAGATTCCTCTGCATGTACGGCGTTTAGGACGTTAACACTAGTTAAAAGCTTAAAGGGATAGAAAAAAGAAGTTAATAAAGCCAAGGAAATTACTAAGCTTATTCGAAATTTATGTTTAGACTTCATAATAGACTCCTCATATGTAGTTTTTTTGGTTGTAAAGACCCATGAATGGTTTTTTACTATCTGTATGGTACTTATCCTTTAAATATTAGTCATTCTATGCAACGATTATTGGCTTTCGTCTATCTACAGTTAAAAGTTTTCTTGCCCTGTTTTAAAATGCACTATTATTAAGGGGAATAGACGTATTTTAAGAAATAAATTGGCCCTCCTTTCATCTGCATAAAAGTTTAGTTGCATGAATGTGTTAGAATGTAACTTGTTTGACTCATAGATTTCGTTTTTAGAAGTCCATGGATTCAATGTTGAAAAACTAAGGATACTCTAGTATTTTTAGCTATAATTCTGATAAAAGAAATAACGAATTTATAAAAGAGGTGAATTGTTTTGAAAACTAATCAACTATTGACTATTTTTACATCCGTATTAGTAATTGCAGTCTTAGCTTTTTTATTTTTAAATGATCAAAGTTCCGAAAAATCAAAGACTAAAATTGTTCAAGATGAAAAGATATCAGTTAATAATCAACCTACAATAGGTAAAAAGGAAGCGCCGATATCAATTGTAGAATTCGGAGACTATAAATGCCCTTCGTGTAAAGAGTGGGGTGAAACAATCTATCCTCAACTTGTAAAAGATTACATTGAAAGTGGGAAAGCTTCCTTTAGTTACATTAATGTTTTGTTTCACGGAGATGAGTCCACTTTAGCTGCCCTTGCATCAGAATCTGTTTACAAAAATCACCCAGAATCATTTTGGCAATTTCACAAAGCTATTTATGAAGCTCAACCTGACGTGCAAATACACGATAATCCATGGGTTACGGTGGAGAAAATGGAAGAGATTGCGACGAAGACTGTCCCTTCTCTAGATTTAAATAAATTTAGAGAAGACCTATCAAGTCGTTCTTCTAGATTAGAATCAGTTAAAATGGATGCGGCGCTCGTAGAAAAATACAATGTTACACTGACCCCGACGATTGCAGTTAATGGGGTCATCCTTGAAAATCCATTCGACTATACCTCTATAAAAAAACAAATTGAAAAGGAGCTAACCCAATGAGCGCTTCAGTAATAAACCGATATGGACTGTACCTCGCCTGGGTTGTTTCAATTACTGCAGTACTTGGAAGTCTATATTTTAGCGAAATTCGTGGTTTTATACCTTGTGAACTCTGTTGGCTTCAACGTATCTTTATGTACCCAATAGCTTTGATTCTTGCAATTGCAGTTTTCAGAGAAGATAGCTCAATCAAATTTTATGTTCTCCCTTTATCAATAATCGGATTCTGTATCTCTTTTTACCACTATCTTGTACAAAAGGTGCCCGGCTTTTCGGAAGTCAGACCATGTGAACAAGGAGTTTCCTGTAATGCACAGTACATTGACTGGATGGGTTTTATCACAATTCCGTTTTTAGCGTTGACCGCCTTTTTTCTGATTACAGTCATTCTTGGACGAATCAGTACCAAACAGTAGTTTTTGATTTGGATTTGAAAAATGAAGAACTAATTGTATCAAATTGGTATGCTTACTAAAAAACAGCTTTGATTTAGAAAAACATGAAAAGCTTTTTGAAGTTGGAAAATAGATTAGACAATACCCAGTAAATAATTCAATTGACGTTTTCTTAAAACGTTAGTGTACTATATTGATTTTTTGAAAAAGCGTGACTACCTATCGAGTATGAGATCTAACTAGCTCTCTAATAGGTAGTTTTTGTATGGCTAAAAATAAGAAATAATCGCAAAACCAGAGAAAGTATCTCAAATCTTCAAGTATGTAGAGCTGATAGAATAAATGTTTTTTAAATTAAGTGTTGACGGCACAGCAAAAGTCTAATAAGTTATATATGAACATATGAACATGTATAGTTATCATGAGCGGAGGTACTGACTTATGGATGAACCGATTGAAGATACTACAGAAAATGAAATAGAAATAGGGGCGCAGATTGACGATGAGACTCTATTTATTGTATCTCAGACGTTCAAGGCACTTAGTGACCCGACAAGAATTAAAATATTAACCCTGCTATGCACAAAGGAACATTCGGTCAACGGAATAGCTGATCTTCTTAACTTAAGTCAATCAAACGTGTCTCATCAGCTACGTTTTTTAAAAAATCTTCGACTTGTCAAGTTTAGAAGAGAAGGAACTACTCTATTTTATTCAGAAGATGATCACCATGTCATGAACTTACTAAGACAGGCGATTGAGCATGCGAAACACCACTAAATATAGTAAGGAGAGTTAATCTTATGGCACATAATCATGCACATGATCATTCTCATACCTCTAACAAAAAGATTTTGATCATTTCATTCTTTATTATTTCGGCATACATGGTTGTAGAGGCGATTGGAGGGTACCTTACAAATAGCTTAGCACTTTTAGCGGACGCAGGTCACATGCTTAGTGATGCGGCTTCGCTCGCTATTGCATTACTTGCCTTTAAATTAGGTGAACAAATAGCGAACAATCGTAAAACGTTCGGATATAGACGCTTCGAGATTCTAGCAGCTGTTTTAAACGGGGTCACACTCATACTGATTTCCATATATATCTTTTATGAGGCCATCAATCGATTTATTCAACCACCTGAGGTCGCATCCGTAGGAATGTTAATTGTTAGCAGTATTGGCCTTGCTATAAACCTTCTTGTTGGATGGATTATGTTAAGAGGTGCAGACGTAGAACATAATTTGAATATGCGAGGTGCTTATCTACATGTTGTAAGCGATACGTTGGGTTCAGTCGGTGCAATACTGGCAGCGCTTCTTATCATGGCATTTGGATGGAACTGGGCAGATCCGCTCGCAGGAATCATTGTAGCGGGACTTGTTTTACGAAGTGGTTATTTCGTGACGAAATCCGGATTGAACGTATTAATGGAAGGTGCACCACAAAACGTTGATGTCGAAAAGGTTCTTCAAGTCATTCACAACAAGGAGGGGGTACGGAGTATACACGACTTTCATCTTTGGAGTATCACAAGTGGAATGAATGCACTCTCATGTCATGTTGTCGTTGATGGTAATTTACAAATCTATGACAGTGAGAATCTACTTCAAGAAATTGAACACGATTTAGCACATCTGAACGTTCAACACTCTACGATTCAATTCGAAACTCTTTCTCATCCTCACAGCGATGAATTGCTTTGCAAACTGAAGGTAGGGGAAGTAGTACATCAACATTAAAAAAATCACCTGTTGAGTAGGATTGACAATCAAGAGGAGGAGACAGCAATGCTGATTTTGGATAATAGTTACTTAATTTTGAGCATGTATAGAAACTCGATTTTTGGCAACGGAGTTTTGATAGATGATTGAATATATTTCTTCGTTAGAACCCCTTACTCAAGCATTGCTGGGTACTTTATTCACTTGGGGGATGACGGCGCTTGGTGCCGCGTTAGTGTTTATGACAAAATCAATGAATCAAAAGCTAATGGATGGGATGCTCGGTTTTGCTGGAGGAGTAATGATTGCCGCTAGTTTTTGGTCATTACTCTCACCTGCAATTGAGATGGCGGAACAAGATTCTCTTCCGGCGTGGTTACCAGCTGCAATCGGTTTCTTACTTGGAGGATTCTTTTTATCAGGTGTTGATAAAGTGATTCCACATCTGCATCCCACTTCACCGATGGATGAGGCTGAGGGTATAAACCCTAAGAAGAGAAAGCGGAGCACGTTACTGGTGTTAGCAATAACATTGCATAATATTCCAGAGGGACTTGCCATAGGCGTTGCATTTGGAGCAGTTGCAGCAGGATTCCCTTCATCATCAATCACGGGAGCTATCGCGCTGGCAATCGGAATCGGCATACAAAATTTCCCTGAGGGTGCTGCTGTGTCAATGCCATTGAGACGAGATGGATTATCTCGTCGTAAAAGTTTTTTCTATGGCCAGTTATCTGGTATGGTTGAACCGTTCGCGGCGTTGGTAGGAGTAGTAGCAGTACTCATAATGGAGCCTTTACTTCCGTTTGCGCTAAGCTTTGCTGCAGGAGCAATGATTTTTGTTGTAGTGGAGGAGGTAGTCCCAGGATCTCAAGAAAATGGAAACAAGGACTTGGCTTCTGTTTGTTTAATGTTTGGCTTTACAATCATGATGATTTTAGATGTGGCTTTAGGCTAAAATAATTATTTTTTTAATGGTTATCACTTTATTTTTTGACTGATATATATTCAAGATACTAACTATATTCGGAAGTGTAAATAATGAGCCTTAATTATATTTACTTTCAGTCGGTATTTTTACTGTTGGATAAATAAAAATACTAGAAGAAAAAATATAAAACCTCTTGCCCTGGCAATTAAAATCGTGGAGTTATCTATTTCATTCTGAAATTTCCTGAAAATTTTGAGGGTGATTTTGATAGAGAAGGAAAGCAAATTCGGAATTCAAGTGCTAGAGAAGGTGGAAGCCCACCAAGTCAGTATATACATCATTTTTTTGATGTTGGCAGTAATCTTTGGTCTATTGAATACAGAAGCTGTATATCTCGATATTTTTATTTCTCCCCTTTTAGGAGTTTTGATGTATGGGATGTTCGTTCAAATTCCGTTTCTGAAATCGAATGGATCTGCTACAAACATGAGGTTTGTGGTAGCTCTTTTATTAGGAAATTTTGTTGCCGTTCCTTTAATAGTTTAGGTTTTGGTTATCATATTTCTTCAAGATTCATCACTAATGCTGGGGGTGTATTTGGTGTTGTTAACACCGTGCATCGACTATGTGATTGTTTTTACAAAGATGGGAAAGGGAAACGAATCAATATTGTTAAAAGTAACACCGATTCTTTTAATTTTACAGACGATACTCTTACCCATATATTTATTCGTATTATTAGGAGAAAAGGCTATTAGTATCGTTAGGATGGGTCCATTTCTAGATGCATTTCTATTTTTGATTTTTATACCGCTTCTATTAGCGATAATGACACAATTGTGTTCTAAAAAGAGTTCTTTAGGTAATCGTATCATGAAAATGCCGCCATGGATTCCCGTTCCATTTATGTCTTTTGTACTTTTTGTGGTAGTTGCCTCTCAAATTAGGGAAGTGTATAGTGACCTCGGGACATTAATAGATGTAATACCAGTTTATATTTTATTTCTACTTATCATACCATGGGTGTCAAAGTCCCTTGGTAAGTTGTTCAAACTAGATATTGCTTCAAGAAGAGCAATTACATTTAGTATGGGAACAAGGAATTCACTTGTAGTTCTTCCATTAGCATCTATATTACCAGAGCCCCTATCAACACAAGTAGCTGTAGTGATCATTTTACAGACCGTTACCGAATTGTTCGGAGAAGTCTTATATATAAAATTAGTGCCTAAATGGTTCTAACAAATTAGATACATGTATTTAATTTCGCTTTCAAAAATTACGTCCTTCGATTGTTTATTAAAATATTAAGAACTGCGCTTAAGTTCTCGAGTATGCGTTGTTTACAATCAATAGGCAAAGAAATTTATTATATTGCAGAACGCTAGAGACCAGTATTATTCTAACAACTAACCTTTTTAAGGATGGACTACCAAGTGAGGAGAGATCGAACAATGGCGAGTACTGATAAGGCATCAAAAAATATCAAACTAGCATTTATAATTAATCTTGTTTTCTCGATTGGTGAATTTATCGGGGGATTTTTGATTAATAGTGTTGCAATCATGTCGGACGCCATTCACGATTTAGGTGATGCTCTTGCATTGGGCCTGTCCTGGTTCTTACAAAAATTTTCGAACAAAAAACCCGATCATAACTTCACTTTTGGATATAATCGTTTTTCCCTTTTAGGAGCATTAATAAATGCGACAATATTAATAATTGGATCTGTATATATTTTTACTCAAGCAATTCCTCTACTGTTTGAACCGGAGCATTCTAATGCACAAGGAATGATTTGGTTTGCAATTTTTGGTGTGCTTTTAAATGGTTTTGCGGCATTCCGTCTACACAAAGGAAAATCAGTAAATGAGGGAGTACTATCTTGGCACCTTTTAGAAGATGTTTTAGGTTGGATTGCCGTTCTTGTAGTAGGGATAGTTTTACTCTTCAAGGATATACATATACTTGACCCCATCCTATCAATTGCTATTGCGTTGTTTATATTAGTGAATGTGTTTCGTAATTTAGTTAAAACAATGAAAATACTTTTAGGTGCTGTCCCTGATGGTATTGACATCGATGAGGTGAAGCAAAAGATTGAAGGTATTGAAGAAGTGATTTCTGTTCAAAACCTATATGTCTGGTCAATTGATGGCGAAGATAACGCCATGAATTTACACTTAATAGTAGAAGAGATGAATCTAAAGGATTCAACTATTGTTAAACAAAAAGTCAAAGAAGTGACTTCAAAACTAGATATTAAACATTCTACAATAGAGTTAGAATCAAAAAAACACAACTAAAGAAATAAGTCATCCTTGCACCAAATCCACACTGAGGTTCGACATATGAGTAAAAATTCTATACTTCATACCGTCTGATACCAATAAATACTTTTCTACGTGCAAGGAAACTGAATATCGAATGAGGGTATATTTAGAAACCCCCTCATTCGTTTTTTTTTGAACACTATCGAAATTTCGTCTCTTAAAATAGGATGTATTCGAATGAATGAATGATTCCAAAACGAACGTTCAAATATTTAGATTTAATTGTCATAGTTTAGTAGACCTGTCGACCGGATTTTCTTTCCATACTTCGGAGAATATTCCGGTCAATGAATAAGGTTCGGCCTCGATTAAAACTGTCTGATGATAAAAAAGCTGACAATGAAACCTAAAAAGATGACTCGGGAACAATACCGAAGTCATCTTAAAGCCGTCTTAAAAAAACAGAGATCATTTATTTTTATCATACCCAGTACAAATTCGAGGATATAAAAATGAATATTTTTGTTTTTTTATTCTTTGACATTCATCAGTCTTAAACTGTTCAGTGCTACCAGAAGAGTTGCCCCCATATCGGACATAATAGCTATCCATAGGGTGAGCCAGCCCGGGATGACCAAGAGTAATGCAATCGCTTTGATACTGATAGCGAACGCGATGTTCACTTTGATAATATTTAGGGATTTTCGGCTCAATTTTATCGTAAACGGTAGTTTGCTCAAATCGTCGCCCATCAGGGCGACATCTGCTGTTTCCAAAGCGGTATCCGTTCCAGCACCACCCATGGCAATTCCAACAGTAGAGGCAGCGAGTGCCGGAGCGTCATTTACGCCGTCCCCGACCATCGCGACATTGTCGTACTCAGCTCGCAAGCGTTTAATGACATTTAATTTATCCTCTGGCATCAATTCTGCCTGGATTTCGTTGACGCCAACTTGCTGGCCGATAGCTTTGCCTGTCCCTTTGTTGTCACCCGTCAGCATAATTGTCTTTTTAATACCCATATCATGTAGTTTCCGGATGATTTCTTTGCTGGATTCCCGGACTTCGTCGGCTACGGCGATAACCGCCAATATGCTTTGTTTCGTTCCGATAATCATCGAAGTCTTACCTTGCTGTTGCAGAGCCGTTACGGTTTGGTCCAGATTATTATCAATACTTTCAACACCTAGCTCGTTAAAGAGAAGCGGGCTTCCGATAAAGTAGGTGGTGCCGTCTATCGTTCCTTTAATGCCTTTTCCTGTGATGGAAGAGAAGTCCTCAACTCTGATAGAGGTGTAAGGTATGTTTTCCTCGTCCGCTTTTTTCATGATGGCAGAGGCCAACGGATGCTGAGAACGATATTCCAATGCCGTCACGATAGAAAGCAGTTCTCTCTCGTTTACCTGCTTGTTCGTGATTTTAAAGTCTGTGACGACAGGTACACCTTTGGTCAGAGTACCGGTTTTGTCAAATGCAATAGCTTTCAGCGCGCCCATTTCTTCCAGGTATACGCCGCCTTTAATCAAGACCCCTTTTTTGGCAGCATTACCGATGGCGGAAACAATCGAAATCGGCGTCGAAATGACTAAGGCACACGGGCAACCCACTATTAGAACCGCCAATCCTTGATAGACCCAGGTTTCCCAGCTGGCATCTCACGTGCGGCCTATTACAAATGGTTGAACCGCACCGTATCGGTGCGTCAAGAAGAGAACGAGAAGCTCCTGGAGGACATTCGTCTACTCTATGACCAGGCGAACCGTACATACGGCTACCGTCGGGTCACGATGACAATCAATCGGCTACGCAGGCAACAAGGTCTGTCCACGTTCAATGAAAAGCAAGTCTATCGCCTGATGCATATCCATGGGATCCAATCGATCATCCGCGGGAAGCGGAAGAGACATAAGAAGTCGATGCCACAGCATGTGGCCGAGAACCTGATGAACCGAGAATTCGGTGCGTCTCGGCCGGACGAGAAATGGTGCACCGACGTCACCGAGTTCAAATATGGTACCGGGAAGAAGGCGTATCTGAGCGCGATCATCGACCTGTACGACGGATCGATCGTCGCCTATCGTATCGGAAGGTCCAACAACAACGGGATCGTCTTCCAGACGATGATGCCAGCCATCGCGGGGCTCCGTCCAGGAGCGCGTCCGATGATCCATAGTGACCGAGGGCTCCAATATACCTCGAGAGGGTTCAAACGTATGGTGAAAGACGCAGGACTAATCGGCAACATGTCCTGAGTTGGTCGTTGTCTCGACAACGCCCCGATCGAGAGTTTTTGGGGCACTTTGAAAGTCGAGATGTACTACTTGCGTGAGTTCCAGGTCTATAGCGAACTCACGTCGGCCATCGAGACCTACATATCGTTCTACAACCATGGTCTACTCTAGAAACGACTAAACGGCTTGAGCCCTGTCGAATACAGGTCTCAAGCCGTTTAGATTGGTTTTCATTATTTGCCCTGTCTACTTGACGGGGAGCGGTTCAAATCGCAAAGGGCGATTTGGTTTGTCAATAGCCTGACTAATCGGGCGAATGGTGTTTTTGTGTTCAAAAATGAGACCATACCCTTATTCTTCTCCCGATTTTTTTGAAGTTTTCCCACCGTCTGCTTGCATGTTTTACGCGGTCTATATCCAATTGCTTGAATCTTATCGAATGTATAGGTCACTTTTTACTTGATAATTGGGAGCAATGATTTTCTTTTTTTGCGGCAATGGCTAATCTTACACGGGAATTGCGATTGTCTACATTCTGTTTTATGGCGTGGTAGACTTCTCCGTCTATGCCTTGTAATAAAACTATGTAAATCATTTCTAATAAATTATCGGTATGGACCTAAGGAACGGAGTCATCAAGGTGAACCCATGTCACATTGTCGAAGTTCAGCATGCGTTTAATATGATCGCCACCCCATAAGAATTCGTTTCTGCACAGATGGCACCAAACCTTAGAACGACAATAGGTAGACCTTTGTCATTATAAGCGGATAGGGTTTGTTCAGAAAGGATTTTAGTGGAGATATGTTTCTGGGTGGTCATATGCGAGGGTGTAGACGTCAAGTTGATTTTGACACTTTTTGCTCGTTTGCCTTTTACACTTCTGCCGAAAACAATGATTTTCGGTTCCTCATCCGATGACTGTCGTCATCACTATGTATGATTTCGACGCGATGGAGTAAGCGGTCCAGTATCGCAGTCGTGATGCCCTGGTCCCCGATCAATTCGCCCCATTGATCGGGGCTTTTGTTCGAGGTCAGGATGATCGAGCTGCGCTCATAAAGGTGGTTGACGAGATGGAAGAAGAGATTGGCTTCTCGTTGGCCCATCGCCATGTACATCAGGTCATCGATGATGACCAGGTCCGAATCTCGCAACCTTTTTAACTGGATCTTCGACTTGCTTGAGAACTCTTCACTTTTTAATAGTTGGACGAGTTCGCCCATCGTGACGAAGTATACCTTGAACCCGTGGTTGACCGCCTCGATTCCCAGCCCCACAGCCAAAAACGTCTTTCCGACGCCCGGAGGGCCCAAGAGGATCAGGTTGTACTGTTGTTCGAGCCAGTTGAGTTGTTTCAACTGCTTCAGCTGTCGGGCGGTTAGTGCGGTCTGTTCCACTAAATTGAACTCCGAGAGGGATTTGATGAACGGGAATCGGGCCCACTTCATTCGTCTTTCCAAACTTTTAGCGTCTCGTTTTGCGCGTTCATGGTTCGTGATGGCACTTAGAAATTCGATATACGTCCAGGAGGCCATTTCGGCCTCTCTCAAAATCTGTGGGAGGGCGTCAGCCGTCTCGGCGAGACGAAGCTGCCGAAAGTCCTGTTGTAACTCGGAAACGCTTTGACTCATTTTGCCGTCACCCCTTTCAGGATGTCGGTGTAGGCTTGGATCGGCCTCGTTGCGACCTGTATCCCGGATTTCTTCGGACGTTCGGTATCGGGTTTTGTATCACACCCATCGTCCGCGAGGATCGCGAGATAGTGGACCACGTCCCGGAAATCGTTGGCGCTGAACAGACTCTCTTGCGAACACTTTTCCAGTGCTATCGTTAAGTGATTAGGATACATGGTCGCGACGTCCCTAATGATGTTGAACTGGTCACGTCGGTATCTCGGGTAACGCTTTGAGAGCTACCCAGATAATCGGACGCCGCCCCTCTGTCCTCGAAATAGGTGAGGACCTGTTGCTTCAGTTCTTCGATTCCTTTGGAACGATCCCGAAGGTGGTCACGGCTTTGAATCAGTTTTCCGCTCTCTTTGCTGACCCGGTGGTCTGCGATCACTTCTCCCTCGGGAGATTCGCGAATCAATAACCGTTCCTGTTCGGTCACCTCGAGGAACACCACCTTCTTCTTGACCGATGAGTAGGTCCCGATTGGGACGGTGTAACGGTTTGAGCGATAACGGATTGTGTTGTCCTTGCTGACGTTCCTTGCTATACTTTCGGTACGGATACTTTCGAAAGAGAGTAGCGATAAGACCGGTTGTAAGTGTTGTTTTTCGACGGAGAACACTTCAGCTGGTCTTTTTTTCGTTGTCTGATGGACGTTATGATTTCCAGTCCTCTCCAACCATCTCATGGAACGGTGGTTCCAATCCTCGATATGCCGGTACACTCGGCTGTCCGCAAAGTTCCGTTTGATGTACTTCACGACGTTCTCGATCATACCCTTCGACTCCGGGTCGGCCCTGCGACATAAATGAATCTTGAACTTCCGTTCGTTCACGTAGGCTTGAAACTCATTGGTCAATAGGACGTCACCTGCGTTCTCGTTGATTGCGATGAGGTGATCCTGGTCGTAGACGATTTCAGAAGGGCGCCCACCATAAAATTGGAACGCATTTTCGTGGCAGTGAATGGTGTCCTTGGTGGTGAACGGTCGTTCTCTCCATTCGGCATATTTCATCCGAGAGTGCGTAAGTAAGAACGCGATGAAATAAAGCTTTATCATTTTTCCATCTTTAGTCCGTTGTCTGGTCTCACCCCAGTCCACCTGTATTTGCTTGCCCATCGGTTGTTCTGGGATGGCCTCGTAATGGCGGACGACCCTTTTCTTTTCGATCTGATAGATTTCTCGGATTTCATTCACGTATGTCCTGACCGTGCTCGATCCGACCGACAGGTCGGGATATCTTTCAAGTAACCAGTCATGTACTTGTGCGCTGCTCAAATGCAGATACTCCTCCAACCATGCAATGATCCAGTCTCGGTAGGCATCGAGCTTCTTCTTTCGTGAACAGGCTTTCTCGTCAAATTCATGTAGGGCATCTTCATATGTCATCTTCAGGTACTTATATACCGTCGGTCTCGATATTTTTAGTGCTGTGCGATTTGAGCCACTTTCATGTTTTGCTGATACATTTGATGAATCTTGATATGTAACACTAACTTTTCCTCCAAATCCATTCCCTCCAGATAAAATAGCCTCAACTACTCTATCGGAGTTCTGTTCTGATTTTTCGGCAATAGTGTAAAATCGTATCGAGCAAAAACTGTCAATTTTATTCTAGCGTTCACAGAGGGATGAAGAATCGTCTAGGTATAGTGAACTCGAGACATAATTTCACTAGGAAAGACACTCTTTTTTGAATGAAGATTGTCTGAGCTTGTTCACGAGTTGATGCGACGTCATCGTCATCTTTTCCATGACATGAAGTAAAATTGAGAAAAAACAAGGTCGATTTCGTGGAAACAGATAGCGCTTTCGTTATAATGAAAGACGAATCGATATAAATAGAGGTGAGACATAATGAAACAGAATAAACTATTGGTCATCGCGACGCTCTTCGCGGTCGCCTTGGTGGCCGTCGTGGTCGTCCTGATGAATCAACCGACCGAACAAGCCGAAACGGCGGCACCGGCGACGACAGAACACGTGTCGACGGAAGGCCAGCCGACGCTCGGCGATGCGGACGCACCCGTCTCGGTCGTGGAGTTCGGGGATTATAAATGCCCGTCTTGTAAACAGTGGGGCGAAACGGTCTATCCGAAGTTGAAGGAAGACTATATCGACACCGGAAAAATCAGTTTCAGCTACATCAACGTCCTGTTCCACGGACAAGAGTCGATTTTGGCATCGCTCGCTTCAGAGTCGGTGTATGAACAAGACCCGGACGCGTTCTGGGATTTCCATAAGGCGCTCTACGACGCGCAACCGGCGAGTCAGCAGCACGACGAGGCATGGGTCACGGTCGAGCGGTTGACAGAGATTGCGAGCGAGACGACATCGGTCGACGTGGCGAAGCTCGAGGACGATTTGAGTGAAAACTCGACGGTGCTCGAACAGGTGAGTCTCGATGACGGGCTTGTCAAAGAGCACGGTGTCCAGTTCACGCCATCGATCATGATTAACGGCGTCATGCTCGAAGACCCGTTCGACTACGAGACGATTGAGCGATTGATTGAGCAAGGCACGCCATGAAGCATTCATTCTTGACCCGTTATGGTCTGTATCTCGCTTGGCTCGTCGCCCTCACGGCGACGCTCGGCAGCCTTTATTTCAGCGAGATTCGCGAGTTCGTGCCATGTGAGCTCTGCTGGATTCAACGCATCTTTATGTATCCGCTCGTCATCTTGCTCGGGGTCGCCGTGTTCACGGACGACCGGGCGGTGAAGAAGTATGTATTGCCGCTCTCCATCCTCGGAGGTCTGGTTTCACTGTACCATTATTTGGTTCAAAAAGTACCCGGTTTCGCCGATATCAAGCCGTGCGTGCAAGGCGTACCGTGCAACGTGCAATACATCAACTGGTTCGGGTTCGTCACGATCCCGTTCCTTGCCTTGACGGCATTTACTTTGATCACGCTCCTCGTCTGGCGCGTGAGACGCGACTGACAATGAAGGAGATGGAACGTGTGAAGAAATGGATGCTCATTGGCTTGATTAGCCTGATGGCGGTGCTCGCCGCGTGCAGCAATGAAATTGAAGACCCGCTCAATTGGGAGATCGAGTCGTTCAATTATATGAATCAAAATGAAGAGATGGTCAGTCTCGATGATTTGAAAGGGAAGGTATGGATGGCCGACTTCGTGTTCACAAACTGTGAGACGGTCTGTCCACCGATGACGTACAACATGACGAAACTCAATGAAGCGCTCGTCGAGGAAGGCGTCGAAGACGTCCAATTCGTGTCGTTCAGCGTCGACCCGACCGTCGATACGCCGGACAAGATTCAAGCGTTCATGGCTGATTACGACTTGGCGAAAGCCGATTGGCAATTCTTGACGGGCTATTCGCAAGAAGAGATTGAGGCGTTTGCGCAACAAAACTTCAAAGCGCTCGTCCGCAAACCGTCAGAAGGCACCCAAGTGGATCACGCGACGTGGTTCTATCTCGTCGATCAGGACGGGAAAATCATCAAGGCGTATCAAGGATTCCAAGACGTGCCGATCGAGGACATCGTCAACGACATCAAGATTTTACAGAACTCTTAAGACGGCCCGTGCTGTCTCAGATTGTAGACATCACATTGTCTGCAGTCTTTTTTATTTGCCCGACCGGGCACAGTTCGCTTTTCTGAGGACAAACAGGGAGCCGCATCGAGACATTGTCGCTGCTGGACCTCCCTTTGCTTGCTGATCCCCTGGAAGTCTCGCCGTGCCCTTGGTCGGTCCACGCATCAATCCTTTTTTCGTAACGTCATCGCTTTTTTATAATGAGGGACATAGAAACAGTTATGTAGGAGAATCGAATGATCAGGAAATCAACAAAATCGGAAAACCAACCGAACTCAATTGGAGATAGTAACGTTCGACGAACTCGTGCCAGCGAACCAACTGTTACGGAAAATCGAGACACGCATTTACAAAACGATGGTCGAATTTTTTGATTGTGAACGGAGATTTTTATAATAACAATACAATTACCACAAACGGGGACGCGAGCATCGGACTAAATCAAGCGGCATCCGTAAATTATAGTGTATCTTCAACAACTGACTATTGTGCGTATATTTATTTGGATGGATATACTTTTTTTAAAATTATGACATTCTGTGATTAAATATAATTCAATAGTTTCAAAGTGGAAGTTGTAAATCGTACCATTATTTATATTAGATGAATTATAAAATTAAGTGCAATACCCCAACGTGAACGCAAAAAAAGCCCATAGCGGCGGCCTAGTGTAGAATGAAGTTACGACGCAAACATTCAGACGGAGGAGTCGCCATGAGCTATACCCATCTTACCACAACCGAGCGCGTGGAAATAGAGACCTATCTGGGGCTTGGGCGGCAGTCCTCGACCGTCTCGCGGGAGATCAGACGGAACCCCGGGTAAAAATCGGAACGTGCACAGGAACGCTATGTGAGGGCGAAAGAGAACTGTGGCGCTAAGACGAAGCTCGACGACATGATGCGTCTGACGATCATCGAGAAACTGCGGGCGACCTGGTCCCCGGAACAGATCGTCGGGCGCATCAACGTCGGGCTGACCGTCTCGGACCGGCCGCGGGAGGTCGGAGGCTTGCGTCGCGACGTTCATCGAGCGCAAGGACCGGTTCTACCTCGTCCTACCAATCGCGAACCGCAGTGCGGCCTCGATTTTGGAGGTGATCAACACGTTCCATGGCGTCTTCCCAGAGGGGTACATTCATGACGGCGACGACGGACTGAGGCAAGGCGTTCAGCTGTTACGAGCGCATCCGGTCCTCACTTGGCATGCCACTTTATTTCGCCGACCCTTATTCATCACGGTAGCAGGGGAGCGATGTGAACCTCAACAGTCTTCTCCGCTAGTTCTTCCCGAAGGGTTTAAACTTCTCATAGGTCAGTGATGACGAACTAGCAGACGCACTCGCCAAGATTAATGCTAACCAGCATTTACTTACTGAAAAATTAAAATGGAATGTGAGGGAAGATTATAACTGCTACTAAGAATGTGAAACTAATAGTGGCTTTTTTCTCATTTAATAAGAAGGAATGAGAAGGGCAATAAATACAGACCTATCGTGGTCAAAAACAATAAAAATAATCCGGGATAAAAATAATTATCAACTGAACCAATAGGAATACTTAAGATGCTAAATGTACTGTTTGAAAACATACCTAATTTTTCAAGAAGGATATTACTTGTTAATCCTACGCATATAAGCAATAAAGATGAATAAAAAAGGTATTTATTATTAATCAAATCCAAAAAAAATCCTAAAATTTGTTTATTAAAAGAAAATAATGTTCTAATATTATTCTGTAAGAAAGAAATAGAGGCTATTTGCTTCTTTAATACTTATTATAACTCAAAAGCAGAGGAATAAAATGAAAAAAATTTCCACTTTAACTTTAGCAACTTTACTTTCTGCTAATCTATTTATCCCATCAGTTGGCGCTGAAGAAAATGTAAACTACTTTATTGATAGCTTGAGTGAATTTTCACAAGAAAGTAAAGAAATAATGGATAAGAAAAAAGCTAGCAAAACTAATCAAAAGTTGACTAAAATAAACAACTCTAAATCTTTCAGTTATTCTGTACTCTCATCAAATGAAGGTTTACTTCCAGAAGAATTAACATTAATTAAAAATACTAGCCCAGAAGTTCTTAATCAATATAACGAATTGTTAGAAGAGGAAATCTCTGTTTTTTCTATCGCTGATGATGAAAATTTAGGAGGGAATTCTAAAGTGACGTATACACTTCCTAAAACTGGAGCAGAAATTACAGTGGTGACATCAAACGAATTAGTTGAATTGGCAAAAACTCCTCAAAATAAAGCTACTGTTCAAAGTCTTCAATTAACACGAAGTTTTGGTACATATTCTTATAAAATTGCATATAGTATCCGTGCGTTATTGTACCCTGATTCTACTTGTGGTCTTGTGACTACCTATACCACAAGATCTGATGGCTTAAGATTAACTGGGCACAGTACTAGTGGGACGTCGAGTATTTTTCCGACAGCAATCAAAGCTTCTTCGCAAGCAATTGATTCACGTGCTGAAAAAATCGGATACGATATTAACGCTATGGGATTATACAACGTTACTGTCGGTGGCTATAACGGAATTGGATTAATGTCATTTGATATGTCAATAACAAGTAAAGTGAGATGGGATGCTTCTACGTCAACTGGACTTAAAGTTACTCAAACGTATTCGCAAGTAGGAGATAAGTCTCGTTAAGCAGTATAATAAGTATTAAAAATATTTTTTAAGAAATGAAAACAATTTTCTAGAGGTACACCATTCTCCGGAATGGTGTTTTTGTTTGGTATCCATTTAGTAATTTCTTATCAATTTGAAACCGATTAAAGTAACAGCTTACTTTAATACAATGGTCATGGTATTATTTAATAAAATCATCGTTGTGTTAAAAGGAGGCTTATCATGTATACGATTGATGAGGCATTTGAAATCTTATCGAAGAACAAGCTCACAAGTCATAAGGAGACGGTCCACTGGGTACGAAAAGGCGTGATCCAGGCAGAACCGCTCGAGTCACGTAAAAAAGGATATCGGATCAGTGAGGAGGCGCTCGAACAGTTCATCAAAGAACGGATGCCTGAAGGGTGGGAGCTGCATCCGGAGTCGGTGACAGGGGAAGCAAGGGATGTCATCAAGAATGAAGAAGAGGCCCCGTATCATGTTGAAGTCGATGTAGAAGCGATTAAAGAACGGGTCCGCGAGGAGATGTGGTATGAGCTTCTCGGTAAATTCGTCTTTGAAGACTATTTTGTCCTGAAGAAATCGGAGGTCAAGGCTGCCGTCGAGCATATGCGCTATTCAAAAGAGTTCGAAGCCGAGGTGTGGGAACGTTGCTCGGAGCACACGTGGGGCCACGCAACACCTCGAGTCCCGTACCTGCTCGATTACTTCATGTTCGAAGGAGAGCGGATTCCCTTCAATAAAGATTTCGGTGGAAGAGATGAGCAAATCATCCACGCGTTAATTGAGAAAATTCGGCTCGATAAAGTGAATCGAAAACGTAAATGAATATAAAAAGACATTCTCTTAGAAATGGAGAATGTCTTTTTTACAATCATCATTGTTTTAATTTTTGGGTTGAAATCATTCCCCGACCATCCCGTCATTGTCGTTATCACGCATATAAGGATAAAGCCAATGGTCGCTCATTATCGGCATCGTGAAACCGGCGTCTTTCGCCTATTGAATCGTCACCTGACCGTCTCCATTCGTATCTCATCACCAGCAGGCTCGTTCGTGGCTGGGGATTCCAACTCACTTTCTGTGAGTGCCTCGTTCAACTCGTCCGGATTGACCTTGTCGAACGAGTCGGTAACCACATTTCTTTTGACCGTATATGTGTATTGGTAATGTGATGTAATATAAGTTTTCGTATCTAGATATGTGATGATCATTTTAAAGTCAATCGCGCCGCCGTCCTTACGGATAACATGTCACCTGTCGAGCTTACTGTATTCGACGCCTGAAACCTTAACGACCGTCTGACGTGACACGGATCAATTTACAATGCTCATTCGTGGACGCACAATACTCGCAATCCCCATATTTGATATCGATAGGTCCTTCTGTAATAGTCGCCGCACTTGATTCCGTGGTGCCCGGCTCGGACGTCTTGATGTTTTTCCTCTGTCGTAAGTATTTTTTCTGTGTTCTCTACTGTAGAGGAAATGCTCTATTGGGAACATCAGGAAAATAAAGGTATAGCTTGAGGTGCGGCTGAGTAAGTGAAATTCATTTCCTTTCTCTTGAATGAATAGTTTCAGTATTACCAATTCTTTTATTTATCTGACTGTGAATCCAAGTTGTTTGAGACTCGTGTATATCCAATTTCATCATTAAGGACCTCTGTTCGTTTGCTTACTCATCAAATATAAAAAACGAACATTGATAAAAAGATGAGTTAATGGACAATTAAGACAAAATGAAAAGGACTATTTAAAGCCCTTTTCATTTTTTGTGAAAAGATAAACAAATATGTCTTTCTAACGTTCGTTAACGGGAATTACTATTAGAAAAATCATTTTATGTTTTTCATTCAAATATTCACTTGAATATTGACCAAGGAAAGGTATATACTATATTCAAGTGAACACTTGAATATCAATGGGGTGATAATGTGAATAAGAAAGATACTTGTGAAATTTTTTGTTATGACGAGGAAAAGGTCAATCGAATACAAGGTGATTTAAAAACAATCGATATTGTTAGTGTTGCCCAAATGTTAAAAGCAATTGCGGATGAAAATAGGGCAAAGATTACCTATGCTTTGTGTCAAGATGAAGAGTTATGTGTGTGTGATATAGCAAATATTATTGGTATTACGGTGGCAAATGCTTCTCATCATTTAAGGACCCTTCATAAGCAGGGGATTGTAAGATATAGAAAAGAAGGAAAACTAGCGTTTTATTCGTTAGACGATGAACATATTAGACAAATAATGATGATTGTACTAGAACATAAGAAAGAAGTGAATGTCAATGTCTGATCAAAAGGCAATAACATCTGAACAAGAAATGAAGGCCTATCGTGTACAAGGTTTTACTTGCGCAAACTGCGCGGGTAAATTCGAAAAAAATGTAAAACAGCTATCTGGAGTTGAGGATGCAAAAGTAAATTTTGGTGCATCTAAAATTGTTGTTTATGGTAATGCAACGATAGAAGAACTAGAAAAAGCAGGTGCATTTGAGAATCTCAAAGTGACACCTGAAAAATCTGCTCGCCAAGCATCACAAGAGGTAAAAGAAGATACGAAAGAAGATAAATTGCCATTTTATAAAAAGCACAGTACGCTGCTCTTTGCGTCCTTATTGATTGCGTTCGGTTACCTGTCCCAGAGTGTGAATGGGGAAGAGAACCTCGTTACTACATTATTATTTTTAGCATCCATGTTGATCGGAGGATTATCGCTTTTCAAAGTCGGTTTGCAAAACTTGTTTCGCTTTGAGTTTGACATGAAAACCCTTATGACAGTGGCTGTTATAGGTGGCGCTATCATTGGGGAATGGGGAGAAGTGGCCATTGTTGTTATTCTCTTTGCGATTAGTGAAGCTCTTGAACGATTCTCTATGGATAAAGCAAGACAATCCATTCGTTCATTAATGGATATTGCACCAAAAGAGGCACTCGTTAGACGAAATGGACAAGAAATGATGATCCATGTGGATGACATTGCCATTGGTGATATTATGATCGTGAAACCCGGCCAGAAGATTGCCATGGACGGGACTGTAGTAAGCGGCTATTCGGCTGTTAACCAGGCGGCCATTACGGGCGAGTCTGTTCCTGTTGCGAAAACGGTTGATGATGAAGTGTTTGCAGGTACTTTAAATGAAGAAGGCTTGCTTGAGGTAAAAATAACTAAGCTGGTAGAAGACACAACGATTGCAAAAATTATTCATCTTGTAGAGGAAGCACAGGGAGAACGTGCCCCATCTCAAGCATTTGTCGAAAAATTCGCGAAATATTACACACCGATTATTATGATCATTGCAGCTTTAGTCGCTATAGTCCCTCCATTATTCTTTGATGGCAGTTGGGAAACATGGATTTATCAAGGATTAGCTGTTCTTGTTGTCGGCTGTCCTTGTGCATTGGTTATTTCCACTCCGATTTCCATTGTTTCAGCAATCGGGAATGCAGCGAAAAAGGGCGTTCTTATAAAAGGCGGTATTTATCTAGAAGAAATGGGTGCCTTAAAGGCCATTGCATTTGATAAAACGGGCACACTAACAAAAGGTGTCCCAGTGGTAACTGATTTTAATGTGTTGAACAAGCAGGCAAATGAAAAAGAATTGCTGTCCATCATTACTGCATTAGAATATCGTTCCCAGCATCCTCTTGCTTCAGCCATTATGAAAAAAGCAGAAGCGGAGAACATTAATTATTCTGACGTACAGGTAGAGGATTTCTCTTCTATCACAGGAAAGGGTATAAAGGGTATCGTAAACGGGTCGACTTATTACATCGGTAGCCCGAAACTCTTTAAGGAATTATTGACTAATGATTTCGATAAAGACTTAGAGCAAAATGTTACTACTCTTCAAAACCAAGGCAAGACAGCTATGGTGGTCGGAACTGAAAAAGAAATACTTGCTGTGATTGCGGTAGCGGATGAAGTACGTGAATCAAGTAAAGACGTTATTCAGAAATTGCATCAACTTGGCATCAAAAAGACCATTATGCTTACAGGCGATAACCAAGGTACCGCGAATGCGATCGGCGGCCATGTTGGCGTATCGGATATTCAGGCAGAACTGATGCCAGAGGACAAATTAAACTATATTAAACAATTGAGATCCGAGTACGGAAAAGTAGCCATGATTGGAGATGGTGTCAATGATGCCCCTGCGTTAGCAGCTTCTACCGTTGGGATTGCAATGGGTGGAGCTGGTACAAATACAGCACTGGAAACGGCAGACGTTGCTTTAATGGGAGATGATTTAAGAAAACTTCCATTCACTGTGAAACTAAGCCGTAAATCCCTAAATATCATCAAAGCTAACATCACCTTTGCAATTGCCATTAAATTTATTGCCTTGCTATTGGTCATACCGGGCTGGTTAACACTTTGGATTGCCATCCTTTCAGACATGGGGGCAACTCTTCTGGTAGCGCTAAATAGTATGCGGCTTATGCGGGTCAAGGAATAAAAGGGAAAAGGGCTTTCTGGTTGTCTGGAAAGCCCTTTTTCTTACCATGTATAGAAATTTGGGGGTTAGTTACATTAAAAATGATTAAAAATGGGTATACGTTACAGGTTGGTTCACAGCAGTTTTAGGATTATATATTGCACGAAAACGGTTCTGTTTTTTCGTGAAAGACCGTTCGTTTATTTCATTCTGAAATCACCGGAGGAGGAAGCTAAAATGACAAAAGATGTCGATTTGTTAGTAATAGGAGCAGGATCTGGAGGTTATGTGGCGGCCATACGGGCGGCCCAGTTGGGGAAAAAAGTGGTTCTGGTAGATAAAGCAGAACTAGGGGGCGTTTGCCTTAACCGGGGGTGTATCCCATCAAAAGCTCTTATTAGTGCGTCTGAGCGGGTAAAACATATTCAACACGCCAGTGCAATGGGCATCAAGGTTTCTGGTGAAGTTCAAGTAGATATGCCGGAAGTAGTAAAGTGGAAAGACGGCATCGTGAATAAGTTAACCAGCGGGGTTAAGACCTTACTGAAAGGCAATGGAGTAGAGGTAATCAGTGGAGAAGCCTATCTTACTAAACCCTATACGGCTAAAATCAAAATGAATAACGAAGAACAAGTATATTCCTACAAAGATTTAATCCTTGCGATAGGATCTTTGCCTTTCGAACTAAAAAGTATGCCATTTGATAAAAAAAGAATCATTTCTTCCACTGAGGCATTGGTGCTGCAGGAAGTACCAAAACATTTGGTTGTGGTAGGCGGTGGTTATATTGGTTTGGAGCTGGGCACTGCTTATGCCAAATTCGGATCAAAAGTGACCATTCTCGAAGGGTCCAACACGATTCTTCCAGGTACCGATCCTATGCTTACAAATGTGGTAAAACGGCATCTAAAAGAACTAGGTATCACAGTTGTAACCAATGCTCTGGTCCAAGGCGGAGAAAACACAGGGGATGAAGTAAAAGTTCGTGTACAGGTTGATGGCAAGGAAGAAGTGGTTAACGGAGATTATTGCTTAGTTTCTATAGGAAGAAAGCCGAACACAGGGAAAATTGGGTTGGAAAATATCGGAGTAGAATTAGACGAGCGTGGTTTTATTAAGATAAATGAGAAATGCCAGACAAACGTGGAGCATGTTTATGCAATAGGTGACTGTGCTGGCGGATACCTCCTTGCCCATAAAGCTAGCTACGAAGGAAAAGTAGCTGCAGAAGTGATTAGCGGACAAAACAGCATCATTGATTTTCAAGCCATGCCTTTTGTTATCTTCAGTGATCCTGAAGTTGCCTACACAGGATTAACAGAGAAAGAAGCAAAAGAACAGGGATACGAAACGGTTTCCAGCCGTTTTCCATTCCAAGCGAACGGAAGGGCATTATCTGTTTCAGATGCAGATGGCTTTGTGCAGATTGTAGCCGAGAAGAACAGCAAAAGGGTGTTAGGCGCACAGATGGTAGGACCAGAAGTATCGTCGCTTATTGCTGAAGCAGTTTTTGCCATTGAATCTGGAGCAACTGCCGAAGATCTAAGCCTTACAATCCATGCCCATCCAACGTTGCCTGAGCCATTGATGGAAGCGGCGGAAGGTGTGATGGGGCACGCCATTCACATGCTGAATAAAAAGAAATAATGTGAATGCAGCAGACCGGCACTTTTCATAAGTGCAGGTTAAACTTTTCATTTAATGGAGTGGGGGAATTAATGGACATTTTGTTTTACGTCCTAACTGCGGCTTTCGCAAATGTCCTGGGTGGCTTTGTGATCTTTCTTAAAAAAAATTGGTCTAGAAGGGGCTTAAATGGCTTAATGGCGCTGAGCGCCGGGATACTTTTCGCTATTGCGATTATGGATTTAATACCAGAAGCATTAGAAATTCAGGAATCCAGTGCCCTATATATTGTTATTGGATTTGGTTTGATCTTTTTGTTCCAGCAGTTTCTTGCACCCCATTTTCATTTCGGAGAAGAGACTCATAAACATTCTCATTCTCAAAGCACAACCTTTAGTGCTTTATTGGGCATGCTGGTTCACACGTTTTTTGATGGTGTCTCTATTGTGGCCAGTTTCAAAATAGACGAGAGAATAGGATTTGTTGTATTGATTGCTGTATTAATACATAAAATTCCGGATGGTTTAACGATTTCTTCCATCGTATTTGCAAGCTTTGAAAGCAAGAAGAAGGCGATAGGAGCATCTTTCTTATTGGGTCTATCAACGATAACAGGCGCGATCGCAGCCGTGTCTCTAACACAATTTTTTATGGTAGATAGCAGCATCCTCTCGATAGCTCTTTCCATTACAGCAGGAATATTTCTATACATATCTACCGTTGACTTGCTGCCTGTTGTTAGTGCCACTGAAGACAGAGTCGTTATTCTTTTCTTTTTTGTAGGGATATTGCTATATTTTGCTCTTCACTGGATAGGGGAGCTACTTCCCGTATATTTACACTAAGCAGGGGAGAACCTATTCATAACATTCAAACATACGTGTGAATGTTTTAATAACTTACCATGGAGTTGATAAAAGTGGCTTTGACTATTATTTCCGCAATTGGGGCTTTCTTAGTAACCAATATTGATGATATTTTTGTTTTGATGCTGCTGTTCTCTCAGGCAAATGCACAGGCTAGAGCGACTGGCGGTTTAAAGATGAACGCGCAGACAAAGAGTAACCGGATCTACCCTAAAGATATAGTCATTGGGCAATACTTAGGTTTTGCCTTGCTGGTTTTAATCAGTCTTTTGGGAACTTTTGGCGTCATGTTGATTCCAGAAAAATGGGTTGGATTGCTTGGTTTAATTCCGATCTATTTAGGGATTAAACTGTTTATTAAGGGTGAAGATGAAGATGAAGGTGCGATCCTCTCCAGTTTAAACTCAGGGAGATTTAACAAACTATTTATGAGTGTAGCCTTCATCACATTCGCTAATGGCGGGGACAATATCGGCATCTATGTGCCTTATTTTACAACTTTAAGTGTGAATGAACTGGTAATTACGGTTATTATCTTCTTTATAATGGTTGCTGTCTGGTGTTTTGTAGGATATCGTTTAGCTTCCTTCAGACATGTTTCTGAAGTTTTGGAGAAATACGGAAGATGGATTATCCCTATAGTCTTTGTTGGATTAGGGGTATACATCATGGCAGAGAACGAAACGTTTAGTGCCCTTTTGAGTTTAATAAATTATTAAAAAATAATCTGAACTGCCCCCCGTCAAGTAGACAGTGGAAATAATAAAAGTGATTTAAGCGGCTTTCGCTCTATATTCTTTAGGGCTGAGGCCGTTTAATCGTTTTTGGTATCTTTCGTGATTATAAAAATAGATGTACTCATTTATGGCAATGTTAAGTTCTTCAAAGGTCTGATACTTATGTAAATAATACTTTTCACATTTTAACGTGCCGAAAAAAGATTCCATTGGTCCGTTATCAATACAGCGACCAACCCGTGACATACTTTAAGTCATTCCTGCCGCCTCTAATTTACGCTTGAACGCCTTAGAGGTGTATTGGAATCCACGATCACTATGAATCAGTGGGTGTTCTTGATGCAATCGTACGTTTACTTGACCGTGTACTATGGTACACGGTTTATAATATTCATGGGGTGAAATAAGATGATTTATCGCATTAGTGAGTTTGCAGATAAATGTGGAGTTAATAAAGAAACGATCAGATATTACGAGCGAAAAAATTTATTACAAGAACCTCACCGAACGGAAGCTGGTTATCGGATATATTCATATGATGACGTTAAGCGTGTTGGGTTTATTAAACGAATACAGGAACTTGGTTTTTCTTTAAGCGAGATTTATAAATTACTTGGTGTTGTAGATAAAGATGAAGTTCGTTGTCAAGATATGTTCGAATTTGTTTCTAAAAAACAAAAGGAAGTGCAAAAACAAATAGAGGATTTAAAACGAATTGAAACTATGTTAGACGACTTAAAACAACGATGTCCAGATGAAAAGCAATTACATTCGTGTCCAATAATAGAAACATTAACATGAGAGATTAATTAACGAAAGGAGCTTTTTTATGAATAAATTTAAGGTAAACATTTCAGGAATGACTTGTACGGGTTGTGAAAAACACGTAGAATCAGCACTTGAAAAGATAGGTGCTAAAAATATTGAGTCTAGTTATCGTCGTGGTGAAGCAGTATTTGAACTGCCCGATGATATTGAGGTTGAAAGTGCAATAAAGGCGATTGATGAAGCAAATTACCAAGCCGGAGAAATTGAAGAAGTATCATCGCTAGAAAACGTGGCGTTAATTAATGAAGACAATTATGACCTTCTTATTATTGGTTCTGGTGCTGCTGCCTTTTCTTCGGCAATTAAAGCTATAGAATACGGTGCAAAAGTTGGAATGATTGAGCGTGGAACGGTTGGGGGAACCTGTGTGAATATTGGCTGTGTTCCGTCAAAAACTCTTCTTAGGGCAGGGGAAATCAATCATTTATCAAAAGACAATCCGTTTATAGGTTTACAAACATCCGCTGGAGAAGTGGATTTAGCTAGTTTAATCACGCAAAAGGATAAATTAGTGAGCGAACTTCGGAATCAAAAATATATGGATTTAATTGATGAATATAATTTTGATTTAATTAAAGGTGAAGCAAAATTCGTTGATGCTAGTACGGTTGAGGTCAATGGGGCAAAGTTATCTGCAAAACGCTTTTTAATTGCAACAGGTGCATCGCCTTCGTTGCCCCAAATTTCAGGACTTGAAAAAATGGACTATTTAACTAGTACAACACTTCTTGAGTTAAAGAAAATACCAAAACGATTAACTGTAATTGGTTCAGGATACATTGGAATGGAGCTTGGACAACTATTTCATCATTTAGGTTCAGAAATAACGCTTATGCAAAGAAGTGAGCGACTTTTAAAGGAGTATGATCCTGAGATTTCAGAGTCAGTTGAAAAAGCGTTAATTGAACAGGGTATAAACCTTGTCAAAGGGGCAACTTTTGAGCGTGTTGAACAAAGTGGAGAGATAAAAAGGGTTTACGTAACAGTAAATGGCAGTAGAGAAGTCATTGAATCAGATCAGTTACTTGTTGCCACTGGAAGAAAACCAAATACGGATTCTTTAAATTTAAGTGCAGCAGGTGTTGAAACTGGAAAAAATAATGAAATCCTGATCAATGATTTTGGTCAAACAAGTAATGAAAAGATTTATGCAGCAGGAGATGTGACTTTAGGACCACAATTTGTATATGTAGCAGCCTATGAAGGTGGAATTATTACTGATAATGCTATTGGTGGATTAAACAAAAAAATAGATTTATCGGTAGTTCCTGCTGTTACGTTTACGAATCCGACGGTTGCAACGGTTGGTTTAACAGAAGAACAAGCAAAAGAGAAAGGGTATGATGTGAAGACATCTGTATTACCTTTAGATGCTGTTCCAAGAGCAATTGTAAACCGTGAAACAACCGGTGTATTTAAACTAGTAGCAGATGCAGAAACACTAAAAGTATTAGGGGTTCATATTGTATCTGAGAATGCAGGAGATGTCATCTATGCAGCATCATTAGCTGTTAAATTTGGCTTAACGATAGAAGATTTAACAGAAACCCTAGCACCATATTTAACAATGGCTGAAGGGCTAAAATTAGCTGCACTTACGTTCGATAAAGATATTTCGAAATTATCTTGTTGTGCAGGCTAAGGGAACTTTTTTACAACTCCCTATTCAAGTGAACCAGCTAATGCTTTAAGGGATTTTCTAAGTGCATTTGTGGTCACAAAAAATAATTTAACACTGATGATTTCGACATCAAATCTATAATTGATACCTTAACACCACAGAGTAATAAAGGATGAATAATATGTCAGACTTATTATCCCTACCAGACATTAAAACAATAGAACCGCCACAAGAAAATGAAACCGATATGATGTTTAAAGTTGAAGCAGTCGGACCACCTGAACGTTGTCCTGAATGTGGTTTTGACAAGTTGTACAAACACAGTTCAAGAAATCAACTAATTATGGATTTGCCCATTCGTTTAAAGCGAGTGGGCTTACAATTGAACCGTAGACGATACAAGTGTCGTGAATGCGGATCTACCTTCTGGGAACGCCTAATATCTGTAGATGAAAAGCGTAGTATGACCAAAAGGCTTTTAAAGTCCATTCAAGAGCAATCCATGTCTAAGACCTTTGTAGAAGTCGCAGAAAGCGTTGGTGTTGACGAGAAAACCATTAGGAACGTTTTTAAGGACTATGTGGCACTCAAAGAACGTGAATACCAGTTTGAAACTCCTAAGTGGCTTGGGATAGACGAGATACATATTATCCGTAGACCTCGGCTTGTATTGACTAATATTGAACGCAGGACTATTTATGACATCAAGCCTAACCGTAACAAGGAAACAGTCATCCAACGTCTTTCAGAAATCAGTGACAGGACTTACATTGAGTACGTCACAATGGATATGTGGAAGCCCTACAAAGACGCAGTGAACACTATCCTTCCACACGCTAAAGTTGTCGTAGATAAGTTTCATGTAGTTAGAATGGCTAATCAAGCCTTAGATAACGTCAGAAAGTCTTTGAAAGCCCATATGAGCCAAAAAGAAAGACGTACCCTTATGCGTGAAAGGTTTATCCTTCTAAAGCGTAAACACGATCTAAATGAACGTGAATCATTCCTCTTAGATACTTGGTTAGGTAATCTTCCTGCTTTAAAAGAAGCCTATGAACTCAAAGAAGAGTTTTACTGGATATGGGATACTCCTGATCCAGATGAAGGTCATCTTCGTTATAGTCAATGGAGACACCGTTGTATGTCCAGCAACTCTAAAGACGCATATAAAGACCTCGTGAGAGCCGTAGACAACTGGCATGTCGAAATATTCAACTACTTTGATAAAAGGCTCACTAATGCTTATACGGAGTCAATTAACAGCATTATTAGGCAGGTAGAACGAATGGGTAGAGGTTACTCGTTTGATGCCTTACGAGCCAAAATCCTTTTCAATGAGAAGCTCCATAAAAAGCGTAAGCCACGATTTAATTCAAGTGCTTTCAATAAAGCTATGTTATACGATACTTTCAATTGGTATGAAGTGAATGATCACGACATTACAGACAACTTTGGTGTCGATTTTTCCACACTTATTAAGAATTTGGAGAAGGGTGATTTATAAGCCCTTTTCCACCATAAAATCCGAATACCCAATAAAACTAAGTACCACAATCCAAAGTGACTTAAAATCAACATAGGGGATACAAGTCTACTTCATCGTTAAATTAAAACATCTTGTATACGTTTCGACGTCGAAACGTATACAAGATGTTTTTAGTTGTCGCTTATAAAATAGACTCAACTTTTCTTCGTTATATAAACTGAGGAAGAGCACAGCGCTATTTTTAAAGCGTATATAGAGTAAGAACGACCGTATACAAATATGTCAGGCGCAGAATTAATCGCCTAAAGCCCTTATTTTCATTGACGAACACAAACAGCGGAATATAAAAGAGATGACCCCGGGGTAATACTGGAGCCATCTGATTGCCGTATAGAGTTCGAGTTACTCAGTCCATAAAACTGGGCTCGTTTAAACGAAAAGGCCGTTCGTTTACCATTTTTGCCCGACATATTGAATCACAGCAGATTCGCCGTGATGGAGCGTGCCTTCTTCTCGCCAGACGACCGTCTCATGTAAGAGGAGCGGTACGAAATCGTCCTCTAGTTGGTGGAACATCTCTTCGGTGTAAAGAAGTGCGGCGTCGTTTGGTCCACCTGTCCCGTAAGCGAGTTGATGTGTAGCGTAGACTTCACTCAGAAACAAACCACCAGGTCGAAGCGTTTGTTGGATACCCGCAAACACTTTTTTTCTGACGTGTGGAAGGAAGTGGCCAAAGATACAGATGACCATGTCATACGCCTCGTTTGGCCAATCGGCTTCATTCAAATCGATTTGTTTCGTCTGAATGGATACGTTTCGTGACGTCGCCAAGCGCTTCGCTTTGGCGATCCCTGCTATAGAAGTGTCCCATATCTCGACTTCAAAGCCGAGCGTGGCGAGCCATACCGCGTTTCGACCTTCGCCCTCAGCGATGGCCAATACATGTTTTCTTTCAGGTTGATGAAACGTGACCCATTCGCGTAAAAATTCGTTTGGCTCGGTCCCATACACATACTCTTCCGAACTAAATCGTTTATCCCATTTCGACAAGCCATTCACTCCCTCGCTACGTTTCTTTCACTATAGCAAAACGAACGGACGACGGTGAAAATCCATCACGATTTTCTGGATTCATGCATAGTCCCGATGCGAGAGGGGAATAGATTTCTGAACTAATGGATAGAGTGGAGGCTAAGTGATGGAGAAAGTAGATGCGTCGTTGTGGATTCGTGTACGAAATACGCTTGGTGAAGGTCCGTGTTGGGATGCCGAGCTGAAGCGGTTTTATTGGGTAGATATCGAAGGCCATACATTGTGGTGGTATGATGAGCGAGAAGACGAAATCTCGTCGTTTGAAGTCGGGAAACAAGTCGGTTTCGTCATTCCAAAAGTGACGGATGGCGTTGTCCTCGGTTTGAAGGACGGCATTTATGAATGGGATGAGATTAATCGGGACTTGAAGAAGATTGTCGAGTTGGATGATCCGGACGGTCAATTGCGGTTCAATGACGGAAAAGCCGATCCATACGGTCGAATCTTCGCCGGAACGCTTCATCTCGAAGACAAAGAGAATCAAGCGACATTATATCGTGTCGATCGGGATGGTACGACGACGACACTCATGGATGAGCTCACACTTTCGAACGGGTTGACGTGGTCTCCTGACCATTCCGTTTTTTATCATATCGATACACCGACTGAAAAAATTTGGAAATATGATTTTGATTTGAAGTCAGGAACGCTCTCAAACGGAGAGGTCGTCATTGATTTTTCCGAGGAAGAAGGTTTTCCTGACGGGATGACGTCCGATTCTGAAGGCTGCCTATGGATTGCACATTTTGCTGGTGGACGAGTGTCACGTTGGGACCCGTCAACAGGTGTGAAACTATTGGAAGTGCATGTTCCTGCGCCGAATGTCACCTCATGCGCCTTTATCGGGGATGGGCTGAATCGATTAGCCATCACGACGGCTCGTGAAGGAATGGATGAAGAAGCGCTTGCCGAATATCCGGATGCAGGATCGGTATTTATCGTCGACACAGAAGTGAAAGGGATGCCATTGTATCGTTTCGGTCGCTGAGGAGGAAATACGATGGTGAAACGACTGTTGGTTCGAGCAGGTATTGGGTTCGCAATTGCAGCAGCAGTTAAGATGGGGATTCAAAAGATCCAAGAAAACCGAGCACGTGAAGAAGACCATTCGTACCTCGACCCGAAGTGGGATGAGGTGCCGAGCGTCGATGCAGACAAAGACGAGGATGAAGTCGGATTGACTCAACTCGACTCGATTTATCGGGCTGAATGGCAGGCGAACGCTTATCCGCGTTCAGAGGCAGAACGAAGAGCGTTGGAAGAATGATTATACTTTCTTCGAAAACACGTCCGTGTGGCGTGTTTTTTTGTTGACAAAAAGATGTTACCATTCCATTATATAAAAAGTAATCATTACGATTTAAATGGAGGATAAATCATGAAAAGAATTCCAATTACATTACTCTCGGGGTATCTTGGTAGCGGCAAGACGACGCTGCTTAACCACATCTTACATAACCGAGATCAAAAGAAATATGCCGTCATCGTGAACGATATGGGTGAACTGAATATCGATGAGAAGTTGATCGAGCAGGGAGGATTCTCCCGGACCGATGAAAAATTAGTCGAACTTTCGAACGGATGTATCTGTTGCACGCTTCGCGAAGATTTGTTGACAGCCGTCTATGATTTAACGAAAGATCGCGACCTCGATGGCATCATCATCGAGTCTTCTGGTATCTCTGAACCGATTCCCGTTGCACAGACGTTCACGTATGCTGACGACGCGCTCGGAATCGATTTGACGAAACGTGTCTATATCGATGCGATGGTCACCGTCGTTGATGCGTACCGCTTCTTCAAAGATTTCAATTCCGGTGAATCGCTTATGGAACGTCAACAAGCCGTCGATACAGGTGACGTACGTGAAGTCGTCGACCTTCTCGTCGACCAAGTCGAGTTTGCGGACATCATCGTATTGAACAAGGCGGACAGGGTATCTGAAGAAGAACTGCAGGAAATGAAGGGATTACTGAAAACGCTCAATCCGAGTGCTAAGTTGTTGACGTCGACCTACTCGAATGTGGTGTTAGACGACCTGCTTGACGTCCGGTTGTTCGATTTTGACCAAGCGATGCGCGCTGCAGGTTGGATTCAAGAACTCGAGTCGGAAGAACATACGCCGGAAACAGAAGAGTATGGCATCAGTTCGTTCGTTTACCGTCGGCGTCGACCATTCCATCCTGAGCGTTTGATGAATTGGATGGAACATTACCCTGAAGAAATCGTTCGTGCCAAAGGTTTCTTGTGGATTGCGACACGAAACGACCTTGCTTGTCTGTTTTCACAAGCTGGATATGCATCAACGCTCGAACATGCGGGGCGCTGGTTAGCGACACTTCCGCAGAGCGAACGAGAGGCTATGTTTGCAACAGAACCTGAACTGCGCGAAGACTACATCGAACCGTACGGAGACCGACAGAACGAGTTGGTCCTCATCGGTCAACGAATGGACCGGGAGACTGTCGAGCGTTCACTTGACGCATTTTTGTTGACGGATGAGGAGATGGAAACATCGTGGGATACGCTCCATGACCCGCTCCCTGGTACGGGTCAATACGTCACCTATTCAGATTGACCGTTTACAAAGCTTCGAAACATCGCTATACTGTGACTGCATAAGTAACCGCATATCAATGACTGCACTAGGGGTGCTTCGGCTGAGATGTGAGCATGGCTCCGATCCCTTATAACTCGATCCAGGTAATACTGGCGTGAGGAAGTGCGGCACTTTCTCTATGCAAGTTTGTATAGATTTTGTTGCTGCATTCTCATGAATGCGGCTTTTTTTATGCAAACACATTTAGAGGGGGAAAAAGAATGAATGAATCATGTGGTACGAGTCCGATTGTCGGGTTTCGATTCACACTAAGCCCGATGACAGACGATTTTGTCGGGACAATCAAAGGTGCACTAAAACGAACGGATCTGTCAGGTGTGTGGAGACATACGGATGACGTGTCGACGGTCATCCGTGGACGAGTCGAGCATGTGTTTGACGTCGCTCGAACGGTCTTGAGTCTTGCTTCCGAGGAAGGGAAGCACGTCTCGATGAGCGGAACATTCTCTGTCGGTTGTCCGGGAGATTCAACGGGAGATGAGGCTCTCGAGGCACCGAGCGAACCATCAAACGGTGCATCAAGAGACCAGTACGTGTCCTCGCAGTTCGCACTGTATCCGATGGGTGCTGACAATTACATGGAGCTTATCTATGAGGAAATCGAGCAAGCAAAACAGGCTGGTGTCTATAACGAGTCGATGCATTATGCATCAGGCGTCCATGGGAACTTAGATGACGTGTTCTCGTACTATGAGGCGGCTTTTAAGCGGGCGCGCGAAAAGAACCGACATGTTGTCATGACGGTGACGTTCAGCGTAAATAGTCCGTCACATGGAGGGCGACATGCTTAAATCGTGGAAATTGAAAGAAGTCGTCCTTGTCTCCGTATTATCTGTTGTCTTCGCGGTCGTCTATTTATTGTTCGTTCATATCGGTAACTTGTGGGCAGGGTTGATCGGACCCATCGCCTATGAATGGATCTTCGGTATCTGGTTCATCGTGTCAATCATCTCGGCGTACATCATCCGGAAGCCGGGTGCGGCCTTCATCTCGGAGGTGATGGCAGCGACGATTGAAATGTTGATTGGGAATGCAATCGGACCGCGCATCATCTTGGTCGGCATCGTCCAAGGTCTTGGGGCGGAAGCTGTCTTTGCGATGACAGGTTATCGTCGATATGAGCTTTGGGTTCTCATGCTAGCAGGATTTGGCTCGGCCGTCACGAGTTTCGTATACACTTACTTCATGAGCGGATTTGCGATGCTCGAACCAGAATATGTGGCGACGATGTTCGGGCTGAGAGCCGTCAGTGGGATGGTCATCGCTGGAATCGGTGGGAAGTTGCTCAGTGACCTATTGCTGAAGACAGGATCACTTCGCGGTTATGCGATTTCACGAAGTGGGAACGTCCATGGTTGAGACAGAGTCACTTCATTTTCGATTCCCAGAGAGTTCTGAGGCGATTCTTGAAGACGTGACCGTTTCAATCCGTCAAGGTCGTACGATTCTTAGTGGGGCGAGCGGGAGCGGGAAGTCGACACTTCTTGCGCTATTCAACCGTCTCTATCCGGAGAATTGTGACGGAATCCTTGATGGTAGACTCGAACTACTTGGACGATCATACGACGACTATGCACCTGGCGAGATCAATCAGCAGGTCGCAACGGTGTTTCAAGACCCGGATACGCAATTTGTCATGGAGCGGGTGGAAGAAGAACTGATTTTCACACTTGAGAACTTGTCGACACCTGTCTCAGACATCGAACAACGCGTGACGGAAATCCTCGAATCGTTACAGTTGAGTGATTATCGAAACCGCAAAATTGATTCGTTGTCAGGCGGACAGAAACAGCGGATCGCTGTCGCTTGCGCTTTAGTCGGAAGGCCTCAGTGGCTACTGCTCGATGAACCGTTGACGCATCTAGACCCAGTGACCGCGCAAGAATTTGTAAAATGGCTCGACAAAATGAAAGATCTGAATGTCATTGTCGTCGAGCATCGTCCTCATCTATGGGGAGATTACTTTGACTGGCATATTGAGTTAGAGCGAGGGTGTGTCGTTAGGAATGAATCATTCCGTCCGGTCGAGGATTTTGCATTTGTGAAGTCGAACGCGTCACTCTCAGCTATTCAACGCTACAAGGTTAATGAGGTCAGACGTGATTCGTTTCAGCTCAACGAGACGGTGCTCCACGTCCGAGCTGGAGAAGTGATTGCCGTTCTCGGACCGAATGGGAGCGGGAAGTCGACATTTTTAAGAAGCATAACCGAACACGATCATCGGGTCGGACTCGTGCCACAATCACCAGAACATCTATTTTTTATGAACTCCG
Organism: Exiguobacterium sp. s183; assembly: GCF_018617655.1. Classification (NCBI taxonomy): domain Bacteria; kingdom Bacillati; phylum Bacillota; class Bacilli; order Caryophanales; genus Exiguobacterium; species Exiguobacterium sp. s183. The sequence goes on from NZ_JACSKN010000001.1 coordinate 524,994, forward strand.
TTGAGCGAGAGTTGCAGTTTGGTCACGAAACATCAATTGAGACCGTGTTATCTGACATGGAGCTTCATAATCAGAGATTCCTCCATCCGTTATCCCTTAGCCATGGTCAAAAACGGAGGCTCGCAGTTGGAATTCAGTCGCTATCAAATAAGCAATTGCTTGCATTCGATGAACCGACTGCAGGTCAGGACGAAGTGTCACTCCATGCACTCGAGGCGCTGATGAAGCGGCATGCGGAACAAGGGCAGACTATCCTGTTCGTAACCCATGACCTATCGTTCGCCAATATCGCCAATACGTTCTATTTGATGAAGGATGGGGAGCTTTCGGGACCGTTCGGGGATGAACTATGGCAGAACACAGAGATGCTCCTTGATTATCGATTGCAAGGGAGGGGAGAACGATGTCACTCCATGACATGAATCCGACGGTTAAGTTTGTGACATTGACGCTCATCATGTTCGGTCTGGCACTGTTTTACAACCCATGGACCCCGCTTGTCATCATTGTCGGTACGCTACTGATTCAGCTGGTGGCGACAGACGTATCGTGGAAAAGATGGGGGCTGTTCTTAATCCCATTTCTCATCACGGCGCTCGGTACGTTTTGGACGACGCTCGTGTTTGGGAAAAATCTTGTGGGAGAGACATGGATGACCATACTCGGTCAGGACATCACAGTTGAAGAGAGACGTGTTGCCGTTGCCCTTAGTCTTCGCGTCCTGGCGTTCACGGTCCTCTCCCTTCTTTTCATGATGACAACGGATTCAAAGCGATTCGTTATGAGTTTGATGCAACAGGCGAAGTTATCGCCAACAATCGCCTATAGTGCCATTGTCGGGTTCCGTTTCATCCCTTTGTTGCAGCGTGAGCTACAGCAACTCCACTATGCACATCAGTTACGAGGAATTTCGCTCAACACGAAATGGGAACGCCTTCGGCACGTTCCGAAATTACTGTTGCCACTCCTTGCAGGTTCGATCCGACGGGCAGAACGCATCGCCTTTTCGATGGAAGCGAGAGGGTTCACGAGTGGAAAACGAACGATTTATGACAAGGTTGAGGTCAAATCAAGTGATTTTGTTTGGTCAGGTGTATTATTCGCGTTATTTGGAATCGCCATCTGGGCGGGCATATAAAAAGGAAGGTGACTCACATGGAGTCATCTTCCTTCTTCGTTTCCTTCACAATCCGAAACTTTGGTTTTACCGATTCATTGTTGAACGCCTCGAGTACCGTGTTCTCGTTGGCCATACGAATCTGTTGCGGTTCACCTTTAGCGGTCGTACCGATACAGTACATATTCGACTCGTAATCGGCAAAGAGCGATTTATAGGATGTCGCATGGTGCATCAATCGACCAGGCGAGCCCCAACCGACGATGATCATCCCGCCGCTCGCCTCCACCTCTTGTAACGTCTCTTCGACATAGTGATAATTCGTCTCGTCGAGCTGTGATTCCACATAGGGAAGATTATCATTGATGGCAAGTGTTGGCACGAGACTGATGACACGCATCTCCCGAATCGGTTGCGACAAATGATTTTGCATCAACATATAAGCACGTTGCGTTGTCGTACCTGATAAAAAGGCATCGCTCATGCGCGGTGAATAGATGATGACGGCACAAATCACTCCATCCTCGACATCCGTAAACTCATACGTTCGCAAATAACGTTTCGTTTTGTCTTCGTTGAAAATCGATTTTACGCGGATGGTTACTTCTTCTATATGCGTATTCATTTCCATTCCTCACTTTTTCATGTAAGCATCAGCCGAGTGTCTTAAACCACTCGACGTATCGAATCGTATAATAGGCGACATGTTGGCTGAAGGTGTCCCGTTCATCCGGGATGACCGTCACACTTGATTCATAATTCTCATAGTATGTCATGACATCAGTGACATACTGCTCACTTCGATTGTACTCGAAGATGGCGTTCCGTATCGATGTGACTGAATCCGTCTTTTTCCCGCCGTGTTCACTTAAATAATACGCCGCCGTATGGGCAGAATCAACAAGACTATGCGGGTCTGCCTTGCCATCGCCATTTCCGTCACGCCCGAGACCTCCGTATTGATCGATTAAAGCCAGATCTGTCAGATCGACTTCGTCTTCTGGAACATCGCCTTTTTGATCATCCGTATCATATTCCCAACCTAGCCAAGTGCGAGGCATAAATTGAAATGGTCCGATTGCGCCAACAGAGGAGCGCATCGAAGAACTGTGTGAGAAGATCGTCTCGACGCGATGTACAGCAGCAAGCAGACGCCAATCCACGTCATATGCCTCCGCGGCGTCCTGATACACAGAGAGATTAGCGTTCGGTACACCGTGCTCGCCATAATAGGTTCGATACAATCCATTGTTTACTTTATCATGTTGACCGAGCCAGCCAATTGCCCCGAGCAAAAGCACGAGTACAATGATGAAACCGGTCAGTCGCAGCATCATACGTTTCAAGATACCGCCTCCTAGCTTTTAGACAATACCCGAATAGTGTAGCATATAGCTAAGAGGAAGGACAGGAGTGGATATGGATGCTCGAACGATTGATTTTTACAGCCGTTATTGGGTATATGTTGGTCGTCCAAATCTTTAACGCAAAACTGATTCGTCCATTGATTGAGACGAAAGGACGGACGTGGGTATACGACCAAACCGTTAAATCAGCATGGGGACTGACCTTATTGATTGTAGCTCTCATTTTTTTATTTCAAGTACCGCCATCGAAAATAGGTTTGACATTTTCGCCAGAACCAGGCAACGAACAGGCGTGGCAAGTCTTTTTCCTATCATGTATTCTCGTCACAGTGACACTCGTTTTTTATTTGTTAGTCAAGACCTCATCCCGACTACGAGGTGTCCTACGTCCTTACTATGAGCTTGATTTAGAAAAGCTTCTCCTGCCTAGAACGAAGAAAGAGGAACAGGAGTGGAGTGCCGTCTCGGTCACAGCAGGTGTGACTGAAGAGTTCATCTTTAGAGGCGTTCTACTTTATACGATCACACTCTATATCGATGGGTCGAACATCACTCTTGCACTTATTGGTGGAGCACTCTTTGGCATCGCGCATGCCTATCAAGGCGTCAAAGGAATCTTGACGACGGGCATTGTCGGTTTCGGTCTCGGTCTACTATATTTAGGTATGGGTGTCTTATGGCCGGTCATGGTCTTGCATGTACTGCTTGACTTGATTGCTGGACCAATCCATGTCGGTGCAAAAAGCGATTGACTGCGTCTTCATATGCAGGGGCGTCCTTGATCATACAATCTGTGTGTTCTGCTCCGTCAATCAAGAGCAAATCGTTTTGGCGGTTCAACGCGTTCATCTCGACTGACATCCACGTCGGGACAAAATCATCTTTTGAGCCGTGTACGAATAAGATTGGGGTCGTCGTTTCAGTGACGGCCTTTTTTGGTTGTACTTGCTTCATGGTGAACCCGGCACGAGACCATAAGAAATAATTGATTCCGGGAAGGAAGAACTCTGCCGGTATCCGATGCAATTCTTTCAATTGGTATCGCATCAATTGCCCCATATCGTCAAACGGACATTCTGCGATGACAAAATCGACGTCTGTGAGCGGAGTCGTTTGAAGGACCGTCGCTGCACCCATCGAGACTCCGTGAAGACCGATTTGTTCGACCGTTTCATTCGTTTTCAACCATTCGACCCAATCAATCATATCAATTTTTTCATGATATCCATAAGAGGCATAAACGCCTTCGGATTCCCCATGTGACCTTAAGTCGACAGCAAGCATGTTATATCCGAGACGATGGAACATGGCGAGATGAGGCGCCATGAAGCTATGTGAAGCGGTATAACCATGTACAAACACAATCCATTTCGTCGAGGCGTCATTCCGATAAATTCGACCATAGAGTCGAAAATCGTCCCTCGACTGAATGGAGACTTGTTCAAATGGGACATCATGATAGAAAGCACGGTCCTCTTCCGTGTATGGAGCAAGTAACATCTCCGGTGTTTTCCGTTTCCCTCGAGTCATCCGTTTGAAAGCATAGTAGCTGATTGCGTAATAACCAGTGAAAAGTGAAGCTAATCCGATTTGCCATTTTCGTTGCATATGATCGACTCCTTTCAACGTAATTGTACCCGAAACGAAGAGAAATCGTTCTGTTTTTTGACGTAAGTTGGGCTCTTACGTGCCATAACCTCAAAGTTTATATGACGATACTCTTCTCGCATCACATAAGGATACACGCTATGATCGATAAACAATCTATAAAGGGGATCGGAACAGTTATGGAACGAGTGGATAGCTATCGAATGATTCAATGTGTGCTGAGTAATCCAAATGGAACGCTCGAAAGCGGTGTGACCTTTAGATGGACATGTGACGGCGACGAACGAATCGTCGGTCTCGTGTTCGATTTGTTGCTCGATCGTTATTTTCTACATAAAAAAACGAGCCTACACACCGAGGCTCAGGAAATCGCAAGATCGACGGGATGCCGACCAGAAGAGGTTGTCCGTGCGTTTGCCTGTCTCTCGGGTATACGACTCGAATCAAATCATATTGTGGAGCGGTTCATGGTCATTGAAGGTGCCGACATCTCGCAACAGGGAGAAATCGGGGTCACCGTACGTTTCGGTGGCTGGCTCACGCATCAGCTTCATCAAATCTGTCAACGTGAACCGATGTTTAGCTATTAACCTCAGTCAATGTGCCATCGATGACACGCAGTACACGATCACATACATCGAGCATACGTTCATCGTGCGTGATGACGACGACGCTTCGTCCTTCACGATGTGCTTGTTGTGAAAGCAACTCCATCACACGCCGTCCGTTCTCGTAATCTAGACTCGCCGTCGGTTCATCCGCCAAAATGAGTTGTGGCGAATTAATCAAGGCTCTAGCGACGGCGACGCGTTGTTTTTCTCCTCCAGAGAGTGTCGTCGGGAGATGATGTAATCGATGTTCTAATCCAAGCTTCACTAGCAGCTGTTTTGCGTCGGTATCTTTGTTTTCTTGAATGAGCTCGAGCTGTTCAAGCACTGTCAGATAAGGGATCAAATGTGCTTGCTGAAATACAAACCCGACTTCATGTAGTCGGAGAAGCCGTCGTTTTTCCTCGTCCAAATCAAACACATCTTGTTCATTCATGGAGAATGTTCCTTGATCTGGTTTTCGGAGTAGACCGAGAATATATAACAACGTACTCTTCCCGCTCCCACTTGGACCGACGATAGCGATGCATTCTCCAGGGGATACGTGTAAATTGATATCGTTCAGAACGAGTTGACCATCGAATTGATGAGATATATGTTCTAGTCTCATGATGCTTTCCCTCCTATAATTTCAATCGCATCGATTTGGCGAAGCTTCCAGAGCGGAAGGAATGCACCAAGAATCGATAAGATGATGAACATGGAACCAAATAGTGAAACGTGACCGATGTCGACGATAAACGGCATCGACGATGGAATCACGGCATCAGCGATATACATCATCCCGATGGACGCCGCGACAGCGGATGATACGATGACGATGACTTGGAAGAGCAATGCCTGTCCGATGATTCGTGGGGAGAGACCGATTGCTTTCAAAATACCGAGTTCCGGTAGCTTTTGTAAGGTGAACAGATAAAAGAATGCGGTCAAAATAAAGGTTCCAATCACCAGTAAGAATGCCCGCATCATCGTAAATGTGCTCTGCTCGGCGCTATAACCGGGAACAGATTCGATGATTTCCTGTTGACTCATTGTGAGTGTATCGGATGCCGTAGCGTTTGCTCCAATCTCGGCAGATACATATGGACGTTGTTCGGAGTAACGTAAATAATCGAACCACGTTTCATTCGTCGTATAGAGGACGGGCCCATGGCTGTATCTTCCAAGGGCCTCACCAGCGATTATAAAGTCATACGCTGACACGAAGTCGGTCAGCGTATCGCCAATCTTTACGTTCTCCGAAAGGCTCGAATCGAAGACCACTTCACCTTTTCGTAGACCTTCGACTGGTCCAATCTTGGACCCGCTAGGAAGTGCGAAGAGGGTCACCTCTTCTTTCTTTCCATCAATTGTGACCGTGAGCGGGCGGACACTCATCGTTTCAGTTGAAGCATCAGTTGGGACGTCCAAGAAGGAACGCGTCAACTGACCATCTGAATCTTTGTCCAGTCTATATGTTGAAACGTTCAATTCGTGTAAGGCAGAACCGTTGTCATATGCTAGTCCGTCGGCAAGCCCCGTGATCAAGGTCGTTAACATGACGATCATGAGGGTGATCACGAACAGCATCGAAAACTTTCGTTTTTGTCGCCACATCTCTTTCCATCCTAATTGCATAAAAAAAACCTCCTTCATGTTCTATGAAGGAAGTGTAATCGTTCAATATGAACGGAATATGAACAATGTCAAAAATGAAGGTGGAACGTCGTCCCGATTCCTTTAGTCGATTCAAGGGTGATTTGTCCACCGTGCAAGGCGATGATATCTGATGTGATGGCGAGCCCTAACCCGGTTCCCTGAGTCGTTCGTGCGGCATCACCTCTGAAAAATCGGTCAAATACATGACGTTTCGTTTCCTCATCCATTCCGATTCCTTCATCGATAAAGGAGACGCATATCCGAGGATTGACGGTGCATGTGATTCGGATCGTCCCACCATCGTTTGAGGCATGGATGGCATTGACTAGTACATTGTTCCACACTTGTGCGAGGAGGACGGGGTCACTCTTCAATTCGACATCAGACGGGATGTCGGTCATGACGGCAATCCCTTTTTGATTGAGCAAAAAGGCGTTCATCTGTATGACCTCTGAGATAGACTGTAACACGTTCACATCCGACGCAAGGGTCGGTGGATGTTCATCTAAACGAGATAACAGTAAGAGTTGTTTGGTCAATTGAGATAAACGTCTCGTTTCTTGTTCGATGACGCGTGCATATTCTTTCGATACACCGTCGGTACCTTCAGCCAACTTTTCCGCATAGCCGACGAGTGACGTCAAAGGTGACTGAAACTCATGAGAGACGTTCGAGACGAATCGACGTTGTCGTGCTTCGGTCTGCTTGATCACATTCGTCATCTCTTGGAACTGTCTCGCTAACGTTCCGATTTCATCTTTTCGTTCAATAGGCAGATGTTTCGGCTCTAGTCTCATGGCCACGTCAGTCGTCGCGGTTGTGAGCGTTTTTAACGGTCGAACGAGCGAACGAGTCGACATCGCAATCAAGCTGAACGCGAGAATGGTTACGAGTGCGAAGAACATGCCTACAAAAAGGTGAAGCTCTCGGATTTGGGCACTCAGGTCAGGTCGAATGAAGACGACATCTCCGTTGTCGAGTGTCCATCCGTACGTATTCGTCAATTCATTATCAAATAGCCCTAAAAGGAACAGGTGAAATGGGAAATCACGCATTCCTTGATAAGGTGTGCCTGAACGGACAGATGAAATCACATCGTCAGGAATCGATTCATCTCTAAACGAACCACCATAGCGCGATCGTGTATTTGTCGAATCAATCACAACCAATTGGTAACCTGTCGCAGCCAAAAACGAATAAAATGCATCTTCGTCTGCATCGGTATGCTCCGAGAAATAGGTCGACGCCTGTTTTGCGATTGTCTCAGTCTTCTCACTATAGGAAGGTTGCCACCACGTATAGTAAGCGACATTACTGATTAATAACGAAATGGCTCCAGAAATAAGCAGAATAAAAAACATGGTGAGAATGATTCGAGTATATAATGTCTTCATTTCAATACCTCTAGTGAATATCCGACACCGCGCACTGTCCGAATCGAGAGTGCGGGGTGGTCGAACCTGTGACGAAGTCGTTTGATGTGCACATCGACCGTTCGTTCATCTCCTTCGAAATCAAAACCCCATACGAGTTCAATCAATTCTTCGCGACGATATACCCTGCCTGGGAATGAAGCGAGCTGAAACAATAGTTCAAACTCTTTTTTGGGAAGGTAGAACAATTGGTCGTCGAGCTTCACTTCATATTCGGTTAAATCCAACTGTAGCGGTCCTGCTTGAATACGCGAAGCAGATGAGCGGTTATATCGCCGTGAAACGGCTTGTAATCGGAATAGTAATTCTTCCGGGATGAAAGGTTTTGTCATATAGTCATCTGCCCCGTGCTCAAACCCTTGACGTTTATCTTCCCATTCGCCAAGTGCCGTCAATAAGATGACCGGAATATCAAGTTCCGTTTTCAGGCGGCGACACAATTCCCGACCATCTATACCCGGTAACATAATGTCGATAATCGCTGCATCAATCGGCTGAGTCCTATATAGCTGCTCGCCTGACTTCCCGTCTGTTGCAATGAAAACATCGTGACCTGCATCTTCAAACGTCTCTTTCACAAGACGTAAAATTGAAGGGTCATCTTCCACGATGAGTAAACGCATGTCAATCGTTCCTTTCTATAAAACTTACACGCGAAACGAGGTGACCCATACGAAGTCACCTCGAGTCGAATCAGTTCAATTGTTTCGTCATTTCCTCGTGCAAGGCGCGAAGCGCACGGATAAATGCATCTTTGAAGTACTTATCTTCTTGTGTCTCTAATGTCTGAATCGCTTTTTGATCGCCCGTTGATGCTTTTAAGAGCAAATTCACGACTGTTCCCCATCGTTTGACGTGTTCTGGTCTTGGATGATTAAGGGCGGTTGTCAACGTAAACCAATACGGTTGATCGCGACGTTGAAGGGTGGCAATCATTTGTTTTGCAAGTAGAGCCTCTTCTTCGGAAGGAAGGGTCGCCGTCGCGAACCATCCGAGTAATGAGGCACTCATCGATTCGAGTTCTTGCTTCATCGACTGTTCCATCGGCAAACGTCCGAAATCCGTGACGTTGACAAACACTAAGCGGTCTTTTGGATCGATATGAGTTACCCATCCCGTGACCGATTTCATTTTGTCCCGTTCTTTAGATTGTGCCTTACATGTATACCCTTGTTGTTTTCCGATATAAATACGGAACTGCCCCCGGTCGACATGTTTGTCCACTTTGAACTCAATGTCTTGTCCGACTTGAAACGGTTGGTTCCGCTTATTTAGCGTCTGTCCTTTTTTCAACTCAGGTCGTTTCGAGATGTGACGCAGCGCTTCTTGTTCGGTGCGGTCATCCAACGTCCAAAGGTTGTGGGGCGTCACATTTTTGAAACGATGGCGTCGAACATAAATATATTGGTCAAGCGCGTCAATCGCGTCAGCGGCAGGTAGTGTACCATTCAAATAGTCATCAGCGATGTCTCGTAACGTGAGTGATTCGAGACGGTCGATATATCCTGCGTATGGAATCGTCTCGACGACATATAAAGCGGTCGCAATCAATTCACTTTCACGAGGGGTCAACGGTCGTTTGGCCATGGTGCACTTCCTCTCTAGATTCATACGAATAGTATATCAAAAACCATGCAATCGTTGCGAATTCAACTGAGATTTGGAAAAACATACGGAATGGACAGGATTTCCACATCCCATCACGAATAGTAACGTGTAGAGAATCGGATGAAGGAATGAAAAGTGAGGTGAGACAATGAAGCTCTCCATCGAACCTGGTGATTATGTTGTCTTGATTGAAATCAATAAAGAAGTATTAAAATGTGTCTCCCTCGAAGAAGCGGATCAGGCAGACCGGATCAGATACGAACTAGTCGGACGGATGAGTGAACGGTTACCAGCTGAAGTCATCGTCCCGTCCATCATCGACTACATTCGCTTTGGAAGTGGATATATCGGGGATCGTATCGTCTGGGATGCAGAAACAGAGTCTTTTTTTTGTCAGCAATTTGAGACAATCGACGGCTCTCCGCTCGGAGAAGATTTAGAAGGATTTCGTCCCGACCCAAGTCGAGTTGAACTGGCGCGGTATTATACGTATTTGACCATCGGACGAATTGTCGAATATGAGATGTTACATCCTGATGAACCAAGCTATTGGTAAACTTGGCGACAACTTTTTATTCAAAAAAAGGGAAATCTAATCCAAAGTTTGAGATAATGAAATCACTTTATCAGTTTGGAATGGAGCGGAAGGAATGAAAAAGATTGCCCTTTTGACAGCAATTGCGCTGTTATTGCCCGTAGGTGTGGATGCAGCGAAACCTGTCGTGCTTGAAAAACATGGCTATGTCGTCTCAGAGCCACGAATCACGAATCAATATTATGTACGACAAATCGGAACAGACCTGGCGTGGAGTAAAACGAGAGGTGCCTCAGACATCGTCGTGGCGCTAATCGACTCATCTGCTGACCGTAATCATACAGATTTAAAAAATGTTCCACGCGTCGTGAATTCGATGAAAGGTCCATATAGCGCGGACACCCATGGAACACATACTGCCGGCATCATGGCAGGAAAGCATAATCGTTTTGGAATTGCCGGACTCGCCCCGAACGTGCGATATCATTTTTATAATGTTTTCTATGGCAGAAACTCTGAATATACAGATTCATGGACGGTTGCAAAAGCTGTAGATACAGCTGTGGCAAAAGGAGCCACGATCATCAATTTATCACTCGGTGGAGATGACTATGATCGTCGCTTAGCTGCTTCCATCAAACAGGCGAGAGCCAAAGGTGTGGTTGTGGTTGCATCTTCAGGTAACGATGGGATGACTAAAACATCGTTCCCGGCAAACATGAAAGAAGTGATTGCTGTCGGTGCGATTGACTCTCGTCATCAAGTTGCTGACTTCAGCAATATGGATGCGAGTGTAAAAATCGTTGCTCCTGGTGTGAATATCCTTTCACTCGGGGTGAATAATCGTTTTATTTATATGGACGGTACCTCTATGGCCGCACCGATGGTCACAGCGAGTCTCGCGCTCGTCAAATCAATCAATCCATTTTTAACACCTGACGAGGTGGATGCCCTGATTGCGAAAATGCCACGTTCTCAAGGGAAAACGTATACGGAGTTGAATACATTAAAACTACTCGATGCGACCCCTCGACCATTGACACTGAGTACTGATTCTATTTGGAAGCAACGCTATATTACCGATGTGAAACTGAATGTCATGCAGCGTCCGACAATCAAAACGACGTATGGACTGTATATGGGTAGTAAGAAAATTAAAACGTTAAGTCCTAATACAAATTTCACGATGTTTGCATACGGTGATTGGCTACCGAGTGGGCAGTATCGACTTGTCGCCCAAATGACCGATGGAAAATACAAACGGTCTACGAGTAAGACGATTGATTATATCAATACGGTCAAAACGTCCATTTCCGTTGATGCGGCAGATGCTCAGACGTTCTCCTTACAGACCACTCGTAAAGGGGTCGTCACCGTTCTCGATGCGGATGGCAATAAAATGTATGAAGCTCTCCATATCGCCGGGACGTTCCCAGTGAGAGGCGATACGACAAAACCGTTGACGGTGATTCTAAAGCCGACAGATGTGCGTGAAAAAGTCGTATCGGCGAGTTATACACCGCCCGCGGTCGAGGAAGAACCGCCAGTTGTCGAATCATTATAAAGAAAAAAGCCGTCTACTCCGAACGGAGAGACGGCTTATCTAATTCAATCGATGGTGATGGCTTCTCCACACCAACGGATACTCGCTTCTAATACATTTCCTTGATCGTCAATATGCTCAAAACTGAGTTTACCATCGCGGATGATTTCGCATAATCCGACACGAACCCGATCACTCCAAGCGCGACGCGTTTCATAGGTTTCGTCGAACACCGGAATCGCGTCAGGGAAACGTTCTTCTAAATGTGCTAAATTATGATGATCAAAATGATAAGATCGCTTTGAGAGTTCGTTCGGTGCTTTAATATCGAACGGTTCAAACCCTCGGACGAGACGATTATTTCGGTAGAAGGCGAACACGCCGTTGTTCGGGTGGAGCACTTTAATGTCATCGATTTCTATTACATAAGTCAGACGTTGAATCCAACCGTTTTTTGCATCTTGATGCATCAAAATCCCTCCTTATTCAATGAACACGCCTTATTTTAGCGCTGACTGAATGTAAAATCAAGTTTCGAATTTCAGTTGTAAATTGTTGAAATTTCCGCTACAATGGTTGAAGTGACTATGAGGTCTGGACAATCGCGGGACGCAAGTTTTGAGGAAAGTCCATGCTCGCACAGCCTGTGATGGCTGTAGTGATCGTGCTACACGAAAAGATAAGTGTAGGCAACGCAAGTTGACGGCAGAAGAAACACCTAAGTCCTCGGATATGGTGTACGCTTCTTGAAAGTGCCACAGTGACGAAGTCTGATCGGAAACGTTCAGAGTGGAACGAGGTAAACCCCACGAGCGAGAAACCCAAACTATGGTAGGGGAACTTCCGAACCGGAACCGAACGGGACGGAGGGCGCCGATGTGCGCAGATAGATGATTGTCACTCCATCGTGCCAGGGAGACCGCTATGAGCACCGGAGTACAGAACATGGCTTACAGGACAACATAGTCTCAACTAACAACGACAAGGAGTTCAAGCACATATACTTGAGCTCCTTTTTTCATGATTTTTTTACAACTTACAACATGAATGAAAGATTTTAATGCAGAAAGAAGGCGATTGCAGATGGCAAAACGTAAACTGATTGCGACAGCAGCGATGGGGATTGAGGCACTCGTTGCAAAAGAAGTAAGAGACTTAGGATACACATGTGAAGTCGAGAATGGTCGAGTTTACATCGATGCGGAGATGGAAGACATTCCACGATTAAATATGTGGTTGCGCACGGCAGACCGTGTCAAACTCGTCGTAGCGGAGTTCAAGGCGACAACGTTCACAGAACTATTCGACGGGGTTGTGGTATTGCCGTGGACAGATTTCATGCCGTGGGACGCTGCGTTCACGGTTGATGGTCGCTCGGTCAAATCGAAATTGTTCTCAATTCGGGACTGTCAAAAGATTACGGAGAAGGCAATCGTCGAAGCGATGCAGCGTGGCTACCATAAGGGAGGGGAATGGTTGCCGAAGTCAGGTGCGAAATTCCCGATTGAAGTTGCTTTGTTAAAAGATGTAGCGACCATTACAATCGATACGTCAGGCCCGCTTCACCGTCGAGGCTACCGTGAGTTACATTCACAGGCACCACTTAAAGAAACGATGGCTGCTGCAATGATTCAATTGACGAACTGGCGTCCTGATATGCCATTTTATGATGTCTTCACGGGTTCAGGAACACTCGCAATCGAGGCGGCGATGATCGGACGGAACATCGCGCCGGGTATTAATCGCGAATACTTCGCTCAGGAATGGACATGTATCCCGAAAAAAGCGTGGTATGCAGCCATGAACGAAGCGAACGAGAAAGCGGAGTGGGATAAACCGCTCAAAATCTATGGAATCGACCTCGACCCACGTATGGTAAAACTTGCGAAAGACAACGCGGAACTCGCCGATGTCCGTGATGCGATCACGTTCGTCCATAGTGATGCGGCCGCATTGAAACCGAAAGAAGAGTACGGCGTCATCATCGGTAACCCACCTTACGGGGAACGACTACAGTCAGAAGAAGAAATCATCGACTTGTACGAGCGCATCGGCGCACAATATGCGAAGTATCCTGGATACAGCGTCTACATGCTGACGAGCTATGAGGACTTCGAAAAAGCATACGGTCGCCCGGCGACGAAGCGACGGAAGTTGTACAACGGTAACATTGAGACACAGTACTACCAATTTTTCGGAAAACGTCGTCCACGCCCAGATCGTGACGCGTCACCAAAATCGGAGTCATAAACGAATGACCGTTCTAGCGAGCGGTCATTTTTTTGCTTCTGTTGAACAAACTCACTTGTTTCATCATTCGATGAACAGGTTATACATAACATATGTATAATTAGAGGGGGACATGTGATGCAAAAGTATACCGTTGAATATCAATTACACGCGAAAGAACAGAACACTCGGACTGTCGAAGTGGAAATGAACCGGGTGCCAGATTTGAATAATCAAGAAGAACTAAATGCGGCTTACCAGATTGTATCCGACGCGATTCGTGAACCGATCACCAGTTTTGAGATTGTATCTATTACATGAGCCCGAGGCAGTCGCTTCGGGCTTTCTACATATAACATAAAGGAGTGGACCGATTGAATATTTTAGTAGTAGGCATAGGTGACGTGGCAAAAAAAGCGTATCTGCCGGTATACGCCGGATTAAAAAACGTGAACGTGTATCTTGTCTCAAGAGATGAACAGAAGTTACAGGACATCATATCGACCTATCGTTTTGAAAAAGGATATACGGACCTTCAAGACGTACCGATGAAAAAAATCGATGCGGTCATGATTCATTCGACGACAGCTGCCCATTACGAGCAAGTCGAATATTGTTTACGGAAAGGGAAGCATGTCTTCATTGATAAGCCAATCACATTTAAGCTAGAAGAGACGGAGCGACTCGTTGCACTTGCGAAAGAGAAGGGTGTTCATCTCGTCACGGGCTTCAACCGCCGATTTGCTACGGCGACAGAGGCGCTTAAACAAGTCGAACAAAAGAACATGATACTTATTCAAAAGAACAGAACGTATAAACCGGCGACACTTCGAGAATTTATCATCGAGGACTTTGTGCACGTCGTCGATACGCTTCGTTATTTGACGGACCTTCAAACTGTCGAACGCTTGTCTGTCACGCCGCGATATGAAGGAGATACATTGAAGCAGGTGATGATTCATTTTCAGGCAGGTGGAATTGAAGCAATCGGCTGGATGAACCGGGATAATGGATGCACGGAAGAAGTGATGGAAGTCATGTCTCCATCTGTGAAGCGTGTCACGCGGGACGTCGAACGAGTCATAGACTATGGTGTCGACGGAGTAAAAGAGTGGCCGCTTGATCCATGGGAGTCGAATCTAAAGCGTCGGGGCTTTATCGACTTGATTGATGACTTTATCAAACTGTTAAATGGAGAAGCGAACAAGTCAGTCCTAGCTGAGGATAGTTTAGAGACACATCGTTTATGTGAAGAGATTCTTAAAAACGTGCAATGAACCCGCTGTTTCTGTCAGATTCATAGCGGGTAAAAACCCGATAAAAGGAGGCGATTTCGTTGGATATCCGTGAACTTATTATGCAAATCAATGACTATCTATGGTCGTACCTTCTCATCTTCGTGTTGATTGCAGGAGGTCTTTATTTTACGATTCGGATGGGGTTCGTCCAGTTCCGAATGCTACCTGAGATGTTCAAATTACTATTTGTCAAAGGACTCAAACACGAGAAAGGTCAAGTTTCTTCATTCCAAGCGTTCGCAATCGGTACCGCAGCACGTGTCGGTACAGGGAATATTGCCGGTGTATCGACGGCGATTGCATTAGGTGGTCCTGGGGCCGTGTTTTGGATGTGGCTCATCGCCTTGATCGGAGCGGCCTCGGCATTTGTTGAGAGCACGCTTGCCCAAGTGTATAAAGTGCATGACGGCAAGGCTTGGCGTGGGGGACCGGCCTACTACATCGAACGGGCGCTCGGAGCACGGTGGCTCGGCATCGTGTTTGCGATTTTAATTACGTTTGCGTTCGGTTTTGCCTTCAATTCGGTACAGGCCAACACCATTGCACTCTCCGTGAACAATGTGTTTGAGGTCGACACGGTATGGGTCGGCTTGATTCTGTCAGTCGTCACCGCTATCGTCATCTTCGGTGGGATACGTTCAATTTCAACACTATCGGGAATCATCGTACCAATCATGGCAGGAGGCTATATCTTGCTGGCCATCTGGGTCGTCTTGACGAATCTTGATGTCGTGCCACAAGTCTTCTCGGCCATCTTCTCTGAAGGTGTACTCGGTTTCCAACAATTGTTCGGTGGTGCGGTCGGTGCGGCTGTCCTTCAAGGAATTCGACGTGGGCTATTCTCGAACGAGGCGGGGATGGGTTCCGCACCGAATGCGGCAGCTACGGCTGAAGTCAGTCACCCTGTCAAACAAGGATTGATCCAATCGCTCAGCGTCTTTGTGGACACGTTGTTCATTTGTACAGCGACGGCGATGATCGTCTTGATCTCGGGTGTTGAAGGGTCCGAGTCGTTCCAAGGGATTGAACTTGCGCAAGAGGCACTTCTCGTCGAGATTGGACCGATTGCGACGACGCTCATGACCATCGCCATCTTACTTTTCGCCTTCAGTTCGATTCTGGCGAACTACTATTATGGTGAAACGAATATTGAGTTCATCTCGGAAAAGAAACGCTATCTCATCATCTATCGGATTGCAGTCGTCGGTATGGTCATGTTTGGTTCAGTACGGTCGGCAGGGCTTGTCTGGTCCATCGCTGACATTTTTATGGGACTCATGGCGCTCGTCAACATGTATGCGATCTTCCGCTTGAGTAAAGTCGCGAAGACGTTACTCGATGATTACATGGTCCAGAAGAAAGAAGGGCGAGACCCAGAATTCTTTAAAGAAGGCATCGATCTTCCCGGAAAAGAACACATCGAGGCGTGGGAAGCGAAAAAAGAAGAAATCAGTTAAACGATATGAGAGTGCTTCCGTTACCGGAAGCCTCTCCTTCATTTTAAAAATAATATTTCAAATACCGCATTTATATTATACTAAAGAAAGTAGAGAATGAAGATGAAACAAGTTTTATCGACAGTCGTCAAGCGTTTTTTTACAGAACGCTTCTTTGACCAAGCTGCCATGTTGGCCTATTACTTCATATTGTCCACGTTTCCATTCTTATTATTTGTATTGGGGATTGTCGGGTTTTTACCATTTACGAGCGGTGATGTGATTCAAGCGTTATCACTCATTATGCCTGAAGCGAGTTATCGACTGTTAGAAGGGAACATCGAAGCGATTTTCGATAACTCTAAATTGAAATTGGCATCATTCAGTATCTTACCCGCACTTTGGATTTCATCGATTGCCGTGCAGTCATTGGTTCGGGCATTAAACGATGCTTATCGTGCGGTCCGAAATAAGGCGTTTTGGAGAGGTGTCTTGCAAGATATCGCAATCACATTGGCACTCATGTTTGTACTCCCGTTCTCATTACTCGTACCGGTGATCGAAACCGCGTTACGTGAAGTGTCTTCATATATCTTGTTCATCGATGAGATCGTCACGACCTATGCCCAGATATGGTTTTACTTTAGATGGATTGTAGGGACTGGTTTACTCTTTACCGTATTGATCTTCGTTTATAAGTGGTTACCGAGTGTGTCAGGTACATTCAAGAATAGTTGGGCTGGGGCGGCATTTGCGACTATAGGAATCCTCATCGTTTCAAACGTGTTCAGCTACTATTCCCAGTTTGCGAACTATGAACAGTTCTACGGTCAACTTGGAGCGTTCATCGTCTTGTTGATTTGGTTTTACCTTGCTGCTTCTGTGATTTTGCTAGGAGGACTCTTAAACGCAACATTAATCGAGAGAAAAGAAAAACTTCGTTAGACGTGTAAATGCTAGTTATCATTTAAAAGAATAGGGAATGGTAACGTAAGGTCACATCATCTAAGCGGAGGTGGGAAACATGGATATGCAACGGCTCGTACACAATCGTCGTTTCATCGATCAATCATTGTTTTACCTCGCCTTACATCTGTGGAAATGGATCCTCCTGTTACCTGTCTTGTTCTATTTGGATGTATCGTTTCGCCATTCGCCATTCTCTGAGTTTCTACTTGTGAGTATCATATTGTATCTCATGTTTCGGGTGATACAATATGTCATCGCGAGTCGTGCCTCTTTCATGGAATTGGTTGAGTTCGGCTATTCAGTTTTGTCTCTCGTTCTCGTCTTTTCATTCCTGATGGAAATTGGGGCTCCACCTGTCGCCATCGCAATCGTTGGGGCGGCATATTTGAGCCATCCCATGCTTGCGCTACATCACTATCAGAATTTTTCAGAACGGAAATGGCTCAATAAACAATTTCAATTGTTTAGCCCGATGTTACGCCAAGGAGAAGTACCTGTTCATGTCCTTGTATTGACGGAAGACGAAATTGTGATTACTGTAGAGAGTGGAAAAGAGTTTACGTACCGTCATATTTATTGGGGCGGTTTTTATGTAGAAAATGCTTCCTAAAAGGTGGTTACTCAGTTGTTTAGTGGATTCGATAATATAATCGTCATTTTGTTTTGGATTGCAACATTCATTGCGTTCTTTAAAGGTGCATATGACATGTGGCGTGAATATCGATCAACGAAGGAAAAGTCGGTTCTTTATTATTTGATTGTTTTGATCATCACATGGTTCTGGTTCAACCCATATGAACTGGTCGCACTTCATCCGTTCGTGTTAATGGCGTACTATTGGAATCGAAGCAAATGGATGCGTAATGCGATGCTCGTGTTGGTGCTCGTGCCGTTTGTGATTCGTGTCTGGTTAATCGCAGCATCGATGTAATACAAAAACTCGGTCCCTTCAAAGGGACCGAGTTTTTAAATTGATCTGTATTATTCTTTTTTCGCAGCTGCCAATTCAGCTTCCATTTCACCGAATTCACGGTTGATGCGCTTCTGTTCTTTCTGGCTTGTAAAGTTACTGACAAGTACGATTGCCAACATACTTAAGAAGAAGCCAGGAACCATTTCGTAAAGGACAGTTGAAAGTCCAGTCACGATCCAAAGGATAACGGTGATGGCACCTACAAGAATACCAGCGAGGGCACCTTGGCGTGTCATCTTGCTCCAGTAGAGTGATAAAAGGATTGCTGGTCCGAATGCAGAACCGAAACCGGCCCAAGCATAACCAACAAGTGTCAAGATTGTACTAGATGGGTTGAGTGACATAAGCGTCGCCACAAATCCGACGAGCAAGACACCGATACGTCCAGCACGTACCATTGTTTTTTCACTTGCTTCTTTGTTGAAAAACTTACGATAGAAGTCTTCTGTCAAAGCAGATGAAGTAACAAGCAATTGTGATGATACAGTCGACATAACTGCAGCAAGAATTGCGGCTAACAAGAATCCAGTGATGAACGGGTGGAACAAGACTTCTGAGAATTGAATGAAGACTGTTTCCGGGTCACCGAGTGGATTTCCTTGTCCACGGAAATAAGCGATTCCGACGAAACCTGTCATGACTGCACCGATGATCGATACGGTCATCCAGCTCATTCCGATACGACGTGCTGTTTTCAATGATTTCACATCACGGATGGCCATAAAGCGAACAATGATGTGTGGCTGACCAAAGTAGCCAAGTCCCCAAGCGAGGAGACCGATAATCCCGAGTGTCGTTGTCCCTTTGAAGAGATCAAACAAGTCGGCATTAATTGTCGTTGCAGAGTTGACAGCAGTGTCTACTCCACCGAGATCCGTCAAAGCAACAAATGGAACGAGCACGAGTGCCAAGAACATGATGACACCTTGTGCGAAGTCTGTCCAACTAACTGCCGTGAACCCACCGAAGAGGGTATACAAGATCACGACACTAATTGTAACGATGACACCTGTCTGATAGTTTAATCCGAATGAGCTTTCAAACAACTTCCCGCCAGAAACGAGTCCAGCTGACGTATAGAACGTAAAGAAGATGATGATGACGGATGCAGATAGGATCCGTAGCCAGTTCGAGTGATCTCGGAACCGATTCTCTAAAAAGTCTGGAATCGTAATCGAATCGTTCGCCATCTCTGTGAAGACGCGAAGTCGTGGAGCAACTAACAAGTAGTTCAAGTAAGCTCCGATGACCAATCCAACGGCTAACCAAATTGCTGATAGTCCAGTTGCGTACATTGCACCCGGTAGTCCCATTAACATCCAACCACTCATATCCGAAGCTCCGGCTGACATGGCTGTAACTCCTGGCCCCATTTTACGGCCACCTAACATATAATCTGATGAATCGGTCGTTCGTTTATACGCAACGTATCCGATAAGAAGCATCATCACGAGATAAAGCGCGATTGATACCCATTCTTGCCATAGCATTGAATTACCTCCTATTAAGTTAAGAAAATCTATTTGATTAAACTCGTTCGCGATTGTGTGAACACATCACACAGTCAATAACAAAAGTTGAAAAGGCGAACTTGTGTCTTACCTTACCGAACGATTTAAATGATTGCAAACTGTCACCTTTTCAAAAAAATGGCTCTAAAGCCCGTCGTATCAACGGATAAGAGCGAAAATCAGCCGTTAAAAAGTTTAAATATTCTGAATATTTGAAATGTTGAGGACTTCCTGTTGTAACACTACTGTAACATTAGGCGATGTTTTTTCAGAAAAAACGAAAAAAGAGCATGGATTTACATGCCCTTTTCTTACATTATTGAAAAGCCTTCTCTTCGACCAGACGCATCGTCGGGAAAGTTTGACCGGATTTTGCCTGCATCGTGACCAAGATATACGTCTCGTTTTGATGTTTCATGATAAACACCATCGTATAGCCCGACTCATCGGTATACCCCGTTTTCGTAGCGGTCACATACTTTGAGTAGTGGATACTTCTCTCATTGACGGATGAGCCGAGGTGATACCACCAGCGTCGTTTGCCATTTCCGTCTTTGTCATTGAATTCTGCTTTAAATTCATATGTACCAGCAATCTCAACGAGTTCAGGATATGTACTAAATGCGTATGCGATTTTTGCCATATCGTTCGCCGTCGTGTAGTGATTTGGATCAGAATAACCGTGAGCATTCACAAAGTGGGTACCTGTCAATCCAAGAACTTTTGCCCGTTCATTCATCAATTGAACGAATGCTTCGGTCGAACCGCTCGTATACTCTGCCAGGCTGTTTGCGGCATCATTCCCTGATTCAAGAAGCGTGGCGTATAGCGCCTGGCGTACCGTTAATGCATCACCAATCTCGAGATGCGCGATGTGGCTATCCCAAGGGATGTCGAGTGTTGAGGTCTGGATCGAAATGAGCGGCTGGTCGAGTTCGTTTGCCGCCGCTGCTTTCTCGTAAGCGAGTAAAGCCGTCATCAGTTTTGTCGTGCTGGCTGGGAAGACACGGTCGTCAGCATTTTTATCAATCAAGATTTCCTGTTTGTCCACATTTACGAAAGTCATCGCACCGACTGAAATGTCCTCGTTATGGAGTAACATCGTTTCACTTGGGTGCCAAGTTCCCATCTTGATGTCGGGGAACACGGGACCTTGCTTCATCGGTTCCACTTTGGGAGCCGCAGTTTCAGCGGGTGTTGGTGCTTCTTTATCCTGCTTAAATCCGACCAATGTCGGGATCAGTGCGACGATTCCAAGCAACACTACCGCTGCAACCATTCTTCGCATGATGTACGTTCTTCTTCGGTGTCTCCTTCTACGGGTCAAAACAAGTCCCTCCTTTATCGTTACTCTATAAAGATAATAGAAAACGCATATTTATTGCGCCAATAAAATAAAGAACTAGGTCAATGATTGATGATGAAACGATGGTGTATCGGGTATAGAGGTAAGAATGCCATTTTTGAGAGGGGAATAAGCCATGCAACGTTATCCGTTCACGAACTCCATCTGGCGACAACATGACACAGGGACACTTTATCCACCGTTAACCGCTTCGGAATCATCTGATGTCGTGGTCATCGGAGCCGGAATCGCCGGGCTAGTCTGTGCCTATGAACTTCAAAAGCGAGGAAAACAAGTAACGCTCCTAGAAGCGCTAGAGATTGGACACGGCACGACAGGACACACGACGGCGAAGTGTTCTGTCCAACACGGAGCGATATATCAGAAGCTGATTCGACATTTCGATGAAACGACTGCCCGACTATACTACGAATTTAACGCAGAGGCACTCGTCTATCTCCAAAAGCAAATCGATGAAGGATTTGAATGTGACTATTCGATAGAAGACTCGTTTTTATATTCAACGGAACCGAGTGAAGAACTGTCCAGAGAACTAGATGCTTATCGTCGGTTGAAACTTGACGGAGGGGAGGCGACGGAGGAAGTCAGAAACACGCTTCCCTTTCCAATTGATCAAGCGCTCGTAATACGAAAGCAAGCACAGTTCCACCCAGTCAAGTATTTACGTGAATTGGCAGATCGATTCGTCCGGCTGGGTGGAAGGATTTATGAACAGACGAGGGCGCTAGACGTAAGTCAAGGTCCACGCCCTATTGTCACGACTGCTACAGGAAGACGGGTTCAGGCCAATCAGGTCGTGATTGCGACCCATTATCCATTCAATGACCTACGCGGCCTATACGTGTCAAAATTTTCAGTAGAGCGCTCCTATATCGTCGCTTGTGAAACGGATACAGCTCCGCTGAAAGGGATGTATTTAAGTGTTGACCAAAACAGTCGATCGTATCGGTCATATGTCGATGATGGAAAAACATATTTATTAATTGGTGGAGAAGGACATACAGCGGGACAGGTCACGGATACACGAAATCGTTATGATCATCTTGAGCGCGATGCCCAACATTATTTTGGGACGAATCGGGCGTCGTATCGCTGGTCTTCTCAAGATCTCATCACGTTGGACTCGCTTCCCTATGTCGGGCAAATGTTCAAACGGGAACCAGACATCTTACTAGCTACAGGATTTCTAAAATGGGGGATGACTAATGGGATTGCAGCGGGGAATTTACTCGCAGATCAACTTACCGGTCAGTCGAATCGATTTTCGGAGTTGGTGTCTCCACTTCGGAAAACCATCAAACCAACGGATGTCGGCTCATTTGTTAAAACCAATCTCGATACGGCGACACAATTCGCAAAAGGAACCGCGGAACGCGTACTCGAACGCAGGGGTGTTGAGGAGCTTCAACTAGATGAAGGCGGAATCGTGCGAGTGGACCATCAGACAAAAGGAGTGTATCGAGATTTAGACAACCATTGTCACATAGTCAATCTGACATGCACCCATCTCGGTTGTACGGTGAAATGGAACAATGCGGAACGGACTTGGGACTGTCCCTGTCATGGGTCTCGTTTTGATGCTAAAGGAGCCGTCCTAGAAGGTCCTGCGACAAAACCACTTCCCTACAAGATGCGAGAAGATTTGTAAACTAGTATAGGCAAAGGTTGACAGCTATAATAAAGTAGAAAGAGAACAGAACAACACATAGGGGTGAATGACAGATGGAACTAACAAAAGAATGGCGTGAACATTTTAAGCAATTGCGTGCGTTCGATGAAGCAATCTCTCTCTTATATTGGGATATGCGTACTCAGATGCCGGAACAGTCAGCACCGCTTCGTGCGGAAACAATCGGATATTTGTCGACCGAGGCGTTCAAACGACAAACGAGCGAGTCGTTTGCTTCTTTATTAGGACGCATGTCTGAAGAAGGTGGACTGTCTGAAGTCGAATCGCGTTCGCTTGAAATCGCAAAAACGCAATATGAACGAAACGCAAAGATTCCTCATGATGAGTATCAAGCGTACGTGACGCTCGTATCTGAAGCGGAAACGGCTTGGGAGAAAGCAAAGAATCAAAACGATTGGGACATGTTTGCTCCATATTTGAAAAAGATCATAGGATTCCAACAAAAATTTGCGGAATATTTTGGCTATGAAAAGCATCCATACGATGCCCTGCTTTATGACTATGAGCCTGGGATGACCGTCGAATTGTTAGATCAGCTGTTCGCTTCTCTCCGAGACGAGCTGGTGCCGCTCATTCAACAGCTTCCAAAAGAGTCACTTTCACTAGATTGGTCGATGCCGGCAGACATTCAAGAAAAGATTTGTCATGACTGGATGAATGTCGTTGCATACGATTTGTCCCGTGGTCGTCTCGACGCAACGGTGCACCCGTTTGAGATCACGATCAACCGTCGCGACGTACGAATCACGACGAAATATGATGAGGCTGATTTCCGTAATGCCTTGTTCGGAACGATGCACGAGGCAGGGCACGCGACGTATGAACAACAAATCGACCCAATGCTTGACGAGCTCGGGCTAGGCGGTGGCGCATCGATGGGAATCCATGAATCACAGTCGCTCTTCTTTGAAAACTTTATTGGTCGGAGTGAGGCGTTCTTGCGCCGCGTCTATCCGAAACTCCAAGAGCTCTACCCGGTATATGGTGACATCGATTTTGATACGTTCTATCGTGGAGTAAACGAGGCAAAACCTTCACTTATCCGAATCGAAGCGGATGAACTGACGTATAGCCTGCACATCATCATCCGCTATGAACTCGAGAAAGCACTCATTCAAGGAACGTTATCCGTCGACGAGCTTCCGGCCGCGTGGAATGAGAAGTATAAAGAGTATCTCGGACTCGATGTTCCAACAAACGCTAAAGGCGTACTTCAAGATGTACATTGGGCGGGTGGTTCGTTCGGATACTTCCCAAGTTATGCGCTCGGCCTCATTTATGCAGCTCAGTTGACGGAGGCATTGAAAACAGACCTACCTCAATTTGAGACACTAATTCAAGATGGTGAGATTGAGCCAATCAAAGCCTGGTTACAAGAAAACGTTCATCAATATGGAAAACGTCTGACACCGAATGAACTCATCCAAAAAGTGACGGGGCAAGAAATCTCGGTTCAACCTCTCGTTCGCTATTTGACGGACAAGTATCAGACTGTGTCCAAATGAAACGGTTCGCGCACCGTGGTGTGATGGCACTACAACCGGAGAATACGATGTCGGCGTTCAGGCTCGCACTGGATACGGGGGCAGATGGAATCGAAACTGATGTTCACTTGACCAAAGATGGTGAGCTTGTTCTCATTCATGATGAGACCTTGGAACGTACGACGAACGGGAGCGGGTTGGTGTCTTCATACACACTCGACGAATTGAGAAGATTTAACGCCGGAGTTCGATCTTCTCAACAAGAGGTCATCCCGACATTACAAGAACTTCTCGAACTTGTGAGAGGTGAATCGATTCGATTAAATCTTGAAGTGAAGACGGATGTGCTACGATACGTTGGCATCGAATCTCGGTTGCTCGATACAATCGAGTCGTCGGGCATCAACCCGTCTCGTATCCTCTTTTCTTCATTCAATCACGAGACAGTTCACCGATTGAAAAAGATGAGACCAGACATCGAGGCGGCCATCTTACTCGCACAGCCACTATATGACATCGTAGGATATTTGGAATCGGTTGGTGCCGATTCAGTTCATCCGCATATCGATCGCATCACGAATGAGGAGATTCAATCGTTGCAACGACATGGTATGCCCGTCAGACCCTATACGATTAAGACAGAGGCACAACTCGATCGCTGCCGAGCGTTACAAGTCGACGCCATTTTCGTCAATGATATCGAATGGGCAAGTAAAACCCTTTAGTCACAGACTAAAGGGTTTTACTTTGTCGAGATTGGGAATCTACAATAATGTAAAGGTTGCGCTTTCATGCGCTAGCATATTGGAGCACATTCAGGACATAGTGTCCCCTTTACGTCATTGTCGGATTGTCTTAAGTTTAAGATGTCACCGAGCTACATAGCAATCAGATGTAGCACACCATGTAGCACTGCATCACACTTGTTGTATGCAAGTCGTAGGTTACCGTAGACAAAAGGAGGAAATTTCACATGAAGAAGTTGATGTCTTTACTGGGTACACTAGCACTGGCCTTCGCTTTCATCCTACCGGTTAGCGCCGATGGACATGAAAATGCGATGGTCCGTGTGCTACATGCTTCACCTGATGCACCGGCAGTTGACGTGTATGTGGATGGGGAAGTCGCGGTCGAGGGAGCAGAGTTCAAGGATCTCACTGACTACTTGACACTTCCTGCAGGGGATTACAACGTTGAAATCAAGCCAGCAGGTGACGCAGAAACAGTCGTCGTCGCAGCAGACCTTTCAATCGAAGCAGGCAAATTCTACACAGCTGCTGCGATCGGTCAACTTGAAAACATCGAAATCGCTGCAATGGAAGATGATGCGAACTTCGAAGACGGTAAATCAAAAGTCCGCGTCGCACACTTTGCACCAGATGCGCCAGCAGTGGATGTCGCACCTAAAGGTGGAGACCCACTCTTCTCGAACCTCGAGTTCAAAGCAGTAAGTGATTATGGCACACTCGATGCTGGTACGTATGACCTTGAAGTTCGTCCAGCAGGAGCAACGGATGTCGTGAAAGCACTTGACGGAGTTGCACTCGAAGGTGGTAAGAACTATACAGCATTCGCAATCGGACTCCTTGAAGGAGAACCAGCGTTTGAAGTACTCCTTGCCGCTGATGGTGGAGAAATGGCGAT
This sequence comes from Exiguobacterium sp. s183, assembly GCF_018617655.1. NCBI lineage: Bacteria > Bacillati > Bacillota > Bacilli > Caryophanales > Exiguobacterium > Exiguobacterium sp. s183. Next base: position 551,054 of record NZ_JACSKN010000001.1, read on the forward strand.
GGCCCCTGAAACAGGACAAGGTGGCCTCGCTCAAACAGCGTCAATGAACTGGTTGCTCGCAGCAGCAGTAGTTGGAGCAGCAGCGGCTGGATTCTTCGTCTTTCGTCGTCAGAAGCAAGACGCTTAAGCTGTTCTTTCTAGGTACCATCACTTTTCTAGTGACGGGCGCTCAAGCTGAAGCGCCAGACAAACCATTTGTCATGCCGACGGCCGAATTCGCTGAACCACTCGTCTTGACCTCTAAACAGGTCGACAGACAATTGTTTCATTCGAAAAGTTTTATCCCGAAACGACTCGTCATTCCATCAATTGATGTCGACGCATCGATTGAAGCGGTCGGGAAAGATGAGGCTGGTCGAATGGATACACCGTCTAAAGTGGATCAAGTCGGTTGGTATCAGTATGGTGCGAAAGCAGGGGCGACTGGAAACGTCGTCTTGTCGGGTCATCTTGATGACTTGAACGGTCCCGCCATCTTTGCAAATCTTGGTCAACTTCCGCTAGGAGAACTGGTGACGCTCCAGACGGAAGGTCAAGTCGCAACGTATGAAGTAGTCAGTGTGAAGCAATATCGCCTTGATCAAGTCCCGCTTGCATCAATCTTTGCGGCGACTCAGGCGAAACGGATTCAACTGATTACATGTGCAGGGCCATACGATGAAAATCTTGGGTATCGTGACCGGATTGTCGTCACGGCACACCTGATTGAAACAAACTGACAGCAAGGAGATGCAAACAAACGTTTTGCATCTCCTTTTTCATGTTTCATAAAAAATAGACCCCAACCATCGGCTGAGGTCTGTTCATGGATTAAGCATCCATGCGGTCTAATAATTTCGAGAGTAAAATGAGTTCTTCATCAGAGAAATCAGTAAATACATCCATCAAGTATTCAATTTTCATGCTCTCTAACGTCTCGAACAACTCGCGACCTTCGTCTGTCGCTTGAAGTTCGACGACACGGCGGTCTCGTTCACTGCGTTCACGAGAGATTAATCCTTTCTTCGTCAACTCATCAGCGAGTGCTGTAATCATTGAAGCTGAAAATTGAAACTCATTCGACAAAGCAGAGGCGATTTGAGGACTCTGTTGACAAAGAGAACGTAGAATGAAGAATTCATTACGAGTCAAATATTGTGAGAACATCGAACGGAGATTTTTTTTCACTCCGCGATAGTTCATCCGGATTCCACGTTCAGCATCAGCGACGAGCTGACGACGTGAAGCAGTTGGTACAGGTGTTGTCATCCTCGAAACTACCTCCTAGTGATAATATTATTCATATATACTTCAGAACATAGAAACATTCTACATTAAAAACATGTTGTCTGTAAAGTTATAAAGGCTCGTCTTTTGAACGGATTTGTTGAATGATTTCCTCATAATGTTTCAAATCTGGATAGAAACGTCTAAAGAAGAATTCAATCTGCGGATCATCACCTTCTGCCAATAGTTTGGCCAGGACGGCATAGACGACACCCATCCCTTGTCTTGGTAAAAGGGAAGAAGGGAGTAAGGTCGCACATTGAATGGCTTGCGTGAAGTAGGTCGAAAGCGTGTCGTTCAAATCTTTGAACGTTCGAATATCTGCATAATGGAACATCCGAGTCAGTTCCACGATTGCCGAAAGATCAGTTTCGAGTAACCATTCGCTTTGGAAGATGGCTTGATCCAATTTTTCAACGGTTTGGTCGTTGGCAATATAATAGTTTAAATTGTCCCGAGTAATGGCTACTTTCTCAGGAGAATCGAGGATTTGTTCAACTGTTTCTTGTTCAAATGTCCTTAGTTGTTTACGGATGTTCACAAACTCAGAGTCAGCAATCTCGAGAAGCCCGGCGACACGACTGAAACTACGCTTGATTTCAGGAGGGACGGCATTTGGATTTTTGTAACCGAGATCATGCTCAATTTCAGCCCAGGCATGTTGTAGAATCGAACGGACCTGAATCTCCGCTTCTTTTTCTGCAAAGCGTCGGTACTCCCCGAGTGCAAGTCTTTTCTCGCTTAGTTCCACGACGTAGTGCACCGATAAATAACCGAACTCATTCGCATCGAGTAGAGTCGATTTATCAATCGATTGTTCTCGATCAATGGTAAACTCATCCTCTAATATTTGTGCGACTGCTCGAACATCATCATGAAAGTAAGTAACGATCCGAATCCCGGCGAGGTCTTGGACGTCGCGTAACGAACGGTATTGGTATGGTTTACGCGAGAGTTTGGCATAGAGACTATCCGCTTCTTTCGCTCGGGCGACAATCGAATGAAACTGGATCCCGGCTTCCGTCAATAATTCACTGAGGAGCGCTTTCAGTTTTGTGGCAAACGCTTCATAATCTTCTTTTTCATTCAAATATTCCAGCATGATTGTATTCAGATCTTGTTTAGGCACGTCACTCACTCCTTTTCGCTGTCTTTAGTATATCATCTACATCATGAAACGATATGGTAGCATATATACAGAGGGGGAATGAATATGAACCATACATTTCGGTCATCCGAGAGAGAAAAGCTGGAGATCATCGCTGGTTTATTGCAACAGGCGGATTACCGGATATCGCGTATCCGAGAAGATGGGAATCAATTCGTTGTGACCGCGCGATTATTGGGTCGTGTCACCATGGAAGGGGAACGTGAGCGCATCGGAGGAATCGTGCAGCATTTTGATGTGGAAGAATGGACTTTTCATGATTAACCGATGACGATTTATGTTTACTACCTCATTTTTCGGGAATAACAAAAACAGTGAAAACCACGACTGTGAACGTTTAGGAGGATGGTGCATGTTAGAGACAAGGGTAGTAAATGATATGACAACGGTAGACCATGAAGTGAACGAGATGGTCTCAGGTGGGTGTGTGAACGAACACATCTATTTGTTTGCTAAAGATGAAGAACTGACGATTCGACTGGCAGCGGAAGCTGGTATCCAACCGTACCGCATCCCGGAAAAGGGAATGTTCGAATCGTTGCTCTCGAAATTCACGAGCAACTCGGAAGATCGCATGGAACAGATGGAAAGCCTCGGTCTTACGAAAGAGATGGTCGACTCACTCGAGCGCGAAATCAAAGATGGAAAAATCGTATTAGTCTGTGATAAATGACAATGGACCGGAAGCCCGGTCCATTTTTTAGTGTTTTGTTTGATAATAGGCATTCACGATTCGTCGCAACGACTGCTGGTCAAGTCGAAGTGGAGAGAATCCCGCATCTTTTAACAATTGTTTTGTGTTTTCATCATGGAAGGTGATGTTTCGATTCAAATAAGGATTGAATACTTTCACCATGTCGTTAAATGACTGTTCGACAGAGCTGAGTGTAGACGATGGCGTCTCCGTGATCGTCAAATGCGGGAAAGAGAGCGACTCTTTCATATAGTCAAGCATCATCTCATTGTGCGGTGGCTTATCATTCGTGACATTGTAAATCGTGCCCGCTTTCGCATGCTCGATAGCGGCCAGAAGTACGTCCGCGACATAATCGACGGGTACAAGATTTGAGGTACCCGTCGCCGATCCGATTAAACGGATGGATTCAAAGTCATGACCGCGGCGCTCCAATTTCCGTTTGAACAGCTCGAGTGCACGCATATAGCCATACATCGTGAACTTTGAATCCGCTTCTCCGGTCTTAGAGTCACCAACGATGATGGCTGGACGGAAGATGGATACGTCGAGTTCATCCCGTGATTGCCAGACAGCCTGTTCGGCATGTGCCTTACTCTCTTCATATGGATTTAAAAAGGATTGGGATACATCATACAATGTCTCGCCGCCGACTTCTTTTGCCCCGAGTGTATAGGCGGTACTTACATGGAAAAACCGAGGAACATCAATCAACTTAGCTAATCGAAGAGCTTCTTTCGTCCCCGTTACATTTGTTTCAAACAATTCATCGCGTAACTCTTCATCAAATTTGACGAGTGCTGCCATGTGTAGGAATAAATCGATTTTTCCTTTATGTGAATCGATAAATTGTTCATTAGCACCGAGTGCGTGTGCCGTCAAATCGCCAGGCAACACATCGATTGATTTTCTTTCTTCCACCGTGAACTGAGCATTTACTTTTTCCGGTGTTCGGGCGAGCATGCAAATCCGATGCCCCCGTTCAATCAACTCTTTGGCGAGTCGACCTCCTAAAAATCCAGTTCCACCAGTCATAAAAATATACAATCGCGTTCTCCCTCTCTGTGACATTCTGCATCCATCATATCAAGTCTTCCGTCATGTAGCCACTTTGCGTCTTTCAAAATTTCATGTTTAGAAAAAAACGAAGTCGGTTATGAACTATAGAGAAGCGTACGAAAGGTGCGTAACGACAGCTTGCCTGTCAAATCCATTGAAGTGAGGTTTTTAAGAATCATGGCAAATCTATTCGGAACAGACAAGGATGACGTAGCAAAAAAGCAACAAGAAATTGAGAAAACGGTACAAGAGAAAAATATTACCCAAATCCATCTCTACTTTTCAGATGTCCTCGGTGATTTGAAACTCTTGACGCTTTCGGCAAAATTGTTGCCAGAGGTTTTTGAAGGAAAAACAATGTTTGATGGCTCTTCAATCAACGGATTCTCTTCCATCAAAAACTCCGACTTATTCTTGAGACCGGATTTAGATCGTCCACGTTATGAGCAAGATGGTGATGAGAGTATTTTGGCGTTCTTCTGTGATGTTTGTACACCAGAGGGTGAGCGATATGAATACGACCCACGTAATGTGTTGAAGGATGCACTCGAGCGAGCTGCACGCGATGGCTACTCGGTTTTCGTCGGCGCAGAGCCAGAATTCTTCATCTTTGATGAAAATGGAGAGTTTTATGATGAGGCCGGTTACTTCTCGACTCGTTCAGAAGACAAAGGTTACGAAGTACGTCAGCATATTGCAAATCGCTTGAGCAATGTCGGATTCAACATCGAAGCGGTCCACCATGAGGTCGCTCCGGCACAACATGAAATCGGAATCAAATATGACGATGCGCTCCATACGGCAGATAACATTCAGTTTTTCAAAGAAATCGTCAAGATCGCGGCGAAAGAAAAAGGGGCATCTGTCTCGTTCTTACCGAAGCCGTTGCGTGACGTGAACGGTTCTGGGATGCATTTGAACATCTCGGTATGGAAGAACGACGAAGCAGGCAAAGCGACAAGCAACGCGTTTGACGAGGCTGACGCCGATTATGGCCTCTCTCAAACAGCTCGTCATTTCATCGAAGGGATCTTAAAGCATGCCCGTGCGACGGCCATCTTTACAAATCCGCTTCCTGAGTCATATGAGCGTCTCGTTCCTGGATTCGAGGCACCGGTCAACATTTGCTGGAGTCCATCGAACCGTAGTTCGATGATTCGAATCCCGGCTTCTCGTGGAAGCGCGACTCGAGTAGAGGTCCGAAACCCTGACCCGAGTGCAAACCCATACTTGGCACTTGCTGCCCTCATTTACGCTGGTTTAGAAGGAATCGAGCAGAAGCTCGAACCGTCTAAGCCGAACGAGGACGACTTGTTCGAGTATTCAGCGAAACAAATCGAAAGCCAAGGAATCGCATCTCTTCCTGCGACATTCCATGAATCGATTCAATCGCTGAAACAAGACAACTTCCATGATTACTTTAACCACAATATGATTGACCGCTACTTGTCACTCATTCAAGTACGCAAATAAAAAATGACGCCAGCCGATCGAATCGGCTGGCGTTTTTGATGATTAATGGATTCCGCGCATATATACTTTGATTTTTGGTGCGAGTGCGAACAGAATCAAACTTAAGATGATGGCGACCCCGCCGATGACTCCGAAATAGAGCATCTCATTCTCTGGTGAGTAGAACTTGACGAGCTGGGCATTGATCCCTTGCGCGGCAGCGTTCGATAAGAACCAGAGTGACATCGTTTGAGCAGAGAACGCAGCGGGTGCAAGTTTAGTCGTAGCCGACAAACCGACCGGCGACAAGCTCAACTCGCCCAACACGACGATAAAGTAACTCAAGACGAGCCAGAGTGGGTTGACGAGGGCATCCGGACCGCTGAAGTAAGCAGGGAGTAGGATGACCAAGAAACTGATCCCTGCAAACAAGATCCCGAAAGCGAATTTCGTCGGGATACTCGGCTCACGGTCACCAAGGCGAACCCACAACCAAGCGAATACCGGTGCGAGCAGAATGATGAAGAGCGGGTTCAACGACTGGAACCATGCTGGTGACAATGTGAATCCGAAGAATTCAAGGTCAGTCCGTGTATCGGCATAACTCGCAAGGATCGTTGCCCCTTGCTCTTGAATCGCCCAGAACATGACGGAGGCGATGAAGAGCGGGATATAGGCGATGATGCGCGAACGCTCGACCTCTGTCGTCTTCGGACTGCGGTACATAATGATAAAGTAAATCGTCGGAATCGCAACCCCGAACACTCCGACGAGCGAGATGAACGTGTTGATCGTGAACCATCCGAGCGGAATCAAGATCGCGAGCAAAATGGCGATCCCGATCGTGACGAGACTGACGATGCGAATCGTTTTCTTTTTCTCGTCTGGAGACAACGGGTTCGGTACATATGAACCAGCAAGGCCAAGGTTCGTTTTACGTGTCAACACGAAGACGACGAGTCCGACGAACATCCCGATTGCTGCAAGGGCGAAGCCCCAATGGAAGCCGTAGTCTTTTTGAACTTGTCCAACGATGAGCGGTGAGATGAACGCGCCCAAGTTGATCCCCATGTAGAAGATACTGAATCCAGCGTCGCGACGGCGATCCGTTTCGCTATACATATCTCCTACGATGCTTGATACGTTCGGTTTCAATAAACCTGTACCAATAACAATCAACGCCATGGAGATGAATAAGAAGACGACGCTACCTGGAATCGAGAGGACGATGTGCCCGAGCATGATGAACACACCACCGTAGAAGACCGCACGTGACGTCCCGAATACTCTGTCCGCAAGCCATCCCCCAATGACCCCTGACATATAAACGAGCGCACCATAGACGGACATGATGGACAGCGCGACATTACGGTCGAGTCCGAGTCCACCTTCAGAAACCTCATAGTACATATAGAATACGAGGATGGCCCGCATGCCATAGTACGAGAAACGTTCCCAAAACTCCGTGAAGAATAGGGTGAACAACCCTTTCGGTTGTCCGAAGAAGCCTTTTTGTGGAACACTGTCCACGATTGTCTGTTTATCGATCCTTTCCATGAAAGATCCCTCCTTAACCGTTTTATCATAAAAAGGATTATTATGATTGTAAAGTGAATTGAATGATAATTTCAAATTTTAATAAGAATGAAAAGAATGAAAAGACCACACTTTCTAAAAAACAGAGAGTGTGGTCAATGAGTGATTACGCGGATTTTTGCTTTGCTTCTGTCGCTTGAACGTGACGTCCGAGTTGCCAGTAAATAATACCTGACAGACAACTCGCTCCGCCGATCAAAATCAGTGCGATATGTCCGGCACGATGATCGAAGAAGACACTCGCGATAATCGGTGCCGTCACACCGCCGATCAGCCACTGGACACTCGCAGCACCATTGTAGGCACCGCGCATGTTCTCTGGCGCAATCAAGGCGATGAATGTCTGTTGGACAGGAGACATGATCATCTCACCAAACGTGTAAAACGCGTAGACGGCGAGTAAAATCCCGACGAGTGGGAGATAAGGAACGTCGAGAGCGTACAATGCTCTCGGGACGATTGCAATCAAGACCATCCCAATCCCGAATACGGTAGCTCCAGCAAACATGACTTTCCCAAAAGGCTTATTCCCAAGCTTCGATGCAATCGGGAACTGGAAAAGAACGACGAGAATCCCGTTAAGTGCCAACAGGTAAGGGAATGGGTTTTGTTGATCCGTATACGTCGGGAGCGACTCTTTCAAAAAGAGCGGCAACATACTTTCGACGACCGAGAACCCCATTGATATGAATATACCCGCAAAGATAAAGATCAGAAACACGCGGTCGTTATAGAATACGCGCAACACTTCACGGTTGCTCGGGGTCTCATCTTCCGTGAACTCCGGCAACGACTCGTGAATAAATGCCCCAAGCACGAGGGCATATAATCCAAAGATGAAAGCAGCCGCAAAGAAAATGAGCTCCCTGTCGATAAACAGTACCGCACTCCCGAGAAGCGGTCCGAATGCGGCTCCGATGTTATGCCCCATTCGTAAGAGGCCGAACGCCTCGTTCATATGCTCGGGTTCCGTGACATCAGCGACCATTGCACTGGCAGCGGGGTGGAACAATGAATTGGTCAAGCCGAGCATGGCATTGAGTAAGAGCAACGGCCAAAACGAGTCGGCGAACGCAAAACCGATGAGGGCGAGCGCGTCACCAACGATGGCGATCATCATGATTGGTTTGCGTCCGTATAGATCAGCAAGCCGTCCCCCAATCATCGAGCCGAGGAGCGCCATGATTGGTCCCGTCGCCATGATGATTCCGACTTGAAGATAGCTGTCTAACTGGTCACTATAATAAAGGACTAAGAATGGGGCAATCATGAACATCATGATTCCCGTGATCGTTTCTCCTAAGAAACGTATCCAAATGTTGCGGTCGAGTTGCTTGAGTGATTGAAACATACAGGTCACCTGCTTTATTTAATTTTAGACACAAAAGGGACGTCATATGCATGAAGGCATACGACGTCCCACGTTGTTTATGCATGCCTAGTTAGGCAGGCGTCTTAGATATGAATCAATCGAAGAGGTGCCTGCCAATCAGTATGAACTTGAATGAATGGTTTCGAAGATACTACTGACATGGGAACCTCTCCTTTCTGTTAATTGTTGTTCTTCTCTTCAACTGTATGACACATTTCATCAATGTGTCAACAAATTATTGGGAGGATTTAGAGTAATTCATTTAAATTTTTTCGATTCAAACGATAATCAATCAGTCTAGACAAGACGACTTGAATCATCGCCGTGATCGGAACGCTCACAAACATGCCGACGAGACCGAATAGACTTCCTCCGATGATAATCGATGTGATGACCCAAAACGGAGTGATTCCGACGCTGTCACCCAAAATCTTCGGCCCGAGCCATAACCCGTCAAATTGCTGCAACAAGAAGATGAACAAGAGCACCAATACGGCGGTGAACGGATCATAGAAGTAAGTGATGATAAACGCTGGGATCATCCCCAGTAGCGGACCGACGTATGGGATAAAATTGAGCACCCCGACGATGACACCAAGAAGTAACGCGTATGGCGCCCCGATGATTAAGAGTCCGATGACAGCGAGAACACCGATGATCAGACAATCGAGTGATTTACCGATGATGTATCGTTTAAAAATGTAGTCCATCTCCTGAAAGATATCGATTGTCGTCTTCGCAGTGCCCACTGGTAAGAGCGCGTAGAGAAGGCGTTTGAACATGCGAGCGAAGACTTCTTTGTCTTTTAACAGATAGATGGAGATGACAATCCCAATCAAGAAGTTGATCAATGTCATCGTGAAACTAGAGACATAACTGACAGAAGAGAGGACGGCCGTCTCGACCCATCCGGAATAACGATCCTCGAAGCGTGCAAAATCAATCGCCTGGGCGATCGTCGCATTATAGTCTTTCAAGTAATTGTTTACATCACCTAAGAACGCATCGATTTGACGGATGTAGACGGGTAACTCCTCGATGAGTGATGAAAGACTCGAGTAGATCCGCGGGAACAACGTGACGACCGAGATCGCTAAAATCCCGATAAACGTGATATAGACGATGAGCAGACCTTGATATCGCTTCAAATGGAACCGTTCTTCAATATAAGAGAGTACGGTGTTAAGTAATAAAGCGATGGCAATCCCCATGATGATTGGGGTCAGTAACTGAAACGTGTACTGCAAAACACGTGAGATGGTATCCGGTTCACTGATGACCCGCCATAAGACGAGTAAAATCAGACCGATCACACTGAGTTTCCAAATAAGTTGACGATTAAGCTCCAATGCTCTATCCCCTCATACAAATATAATTTTTCTACTCTTTTACTATGAATGTTTTTTGAAAAGGATTCAATAGATGTTCACTTTGAAAAAAATGTTTGACACCGTTGGAAATGTCTGGTTAACTTAGGGACATACAAAAATTACATAGCGAATAACACTTTCTATCAAGAGAAGCGGAGGGACTGGCCCGATGAAGCTTCAGCAACAGATTGCAAAATACTGTGCTAATTCCAGCAAGGTGACCTTGAGAGATGGGAAGGTGGTTGACTACATACGTCTGTATTGAGCACCCCTTTCCTCAGAAAGGGGTGTTTTTTCGTATCAGGAGGAAGAATCATGGCAGACAGACGTTCACAGTTATTAAAATCTTTACCGACGCAACACTTCGTCGGATTGGCAGAAGAGGTCGCAGCGGTAGAGGCAAGCGGAAAGAGCGTCATCCGACTCGGGCAAGGGACACCCGATTTACCGACACCCGCTCCAATCTGTGAGGCGCTCGAACGTGCCATCACGGACCCGACCACACACCAATACGGTCCATTTCGAGGACAGACCCGATTGAAAGAAGCGGTCGCATCATTTTACTCTCGTGAATATGGTGTCGAACTCGACCCGGAACGAGAAGTCGCCATCTTGATTGGTAGTAAATCAGGTTTGATCACACTCCCACAATGTCTTCTCGAACCAGGTGACGGGATTTTACTCCCGAACCCGGGTTATCCGGATTACATCTCTGGAGCGAGGCTCGCAGGTGCGGAAATCATCGATTTGACGTTAAAAGAGGAACACGGCTTTCTTCCGGACTATTCAACACTCGACCCGGCACACGCAAAGCTCATGTATTTGAACTACCCGAGCAATCCGACTGGGGCTGTCGCGACGCCGGCATTCTTTGAAGAGACCGTCGCGTTTGCAAAGAAGCATGATGTGATGGTCGTCCACGATTTCGCTTATGGAAGCATTGGGTTCGACGGTTATGTTCCCCCGAGCTTTCTTCAGGCAGATGGTGCGAAAGAAATTGGAATTGAAGTATACACGATGTCGAAGGCGTTCAATATGTCGGGGTGGCGTGTCGCGTTCGCGGTCGGAAATGCCGATATTATTGAAGCCATCAACACGTATCAAGATCACGTCCACGTGTCTGTCTTCTCAGCCATTCAAGAGGCAGCGATTGTGGCGTTAGAATCCCCGCGCGACTTACGTGATGACCTAGCCTCACTTTACGAAACAAGACGAAACCGATTGATTAATGGGTTACGCCGGGCGGGGTGGGAGATTGAGGCACCGAAGGGTTCGTTCTTTGTATGGGCGAAAGTACCTGAGGGGGATGCAAAATCGTTCTCGACAAAGTTACTCCACGAGGCGGGAGTCGCCGTCACACCAGGCTACTTCTTCGGAACAGAGGGAGAGCACCACATCCGTTTCGGTCTCGTATCGTCTGAACAGAAGATTGATGAAGCGGTAGAACGGATTGAGAGACTGTTTGCAGCCTATGAGGAGGTACATTTGTGATTCGTCAGGCCGTGCTCGAATATGACCATTCGCATGATGCGCTCGAGAACCTTCATACGTTGATTGGAAACCGGAAGGCACTCGTTTTGAAAGGATCGAACGGATACGGTGAAGCGGTTCGCGTGTTCCCTCGTCTAGCAAATCTTCCGAGTGTACAGTTCAACGGGGAATGTACAGACGAAGAAATAAATCGTTTGAATGCCTATCGACCCGACGTATGGATTGCCGTCGGCGGAGGTAAATTGATCGATACGGCGAAGCGGATTGCATTCACCCAGTCGGTCCCGCTCATTGTCGTCCCGACACTCGTATCAAACTGTGCAGCCTTCACACCACTCAGCGTCATCTACAGTGAGGAAGGGTCTTACATTCGCTATGACACGTTTCCGGTCGTCATCGAACGCGTCATCGCAGATGAACGACTGTTACGTGATTCGCCTTATGACTATTTCAAGGCTGGCGTCATCGACACGGTCGCAAAGTGGTTCGAGGCTCGTTATATTAGCGGGACGACTTCAAAGGATGCAGGGATTCAGTCAGGGTTATCACTTGCTGCGCAGTGCGGTAAATTGATGGACCTGTCAATCCGCGAACAGGACTTCCGTCGCTACGGTAAGGACATTCGGTATATCGTCGACCATGTTCTCGCAATCGGTGGTGCGGTTGGTGGGTTTGGGGATGCCGGCACTCGTGTTGCTGTCGCTCACGCCGTTCATAATGCACTTAGTCGTTTTGGATCGACCCACCATTGGCTACACGGAGACAAGGTTGGCTTCGGATTGATTGTTCAAGAACGGTTGATTCGATCCGATGACACCCTCCTGCTCGAGGACTGGCTTCAATCCATCGATGCGCCAACTTCACTTACCCAACTTGGGATTCATCCTGATCAAGTCGATGAATTGGTCACTTCGATCGTCGAAGAAATCACGATTCAAGGGATTCGGAATCTTCAAGATTCAGAGCAGTTAAAAGAAATTCTCATCAATCTTCAAGAAGTAGTTTACAAATAATGCTTTTATCAGTAATATAATAACAAAATAATAAAACCGTTTGCTTATCAAGAGTGGTGGAGGGACTGGCCCGATGAAACCCGGCAACCAGATCAGTATGATCATGGTGCTAATTCCAACAGACGAGACGTCTGGGAGATGAGCGTGTCCGACTTTCACTTGTCGTGCCCGCCGCTCTTCGTGAGTAGCGGGCTTTTCATTTGGAGGAGGAACTATTCATGAACATCAAACAAAAAACACTTTTGGCAGGCACGTCATTCCTTGCAGCAATCGCACTTTCTGCGTGTGGACAATCCGAGGCGAGCGAGACGCTCAGCACGGAAGAACTGACGATCGGCGTGACTGGTGGCCCACACGAGCAAATTGCGGAGAAAGTACAAGAACTCGCGAAAGAGGACGGTCTTGAGATCGATATCAAAGTATTCAATGATTACAACACACCGAACACGGCACTCGACGAGGGAAGCCTTGATGTAAACAGTTACCAGACGTTATCGTTCCTCGAACTTCAAAAGTCAGACAAAGGGTATAAAATTGACGACGTATTCAAAACGGTCGCATTCCCGATGGGTCTTTATTCTGAGAAGTTGACAGATATCAAGGATTTAAAAGAAGGAGATAAAGTTGCCGTCCCGAACGATCCGGCAAACGAACTTCGTGCCTTGCGACTATATGAAACAGCAGGTCTGATCACACTAAAAGAAGGTCTGACGGATAAAGCGACGAAACGAGATATCGCGGAAAACCCGCTCAATCTCGAATTCATCGAACTCGAAGCGTCACAGCTCCCGACACAACTTCCGGAAGTGGCCCTTGCAGCCATCAATACGAACTTCGCGATGGGTGCAGGTCTCTCTATCAACGAGGATGCCCTGTTCCATGAGGACACGGTCGACAACCCGTATCCGAACTATGTGGTTGTCCGTTCGGCCAACAAAGAAGATGAGGTCGTTGAGACGTTGAAGTCTTACTACCATTCGGATGAAGTACGTGCCTTCATCGAAGAGGAATTCAATGGATCTGTCGTACCAGCGTTCTGAGGAGGGATTCGATGATTGAACTGAAACAAATCACCAAGCAATTTCACGTCAATGGAGATACGATCACCGCGCTCGACGACGTCTCCCTTACAATCGAAAAAGGGGAGATCTTCGGCATCATCGGCCGAAGCGGTGCCGGAAAGAGTACCCTTATCCGGATGATCAATCTATTAGAACGCCCGACGACAGGTGTCGTTGAGATTGAGGGACAAGACATCACGCTGCTAAAGAAAAAAGGTCTGTCGAATTTACGTCAGCGAATCGGCATGATCTTTCAACATTACAACCTATTAAAGACCGCGACCGTCGAAGAGAATGTCGCCATCCCGCTCCGCCTCGAAGGGCTCGGGAAGCAAGTCATCCGTGAACGGGTCGACCGCTATCTCAACATCGTCGGTTTATCTGAACATCGGAACCATTATCCGGAACAATTATCAGGCGGTCAAAAACAGCGTGTCGCCATTGCGCGAGCGCTCGCCCATGAACCGGACATCCTCCTCAGCGACGAGTCGACGAGTGCGCTCGACCCTGAGACGACCGAGTCGATCTTAGAGTTGTTGCTCGAGATCAACCGAGAACTCGGATTGACCATCTTCTTGATCACGCATGAGATGGAAGTGATTGAACGAATCTGTGACCGAGTCGCCGTCATCGATCATGGGAAAATTATTGAACAAGGCAACGTGTTGGATGTCTTCTCAAACCCGAGACACGAAACGACGCAGCGGTTCTTGAAGACGAATCTCGATGTTCCGGAAGAAGTGGTGTCGGAATTACAGACGCGAGGCACGCTCGTTCATTTATCATTCATCGGTAGTCAAACGGAGCAAGCGGTGCTCGCGCAGTTGACGAAACGATTCGGGATCTTACCGAACATCATCGGAGGCGGGATCAAGAAATTGAAAGCGGGTCTTGTCGGAAATCTGCTCGTTCACCTTGACGGGGATCACGATCAAACAGAACTTGCTGTCCGTTATTTGAAGACGAGCGGCGTACACGTAAGGGAGGTGTCGAACCATGCAACAGTTCTGGACAGACTGGGGTGACCTGATTTGGACGGGGACGATTCAAACGTTGACGATGACGAGTATCGCGCTCCTCATCTCGACCTTGATTGGACTTCCGCTCGGGACGTTGCTTGTACTGACGAGACCGAACGGGCGTCTCGCGAACCGGTTCGTGTACGGTGGATTATCGAGCGTCATCAACGTCATCCGTTCGATTCCGTTCATCATTCTCTTGTTTTTCATCTTGCCGTTCACACGTTTCATCATGGGTACAACGATTGGTGTCCAAGGTGTGCTTCTACCACTCATCGTCTTCACCGCCCCATACATCGCACGGCTCATGGAGTCTGCTCTTCTTGAAGTCGACCGCGGGGTCATCGAGGCGTATGAGGCGATGGGCATCTCAACGAGAAAGATTATCTGGTACGTCCTCATCCGTGAGGCACGTTCTTCCATCGTTCTCGGATTGACGATTGCGACAATCGGGTTGATTGGTGCGACAGCCATGGCAGGTCTCGTTGGAGCCGGTGGGCTTGGAGATATCGCGTATCAATACGGACACCTTCGTTTCGAACCGGAAGTCATGTATGTGACGATTTTTGTCCTTATCCTCCTTGTTCAATCGATTCAGTCATTCGGAATCCGATTGGCAGCTAGATTAAAACGAGCCTAAAAAAGAATCGTGTCGCCAAGGCGACACGATTTATGCGTTGTGGAGCAAACGTTTTAGTTCAGCGATGCGGTCATGCCGAGGAATGAACGTCCGAATCTCTTTCTCACTGAAACCGACCTGGATGCGATGATGGTCGAAGACAATCGGACTCTTCAGGATTTGAGGGTTTGATGCGACAAAACTGTACAGTTCGCGGATCGACATCTCGTCGAGTTTCTCAGCCGCTTGCTTATAGACGCTCTTCTGTACCGACAGCAAGTCGGTCGTCCCATTCTCGGTCAGACTTAGCATTTCTTTAAATTCACCAAAGGATAAGCCTTGGTCTGTCAATTTCTTTTCGATGAAGGGAATCTTTTGTTCCCGCAACCAATCAATCGTTTTTCTGGAAGAACTGCAGCTCGTATGCGTGAATACCGTGACCGTCACGACAACCACTTCTCCTTTACATCAGTTTGGTTCTAACTATTATCTCTTTTTATACGTTACGTTTCGTGATTATGTTTCAAATCACATACAGTTTCTTTTTGATTGAAGAAGACTTCGTTCGGGTACAGATTTCAAGAGTGACCACATAAGGAGGAATGAAGATGTTTGATTATACTGTACAGTCTGACCGTACCGTTGAGGACGTCATCGACCGTCTTGGAGAAGCGCTAAAAGATGAGGCATTCGGTGTATTATGGGACTTTGATTTGAGCGACACGTTAGAGAAAAAAGGGCAGGCCATTGAAGGGAAGTATCGCATTTTAGAAGTGTGCAACCCGAAGGCAGCAAAAGAAGTGCTGTCACACCATCTAGAGGGAGGCTACTTCCTCCCGTGTAAAATTGCCGTTTTCGAAAAGGACAATCACACACAAATCGGCATGCCGAAACCGACAACGTTGATTCGCCTCATAGATGACGAATCCTTACAAGCCGTCGCAGCGGACGTCGAATCTAGATTGCAACGTGCGATCGACCAAAGTAAATAATCGATGTACTATCCGTTCATGAAACATGAGCGGATTTTTTTGTATAAGATAGTTAGATAATGGTAAAATTGGATAGAAGCATGAGTGGAGGGATTGGATGTTCAAACGTGGTATGGCGATGTTGCTTGGCGCTTTCATGTTAAGCGCATGTGGAGCATCTGACATAGAAGTCATTCAACTAGATTACATAGAAAATCAATGGAATCTCGAGAGTTATACGAAAGAAGGAGAAATTTTTAAAATCCATGAGGTGCGAGAAGTGCTCGAGGCGTGTGAGGGCGAACGGGTGACAGAGTTGAAAGGGGAGATTACCACGTATCAAACGGTGATTGCAGGGAGAGCTGGAGTTTCATCCGTTGATCCGTACTCGATGAAGATAGTTACCTATTTAGAAGGTGACGAGCGATATGTCGTCTGTCGCGAAGATTATACGAATCAATTGATGGCGGAGGCGATTGATGAGTTCCCGGACTTCGTGAATACTTCTGAAGGAATCAGCGTCCCCCGATTACCTAACCTTCATCAAACATCATCATCCTCAAAGGACAAGCTAATGAAAACAGACGAACTGAACATCGATGAAATCGACATCATTCCGTTCCGAGATACGTTACTTGAAATTGAACCGGCACTATTCGGAGAAATTGAACTAGAACTGGATGGTAAAGCGACGAGACACCCTCTTGCCCAGTTTGGACCGACTGGAATCGAGATGCCGCATCGACAAATCGCCATTGGACTCGATCGAAAAACATCTCAGCCTTACATTCTTTTCGCACTTAATGAACGCTTTGTTTTTCAACCATTACAGTTTGAAGAACTAGAAGACCCTGCGTCAAGAGAACAAAAGGCCTTTGATAAGTTAAGCGTCGACACCATCGTCGAAACTGGAGAGCTAAAAGAAGGAGAAGCGATTCCCATATATACGTTCCATTACATGCGGGATGGTGAACCCGTGACTGAAACGATGACGGTTCGCTTTGTTGAAGGTACGTTGCTGAAAGAAGGCGAAGAACCCGATTCGATGTATGAAGAGTGGATGCCGGCCCAAGAAGATGGTCCAAGAGTCGTCTCACACCGGAAACCGTTTGATGGAAATGAGCTCGCTTATCCTGATTTTATTGAAATCTCGACGGAAGAATCTGAACAATTCATGGAAGTATTGAAGGAGGCAGAACCGGTCAGCCGCAAAGGTGAGCCTGCAGACTATCGATACTTGACGTTGATGGATGGATGGAAAGGGCAAGAATTTGAAATCAGCTATAAACAGCGGTCAAAAAAAATCGACATCTATCTGACAGATCCGCTTCGCGAGCAGACATTTAAATTATCTAGTAAAGGGGCGGAAGTGTTCTTGGATATTTTCCCGGAGTACGAAAAATCATGATGAAACGACTATTATTCACGTTATGTACAGTTGGAATTTTATCGGGTTGTGGTGGTGAAGAGGTAAAGGTCGTCAAACTGGACCATATGCCCTCACAATGGGATGTACGAGACATGAACTCGAACAGCTTTACTACTGGTCCTGAGACGTGGGCGAGCGATTTACTCCTTGCATGCACCGATGACCCGGTTCCCCAAATCAATGAGGACGTCACGGTCTATCATTCGTATGTTTTGAACCGAAAAGCCATGATTTCCGACTACGATGCACATGCCTATAAGCTAGTGACGTATGTAAAAGGCGAACAGAATTATGTCATTTGTCAGGACGGCTTTTCTCCAAAGATGAGAGTCGGACTTGTTGAGAAGTTCCCTTCGTTTGTACAGGCTTCTGAAGGTGTCACCATCCCAAGTAACCCGACAATTGCAAATGGAACTCCGGAACAAGAAGAGAGTTTGAAGGAAAGCGATTATTCCGATGTTTTCGAGGATCCCGTCCATCTCATTGACGAAACGATGATTCAAGTGACCCCTTCCTTGAATGGAAGTATCCATTTAACCATCGGAGAGGACGAAGGGATCTTTCCGCTCTCAATCATTGAACCTTATCACGCGCAAATGGGAAGCATGACAATCGCACTCGGCTACGACGAACAATCCAAAGAGGCTTACTTTTTCGCTAAGTCGGAAGGTGGGTTACTTTCTTATGACCCGATTGTCCTTATAACAAAAGATGATTATTCGCAACCAGAGCAGCAACCAAAGCAATTTGAAGGGCTCAAAGTCGAGCGGGTACTGCAAGCAGAATCGCTCGAACCAGGTGTCGAGACACCGATTTACACATTCTCTTACATGGAGAACGGGAAACGTGTGACGGAAGACGCCCGTCTCATCTATACAGATCGCGAATTTGCAACGAATGAATCAATTGAAGCAGACATAGAATCGAATCCCGCCGTACCAAGTGGTCCGTTCGTGTTCGTCCACAAGACTCCTTTAGACGAAAAGGCAACGATTGATTACCCGAACGTGCTAAAGGCTGCAGGGATTGACATGTCTGAGTTGATGAAAGCAATCGATGAGGCAGAACCGGTCAAGCGAGAAGGGGAGATAGAGGAGTATTCGCTGCTTACGATTATCGACGGGTGGGTCGGTCAGGAGTTTCAATTAAGCTTTCAGAAACGCTCGAAAAAGCTGGATGTGTACTTAACCGATCCAAAGCGAAATCAGACGTTCAAATTGTCGAGCACAGGAGCAGAGACATTCTTCAGCTATTTTCCCGATTTGAAAGAGTAAAGGCGCCAATTGGCGTCTTTTCATTTGGTAAATACTTCAAACTTAAGATATTGACCTTCTGTATAAAAAGGATGCAATGGATTGCTTCACAATACGTTACACTGAGGTTCACGATTTAGTACGAATATCCTACGAAGAAGAAAGGTTGCTATCTTTAATGAGTACATTGAACCAGAAAATGATCCATTCAGATGACGTATTCCGGTCCATCGAGACGAACATGGCGCTGATTCGATTTGATCGCCAACGCCGGGTCGTCGATGTGAACGATACGTTCGCAAAAGCGATGAAATATAGACGCGAAGAGATGGTTGGCATGCAACACCATTTGTTCTGCCCTTCTTCCTTTGTCAATAGTCCAGAGTATTCGGCATTTTGGGAGAAACTTTGGAGCGGATTCAGTTTCTCGGATAAAGTGGAGCGTGAGAATGCAAAAGGAGAGACGATTTGGCTCGAGGCGACGTATATGCCAATCTTTGAAGGGGATGACGTAATCGGTGTCGTCAAAATCGCATCGGATATCACGAAGCGGCAACAGGTGATTGAGGATTATGCGTATCGCTTCAAATCGATGACCGATGTGCTCGATGAACGGGCGAAGACGGGTATGCAAGATACGAAAGTATTGAATGAGACGATTGAACGGCTTGCTAAAGATGCAGCGGACAACCTCGATGCCCTTCAGAACTTGCGTCGTCAAGCAGATGATATCGCGAAAATCGCACTGTCCATCAAAGAGATTGCCGCACAAACGAATCTATTGTCCCTGAATGCCGCCATCGAAGCCGCTCGCGCCGGTGAACATGGACTTGGATTTAATGTCGTGGCGACGGAAGTGCGGAATCTCTCCCGTATGGTGGAACGTGCGGTCGTCGACGTCAATTCAAATACGGAAGGGATGAACTTTGAACTACGAAAAATTGTAGAAGGTGTCACCGCATCCAATCAAGAAATTCAGTTGAGTGCAAAGACGATGGAACAGACCATGGATCGATTCCATGCGTTCGAGCAGGCCGCAGCCGAATTACATGATACGGCTGACACGTTCACTTCTAACCTGTGAACCGATTGACCCTTTGATGGGTCAGTCGGTTTTTTTGAGCTGTAATGTATGACCGTTCTGCTTCAACCAAGCTTTCGCTTGATCTGTTTCTGGATATACGGTACGTAATGTGTTCCAAAATGAGGCAGAGTGGTCGAAGTGGACGAGATGTACCCATTCGTGAGCGATGACGTAGTCCATCATTTCTTTTGGTGCGAGCATGAGGCGGACATTGATGGAGATGGTCCCATTTGAACTACATGCCCCCCAACGTGTCTTTTGGTGACCGATCCGAATCTTTTTCGCTTTCACGCCTAAGATTCTTTCGTAAGTCGGTGCCCGCTCGGTCACATATTCAAGTGCACGTTCGCGTAGCCATGCCTCATAATGTTTAGACAGAGTGTTTTCGTCCCATGTCCTCGGGACGAAAAATGAGGAACCGTCATGTCTGAGTGTCGTGCCATCATCTTTTTTGGTCGGATAGCTTTTTCCATGAAAGACGAGCCCCTCATCAAGAACAGACGTCTGTTTCGGAAGGTTGTGCCATGTATGACGAATCCATGAGTCGTGCTCTTCTAAAATGCGATCGACGACTCGTTTTGACAAACGTGCTGGGATACGTAGCTCGATGCCATTTGGTGTGACATAAAATGCGGCTTTTTTTCTTCGTTTATGTCTGACGATGTTGACGTTCATACATTACCTCCTCTCTATATCTCGATTGAGTATAACGAAGTCGGCAAGAAACTGCCATGCTTTTTTGGCACGCAGTCGAATCAACTTTGATACAGTAAGAGGAGGAGGGATGAACATGAAATCAATTTTACAACAACAACTTGAACGTACTGGTACGAACTCAGTGAAGTGGGATGGGTTGGAGCGTTGGTTCCATCTGTCAGAAGAGGTGTTGCCGCTCTGGGTGGCCGACATCGATATCCGTACAGCACCGTCTATTTCGGAGGCACTCACCAACAAGGCCGCTCAAGGAGAATTCGGCTATACCTTGTTCGCACCTGAAGCGCAGGAAGCGGTTCAGTCTTGGTATGGACGACGTCACGATTTAGATGTTGACCCGAAACATGTCTTGTTCTCAAGTGGGGTCGTTCCCGCATTGACACATATCGTCGAGGCGCTGACGGAAGTCGGGGATGGTGTTGTCATTCAGTCACCCGTCTACCCACCTTTCCATGAACTCGTCATCGGTTCGAAGCGACAGGTATTCGATGCGCCATTGAATGAGAACGATGGACGCTATGAGATGGACTTTGTCGCCTTGGAGGAAGCGATGAAACAAGCGAAGCTCTTCTTGCTCTGTTCTCCGCATAATCCGGTCGGACGTGTTTGGACGAGAGCAGAACTGGAAAAGGTCGTCGAGCTTGCAAATCAATATGATGTCATCGTTGTCGCAGATGAGATCCATGCGGATTTGACGTTCCCTTCTCACAAACATACCGCAATCGGCTCACTCGATTCCCGCGTCATCACGGTAAGTGCGCCCTCAAAAGCGTTTAACATCGCGGGATTATTTGCGTCCTACATCATCTGTCCGGTCGATGAATGGCGGAAACAGATCACGAAAGTACAGAACAAACATCACGTCCTCCCGACTCCGTTTGCGAACACAGCCATCATCGCGGCCTATACAGACAAACGTGCGGAGCAATGGCTCGATCAGTTACGTGAAGAACTCGAGCAACAAATGAGCGAGGTCATCGACTCGATTGAAACCCATCTACCGATGCTCCGCACGGCGCGTCCTGAGGCGAGCTATTTATTGTGGATTGACTTTTCGGAGCTCCCGATGTCTGTCGAGGAGAGAAAGTCTTGGCTACATCAAGACGTACGAATCTTCTTGTCACCGGGTAGTCCGTTCGGTCCTCAAGGTGAAGCGTTTGAACGGATGAATATCGGGACGCGTCGCGAATTGCTAGACGAGGCAATCCATCGTCTCAGCACGCAAATGGAACGAAAAGCGTTTGTGTAAAACGAGAATCGGGAAAAATTCACAATGAGATGATGAGAGAAAGTGAGTGGATGGGATGGAGACGATCAATTGGAAGAAAAAAATGGAGGAACAGTTAAGGCGCAGTGGATTCACCTTGCAAGTCGAAAACATGTCCAATATTCGCTTGACTGAGATTCATGCGAGCTCTTCTCCGTTGATCTCTTATCCGCTCCGTGTCCGATTGTATGAGCGGATGGGCTGGCTCATGTGTGCGGTCGATTCGCCGACTCTTGATCGAAACGAGGACCATCCCTTATTCGAGCGGATGGTGACTGCCGTGTTCGAAAGGATCATACGTCATTTGTACAACGGATACGGGTTCCATGTACTGACGTTCATCGGTGATACGGGAAACTACATCACCCCGAAAGATTCTGAGACGGGAGAGGTCGTCCGACTCGTCGCCCATTTGTGGAATGACCGCTCCTATATCCATCTCGACACATTCGAGGAGTATCCTGCCTTGTATGTGACCCCACCTTGGGCCCACCAGGCGTATGCCATCGAGAGTACAGATGAGGAATGGGTCATTTACGCGGGTAGGGGCGGTAGACCATCGACCGATTATCGGGCGGATGGCGTCGAGTTAAAGCCTCATCGTCTGGCAGACGGAGAACTCTTCTTCCCAGTCGACCGTATCTCAAAAAACAAAGGCACACTCGCCCTTGCCGAATGGCTCCGACTCGAGCGGAGAGAAGTCGAGGACTTCATGATGTCGTTCATGCAGACGATTCGAAAGTTCGACCCTTCCTTCGGGTTCGCATGGGGTGGAACAGAGACATTCTTTCACGGAGTGCCGGTCGAACCTTATGCGCAAGTACTCAGACTCGAGAGCGGGAAGCGTCGCTATCGCGTTATGAACAATACGGCCAAGCGATTGTTTGCGGTATCGGATGACCCTAACGAATGTCTCAAGGAAGTGAGTCAGACGTTAGGGACGATCACGTTACCGGAACGACGGGTTTCAGCCCTCGGTCAACTTGTCATGGGGATTTGGCAACAGTTTGAGACCGATGAAGAGACGTACATCCAAGAAGTCGCGTATCGTGACATCTCGAAATTTCAGATGGAAGAGAAAATCGGTCATGCCCTGGCAAATCAACAACGTATTCGTTGGATTGACAAGAATCATCCACACCAGAATGTGATTGAATATGCTCATCTCCGTATCACGTTCCCGAAACGACCACCGGGCCTTGTCACTGTCGAACCAGCCGAATCTGGACATGAAAGAGGTGCTT
The DNA here is from genome assembly GCF_018617655.1 of Exiguobacterium sp. s183. Lineage (NCBI taxonomy): Bacteria > Bacillati > Bacillota > Bacilli > Caryophanales > Exiguobacterium > Exiguobacterium sp. s183. Next base: position 574,196 of record NZ_JACSKN010000001.1, read on the forward strand.
TATGAGAATTGTGGACGCACGTGCCATGCCGATCGACCATGAGGATTTGATTGCTGTCACATCATCATCGGTCTACTATCGGGAAAAGAAAGATGAGACGATTTTCTCCCTCTATCGTTTTGATGAAGAGGACGGGATGATTACCCAGTTGAACCGTCGTCCCTATGAAGACTACGGGTATTCGAAACTCTTCGTGGATGGGGACGTCGTGTACTTCTTAAACGAGATCCCAGACGGCGAGGGAATTATCAAGACAGAGTTGATCGCGTTCTCTTATAAAGCAGGGAAAGAAGAAATTGTAACGACATTTGAGAAGAGAGGGAATAGTACGCTATTCTGGGTACTCGATCATCGTTACTTCCTCTTTTTGACGGCGTTTGAATCGTCAGATGAAGCATGGTTGTATGATCGGGTGACCGGTCAGCGTGAGCGCATTCGGGACGAGCGTCTAGTCGGGAAGACGGAACGATTCCGTGAACTGTATTTGTTCACGACGACATTCGCGGGTATCGCTTATATCGTCTGTAACGCCAGACTCGATGAATTTGACTACTATGATGCACTCGACAATGGACGAGTCTCTCCGGACGACCCGATTGACCATTCTGAGGCGCTACTCATCTGTCCGCTCGAGGAGGCGATCGAGGCAATCTGGGATCAGCGGGATGAATTGCCATTCGATGATGTTCTCCGATTGCAAGGGGAAGGCGATACGGTACAATACCTTGGAGAGAACGAAGGTACCCTTCGATTTTCAGCGTTCGTCGACTCTTTGAACGAAGAAGTCATCTATGATTTGACGGCACCTGACGTGTTACACGAAGTATCGGTTGTCGACTGGGGTGCATATGAACCGCTCGACTTCACGTATGACGATGTCAGTTCGACAATCTTTATTAAGGTAGATGAGAGTGACATGCATACGGAAGTCATTGATATCGCGACTGGGGCACGTTATATCGATGTGGAACCGTTCGAACGCGTGATCGGTCGTCGTTATCTCGTGCATGAGTATACGGAGGGTCTTACGAGCGGCGTCGTCATTTTCGATTTAGAGACAGAGGAACGCATTGCATATGAAAATGCCTATTATATGGTCATCGATGATGCCATATTAATCCTGTCCATGTCGAGCACATAAATATAAACACCACCCATTTATTAGGTGGTGTTTATATTTGGATATATAGTTGACATAACATATTATTGTAAACCTGATATCGCGTGTTTTTTACGCTCGTCACCAATATGGGCATACACTTGTGTCGTGGCCACCGATTCATGACCAAGCAGTTGTTGAATCGTCAATACATCGATTCCGCTCATCGCCAGTCGTGTAGCAAACGTGTGGCGAAGCTTATGGGGTGTCACTTGTTTATATGACAAGAAAGGGAGATATGGTTTCAATCGATCGATATGGCCTTTTAACACGTGTTGAACCGTACGAACGGCGATTCGTTTCCCTTTTTCATTCTGAAATAACGCACCTTCACGTGACAATTGACGGTATTCGATGAGCAGGGGCTGAAGAGGACCTGCTATCGGGATGAGGCGTTCCTTGTTCCCTTTACCGATGACACGGATGGTCTCAGTCTCGAAGTTAATATCGGTCCAATTGAGTCCGACGAGTTCCGACACGCGCATACCCGTCAGTCCGAGAAGTTGGATGATCAAGAAGTCACGTTCACGATTTGCCTCATACCAGCTCGCCTCACGGTTCGTCATCCCGACATTGCTGCGGACAAGCGTCGAGAAGTCGAGCCACTCTGACTCTGTCAAATAGATCGGGTTCCGTTTGCCTCGCTTCGGGCGCTCCACGGCCTGGAATGGATTGATCGTGGCCTGATTTGTCTCAATCAAATAATTAAAGAGTGATTGTAACGTGGAGAGTTTTCGATTGATGACACTCGGGGCGTTCTCGAGCTCAAGGGCGAGATAAGTCGCATATGCTTCTGCACCCGCGTGATCGATTTCCGTAAATGCCGCCAAATCAATTGTCTCGGGTTCTAACTCAGTCCCGCTCACGTGTTCGACCCAACGGAAGAAATCCAATACATCATAGACATAGCGTTGAGCGGTCTGTTTGGAGTAGTGCTTAGCCGCTAAGTGGTGGAAGAACTGTTGGATGAACACAGGTAATCGGTGCAATCCGTTCAGCTCAAATCGCTTCAAGTTCGTTGTTGTCGGCCGTTGTCCGAGTTGACGGAAGATACTCATTGAACCCCTCCTTTTCTTACGTATCTAACTTGATTCTTTCCATTTTGTTTTCCTTCACGCAGATAATCATCTGCCTCTTTCACGATCTCCTCTAGCGTATCGAACTGTTTACGTACGGCAAGTCCGAATGTCATCGTGATATGGAGTTGTTCACCTTCGTATTCCAAACGTGTGGATGCGATTTGATGTCGCAACTGTTCCGTTATGGCGTAAACGTCACCAGACGAATTTGTATAGAAGAGCAAAAACTCTTCACCACCCCAGCGTACGGCAAGCCCGTCAACTGAAGACAGGATGGATGCGACTTGTTGAATGACACGGTCTCCACAATCGTGGCCATATGTCTCATTGAACGACTTGAATCCGTCGATGTCACATAGCGCAATGGCATAAGAGATGCCGTCGAGACTAGCCTGCTCGATTGATTCCGAGACGCGTTCGTGCCCGATTTTTCGATTCAGTAGCCCTGTCAATCCGTCTGTCGAAGCGAGAACTTGCAATTGCTCGTTCGATCGCTCGAGTTCATCCGTCACCTCGACGACGGCCGATTCAAAGATGAAAGAAAGACCGGCGATCATCATGACCGTCGAAAGGATACAAAAGAGCCCGAGTGCCTGTTCAATATGTTGCGGTAAAGTCACCATTCCGTCTGACACATTGACGAAGAGGATGCTATAAATCACCATTGCGAGAGTAGTCGTAAAGATTCGTTGCCCTTTTGTCACGCTCGGCATGAAAAAGACGCCATAGGCCATCATGAGTATGAAGTAATGCATGTTGACATCCCAACCGAGAATGATGGTCGAGATGATTGCGTTATACACGACTTCGATGAACAGCCCGGTAAAGAAAATGCCGTACCATCGTTTATGTACAAAATAAAATGAAATCGTGTAATATAGGACGCTCACTCCATTAGAGATGAACAAGGAGGTTACATCCAATCGCCAGAATAACAGACAAAACAAGATATGAACGAACCAGGCGATGAGGTTGCCATAAAACATGATGCGTTCATTATACAGCGTTCCGCGACGGGCATCATAAATTGTTCCCATCTCACACCTCCTCTCATTCAGTATAGCGAAAGAACGCTTCTTTTTATATAAAAGTCATCAAAATCATCCATGAAAAGACCTTATAACACGTCCTTATCATTGCGTGAAATAGATATTTCACGCAATGTTTATGAGTTACATGATTGTTTCTGAATCGAGTGGTTAATCGACTGATAAGTTTTATCGCAAAACAAAAGGTAGACAATAATTTGTTATGTAAACCATATTGATTTGTCTTGAAATTGTAATGTTGAACCATTATACCTTATGATGAAAATAGGACTTGAAACGGCAAGTCAGGTAACGTTACACTGTAAACGTAAACCAAAGGGGGATTTTGGATGGATGATCAGCGTTTGAAGCAACTTTTGTCTGAAGCGAAGACCATCGCGGTCGTCGGCGTGTCCGACAACCCGAACAAGACGGCCAACCAGATTGCGGAGTACTTACTACGTGTCGGGTATACCGTCATCCCTGTCAACCCGATGCTCGAGGAGTGGAACGGCCGTAAGGCATATCCGTCCGTCGAGAGCATCCCGGGTAGAATCGATATCGTCGACGTGTTCCGTCGCAGCGAGTTTTTAGCAGGTGTCGCGGAAGATGCGGTACGACATGGGGATGTCGGGCTCGTCTTCAACCAGCTCGGTCTCTCAAGTCCAGAGGCGGAGCAAATCGCACGCGATGCCGGGCTCGATTACATCGAGAACCGCTGCCTGTACGTGGAGCATGCTCGTCTACTCGGATAAGACCTACCTCCTTGGTAGGTCTCCTTTTTTTCAGCAACGGCTGACAAGGGAGGCTTGCCAGAATCGATGAACAGCTATACAATAGGAAAGAAAAACGAACGTGTGTTCGAAATTGAGGTGACTGCTATGTCAACAGATCTATTTAATTACAATGAAGACGCCATCCAGGTGCTCGAAGGACTCACGGCCGTACGAAAACGACCGGGGATGTACATCGGGTCAACCGACCATCGCGGGCTTCACCATCTCGTCTATGAGATCGTCGACAATGCGATCGATGAGGCGCTCGCCGGGTTCGGTGGTCAAATCGATGTGACGATTCATAAGGACGATGCGATCACGGTCCGTGACCACGGACGTGGGATGCCGACAGGGATGCACGCCTCTGGAAAACCGACACCTGAAGTCATTTTTACCGTTCTCCATGCTGGTGGAAAGTTCGGGCAAGGCGGTTATAAGACGTCGGGCGGTCTCCACGGTGTTGGTGCCTCAGTCGTCAACGCACTCTCGAGCAAGGTCGTCGTGACAATTTATCGCGACGGGAAAGTTTTCGAGCAGACATTTGCGGACGGCGGCGTGCCGCAGACGACGCTCCTAGAGACGGGCAAGACGCGCCAGACCGGGACGAGCGTCTATTTTAAACCGGATGCAACCATCTTCTCGACGACAACGTATAACTATGACACGCTCGCCGAACGCCTTCGTGAATCGGCTTTCCTATTAAAAGGATTGACGATCACGCTGACGGACGAGCGTACCGATAAACAAGAGACGTTCCATTACGAGGATGGGATCGCTGAATTCGTTCAATATTTAAATGACGATAAGGCGACGCTTCACCCGATCGTCTACTTCGAAGGGACAGAGAACGAGATTGAGATCGAGCTCGCATTCCAGTTCACAGACGCCTATTCTGAGAACGTCCTTTCTTTCGTCAACAACGTCCGTACGCGTGACGGTGGGACGCATGAGGTCGGCGCCAAGACTGCGATGACCCGGATCATGAATGAATATGCGCGTAAGAACGGATTGCTCAAAGAGAAGGACAAAAATCTAGACGGTGGCGATGTCCGTGAGGGACTCACGCTCATCGTCTCGGTCCGAATCCCTGAAGAATTCCTCCAGTTCGAGGGCCAAACGAAGTCGAAACTCGGCTCTCCAGAGGCGCGCGCGAGTGCGGATAGCGTCATGGCGAAGCAACTGACGATCTTCCTAGAAGAGAACCCACAGATGGCCACGATGCTCATCAAAAAGGCGATTCGCGCGGCTCAGGCGCGTGAGGCGGCACGAAAAGCACGTGAAGAGGCACGGAACGGTAAGAAGAAGAAACGTTCGAGCATCTTGAACGGGAAATTGACGCCGGCGACATCGAAGAATGCCGCGAAGAACGAACTATTCCTCGTCGAGGGTGACTCGGCCGGTGGTTCCGCCAAACAAGGGCGTGACCGGACGTTCCAAGCCATCCTTCCGTTACGCGGGAAAGTCATCAACTCCGAGAAGTCAAAACTCCAGGACATCATGAAGAATGAAGAAATCAATACAATCATTCATGCAATCGGTGCCGGAGTCGGTCATGATTTCGATTTGGATGACTGTAACTTCGACAAGATCATCATCATGACGGATGCCGATACAGATGGTGCGCATATCCAAGTGCTCCTTCTCACGTTCTTCTTCCGTTATATGCGACCGCTCGTTGAGGCGGGCCGTGTGTTCGTCGCCTTGCCACCGCTCTATCGCATCTCAAAAGGGAAAGGCAAGTCCGAGCAGTTCGACTACGCATGGGACGAAGAGGCGCTCGAGAAGTTGGTCAAAGTGTATAAGAAAGGCTATATCCTCCAGCGCTATAAAGGTCTCGGTGAGATGAACGCGGACCAGTTATGGGAGACGACGATGAATCCGGATACCCGTACGCTCATCCGTGTCACGGTGGACGACGCGGCCGTCGCGGACAAGCGCGTCTCAGTCTTGATGGGCGATAACGTCACGCATCGCCGTGAGTGGATCGAGGAGAACGTTGCCTTCGGACTCCAGGAAGATGATTCGATCATCGCCAATGAACATGTGACTAAAGCGATTGAGGAAGTGATGTAACGATGTCGACGATTCAACACATTTTAAACTTATCTCTCGAACAGGTCGTCGGTGACCGGTTCGGGCGTTATTCAAAATATATCATTCAAGACCGTGCCTTACCGGACGCACGCGACGGGCTAAAGCCCGTACAACGTCGTATCCTGTATGCGATGCACCATGAGGGGAATACGAACGACAAGCCGTACCGAAAGTCTGCGAAGACGGTCGGGAACGTCATCGGGAACTATCACCCGCACGGTGATTCGTCCGTCTATGAGGCGATGGTACGTCTCTCTCAGGACTGGAAACTACGCTATCCGCTCATCGACATGCATGGGAACAACGGGTCGATGGACGGTGACCCGGCAGCGGCCATGCGTTATACGGAAGCGCGTCTCTCGAAGATTGCTGGGGTCATGCTGACGTCGATTGCGAAGAATACGGTCGACTATACGCCAAACTTTGATGATTCGACGGAAGAGCCGCTCGTCTTACCGTCACTCCTCCCGAACTTGCTCATGAACGGGACGACAGGGATCTCAGCGGGTTATGCGACAGAAATCCCACCGCATAACTTGACGGAAGTGCTCAACCTCGCCATCGCACGCTTGAAAGGTCAGGTCGATACGGCGAAAGACGCCCTCGAGTATGTCACGGGACCTGACTTTCCGACCGGAGGGACGGTCATGGGGAAAGAAGGCATCCTGAAGGCGTTCGAGACCGGCAAGGGTAAGGTCATCATCCGTGCGAAATCAGAGATTGAGCAGCTAAAAGGTGGCCGTGAACAGATCACGATCACAGAACTCCCTTATGAAGTGAACAAGGCGAACCTTGTCAAAAAGATGGAAGAGCTACGTCTCGATAAAAAGGTCGAAGGTGTCGCGGAAGTCCGTGACGAGACGGACCGGACCGGCCTTCGTGTCGTCATCGAATTGAAGAAAGAGGCAGACGCGGAAGGCGTCCTTCACTTCTTCTTAAAGCATACGGACCTGCAACTCGCCTATAACTACAATATGGTCTCCATCGTGAACCGGACACCAAAACAGATGGGCATCATCCCAATCATCGACGCCTATTTGAAGCACGTCGAAGAAGTGGTGACACGTCGCACAACGTTTGAACTCGAACAGGCGAAAAAACGGGCTGAAATCGTCGATGCCTTGGAGCAAGCCATCTCGGTCCTCGATGAGACGCTTGAATTGATCCGTTCCGCGAAAGATAAAGCGGACGCGAAGAAGAAACTGATGGAGCGGTTCTCATTCACGGAACGCCAGGCTGAAGCGGTCGTCATGCTCCAATTGTACCGACTCACGAATACGGACATCGTCGAGTTGCAAAAAGAAGCGAAGGCACTCCAAAAAGAGATCGCTCGCCTCTCGAACATTCTCGACGTGGATGCGACGAAACGAAAGTTGATTGTGAAAGAACTCACGGCGCTACGTGATGAGTTCGGAGATGACCGTCGCTCGGTCATCGAGTCGGAAGTCGAAGAATTGAAGCTGAAGACGGAAGTCATGATCGCCGTCGAAGAGACGATGGTCTTCGTCAGCCGTGACGGTTATGTCAAACGTGCCTCGATGCGCTCATATGGTGCCTCAAGTGACGTCTTACCGGAGATGAAGGATAAAGACCGTCCTCTCCTTACGACACAAGCGATGACGACAGATCACTTGCTCGTCTGGACGAACAAAGGGAGCTACCTCCTCATCCCAATCCATCAGATCCCTGAATCGAAGTGGAAGGATGCCGGTCAGCACGTCGCCAACCTCGTCCCAATCGAAGGAGAACAGGTCATCTCGGCAGACGTTGTCTCGACGTTCGAGACAGATGCCCATTGCCTCTTCGTGACGAAAGACGGAATGGTCAAGCGTACGCCGTTACGCGACTATGACGCGCAGCGGAAGTCGAAGCCGCTCATGGCCTTGAAGCTAAAAGGTGACGATGAGGTCGTATTCGCTGGGATCAGTGACGGTCCTGGACAGTTGTTCCTCGTCTCAGAGCGTGGATACGGGCTCTGGTTCAAAGAGGATGACGTTCCGGTCGTTGGACAGCGGGCAGCCGGTGTGAAAGCGATGAACTTGAAAGACGGTGACGTCGTCGCCGATGCCTTCTCGTTCTTCACGCCACCATTATTCGTTCTCGTGACGCAGCGGGGAGCGGTCAAGAAGATGAAGCTCGAAGACCAGTTCGATTGCACGAACCGCAACCTTCGCGGAACGATGCTCATTCGTGAGGTCAAATCAAAACCACACCAGATCCGTCGTGTGCTCCCTGTACATGGGGATGAGACATTGCATATCGTCGGAAAAGAGAAAGCAAAACAAGTGAAGACAAAAACGCTCACGCTACTTGATCGCTACGCCAACGGGTCGTTCGTCTTCGACGAAGATTCATTCGGTGAGATTGAGGACGTGTATCTCGATTAAAGGAAAGACCTGTGCATCGGCATAATCGCCGCTCACAGGTCTTTTTGTGTTAGCCATCCTTCTAGTTCTTGTTGCTGTCGACGGTGATGCCGTGTATGCATCTCGACAAGCTCGAACCACTCTCTCGCATTCAACCAGCCGAATCCACCGTGAAAGGTCTTCCAATCGTCTGTGGCGTCGCCTAGACGGGTTTTTAACGCATCCATCCTTGAAATCAAGGCGGTCACTCGCTCCAGTAACTGCTCATTCGTATCGGTATTGTTAGGTGGTTGGTTCATCTCGGGAGGGAGTTCGATTTTGATTGGAGGAAATCCACCTTCTCGGAACAACTTCTCCCCAAATGGCGTCTTCTCCCCACCGAGTTTGCCGTCTTCTTGAAGACAACGGTCGACTTCATCTAAATACTCACTCGCGACCAACATGATATGATCGTACATCTGACCAATTGACCAAATCGTAGGGGAGCATTTATACCGTAAGTCAGGTTCTGAATAATTCAACAAAGTTTCTTTGAAATGAGTCAGTTCATAACGATTCATGTTGTATCTCTCCTCTGTTTTCTTTCAGTATACGTGACTTGTCCGAGTCTTCGGGGAATATAAAACTAAAAAGGAGAACGCAACGATTTGCCGAAAGAAACATGTAGGACAAATGATAGGGGGATCTATATGTCTCAATGGCTGACGTGGGCGAAACGGATTCAGGCGCTGTCTCAGGCCGGTCTGACGTTCACACGTGATCAATATGACCGAGAACGATATGAAGAGCTCCAAGAAATCGCAAAAGAGATGTTTGAACGACATTCAGACTTATCAAACGAGGCCATCTCACAATTGACCCATGTTCAAGGGTATCCGACACCGAAGCTCGATGTACGAGGCGTCGTCTTCAAAGGAGACCGATTGTTACTCGTCAAGGAGCGGTCAGACGGGTTATGGACACTACCAGGCGGTTTCTGTGAGGTGAACCGTTCTCCTGCTGCTAATATCATCAAAGAAGTAGAAGAGGAGGCCGGCTTGGATGTCATTCCGGTGCGGTTACTCGCCTTATTTGATATGCACGAACATCCACACCCGCCACTCTCTGAGCACTATTACAAACTCTTCATCGAGTGTGCATTAATCGGTGACGGGGAAGGCGCTGCCGGCGTAGAGACGACTGATGTCGGGTTCTTTGAACGCGACCATTTACCAGAACTCTCCCTTGCCCGAAACACGCTCGAACAGATTCATATGTGCTTCGACGCGCACTGGCAAGAAGATGACTGGACCACCTTATTCGATTAGGAGGATTTTCGATGAAAGTGAGACGATATGGACATATCCATCAACTAACCTTTTACGCTCCCGTTCTTCCGATCAACGTCCAGCTGATCGAACATGAACTCGGGCTCGTCTTGATTGACACGGCGCTAAATCGGAATACGGCACATATACTGTCGTATATTGAAGAACTCGACAAACCACTCCTTGCCATTTTATTGACGCATGCCCACGGAGACCATGTCGGTGGGGTAGATGCCATCAAAGCGGAACATCCACTCGCAGAATTGTTCATCTCCCGGCGTGATGCCCGCTTACTATCAGGAGACCGTTCACTAGATGAGGAAGAACAACACAAAATACGGGGTTCCTTGCCGACGATCCGTTCTACACCGGATACGTTGTTAGATCCAGGTGAGCGGCTATTTGGTCTACGTGTCCTTGCCGCAAGTGGACATACACCAGGTTCGATTGCATTTTACGATGAAACGAATCGGGTGTTATTCGCCGGAGACGCTTTTCAGTCGCAGGGAGGGGCCGCAGTGGCAGGGGACGTCCGTCCGTTGTTCCCGCTGCCTGGTCTTGCGACATGGAACCGATCCGTTGCTGTAGAGAGTGCGGAGCGGCTGGTCGATTTGTCACCGCTCCTGACGTTTGTCGGGCATGGTCCGCCACTCAAAGGGACACACCGTCTCTATTTAGCACTGAAGCGGGCGAAACGCAAACAGGCGAGAAAGTTTACTCGATAATGGAGGGATGAGACGATGCAACTAAAAGAAATCCCAATCCATCAATTCGAACAGGCCCAGCAGATGCTCGAGATTCAGCGGAACGCATATGCCGTTGAAGCGGAATTGCTCGGATTTGACGAAATTCCGGCACGATATGAGACGATTGATGTCATTCAAAACTTGCCAGGTACGAGCTATGGATTGTATGTTGAGGAGCGGTTGATTGGATTTGTCACCATTGAAGCATCCGAAAATACGGTGGAGATCACAAAACTTTGTATTGATCCGACATATTTCCGGGCGAGACTGGCGACGACGCTACTTGAGCATGTGTTAAGCATTCATAAAGGGCAGCTCGTCTACGTTCACACGGGCAAGCATAACGGGCCCGCCAAGCGTCTATATACGAAACTCGGATTTGTGCGAAGTACTGAATTTGAACCAGAACCCGGTGTCACATTAATTCGATATACACACTCTTCTTAAATTTCTATCTCATCTCACTATCATAAGTATACTAAGATAATGAGATGAGTCTTTATTTTTACTGATAATATATGTTATGTAAACTAATAAAAAAAGAGTATGAAAATACTCTATTTATGATTGCCCCCTTCTTCGAAAATCTTGTACCAATACAAGGTCAAATCAATCTGTGGATTCGCGTGTTGTTTCATTGTATCGACTCCTCCGAGATGGAATCCCTCTTTTCTATAAAAGCGACATGCAATTAAGTTATCGTTCTGCGCCTCAAGAGATAATCCGATCAGTTCTTTCTCTTTGGCCCAACGTTCGGCTTTTTCAAGCAACATTCTTCCGATTCCTTGCTTACGGTACGTCATTTTGACCGCGATGTTTTCTATGTATGCAAAACGATTCCAATCTTTCACGAGTCGAATTTGCCCGACACACTCATCATTGTCCATCGCTAAATATACGACGCGATTGTCTCGTTCCATGTAATGTCGCCAATCAATCTGATCGTCTGGGAATGATATTTCCTTTCTGTTATCATAAAGTTCTTCTACATATGTCCATTCTCCGTTCATATAACTTGGGATGATTCGACCGATGATTGGAAATGGGTCATTCGCGTCATTCACTTGATTGATAAGTGACTCATTTAGTACATTTAGTTGAATACGACTCATCCGTTCCACCTCTTTTCATAATAGGATTACCTCCATTTGTTCATTTCGAGTAACCTAGTTGTTATGTCAGTTGAAAACCTGTTTCATTAATCAGTGATATCTGTATTATAGAAATGAATTTCGCATTCAACGGAATGATAGCGCTTTATGAATAAACGTTTCAAATGTGACTTGAATCTGTTTAATACGTGTTTCACAGTTGCTAGACCGGTGAACTCATGCTATTTTTAGACAGATGAAGCATCTAAGGAGGAATTCTTGTGAAACGAACAACAAAAGGTTTGGCAGCAACATTGTTTTTAGCAATCCCACTTGCCGCTTGTGGTGATGATAGCACGAATCAAGCAGATACGACACGTTGGGAAGAAATTCAAGAAGAAGGAACGTTGACAGTCGGAACGGCTGGTACGCTCTACCCCGCTTCTTTCCGTGAAGAAGAGAGTGATACGTTGACAGGTTTTGACGTGGAACTCATGAAAGAGATCGCGAAGCGCCTCGAGCTTGAAGTCGAGTTCAAAGAAATGGCGTTTGACAACATGTTGACAAGCGTTCAAAACGGTCAAATCGACGTAGCGGCGAATGATATCTCGGTCACCGAAGACCGCAAGGAAAAGTTCGCTTTCTCGAAACCGTATAAGTACACATACGGAACAGCCATCGTTCGCAAGAGTGACCTTTCAGGCATTGAATCGCTTGAAGATTTGAAAGGCAAAAAAGCCGCTGGTGAAGCGACGACCGTCTTCATGGATGTGGCACGTCAATACGGAGCTGAAGAAGTCATCTATGACAATGCGACGAACGACCAGTACTTGCGTGATGTCTCGACAGGACGTACCGATGTCATCTTGAACGATTACTATCTTCAAACGCTTGCGCTCGCCTTCTTCCCAGAGTTTGATATCACGATTCACCCTGATATCGCTTATAACCCACAAGAGGTCGCATTCTTGATGGATAACGAAAACGACGAGCTTCAAGAGAATATCGACCGTGTATTAGAAGAGATGCTCGAGGACGGTACGGTCAAAGAGTTGTCAGAGCAATTCTATAACGGGGCGGACGTCTCGGTTGAACCTGATGTGGACGCGACAATCGTCGAGACGAAGTAAGGAAATGATATGACGTTCTCAGACATCAAATGGGACGCCATCTTTGACGTAGACCTAGCCATCGAGTCGTTCCCTTATCTGTTAGGTGGATTACCGAACACGCTTTGGATTTCCTTTACGAGCATGTTTTTCGGTCTTGTGCTCGGTCTGATATTGGCGCTTGGGAAGTTGTCTCCGACGCGACTCCTTCGCTATCCATCGACATTTTATATCTCGTTCATGCGTGGTGTGCCCATTCTGATCATCTTGTTCATCCTCTATTCGGGATTCCCGTTCATCGGCATCGAGTTTGCCGCATTGACGGCAGCCATTCTCGGGTTTAGTTTGAACTCTGCCGCCTATATCGCCGAGATTATCCGCTCGTCGATTCGTGCGGTTGATGACGGACAGGTGGAAGCGGCCCGTTCGCTCGGGATGGGGAAATGGTTGACGCTCAAAGGTGTCGTCCTACCTCAGGCGACACGGATCGCCCTTCCCCCGCTCTCGAACGTCTTTCTCGATTTGATCAAAGCGAGTTCTCTTGCGGCGATGATCACTGTCCCGGAGATCTTCAATAAAGCAAAAATCGTCGGGGGTCGTGAGTTTGATTATATGACGGTCTATATCGTCGTGGCATTGATTTACTGGGCGATTTGTACGTTCATGTCGTTTTTCCAAGAGTGGCTCGAGCGTCATTTCGAACGATATTTAGATTCTCCAAAACGATGACTGACTGGCGCATGCCGGTCGGTCTTTTTTAGATTATCGTCGGATTTTCCGCACACCTCAATCGTCGATTATGCTATGATTTTCTTAATTATCAGAAAAATATAGGGGGATTTTGAATGGTGCATCCATGGGTTTCACATTTAAATGATCAAGTCATCGGGCAATCAAAAGCAATCAAACTTGCTTCGATCGCATTATTATCAGGAGGACACGTGTTACTGGAAGACCGTCCAGGAACAGGAAAAACGACTCTCGCCCGAAGTCTCGCGAGTTCCGTATCGGCGACGTTTCAGCGTGTCCAATGTACACCGGATACATTACCAAGTGACATTTTAGGAATGGAATTGTTCAATCCGACAACGGGGGCGTTCGAACGTCGGACAGGACCTATCTTTACTTCTATCCTTCTCGTCGATGAGATCAATCGGACGACACCGCGTACGCAATCGGCCTTACTTGAGGCGATGCAAGAACGTCAAGTGACGCTCGGGGAAGTGTCACTTCAATTACCGGAACCGTTCTTTATGATTGCCACACAAAACCCGTTCGATGGGCAAGGAACATTTCCGCTTCCACAAGCACAATTGGATCGATTCCTGTTCAAATTGACACTTGCGCCCCTGTCACGAGATTCAGAGCGTCGTTTGATTCGAAATGAGCATCTGTCGACAGAGCCATTCTCGCTTCAACGTGACGAGCTGTTGAAGATGCAACAAGAAGTACGCGACGTGAAGTTCCATGAGGCGATGGAGGACTATCTCCTCGATTTGATGGAGTCACTCCGTCACCACCGGGATATCGAGGTGGGTCCGAGTCCGCGAGCGACCCTTGCCTATACGATGGCGGCTCGGGCACATGCCTATATGGAAGGACGAGACTTCGTTTCACCAGAAGACATCCGAGCGCTCGCTCTTCCGATTCTAGGACACCGAATCGTCTTGACGGTCGAAGCTTCCTTGAAGACGAAACCGACGAAGCTCATCAAATCTGTACTCGAGACCATCCCGGTCCCATCAGAGGTGTAAGATGCAGTTAGTCAGCCCACGCTATCTCGAATCCGGATACATGTGGCTCTTGTTTGTCGTCGGGGTCTTCACTGCGCTATATGGGAATGTCTTGATCGCGAGCCTATTGATCGGCTTCAGTCTCTATGCCTTGGTCATGCCAGCTTTCATGTTTCGGTTAGCGGAGCATGTGCATGTCGACCTCACCGAGGAGTTAAAACTATTCCCGAACGACGACGCCGTCTACGTGTTAAAACTCATATCCACTGCAAAAGTACCACTCGGAGTCGTACGTCTATCCGGTTATTTACATCCGACCGTCGAGTCGGAAGGTCACGCGTTTTGGCGCCAGGAGAACTTTGTCGAGACGAATGCAACCGTCGACTTTACCATCCCGCTCCATGCCAAGAAGCGCGGCCCCATCCGTCTTGAGGCAATCGGGATGGAAATTCGTGACCCGCTTCGTATGTTCTCTCTATACAAGGAAGACACACTTCCCCGAATCGGTTATGTGTTCCCAGAGTTTTCACCGTATCCGATCCCGAAACGGCCACCTACCCTCCCTGGTGAAGAGATGGTCCGACATAGCGCCTATCGTGATCCGGAAACGTTCCAGTCGGTTACCCCGTATCACGGGCAACCGATGCGACAGTTGTACTGGTCCGCTTATGCAAAGACAGGGGAACTGCTTGCCCGCACAGAGCAACCGGTCCAAGCGAATGAGTATGTGATCGTCCTTGATTTGTTGACGAAAGACGGACGAGCCCTCACCTATCAGATGGAGCGACTCATCTCACAAGCGGCAGCCCTATGCCGCGATTTCGAGAAAGAGAACGCGAGTTACGGTCTCATCGTCCCGACGCTTACGAAAGACGGAATCACATACGACCTACCTCCAGGAAGTGGCGAGATGCATTTCCGTAAGATCATGACGACGTTCGCCTGTCTGTCGGAAAGCGATTTTCCATTGGCACGCTCCTTATTCGAACGAAAAGTTGCCAAGTATAGCGGGAATCAATCGATCTTACGGTTAGGGGGTGACGGTCAATGAGATGGTTATGGTGGGTCTTCGCGGCATTTTATATCGGTCACGTGTTTCCGCTTCTCTTTTTATTGACGCTACGCCTCCCTCGGAACACACAGCTTATCGTGCAGACGGTCCTTTCAATCGGTGCCCTGTACTTCTCTTATGAGATGAGCATCTTGCTTTTGATCTTCACGTACGTGCATGCATTTATCCGAACGTTGGATTGGACGGACCGTTACGCGATGGCGAGTGTCCTGTTCTTAGTGGCCGACTGGTTATTCCCACCGGCGACCCAGCCGCTCGCGATGGTGCTCTTTCCGTTCATCTTTTTGATTTGGCAGCGGAATCTTTACTATCGTCGTGACTATAAGCGCATGGTGACAATGCTTGCTCTCGGGCTAGGAATCGGGTTAGCCGTCTCCCTCATCATCCGTACGATCAAAGAGCTGTTGTTTGGGAATGTCATCGCCTGGATCAGTCCTTTCTTCTTATGGATCGGCAGCTGGTTCGACGGCATCACACTCGATCCGAATGACCGTGTGAACCGTTTCCTCGTGCCAGACAACCCAAACATCGATGCAGAGACAGTGTCACAGGAGACATTACTCCAGTCCGCTTCGAACGAGTCACTCTTTTTCATCGGCATCTTTGTCGTCACGCTATTGATTGGTGTCGGTTTGTTCTTCTATTTACAGAAGCGAAAGGACATCCAGGAAGACGGGATGATTCCAAAGAGTATTCATCACCAAACGCTCTCAGATAAACGAATCGTCCGCTCGCCACGGCAAATCCAGCTCCTTGAAACGGGTCGGAAGCTCGAACAAGTGCAACCACGTCTGCGTGAGGAGACGGTGTCTGACTGGCTACAACGAATTGAGTTTACGAACCATGCCTTATACGCTGAATGGTTAGAGGCGGCGGAATATGGAGACAAGGAAGCTCCAAAAGACGTCAATGAGTCATTCGAGCGTCTTGTCGCACAATTGAAGAAACGTTAAAAAACATCCGGTGAGGAATTTCCTCTACCGGATGTTTCGCGTTATAGGATTGGACTGAGCAGGCGTGACACGCTCTCTTTGAAACGAATCCAGCGAGTCCTCGACTCGTATCGTTCAATCGTCAAACGTTCGGCATTCGACTCGTCTCGTTCGAATGCATCGATGACGGACTGGGCGACATCTCGGTCGAAGACGAGCGCTGAGATTTCAAAGTTGAGACGAAAGCTTCTCGCGTCGATATTCGTCGTCCCGATGGAAGCGACCTCTCCGTCGATAACAAGAGTTTTCGCATGGAGGAATCCTTCTTCGTATGTGAAGACCTCGGCCCCATAGCGTACAAGCTCCGCCGCATTCGCATAAGTTGCCCAGTAGACAAACATATGGTCCGGCTTATTTGGAATCATCAGCTTGATTTTGGTGCCTGCCATAAGGGCAATCCGACAGGCATCAAGGAAGCTCGCATCCGGTATGAAGTACGGTGTTTGAATATAGATACAATCTTTTGACTGAGTGATCATTTTGACGAGCATGTTCTTCAGGTGCTCCGTCGAGGAGTTCGGTCCTGAGGTCACGATTTGAACCGGTGAAGCGTGATGTGAGATTCCCTCCGTCGGCCAGACAAAGTCGTCTTTCTGAGCCTTCGTTTTTGTCGGGACCGAGCGATTCCAATCTAAAATGAACCGTTCTAACAGTTCCTTGACGGCGTCGCCGGAGATTCGTAAGTGAACGTCACGCCAATAGCCGAAGTGCTCATCTTTTCCAAGGTATTCATCCCCGACGTTAAAACCCCCGATATAGCCAAGTTCCCCGTCGATGATACAGAGTTTTCGGTGATTTCGATTATTGACGCGGAAATTGATGCCGAGTTTGGACGGGAAGAACGATTTGACTTCTCCGCCGTGAGCGAGTAGATCCTTAAAGTGTTTGTGTCTTAACCCTCTCGATCCGACCGCATCATAAAGGAGACGGATGCGTACCCCTTGTTTCGCCTTCTCCGTTAACAGACGAATTAACGACTGACCGAGCGGGTCGTTTTGGATGATGTAATATTGAATATTGACTTCTTTCGTCGCGCTCTCGATATCTTGAAACATCTTCTCAAATTTTTCCGTTCCGTCGTGCAGGACAGTGATATCGTTATGGAATGACATCAGTGCATTCGTCGACACGAGGTTCAGACGAGCAAGACGACGATATTTCAAAAGAATTGGATGATTGAACGGGGCGAGCGAACGGTCGAGTTGATCGAGTTGTTCTTCGACGTGGTGGTGATACGCTTCGCGTTTCTCTTCTTCGACTTCATAAAAGTTTTGAGATTTGATCAGTCGGCCGAAAAAGATGTACACGAAGAAGCCGATGAGTGGTAAGAAGAAGAGAACGAGCAGCCATGCCCACGTCGTACCGATGTCTCGCCTCTCAAAAAAGATGATGGTGATGGCAAACGTGAGGTTAAGTAATAAGATGAGCCATGTCATGATGACGATGATGAGTCCGATTGTTACTTCCATCGTATCCCTCCCTTTCTTTCAATTCTTACCCGAAATCGGGCAATCTTAGCAGATGTTTTTCATGATGTGGGTATACATATATGAAGAAGTAATGAAATGGAGGATGTTTATGGAAGACATGATGATCGGATTCAGCTTACTTGTCCTCATCGGCGCACTTTCGCAGTTGATTGCATGGCGTTTTGACTTCCCGGCCATCTTGATCATGACGGTTGCGGGTATTTTGGTCGGTCCGATTTTCGGATGGTTAGAACCAGACTTGATTTTGGGTGATTTATATAGCCCGCTCATCTCGATTGCCGTGGCGCTCATCTTATTTGAAGGCAGTCTCAGTCTCGAGTTTAAAGAGATCGATGATTTAAGAAAACCAATCTTTCGACTCGTTACCGTCGGTGTCTTCATTTCTTTTATCCTGACATCTATCTTAATGATTTGGATTGGTGAGTTTCATTGGTTACCCGCCTTCACACTCGGCGCCATCTTCGTCGTGACAGGACCGACCGTGATCATCCCGTTATTACGTCAAGCAAACTTATCGGTTCGCCCCTCAAAAGTATTGAAGTGGGAAGGAATCATCGTCGATCCACTCGGCGCTTTGATTGCGCTGTTCGTCGTTCGGTTTGGATTTATTTTGTATCAGAATGAGGGACTTGCGAGCCATCTACCGTTCTTTTGGTCCTGTATCGTGGCCGTCGCCTTTGGAATCGCCGTCGGACATTTACTCATTCGTCTATTCGGAAATGATAAAGTCCCAGAATATTTACGGACGACGTTGACGTTCTCCGGTGTCCTTCTCGTCTACTCCATCAGCGAATGGGTCATGCATGAGGTCGGGTTATTGGCCGTGACGGCGATGGGATTGACGATGGCGAACTCCAAACATGGACATCTCCACATTTTGAAACAACTTCGCGAGTTTAAAGAAAATATCTCTATCTTGCTCGTTTCGACCGTGTTTATCATTCTGACCGCGAGTTTGACCCGCGACAGTTTACTTGCCATCTTCGACTGGCCGCTCCTCTTATCGATTCTAGGAATTTTATTCATCGTCCGCCCCGTCTCGGTGCAAACCTCTTTAGTCGGCTCCCCTTTGACGACGAAGGAGCGGGCGCTCATCAGTTGGATTGCCCCACGTGGGATCGTCGCCATGACGGTGACAGCATTTTTTGCACAAGAGATTGCGGAACTGGGGATTGAAGACGCAGAACGGATGCTCCCGACCACGCTCGGTCTCGTCGTTATCTCGGTCGCCTTGCATGGATTGACGATTAAGCCGCTCGCCAAACGATTAGGTTTGACGAAAGTGAAGAATCCTTGGGAAAAGGGCTAGGCACAAAAAAGACACCGCCCGATGGCAGTGTCTTTGATGAGCTTGAATTAGTTCAAGACTTTGATTGTGATTGATTGACGACCGAAGTTGAGCGCTTGCTCTTGTGTCGGCATCAAGATATCAATTTTGTTACCTTTGATGGCACCACCAGTGTCTCCTGCGATTGCTTCTCCGTATCCTTCAACCCATACTTTAGAGCCGAGCGGAATGACAGAAGGGTCGACTGCGATGACTTTTTGGTTAGGGTTCGAACGAACGTCGATACCTGTCGCTGTGATACCAGAACATCCAGCACAATATGGTGTATAAGCTGTTGCTTCAACAGTCATTGTCTTACCTGAAGCCGGAGCTTGGGTTTGCGTTGTAGACGATGCTGTTTTTGTAACAGGTGTTGATGTTGAAGTCTTCGGTGCTGATGTTTTCGCATCATTCGCTACCGATGCAGCTGCTGCACCTTTCACGGCGAACTCTTGTCCTGGGAAAATAAGATCTGAATCAAGACCGTTCCAAGTCATCAATTGATTAACAGAGATCCCGTGGTTCAATGCGATACGATAAAGTGTATCACCTGATTTAACTGTATACGTTTTAGATGCAGTAGAAGCTTTTGCTTCTGCCTTTCCAAGTTTCAAGACTTGGTTCGGGTAAATCATATTTGAGTTTAAGCCGTTCGCTTGTTTAATGTCGTTTACAGAGACGTTGTTGTTCACGGCGATACGATAGAGTGTATCTCCAGACTGAACTGTGTGTGTTGATGCTGCCGAAGCTGGAGCAGCGACTCCTAAACTAAGGCCAGCGAGTGCCGTTAGTGTCAATAGTGGTTTTTTCATAAGAATATTCCTCCCTTTTCTAACGCCCCCTTACTGTAACACCTCTATATTTCACAGCGATTACAGGACGATATGAGAGTCATATCAGTTCATTTACAGAACAATTCATGGGGATGAGAGGATTCAGAAAATTGTTTTAATCCATAAAAACGGCTTTATAGAGCCGTTTTACGATATAATGAAGAGAGAAATAAGGAGGTTTTGGTCTTTGGAACTATTACTGCTATATTACATTGTGACTAATTTACTAGCGTTTGTGTCATTTTTTGTCGATAAACGACGGTCTCGGGTCGGGGCTTGGCGCATTTCAGAGCGTACGTTATTGACGATGGCATGGATTGGTGGGGCATTCGGTGCTTATTTGGCAATGCGCATCTTCCGACATAAGACATTGAAGCCTAAATTCCGGATTGGGGTACCTGTTGCGATTCTCGTCCATGCGGCTTTTACAGGGTGGCTCATCTTTTAAATCGATTATGAAGGAGATACTCTAGTGAGTCATACGAAACTATCTTCATTCACGATCATAGATGTGATTGAGAGACAAATTCAATTTGTTGAGACGAACAAAGTATTTGAAGATTTGTTTGTGAACGATTTACAAGTAGGACGGCTAATTGATTTTCAAACAGGCCAGTTGCTGGCTCTACGTAGTATGTTATCAGATGTCATTGAGATGAAAGAGAATCAGTTTTTAGAAAAATACCTAACAGAGATGGATGATTTGAATGAGCGATATAAAGTGGGTGAATTTTCGAGTGGAAGCCAGGCTGATCATCTGAACGGCTATACTACTGCAGTCATCAATATCTTATCTTGTATTGATCCCGAATTCTGTATTGCGTTAGAAGATTACTTTGAGGGTTTGTTGTACTGACTTGAAGAGTCTGATTGATGAAAACTTTTTATAGGTTTCGGAATCATTCGATAGAAGCTATGGAGGGAAGATATTTGGAGAATGAATTGTTGTCGAGGTTCACTTTAGCAAACATGATTGAGAGAGAAATCATGTTTATTTATAAGCAGACAATATTTGATAAAGCCTACTATCAATCGTATGACGAAGGACAGCTATCAGCATTCGAACAAATGTTAGAAGATGTTACGGTTATGTATGAAGATGAATTTATTAACAAGTATCTAACGTTGCTGGATTCAGTAACTGATTCATTCAAGACATCTGAACACCAAGATGAATCCATTCAATATAAACTCGCAGGCTATAATGACGCGATTTTAACAATCATTACATATATCAGACCAGAATATCCGTACAATTGACAGAGTTAAGAGTGAACTGCAGATTGATTGATCAGTAATATAGAAGAAACTGGTTCAATTATCATTCGTTCAGTCTAGAAAAATGTATGATTTTTGGCATGATTTTCGGTTTTATTCCTTATGTCCCGGTATAACTCATTAAAAAATATCATGATTTTGAGGTGATCCATTGGAAGGGACTCAATATCCGTCCGCAACAATATGGGACTCTTCACACTGCCCTACTTCTCATTTTTATGTTTCGAAACAATTCCATTTAGTTTGGGTAATAGACGGCGAATGTGACTTATCAATTGACGGGATTCGTTATCAACTTACACCCAAGTCAGGTTGTATGATTGGACCGAATCAATTCTATTCGATACGTCTCTCAACATCAATGAGCCGCGTATACGAAATCTCCTTTACTCCACAAGGAACACTATCAATACTATTAGAAGACATATATGTTCGACCGTATATAGAGAACCATTATCCACCCTACATGTATGATTCTAATCAGAAGCAAGATTGTACCGCACTTCAAGCGGCTGGGAAAGCAGTGGATCGATTATTATCAAACGATGACTTTTCACTGTTTGATTCACTCCTTCACTTAACTGTTGTGTGGCGCCATCGAATCCAACGAATGAACGAGCCGATGTATCGTTCTAATTCACTAAATCGTGTCACGAATCTTCTTCATTCGATTCATTCAGAAAAATATTCGCGGCTTACATTAACCCAGTTAGCTGATCATAACAATTTAAGCAAAAGTGAATGTTGTCGTTTATTCACTAGATATCTAGGTACTTCTCCTTCTCAATACATCCAGTCAGTTCGTATGCACAATGCTGCGAATACTTTACTTACGACACAAATATCAATTGCTGAAGCAGCTCAATTATACGAATACTCATCAGTCAGTCACTTCGTCCAGACATTTAAAGCACATCATTCGATCACCCCGCTCGCCTATCGAAAAAAATACCAAACGAAAAGAGCCGAATGATTCCGGCTCTTTTCGTTTATCTTGCCGTCCAACCACCATCCGCTTTCAGTACATCGCCATTTACAAAACTTGAATCGTCCGATGCTAAAAAGAGCGCGACGTTCGCGATTTGTTCGGGCTCACCCATCGGTGCTTCCCCTGCACCTTGGATGGCACGCATCCCGAGTTCGCTCGGAGCGGTGATGGTCGAACCGATATTCGTGTTGACACCACCCGGCGCGATGGCATTTGCACGAATCTTACCGAGTGTCCCATGGGTCGCTGCGATATTTTTCGTCAACCCGATCAAGGCATGTTTCGATGCCACATATGCTGCGCCTCCGCGAGTGCCGAACAATCCTCCGACAGATGCATTGTTGATGATAACCCCGCCACTATCTTGTTTTTCCATTACTTGAATGGCGGCGCGGGCTAATTTCATCGGTCCGGTCAAATTGACAGCAAGGACCCGTTCCCACAGTTCATCCGTCACTTCCCCCACCGTCATAAAGTTGTCCATGATGCCCGCATTATTGACGAGAATGTCGACCGACCCGAACGTTTCTTTCGCTGTATCCACGAGACGGTCGATATCTGACTGATTCGTGACGTTACCAGCGATGCCGACGACATCCCCACCTCCCGTCTTCATCTCTTCAACCACTGCCTGCACAGAATCTTCATTCATATCGAATGCGACGACCCGCGCGCCTTCCTTCGCGAAGAGTTTAGCGATGGCCCGCCCCATACCAGATCCGGCCCCGGTGACGATTGCTGTTTTCCCCGAAAGTTTCATCCATCATTCCTCCTTTAAACATAAGAGCATATATGATGCGTGATGATAGAAAGCTATCTATCACTAAGTTATACCCTCATTTGTTCACGAACATCGTGAGAAAGATGGCGAAATTTCTTCAATTGATTTCCAATCATCTTTATACTTGAATGGAACGCATTCTATCGCATTCTATATAGAGGAGAGATGACGTGAGACAATTCAAAGCAACCATCCACGGTCAAGGTGATCCTATTTTATTCCTTCCTGGTGGCGGATTTACTGGGTCTCAAGGACAACAGTTTGTCGAAGCCTTACATAAACAATTTGAAATCCACCTGTTAGACTTACCTGGTTTTGGTGAGAGTGAAGGA
This sequence comes from Exiguobacterium sp. s183, assembly GCF_018617655.1. Taxonomy (NCBI): domain Bacteria; kingdom Bacillati; phylum Bacillota; class Bacilli; order Caryophanales; genus Exiguobacterium; species Exiguobacterium sp. s183. Next base: position 597,777 of record NZ_JACSKN010000001.1, read on the forward strand.
CTACATACATATGCGACCTCCAAAGTGCTCGCAGATTGGGTCGAAGCATACCGAACTTCACGACAATTGGAGTCCATTCGGTTAATCGGACATTCGATGGGGGGTGCCATCGCGCTAGCTTATGCGGTCCATTACCCAGACCAGGTCAGACGGTTGATTCTCCTTGACCAAGGTCATAAACCGAATGCCATGATTCCTTTTCGTGAATATGGCATATTCGGATTCGCTTTCCCCCTTTTACGATTGCTCTATCACAGTTCCTCTAATCGCCTCATGAACTCGATTGAAGCTCGCATGAACAAGAGTGATTCCGTATTTTCTGAGGAACGATTCCAATTGTTCTGTCGACGGATTGGAGTAGAATCCACACCGATGATTCGAACAACTTTCGAACAGCGCGCTCGTTTGTCGACCGGTGGCCTACATTTATTGTTCGGATACGACGGACTGGACTTTAAGGAGTTGTTCCGACGGGTCAAAGTCCCGACGCAACTCTATTATGCGGACTTCACAGGTATTGATTTGAAGGAGGCGAAACGGACGCTTCAACATGTCAAACGAGCGGAACGAGAAATTCATCCCTCTGTTCAATTGATTGCCGTCCCAGGCGGGCACTTCGTCCAGTGGAGTCGTCATTTCTCGATGGAACACGTTGAGCGGTTCTTACATACGTAAAACAAGACAGTTTGTCAGGATGTCCAGTCGTGGCGCTTTAGCCATTCATGAAGTTGGTGTTGAAGCTCGGGATGGAGCGGCTCAGTGAGTTGTACACGATATTGTTTTTTCACGTCCAGAATGCTCATCTCACCGTCGAAATGTTTCAACATATGGTCCATGTTTCTAATCTTTTGTACCTCGATATGTTCCGCGTGAAGTGCATCGAGCTCGTCAAGATGATGGACGTCCGTTTGAACGTCTCGATCCCCTGTCAGCGCAAGTGTCGGTACATTCAACTGAACCAAGCGATCCCGGAGCGTCTCATCCGTATACGCAAGGTGTTCCCGTAACCATTTGGCAGGGAATTTCATCAGTTGGATCCGTATCGTATCCTGGTCCGTCGCTGTGACACGTTCGAACAGTTTTTGTTGCTTTCCGATGACCGACTTCTCGTTCAAGCTGAGTCGGAGTAGCATTCCTTTGATTCCTTTCGTACGCTTTACTTCATCGAGTAAGAAGTGTGCCTGCTCCTGCATGCTCGTCTTCAAGGCCACACCGGCCCCGGACAACAGGATGAGGGCGGAAACCGACTCGCGTTCAGCAGCGAGCGTCGCGACGATACATCCTTCACTATGACCGAGCAGCAAGATGTCTTGTGAGACATGGTCAAGCGATTTCAGATAACGAATCATCGTTGCCACGTCGTCCACGAGTCCTGTCAGACCGACGGTATTCCGATTTCCCCCACTCTTGCCGATGCCACGTTTGTCAAAGCGTAACGTGACGAAACCTTTCGTCGTCAGCCATTCTGCCAGGTCTTTATACAGATTCGACTTGAAGCCAGTCCCGTTCCCGTCGCGGTCCAATCCACCTGTCCCCCCGATAAGGATTATGGCTGGAAATGGCGACTGGCCATCATGTGGAGTCGTCATTGTAGCCGCGATGGTTGATTCCCCTTGAATGAATACCTGTTCTTGCTTATACATCATCCATCTCCTCCTTTTCTTCAACCGGCATGAACGCGTACGAGAACTTTCGTAACGTGCGTTCTTCGGATGACTCATGGTCCAACACATCTTCTAATAAGTCATAAAGACCTTTCAAGAATCGGTCACTTTCGGCATCGGACAGGTAGAGCGGGATGCTCCGGAATCCGACTTTGTCTTCTGGGAGGTCGATCGAGTCGCGCTTCAGATAGTTGCCGAAATCCATGAGCAGTGACATCGCAAACGTGTAACAGACCATATACAGTTGTTCTCGGTCTTCCTCCTCGACAATCTTGTTGATACTGGTCAACGGATTGTTTTGAATCGCATACACTTTCTCATACACCCCGCGAACTTTATTTTCGCTCATGACAGATAAAATCTCGTCTTGTACCATTTTGTTGATATGGCGATAGAGGCTCGCTTGAGGCACATCGGGAAGTGCTTTTGCTAAGTCTCCGGTCGTGACTCCTTCATTCATCAGAACGTGTTGAAAGATTTTCATGCGAATTGGGTTCAATAAACTTTTTAAGACATCTTGATTCATTGATTACACCTCAATGTTATCATATTTGATAATGTTATTATTTATGATAATATCATGTGGTCGAACCGTTGTCTATGTCCATACAAAAAGCCGCCCTCGTATGGCGGCTGATGCGATGCATGATTTTATGATCACCGTTCACAGGCGATCCCATCTTTGTCGCGGTCTTTTGATTGATTCGCGTCATATAAGGCTTTATTGACATAAGGTTTATAACGCGTCTTTCCACCTTTGTTTTTGGTCGTCTTTGATTTAGCCACGCCCCCTTTATACACTTTGTTCATCTCCGTGCAGTTTTTGAAGCGTTTCGCCGCTGCATCGACCGACTCTGTCGGTGTTGCCGTCAATCCAATCATAAGAATGAACGTCGATAATGCCAGTGAGACTTTTTTCATCAAATCCCTCCTCTTACAAGTTATATCGGGTGATTTTGTGTGATATTTATCATTGAATGAGTGGATGAAAAAATTCTTTCTAACACTGATGAAGTTCGAAACAGATACTTGTTGTTAGTTTTTCTCTACGACACGTCGCACGATGGAGAAAAACAATCGGTTCGGGAGATAACGTTTCAACACAATCAACAGTCCCGCCTGTTTACCTGATGGATAGCGGAGACGCTTCTTCCGGTCGGTCGCTGCACGCCAAATCGTCTCGGCGACGACGTCCGGGCCTTCAGCGTTCGCACCAGCGGCATTCGTGTTATGGAGCGCGACTTCCGTATAGTTATCATATACGTCGAGCGGTTGGTCACGGACGAGTTCCTGGGAACGACCATAAAAGTCTGTCTTGATTGGTCCTGGTTCAATCAATTTCATATCGATGTTAAACGGTGCCAGTTCAAACTGAAGCGATTCGATGAACCCTTCAATCGCCCATTTTGAACTGTGATACAGACTATAGATTGGGAATGTGATTTGACCACCGACCGAAGAGACGGTCACAATCCGTCCGCTCCGTTGTTTACGGAAATATGGGAGAGATGCCCGGATCACATTCATCACACCGAAGACGTTTGTATCAAACTGACGCTGAATCTGTTCAGGAGAGGCTTCTTCAAAAATCCCGACCGCTCCGTACCCGGCATTATTCAATAACACATCGATTGTGCCGTGATCCGAGACGATTTGTTGAAAGGCGTCACGAATGCTCGATTCGTTCGTCACATCTAGCTGATAGAGCGATACCCCTTTTAGGTTGGACAGTTCTTGATGGTCTTCAGGACTTCGCATCGTTGCGGCGACATGCCAGCCTCGTTTGCTGAACAATTCGACGGTCGCTCGACCAATCCCGCTTGATGCTCCCGTGATAACAATGGTTTGATTCATTTTCATTCTCCTTTTAACGTTTATATGTTTAAACTTTTAAACTAATTAGTGGAAAAGAAGCCTTTCTCTTTGTTTCCAAAAGAAAGGTCATAAGATACATTCATCTTCGATTGCACGTGTCAGTGCTTTGAGCAGTCCGACCGCGTCCTCGAGGGTCAAGAAGTAAAAGTTCTCTGTCCCGATTTTCTCGGAAGAGACGATACCTGCTTGTCGCAACAGTTTGAGGTGATGCGAGATAGCCGGTCTAGACAACTCGATCTTTTCATCAATCTGATTGACGTTCAATCGCTCATGTCTGGCGATCTCGACGATGATGCGTTGACGATTGACGTCGGCTAATACTTGAAACAATGGGATTGCATCTTCAAATAATGATAGCGACGCCTCGGGTGTTGTATTTGGTTGTTTCATATTCATCACTCCGTTTAAAAGTTTAAACGTTTAATCATGTATTCAGAATACTAGGTGATTCGCCTTCTGTCAACGAAGTTGTTCGTAGACTTCCCGAAGAATACTTGAAATCATATGTCTGGAGTCATAATCCCGCTTGGAGATTTGGACGAGCGGCGACGGGACAGGGAAGAGGTGAGCGTTGATATCGTCAATCGTATAGCCCGCAGCGGTTTTCGTTATCACGTCATCGGTCAAACGTTCTAGATAATCGAGCTTTTTGGTTAATTGCTCCCTTCCCTGCTCGAGACGTCCGGCATGCTGGCAGTACACTTCCTCAAATTCGAGAGACAGGACACGCTTGAGCGAACGAATCTGTTCAGGGACCGACTCCTCTGGAATCATTACTTTTGGATACGGATGAACGTACAAATCGCCTGAAAACAGTCGACCGTTCTCCTCATCATATAAGACAACGTGATTCGGTTCATGACCAGGTGTATGAATCACCTGATAGGTATGATGTTCTGATGTGATCTGATTGTCGTGATAGGCGACCGGCTGAAACGGTTCAGGGTCACCGGAGAAGCGTGACCGATAATCTGGGATATCTAGCCCCGTCCGGCACATGTCTCTGGCAGTTTCATGTATGTAGATTGGCACGCGATACGTTTGTTCGAGCCATGCGGCCGTTCCAATGTGGTCTTCATGTGGATGCGTAATGCTGACAAGGTCAATCGGGACCGATTCATAAAAGGATTGGAGAGTGGGGAGCATCGTACGGGTCCCGGTATCGATAATCATCCCATCGAGATAATACACATACATCGACATCTCGAATGGACCGTTCTTCACTTTGGCGCAAACTGCCGTCACTGGCCCATGCTGCTTCACTTGCATCATTCTTCCCTCCTAACTCTCACTTTTCTTTATTATAGCGAAAAAGAGCAAAGACCTGCATACATTTCACAGTTCTTTGCCCCCTGTTTCACTTACAGTTCTTCCCCATTGGTCGTGATGACCCGTTTATACCAGTCGAACGAGTCTTTCTTCATCCGCTCCATCGACCCGTTCCCTTCATTGTCACGGTCCACGTAAATCATCCCGTACCGTTTCTTCATCTCTCCCGTCGTGAACGAGACAATGTCGATGATGCCCCAAGGTGTGTACCCAATCAAGTCGACCCCGTCATAAATGACGGCTTGCTTCAATTGTTCGATATGAGCCTTCAAATAATCGATTCTGGCTTCGTCATGAATCTTCCCGTCGACAATCTCATCGACTGCACCAAATCCGTTTTCCACGATGAAGAGCGGGATTTGATATCGGTCATACAAACGATTGAGTACATAACGGAGACCGACCGGATCGATGGCCCATCCCCAGTCACTCGACTGAATGTACGGATTCTCGACACCGTTCGGCAGACCACCGTTGACGATATCTCCGCTGTTGTCCACAACGACATCACTTTTCACGGTCGTCGACATATAGTAGCTGAAGCCGAGATAATCAACCTTCCCGTTCAGTAAAATCTCTTCGTCTCCTTCAAGGATTGGGATGTTGTACCCTTCGCGCTCGAACTCGTTCAAGGCGTAACTCGGATAGAACCCACGTACTTGTACGTCCGGGAAGAAGTAACGTTGACGCATCATCTCCTCTGCCAACATGACGTCGTCCGGGTTTGATGAATACGGGTAGATTGGGACGTGCGACACCATCGCCCCAATCTCGAAGTCCGGATTAATGGCTTTCCCTTTGGCGACGGCGAGGGCGCTCGCAATCAGTTCGTGGTGTCCCGTCTGATACATGACTTCACGCGCGTTCTCCCCTTCTTCTAAAAGAACACCCGAATTCGTCCATAAGAAGAGCGGGTTATTGACGTCCATCTTGTTGTTGATCTCGTTGAACGTCATCCAGTACTTGACCTTGTCTTTGTAACGGTCGAAGCAGACCTCCGCGAAGCGGACGAAATGGTCGACGACGACACGGTTGCGGAACCCGCCGTACTCACGTGCGAGGTGGAGCGGCATCTCGAAATGCGAGAGCGTGATAATTGGCTCGATGTCATGTTTGAGTAACTCATCGAATAAGTCGTCATAAAATTGAAGACCCGCCTCGTTCGGCTCTGGATCATCACCATTTGGGAAGATGCGACTCCATCCGATTGAGGTACGCAAGCATTTCAATCCCATCTCGGCGAAGAGCGCCACATCTTCTTTATAACGATGATAGAAATCAATCGCCTCATGGTTTGGGTAGAATTCGTTCGGCTCAACCTTGTCCGTGATACGACGCGCGACACCGTGTGCGCCTGCTGTCAAGACGTCGACGACGCTCGGTCCTTTTCCGTCAGCGTCCCAACCACCCTCGAATTGATGGGCGGCGAGTGCGCCTCCCCATAAAAAATCTTTCGGTAACGTCTTCATCCTCTATTCCTCCTTCTGATGAATCATACACGTCAATTATAATTGTACCGGTATAATTTAACAAGGTTGATACAATGAAACATTCTTGTTTTTTCATGATATAATACAAGAAGTGACGAAAAAGTGAGGAATGACCATGTTAAAATACCAACAAATCGCAAATGAAATAGAACAATACATATATGAACAGAATTTAAAACAAGGTGATAAGCTACCTGTCCTTGAGCAGATGATGAGTCAATATGCCGTGAGTAAGAGTACGATCACGAAAGCGTTGGAACTGCTCGAACGAAAAGGCATCATCTTTCAACTCCGTGGTAGCGGCATTTTCGTCAGACGCCATAATCGTCCCGGTTATATGAGTCTCTTTTCCACCCAAGGATTCAAGAGTAACCTTGGAGATCGAATCTTGACCTCTGATGTACTCGACGTGTCTGTTATGAAACCAGATGCGTTGGTGGCCGAAAATCTCGGGATTGACGTAACAGACGATGTGTATCGTGTCGAACGGGTAAGGTATGTGGACGGGGAAGTACTTTGTCATGAAGAATCGTATTATGTAAAAGCCATCGTCCCTTACTTGAATCGAGAGATTGTGGCCGACTCCATTTTCGATTACGTCCAAAGTGCGCTCGGTGTCACAATCGGTTTTTCTGACATGTATCTACAGGTAGGTCGATTGACGGAAAGTGAAGCGGTACATCTCGGTTTGCATGAGCATGATCCAACGCTTCGCATTGAGACGATCTTCCATCTTTCGAATGGAAAACCGTTCGACTACTCACGCATCACGTATCATTACGACCATTCGCAGTTCGTCGTCCAAGCGAACGGCCCCTATATGTAAAGAATCCCCTCATGCGCGCATGAGGGGATGTTCGTTAGACAAGTTCTTTTCGGTTCAAGTCGAATAACTCGCAATCAGTCTCATATAGGAGTTCGTCAAACCGTTCGGTTCCGTGTTCTTCGATGAACAACTCTTCTGAAGGGTAAATCGGTACAAACCAGACGACTATGACGCTCTGTTCCCCGTTCTTATATGTGATGAGCGACTCATCTGAGTAAAAAGGGGCGGTCACATAGACCGAAGAAAATGAATATTGTTCAAGCACTTCCTCTGGCAGTTCGTAGATTTCGCCCAACTCGAACGCCTTGTGCGTTCCCAGCGCATAATCAATCAGCTGCCACATCAATTCAGCAAACTCATCTTTGACATGCTGTTGATTGAAGCGGAACAGCAACTCCTGGTGAGCGATCGAACCATTTTTAAATTGAAGTGTATGCCAATGCAGTCCTAATGTCGAAATACTTGTGATTTTAGAGGACTCATCTTCAAGTTCGATGATTTGGACATCCTCTTCTAGCAAGTATGGGATATCATACCCGCTGACGAACGTGCCACAATGTTTTTCTAGATGTTCTAAATAGTTCATGTTCCATCCCTACCTTCTCATAATTGGCGTACTGTTTGATTCGGGTTTTGAGTTTGATAGGCTCAATCGATTGACGCAAACTCACTTCTTCTTTAGTTGGATCATTCAAAACACTTTAATCTCTCCGTTCACGTGATCCAAGAGATAATACGTATCATGGGCATCGTGGGCGAAAACGAAGTTTCCTAAGATGTTTGGATGAAATTCACTAGTGAACCATTCGATTGTCTGATTATTTGTCGGAAAGAAAAGGGACTGCCATACATTCTTCGCTTTCGGAATTCGAAGCTGAGGCAACAGTTCGTCTTCAATCAATGTCTTCCAATCTGTGTCATGCAACGTGAAGCGATATACGTTCTCATGAGGACCGAGCGTTCCATCTAAACCAAATGACACCTCAATCGGAAACGCACCTGTCGTCACATATTCAAAAAAATCCTCGATATGGGCTATTCCCTTTGTTTCGACACGACTCACTTGTTTTCCTTGAAGCGTCAAACCGTCCCCATAATAACTCAGAATCCAATCTGTCTCTCCTTGTAAGACGATGATTTCATTCGAAGAGAGTGTCAATTCCGATTCTAATGACTCACGATTCTTGAGGGTTTTGGTCGTCAGATGCTCTTCTTGACGTTCAAAAGAGAAGAGATGTTTTCTCGTAGCTCTCACAGTTCGTTTCCGTTCAATGCGCAATGGAAAGTCCTCATCCTTCAGATGTCGAAAAATCAATCGATTTGCTTCTCCTTCTTTCAGTGCATGACTCGGTATGATCACCATTTCTAGTGGTTCATGTTGACTGTATAAGTCTTTTGACATCATGCTGTTTTTCGTCTTTTAAGGAACCAATACCCGAATGGCAACATCGCTAATACTGCAAAACCAATCAATCGGTTGATATTCGATGTTGGATTGTTTGATTTTGCTTCATTCGAATAGTCACCCGCTCCATCCATCATCCCTTCTTCAGCAGATCCTTCAATATCTGAATGCTCTTCAATCAATAAAGCTTGGAAGTCCTTCGTCGAAATTGCATCCCCGCTGATCATCTGTTGTGAGTTGGACGTCAACCCCGTCAACATGTCCCGATCATAATCAAACCATGCCGACCTTTCTGTGTATTTCACGAGATGTCCTTGTACGTCCATCAAAGCTTTCGGAGTTTCTTTGTCTGAACCAAACGTTGAGAACGCATATGTACCTGCTGATTGTTCATACGTTCCGATCACGTTGACTGGTTCATCATCTTGAAAGACGGTCGCCACAAATTCTTTTGTCGGGATGAACGAACATGTCTCATCATTCTTGTAACAAGAGGAAGACGGGACGTATGTCTCGAGTAGTGGTCCGAACGTGATGTTCTCACTGTACGTCATATGATAATTAGTCGGATCATCTCCCTGAATATGATCCATCACAATGTCATAAAAATATGCATCTGCAAAACGTTCCGCCGAGGATTCAGTCATCTCAGCTGATCCGGTCGTCGTGCTTGCAAGCAGTCCGACACAACATATGAATAAGCCCTTCATTGGTCGCATGTGTTTCTCCCTTCATCAACCTGAAGATTTCAGCAGCATCGCGTGATTGATGTGAATCAATTCGGCGTGCGGCTGTTTGTGACGACTGACATATGACGTGAATCGCGATGATGCAACAAACGCGTTCGATTCATGAATCATCGCCAGTCGGACGAGAATGTGCCGTAATTGTTTTCTGCCTTCTCCCAGTGTAACACGGTCGACTTGGTTGTTTTTGTCGAGTCGGTTGATTAACAGTTCCACTTTACAATCTTCTTTGATCAAATAAGAGACCCAATACGCCGTCTGTTGAATCAAGTCTTCGTATTGCGCATGGAGCCCGTTCCCGAGCGGACCGCTCAAATCAAGGAAAATCGTGAACGTGTCGAGATTTTGTCGTTCGAGTACTTTTGCCTGTACATGACCGACCTTTGAAGTGGCGACCCAGTCGATCTGTTTGGAGGGTTCCTTCTCATATCGTTTTGCACTTTGAATCATCAACGGATCGTTCAATGGGGAGTGTTTGACGATGCGGTCACCCATCCGTATCATACGAGATTCGGTGATTGGCGACTTCGTGATGGTAGGTAACACAATCCATGAGGGCATATCCATCTCCTCATCCGTGAAAAAAAGAGTACCTAAATAAAACGGTAACGTAACACGCATCACACACGTATGAATCGAAGCAGGTCCACGCTTCACAGCCGAGACGCTCACATGATGAATGTCCTGTTCAATCCTTGTGTCGTATGCCTGTGACCCGTTCTCGAATACCATTCGTTCATTACCCTCTAGTCGAATCAATAGCGGAACGCCAAGGGCAATGATTCGCTCATACCCATCGATACGGACGACACATGATGTCTCATCGTCAATGAACAAGAGATCTTCTTTCTGTCGAATGGAAAATGAGACTTCGTTTGAAAGTGTTCGAATGATTCGTTTCCGGATGAACATGACGATTAATAATGCTCCGCATACATAAGAAATGGGCCATACATAAGGCATCCACATCGTGAGGAGACCGAGACTGACATAAGCCGGCCAAAGTTGGTCCTGAAGGATGGACGGTGTACTGATTTCGACCTGTCGCATCGTTACACCTTTTCGACTGGGACAGTTACAGACTCGAGTACGTCCGCTAGCACTTGTCGCTTCGTCGATTTGATGTCCCCTTCAAGGGTGAGGGTCAATCGATGCGAGAGAACGTGTGGTGCAACGGCTTGAACATCTTCAGGCGTGACAAACTGAAGATCGTTCAAGTACGCATAGGCTTGTGAGGCCTTGACGAGCGCGAGCGTCGCCCGTGGACTCGCCCCGACTTCGACTAACGGATGTTGCCTTGTCTCTTGGATGAGTGCGAGCAAATAAGTGACGACATCTTCATGAATCCGGACGTTCTCGACTTCTTTTTGTGCTTCTAAGAAAGCCGCATTCGTCATCAAGGCGTGTACCACATGCCTCGTCTTTGAAATCGTCTGCAGAATCAAGTTCCGCTCTTCATCTGCCCCTGGATATCCGACTTGAAGGGACATGAGGAAGCGGTCGAGTTGGGCGTCCGGTAGGGCGAACGTCCCAGCAGACTCGATTGGGTTTTGCGTCGCGATGACGAAAAACGGTTTCGGTAGCTGATAGGTGACGCCACCGATTGAAACTTGGCGTTCTTCCATCGCTTCAAGCAAGGCAGATTGTGTTCTCGGGACGGCACGGTTCACTTCATCGATTAACAAGATGTTTGTGAAGATGGGACCGGTACGGTTCTCGAACGTTTGGGTCTTCATATTGAAGAAGTCTGAACCGATGATGTCAGAAGGCAGCAGGTCTGCTGTAAACTGGATTCGGGCGAAGTCTGCCTCAAAGCTTTTGGCGATGCTTTTCGCAAGTAACGTCTTCCCCGTCCCAGGCACATCCTCTAGCAAAATATGTCCGTTCGCCAATAGGGCTGTGCAGCATAATTTTGTGATTTCCGGTTTCCCGAGATAAATGCGGTCTAGTTGTTCCAATACGTGTCGGATGGTCATGAATTCGACTCCTTTTGTGTGCGTAGTAGGTATTCATCAAGTTGTTGGGTGAACGCTCGCTCACGCTGTGGTGAGATGTTCACTTCGTCATAGCGTGTCTCTAAATAGGCAAGTAGAGATGCATCAAGCTCGATTCGTTTCGCCCAGGTCGACAACGTCTCATACGGGCGGCGACGTTTATGTGGAGGTAATGCTGCTTCGAATTGAATCAACTGTTGTCGAATAACCGAGGCAGGTAATGGATGAAGCGTTCGGTTTATCTGCTCCGACGAGTTGTCATAAGTCACTAGCGAGTGATCCTCGATATCTAACTCTTCTTCCTCGCTTTGTTTCTTCGAAGGACGTCGTCTCTTCCAAAGCCACCATCCGAGCAAGATGAACAGACCGGTAATAATGTATGGGAGGTAAGCGATCTCGTTCGACTCATTTGATTGGGGATTGCCGTAAGAAGGTGACTGGTCCTTAATCCGCTCTTTCGGTGTACCACCTGATTTTTCTTCTGAGTCAATCATCGCTCCGTCTGGACCATTCCCTTCCGGTTCTTCATATGGCGCATCACCACACCAAAAATCAACATCCGTCACTTCGAAAATCCCTAAAAACTTTCGTTTGTCATGACAGTCCGTGACCCAACTCGTGATGTCGCTCCCCGAGATGTCTAATGATTGATAGTAACGGTATCCCAGTTGACCGGAATAGGAGATGAGCCCGACAAGTAGCAAGGAGAAAAGAATTCCTGACATAAAGATCATTTTGGCTTGTTTCATTGGTTATACCGCTTATGTATATTCGGTTTGATTGTTTTCATCTGATGTGACGGCTCCCCCTATAGATTTAATCCTTTATTTGGAAATAGGATTAAAAGGATTATACCATGCACTTTAACGGAATATTCAGTTATTTTTAGACAAAAGAAAAAGCCCGTTCATTGAACGAGCATCCACAATTCTCTACCTTCATCTTCTTCGTCGAGCAACCATTCTTCAAATCCATACACGCGAATATCCTGGTCACTACGAATGTCCCATTTGTTCATAAACGTTTTTTTATGAGAAATCGGGATCCATTTTTGATGGGATGAATCACGCCGCATAAACGTTTGTAACTCCTCTTCATCTTCAAACACGAGAAGCTCAGAGTTCCAGAGTGTAGGAAAATCTAGCAGCACGGCAACTCGCATTCGCTCATCCACACGCAACTCAACTAGTCGTTTCGCCTCATCGAGCAGAATATGGATGATTGCCTGTTTGATTTGGGCATTGTGTTGAATCTCCAATAAAAAAGTTTGTCCGACCGGAATCTTGGTATTCCAATAACCATTATGAAACTCAGTTGGGAAATCATGATGATTTTCTTGCATATTACGCTGAAGACGAATTAACTTTCGTTTCAGACCACGCACTTTCCGATGTCTCATTTCAGGATGGACTCGACTTGCTTCATATGGTGCCAGTCATGCTCGATGAATTCTCCGATGATCACATATAGTGAATATGGGACACCTTGATGAAGATCATGCGAGACGCCATTCGCTGTCGTTTTATAAGTCAGCGCCTCTTCACTTAAGGACTCGAGCATCGTGACGAGCGTTCGCCGACTGTTAAGGGATTCCTTCAGTACGGTCTCACCTGTCAACTTCTCCGCTCTTTTCGTCGCCCGCGCGTTAAACGAGTCAAAATCAGGGAATATCATTCCTTCCCCGTTCTTCACCGATGGGATGATGACATTCAACAGATGATTGTCCCAATGGGCGATATGTAAGATGATTTGCTTTATAGACCACTTCTCAGAGTCGATCTGTTTATTCCAATCAGATTCACTTAGCTTTTCTAACGACTTGAGCCATTCTGTGTACGATGCGAATTCTTGAAGGACTTGCATCAAATCCCCTCCCCGTTTTCTTCAAATTACTGCGATTATAGCATGAACCATCCCTTGAGAATCATCAAAAAAACGGCACCGTTCGTCATGAACGATGCCGCGTGTGTCTCTATAACCAGACTGGTAATGAGAAGAAAACTAAGAACAATACGGTCAAGACACCGACGACCGGACTGAGTGACCGGTAGCCCTTCTTGAACAAGACAATCATCGTGTATGCGATGAATCCGAGTCCAATCCCATCGACGATGGAATACGTGAACGGAATCATGATGATGACGAGAATCGCCGGGAAGGCATGCTCCCAGTTATCGAGCGGCAAATGCTTCACGTTTTGGAACATCATCATGCCGATGATAATCAATACCGGTGCAATCGCCGTCACAGGGATGATGGCAAAGAGCGGTAGCAATAAGAGCGATACCACGTACAATCCAGATGTGACGAATGAAGCAATCCCGCCTCGTGCACCGACCGATATTCCGGCAGCCACTTCGACCGTCGAGACGGTCGGACTTGACCCGAACATGGCACCGACCATCGTCGAGAGGCCTTGTGCAATGAGACCTTTCGGCGCATCCTTTTCTTTGTCGATTGCACGTGTCTGATTCTGGATCAAGCTGATGTTTTCAATCAACAAGACAAGCGTCAGTACACCGACCGCGACTAAGAAGAGCGGAGACGCAGATTCAGCGAACGAGATGTTCCCAAACACCGTGCCGAATGACTCGAAGAACGGTGACAATGAGAAGCTTCCCGTCCACTCTAGCGTTCCCATCACGGCGCTGAGACCGACACCGAAACCGATTGTCCATAGGAAGCTGCTCGGTCCCATCTTCAAGAACAACAAGATGGCGACGAAGAGTGATAAAAAGGCCACCTGGACGTTACGCTCTCCGAGGTCACCGATGTGGAGCAATGCCCCGCCTCCACCTGAGACAATTCCAGCCGCCTCGAGACCGATCAAAATGAGGAAGAGGCCGAGACCGACCGTCAATCCGTCATGGATGATCGGCGGGAACGCGTTCGCCAATTTCCTCGCCACCTTGGTGACCGTCAACAATACGACGAGTACACCTGAGACGAACGAGACAGCGAGCGCGCTTTGCCAGCTCAACCCCATCTGTAAGACGAGCGTGTACGTGAAGAGCGCGTTAATCCCCATTCCCGGTAACAAGAGTAGCGGAAGATTGAAGAACCCCGCAATCAACGTCCCGATGATGCTTGTCAAAATCGCTCCGACGAGCGCCCCCTCGAACGGGAGTCCGGCTTGTGTCAAGATTGCCGCATGCACGGCCGGGATGTATGCTGTCGCCAGAAAGTTCAGCACGCCCCCGTATGTTTCTGTTTTCCATTCTGTTTGTTTTGCCATAGGAATCAATCCTTTATTGGCACCCTCACCCACCCGTGTATACACACGAGATTGATTATATCCTGTCAGACATCTAACAAGCAAGGGCGATTCGACTCAATTCCTTCTTTGGACCCATTTATGAGACCGATTCCATCAAAAGATTCATTTTATAAAACAAGAACGTTTGTTCTTATTTTTAACGCCATTTTACGAACGAATCTGTTATAATGAAGGGGCAGGTTAACGCAGCAATAGTGGGGTCAGCCGCCAAGTCCACAATGGAGGAAGGCGGTGGTGCGGATGGAACAACTTTGGACCTGGGTTGGAGATTATGTCATGATCCCAATCCTCGCTCCGATCATCGTTCACTTGGTGATTCACCGAACATCCGATCGTGCAACGTCTGAACGCACAAAAAAATGACCCCCTCGGCGCAATGAGATGGGTCACTTTCTGATTCACTAACCATTGTGGCGGCTGGGACCACTCTTAAAGTGGGAGCCTGTAAGCCAGAGGTCGGTGTGTCCAGCACCGGTCTCTTTCTACTTGCATCATACCATACTTTATCCGCGTTTTCAGTAAGAGAAACATCATTTGATACGAAAATCACAAATAATTCAAACGCTCAGGAGACTTTATCCTGAGCGTTTTTCATTCATTTCGTTATAACGGGAGAACCAGACGAGCATCGCGTCCGCTTCTTCTTTCGGAATGTCGTCAATTGTCTCGACGGACAAGAATCCTCCTCGAGTCGAGAACTGAACCGTACAAAGTCCGAATCGACGTTGCAAGAGCGATTGCTTCACTTGAATCTGTTCGATCCGTGGTTTGTCCGTCAAGAACGACCGGACGTTGAAAGCTCCCGTCCGCAATTGAATGAATTGATCGGTACGGACATATTTTGTCGTGACGTAACTGAGCACACGTCCCCCGATGATAATGGCCCATAAAAGAAGGAGCCACCATGCATAATCTCGGAAGAAATAGAGCACGAGTCCTGATAAGATGAAGCCGAACCAGCTGATTCGCAGTAGTTTGATTCCTAACGCCTTTTTTGGAAGTCGATGTAATTCATCCGACCATGTGAAGTGCGTGAAGTGTTCACGGAGTACTCGCATCGCACGGTCACGTCGAACAAACGGGAGAATCGTTGATGATTCGTCCTTTAATTCATCCATCGTTCCTGCTGCGACGAGTTCGACTCCGACGATGTGGAACCAGCGACGGATGAACGTCTCTTTGATTCGAATCGCTTGAATCTTCTCATAGGGGATCTCTTTTGCACTCCGGTTCAATAACCCTTTTTCGACACGAATGCGCTCCCCTCTTCGTTCGAGTCGGAAGTTTCCATATTTCAAGAAGTTAATGACCATACCGATCACGACCGACAGCATCAACACCCCGATGACGAGAAGACCGATGACGATGATGGACGCATGGACGACATAATCTTCTACTTGGTTGAACGCCCCATCCAAATTGATGAAGTCATCAATCGAAGAGATGATTGTTGAAGCGACCGGGAAGATGGCGAAGACAGAGAGCGACGTGATGGAGGCCAACACGATTTCGCGCGTGGACAAGGCATATAACAGACGGCTTGGTAAAGATTCTGCCTGTTCAGTTGTCGCATCTGTCATTTCTGGATTGTCTTCGGTTTGTGCATTCTGTTTCCGATGACGGACTTGCTCGAGAATCTCTTCCAGTCGTTTCGCTTCGGTCGGAAAGACACCAGCCAGTTTGAATGATGCATCGTCACTGTTGGCATTCGTATCGAACGTCAATTCGACAACACCAAGCAATCGATAGAGGAATGGACTGTTCGAATGAACGCTTTGAATTTTATAGAGTGGAAGCGATTTTTCTTTTTTCAACCAGTTCCCTTCGATCACATAGACAGTCTTTTCATCCAGTGCATATCGGAAGTTTAACCACCCAAAGAACTTCTGGACAATGTCGAGTAATAGAAAGAGTAGGATGCCGACTCGGATGATGATGCCGAAAGTCGATTCCCAGTCGTTGTTAAGCACAAAGAGTAAGACGATTGGAATGGCGAACGACTTGATGACTTCGAGAATACGCAGCACCAAAACGCGACTCGGGAGTCGATGCCATGTTAACGCGGTCTCGGTCATACGACATCCTCCTCTTCGATTCGTGCATAGATGGCAATCTGCTCACGGAGTGTTTTTGCGAATGACTCTTCAATCGCATAGATTTCGTGAGAACCGGCCGCTGTTCCAATGGTGATGGTCTGTAACCCGTATTTACGTAGAATCGGTCCTTGTTCCGCATGAACATATTGGACCTTCGTCATCGGGATGAGTACGTCATGTGTCGTGATGATTCCATGATGAATCCGGATCTCAAGCGGCTGGACATCATACGTGAATCGTTCCTGTTTCCACTTTTGGAACCAGATGATATCAATCAAGCTATAGACGACATCGATGACAAGTAGCACGATAAAGCCAATCTGTAGCCAAGTCGGCCAGTCGAACCAGTATGATGCGACAACGAGAGCTCCAGTGATGAGGAGACCGATGATATAAAAAATCGCACTCGATAATCGAAAGACCGCCCGTGCCTCGATCGGAAGTGTTCCGCTGATTCGTTGTGGTGTGACACCTTCTTCTGGTGGCGGTGTTGTTTCTGACATAGTGAATCCCCCTATCGTTCTTATGTATCTGTCTCTATTGTATACGTGTTTCTTCTCAAAAAGTTTCAGGATTCGGTCGGGAATGTACTTAAGACTTCATAATAACTCGTAAAATAATGGATAATACAATCTTTTTCATTTTCCTGCCCCTTCAAGTATAGATAATGACAACGAATCGGTTGACGCAGACAATGATTTTTCTAGACTAACACAACTTGAGATTATTACCAAATAATTCATTAATCCTTTATCGACTCATATATAATTGGATTTTATTTACACCTTAGGATATAGCTGAGATAATTAAATCAATATCGTTATCAATTCAATCACTACACAATCATCGAGGTAACTATGAGACAAAACATATTAAAAGAATTAATTCCTTTTTATTTTAAACAGATGAGCCGAAACGTATTCTATTTGATTGCACTTATCTTTATCCCGATTGTCCTCATATTAAAAATCGTTGCGAACGTGAACGAGCCGTTCGAGTACATGATGTTTCCTAATGTCTTAAAAGGCATAGTGATTCCTATTCAAGGTGTTATGTTGATTGTCAGCGTAGTCATGTATCGTCTTACTTCAGATGAGGCACAATACAGAAGTCAATTGACTCTTCCAAACATTGTGTGGATTCAATTTCAAAAGATTGTCGCCATACTCTTCATACATACGTTCTTTTCATTTTGTGCCATCTTACTCGGGCTTCTACCTGTCGTCACTTATTTCTCATTTAATCAAATCGAAACATGGTCCTTTTATCAGCAGCTGTTATTCCATTCACTTATTTTCTATCTACTTCCACTACTAATTGCATCGGTATGGGGAATCAATGTGGGTCTCCTGTTTGGAAAAAAGCGAAGCGGCATTCTCGTCCTCTTTATCCTATGGATATTGTTCGGACCACTGAATACAGAGATTTTTTCTGAGTTCTTCTTAGAAAAAGGATTTAATAGCCCGAATGCTTTCTTCTTTTTCGGACCTCTACAACCTGAGGTCATCTATTACGAACTGACAGGTTTTTTGAGTAGCAACGCACTATTTATTAAGAACATGTTGATTTTATGTTTTCATTTTGGACTCACCCTATGGATCATATCGTGTTGGGCAATCAGAAGGAGTCATCGTATTCAGATGACAGTCTTGGCAATTATGCTGTTCTTAGTGATTGCATCTAGTGCTTCTTTCGCATTAAGCCATGACCAGTTGGTATTCGATCGTTCTCTCGATACGGAAACGACAGAACATTATGAATTACCTTATCCATATGATTTTTCACAAATAGATTCATTTTTGAACTTTGAAATAATCAATGTTCAGTTGAAATTAGCGAAGCAATCACATGGTCAGTTCGAAGTGGAAGCAGACTATACTTTAGTGTCGAGTACAGAAACTATTGTGTTATCGCTCTATCATCCTTATCAGGTAAAACATATCAGTGTAAACCAGCGAGAAGTCTCGTTCCATCAAGTTGGAGATTTCATCGAGATTGAGGCTGTAACGCTCGGAGTACCAACTGCATTGTCTGTCCGATATACAATCCCAAACACAAGTCAATTCCCAATCACTAATGAAGTAACCTATCTGCCTGCTTGGTTAAATTGGTATCCAACAAAACAATCTTATCCGAACAGCAGAATCGGGTCTGAGAACTTTAAACCTGTGATTAATCGAACGAATAGCGTACCTGTCACGTTGCATTATTCGCCACAATCTAAGTTTTTAACAAACCTTATCGAGCAAGCTCCTGCTCATTATGAAGGTGTACAGGCAGGGGTTACGTTGTTTGAGGGATCATTTGAAGCGTATCAAGCGGAAGATCAAGAAATAATCGTCGATCAGTCATGGACACCACCATACTCGTATTGGCCGATTCTAAAAGAAACGCTTCAATCAATTCATGCACTCACTGAAAGAGAGTTTGGCATATCAAGCTCCTTGCCTGATAAGATCATCCTCCTATCGCCTAATCTTGAGAAATTCAGTTACCGAGATAATCAGCATTTACTCCTTCATGTGGGGAGCAATTTACGATTAGATCATGACCTACCAGAAGTCGTTCGAGCATACATGCCTGCCTTGTTTTGGTCACATTCAAACACAGACAGCCAAATCCAGCCGACACGAGCGGCATTCGATGATGCGATGGCTTTTTGGCTGTCAGTCGAATTGAATCTCCCCTCACCGCTCGAACCAGACCCTTTCTTCTTAGAATCAATTCTTAACGGGGAGGAACTGGTCGCATCTAAAGAGCAAATATCTGAATTCATGCAATTGACTCATCAACAGCAACTCATCTTTTTGAAAAAATGGTATCGGGATTTGAACAGTGCGTCAAAAGTATAAGTGATTTGGAGGTACACCATGATACAAGTGGAACACATCGTGAAAAGGTACAAGAAACATATGGCTCTCGATCATGTCTCGCTAAACATTGAAGGGATATATGGTCTCCTTGGGTCGAACGGAGCGGGAAAGACGACATTAATGAAAATCATTTGCGGGCTAACGAATGCGTCCGGTGGAGATATCCGGGTGAACGGTCAATCAATGATGAAACGTAAATATGCGGATACAGCTGGAATGATTGGTTTCTTAGCCCAAGACTTTAATGTTTATCCTTCCCTGTCTGTAAACGAAGTTCTCTTTCATTTAGCCCTATTGCAAGGTATCGTCGACCGCAAGAAACAAGAGAGTGCCATTCAACAAGCGTTAGAAAGAGTCAACTTGACCGATAAATCCCACCTGAAGATGGAAGAAGAAAGCAGAAGGTTCGTTGGCGGAAGCGCAAATCAATCTTATGGAATTGAATAAATGGGTGAAAGATCATGATGTAGTACATATCGAAGAAACATCAGACGGAGCCTGTATCCGATATTTTGATGAAGAGAAAGGCGATGCGAAAATCGTTCCTCGGCTTTCGGATGGTTACTTAGCTGTGATGAGGGCGCAATGATGGATATATACCGTTTACTAAGAATTCAATTGTTTGAATGGAGATATCAGCGGTTACTCGGGATTATTCCGCTACTTGTATTCTGTGTTTCTCTTCTTGTTTTAGTTAGGGACAGTTCCGAACTGCACCTCAGTATACAGATTGTCCATTCCCTCTATCTGCCTTGGATTTCATGGTCTGTCATTCTTTATTTTCAGCCGTTATATGACACAGGGGCTTATTACACATTAATCCCACACTACCGAAAATGGATTGGGTTCAATTTCGTGTTCCTGTTCATATTATATGTTATAGGGTATCTTTTATTGCTATTTAATATCGATGGCGCGTTCCGATTGATTCAAACAACTCCATTAATACTAGTTCATCATCTACTTTTACTAACTCTCTTTTGGTGGATTGGAGCAGCTCTGGTACTTCTTTTAAAGAGCTTCGAGTATGCGACTGCCCTCGTACTAACCTATACACTCATCGAGGTTATCACTCGAGGTGAGTTTATGCCTTGGCCGCATATCTTTTACTTCTATGAGTATTATGATTTTACAATTTATGTGCAAAAAATCAGTTTGATCGTGTTCATTTCGTTAGTTTTCGTTTGTCTGGCACTTGTACGTTTGTACAAAAGAGATTGAAGAGGTTCATTCGTCTTTTATATAGGTCATTCTATAAATATTTTATACACACAAAAACCTAAAGGTGCACACGGTTTCGAGTACTCCTTTAGGTTTTCTATCAATCTTTCCTTCTCAGTCTTCAAAAAACCATTTCTTACGTGGTTCCACTTTTAAGTTGTCCCCATGTTTCTTCATTTCCGTGACAAGATAGCGTTCGAGTTCATTCATTGCCTTGACCCAGTCAGTCATCGTCGCCACGAGCGGCACGACGATGAGAATGAGTTCTTCCTCTTCCTCTCTCATCTTCTCAATCATTAACTTCGCAAAGTCAAAGTTCTCATGGATGAGATCCTCTTCTCGATCGATGAGGTGCTCGTTCTCGAGCTCGTAGGCCGAAAACAGACGCTCATGTCGACGCAACAAATGCCGAATGTGGCGATACAACTCATCGCTCAATTGTGGAGGAAGTTGTTCAATCGTATGGAAATCATGATCGAGTTTCTCGATGACATGGAGCGCGGCCCGGTTCGTCTCAATCATCTTGGACTTCAGGACGGCACGACGGAAGATCGGCGTCTTCTTCTCGAGCCAACGATTCGCTTTGATTTCTTCTTCAAAATAGGCATATGTTTGCTTTGAATCACTATGCAACTTCTTCGTCTCAGGCAAGGATTCGAAGGATGAGCGACCGCCTTCCGTTTCTGCAAACAATCGTGCGATCCGGACGACCATTTGAAATACCTCCGTCACCTGCTCTTCTAGTTTCCGTTCATATCGAGGTGGGAACAAAAGTGCGTTTACGATTAATGCAACAGTAATCCCCATCATGATGAGTAAGTAACGTTCACCCGCAAACACCCAAACCGGCATGTCCGACTGACTTGCCCCTTCCATGATGAGAATCGTCGTCAAGATGACGGTCCGTGTCGTCGATTCTAAATTTAAAAACAAAAGGATGGAGATGGCGATGATGATGACGAATCCGATGGCGATTGGTGTCGGATTCGGAGTGAGCAACAAGGAACCGACGGAAAGCAATGCCCCAATCAAGTTCCCTTTCATCTCTTCGATTAAGCGAAGTCCGGTCTGATAAACAGACGGGAGAAGCGCGAGTGACGCAGCGAGTGCCGGGACGACGATCTGTTGGAACTGAAACGCCTCGGCAATCAGTAAAACGATTGCGACCGATAGTCCGGTCTTAATAGTTCGAGCCCCAAATTTCATGTGATGGTGCCTTCCTCTCTTACGCTTGTCATATGTATTTTTTGCCTTCTTCCTCAATTCTAAAACGTACCACATTCTTTTCAAGCAGAATCGAACCATTTCAGGCAGTTTTGTGAACGCTTCCGTGTTATGATGGCGTTGGATATTTCTTTCATATTGATGGGGAGGGGTTTACTTGTCAACAATTGCTTTATTCGGCGGAAGTGGCCGTACAGGGGAACGGATACTTGAGCGTTTATTAAATCAAGGACATGACGTCAAACTTTTAACGAGACATTCGTTGGATTCAAAGGAAGGTGTCAACGAAATCATCGGAGACGCGACGGACAAAGAAGCAGTCCTAGAAACGGTACAATCTGCAGACGTCGTCATCTCGGCGTTAGGGACGGACAAACAAAACGTATTGTCTACATTCACACCACTCGTGATTGACGCGATGAAACAATTTGATGTGACACGCATCATCACAGTAGGGACCGCCGGCATCTTACAGGCACATGACAGCGACAACTATCGCTTTGAAACGAAAGAATCGAAGCGTTCGATGACAACCGCAGCAGAAGATCATGCACGGGCCTATGAATTATTACGAGACTCCGGATTGGCGTTCACAGTCATCTGTCCGACTCAACTGATCAATGAACCATCGAGTGGAGACATCATCGTCTCAAAAGAAGTGTTAGGCACGAAACAATCAGGTCCAATCTCGAGAGACGATGTCGCCGAGTTGGTGCTGGATTGTTTAACGAATGATGAATATGTCGGACATCGTGTCGGCATCACGACGGAATCATAATTAGGGGATGGGAAACATGCACGAACAACGAGAACAATTAGCTCGGCTTGCTTTAACGTTTGAACAAGAGGAGATGACGGACGCGGCACGACTCGCCCGCACCGCCCTACAAAAAGTAACGAATGAAGAAGTTTGGATTGCTGTCTGTGGTCACTTCTCAGCTGGGAAGTCGACATTGCTCAACGACTGGCTAGAAGAAGGATTTCTTCCGACAAGTCCGATTCCGACGAGTGCGAATATCGTCACATTACGAGGTGGCGAATCAGCGGCATCCGTCGCAATCAATGATACGGATTGGATTTCATTAGACGCTTCTTCTCTATCAAACATTAGTGACTATTGTAAAGTCGAGGAAATCAAGGAAGTCGAGTACACCATCGAACGATTCCCGTTTGATGAACATGTCGTGTTGATGGATACACCAGGAATTGACTCGACCGATGAACGTCATCGCCAAGCGACAGAACGCTCGCTCTTCTTGGCAGATCACCTGTTCTTCATGATGGACTACAACCATGTCCAGTCGGAACAAAACATCGGGCTGATGAAACAATTTAGTCGAGAAGGACGTCCCTACTCCATCATCATTAACCAAATTGATAAGCATGACGAGGATGAGCTTTCCTTTGTGGACTTCAAAGCCTCATTGACGAAGGCGTTCCGACATCATGACATCGTCCCGAATGACACGTTCTATATTTCACTTCGGGAATTACAACATCCTCATAACGAAGTCGAGCGTTTGCGCTCGTATGTGCGGCATGTCATCAAAGAATCAAGACAGCAACAAGTCGAGCATGCGGATGCATTGATTCATACGTTGGTCCAACGCAACGAAACTTCAATTCAATCGATGTTGGATCAATTACCGACCTATGAGAAGAGTCCGAAGGAAATGCAATCTCGCCTGCACCGCCTTGAGAAGAAACGGGCATGGTGGACATCGTTCCGTCGTGAATTCTTCAAACATCAAGCACCAATCGTCGAAAGTGCACCGATCATGACTTATGAGTTCCGTGAACTATTACGCTCTTATCTCGAGAGTTGTTCTCCTTCTTTTAAGGTCGGACTTTTGTTCTCGAAAGAGAAAACGAAGCAAGAACGCACTCGTCGTGAAGACGTGGCCGTCAAAGAGTTCAACCGTTTGATTGATATGAATCTACGACCGCACCTCGTGAAATATGCAGAAGACATCATTCGGGATTTGAAACTTCCAGAGACTCTCCTGCCGAAAAGTGATGTCCTCCCGATTGCTCCGAGCTCACTCATCACTGAACAAGTAAAATCCGGCGCATCACTCAGTGGTGATACGGTGTTACAGTTCAGTCGTGACATCGAGACGGCCCTTGCGACATGGGTGACGAAAGTCTCGGAACCTTGGGTCCATTCTACGGATATGTATATGAAGGCTGAAGTCGACATGCGCTTGGAACAATTTTCTGCTGAAGAAGACGAATTGTATGAAGCGCTCGATAATGAAGCATTACGCTTACGCCTTTTGAACCGTCTAGATGCTATCGGTCAATATGAAGCGTTGCAACTTGATTCAGGTCAGTTAGATCAGTTGGCCGTTCGAAACTATGTCGATGCAACGTATCTCCCTGAAAAACAAGCGAGAGTTGTCCAATCAGAGGTTGCGTCGACATCGATGTTAGAAGATAATTATGATTTATTTGATTTTAATTTTTCTTATGAAAATACGGTATGTGAAATATTAGAGAAGCACCCTTTATTCCGCTCCCGTGTCACGACTCTCCGTAAGAAAATCGAGCGTGCGAAGCATGAACAATATACGTTTGCCATCTTCGGTGCGTTTTCAGCCGGAAAATCTTCGACCCTCAATGCCCTTCTCGGAGAGACGGTGTTACCGACCTCACCGAACCCGCTCACGGCGTCAATCACGAAGATTGTTCCGCCGAACGGCCGGACGAATCGTACAGCGACAATCACCTTTAAGTCACGAGATGAACTTGAGTATGAGTTACAAGGTTATGGGACTTCCCTCGCCTCACTAGATGTCGACCACCCATTCGTCAATGCTGTTAAATCAGCACCGCTCGATTATCTCGGGCAAATGGAGACCGTCGACTATGACACGTTCTGCGCGTTCGTCGCACAAGAAGAGAAAAGCTGTATCGTGAAAGAGATTGAACTGTACCTCGACTCACCGTGGGCGCGACGCGGCATCGTCTTCGTCGACACACCAGGTGCCGATTCGCAGTTCAACCGACATAGCGAGGTGCAATTCGGTTACATGCGTGACGCGGATGCTGTCTTGTTCGTCACCTATTATAATCATGCGTTCACAGAAGCAGACCGAGAGCTCGTCATCCAGCTCGGTCGTGTTCAAGGGACCGGAGACCATGAGATGTTCTTCCTCGTGAACGCCTCCGATCTTGCGACAGATGACGAAGAACGGGATGCGGTCACAAGCTATGTTTCGCAACAGTTGACCGCGCTCGGTGTCCGACGACCGACCGTTCTCCCCATCTCAAGCCGAAACGCCATGCAAGGGGATGATGTAGGATTCGACCGATTCGTCTCGACACTTGAACGCTATATCGACAAAGACCTTCGTCTCGCGAACGCGATGCGTATACAGGAAGAGACGACAGCATTGCTCGCCGCCTTCGATCGCGTCTTACACGAAGCAGAAGAAGATGAGTCGGCAAAAGAACAACGCCGTAAGCAATTGATTGCTTTACTCGAGAACCCGCCGGCACTCGATGTATCAGCACTCATTGACCTGTTTGACCGGGAAGCGAAAGAACTCCTCGCCCACCTCGAGACCCGTTCGCTTCTCCGCCTCTCGGACTTTGTCAAAGAGACATTCCACCCGGTCGAGGTCGACGGGTCGAGGAAGAGCCTGGAGCGTGCACTCGGACGTACACTCGATAAATACGCCTATGACATCCAACAAGAGCTCCAAGTATTCCAATATCGATTGGAGCGATACGTTAAACGCGAATTCGAAGCCTTGGTCGAACGGTTGACAGAACGTCAAGCGTCTCTCCTTCCGACGCTTGAATTCGACCGTGAACTCGACGTGGCATGGCTACGAGAGGCTGTCGAACCGATTCATCTCGAAACACCACCTTATCAGTCAGTGTTGAAGCGCTATAAGAACGCGGGTCAATTTTTCGAAGGGGATGGTCGGACACAACTGAAGGATGAATTGACGGCACTCCTCCGTGACATGATTCGCACTCGTCTCGAGAGCATTCATAAGAAACAGGTCGAGCGGGCAAACGAGGAGATCAGGAATTCTGAAATCGAGATTGAACGAGAGTGGTCGACTCAAGTGAAAGAACTCGCCGCTGCAGAGCTCAGTATGTTGACGGATAGCCATTCCTTTGATGAGATGCGTGAACGACTCGAATCGCTCAGAAAGGAAACCGTATGAACACATTACTGCTCATCGGACTCATCCCTGCCGTCGTCATGACGATTGTCTTGGGACTGTTTCTGAGATATCTCTATTTGAACAAAGAATAATGAAAACGGTCCTTGATGCGCACATGACATCGAGGACCGTTTTATTTGTGTACTTATTTATCTGCTGGATAGACCACACCAACTTGTTTTCGCACCGTTGTCATCACATCAGCAAGACGAATCATATCAGTTCCTGAATGCGCATCCGTCTCTGAATTCCTAGCTTCTATTGCTCGCACAAATGCTTCAATCTCATAGGACATCGGAGCATTCTGCGCTTCTGATATGATTTTTGACGTGCCATCCCGTAACTCCAGACGGACTTCATCGCACGTTGCAATATCGTCGATGATGATGCGTCCCTTTTCCCCAATGATTTCAGAAGGCGTCGAAGTCGCATGGATTTTTGAGTGCATGACAACCACATCAAGGTCGTCATAAGAGAGAAGGACCGTACCACTCCCGTCCACTCCAGATTCCAACTTTACGCCGCTCGCCTGGATCTCATTCGGCTGACCAAACAGTTTCAAAGCAGGTCCGAGGAGATAGACACCGAGGTCCATCAACGAGCCGTTCGAAAAATCAGGATTGAACGTGTTGGGGTTCTCCCCTTTTTTGTACAGGTCGTACCGTGAAGAATATTGCGATTTATTGAAGACGGCCCGGCGAACCGGAGCGATTTGTTCCATCGCTTGTTGAACCCGTTCAAGGTTCGGCATGAACAGATTACGTAGTGCCTCAAGTAAGACGACGTGGTTCTCCTTCGCGACTTCAATCATACGAGTGACTTCCTGGCCGTTCGAGGCGAGCGGTTTTTCACACAGGACGTGTTTACCATGCTGCATGAAGAAGATGCTCTGTTCGGCGTGAAGTGAGTTCGGGCTAGCAATATAGATGGCATCGATGACATCACTCTGAGCCATCTCTTCAAGTGACGTGAACGTATGTACAATGGAGTGATTTTCTGCGTATTCTTTAACACGTGATTCCGTGCGCGAGTAAAGTGCCGTCACTTCTACGTAATCCAACTGATTGATTGTTTCGATAAACCAGTCTGTGATGAAGTTTGTACCAATGATGCCGAAACGAATCATGTGAATTCCTCATTTCTATGTAGATTTTTAACAAGTTTATTAACTAGGATGAACTCGAAGGTCCATGAGAAATATTGACTTGGTTCTTTTGAAATCAAGTAACAAAATATGAAACCTAGAAGAAGTATAAGCGTAGTTAACACTATACATCAAATTGATTAGGAGAATTGCTATGAATAAAACAGATATATTGCTCGTTGGCACAACACATCTAAACATGCCAAACAATGGTGATTATTTTATGCCAAAAATGCCAGATGTTTTAAGCGAAAAACGTCAGTTAGAAATTAAACAATTCGTGAATCAATTAGCAAAATTTGAGCCTACTAAAGTATGTGTAGAAATGAATACTTCAAAGAAAGAATACGTAAATGAGCATTTTCAACGTATCATTCAACAGCCGGAATTAGCAACCGCTAACGAACGCGAACAAATTGCATTCCGACTTGCACAACAATCTAATCTAGATTTCGTATATCCAATCGATTGGAATGAGGATGAGGGACTCAGTTTAGAAACCATTATTCAAGATGAGAAGCGAGAAATGGAGGAAATATTATCATCCCAACAAGATGTCATGAATCATATCGAAAAAATATTTAAGAGTCGTACGATCTCTGACTATTATAAAGAAATCAATCACCCTACAATTACATTATCTATGCATCGCGCCTATTTAGAGATTGCATCCCTTGTAGTGTCTGGTACTAGGTGGGTATCACACTACTGGTATTTTCGTAACTTAATGATTTTTAAGGAATTGATGTCACTAAGGGAATCAAATGATCGCATCTTTGTACTTTATGGTTTAGGACATATCCATCTGTTAAAGCAATTCTTGAGTGAGAGCGGATTATTTTCTGTCCATGAGTTAAATACATATTTAATATGAGTTCGGTATGTGAAATAATATTAAGTAACCTTTTCGACCTTTAATTTTGTGACTAAATCCACTGACTCTCAATACGATAAAGAATTCAATTGATTGCCCATTTAATCTACTTAATATCTTCGTTAACTTTCGACTAGTTCGGCACGCTTTCTATCCTCGAATGGCCAGCGATACACCTGCTCGTCTTTCATGACATAGGCAACACCGTCTTCAATCATCAATGACGAACAGTCAAGGAGATGACGGGGCATCGGATATGAGTCAATCCGTCCGTTCATATGGACATGGACGAGACGAGCATCGATTGAAGAGATGACCCACACCCCCTTCTCAGACGCGTACATCACGTCACAATCATGAAGAACTGGGGCCTTTCTCACTTCTTGATTATAGCGAAAACGTACGCTTCCCTCGTTTGAGAAACAGACGAGTGCCTCGGTCGAGATCCCATCTCCAAAGATGCCCTCGTCCCCATATCCAATCCAGATTCCCGTATCGTTCATTACAACTGCTGCAATCGCGTTTCCTGCATGAAAGGAATGCTTGATCTGTCCACGCGTATCCAGCACCCACGCATTGATTGGTTCTCCTTCTAACGTAAACGCCCAAATGAACAAGTGATTCTCGTCGATGATTCGAATACCCGAGACATATTCATGCCGTTTAAGGTCTATGACCAGCTCATCCCAATTAATGTAGAATCGATGATTGGACTTTACCAAACGAGCGGAACCCATTGACTTCCGCATATCGAAATCAACCACCTCTATTTCATCGTTCATACACAATCACCCCTTATCATCTTCCAATCGCATGAACTGTAACGCTTCTCGAAACTGTCTAGATTCTTCATCAGTCACTCCTTCATCCACATATCTCGATTTCCAATAAGGAGAGAGGTCCACCTCTTCAACACCGATCCGTTTGAACCAGTCCAAAACAGTTTCATTTGATTCATGCCTTAATGAAACCGGTAAATCCAAGTTGAACTGGATGAGCGCATTCCGAATCGCGCTATCAGTCCATTGAATCTCTTTAGATTCCACAAACCCTTTTGCTTTAGTCTTTCTCCCTCTTCGTTTTACGGCGTCACTCGAGAAATCAATGGTCGAGACGACACGCTTTCTTCTTCGCATCGTGATGATCAGTAGAATCATTAAAACAATCAAACCTCCAATAAAGAACCATAACCAGTATGAATTTCCCGATTCCGTCACCGTCCCACCTGCTCCAAACGTGTAATCTAGAAAGTCAATATTCAAGAACTGTAAATCATCGTCCTCTCTCATCTTGCGTGACTTCCCTTCATAAAAACCGCTGCTCTCACCATCCTCTCCAGAAAAAAGAAGCACAATCCCTCCCTCCGTAGGGTCGTGAAACCATTCCCAAAACAAACGAGCCAGATGGATAAATCCAGTCACCAACATCAAACCGCCGAGCATGATCATCAATAATCGGGTTGTAAATCGCATCGTAACCTCCGTCACACATTATGTCCTATCGTATCATGCAAGATTATGGATTGTCAGAAAAATCCAAATAAAAGGACCGAAAGATTTCTCGGTCCACTGTTTTACAAAATTGCTTCTGCGAGCAGACGGTCGAACTTACGCACATCCACTTTTTTATTCAGATTGATTTTGATTGTTCCGGCGCGCGTGAACAGTTGGACTTCTGAGTTCAAATCAAACATGCGTCCCGCGTTCTCCGTCGAGTACATGTTAATCGAGTCGTACGGAAGTGAGTACACTTCAATCTTCTTCCCCGTGAGCCCTTGCGCGTCACGGACAATCAGACGTTTGTTCGTGAAGACGGCAACGTCACGCACCGTCTTGTAGGCAGCGACTGCCCGCTCCCCATCGATGAATGTCTCGGTGATATCACTTGGCACCTCACACTCTGAATAAAACGTCCATGACAAATCACCAATCGGGTTTCCCATATTGATTCCTCCCTATATGAAATAAATGTACTACCCCCTATATTCCACAATTCTCGTTTGATTAGTCCTTGAATGGGAAGATACTGTATAGCATGTTGATTGCAGAGGAGGACGTCGTTATGATCGCGCAGCAGGTGATCACATTACTACTGATTGGCTATCTCATTTATTTGATTGATTCTAAACGAAATTACTTCCCTGTCCCGGTCATCTTGGTCTTGATTGGGATCGGCCTCTCGTATATCACCTTTTTTGATTCGGTGTTCATCTCAAAAGATATGATTTTCGAAGTGTTCCTGCCTGCACTTCTCTTTACATCTGCCTATCAGTTCAAATACAAAGATTTGAAGGACAATATTGGGATCATCACGATATTAAGTACGGTCGGTCTTATTTTGACCGCCATCTTGATGGGATATGGCACGTTTTGGATCAGTGAGCTCTTTAATCCCCTCAGCTTGACCGCCTCTTTCTTATTGGCATCCATCTTGATTCCGACCGATCCCGTTTCCGTGACGGCGATTTTAAAACGGAGTAAAGGTGAGAAGCGGATCGCTGACGTTGTCGAAGGTGAATCAATGGTGAACGATGGAACGAGTGTCGTCATCTTCACGATTTTTCTCAGTATGTTCTCAACAGGAGAACGTTTCTCAACGCTCAGTTTTTTGACCGATTTTTTGATTGTGTCTGCTGGAGGAATTGTCATCGGCTTCATTTTCGGATTTCTACTAAAAAAATTGATAATTGTCAGCTTTAAGAAGCATGAGCTCGTCATGCTGACAATTGTCATCGCGTACGGGGCTTTCTATCTCGCCGATGCGTTTGAAGTCTCTGGTGTCCTTGCTACTGTAACGGCTGGAATAATGTTATCGCACGAACTCGGGACGAAGAAAAATTATGAAACAGTTAAACATCATTTGGATGGCTTTTGGGATATCGTCATCCCGATGTTACTTTCCCTCTTGTTCTTGTTGATTGGAATCGAAGCGACCAGCTATCTGTCTGTCTCACTCTGGACGTTCGCTGTTCTTTTATTCCTGCTTTCAATCGTGACCCGGTTCATCGTCGTCGGCGGCCTCGTCTATTCGGTCCCCGTCTGGCGTAAGGAATTCAAAGACGATTTAACAGCGACTTCCTTACTCACATGGTCGGGAATCAAAGGAACGATGTCGATCGCTCTCGTCCTCTGGCTAGAGGCAGAGAAAATTGCCGGGTCGAGCGAAATGATATCCCTCGCGTTCGCCGTCATTTTACTTTCCCTGATCTTACAAAGCATCGGTGTTTACCCACTGACGACATACTTAACGAATAAACATGACAAATGACGGAACCCTTCCTTAGAGAAGGGTTTTTTAGATTCTTAAATTGACATTGTCTACTTTTAGTGTAAAATTACACTTGTAATATATTAGGAGGTGATTATGTTGGAAAACACTTCAACACCATCCGCTGCCATTTCTACTGGAGTTGTGACGGTTATACTTGCACTTGTTGCATCGTATTTTACTCCATCGTTCTTAAAAGTCGGAATCATCTGGGATATCGTCGCTTTCTTAGTCATCGGCATCGCGACATTCAGTTTTACATATCACTTTTATCAATCGAAACGATTCACATATTGGCAATACATTTCCTGCTATATCGTCGTCTGCCTGCTCTTATTCACCGTGTTTCTCGGAATCTCATGGTTACTGATTTTCATTAGCTCGGCGTCACTTTGAGTTCTACGAATAGGAGGGAAGAACCCATATGCAAAAATCTGAATTTATTGGACAAGTTTCTCGTAAAATCAAGCTGATTCGAATCGAATCTCAGCATTCACAGGATGAGATGGCGAATTTACTTGGCATATCAAAAAAAACACTCATTCAAATCGAGAAAGAACGGAATGAAGCGAGTTGGTCGACCATAGTGACGCTATGCGCCTTGTTCAATGAGAGTGAGATTCTCATCCATTTAATCGGTGATGACCCGGTCGAATTCGTCAAACTGATTGCGACCGCGAACACATATGAACCGAAAGAAAAGACGCTCGGCGGACGTGTCTTTTGGCATGCGATTAAAGAGGGGTCCCACTTCATTCTTCAACAGAACATCATCAGCGGACATTACCGCGTCATCGATCTCGATTATGTGAGATGGTACAGCACGTTTGATGCGGAAGATGCCGAACAGGTAAGGTCGAAGTTGGAACATCAACGAGGGGGATTAGATGACTAAAAAACGTAAAGATTTAATGGTGACACTGTGTCTAATCGTGATGACAGTCGCCTATTTTTGGCTGATTCCGAATGTCACGAATGGTTCCATTTGGTTTATCGGCACAATCATTTTGCTTGTCCTCTCTTCGATTTATTTAACACGCTTGATTCAATCATACGTTCCACTTTCTTTGATGAAATTCGTCCTGATTATGGTGATTTCTTTCCTTGCACTCTGTTGCTTGTTGATCATATTATTTTATGTTGTGGCTCTTTACTAGATGAATCATTTATAACGAATCGGAGGTTTTTTTGTGCGATTTTATGTCGGTTCAAGCTTTTCAAATAAGGAAGAAGTACGTTTCATCCGTGATGAGCTGAGGGCCCTCGGTCACACGCATACGTATGACTGGACGCAAAACGAACGTGCTGCTTCGATTGATGCATTACGTTCGATTGGTGAAGAAGAAGTCGCTGGAATTCAATCAGCCGACTTCGTCGTCATCCTGTTGCCTGGAGGCAAAGGCGCACACGTCGAACTCGGGATTGCTCTCGGGATGAATAAACACGTTTTCCTATACGATTTGGGTGACCAGATGATGAATATGGAGGAGACGAGCACGTTTTATCATGTGGATGCGGTACAACGGTTGGAGGGACCGTTCAACACCCTCCCCCACCAAATCCAAGCTCGATTGAAGCTCTCTAATCACGTTTGAGCTGATGCCCTTTATTCTCACGAAATCGAGCTGGTGTGCAACCTACCCATTCCGTGAAATGCTTGTTCAGTTGAGCCGAACTATTGAATCCGACTTCTTGGCTGATTGCGAGTAACGTAAGATCCGAATAGCGAAGGAGCGACTTCGCATGAATCAGGCGTTGTCTCGTGATGTATTGATACGGCGTCTGACCGATTCGCTCTCGAAAGCTCTGTATGAACTGATATTTACTTTGATGGACGATTCGACTCAATTCTTCGATGCGAAGCTCTGTATGATAAGAATCATGAATGACACGCAAGACAGGAGCGAACATGTCTTCATCCTCTAAAGAAGTGTGGAGGAGGTGACTTTGAATGAACGTCATGACTTCAACTGTTGAATCAATCCCCAAAAACTCTTGACTTGACCATTCCCCTAACAGTCTTCTTGTCGACATGACCGCTACGGATGGAAACGTTGGATTCAATCTGTTTTCAAAACCGCTCAAGCGACTCGCAATAAACCGAAAACTCACGTAAGTCGTTTCAGTTGTATCAGCGAACAGTCGAAAGGACTGATTCGGTTGAATCACAATCGATTCGCTGTCTTGGAGACGATATTCGAATGCATCCACCTCAATCCCAATCTTCCCCTCCAATACGAGCACCCAGACGATGTCTTCTACGCTCTCTTCTCTCTCTGTCGCCCAGTCCTCATTAGACGACATGTAACGTATGGTGACATCAGGCAGTGTAAGTAATTGTTCCATATACCCCTCCAGATTATTGCGCAAAAATCGAGCAATATAGTACACGATGATTCATTTCAAATCACGCATACTGTTCATAACAGTCAAGTGGCCACTTCGCTGACCTTATGAAAAGATGGTGATTTACATGTTTCAATCGCTTCATCCCAATCTAAAAATACGACTTGTTTTAAACTTCCTTCAAAAACTGACTCAAACCGCCATATTTCCCTTTATGACGATTTATTTCGTTCGACAGTTCGGTGCGACGGAGACCGGACCTCTCATCATCCTGACGATGATTGCCTCATTCATCGCAAGCCTCTATGGTGGTCTCCTGTCCGATCGATATGGAAGAAAATGCGTTCTCCTCATCGGAGAGATACTGCGTTTCGCATGTTATATCGGCATGGCAATCGCAGGTTCTCATGTAATCGACAGTGCCGTTTTATTATTTATCTTTTTCTTTTTCAGTAACCTTCTGAGTAGTGCCATCACACCTGCAAACGAGGCCATCTTGATTGATGATAGCCGACCGGAACAGCGGAAATATTTGTATACACTCAGTTATTGGCTGATGAACGGGTCCATCGTCATCGGTAGTTTGCTCGGAGGTTTTTTCTTCGAACGACATCTCTCCTTACTATTAGTGGCGGCTACTATCATCTCATTCGGTTGTATTTGGATCATTTTCTTTAGACTTGAAGACCACTATAAACCGTTACCACTAAAAGAACAGAAGACCACTAGTGTATGGAAAGGATACCAGACGGTCATGAGAAACCAACTCTTTTTGAAGTACCTCGTCGCAGGTATTCTGACGTTGTCATTAGAGTTGCAACTGACGCATTATCTCGCGATCCACTTTGCAGAGACGTTACAAGCTGTCCCGTTCTTCCATTTCTCACTAGATGGAACGAAGATTCTCGGACTGCTTCGAGCGGAGAATACGATTCTCGTGTTACTGCTCGGTCTAGTTTTGATGCGTTGGACAAAATCAATCTCTGAACGTGCGCTACTTTACACGGGTGTCACACTGTTCAGTCTTGGATTCGCTATATTGCCGGTTTCAGAAGATCTTTCAATGTTAGTGCTCGGTACGGCTTGCTTCACGTTCGGAGAACTGCTGTATGTTCCCATCCATCAAGCCATGCTTGCTCGAATCGTCGAAGATCATCTACGCAGTCAGTATTTAGCTGTGAATGGTCTCCGTTACAGAGGCGCGCTTCTCATCGGCGCAATCAGTGTATCTGCTTATGAATTCGTGTCACCGGTTTGGATGACCATGACGTATATTGGCTTTGGCATATTCGCAATCTTCTTCTATCGTTCCATTTTAAAACAGCTGAATGAATTACCGACTATAATTAACAACCAAGCCTCATAATCATATGAACATTCACGTCTGATTCAATCGATTTTATTCAGTTGCTTCACTAACTGTTGAATCTCAGCACTTAAAAAATCAGTCAACTCGACCAATTCTTCCTCAGATGGAAACAAGGATACGCCTGCTGCTCGATAAGTTTCAGGGACAGAAGCAGTACCACCTAAAGCTAATGCGTTCTTATACTTTTTCAGAGTGTTGACTGGATGTTGCTTATATTGCATATACATGCGAAGTGCAGCAATCTGAGCGAGCGCATATTCTATGTAATAGAATGGTGTTTCAAAAAGATGAATGACTCGCAGCCACTGTTTACCCTTTACATCGCTCACATCGTTCCAATCAATCAAATCAGTATCATATTGATCAACCAAGCATTTGAAAATACCATCAAATGAATCTATCTTCTTTTCTAAATCATATAGATTATGTTGAAACTGATCCACGATGAAAACACTTGGCAAAAATTCGATAATCAATCGAAAATGGTCCAGTTTAGCATGAATTAAAGCTCGTTCATCTGAAAAGATAGTTGTCCAATGGTCCATCGAAAATAGCTCTAGTGACATGGCTGCGAATTCGCCGACTTCAAACGAAATGGTTTGAGCTTCGAAAAATAGGTGTTGCTGTGAGAGATCATGGTGGATGGCGTGACCCATTTCATGCAATAACACAACGTAGTCATCAAATCCGCCGAAACTGTTCATAAAAATGAAAGATGATTTTGAGTCGGGTAAAGATTCACAAAATCCACCTTCCGCTTTATTCGGTCGAGGTGATAAATCGAGATGGCCATTCGCACACATGTCCCTAAACAGTTTTTCAAAGTAGGGATCGACTTCATTCAAGATTCGTTCCGTTCCACCGATTAAATCATTCGACGAAACGGATAGATCGTGATGATCCGAAAATGGAGAAATGAATGAATCCCATGGCGAAAGTTTCGATTTCTTCAATTCCTTTGTCTGTAGTTGCTGAAACGAGCGGCGAAGTGGCTCAAAATGTTTACTCACTTGATTCGCAAATCGCATACAATCCTCGGCATCATAATCTAGACGACCTAGCTTCATGAAGGCTAGGTCACGGTAACTCTTATCATTTAAGCGTTGCGCCTGCTGTTCCCGATTTTGAATAAGACTTTTCAAGCATTCAGTGATTGCATCTTCTTTCGAGACATACGCTTTATACATATGCGTAAAAGCTTGTTTACGGATGGATTCATCAGCATCGTATAGGTCTCCTTGAAGTTCCGCAATCGATCTAGAATCATCTATCGGGTCAGTCAATTGACCAATTGTTTGCAAATACCGCTGTATGAGTTGATCCTCTTCAATCAGTAAATCAATATTGTCTTCATGATAAAAATTCATCCGATTTCGCATTAAGCGAGTGACATGATGTTCATCCTCAATATACTGTAAGGCAATTCGTGAAACATGTCTTTTCAGCTCATTGAGTGCAGGTTTTATTATGGTTTGAACATGATGTTGTCTTTGATTCGCTTCTTCGCTATCAATGTCTCGCTGAACATCAATATAACTCTTTGTGACGTATTCATCATATTTTCCAATCAATGCTGAATATTTCGATATGAAGCCATCTAACTGATCAGAATCAATTTTATGAGTAGTCGCAAGTACTTGGTTCGTCTCTTTTATTTCTTTATAGTCGATCAACACTGCACCTCGATTCTTCGTTAATTTTCTATATTATGGTTATAACCAAAATTTTTGTTCCTAATATTTTCACAATATGCTATCCTTACGAAAATGATCTGACAAACGCGATGAAGAGAAGAGTACATCAATGAATCTTTTGTAGAGAGCCCCGTCCGGTGAAAAGGGGTAAAGAGGATTGGTCGAAACAAGACTCCGAGCAGCGCCATGGAACTCATCTCGAGGGATATGGTGACGGGCACTCCCGTTATAGAGTTGAGGTATAGTCCGACTCGTTCGGCAGTACCGAATAAGGTTCGTGCGGTGACGTGCGGACGAACAGGGGTGGCACCACGATGAGAATCTCGTCCCCAAGAATTCGTTCTTGGGGGTGGGATTTTTTTGCGTTCCGAAAGTGATCAATAATAGAAGGAGTGATTGACTTGAATTCGTTTCGAAAAACCTCTAAGCTGCTGCTCGTCAGTGTCGGAATCTCAAACCTCGGTGCCTGGGTATACTTTATCGCACTCAACTTGATTGTACTTGAGATGACGGGATCCCCATTCGCCGTCTCGATTCTCTATGTATTAGTCCCGCTCGCATCGCTCATCTCGAATCTTTGGTCAGGTAGCCTGATTGACCGAGTCGATACGAGACGACTGATGATGTTACTCGATGGTCTGCGTGCGTTCCTTGTATTCAGCTTGGGCTGGATTGATTCACTGTGGCTCATCTACGGGATTGTCTTTCTCCTCAATGTAATGAGCTCGTTATTCGAATCATCGAGTCTGGTCTACATGACGCAACTCATACCTGCCTCGAATCGACAAAAGTTCAATGCGATGAAGAACTTTGTGCAGTCATCCGGGTTTATTTTAGGTCCGATGATTGCCGGACTACTGTTCCTAATTGGGAGCCCAACAACTGCAATTTTCGTGAACGCGTTCGCACTCGTTCTCTCGGTCGGAATGTTGTCGCGCCTTCCGTCTCATCTTCGAACGAATGCATCTATTGAATCCTTCTCCGTCCGATTAATTATCGAAGATTGGAAAGTCGTCGTACGATTTGCATCGAATGCCAAATACGTGACGCTCATCTATGGATTGTTCTGTGTCATAACCATCTTCATGTCTGGGCTCGATTCGTTGGAAGCGTCATTTGCGACCCAAGTCCTTCACTTATCTGAGAGCCGATATGGCTTTCTCGTCAGTATCGCTGGGATTGGAATTATCGTTGGGTCACTCATCAATTCAAGATGGAGTCACCGTTTATCCTTATCGTTTTGTATTGGATTCGGAGCAATCATGACACCCGTCGGCTATCTCCTATTCGCAGGCTCTTCTTCGTTCACGATGGCTTCCATCGGATTTTTTATTCTGACGTTCGCGCTTGCGTTCGCGAATACCGGATTTTTGTCACTCTATCAACACCATGTTCCTGTCGAAATCATGGGCCGGTTCTCTGGCGTCATCAATGTGGCAGAGTCGCTACTTGTCATCCTGCTCACATTCGGGATTGGACTTCTTGCCGAAATGATTGGGATTCGCCCAGTCTATCTCGCATTCTCGATTATCTTCTTCCTTGTTGGTTGTTACACCATATATGTCATTCGCGACCGCTCGAAACGGGAGTATTTCATACACAATCAAATTGAAGAAGTGTCTTAAGTCATGAGCCGGTCTTTTTTATGCGACCGGCTTGTTCGAGTCGATTGTGGCATTCGCCACTTGCTCGTCACACGTTGCCAAGAAATAATGCGTCTCGACTTGATCATTTGAAATGATGGCTCGTTTGATATGTAATAGTCGATTCACAGAAATGCGATATCCCGTTTCTTCGAACACTTCGCACTGGCAGCATTGTTCCAGAGTTTCTCCGTCTTCTAGACTACCTGATGGCAAACTCCATTGTTGCACGTCACGATCCTTTACGAAGAGAACTTTCCTCTCGTCGTTGATGCATAAAGCAGCTGATCCAATCCACTGTTCCATAGTTTTTTCTCCTTTTCATTTTTCTGCTTGCAGGTGACGTTACGTCACCCGATATGATGGGGCTACAACGACATAAGGAGGAAATACGATGTTCAGTCAAATGCAAAAGAAAATAACTCCCATTTGGACATGGAAACAATTCACAATCACGATGATTCTTCTATTCGGAGTGACGCCCCTTCTCATCGAGCAACACTTACACAACTTTTTAGAGCAATCATGGGGAAACACCCTCTATTCTGGAACAAGTATTGGCTTAGCGTTAGCCGTAGTGTTTATGACTGTCCTCTATTTCGTCGCAATACGACCACGGGCCATATCCCTCGAAACGTTAGGGCTTCGTCGTATTTCATGGAAAGACTCGAATATAATCCTTTTATGGACGGTGGTATTAATTATCCTCAGTATCATCATTGTCGTAGTCCAAACCTATGTCGGTATCGGTGTATCGAATACAAAGACTGAGAGTTTACAACGTGACTTGTCGCTTATCTCCATTCTAATTGCGTTCGGATCGGCGGCCATCGTTTCACCGATCTATGAAGAAATCTTTTATCGCGGATTTTTATACCGCTTCTTTCAAGAACGATTTGGGGTTGGAATCGGAATGATCGTAAGTGCTGGGATTTTCACTCTCGCTCATTTACCGACAACAAACACGTTACTCGTCAATTTTGCATCAGGACTTGTGTTTGCCTGGGTTTATGAACGAACAAACTCCATTTATTCCAGCATGGTCATCCATGGTACCTTTAATGGGCTAGCCGTTCTATTGACTGCATTGGCATGAGGGAATCAGTCTGCTATTTCTTGATATAGTGAATCAATATAGGCAAGAATCGATGCATCGATTGGATACAGTCCTAATCCATTCGAAGCATCAGTTGATTTTCGAATCTTCCAAAATGATTCAATCAATTGTTGATCTTCTCCAAATGTCTCGTCTGTTAGCCACGTTAAATCTTCTTTAAGAATTTGGGCTTCTTTTGAGGAAGGGGCGACCCCACGCTCAATTAGAATTTCGGTTCTCCGAATCAAGTTGATCCACTTTTTCGTATCATGCTCACCGTCTTCTAATTTAGGTAAACTTGCTTGCAATGAATTAGACACTTCTTCCGAAAAATAGTCCGTCCATTTTTTCCGGTCATTTGATTTCGCTTGAATATGTTGTAGTTTCGTCCAATCGACTTTTTCATTTTCGAGCTTCATGGATTGAAGGAGTGTCACCGTATAATCCTGCGCCTGTTGCAGTTCCTCTATCTTTCCTTCTAAGGAAGAAAGATGTGCGGACAAAATAGACGTCAACGATTCCTCATCTAGGATTCTCCGAATTTCGTCAAGTGGAATCGCCATTGATTTTAGGAGCATGATTTTTTGAAGTCGAAACATTTCGTGGTCGCTATAAAATCGTTTCTGTACATCGTTTGTATACGACGGGGTAACCAAGTTGATTTGGTCATAGTATCGCAGCGTACGCACCGATACGTTCAGTTTTTTCGCGACATCTCCAGTTGAATAGTGTCTAGCCAACGTTTATACCTCCTCACATTATGTTATGTGTGTACGTAGCACCTGCCCAATCATCCCTTCAAACTGATGAATTCCTTCATTCCGATTTGACAAACAGATCAAACATGTTGGAGAATTTTTCTCCATTACGAGTATGCTTTGAAACCCAATACCCCAACCGAACGAGAATCCTTTACTCGGTTCATTCGGATTTAGAAATAGACCATGTCCTACTTCAGCATTCATAGAAGAGGTTGTGAACAGGGTCCTTCTTGACTCGGTATTCAAGAACCCTTCTGTCGTAATCGCGTTGACGAGCGTCGCTAAATCCGAAGCCGTCGTCCATAGACCGCTCGCTGCGGGATACGGGTAAAAACAAGTATATGCAGAAACGATTGATTCATCTGGCTCAACCCCATTCACCCCAAACTTCTCCACTATCTCCAAGTCATACGAACTCGTTTTCATATCGAGTGGTGTAAAGATGAAATCAGACATAATCTTTTCGAATGTAGATGACATACATTCCTCTATCGCATGTTGAAGTAAGCAGTAACCTGCATCTGAATAATGGAACGTACCTATTTCCTCTGACTGGACAAACACAGGAAGTTCATAATATGGTGTCGTTCCTAATAGAATCTCTTCCATTGAAGGAAAACTTGAACGTTGAACCGTTGTCCCAAACTGATTCGGTAAATCGACCAGGCCCCCTTGATGTTGGATGAGTTGACGTACTGTGACCTGTGAACGCATACCATTTTGATCATTTAACGAAAAAGAGGCGAAATAGTCGTTGATTGGAGAGTCTAGACTCAGCTTCCGGTTTTCAACTAGCTTAAGAATAAGAATAGTCGTTACAAATTTACTGAGGGAACAGGCAGCGAACATCCCGTCTTCAAGAGAATCATCTCCCATACGATATACAGACATTTCTTTACTCTCATTAACAAATACCATATCTATTTGAGAGACATGATGTTTCTCCATCAATTCACTCATTCTTTCTTTTGTGAGCATCGAATTCCTCCTTATTCATACCAATACACTGATAATCAAATTGTTGATGCAAAGCGGTTAGTATACCCTTCACAATCTCTTCGTGTGTCAGCCAACGCCAAGTTTCATGCTCATAGATCGCGCCAAGTTGAACTTGTCGGTACGTTTGATGTTCGTTTATATATAAAGACCGTTTCTCCTGTTCGGAGTTCGCCTGGCTCCCTAAAATATGTAGAACATCTGCATGTGAGGAATGATTCAAGATGATTTGCATCGCCTTCCCGGAGTCCCGGTGTACCCATGCGATGATTTGTTTGAATGGTCCGTACCGCTTGATCGATTCTTGTAGCCCTTTTGATAAATCCTGTTCGCTACGATAATCAAGTAGTAGTGAATGACACGTTTCAGGGTTTCGTCGAACGACTTTTGCCATTCTTTCCGGGTCTCGCCCGATGACAGTGACAAGATGTTCGCTTGCCAAACAAGATGTGACTTCAGCTAACATTCCGGTACCACCGACAATTAAAATATGTTTTTGGTTCATATCATCACCTCATTTCCATTATACACCAATCAATGAACTCTCTTTCTGTAAAGAAGTGTTTTGAAACATTGGCGTATTTTCAAAAATATCCCGTTATTCAATTAAAGAATCACTTATAATGAATCAAGTGTACGAATCGGTTTGAATCATCACTATTTCGGAAAATGGATAATAGTGTTACTATTACAATTTATTTCTTTTGGGAAGGGGGAGATGAGATGCGACATTGGTCTGCCATGTCACTTCAACTGATTGCGCTCATCGTTGGCTCATTGATCGTAAGTACTCTATTGTCTTCTGTTCTGATGATGAACAATCTACCGGTCTGGTGGATGATTTGTATCCCTGTCCTCTATCTTTCAACGCTACTCATCCATCGAGCCTCTGGAGCCCTGATCTCGTTAGGGTTCGGCGCTTACTTTTTAATCATGCTGTCTGGAACTACAATCCCCTTAAATATTCAACTACTGATTCTTCTGTTGTTTGCGATGTTGACGATTCTAGCTTACTTGCTTCAAGTCGGTTTATTTCGCTCACAATTTGCATTGAGTGTCGCAGAAGCGAGAGTCAGTCAATTAATTGCCGTCGATCCTGAGACCGGGTTTGATAATCGTAATCGATTCTTCATGGACCTTGAAGCAGAGCGGGATCGATTGATTCGAAATAGTGGAACGTTCGTCGTCACATTCGTCACATTACCGCTCCTCAACGATTTCGAAAAACGTTATGGACGATCCGAATATGAATGGTTTTTAGATTATTTCAGTGACGAATTACATGAAGCGACACGACGGACCGATAAAAAATATCGGGTTGCCTCCGATACATTTGCCATCCTTTTTCCTCAAACCTCACTCGAAAATGCACAAATCGTTCATGAACGCATCAAACCACTGTTACAAGGATACTCTCGTCTAGATGGCGAACCACTTACCATTGATTGTTTAGACAAATCATTTGAA
Source organism: Exiguobacterium sp. s183 (assembly GCF_018617655.1). Lineage (NCBI taxonomy): Bacteria > Bacillati > Bacillota > Bacilli > Caryophanales > Exiguobacterium > Exiguobacterium sp. s183. The sequence goes on from NZ_JACSKN010000001.1 coordinate 640,635, forward strand.
GTGACCTTAGAGAATTCATTCATGAGTTTGGATGAGATTCGGATGTACTTGAGTGAAGACGAAAAAAATGAGTTCAGGAATGAACTCATTTTTTGATAGAACGAATTTGCAATTTGTGATTCTCATCGATTTCAATGACATATTGCCGATTGATCGTCATTTGAATAGGGCTCGGGATCGACAGCTTTGGTGAAAACAGCCACACACGACCTGGAGGCACTAATAATATGTATGTATCGCTATTTGGAGCGCCTAAAAAATTGAGGTGATGCTCATCAATCGGGTTGCCGTCTCGGCGGTGAATCTCGATATTCGCAAGTTCCTGTGCGACATGTAGCGGGTCTACTGCAGTCAAGCTCATCTCGCCGATTCCAAGAAAGTCATCAGTAGAAAATACCTCTTCATCACTTTCTATATTAATTGAATGCCGCGCAATCAATTCGACGACATTCTCGTCCGCATCGTAAAAATAAAGTGACGAGGCATCAATCCCTTCAAAGTAAATCTCATCCTCATCATCTTCACTCAAAAGTGAAACACGTGATTTAATCCATTCTTTCGCTTCTTTGAATCGATTGGACGGGATATTAATGGCGAAATGATACTGTCGCTCTCGAACGGTCGCTGCCTCTTGAAACACCAGCGCATCTTCACCTAGATTGATTCGAAAACTCGTCGAGTCTTCTTCAATGACTGATAATCCAAGCTTTTTCGCATAGAAACGTTTCATTTCGTCAAGCCGGTTCGTGTACAGTGTAGTTTCTGTGATTCTCATGAAATCCCTCCTCGCTTTCCTCATCACTATTCTTGATTCCTTCACTTGATCATTCGCTTGTACGTTTTGTATTCTCGCCAACTCATATCCATCCCTAACAGCTCGTTACGAACGTCCCTATTCCAAGTATGTGGGTTGAAACCAATCACTTGAGTCACACATTTTTCACTTGAATCGTCGAAAGTCAAAGCCAGTTGAACAAGTCCCTTCTCTATATAAGATTTGGCCAACCTCGGATTGTGTCGCATGAAATATTCTCCTAAAGAAAAGTAGGGCTGAACTGCCCGCGGACATCTCTCAATGGCCTTGACCAGATACTCTCGCTCCATATGTCTTAGCGATTTTGACATGCTTAGACAAATCAATGCAGAAACCTCAGCTGATGCTTCTTCAATCAATCGATTAGCCACTTCAATGACTTCCTCGTCCAATTCAAAATCATTCCAACCCATATCATATAACGCTAAAGCAAAATAGAATGGTTTATCTGGATGATATGAAAAGGCTGTTCGGCAAAACGCATTCACTCGATCATAATCTTCAATCCGATCCATCCGTTCATAACCGATAAGCAAATCCCAACGATATGAATCGGTCGGGTCAACCATCACATGGTCGATCAAGATTTGCTCGACAACAGGCGTGTTACGCATGAAGAGTTCAAGTTCATTGAATTGTTTATTGTGAACAAGTAACTCGATTCGCTCCAACATCTTCTGCTGAATGGAAGTGAGCGCTTGATTTCCTGAATACAAATCGAAAATCAAGGATGACTTCAACTGACTCACCCTGTTCCCCTCCTTTATTCATCACCTTCAACGAGTCGGAAAATATCATCGACCCTCGACCTCGTGATGCCATTGCGCTGCTCGATGGCAAGAGGATGATTCGTCGGTTCGAGTTCGATCAACGGGCGTAGTCCGACTTCACGCATATGGACATTCGTTTTTAAATTGATGGTGTCCGGATAGATGGGAAGGTCTGTCGATAGCCAGCCGAACATCGGGTCGAGGTCAACACGAGCGGGTTCATCCCATGAATCGATGACTTTGAAAAAGTTATCCGGACTGAGTGATACCCAGACGTTCCAGATGAATGGATTCTCTTCCCCAATGACCGGAATCTCAAGGCATCCGTAAATGAAGAAGTGGGCTTCATCGAGGACACATACATCATCTGTCAATACGACACGTTTTTTCATCTCACGTGTTGTCATTCCATTTAGAACTGTTGGCATCCTTGATCCAAAACCAACTTCACTTTCTGTATTCCTGCCACATTTTGAGCAAGTACAATTTTTGTTGTGTTTTCGTTTGAATGGGTATCTCATACATTCTCTCTTTCTATTTTTAAGTTAAAATACGGTATGTGAAATAACAAAATGCTAATAATATTATAATAGGTCAGACAATCATTGTACCTTTTGAAACAGTATCTAACACTCTCGTCCTCGTATCATTTTTCGATAGAAACACTTCTTCACCCTTTTCATCATAACAATACGCGATTGGTATCGATACACCACAATTTCGATACGACCCATCCGCGTGACTCGTTCCGATAATCATCGCTTTACGTTCCATCGCAATCTTTCTCGCTTCTTCGGACCACTCCATGAATTGTTCTTCACTAAACATCCCGACCCCGATTGGATTGAATATGATTGATAGATGCTCATGATTCTTTAATCCCTCTACCCCCATAAAAATCTCCCTGCAAAGTAAGTATCCGTATTCCTCCGCTCCATCTATGACACTTGATGGCATGTACAAGCGCTCACTTTCAGGTGTTTTCGGTCGCGTTAACAGCGTTTCACCTTTCTTATTTACAATGAGGACCCGATCTTTATTCGTATCATCCCGATAACCTAAAACAATTGCCGTCTTGAATGCACTAGCTAACTGACGGATCATATCTAATTCTGTATATGTACAATATCCCTCCGGATAGAGAATCAAGTCTACTGTCGGGTTCGCCTCAATCTCTAGCTTCAATTGCTTAAGATCTTGCTCCATTTTAGGTTGTCCAATTAATATATTCATCATTACTCCTCCGTCTCATTGCCCACGTCTGCTATTTATATGTAAGTGAGATGGTAGAACGTACCTCACTATGAAGTTCAACATTGATATCCTGTTTTCATAATACTATCAATCATCTGATTCATTCCTATTCAATTGTCACAATCACATTCCCAACTTTTCTCCCTTGATCGACATATCGGTGTGCCTCGACAATCTCATCCAGTGGATAAACCGAATCAATAACGGGTTGCAGCTCTCCTGCTTCAAACAATTCGTTCAAGAACCTCAAATCCTCTTTTCGTTCACTCGCTGGCCCCTGTCCCGCAACAGAACGGAATGACCCGTTCTCCGCAACATGTTTTCGAGCCAATCGCTTATCAATTTTTCCAGACGCATCAAACACGACATCATACGTACCCAATTCACGGTCGTAGCCTTCTTTCGAATAATCGACGACCACATCTGCCCCAAGTCGCTTCACGAGCTCGATGTTCCGCTCATGGCAAACTGCTGTGACATGTACGCCGAAATATTTTGCAATCTGTACGGCAGTGGAGCCGACCGCACCTGATCCACCATAAATCAAAACATTTGTCGCCTGTTCGATGTTTGCTTTCCGTAAAAAATGTAACGAGGTGGTCCCTCCGAACGGAAGTGCCGCCGCCTCGATAAAGCTGGCATGCTCGGGCATCTGAACCACACATTTCGATTCGTTCACACAAGCAAACTCTGCATATCCACCAAACCTCATCCCCGTGAGCGCATACACGTTGTCTCCAATCTGAAAGTTTTTCACACTACGACCTGTTTCGACGACAACACCAGCCAACACGACACCAAGAATTGGTTGTCTTGGCGCCTTGAACCCCATAACGATCCGCATCGGTAGTTTTCCGAGTGCAGGAACGTCCAGTGCGCGAAGTCGTCGATCTCCTGAGTGAACGGCCGATGCATGTACTTGAATCAGTAGCTCATTGCTTTTTGGCTTCGGGCGGTCTACGTTTTGAATGACGAACACGTCTGGTCCCCCATACGTCGTACAAATCGCAGCTTTCACGTTGATTCACTCCTTTTCTGATTTGTCACTTCATTCTGTTATATATGTTCCCGCAATCATGAGGGTTCAGTCGATTTGGCATAGAAAAACCAGATGACATCATACGATATCATCCGGTTCATTCTTTATTGATACACTCGCATCTACGAGAGAAAACGGATTGTCGAGCGACGCGGCTGCTGCTTCCGACTGTGCGATGTTTATTTCGGTCACCATCGGCTCTTGACGACGTAGACGGAACGCCCGTTCGAGTCGACTGGTCAATAAATTAAAGATAAAGATCAGCGCTGCGAGCGCAATCGCAGGGATCAGGAATAGATGATTTGTCATCCATGTCATCGCTGTGAATTGTCCGAAATAGTATCCAAACATCGAAGACCATTCATAAATCGTCGGCATGACTCCTTCCTGCAAAAGAACAGTCCCCCCAAAGAAGATTCCAAACAATGAAAGATGAATGAGCAACATGAGCGTCTGTACGAATTGTTGCATAAAGACGATGACAAGCGTCGGAATCAGATGGGGCAATAGATGAAGTTTCACGCGATGCCAGACACTGCCACCAAGCGTCTGGGCAACAATCATAAACTCTTGTTGTAACAATTGACGAATCTCCGTGATGAGATATAGCGTGACGGCAGGTAATCCGAGAACGACTAAAACGATTAGCTCGATCTTCACCCGATCCCATAGTGGAGGCACTTGTGTCGAATCCCAAAAGATCATCGTCGAGGCGAGCATCATCAATGCGAGTAACGAAATCGGTAAAATCAAGAATCCATCGAGCAACGTTTTAAAAAAGTGATTCAATCGCGCTCCCCTGAAAGCAAGCGGTATCCCAACCAATAAACCGATGGTCATGCGCCCAAGCGCGACAATCGCACAAATCCCGACAGTCCACTTAAAGCCTTCTACGAACATCTGAAATAAATCATATCCAGCATTGTCCGTCCCGAGCCATTGATATTTTGATGGTTCAAGTGGTGGGACTCCGATGAGTCTCCCCTCATCCGAGTACAGCATAAGAGTTTGATCAACGTTCCCATCACGAAATACGGTATTCCCAAAACTCATCAACAGTAGACCTGCTACGATGACAAAACAGAAGATAAAAATCGGGTCACGCATTAATACGCGTCGCATCAAATCCCTCCTTTCCAGGCATTCGGAATAATCCATTCAATCAGTAAATCCAACAGAAAAATCGGGATATAGATGACAAATAAAATGACGAGCAAGATCTGCATCTGTGGATTGTAGACGGCGAATCGAAACAGTCCTTGGACGTTGAACAAATATTCAACGATGAGAAGCGTCGATAAGATGGTAATGATGTTTGAACGGAAAAAGAGGTAGAAGCGATAGATGATGTTCGGCAACAAATGCTTCCAAAACAGCCCTTCAGGTCGAATCCCTTTCGCTTGGGCAAGCTCAAGGTAAGGGATGGCCTCTTGTTCATGGATATGGATGGTCAGCCATTTGATAAAGAAGAATAACGTTGTCAGTGTCAATGTGACAATCGGTAGAAATCGTATGTATTCTGCGAACCCACCAGCTACTTCGATTCGGTCAAACCCTGTTGCTCTATGTATAGAAATAGCAAGAAACTGTGAGAAGATTAACCAAAATAAATCAGGCACCATCTCGAGCGTCTGACTCGTTTGGTGCAGGACGGTGCGAACCCGCCTGCCGCTCTGATAATAGTAGTAGGCATACAGGAGACCAAGTATGGTCGACACGGCGAGCGCCGTCGTAAAAATGATGACCGACTCTTTGACGAGCGGTCCAAGTGCAGGTAATAAAGGTAAATCTGTTTGAGCGGTGACATTGTAGTATGTAATCTCATCAAGCTTTTGGAGTTGGTCCAGCTGTTGTTGGATGCCGTTCCAGTAACTTGTCAGACTAAAATCTGTTTGAACGACGAGCGTCGGTAGCGCACTGATCGCAATCAAGACAAAGAATGCGATGACAAGATGTGCAGATTTTCGTGCAAAATAGGCCATAGTTCTGTCTCCTTTAGATGACATATCTCAATCGTAAGTGTGGGAGGACTCTCGCTATCTTTTCATTTTGTAAAGGGAAATATATCCAAAGACACTTTCAATTGATTCTAGCATAACTATTATGTGAATAGAAACAATTTTCAGAAATCATGATGGATAATGATGTATGCTATAATGGATTTATAGAAATATTTAGGAGGTTGAAGCATGTGGATTATTTTTGGATTGGCGGCCATTGGAGCAACGCTGTTGAACTTGACTGTCTTTATGATGGAGAAAGATTACAAACTGCCAATGGCGATTGCGCTGTCCTTGACTGCACTAACACTTTGCGCCGAGTATAGCCTAATCAATATGTGGGTCGATGCAGAGGACTGGGCTGCCTTAAAGGATGTGGTGCCCGGAATGTCACGCGCATTATGGTTCTTGACGATTGCGGCGATTTTCTTGAATCTCCTTCCGATATTTTTAGAGAACATTCGGCAAAAAAGATTCTCTTCCGATAAAAAACAATCCGATTGATTAGTGGAATGCTTCCATCTCAATCGGTTTTTTTACTTTTTTGTGAGTAAGTCGAAAACAACAACTGACCTTCCTCTGATCTCAACTCATAGTCAATCCCGCTTTGAAACTGCTTCGTCATCGTCGCGCGACATGTAAACACATGCCCCGGACCATATGCAACGTCGGGAATTTCTTTGAAACCATATGACCGCTCGCCGAACCATAGCGTCACGTTCGATGAACCCCTCGATGAATGGTTATCGACGACATAACATTCTCCCGTCTCGACGATGTAATTCGTCGTCATACGGTCGTATGTCTCCATTCCAGCCATTCCAAGTACAACCACTGATGCGAAGACCGCAAGAACGACTTGACCTAACTTCACACGATTGCGTGTCTTCCGCCACTCCCTCCAATAGATGACAAGAGATCCTAGACACAATAATCCAATCAACCAATAGAATACAATTTCCAACAACCCAATCACCTCAATTTATAATACGAATTTCCTCGAAAAAAGATTCGAAGCTTCTCACAAAAAAACTCGACACAAGTCGAGTTAAGTCGTTTCATATTCCAGCTTTCGTTTTTGCCAAGCCACGAGCAGGATGCTGATGATGACGAGTAGGAACCAAGAGGATAGTTTTCCTATATCGACAATAGCCCAGCCGTTCAACTGGTCTGGATACGCCCATCCGTTGTAAAAGGTCACAATATTTTCAGCGAGCCAGATGAAGCAGGCAATCAAGAAGAATGACAGGACGACCGGCATCTTGAATCGACGGTCATCGAGTTTATACGAAACAATCGAACGGCCAAACGCCAAGAAGATGAGTGCGATCAATAGCCATCGCAGATCTAGCCAAACATGGTGCCAGAAGAAATTAAAATAAATTGCAATGCCTAGTCCGAAAGCGATGATTGGGTTTGGCATCTTCGTGAACTGTAAATCGAGGCGACGCCACGCCTGAACGACATAACTCCCGACGCTCGCATACATAAACCCCGCATAGAGCGGGACGCCCCAAACTTTTGTGAACGCCTCGTCCGGATAGCTCCATGACCCCATCTGTACCTTGAATAGTTCAAGTCCGAGACCGATGACATGGAACCAGCTGATGACTTTCACTTCTTCGATTGTTTCAAGTCCTGTCTTTACGAGGATCACTTGGACGAACACACACCAGATGAGTAAGACGTCATAACGGGGAAGCGGCAACTCTACAAATTTCGTGACGGCGAGTGCACCGAAAATGGCGACTGGAAAAATACAACTGAGTGCCTGTTCGTAAGCGAAAATAAAGAGATAGCGGATGGGTCCCATCGATTGATCCTACCTTTCTATATATTCGTATAGGAAAGAAGACTCTCCGTCATAAAAACGTGGGTCAAAGACACCGAGCCGTTCTTCATTTGCCACGATGACAACAAACGGTGACCATTTAGTCAATGTGAGTGCCTCTTGATTCGCTTCAAACAATGGTTCAAGACTCACTTGTTCGTCAGACGTCAAGTTATATTGCAAGGTTGCTTCTTGATAAATGGAGTCTTTAAAAAGCGATACGGTTTCGTCAGTCTTCGTAATGACGGTGAACTGCGTCGGGATAAAAGAAGCCGAGAGCGCCACTTCGTCATATTCATCTGCATATGTCTGATACAAGTAAGCTCCTTGTGAACTTTGAATCGCGACATACAGGACGAGAGCTGCCCATGCATACCGATACGTCTTATAGCGGACTTCTTGTTTACGGGCCACGAGCCAGGCGACCAAGAAGATGCCCCAATAGACAAAGTCGACAATCGGGATCACACCGAATGTGATCCTCACGTCCGAGATCGGTTCGAAGTAGCCCGTCCCCCACGCATTGAATAAGTCTGATGTGTTGTGTATGAACACAGACAACAGAGCCCACCAAAAATAACGGATGTCCGTCACTCGAAAGAGAAGACGAACGAGTATGTAGATGAGCAGTGCGAAGAGCGGGACGAGAAAGATGGAGTGGGTGATGCCGCGGTGCCACATCTGATACATTCCTTCCGTGTCCCATAGTCTTGAAATCACATCACTGTCCGGGATTTGACTCCCGACGAGCGTCGTGACGAATAAGGCTCGTTTTTCATGTTGTTGTAAATCACGTTTATCGGCTGCACCATATAGCGTTAGACCGAATAACGTATGTGTAATCGTATCCACGTTCTACCTCCATAGCGAAAGAGACATCTCCCAATCAAGGATGATGTCTCTTCATGTTAGTTCTCTTTATCCATTTTCATGGCGCGTCTTGCGACGATCGTTACGAAAATGACAGCGACAATCGGAATGATCAATGGCATCCAATTCAACATCCGCCTGTCCCCCTTCATTAAGTGTCGCAAGCAGTATAGCACATCTGATTACTCGATGGATGAATGAATGCTTGTATTCTCATAAGTATTTGCCATTTTTTCAATCGTTGCCTTCATATGGTCGCGAAGCGTGAGTGGTTCAACGACTTCTACCTGTGCCCCTAAAGAGAGCAACCAGTAAATGAATCCGTCAGACACGGCCGCATCGAAACGGATGAGGAAACGTTCTTCATGTTCGGAAACAGAGACGTCTTCTCCTAACTTATCGAAGATGACCGGGAGAACGCGCTCATCGACCGACAAGACGATTTGCTCATCCAAGCCGTTGTACATATTGAAGGACTTTTGGTAATAGTCATCTGGAAGATGGTGTTTCGGACGAATGGTGCCGTCCTCTACAATCTCGGAGTTGACAATTCGGTCGACCCGATAGTTCCGAACCTCTCCAATCGATTCATCGATGCCAATCAAGTAATACTGTTCGTGATTCCAATGCAAGTCGATTGGATTGATGACGTACCGTTCTCCATCACGACGGAGCGGGAACGTGCGTTTCGTCACGTCGAATCCGATAACATCCGTATATTGGAACGAGATGGCTTTCCGTTCATGAATCGCACGCTGAATGCGGTCGATATGGTACGGTATCTGTCCGTGCTTTTTCTTCGGTGTCTTAATGATCGATTGCAACGTCTTCGCTTCAGGATTGCTCGTCAGCATTTGAAGCTTTTCAACGATCTCTTCGGTCACGTCTTCTGAGATGAATTTCGCTGCGACGATGGCATCGACCATCATCCGAAGTTCGTGAATCTCGAACAAACGAGCAGAGTGCCAATATTTTTTGGCGAGACCATTCTTCTCCAATTCATCCTGCACTTCAAACCCCGAATTATTCAGTGCTTGGATATCGTCTTTCACCGATTTTTTTGCTAACTTAGAAGTATCTCCAATTGTTGACAAGTATTCGAGCAAATCTTCTAGTGTTTTAGGATTTGCTTCGTCCGTGTAACGTTCGAAGAAACGCCGAACTTCAAGTAACCGCTCTCGGTTATTCACGGTTCTATCCCCTTTCATTTCTATATCTATAATATGTATAAACAGACATTATCATTTTATTTCCACGAAATAAAGGTATTTTCCATTACAAACTGTTTAAGGAGGCGCCATCTGAAGTGAAATATTACGCACACGTCGACGGCTCAAAAATTGAATATATAGACCGTGGTCACGGTCCTGTGATCGTACTGATTCATGGGACCCAGTCATCGAGTTTAGAACCATACCATGTGGACCAGCTCGTTTTGTCCGGTTTTCGGGTCATAGTCCCATCTAGACCCGGATATGGAGAAACACCGTACTCTTTTTCAGCATCTCCCCAACTTTTTGCATCCCGACTCGCTCACTTGATGCAAATGCTAGAAATTGATCAATATCATGTTTATGGCATCTCTGCCGGAGGACCGACCGCAATTGAGCTCGCTTCTCAAAACCAACGTGTACGAAGCTTGACACTAGCTGCGGCTGTAACAAGTGTCGTCGATTTCCCATATCGGGACACAGTCAGCAGAAATATTGTCCAACCTGCATTCATCGCACTTCAATACATCATGAAACAATTCATTGCTCGTGCCATTCAAAAACATCCGTTCGAAGCGACGGCACGCATGATTCAATCGACGAGTGTGTTGGCACTCGAGACGATTCGGGAAGAGGTGTCTCCTTATGACATCTTCCTCCTCAAACGTGTCGCCAATCAAATGGCGTTTGGCCTTGGCGCACAGTTCGATTTGAAACAGCGTGTATCGAGCGAAGTCTTACTTGGTGTGTCGTGCCCGACCTATATCATTCACTCGAAAAATGACAAAGCCGTACCCGTTCGCCACGCCTATTATGCGAAGCGTTTGATCCCCCATGCTCAGCTAACAATCCTGAACAGCCCGGGACACCTCATTTGGGTCGGACGGCAAGCTAGAAAATCAGAGCGACAAATCGAACGATTCATTCGATTCAACTCGTAAGCATCTCATAAAGAGGTGCTTTTTTTACGTATTTAACCCGAGGACATCAATCAATCGATTCGTACTATGTTCCGGTATCTTGTAGACCACGTCCTCCCGTCCAAATTTCGTGATGATACTTGGGCGGTTCGGTTGTCCTAGCCAAAGCTGATAGCATTCCTGTTCTCCACCCTTATAGTGCAACATAAGATCGAAATCGGGAGCCACTTCAATCTCAATGCCTACGATTTCTTCTGAACTTCGTAGCATTTCCGCGAACACCCGCACCTGGCTCAATTCATGAAACTCTAACTTTACTTCTGGATTCACTATTCCACGCTCCGTTGACTCCGCCACCATCACGTGTTCCATTTCTTCTCTCTCAAGTTCTTCTGTATCGATTTTATAAGCCATCGTTATTTTACGAATCTCACCTGCCCAACGAATCCATTTATCCATCATTTCACCCCTCTCGCCTAATATACGTCGCATCAATTAAATCGGTTTCAATATTTGGGAAAATAAAAAAGCCGAGCAAACGCTCAGCTTTTACACTCATTCATACTTCCAACCAACTAATGTCGTATCCGCTCCGACGTAGCGAATCCGTTTCTCGTCATCACTCGGGAAGACGCGAAGCGTTGCCACGGCGTCACCGTCGTTGACGAAACATTCAACACTTGAGGAATCGACGAACAGATGAAGGGACGTGACCTCAATCACTTTTGTCCGGGTCGTCCCAAATTCGGTCGCGAACGGTTCACCCGCGTTTGTCCGATCGATGGTCAATTCGCGTGTATCTTTCTCGTACCGAATCACAAGCGACTCTTCTTCCGTCTTCAATAGTTCAAGCTCGAAGTCTTCTCCGGACGTCGACAATTTCAATTCATAACGTTCGGGCGAAATCATTTCGATATGCGTACCTGATTCGTTTACGAACTGATTAGTTCGGAGTTGCTTCATTTCAGGGACTGGTCGTTGTTTTAATACGCCATCTTCAAGCGAAAGTTCTCGAGGCAGCGTCAACGCATGGGCCCAACCGTAGCGGTCTGTCGGATATTCAATCTCCGGTAAGCCCATCCAGCCGACTAGAATACGACGACCATCATGCTCCGTCGTTTGCGGAGCGTAAAAGTCGAAACCGAAGTCGAGCTCTTCAAACGACTCGTGCGTGAAGACGAGCGTCTCTAAATCAAGAGTACCTGTGACGTATCCGGATTGATAGATGTTGTGGTAGCGATGACCCTCAGGCTCAATCCCTTGAGGAGAAAAAATGAGGACATGTCTTCCATTAAGTTCAAACACGTCAGGACATTCCCACATGTAACCGAACCGCTCAAGCTCGGTCTTCACTTCACCTAAAAACGTCCATTCATTCAAGTCGGTCGAACGATATAAGACGACACACCCTGTCTCATCCGTTCGCTGTGCGCCGACAATCGCGTAATACGATCCATCTTCTTCCCATACTTTCGGATCACGGAAATGTTCCGTATAGCCGGCCGGAATATCTGGGATCGCCACATTACGACGCTCAATTACCCCGTCACGTAAGACACCGATGATTTGCGAGGCGTGACGCGTCCAATCGTCGGTACGATGATTCCCGGTGTACATCACGTGAAGGGTGTCATCAACAACGAATCCACTTCCAGAATAAGCACCGTGTGAATCTTCCTTCGTTTCAGGGACTAACGCCACCCCGCGGTCCGTCCAATGGACGAGATCGGGTGAACTGACATGGTACCAATGTTTGAGACCGTGAACTGGCCCGAGCGGGAACCACTGATAGAATAGATGGTACTCTCCATCGTAATATGCGAAGCCGTTCGGGTCATTGAGGAGGCCCGTAGGCGGCTGGATATGGTATCCAAACCGCCACGGGGATGCGGCCGTCTTTGTACGGAGCACCTCCATCTCGAGGGCGCTCACGTCACGGAGCGAACGATAACGTTCGGCCTTCGTCCAATTCATAGTGTCACTTCCTTTTTCATTACGCAGCTTGTTTGACCGCTTCTTTTTTTGCTTGTCGCTTCGCGAGGATGAATGTCAATCCAAATGTCACGGCGAATGCGATGGCCATACCGATGATATATGAGATGATCGAACCAGGTGCGATTGAAATGATTCCTGGTAACCCAGCAGCACCGAGCGCTACTGCCAATACGTCGTTTCCGACGATGAAAGCAGAGGCGATAGCTGAACCGACGATGGCTGCAATGAACGGATAACGTAGTTTTAAGTTGACCCCGAACATGGCAGGCTCGGTGATTCCAAGTAATGCTGAGATCCCTGATGCTGATGCGACACCTTTCATCTTCTTATCAGCAGTCAAGAAGAAGACAGCGAGTGTAGCCGCCCCTTGTGCGACGTTCGACATCGCAGCGATTGGGAAGATGAACGATCCACCAGTTTCGGCGATATCAGCAAGAAGCTGTGTTTCAATCGCGATGAAGCTATGGTGCATACCTGTGATAACGATTGGGGCGTAGAGAAGACCCATGATTAAACCACCGACGAATCCGAGTGAATCATACGTCCATACCAACCCATCAATGATCAAGTTCCCTGCTTCACGAGTGATCGGTCCGACGAATGCGAACGTGATAAACGCTGTGAAGAGGAGTGAAAGTAATGGCGTAAGCAAGATATCAAGTGACGCTGGCATGAACTTCCGAATGTTGATTTCAAGCTTCGATAAAATATACGTCGAGACGAGGACTGGTAAGACTTGTCCTTGGTATCCTAACTTCTCAATCTCAAGACCGAAGATGTTCCAAACCGGAATCTCTTCAACACTAGCCTGTGCATATGCGTTGATCAAGTCCGGGTGAACCATAATCATACCTAGCGCTGCACCAAGATACGGGTTACCCCCGAACCGCTTGGCTGCGGAGAAACCTATGAGTACAGGCAGGAAGACAAAGGCGGCATTTGCGAACGTATTGATCATTGCTGCGAGGTCTGCCATGCCTGGATACTGGTCAATCAATGAACGTCCTTCGAAGAACAAATCCGGCGCCGTCAATAAGTTGTTGATCCCCATCAAGAGACCGCCGGCGACGATTGCCGGGATGATTGGAACGAAGATATCTGATAACATTTTGACGAACTGTTGGAGCGGGTTCATCTTTTTCGCTCCGGCTGACTTCACGTCTGTCGTTGACATGTCTCCAAGACCTGTCAATTGTGAAAATTCAGCATAAACCTTGTTGACCGTACCCTGCCCGATGATGATTTGGTATTGTCCTCCCGTTGAGAACGTTCCCTTAACCACATCAAGTTGTTCGAGTGCTTTCTCATCAACCTTTGACTCATCGTTCAATACGAGACGAAGGCGTGTCGCACAGTGAGCGGCTGCCGCAACGTTTTCTTTCCCGCCAATCGCTTCTAATATCGATGCTGCTTCTTTTTTGTAATCCATCTTCATTTCCCTCCTAACGTTTCATTCACAAGTTGTCGTGATGGAATTGCTGGAATAGCGCCATAAGCTGTACATGTTAATGCACCCGTTACGTTTGCATATTCGATGTCGGAACGTAAGCGCTCCGGGTCAAATCCGAGCGTCGCCAACCGATACAAATAAGCACCGACAAACGCATCTCCCGCTCCTGTTGAATCGACACTGTCGATTGAGATTGAAGGAACGATTTCATGATGCGTGCTTGTCGCAATCAATGTCCCACGAGACCCTAATGTGATCGCAATCTGTTTTGCACCTAATTGAAGTAGTGCTTGAACAGCGTCTTCAAGTTGCTCTTTACCGGTCAACAAGTGCGCTTCTTCTTCACTCAATTTAATGAAGTCTGATTCTGCGATGAAATGTCTCGCATCTTGTTTGAACTGCTCAAGGTCCGTGATCAACGCATCTCGATAGTTCGGGTCAAATGAGATGAACAAACCATCCCGCTTTGCAAATTGCAATAATTTGAAGTACGCATCTTTTAGTTTTCCATCTAGTAATGCTGTCGCAGAACCGAAATGAATGAGATCACCTTTTTGAATCAATGACAAATCGATGGATTCAAACGCATAATCTCCATCACTTCCACGACGGAATGTGAAGTCCCGCTCTCCGTCCTCTTGAATCGACACAAAAGCGAATGTCGTATCTCCCGATTCAACAAGGTTATCTGTGCTGACTCCGTTGTCGGTCAACGTCTGTTTCAGGAAAAGACCGAACGGGTCATTCCCGACTTGTCCGAGAAAACTCGACTGTCCACCATGCTTACTGACGACTGCCGCCACATTTGCAGGTGCGCCACCTGCTTTTTTGACGAACGTCGTTCCGTTGACGAGGTCGCTCGAGGCATCCTCGCATACCCAGTCAATCAACAATTCGCCGATACAATGTACGGTGTTCATATCGTCCACCTCCAAAAATCTTATAAGTTCTATATACGATTGGTACCGGTTCCAATCTAGAATAAAAAATGTTGCGGAACCGGTTCCGCAACACAAATGTAAACGATTTAATTCAGCTTGTCAACGCTTTCGCGCACTTTTAATTCAAAAATTGTGAACGTTTTCATCGGGACGTCATTTCCTTGTAAAAGTTGAAGCATCATATCTGCCGACTTGGCCCCAGTTCGCCGATACGGAAGATGAACGGTCGTAATCGATGGATGTAAGACTTCCGTGAAATCATAGCCACCAAAGCCACTGACAGAGATGTCATTTGGAACAGAAATCCCTTGATTCGCCAGTCCCTTCAATACACCAAGGGCAATATTGTCCGTTGCACAAATAATAAGCGAGGTCGAGCCAATCTCTTTCGCCAACCGTTCTCCAATCGGGATGGCATCCTCGATTTTAAAGGTTGTCTGAACGACTGTGACGCGTGCATCCGCCTCATGAAGCGCCTTCAAAAAACCATCGCGCCGATCTTGTCCGACTGCGATATCTGCTTCCGAAACACCGACATAGACGACGTCTCGATGACCCCATTTCGTGAACTCTCTACCGAGAGCGTATGCAGCTTCATAATCCGGATAGACGAGACTGTGGACGTTATCATGCTGTTGACCAATCAGCAACACTGGGATTTGAATCGCCTCTATCGCTTCGAGGTGACGGTCGGTGACAGTCGTCCCGAGCCAAATGATGCCGGCGACCTTTTGTTTGGCGAGGTTGTATAATTGTTCAATCTCTCGTTCCGTCTGTTGTGCCGTGTTGACGACAAGCATCTGATAGCCTCGTTCTGTCAATCGTTCATCAATTCCCATCATTGTACGCGAGGCAGCGTAAGAATCGAGTCGCGGAACGATGACCCCAATCATCTTCGTCTGCTTTGACTTAAGACTTTGGGCGAATTGATTCGGTTCATAATTGGTTTCCCGAATGACCCGATCGAGCTTCTCTCTCGTCGCCTTCCCTACCGACCCACCGTTCAAATAGCGGGAGACTGTACTCTTTGCGACCCCTGCGAGTTCAGCGATATCTTTAATGGTGACCTGCTTCATCCTTACCCCTCCATATGAAAAAAGCTGACGTGCGAGACGCCGTCAGCTTAATGGTTTACTACATATCGTTTCTTGAAATTTAAATAATATAGACCGTTCCGCTTTTCAAATCCGTTTTGAACGAGCACTTGATGCATCTCTTGTTGATGTGGGCTTGTCGGTGGAATGCCGGCCCGGACTGTTTGTCCATCCATCAATTTTGAGTCCAATAAGGCGAGACGTAAACCTTCCGTCGCATATCCCTTATTTTTGTATGCATCGAACACCATCAGGTCAAGTTGGTAAACTCGGGCAAGCTTGAGCAACAAGACTTTACCGACAAGTTTGTCATCGACCATCAAGTCGTAATAAAAGTCCTCTCCGTAACTATGCTCTTCTGCATGATAAAGTTGCTCCGTCCCCATTTCTTCGAGGATCCCTTTCAACTCTTCAGCAGAAACGCCATATGAGTTTTCTCCATATTTCTGAAAATGTTCATACTCGATCTCATCAATCTGGCGAATAGGTTGACGCACGATGTTCATCCCGTGCCCTCCTTAACTAGTAGTTCAATATCTGTCTGCGCTTATTATAAACGAATCCAATCATGAAGCGCAAAAGATAACCGAACGTCAAATCGGCTCAATATGAATATGCACCGAATCGACCGCATGCTGTTCATCCAATTTTCGTTCGATTTCGTCACACAATTCATGGGCCGCGTCCACGGTCAAATCTCCATCAACTGCAATCGTCACATCGAGCATCACGTGATTTCCTAGATGACGCCCCTTAATCTCCCGAACTTCTTTCACACGTTCAAATTGTTCAATCGTTTCCTCATAAGACTCGACGAGGTGTGGAGGGAATCCGTCAGAAAGCTGATGGGTTGCATCTAAAAAGATTTGGATCGCTGTCCGTATGATCATGCCGGCAATAACAATTGCCAAGACCGTGTCCATCCAAGGCAATTGGAAATAAGCAAATAGCACACCAAGCGTAGCTCCAACTGAAATCATCGCATCGGCCAAGTTGTCTTTCGCCGCAGCCTTAAGTGCCAATGATTTTGTTTTCTTTGCGAGGTTCAAGTTGAAGCGATACACCCCGAACATGACGAGCGCACTGGCGAACGCGACGACCGCTGCTAACGGGTTCGGTTCTGCATATTCTCCCCCGATTAAATTCGACAGACTATTAAAGAAGACGAAAATACCGACCGCAATCATGATCAATGAAGCGATGAGTGCAGAGATTGTCTCCATCTTCGCGTGACCATATTTATGCTCGGCATCCCGAGGTAACGCCGCAACCCGAATTCCAATATAGACGGCGACCGACGCGATAATATCCGTCGTATTGTTGAATCCATCGGCTAAAACCGCCTCAGATTCATATAAATATCCGAAGAACACTTTTAACATAGACAAGATCAAATATGCCGTGATTGACACAATCGCTCCCTTGAGCGCTTTTGGTGGATGATTTGTAGTCTCCATCCGACCACCTCCTTATTAGCTCAGTTAGTATAGCAGGTGAACTTCGTGTGGGGATAGAGAAACAATGTTTCTTACACTCAAAATAAATGGAATATATTCCCGGTAGTTTCGTTTAACAAATTTTATGGTAAAGTAAACAGGAAGAGACCTTAGGGTTAAACCGCAAAAGAGGTGAAACAGATGTTTACTGAACGAGATGGAATCAAATTACGATTGGAACAAATTGACAGATTGTTAGTGGATTTGAATCGTGAGGCGAAACAATTGATGGCGCGCCTTCGCGAATTAGATGCCTCTGGAGAAAATCCGCATGAAGTATCCTTAAAACCTGAAGAACGTGACACGTTGAAATCGTCAATCGACGAGACACTTGAAGCACTTCAAAGCCGTTCAAAACGTCCGGTGAACGTGAACGACGAGAAGAAGAAAGAACTCGCTTCTCACAAAGCACTGATCGACGAACTGTCAGATTTACTCAGTAAGAAAAAATGAGACGCGACTGCGTCTCATTTTTTATGAAGGAGCCCGTCCCATGTATATCGTAACCACTTGTTTACGTCCGACAGACGAAGTATTATATCGGGCGCAAACGCATGCCACAACATACAATATGAAATTTATCGAGCGACGCAAACATTCCATTGAGGAACTGAAAAAGCGGCATCGCCAAGATGTGCTTGTCTTTGACAAGCGACGCGTCGAGTTCACACCATTACAAAGTAAAGAGCCATTCTTTTTTCACCCTTCTAGTTCGGTCTTTCGGGTGAAGCAACTCAGTCGTGGCGGAACAGACCCACTCATTGACGCATTACAAGCAATACCTGGTGATCGTATTTTAGATTGTACGCTCGGACTCGGATCAGACAGTATCGTCATGAGCCATGCCGTCGGTTCAACCGGTAAAGTAATCGGTCTTGAGAGCCAATTCATAACGGCACAGCTCGTCCGAGAAGGCATGTCCGTTTGGGTCGAAAAAGATGAGCAGGTGAATGAGGCGATGCGCCGCATTGAGGTCGTTCATACGAATTCTCTCGAATATTTAAAAACATGTGCGGAAAATTCGTTCGACTGTATTTACTTTGATCCGATGTTCGAAAAAACGATTTCAGAATCGGTTCATCTGAACCCACTTCGTTCAATCGCCGACACATCCCCACTCTCAAAAGAGTTGATGGTTGAAGCAAATCGAGTAGCTAAGAAACGAATTGTCTTAAAGGCTCATTTTGAGAGCGATGCCTTCAAGCACTATGGTTTTACTCAGGTAAAGCGAAAAACATCGAAGTTCCATTATGGATATATCGACCTGGAGTCTAAGACTATTTAGTACATATTGACTAAATAGGTCTTTAGACTCTTTTTTAGGTTATTATTTTCTGAATATTGACATTAATCAGACACAAACGGTACATTTACAACAAGCTCACACATTTTCCCATTATTTTTTTACAGGAGGTTCATACAAATGAAAAAACGTTCCATCCGTCGAACGACACTCGCGGCTCTCATGACATCTGCCATGACAGTCAGCATCGTTCCGGCTGCTGGTGCTGCACCCCTATCGGTTGCACCATCTGTGCCGACAACGAGCGAGCTTGCTCCGTTCGACCACAACATCATCGACGAAGATCGTCTCGCAAAAGCACTCGAGAAGCGTGGCGTCATCAAAAAAGGATTGTCAGCATCGGAGCGCATGAAAGCGGTCGACGCGTATATCGCGAAAAAACAAGGTGAAGCGAAAGATCCACATAAGCACGACGACGAATTGAATGAGAAGGCTTCAAAAGCAAAAGAGAAGATACATACTCAATTCGAAAAAGAAACTGAACGAATTCTCGACAAAGCGAAAAAAGGTCAAGCGAATTACCGTAAAGGAAAGCCGAACGGTCAAGTGAAGGTTTCTCCGGCCCAACAATCATCTTATAACGGTGCAGTGCGTGAAGATAAAGTCCTCGTCCTTCTCGTCGAGTATAGCGACTTCAAACACAATAACATTATTCAAGAAGCAGGCTATATGTATAGTGACAACTTCAGCAAAGAGCACTATGAGAACTATATGTTTGGTGACCAACCATTTGAACTCTTCAACGGAGAAAAGGTTCAAACGTTCAAACAATACTATGAAGAACAATCAGGTGGCAGTTACACGGTCGACGGAGAGGTTTCTGAATGGTTAACCGTACCAGGAACTGCTAAAGACTATGGTGCAGACAAAGGCGATGGTGGTCATGATAACGTCGGTCCTGGTCCGCGTCAACTCGTTAAAGATGCGTTAAACGCTGCTGTCGCATCAGGAATCGATCTTGCCGAGCACGACCAATACGATCTTTATGACTTGGATGGAGACGGTGACTTCAATGAGCCAGACGGACTCGTCGACCACTTAATGATCATCCACGCTGGTACTGGTCAAGAAGCTGGTGGTGGTGCACTCGGTGACGATGCAGTATGGTCACACCGTTGGGTCCTTAACGGCGTTTATCCGGTAGCCAACACAGAAGCTGCAGTTCCTTACTGGGGCGGAAAAATGGCGGCGTACGATTACACGATTCAACCTGAAGACGGTGCAGTCGGCGTCTTCGCACACGAATTTGGACATGACCTCGGTCTTCCAGATGAGTACGATACGCAGTACACAGGTCAAGGTGAGCCAGTACAATCATGGTCAATCATGAGTGGCGGTAGCTGGGCTGGTAAAGTCGCTGGTACAGAGCCAACAAGCTTCTCACCACAAAACAAAGAGTACTTCCAAAAAATCATGGGTGGAAACTGGGCGAACATCACAGAAGTCGACCTTGAAGACATCAACTCACAAGGTTTTGTCTCACAACTCGACCAATCTGTGACGAAATCAAACAACCCAGGAATCGTCAAAGTCAACCTTCCTGATAAGAAGATTAAAGGAATCGAACCAGCTTATGGCGAGCGCTACTACTACTCGACAAAAGGTGACGACATCCATACTGAAATGGCTACACCTAGCGTGAAACTTGGTGCGGACGGTGTCCTCACATTCGATTCATTCTATGAAGTCGAATCAGATTACGACTACTTGTACGTAAAAGCCGTCAGCGGCGGTAAAGAAGTTGTCCTCGATGTGTTCGGTGACGATGTCAACGGCGAAAACGAAGCTGGATACCCTGCTGAGACGACGAACGGTGCATGGGTCAACAAGTCTTATGACCTCTCACAATTCGCTGGACAAGATGTACAGATCGTATTCGAATACGTGACAGATGGCGGCGTCGCAATGAAAGGCTTCGCAGTCGACAACTTGTCAATCCAATCAGAATCAGCAACACTCTTCGCAGACGATGCGGAAGGTGCTGAAGCCGTCACACTTGATGGATTCGTCAACTCAGACGGATACGATTCAAAACCACATTACTACTACCTCGAATGGCGTAACCATGCCGGGGCGGATATGGGTCTTCTTAACGGCCGTGGCGTGAAATACAACACTGGTCTTGTCGTGTGGTACGGTGATGACTCGTACACAGACAACTGGGTCGGTGTCCACCCTGGTGAAGGCTTCCTCGGTGTCGTCGACTCTCATCCAGAGGCGCTCATCGGAAACTTGAACGGGAAAGAGACAGTTGCAGGTAGCACACGTTACCAAATCGCTGATGCTGCATTCAGTCTCGATAAGACACTCGCTTGGTACATCGATTCACCAAGTCGTGGTGTGTATGACTACAAAGCACAAGCTGGCGTGAAACAGTTCAATGATGCGAATTCGTACATCAACTCACTCATCCCAGATGCAGGACGTAAACTTCCGCAATACGGGCTCGTCATTGACGTTGTCGGTGAAGCGAAAGACAACTCTGCAGGTGCTGTTTGGATCCGCACAAAATAAGCATGAACCATTCGACCTCCAGTCTTCTAACAAAGAAGATTGGAGGTCTTATTATTCTGAAAAAGCTTGAAAAATGGAAGGAACGTGTGTAACATAGTTGGTGTAACGCCTCTGTAGGTTAGTGGCAGACCTCAGCAATGGTAATGCTGCAGCACGAGTTCGATTCTCGTCGGAGGCATCAAAAACACCGCTCAACGAAGCGGTTCAGAGCACTTCCTGTTTATGACAGGAGGTGCTTTCTTTTTGTCATTGCACAGAAATTGCACAGTTTCCGTTTTTTTGTGTCGTGAGCACCGCTTTGTCGAATTGGTTTTAATTTGTCGAACGATAGTTACTCGTTTGATAGCTTTTGATCCATTAACGCCCCGAATGTCTCGGCCGTCTGTTTCTGGAGCGTCATCGTGACGTGGGTGTACATATCCATCGTGACACTGATATCCTTGTGCCCCAACCGCTCCTGTACGACCTTCGGGTGCTCACCGAGTTCGAGCAATAGCGTAGCATGGGTATGGCGCAGGTCATGGATACGGAAGTCCTCAGGCAGTCCCTTCTCACGTAAGACGCGCTTATGCCAGTGTCGAAGGTAAGAGCGGTGCTTCGGTTTCCCTTCAATCGTAAGGAATACCAGGTTTGAGAACGTCGGCTCTGGCTCGTTCCGCATCTTCTTCACGAGAAACATCCATTGCATCTTGTACCATTTCAATGTCTGGACCAAGTTGTTCGAGATGGTGACGTGACGGACACGTTTGTTTTTTGTTCCGTCCAATGAGTAACGTTTGTCTTTCGTGCTGTACGATAGAGAGTGAGCGACACGTATCGTCGCATTGTCAAAGTCGATGTCCGACCAACGGAGCGCCAATACCTCACCGATTCGCATACCAGTGTATGCTGCAGTCTTCAAAGCGACGTAGTTCCCGTGATTCGCCTCTTCCTCGGCCAACTCTTTGCATCCATTCAAATAGGATGTGAGTTGTAACGAGTCGAAGGTGTGAATCTCCTTCTTCGGCATACGGAACTGTTTGATAACGCTGACTGGGTTCTCGCTCACATACTTGTTTCGGACGGCATAACCGAATAGTGAGGAAAGAATGCTCCGATACGTGTTCGTTGTCTCGGGTGCCAGCCCTTCCTCTTGCAAAGTTTTCAAGAAGACTCGAATGTCTCGGGTGGTCACCTCTTGAACAATTTGTCCTCTGAAATGGTCTAAGATGCGGTTCATTCGTGCTGTGTAGCTGTCTCTGGTGTTGATGGACAGTTCAGCAACGTGTTCGGTCAACCACTCATCAGCCACTTCTTCAAACGTGAGTGACGCATCTTTACGTTCTACCTCGTCAAACTCTCCCGCTTCGAATCGGTTGATCCAATTCGTGACTTTCGATTGAATGTCCCGCTTCGTCTTGGCGGTCACATATTTTTGGATGCGTTGTCCTAAATTGTTGTAGCCGAGCGTGACGCGTGTGTAATACGTTTTTTTCTTCTCATCATAATGAATATTCATCTTCATCCCCCTACCCTGTGCATGAGAGTAAGCAGAACCATCCTACCTCACTCTCCCTGTATAGACAATCTTACACCAAATGAAAGAACGTTTGTTCCTATTTTTGAATGAAAGGTAGAAAGGTTTTCCTTCTATATAATGCGGGAATAATCAAGTAGTAAAGTCGTCTAGTCAACTAGATAGGAGGCTCTCATGAACATTGTGGTCATCGGTGGGACCCAAGTGGCGATCAAAGGCACGACGAAAGAGATTGAGGAAATGTTGCGTCGGTTGCAAGCGGTGACGGTGGAGCAAACGGGCTCGGTCACGAAGTATGTGACGCGGCAGGACAATCGAATCACATTGGCGAAATAGGCTCTCGAATGAGGGCTTTTTTGTTTGGAGGGATATCATGAAATGGAGCATCATCAATCAACGACTCGTCCCTGCTGACGTGCACGGGCGGTACAGAGCCACATGGAAACTGGCGGAGACGTACGGCGAGACGGACGTATTCCTGGGCTTGTCGACGGACCCGATCGTCATCATGACGCCAGTGGACGAGCACACTTATCAGCAGACGACTTTATCGCATGACCCTGAGGCGTTCAAGGATTTATGGGAGAATGACCGGCGGAACGAGTTGCCGGAGTTGAGGCGTTTCCTCGAATCGTGCGATTTGCTACGCTGAGGATTCACGGAACGTCCACGTGACGATGCTGTTTGACGAGCGTATGCTCGATATGAGGTGATGACATGGCGGCGACGAAACGACCGTTTATGCTGTATGACGATACATACGAGTTGATCTACTCCCGATTGGTGATGGCGAACCTTGACCCGCACATCAGGTTCCGCGTCATCGAGGTGAATCCGTTGAATATGCGCTATCTGTGTGAGGTGACGAGTCGAGATGCGACATGGTGGCAATGGGTGTATCTACATCGCGGGTATAGCCGTAAGATGCACACGAAGCCGAAAGTGAAACGCAAAAAAGACCCCACTCTCGTTTGAGGTGGGGTCTCATTATTACTCATATGCTAAAGTTTTTTGCATTAATTAGCTAACTAAAAAAATATTCCATTTAAATGTTTTGTATATTTTCCCATTTGAGATTTAAATAATTTCAACATAAGGATATAATGTAATTTATAGTAAGAATTCTTATAAGGGAGAGTTAAACAATTGAACAATAAATTGGTGGCGTTAATGCTAGCTTTAGTTTTTGTACTCGTTGTAGGTTATGCTCAAATCTTTCACAAAAATGAGCCTGTTATCAGCTCAGAGAATACTCAAATAAAACAAACGGATCGGAAGTTTAGTGGTGAGAGTTTTCTTTCAGTAACCGAGAATTCATTAAATCTTTATTTCCGTAAAGGTGGTGAAAATGAATATATTCACTACCTTTTAGAAAACAAAAAGAAAAGTCTTGATAAAAATGAAACTGCATCAAATTACGACATATGGAACATCATTTCAGTGAGTCACGTAAAAGCGACAAAATATGGAGGTTTCAGAAACATAAATCAGATTGTTTCGGATGGAGAATGGTTTTTTGCCGCGCGTGAAGAAAAGGCTAACGATTTTATCGGTGGGCACCATCATGGAGATGATCATTTCAAAGATGTGGAGATTACTATTGATGGAAAAGACGTTGATATGACCCAAAAAGGTGAGTATAAAGACTTTACTGAATTAAAACTTTCTTATACAAGCGAAGTTTCGCGTGATAATACAGTTTTTAATTCTGGTGAGCCTGTGATTGAACGTAAAAATGAAGTATTGATTACTGGCGATCTCGTCACTTCGAACCAGAAGGTCGAATTCTTAGATGATATTCAACTTCAATATTTGTATCTCACTATGCTACCAATCTTACGAAACAACGGCGGTAGTCAAATCACTAGTTCAGTCAACTTCCATGGCAAGACATACGACGTTTCAAAATCCGGATTCAAACATGCTGATCTACAATTTAAACCAGGCGATGAAATCCTAATCTCTGGTGATACTTATCGCGCTAAGGTCAATGTGAAAATACAACAAGAGCAGTACACTACTAAGTTGCTTGCTTCCAATTCAGAGGCGTATAACAAACTTTACTTTTCTGTAATCAATGAAAATACTGATTTTGCTAAAGGTGACATCATTAATGCCACAAGTAATTTTATGATTGAATTTTAAAAAACCCCACTCAAGCGAGTGGGGTTTCGTCGTGGTTATACGTCTTCTATACGGATGTTCTTCGCCTTGCCATCCAGCGCTTCAGAGACGCCGTGGATAACGCTGTCTTGTTGACTGAACGCGCCGACCTGTTTGCCGTCGACGATGACGCGTTTGAGTCGCGGTTTCACGTCCGGCGGTTCCGTCCTCGGTGGATCAGACTTCTTTACGAGCCTGTACTCGAAGTTCGTGCCAGATTGCGACGGGAGCCACTCGCCCGAGTAGAGCTGATACCAACCGTCCTTGATGGCGTAGACGTTGCGTGTCTCGCCTTTCTTGACGACTGCACCCGTCTGGGTGCCCCACTTGTTGCGGGCATAGGCAGGGACGTCGCGCTTCGTGGTGAGTGAACCGAGTTTCTTGGATGAGGCGGGCTTAACGAGTTGCGGTGCGATTGGTTTTGGGTTCTTCAGTTCCTCATAGCGTTCAGCAATCGCTCGTTTAAAGGCAGCGCCCCGTTTCTCATCCAAGATGCGGTGCGGGCAGTTCTTGCCGCTCCACTCTTGATGGAACTTCACGGCGGAAGGTGGCAATCCCAATTGGACCAACACATGTGCGGTGTATTCAATCGCATTTGCCTCCGCCTCCTCGTAACGTTTCCCACCCGACTTCGAGTAACAAATCTCAATCCCGATTGATTCACGGTTACCTTTCCCTTCGAGCCCGTCGCCAGCATGCCAGGCGTTACGGTTGAATGGGATGAGCTCGACGACCTCTACGTCATCGATAGCGACGTGGAAACCCGTCTCTTTCGGGTTGCTCAACATAAAATTGGCTTCGTTCTTCGCTGGCGCATCGTTCCACGTGTTGTGGATCGTGACGTACTTCGGGGTCATCGAATACGGTGCTTTCAGAGGATATTTACTTTTCGGGAGCCATTGTTGGCGAATCGTGTAGCTCACTTGTCTTCCTCCTTTGTAGCGATGACTTCCTTCTCGGCTAACTCTGCATCAATCGGCACCTCGCGGCTGACCGGCTTGACCTGTTCGTCCTCTGGTGCGACGTCTTGGGCGATGCGGTCGATGGTCGGGTCTTCCTTGTCGCCTTGGAGTTGCGACAGTACCTCGACAAGCTTGTCAGGGAGTGGTACGCCCAACAGCGCACAGTTCTCCGTGACCGATAGCCCCTCTCGTGCGATGTAGTAATAGATGACGAGCGTCCGCATGACCGGATGGCTGTTGTTGAGCATCTCGTCGAGTAGGACGGCGACGATGATGACCATGAAGACGACGCCTTTACGGATGCCGCCCCACCACATGACGTCCGAGTTGAGGCGTTTGTGTTTGGCAGCGGCTAAAAAGCCTGTGACGTAGTCGATGACGATGAGCGTGACGAGCAGTTTAATCGCCACGTCCCAGCCCCCTAGCATCCCTGTGACGATAGTGGCTGTGGCGGCGACGCCGCCCTCGATAAAGTGTTGTGTACGCATGATGGACCTCCTTGTTGTGTGGGGTCACGGGCTGTGTCGTGTGCATGAGTGTGACCCTCCTTTGACGGCGTGTGGGCAAAACAAAAGCGCCCCAGAGGAGGCGCTGTAATAGTATTTTTTGCTTGTATCGATATTAGGAGATTGCTTTTGTTTTTAGGTACTCCCTTAGTGCTTTCAAAACGATATCTTCATCATCTTCACCAGATGTATCAACTAGTTTTTTTTAGTTTGTCATCAAGTTCGTTATCGATCCTTAACTCTAAATACCAAATTTTCATTAGAGGGACCTCCTCGTCGACACGTAATCACTAAAAAGAAAAACCGTTTTCTACTTGATGAATAGTAACAAGTTTTTCTGCTCGTTGTTGGATGACCTCGTTACCACTGACGCGTTTCACCCACTCATCTACACCGTCGCAGACGTCGGTGCAAAAGACATCAACTTGTAGTTGGAGTGTATTGTTTATCTGATTACAATGGATCATCCCGCTACTCGGCGGTTCGACAAATAGATAATCAGACAAAATCTTTCTCATCCTTTGTTCTTCAATGTTCGATTCTCCTTGGTGCAAATAGGCGCATCTCAAGGCATATGCATCCTCACCATTCAAGAACACGTGCGTTCCCCAAGGGCTTTTCGAAGTGTATTTATCCATTAAATATTCTTCGAACCAATCAACGTATCGCTTAGACGAAATTTTTTCTGGAAACTCAAGTCTGCCGCAAATATCAGGCAACGTTAACGCTAGTGTAAGGGATGAATACCAGTTTCTGTCCTTTATCGAATCCCTTACTCCATTAGTGAAATTTAACATTTTGTTTTCAAGTAGATTATTCATTGTTATCCCTCCATCTTCTTCCAATATCTTCATTCTACAAAATGGAGGGATTCCCTTCTGAAATTATTCAATTTGAAGATTTAATTGTACAGTAGTATGTCGTGATATGTTCCGAATGAGACTTTACTCACAAAATAAATTCATAAACATTTGGTAGTGTTGTGACTAAATAGCGACCGTCGAAACGGTACTCTTCTCCGGCAGGGATTGTAACATTTTCGAATTGCTGAAAATACAATTTACCTAGTGTCGCCCCTCGGTGCTCAATCCAAGAAAACGGGTCTCCCACACCTAAATTACCGATGCGGTTCGTCCGTTTGAAATTGTCAATCGTCATGGCGACGGCCGTGTTCATTTTTTCTCCTGCGTCCACGTCGTTGAGGATGGCGAACGATTGTGTTACATCACTTTCGGCCCAATACTCTTTATAGTTCGGTTGGTTGGTGATGACGGCGTAATCATTGCCGATGCTCGTCTTAATTTTTTTGGCGAAACTGACAAAATACGGCAACATTAATGCGTATCCGACATCGATTTGTGTGTCGCGCAAGAATTTCACGCGCCCGGACACGGTGACGACTCCGTTTTTAATCGTGTGATAAGTGATGATTTCCATCAACGGGTTGGTTATGTCGGATGGATGTACGCCTTTAACCTTCTGAATCAGTTGTACCGTTTCTACGTCGATGTAATAGTTCCCGGTGTTCCACGTGACCGGCTTTCCATCGACGAGCAGTTGAGTGTCCTGTAAATTAAACGCCGTACCAATCGCGTTGTGTTCGGGGACGAAATGATAGGGTTCTGTCGTTCCCGCCGGACGAGCGCTGATGGCAAACTCTTTGTTTGAGTAACTGTAAAGCACCTGTGTCGTCTGTGTGATGTTGAAGGTATCGTCATAGATGTTAAACGTCCGTTGTACGTCCTGTGTGCGTGTCCCGCCAAAGAAGTACCAACCACGCGGAGATGCGACGGGATTTGCCGGATCCTGCCCTTTAAAGACGAGTTTAAGCGTATGTTTTTTCTTTTCAAGATTTTGAAATAGTGTGCTCTCCTTAATTGCTACCGCTGTCGTCGAGAATACAGATACATTAACCCGTTGCTCACCCGCCGTACCTTCATCCAAAATCGCTTCCCATAATCCACCCTGATTGTTTGCGTAGTGGTTAAGGGACACTTTCGTCCCTGTAAAACTGATCGCAATCCAATCATTAACAACACTTGCGTAATAGTTTGGTGCATTCGTTTTGTTGAATGCACCCGATTCCGTTTCGTTGTTTTTAGACTCGATGACGGCATATTGTGGAGTGATATCACCGACCGCCCCTTCCATCAATGTGATGTAATCGTCCTGACCATCACGACGAAATGCGTATGCAATCCCTTTTGTTGGGGCAGTCTGTACATTGACGAAAAATTGTTTAAGGTTCCCGACGGCGATTTGAACGTTCATTTTTTGTTTTTGACTCGAAAGACGAGATAAATCACGTACAAAATCAGGTTGATCCGTGACTGAAAGTTTTGTCTCTGTTTCCGCCAACTGCGACGTAATCCCTTCGAACAATTGGCGGTCAATCGGCGTCCCTAACTGTACGACTTCGCTCGGATTTTCCTGCCATGTCGGGATCAGGTCAAATTGGTCTGTGGTGCCCGCCACAGGGACACGCTTGAATCGGTTTGGATACTGCACAATATGGTCTTTAAACTCTTGGGTCATAGGCTCATCTCCTTCGTATCAATCTCAATCCGTGCGTAGGTCGGTCTTCCTGGTCGCTGCACGATGACGGTCGGGCGATTCAAGAGGCGCACATCGTTTTCGTCATAGAAGCGCAACTGACTGATGCCTGTCGTGTTCGCGGGGATATTGACCCACAGATTGAGTTTCGTGCCTACAACGTCGTTCTTGACGATGTCGGCGTTATATTCATTGCCGTCTTGTAGATAAGCCGCACGGGTGATGCGACCGCTCATGTAGAGGGCGATGTCTTGCAATAGTGTCGGTTCAAACATGTTCGGCATCTCATAACCCTCCTGGTGTCGTCATCATGCGTGTCTGGTTCAACAACGGTACCCGCACCTCGTTCAAGATGAGGACGTGTTCGAGTGACAGGTTCGTCTTGATCTTGACGCGGTAGAACAAGTCGAGATAGGCGGGGATGATTTCACGAAACGTCTTATACAGGAGCCCCTCGTCAATCGGCTTGTCCTCGCCTAACACGTCCACCTCGATGACGAACCCGTCCATGTTCCTCACAATCTCGACCGTCAGCCCCAGCCCGCCCGCGACGTTCTTCAAATACGCCTCGTTGACGTTCTGTGACTTTCGTTTCGCGGCGAGGAGTCGTGCCCGTCGATCGTCCAAACTAAGCGTCTCGTCCTCAGGAAGCCCGTACTGCAACTCCATGAGGGCGATGCCCGCCTCGGTCGCCGATGCCACGAAACGCTCGTTTGTGAGCGTCTCGTCAATCGTCGTCTCGATGCTGGCGATGAGGGAGGCATAGGCGACGAAGATACTCTGCATGTCCTTATTCTCGCGCCAATACGGTGCCGACATGTCCAAAAAACGCTCGAACTTGTCAAGCGCCGTCTGCGTCAATTCGCTCATAGTGTCACGCTCCCGAGTACCGGCGCCTCTTTCGTGGCTGGCACGATGTTATTCAATCCGCCGTTCACCAAAAAGTCCGTCACATCGAGCACCCCATCCGTATCAAGCAGGATTTTGAGGAGTTCGGTGTAACGGACTGGATTTGCCGTGAACACAACACTATTCAGATAAGCATTGACTTGTGTCTCATAGGATGAGATGACCTCTGCCGCCTCATACCCTTCGATGACGCTCAGAGTGCCCGTGATGTCGATGAGACGAGGAGTCGGCGCTTGGATGAGGTTCGTCGCAATGAGGGACGCCTTCTCGTCGATGTGCGCCTGTGTCGCGTCGAGCACCGATACGTCCGGTTCTCCCGTCTTCGTCCAGATGAGCACCGTGACGCTTCCGGGTGACGGGTCGGTCGGGAACACCTTCGCGGCGCTGACCTGTTCAATCTCGAGCGCCCAGTTGACGTAGTCCTGACGATTGCCGCCGCCTGAGACGTTTTGCAGGCGCTGGAAGTAGCGACTCTTCAGTTCGGTGTCACTTTCCGCGTCGAGCCCACCTGTCATGGCGACTTCCTGACGGATCGTGACGAGGTTCTGGAACTCGCGGGGCAGTCGGGTCAAGGTGAACGCGGAGACGTTGTAGACGAGTCCGACGTCTTCCGCTGTGACACTGACTGTCGTCTCCCCTGGAATCGGGTTGTCAGGGTCAGGCTGTTCCGCTGGCGGTGTGATGACCGCGTCCGTGTTAAGCGTGAAGCGCACGTCCGCCTCTGTCGAGATGATTGTGCCCGCAGGGACTGTGATGTCGACGTTACTCTGCAATTTGATGGTGCCCGTCGCGAGTTGTCCGGGCTTTCGGGTGATGCCGACCTCTTTGACGAGTTCATCCAAGAATTCGCCCCATGAGGTGGACGGGATGGCAGCATAGACCGAGTCGACGATCATACGCTGGACGTCAGCAATCTCGTCTGCCCCTGGTTTCGTGGCATCCCAGACAGGCGAGCCTTCCTGCGTGTCCGTGTCACCGTCATATTGTTTGGCTTGGTCGAGCATGCGCGCGTGGATGACCTCGGCGCTCTCGGCTTCAATCGAGATAAAACTAGTTGGCAATGGTGATGTCATCGACCGTGACCTCCTCTCCTGTGTCAATCGTGATGCGGATGCGTGCGGTGAGCGCGTCGTCCTTCAGGATGACCTCTTCGGCGGTGACCCCCTCGACCCCGACGACGGCAAGCGCCGCCTCGTTACATAAGGCTTGTAGGTCCGACCGCGCCGTCTCTGCATCAGGGTAGACCTCACCGAACATCGTCCAGATGAGGGAGCCGTACCCCTCATCGAGATTGTCCGAGCCGAAGGACGGGTACACCTCGACCTGCCCGCGTGGGGTCAAGAGATACTTGATGACCCGCTCGGCTTTCGTGCGGACGGGGTCGGCCTTGAACAGGCGACCGTTGCGCCAATCGATGCCCCATGTGCGAGTACCATAGCCACTGACGAGCAGGGCGTCCTCCGTCTCGGTGTCGACCACGCCGTCCAAGACCTCGTTTAATTCGTCTGTCGGAAACATGGCGTCCCTCCTTAGTAGTAAAGTGCCGGGTTGACCGTGTTGAGCGGCGAACTCGGCGAATAGGCGTAATCACCTTTGTGAATCTCAAAATGGAGATGTGAGCCGGTCGAGTTGCCGGTACTGCCCATCTTGCCGATGAGTTGCCCGATGCCGACCTGATCGCCGACTTTGACATTGATCTCCGACAAGTGGGCGTAGACCGTGACCCACTTCTGGCCACTCGCCCCATCTGGGAAGTGCGTGACCATGATGTGCTTGCCGTAGCCACTTGAGAAAGCAGACTTGGCGACACGACCCGCTGCCGCCGCTCGAACCGGTGTACCGACCGAGTTGGCGATATCAATCCCGTTGTGGAACGTGTAGCCGTATGCCCCACTCGCCGGTCCCCAGCTCTGCGTGACCCGCCCGTCTGTCGGGCGAATGAATATCTTGCCGTCCGCCCGTTCGGGTGCGTTCGGGTCAATCTCGCTCTCAAGGAGACTACTTTTCGGCGTCTCAGGCACTTCGGGTTCTGGTAGATTGTCATTCAAGGCAAGCGTGAGGCGCATCGTGTGCCCGTTCGCCGTGATGATATGGCTATCCGCTTGGATGTACCACGTCCCGCCCGACACCTGATTGCCGCGAAGCTCGACCTTGCGACCGGACTGTCCGTTGACATGCCCGATCATCTCGACCGAAAGGCTTCTGTCCTCGCCGTATGAATTGACGAGGCGTTGCGTCTGTTCGACCAAATCCTTCAAACTTTCCGCATCGAGCGTAATGACGTTTCGCATCGTCCCGAGCTTGTCGCGGAGCGCCTTGTTCGACGCTTCTGCTTGATAGACGACCTCTTCCGCTTTCGGGGTCGCCGTGTCGTCATTGCTTTCGGCGGGGAGTGAGTCGGTAAACGCGCGGTCGGCGTCCACGCCGTACCCGCGATACAATTGCTCGATGGTGTTGGCGTAACCGCTCTCGTCCTCCCCTTGACCAACAGGCCAACCATTCCAGAGGTGCGCCATGTTCTTGCTCGTCGGCGCATAGCCTTGACGCTTCATGACGCCGTATTTCGACCCCTTCATGATTTCGCACGCCTTCTGCAAGTTGTATTCAGGGTCACGGAGCCGGTTCGCATCGACAGGTAGCCCGACGTTGCCCGGTGTGATCTGCGTGAGTCCGATACTGCCCGCCCCGTCACTTGAGATGGCATCGGGATTTCCTGAGGACTCCATCATGACGATGAGTTTCAAGAGGAGGGGGTCCACGCCGTTCTTGTTCGCCACCTGATAGATAAGGGCGTCCCACCGGTCCGTCGCTTTCAGACGTGACTTGAATCCACTCTGATACCCGTTGGAATCAGGTCCTTTGTACTTGCTCGACGCGATGCCTCCGAATCCGCCCGGTGACTGTGCGACACCTGAGGATGCCACCTCTGCCGGACCTTTCGCATAGAGGACGGTGTACACATTCTGGGCGTCATCCGTCTTCGTGATATCCAAAGCGATGACTGGGTCAACGATGAGTCCAGGAAGCCCGCCCCGTTCACGTAAGTCGAGCTTGTCTCCGTTCATGCGTAAGTAATAGCGTTTCCCTGTCTTGCGTCGTTCAAGCCCCAGCAACCCTTGGAGCATCGTCTGCATGTCGACCGCCATATATCCGATGTTGCCGTGACGCTTGGCGGTCGGTTTGATGTATCCTGTCGGGACGCCCGCTCGTTTGGCAAAGTTCTGCACGATCTCCGAGAGGGTGAGTCCTTTGTCACTTGGTGTCGTCCCAATCGGACGGACGAGCAGGTTCGCGGTGTTGCGCTCGAAGTAATAGGCATTGTCGTAACAGGTGAGCGTGACCCCGCTTGTCGCCGAGTGCTCGACATGAAAGACGCGCCCATCGAACAACAGCTTGCCGTCAGCGCTCACACGGATGCGTTCCCCGTTCTCATAGGGCACACCCTGCTTGGCGACGATGGACAACTGACACGAG
Organism: Exiguobacterium sp. s183; assembly: GCF_018617655.1. Classification (NCBI taxonomy): domain Bacteria; kingdom Bacillati; phylum Bacillota; class Bacilli; order Caryophanales; genus Exiguobacterium; species Exiguobacterium sp. s183. Next base: position 674,220 of record NZ_JACSKN010000001.1, read on the forward strand.
CGATACAAGCGGTCGAGCGTGCCGTCAATCTTGATGACGGTGACGAGCTGGGTGACCGTGTACCGCTTCTTGTTCTTGCGGTGATAATAATGGACCGTGTAACTCATCAGACGAGCCTCGCAATGACGTAGATGCGTCCTGTTGTCATGTCCTGTAACGCGAGACACCGCTGTCCGATGCTCACACCGTTCGCCACGCTCTCCGTAAATCGAGCGAGTGCGGGTTCGCCCGCTAGGTCAGGACTGAACTCGAGCGGTGACGTTCTGGTGACGCTCCCCTCAAGGAGTCGCACGTCTTGGTTGAATCCTTGTTTTTTCATCGCTTGAATCAAATCATCTTGCCAACTCATGGGACTCCTCCTTTTATAGTGGGGTGACGCGTACCGACGGCAGCCCACGCTCGCGGAACACCATCGCATACGGTAAATCGGATGTGGCGCCCTCCGTCTCGTAGTTGAGCTCTCGGAGATGGAAGAAGCCCGAGACACCTAACGCACGAATGCGGACACGGACAGGGAACGTCGTGTTGAGCACTCGTTGCTCGAACCATTTGGCGAGCTCGACCGGGTCGTGAAGCACCGTCCGTTGTGTGAAATCATAGTCCGAGTCGGATGTGAAGAAGCTCTCCAGCCGAATCTCGCGTGGGTTCATCGCGCCCGGTGCCGTATAGGTGCGTTGGGCGATGGTCGGACGGTCGTCAAATGAGCGGGTATAACTCACCTTGATTTGTTCAGGCGTGACAGGCAGGATGCGCGAATAACCCGCCTGTACCGTCTTCTTGACCGACTTGTATTCGTAGGTCGTCACCCAGCGCCCGTTGATTTTCTTTCGTACTTTGACCTTCTCGCGCACGGTGCGTGTCTCAGGACGGAAATAGGTGACCTCGACCTCCATAGTGCTGCGTGGCATTTACATCGCCCCCTTCAAGCGCAATTCATTGGCGATGGCTTTGCCGATGGCGTCGATGTCCGATTCTTGGCGTACCTGCATCTGACTGATGTTGATAACGATTTGCCCGTTGGTACGACCTGCCGCCTGTGCAGGGACGACTTGCTCCCCTTTATGCAACTCGGCGATATAACCGTCATATGGGACGTATGAGAGTCCAGCGCGGTGGGAGCCGTTCAGACGACTCGACGAACCGGCGTTCGGGTTGAACTCGAACTTGTCGAAGAACTGCCCGTTCATGCGGAACGTCTCTTTCAACTGTTGCCACGGTGTCTGTTGTTCGCCCGGCGTGTAGTACCAGTCCGTCCCCTTACCTGTGAGCGCATCGCCCGCCCAGCGGAGCAAGCCTTTTTGCTTGTTGCCATCCTCATCACGCTGGAAGAACGTCGTTCCCCACTCGGCGAAACCGCGCACCATGTCGACGAACGGGGCGAATGATTCGTTGAAGTCGTGAATCGCCTTGCCGCCCGCTTCCATCGATTCGGCAAACTGCTCGAACTGTTCACGGGGACTCTTACCTTTCTCGCCGTCGAACGTACCCATCATGATCGCGAAAGAGTCGCCGACACCGCTGAAAATCTCACCCGCTCCTTTTAAGAGACGGTCAAAGTCCGTCCATGTGAGGTTCATATCCTCGACGTACTGCACACCCGCGCTCAGTTTCCCTGCGAGGAAGTCACCGAACTTGTCGACGAAGGCGCTCATCTTGGACGACCCCATGATCGTGTTCAATTCCTTGAGCGGTTCTTTCAGCTTGGACAGGATGCCCTCCCCGCTGTCTGCGAAGAGTTTCAATGCGTTCGACTTGAAGAGTTGCCACTGTGCGTATGCCGAGTCATTGACCTGGTCGACGTATTTCGCCGTGTAGCCCATCTTGTCGAGCGTCTTGTCGACGGCCATGAGGTTTTGCTCCCAGCTCCCGTCCGCACTGAACCCGTTCGAGCGGAGACTACTCTTCGAGATGTTGAAACGTTCGGCAATCGAAGTGATATCACCTGATAACGCCTCACGGAGCGAGAAGGACGCCCCTTCCATGCCCTCGAGCAAGTTCGAGGAAGCGAGTCGTTCGTTGATGCTCATGAGACGATCGATATCCCCGAAGTCACGTGTGATCGGCAGGAAGGTCGTCGCCGCTTTCGAAAACTCCTTCTCGGAGAACATCGAGGTCATCGCCTTGTCCTGCACCATCTTGTACAGGTCCATCCCTTTGCCTTGGTCAGCGAGGAGTGCGCCCATCTGCATTTGGGAGAGCTCTTTGTTCATGGCACCGCCGACGATGGCATCCGTCAGTTTCAACGCCCCGAACGCCGCTCCTGCACCTGCGAGGAGTGCCGGGAGACTCATGACCGTGCTGACGATACCCTTGAGCCCGCTACCGAGTGTCCGAACCGCCGTCATGCCTCGTGTGCCCATCGTGGCGAATCCGCTGCCGACCCCGACGAGCGCCCGCTTCATCTTGTCGACGGCTTCGGTGGTCCGTTTCGTTGTCGTGACATATTCTTTTTGTTGCTTATCTAACTCAGCAACTTTCTTGATAAATCTCCCTTTTTCATCCCGTGCTCGAACCATCGTCTTGCGCATCTTTTCGACTTCGGGACTGACACGGTCTTTCGCCTCGAATAACGCGGTATATTTCTTTTCGGCCATCACTACCCTCCTAACCCGGCGTTGCGCCGTTTCATTTCTTCCTCTAGTTGCAAGCCGATGCTTATATAAGCCGCCCGCTTCCAACCCGGCTCCCAGTGCTCGGATTCATGCGGCGGGATGCCGTGGAGCCGAAAGAGGTGGTGCAAATAAAACCATTCATCGGGCGCTTCGTCCGGTCCGAGTGATTTCCCGTCTGGACGGCGGCCCGACATTAGTTTTTTAGTTCTTCATTCTCTTTCGCCTCGTCTTTTGGGTCGATGAAGCCCATTGCTTCCGCCATCGCCTTTTCGATACGTTCTTTCTCGCCGACACGATACGCCATGTCCACGAATTCGATGTCGTCCAAGATATCAAGTTCCTGTTTCATCGAGGCGTCGAGCGATTTCGTCCCATCCGCTTCATGTACCGCCTCGAGGATCATGAGGGCGTTCATACGGTCAGCGTCCACTTTGCCATCCTTCTTACAGCGTTTGCGGATGTCATCAAGCACGTCCTGTGCCAATTCATGCACGTACACCGTCGTTTCCTCGTCGAGCCGCACTTCCACTTTCAATACATCTTCCTTCCGCTTCAACAAGCGTTCTTTGACTGATAACTTTGCCATGTGGCTGCCTCCTTATAAGTAAAGAGACGGGCTAGTGCCCGCCTCATGCGCGTGGTGTCTGGAATCCTTTGATTGATACGTTCGAGGCAAAAAATGGTTGCTCGATTTTAACAGGAGCATCCACTTGCCAGTTTGCGAGGTCCGCCGATTGGAAGACGATGCCGCTCGCTGTGACCGTTCCTGCTTCCATCGTGTCGAGGTTACGCATCGAACCCGTCACCGAGATCAAGCGCTTCTTGCCGTTCCCAAGGTAACTCATGGCAGCGGCTTGCAATGCTGCATTATAGAGGAAACCACCGATGACGCCAGAAGCCTCGCCGCCTGCTACCTTATGTTGTGTCAGTTTCACGCGTGGGATTTTCACCTTCTCGATGTTGTAGTCCACACGTAATTGGAAGTTGTCCACGTAGCTAACGAAGACACCATCGACATAGATGGCCATCTCCTCGCCGTGGTAAATCTCATGACCATTCCGCATTAGTTAGCACCTCCTGAGGCGACGAACTCGAAGAAGAACTTCTCAGCCGCATCGATGAACTCACCTGACGTGAGCAGGTAGATCGACTCACCGACCGGCGGGAAGTCCGGGTGAATGATGGTCGCCGTATCTTCTGACAAGACGCCTTCCCGCTTCAAGCGATTGTTGAACTCTTCGATGGCAGCGAGCAAGACCGCTCGTCCGTCCGCATCGTTGTTGATCTTGCCGATAAAGCCAGACTCGACCGCATACGTGAGCGTCTCCTGATACACGGCCGCATTGTAGGCGATACGGAGCTTGCCTTTGTTGAAGCCTGTCGCGTCACTCGTGATAGCCCCTTCGAGCACCACATCGATGCCGTTGTGAATCGGTACGGCGATACCCTCCGTATAGAAGTTCTCGCGCTGTGCTTTCGTGAGGCGTCGTTCCACGTCCACCGCGAACGGGATGACCTGACGGGTGAGTGACCCTTCGCCAAGCCCTTTCGCGCCCTGCACGCCCGCGAGATACGCGGCGAGCTGACCGCCTGAGTATTGGTCACCCGATGCGTCCGAGACGCCTAGACCCACGTGCATGATGTCCTCGTGCTTCGCCGTCGAGTAGACGAGCTCGACCGCCGCATCGTCTGCGAGCCCCCAAGCGTTACCCGCAAACGCCACGAAGTGACGCCCATCGGCTTTCATCTGGGCGCGCCATACCTTGAGTGCGTCGACATCCGCTTTCACGGCATCATAGCCGAGTGCGAAGCCGTCGAAATAATACGGTGAGAGTTGTTCGAGTGCGTCCTCGAGTGCCTCCGCGTCGTTACGGACGTAGAGGATGAGTCGTGCGGCACCGCCTTGTAGAGCAAGCTCGGCGTGCGCCTTGTTCGTGCCCAGCGTGTCGGCGATCTGTTTCGCTGTCGTGACCTCATGCACCACTCCGCGTTTCTCAGCGATGGATGAGTCGGCGACCATGGCGATGATGCCCCGTTCGCCCGGACGGATGACCCGTTCAGCGGCACGTTCTAAAAGTAAATACAGACCCGGTAGAATCGGGTCAGTGGTCTTGTCCCATGTCGGCATATCGTTGCCTCCTTTATGCTAATTCGTTGTTGATCTGTTGCATGAGCGGACCGCGTTCCTTGTCGATGTCCGTCCATTCATGCCAGACGAGCGTAAGTGTCGCGGCCTTGACATTGGTGGGTCCACCTTCGACCATGCGGACGGACGCGTCCCGTATCTTCAGGAAGCTGTCCGTCTTGGTCGAGCCTTCATAATGCGGCACCTTGTAACCCGCCACAGCAAGCGCATCGATGACGCACGAGGCGTCCCAGTGTGCCTGTTTCCGCTTTTCTCGGTAAAAGACGATGGCGCATACCGCCTCCCGTTTCGACTGCCCCGAAGAGCCTGTAATGCGGTCGTATTGGATAGGCGTGACGTAGATGCTAGGTGTTACAAAGGCAAGTGGCACCTCGTCTTCGTACACCGCTTTGTACTGTGGCTCACCCGAACGGGCGTTGAGCGTCGTCTGAATGTAACGGATGAGGGAACTTTGTCGTGGATTCATCAGCTAAACCCCTTTCGGATGGAGTCATCGAATTTCTTTTGTAGATTCGCGTCGAGGATGCGTTCGGTGATGCGGTACGCGTTGTCGAAGAAGTGCGTCGGCGGGACGAACGATTTGTTATTGACCGTCCAGTGCCCCTCGTTGACGAACTTGACGTATTCGACAGTCGAGCCGACCTCAATCGCCGTCTTGGTGCGTTCCCACACGTTCGATAAGCCCCCTCGCTGGAACGAGTTGACCATCAAGCGCGTGTCGACGAGCTGTTGCCGCAAAATCTCACGGCGTACCTCAGCTAGAAAGGTAAAGCCCATCGCATCGACGTATTCGTTCAGGTCGGTACCGAAGTGACGAAGCACTTGGTCCATATCCTTGGCAAACTCGTCAAAGCCGTTCATAAGGCGATGTCCTGCGTCGCGAATACGCTCAAGTGATGGTCCTTCACGTTACGCGGTGTTCCTGCGACCAACTCCATGTCATCGATGATGAGGATATCGTTCACCTGTACGTCCGCATCAATCGGGAACGTCACTTTCCAGTTCTCGCGAAGTGTTTGGTAACTCGTTGACTGGATGAGGTCGTGCGTCTTACGAACCATGTAACACGGCACATTCGTCGCAATCGTCCCGAGCGTCGTCTCGGTCACGGGGTTGCCGTAATCGTCGTAACTCGGTTCGAGCGGAATCTGCCGCTTGATGGTGCAACGGTCGGAAAGCATCTCTTCAAACGCCATCAGAGGACGCGGAGACGAACACCGCCCCCGCTCCCTCCCTTCACGTAATCTTTAAGGAGATTCGCGATTTCCGGCATGTTGGCGAACACGTTACCGCCCTTTCGGGTGTAGCTGTAATCGTCAAGTTTCTCCGCCGTGTAGCCCTTCATGAGTGACTTGTCGGTACGGATCAACGCGTAATGTTCGGTGAGCAGGACAAGCGCCGTCTCGACCTCTTCCGGCAACGGGAAATACTCAGGTTCGGTGAAACGATGCCCGACATACGAAAAGACGTCCGACTCAGCTTGCCTGATATCGAACGCCAGTTTCGTGTCGGCTCGTTCCTGTACTTTCGGGAAGTCCGTATAGTCCTTCACTTGTTGCGGTGTGATGAGCGCCATTTAGACACCTCCCTGTTCGGCGAGAATGGCATCGACCAGTTGCGCCTTCGTCATCGACGAGCGTCCGGCGATGTCCATGTCCGTTGTGATGTCATAGAGCGCATCCTTCGTCATGGCTTCGAGTTCCTCTCGCGTGTACGTTGGCTCACTAGGCGCTGACGCCATCATCATGAGCGGCTCAGGGTGTGACGGCGTCTTGTGCGATGTACACGAGTGCTTTCGGTGTACGGATGACGAAGTCGGCGCTCGAGAGGACGAAGTGGTACGTTCCTTGTTTCGCTACCGCGCGGTCACCTGCGCCAGTACGTTGGTACGACACATCGAATCCAGTGACGACCGTGAGGTTCTCGAGTGGTGTGAACAACACTTTGTCCTCTTCGATGTGGTCGACGAGCTCGATGTCGTAGCCGTGGAGCTTACGAAGTTCACCGTCAATCAAGACAGCGTCCCCTTTTGGTGTCGGACGAGCGATAACTTCCGCTTGAAGCGCCGCGTGTGTGCCCGCGCCCATGATCCAGACGAACTTACCGGCACGCAACTGCTCACGCGCAACTTTCGTCGGCACCGCTTGGAGGTCAGCGACCGTGATGTCCGCTGCCACGTCGTGCTTGATTGTGTCCGCGTTCGTGCGGGCTTGCTTGAGGAAACCGTCGTTCATCTCAAGGAACGGGTCAGCGGACGCTTCGTCACCGTTGAAGGCGAGGTCTTGCATGTCTGCCGCAAACTGCTCTTGGATCATGCCAGCGACAACATCCTCGACGTTTTGCCCACGCATACGCGCTGTGTAGTACACGTTGTCGTTCTTGAACCATGCATCCGTCATGACAGGTACAAGAGCGAACGGTACGCCACGCTCGATGACGTGGTCAGTGCCTGTTGGCTCTGTGTCGAGTCCTTGGTGCAAGCGCATTTGGCGCTTCTTGACGCCGAGCGCCTCGATTTTACCGACAGGCGACTTCGCGTCGTAGAAGTAGAGCTTACGGAGCGTTGCGGCTGAACCGACAACGTCACGCATGAACGCGCGCCCCTCGTCTGGTGGTAATGTGACATCGTTCGCCTTTTGAAGGTCTTGCATCTGCTTTTGAAGCAATTCTGTGTTGTTCATGTGATGAACCCCTTTCGTTTATCCGAAGTGTTTGAGATACGATTTCTTTTCAGGTGTTTCGGTCTTCGTGACTTCCGCGCCACTAGAAAAAGCGACCGGGCGGGCATCGACTTGTTTTTCAAGTTCGGCGATCCGCTCGAGCGCTTTGGCGAGTTCGGTCTGTTCAGTTGTGTCCTCTGCTGGCGTCTCTTCTTTCACGACGTCCTCAGCGACCGCTTCCGGCTCGTCTTGAGGTGATGCCGGTTCTGCTGGTGTCTCCTGCTTGGCGAGTGCTTTCGCGACTGCCTCGGCGACCGTGTCGGTCACAAGTGTCTGGAGTTCTTCTTTCGTCATTGTCATCACCTCCTCTCCCTGTTCTTTTTGCACTTGCTCATGTTCGAGCAGCGGTGCGAAGAATTTCTTCAACTTGCTAAGAAATGAGGTGTCTTCTTTCGTCAGCACGTCCTCAGACGGCTCTTGTGGAGTTTCCTGCGCCTTCTCGACGTTGCCGTAACCAGCCAATGAGAATCCGGTATACTCACCCTTCTGGATACTCTGCCACACGTCATCGACGACCTTGACCGCCATCATCCACGTGCCTTTCGTCACCGTCTGTCCGCCGAGTTCGAAGTCAGCGGGCGCGATGTACGATTCGATGACCTCGCCCACCTTCGACGTGAAGTCGTGTTGCTTGTCGATGTTGCGGAACTCCTTGAGGAACACGTGAGCGGCTTTCTCAATCTCCGAGGCGTCCATGAAGTCGCCGTGTGCGTCCACGACGTCCGGCTCATACACGACGCCGTATACGATTTGCTGTGCCTCGTCACGCTTGAGCAACTTGACGTCCGCCTCGACGTTCGGTTGTTGGTCACTCTTCACCAACAAAAAAGACCGCTTGTTGGCGGCCTTGTCGACGATGGAGACGTGTGACGGGATGAGGTTGGTAATGCGTCCCATGTAATCACTCCTCTTCATTACTTAATTCAATACGTCCTAAAACAACATCTTCTACATAACCCATTAGCGTTGCTAATTTTTCACGTATCACTGCTGCGTCATGTTCATTGACTATCGTTAAGTCAAATTCCATCTTGATATTTGCAGTAGGGAGTCCTTGTTCTCTCGCCTCTACCGATAAACTTGATTTATTGCTATCGACCATGTATCCACCAATCATTCGAATCCTCCTATCACGTTGTCTCGAATCGCTTGCCGTTCGTCCTCACTCAATCCAATGATCCGTTCATCGACGACAGGAATCCGTGTGCAGTGACAGTTGATGCGCTCTTTCGCTGGTAAGACAGGGTCACGCGGGTACATCGCCGGATAGCCGTTCACATCGAACAGTTCGCCGATTGGACGATACTGCCCGCTCATGGCGACATGCGCCTCACGTGGCTTGTTCTTCCGTGCGCCCGTATGTTGCCACCGTGTGCCGATGACCGAGGGTGACTGGCGATAGGCTTCATCTTCTCCGACCGAGTAGGCGGTGAGTGTTTCCGTGATGGCGATACGTCGTGCTCTCGCCCGACTGAACACGTCATGCTCTTTCAGCTCGCGTGCGAGCTCGTCGATCGACTTGCCTGCCTGTACGCCCCGTGTGAGCACGTCCAATACCTTGTCGGCGCTGTTCTGCCCGATGTAGCCCGCTAGTGTCTCGCTATAGGATTCAAGGAACCGGACGGTCTGTGGGTTCAAATACGAAAAAGCCGCCGTCTTGTCGATACGGCTCATGATGAGCTCTGCCATCTCTGCGCTGACCTTCGGGAAGAACGCTTTGAGGTCAGCAATCAACCGCTCACTGGCGAGTATCGCCGCGAGTTGTCCCTGCAAGCCGATGTTCCATGCAAAGTTGAACGCCCCGCCCACCTCGTCGTAAAACGTCGTGATGACCTTGATGTAGTCACGTCCGAGGTTACGGAGCAAGCGGGCGAGCGTCGCCTCGAGTCCATTGATCCGTGCGACGATGACCTCCACCTCGGGATAGTCCCGAAGCAGGTCCTTCAACTCGTCGTCATCCGCTTTCAGCAACACGTCCCAATCAGTCCGGCACATGGTTCCACGCCCCTAGCGTGTCGTTCACCTCGTCTAACGACTCCCTCACGTCCTTCATGACGCCTGTAATCTCTTTGGAGAGCTCCGCACCCTGTACGTCTTGCATGGTCGCTCGGACGGCTTGTGCGCCCTGTGGCAACTCGTGCTGTTCACCCTGCAAGACGGGGAGTTCCAATCCAATGAGTTTCCCGGCGACCGCCCGCACCTCGTTATCCGAGAATCGCATCCCGAGTTTATCAAGTGCTTCGATAACCAACTCGTCGTTCGAGAGTTCTGGACCGCGTACCTCAATCTTCACTTCTTTGAGTTGATACGAGGCGAGCAAGTGACGGTTGAACAAATCTTCTAACGCCTCCCGCTCCGCTTGGAACACTTGTTCCTCGGCGATACGCTTCGCCTCTTCGACCGTGGAGCGGTTGTAGTCCTGCGACAGCCCGACGTATACCGGAGGCAGTCGGAAGCTACTGAGCACCTTCTCACGCACCTTGTCGTCGTAATCTAAGAAGAGGGCGTCCGTCTGGAGCATGTCGGCGAGTGACTTGATTTCAATATCCACTTTGTCCTTGTCATCGATCCCGTCCGTCACTTTCTCCGCTTCAAGAACCAACATCTTATGCTGCATCGCCTCGTTGCCGATTTCATTCGTGTAAGAAGCGAGTGCGAGCTCGGCATCTTCACTTAATTGCCCGTTTTTAATGAGCACTGCCATCGGTGTATGTCGCCCTTGCGAGAAGTAACGGAAGTTGAGCTCCTCCGCTTTGCGCGCTCCCATGATGGAAACGAGGGGACCAATCCAGCGAGGAACACCCCAGTGATCCGTGCCAATCTTGAGATGCAACAGCTCACGCGCCTGTCGTCTCGGGTCATCCGTGTCAGTGCCGGTCATGAAGTCGATGCCACGCGGGTCGCCGAACTCCTTGAAGATGTATTTGTCGACCTTGAACTTGCGGAACTTCTTCCAAACCATTTTCTCTTTGCCCTTGCGAACCATTTTTGTCAGCACAGGCTCGGCTTCAGGCTTCGAGAGTTGCACCAACTCGGGTTTGACCCGCTCCAATTGGATGACATTGCCCTTGTCATCCCGAATGACCTCAAGGAAGGCGTTGCCCGTGACCTCACGATCATCGAGCACCTCTTTAAACAGCTCGGAAAGTGACTTGTCGATGCTTAACCAGTCGAGCACTTCCTCGACCAAGTCCCATTCAGCGGACTGCCCGCTATCCTCGGTTGACTCGTCGATATACTCCGGCACGATGCCGTAGCCGACGATGTTGTTCTTATAGGCGGCAATGGCTTGTTGGAGGATGCTCGATTGCTCCACGACGAGACGGAGTGACTTCGGAGCATAAGGCACCGCGACCCAACTACCATCGTCCTCTGCGGTCGAGCGGGTGACAGGGAGTTCGGTCGCCTTGCCTACGAATACGCGTTGTTTGTTCATGTGCTCACCTCACTTAAAAGAGCAGGCGACGGCTGTCCCTGCGAATTTTGTCCTTGATGCGGTTCAAATGCGCCAGTGCTTGCGTCGTGCTGTCCACGTCGTCATCGTGTGTGGCGAACGGGAAGCTGACGAGTTCTTCGATATAGTCATGCACCCACGGCGCGATGTCGGGATGCGGTAGATAGACGTTGCCCGCCTCCCATGTCGGGGAGACGGCTTGTGCTCTTGCGATCTTTCCGCCCTCAGGATTGACGGGCACGATGCCGTGTACTTGTTTACGGAGCGTCGTGATGACCGCTGGCCCGTTCGCCTTGTCCTCAATCAAGATGGCGTTATAGTCGGAGTGCTTCGCTCGTAGCGACTGGATGGCTCGTAGCGTCGCCGTGAAGTCCATCTTTCCGTTCACACGGTCGATGAGGTAGCGGTCAGCGCCCTTCTTGCTCCACACTTGACCCGATACGTTATCCGCTCCCGTCGAGTCCTTGAACGTCAAATCCCATGAATGGACCGTATACTCCAGTTCGCTCGGCAGCTTGCGGTAGAACTGAATCCATTCACGACGGAAGATAGCGCCCTCGTCTGGAGCGGGACGTTGTTGGTAGAGCGCGCCCCACGTGCGGGACCCGACTTCCACCTTCTTTTGTTTCGCCCATTCCTCGTCATAGCCGAGTTCCCGGCAGAGCGGGTCACCTTTCGAGCGACCGAGTAGATCATGGTCATCCTCGGCAATGGCGGGAAGACGCAAGCGAATCCAGTCACGGGATGCGTTCTCGAGCAAGCGCCCGACCAAGTCATCCTCGTGCCACCGTGTCATGATGACGATGACCGACGCCCCGTTATGGAGACGTGTCGAGAGTGTCGACTCCCATTCGTCCCATACCTTCTGTCGCATCGTCGGGGAGTTCGCTTCCTCGGCGTTCTTGATAGGGTCATCGATAATGAGCAAGTCCGCTCCCTGACCCGTGATAGAGCCACCGATACCCGTCGCGACCATGCCACCAGGTAACCCTGACACCGACCAATCCTGCGCCGAGCTGTTGTTCGCATCGAGCGCCAACCCGAACACGTTTGCCGCCTCGTTGAACTTGTCGCGATTCAACCGACCGAACTTGCGGGCGAGTGTGTCGGAATAAGCAGCGGCGATGACGCGTTTTGTCGGGTTCCGTGCGATGTAGTAACTCGGGAACGTCTCTGTGACCGTCTGGCTCTTCCCGTGTCGTGGTGGCATCTCGATGATGACGGAGAGCGATTCCCCGTCGGCGATGCGTTGGAGCGGTTCGGCGATCAGTTCGATGTGTGGGAACAAGTGAAAGCGTCCGTAATGCACCTGCACGAGATAATCGCGGTAGGAGCGGCGCATGAGCTCACGCTTCGCCTCGTCCGCAATCCGTTTGCGTTGGTCAATCGTCAAGTTGAGCAAGTCGTCTCAACTCCTCTGTCGTAAGCCCCGTCACGTCTAGGCGGTGGTCCATCTTGCCCGTGTGACTGATTTCCTGCTTATCCCGCCACTCGTGCGGCTTACGGTTCTTGAGCCAGAAGATGGCAGCGGTCGTGTCTGGTGCGACTTCCTTCGTCACTTCCTTCACAATTTCACCGTGTTCCCTCGTCACCTCGACATAACGAAAGCCGAGTGCACGTTTGAACAACGCGTTCTCGACTTGATAGTCCGCGACTTCCTTCCCTTTTTTTAAGGCCTCCGAAATCTCCACCTGTTCATTCTTCCACTTGTACAACGTACTCTCGGCAACGCCCATGTTCGAGGCGATCTGTTCATTCGTCAGCCCATCTCGCGCCCATCCTTCTAAAAGCGTGAGCCCTTCTGGGGTCAACCATTCTTCATACTTTGGATTTGCCATACGGCTCACCTCCTTTTATGTCTACAAGGCCGCGCACGTTGGGGGATGTCTAGGGAGAGTCGACACGTGAGCGGTATTCTAGGCACAAAAAAGACGCCCTGAGGCGTCGTCGTCAGAACAGGTTATCCATCATCTCATCCGAGCATCCGTGTTCCCAATACTCGCGTTCGCTGATTTCCTGTCCCGTGTATGGATCATAGTAAGTCCGTTCCTCGTCTTCGTTGAACCATTCGTAATCATTCCCGCGTTCCATTCGACCACGCTCCCAGTTATAGGTACAGCCATCTTTCCGCTGTCCAAAAGATATAACCGTCTCGTTCGTCGAATTCGCAGGTTTTCCGAAAAGTTTTTCGTTCATTTCGTTCCACGTCCTTATATTCAAGTTACGCCACTCTACTGCGCACACTGTATATAGGGTCGTTTTCGAAAAATTATCCACTTTCCGCGAAACTAAATTTAAAAAGACGCCCCATAGGAGCGCCTTCATTTCGGGCAGAGCAACCCGAATTCATGTATGGAGAATTGCGAGTCCTCGGAGCGTCCGTTCATCGTCGGTGGTTGGGAACGTCTCCGAGTCCTCTACTCTCTTAGTCTATCCTCTATATGCGTGACGCGCGTACACGATTCGTACATGAATAGTAAAGTCGTCCGTCACTTCTGCCACCAAGCTCCTTTGAATTCTCCATCCACAATCATGCAGTCACAGAATCCACCATGGGTCGGAAGGAAGCAGTTCGGGCAGTCACCTCGTTCGATGGCTTCTTCCGCAAACTTACGTTGTCGTTCCGCTTGAGCTTGCTTCATCCGCTTTCGCTCTGCTGTCCGTCTGAGAATATGCTGTTGAACGATTGCCCGTCGTCTTCGCTTTCTCACTCCCCCTCGCCTCCCAACGCGTCATAACAACTCTGGCAATACCCCGTCGTCCCTCCGAAAATATCTGGCTGTTGCAACGTCGCCTCGTTCCCGCAGTCGCAGTTCGGTGGGTAGCCTTGGATGCGTCGGTTCTGCTCGATCAATGCGCGTAGGGTCTCCTGTGTCTCGAGTGGCATCAGTACACCCCCGATGCGATGCGACGGAAGTTCTCCTCATTTTTGAGGTCGTAGGCGATACGGATTTCCTCTGTCGTGTAGTTGAGGCGTTCCATGAGAGCTGTAGTTAAAGCGAGACCATAAATGATTTCATCGCTTAGTCTAATACCTTTCAACACACTGACCATATTCGCATTCTTAACTGATTTTTCATATAAATCATATCCTCGTTTTACCAACACGAGGTATTCATCCTCTCGTCTCTCTTCAATCGCCAGTCCTGCGATGAAGTGCAGGATGTCGCAATACTCGTCTGCAATCTTCGCTCGATCGTTCGGCTTGAACGACCACCACTTGTACGTCTCCTTGAACTCCTTGACGAACTCGTCCACTTCGATGAGTCCTGCCAAGTCACGCACCTCCGTGTCGGGGATGAAGCGTGGGTTCTTCATGAACGCCGCGTCCAGAATCCGTTGCTTCTCAATAATGTAGTCCCATAGCTCTTTTGTCAGTATCATGTGTATTCCTCCTAGAATAATGTAAGTTGTTCTTCATCCACTTCAACTGTCGGAACAAACGTTTTCAGCCATTCAATGAACTGCTCGACATAATCGTTGAATCGCATCTTGAGTCTAACTTCGTTGTCCGTCACACCTAACAGGTTTCGGAACTCCCGATGTTTTCTGTTGGTCCAAATCATGAACTCGTTTATATCGAGGTCATCCCCGACTTGAAACCCATTCGTCAACAAGTAGAGGACGAAGTACGGTTGTGACTCGTTGAAGTCTAAATCCTCCGGTAGAACCTTTCGCATTGTCGCCGCCTCCTCGCTTAGTGGAGCTTGATGGGTCGTGCCACCAAGCTCTTTTATTGGCATCTTCTGGTCAATTCATAATTTTATTTGCTAAACGAAAACCTTCCGTCGAAAAATTCAACACATGGACGAGAATGACGGACATTTACTAATTCGACTTGTGTGAGTTCGTCAAAAGGATGGAAATTTGCTTGAATCTCTGAATTTCCATCACGGCTCAATATGCTAAAATGAGAGATTCTATAAATTCCTCCACTTGCAACGTGTCGCACGAGTTTACCTGCATGTTTCTCGTTGTAGTCATCTAGCAATAACGATAAATCTTCATTGCTCTTCTTTTCAGTAATCAAGTACGGGTTAATAACTTCCATTCCATCCACTCTCCTATAAAATTTATCTTTCCTTCGCTATCTCCGATAAAAGCACGAACTTCCTCAGTTGCCCCTCGTCGAGCACCCGATTCGTCCGATTGTACGGGAAGTGCTTCTCCCGCGGTCTCACCTCAATCCGTCCGCTGGGGCATCGGATGCCGTCTGCGACGACGACACCCTTGTACTTGATGCGGAGATGGTTGACACGTTTCTCGTGCGGGATCAGTTCGAGGGTCATGATTCTTCTTCCAGAATTGCTAAGATGCGTTTTGCTTTTTCGGCATCATCTGTAAAGAACAGAGTCAGTTTTTGAACTTCTTCGTCACCGCCGTATTGAACCATTTTCTTGCGATTCTTCATAAACCATTCTGCCGTCGCTCGCTTACAGTCATCCGTTACTCTGCGCCACTTCATACTCATCGTTCCATCATTGTTAATCGGAGCCATATAAATTTCCCCACTTACACCAGCTACAAAAAGTTTTATTTTCTCATATGCCATGTTCTCCACTCCTATTCGTCTTGCCGTAGTAAGCTGATCGCCATCGCCCCGAATATCCCGATGAGGAACAGCGTCATGCCTGTGTCCGTCCAATCAATCACTGCCTAGCTCCTCTCTGACGACACTCAACCAATCGAGCGCCGCCGCGTTCCCACTCTCCACCCGCTTGCAATGGCCCACGAACCATTGATACGGGATGCTCTTGCGACCGCCTGTGGTGTCCTGCTGTTCCCACCAGCCCCGCAACTGCTCCGCGCTGAGATAGTATGTCTCGTTGTGTGCCGAGAATCGGACGAGCAGAAAGGCGATGCCGCCCGCCCGTGCCGTCTCCATTGCCGTGTCCATCTGGTGCTTTTTCACATTTCTTAAAGGGAAGTTTGACTGCTCAGTTGTCTGCTTTGCATCAAATGTGATGTAGCGACCGTTCGAGATGCCGTAGAAATCCAATCCGGCTTTCCCTTCGTGGAACGCATCGATCACTTTGCCTCGTTTCGCCTTGCCCGTCTTCTGCCCTCGAATCATTTTCACCTCAGCGTGTGCCTGGTGCATGAGCGCCTCGCCACGTAGTCGGTAGACACGGTTCGATTGCAGGACGAGCGCTTCGAGGTCCTTGCCCCGATTCTTCGTGCTGACAGTCATTCCCAATCAAGCCCCCGTTCCTTCGCCTCTTTTGCTGTTACCCAGTCGCCTGTGTTCACTTTGATGTATGCCGAATGTTCACCTTGTACGAAACAAACGAATGGCGTGTAATTCCCCTCATGCAGTTCCATTTGGGTGAAACCCTTCTTCGCTAGCCAGACCAACGCATCTTTTAAGTCGTAGTGCAAGCACTCTTCTTTTTCTTGCTCGTCGTATTCGCGTTCCCAATAGATTTCCGTGATATATACCGTTTTAATCACTCCGTATCCCTCACTTTCGCGTACGCCTCTGCCGCATCCTTAATCGTCACCTCATGGATGCGCCAACTCCGCATCATGCCGTCCTCGTAGCCGCGTGCCTTGCCGACTGCATACCCCAAGAGGTACAGCGCCCACGCGCCGAAGATGTACGTTAGTGTAATCATTGTCTCTCCACCGCCCGCTTGATAATTCCTTCAATCCCCTCATACCGAACGATATGCTTGAACATTTCCTTTCGAGCCCGATCGATTGCACGGTGTCGACGACGCAATCCGTTGTCCCGAACCTTTTCGATTCCTAGAATGATGCAATCTTCTAAGCGACGCGCCCCAGTGTCGAACGTGCGCACTTCCCACACCGTTCCGTCTGGTCGTTTGAATCTCCGATTCACGATTATCGCTTCGAACGTTCCGCTCGCAGAATACGAAAACGGCGTTATCTTTTCTTTAGGTTCCTCAAACTCCACTTCTGCATATGCCGCATTACCGATTTCCTTGCCGTCCACAAACAACTTAATATCCCCTGCATCGAACCCCATGTTTCTCATCCTCGTCCCTCCAGTTCCTCAATCAGCATCTCGACGTAATGTTTTGCCTTGCGCAGGTCGTCCACGCCATTCTTATTCGGGTACCTCTGCAAATATTTCAGCGCATTCCCTCGCAGAAAGCCCTCCACCTGTTCCGGCGGGCAGTTGGCGCGCATGAAGGCAATCGTGTCGATGCCTGTGTCATAGTGCGCGGGTTTGGACGGTTCTTGTTGCGACTTATCCGTTGGTTCGATGTTTGGAAAGCTATAATCGATTGAATGTAGATGTTCGATTGGTACATGGCACCATTTGTTCTCATCATCTCTTAGAGCGACCAACGCAGCGCCTTCATCAATTCTTCTTACGATTACCAATTGTGATGTTTCTTTTTCTTTGCCCTTTGTTGTGATTGTTCGCTTGTAGAGATACTCCCCACCTACTTTTAGATTCATCTCCCCAACTCCCTTTCCAGTGTGTAGGCAATCGTCGTACGCTCGATCAACTTGCCGTCCTCCATCACGACCTCGACATCATGTGCCACGTCATGAATCTCCTGCGAGCGTGCCGTGAGATACTCTGCCCAGACATCTTTGTCGCGGTTGATAGCGCGTGTGGACGGCTTCTTGTGCTCGTATGGTGCACCGATGAGTTCTGATTGTTCCTCAGGCTTCAAAGCGGTGGCAGCGACTTCCTGTGCGTTCTCCTGCTCATTCACGGGTGATTCCTCCTTTGGTTCAATTGGATAAATGAGGTTCGGGGCTTTCGGCTTCTTGTTCGCCTGTTTCTTCTGGTGCACATTCTCTCGAGTCGAACCACGACGACGTCCTCTGCCTCGCGTGAGTCCTAATCCCAGTTCTTTGTTGATGGCGTAGTAGGTCGGGTTGGTGATGCCGATTTCTGCGCAGATATCATTGATGTTTAAACCCTTATCAAAGAGTTCCTTCATCCGCTTGCCAATCACTTCTCGTTTGAGTTTTTCTCCCTGCTTGCTGACTCGGCTTCTTGCGTCCAACTGAATCCCGTTGTCTTTGATGACGCTCTTGATTTTCCACGCGGAGACACCGAGCACTTCCGCCGCGGTTCGGGCGGACATCTTTTCCACTTCGATGAGCTCACGGACTTGCGCCACGAACTCCATGTTTTCTTGCTCCTCTGGCGATTCGTTGTCCCTCGATTCCTGCTTGACGCCTTCGATGAGCGGGCGGATCTTCGTCTCCACCGTGTCGTAGAGTCGGCACAGTTCGGGCAGGGTCATGCCCCGCTGGTACTGCTTGCGGACGACACTCGGGATGATGGGGTTATGGTCGATTTCCGTCGTCATGGTTTGGCTCCCTTCTTCAAATCGTGGCGTTTAATCATCTCGCTGATGCGCTGTTTCGAGACACCGAGTTCTTCGGCGATCTTGACTTGGCTCCAGCCCTTGGCATATAGGTTCTCAATCTGTTCGAGTTGGCTCACCGTCTTGATGCCATAGCGACGGCAGAGCGTGTCAACATAGCTTCGGTCGATGCCAAGGAGGGCGCCGATCTGTTTGCGGTTGTAGCCCTCATGAGCGAGTCGTTTCATCTCCTGCATACGCCATTCGGTCTTCTCGGACGGTCGCGGCGGTCTGCCGTTGCCGACCTTCTCGATCTCCCGTTTCGCCGCCCAGCCGTGTTCCTTCACGACGGCTTGGATGTCCTTTTTCTTCAATCCCATGAGTCGGGCGATCTGGAGAGGTGACATGCCGCGTTCGGTGCGCTTTTTGATAAGTTGTAGCTGCACGTTTCGAGGGATGTCCTTGTCCTCGACCAATGCGCCGAGTTCTTCGTCAATCATGTTGGTCACTCTCCCAAAATGTCACATCGTATTTCCCTTCGAGCACGCTGGCGATCTGTGAAATCAATCGGTTGCGTAGGTTGAAGTAATGCTGTCGTGAGATACAGAGTTCGTTCGCCATGCGTTCTGGCGTGTAACGGTGACGTGGATGATAGGCAAGGTTCCAGATTTGTCGCTCGTCGTCCGTGATGAGGTCGTATTGGTCTTCAAGCAACTTCCGAAGGCGTTCCATCTGTTCGACTTCCGAGCGCTTGTGGACGGCGTTGAACGTCGGGTCAGACGGAGCGGACGAGCCGCTCCCTTCCCGTAAGCTGTAACTTGCCGTCGTGGTCGTCGCTTGCTCGGCACGCATCTTGGCTGACTCGATTTTGCTCGGCATGCGGTGGTAGTCGAAGAGGAGACGCTCGATGCGCTTGCGCTCCTTCTTGGATAACTTCGTGCTCAATAGTTCATCTTGCATCCGGTGTGTCTCCTTTCGGTTTCTGGACGACGGCGATGTATGTCTCCCCGTCACAGTAAAAGTCGGTCGAGATGCCCCCGATCTGCGTCCAACCTACGCTGAGATGCTCCTCTAACTTCCGTTCGAGCTGTCGGCGGTCAGGGCTCTTCAGCAGTTTCTTGCCGTTCTGGGCGAACCCACACACGAGCGAGTGCCATTGTTTCTGATCTTCGGTCACGTCTTTCTTCTTCATCTTGTGCTTCGAGCGTTGCTTCTGCGACTCTGTGATGCTGATGAAGCGCTTCGGCATGTCGGGTTGTATCTCTGGCTTTTGCGGGATGCGTCGGGTCGGGTCGACCGCGCCCATCTCCCTAAGTACGTCAGCGACTTCCATCGTCGTGACCGTGTATTCGGCACGTGGGTCTAAGTTATGTTGGATCGTGATGTCATGTGCGTTCATGCCGTTCGAATAGAGTGTCAGGATCTTGCGTTTCATTCGTTTGTCCAAGGGTGTACCTCCCATCCCTCTTTCAACAGCGACTGCAACTCGCATTGGCTAAATGCGTCGTATAGTGTGGCACGTGTATCCCCTTCCGTCCGCACGAGATACATCCAGCGTGTACCTCGGAAGCGGACGAAGGTCTGCGGCTTCTTCTTGCGGCGGTTCATTTGAGCACCCACTCGTTCGAGTCGAGCAGGGCGTACAGTTCATCTTCGGAGACGTCCTTGACGTCCTTGATACGGTTGTCAACGATGACGTGGAGCGTCAGCCTGTCAGGAAAGAGCAGATAGCGCGTCGTGCCTTCTGTGCGTTCATAGTGCATCGTCATTCTCCTTTCAGAAGGTGGGGATGCTCGTGGATGTTGCCGATGACTTCGTAATCCTCTTCTGTGTAATTAATTGACCCTATCCAGCAGACCCCTGTGCCATTCTCTTCACCTGTATAGTCTGAATAAAATCTGCTGTTGATGTTTTCTAGTGTGCAAGAACCATCCTTAAATCCAACAGATGCGGTGAACTCTTCCTGAACTTCGTTCCCATCAAAGAACCAATGTATACAACGGACAATGTCGCCCTCGTAAATCTCGACGTCGTTCTTGTCTTTCAGTCCTGTGTATTGCAGTAATTTGATATCTTTAAATGACCAACTTGTTACATCCCACCAATACGGTGCATTTACCTCGGTTTCTATTGGAAGTTGCGCCGTTTTTTCGTTGAAGTCGAAAGTCAACACATCACATAAAATCTTTTTACTCGGTACCCATGCCCGAAATTTAATTTCTCTCATCTCAACGCCCTCCCTTTACCTGTTCAAAGTGTCGTTTCATCTGGATCCGTTCGTTCCGTCGCATGCGCTCGATGCCGTGATGGTCGAGCGTCCGTTTGATGACGCGGTGGCTGCACTTGAATCGTTTCTGCAAGTCATCCGTGTTCAGGCAGTCGTCAAAGTACGCCTTGTGGAACTCGCGGAATGGGATGACTCGTGGTTCGATGTGATTCGTCGTACGCGCCTCCAAGGTGGGACGGACCCACCCGTGACGCTTCACGTAGCGATGGAGGCAACGGCGACTGATATAGTGACGGGTGGCGATATCTTCGAGCTTGTCGGTGCTCGTCTCGTAGTCGAGGCGCAAGCGTTCGGTTTCTTCTAACGTGAGGCTTGGTTTCATTGGGTACCTCGCAACTCGGCGAACATCTTTTGCATCTCCTCGTCGTCCGGCACACTGGCGGCTAACTCGTCCTGCCGGCGCTTGTCGTGCTCCCGTTGTTTCGCCCCTTCCGCTTCGAGCCAGTCAGGCGCTTGCTTCATCGCCGTCTCTTTATGCGGCGACCACGACTTGCGTTTCTGTTGTGACTGTTTTCGCTGTTCGAAGTCGGCACGGTCTTGGATGAGCGCTTGCAGGTTCGTGACACCTCGGTCTTTCCAACCGCTGAGGATGGCACGAATGTATTTGTAGTTACGGATGTTCGAGAGTGCCGCTTCATTGATCGCCTCGATGAGTAGTTCGAGTCCGAACTCATTTAAGTCATCAAGAAGGAACTCATGAACAGCAGCAAGGTTTTGATTGATCTTGTTCGTATAGACATCTGCTAACCGCTGGAATTCATTCTCGCCAGTAGTAGTAGAATTACTTGTAGATGTAATCCCTGTATTAGTAATCACTGTATTTGTCTCGTTTTTATACGATAGGGGTCTCGTATCTATACGATAGCCCTCTCGTTTCTGTACGATAGGGTCTCGTTCTGGTACGACAGGGTAGGTCAATTCTTTCAGTCGAGCAGGTACCAATTCGATGAATCGGACATTGTTGAGGGTCATGGTGTCGGTTTCTACATGTCGGAGGTGCGTCTTGATAACACCAAGTTCTTCGAGGAACTTGAGTGCCGTGTATACCTGGTCTTTCGTGAGCGCGAAGGTCTTCTCGAATCCCTTGCGGCTCTTTTGGAGCAAGTCTTCCTTGAAACGTTTCTTATAGCCGAGGAACTCGCCCGTTACCTCGTCTTTCAGTTGGCTCGGACGGTACCAGTACACGATCTCAGCCAAGATGATGATGGCGTTCGTGTTCGGTCGCCCTTTGTCGTTCACGACCGTCTTGAACCACGCGCTCGGGATGGCGATGGAAGGTGGCGCATAGTCCACCATCGCATCGACAATCTCGTTTCCGGTCAATTTCATGCGTATTCATCCTTTCGTGTTAAAACGGTAATGAGTCTGGGTCTAAATCGAGCGCCCCGCCGCTTGAGAACGCATCGTGATTAGCTGCCGTCTTCGGTTGCTTCGGAGCGTTATCATCGAACGGTGGCAAGTCGAAGTCTTGGACGTGGATGACGACTTTCGATTGGTTCTGCCCTTCTTGGTTCGTCCAGCGTTCTTGCACGAGGTCTCCCGAGATGGCAAGAGGCTTTCCTTTCTCCTGGTACTTCATGAAGGTGTCGACGCGTTGCCCGAACACTTTGAAGTCGAAGAACGAGCTGTCGTACTTGCCTTCCATGTTCTTCATGCGATTGCGGACACGGATCGTGCCGACGACCCATTGCTTGCCACCCGGTGATTGCTTGAGTTCGATTGCCTGTGCGAAACCTGTCAATGTGATGTTGTTCATCGTGTAATCCCCTTTTCTCCCGCTGTCGGGTAAAACGTATTTGTGCGTCGTTCAATGTCACGCAGGAGGGCTTGCTCTTGCTCCAAGCCCCAGTGTTCTTCTGCTTGCGTGGCGGTCATCATGTCGAGGACGTGCGCCTCATCGTGGTCCACTTCGATGAGTTCGTATTCGTCATACTGCTTCATCTTGTTTCGCCTCCTTCTGTTTCGCGGCGAGTTCCTTGATTTTCGCTTCCATCTTCGCGTTGACGGCATCGTATTGGGCGACCGTCTTGACTTGCGGAATTTTGAAACTGTCGGTCACGAGTTTCAATTCGACTCCTGCAGCGTTTGCGATGGCTTCGGCTTTCGCTTTCAGAACATCGATTTGTTTAGGTGTGGCTTTCGGTTCAGGTTTCGACTGTTCCACTTTCGCTTGGAACGAGTCTGGGTCGTCCTTGTCGGTCGGGATATTGAACGTTTTGAGGATGAAATACTTCTCGGCGTACGTGGCAGCCTTCCCGATGCCCTTCTCAGCGTTGTCGACGCCTTGTCCTTCCCAGAGCGTGACGATCTGTTCCTCAGGGTTCTCTGCGTGGATCCATGTGAAGCGCATATGCACCGTCGTCATGAACTGAAGCGCGCCTTTTTGCGTGTGGAACTCTTTTAGCTCCTGCCCGAGCATCTCCGTTTTAAGGAAGATACCGTGTTGGTCGAGCAGATCACGAACGGCTGCAATCGTCTGCGAACTTGAAACGTATTGATATTGTGTGCTCTGTGCCGCCTTCTGCAGATAAGGCACTGCGTTCCGAATGGCGACCATTTTTTGATAGAGGTTCATCGTGTGTTCTCCTTTCATCGAATACTCAGGTTGCGATTGTCGACGAGGACGGCACCTGGCACGTCCAAGCCTTCTTTGAGCGCTTGTTTGATGGCTGTCTTGTCCGCCTCGACGATGGTCTTCGTGCGCTTGAGCGCCTCTGGTAGCGTGTCGAGGTCGAGTACGTTGACAGCTTGTGACTTGCGGAAGCCGATGGTGTACTTCAAACCCTTCACGCGGTCGAGCTGTGCGTCTTCGAGCATGTCGTGGAGATACGTCTTCATGCGCTCGATTTTCGCATCGTTCAAGCGTCTACGTTCGGCGAGGCGTTGCTCTTCCTGCTTGAGCGCGGCGCTGTCGGCTTGTAGCGAGAAGATGAAGGACGCGACGTCCTCGGCTTTCGCTTCGATGGCTTCGTTGAGTGCGTCGAGCGTGTCACCCACGGCGTCGGAGAGTTCGAGGTCCTCGTGGTCCATGTCAGCGATGGCGTTCAACAGTTCTTGCTTCTGGCGTGTGAGTTCGTAGAGTTTCATCGTGTCGCCTCCTCTGGCACGTCTTCGATTGGGATGCAAATGTCTAGTTGCTGGCGATATGAGTCTGATACACCCCATTGTCTATGGTTGGGGCTGTCACAAAAATCATATAAAGCAAACACAGCTTTGAAAGACTCACTGTCGAATCCCACCTTGTACCAAACGTCAGAACTTTCAAAAGCCCCCACCCACTCATTCGGGCGGTCGAGCATCGTTTGACGGACGTCAAAGGGTTTCGGGACGTACCAATTGACACTTAATATGTCTTGGATTGTAGCGAACGAGAGGATTTCGTGATGCGTAGGATTCGGGATATAGTAAAGGTGTCCGTTAGGGTCTAAGCGGTATCTCTCGCTCTCGCATGAGTAAACTTTTTCACCGTCCAATAACCGCTTGAGCGCCTCGCGCCCGTCAATCTTTTCGAATTTAGCTTGGTTCATACCGCTGTCCCTCCTTGTTCTTTCAGCATTGTTTCGTAGCAGACACGCTTCACGCGCTTGGCGCCGTATTCTTGCGCGAGTCGTTCGTAGCGAAGCTCGACCTCGCTTTTCGGCTCGTCTTGTGCGAGGACTTCCTGCCATTCGACCGCTTGGTCGATCTGCGTGATGGCGTCGCTGATTGGTGACGTGATGTTGGCGTTGAGGCTACCGAGTGCGATGATACGTTCGCGGATGTCGTCGAGGTCAGCGGCGATGTCGTTCAGTTCGTTGATTTTGTCGTAGGCGTTCATGTCAGAAACCCTCCGTTTCAGGTAGTTTTTTCTCGTCAAGTAGTCCGATGTTATAGGCTTGTTTAGCTGTTTTGTGGTCGACCAATACCCCGCCGACTGTATTTGCGTATGGTGAAATCTTCCCTTGGTAGTAGCCCGTTTCCAGTTCTCTCTTTGTGAAAGGGTGATTTGGCATCAGCACAGGGCAAGAGTCGAATTGGATTTTCTTTTTGTACCATTCGCTATAAAATCGCTTGCCGAGGAGGTAGATCACTTCTCCTTCTCGGTCTTTGTAATACCAATCAAGAAGTTCGGGTCCGATTTCGCTTGCTCCGCATGAGATGCAGTGGTAAGGTCCGCATTGTACCCAACCGACTTCGACGTCTACAAAGTCAGCATCCATTTCAGATTGGCAATAAGGGCATTCTTCCATGTCATTCGTCCTCCTTCAATGTGGCTTCCAGTAGGTTCTGGACTTGCTTGATTGCGTTGTAATAGCCCTGTTCGAGCTCGTAGTCGTAACCGCTGACGACGAGGCGTTCGATGGCTTGGCTGTAATCGCGGCGTAACTGCGAGAGTTGTTGGTCGAAGCGCTGAATCTTCGTCTCGAGCGCTTGGAGTTGGTCGTGCGCTTGGATGGTCATTCGGTTTCCTCCTTGCCGAAAACGTCGTCGATGTGGTCCAATAAATCGCGGTAGATGTTGACGGTACGTTCCGATTCGGGGCCGGTCGTCAATTCCGTGTAGTTTCGAATCATGTTTTGGATATACGCGCGGTGGAACTTGATTTGTTCCTCGCGTTGTTCGAGCGTGAATCGTTTCATTCGGTTTCCTCCTTGCAACTGAGGTAGCTGATCCCTGCGAATACGGTTGCGAGGGTGAGTGTGACGGCGGCGCCGACAAGGTAGTAGTCTGATTGACCGAGTAGCATCGTGAGTAAGAGTGATGCAAGAGCGGCGTACCCTGTCGTCTGGAACAGGATGTCGATTTGGCGTTCGGTGAGCATGTTATCCTCCATTTCTGAGGCGCCCCGTGGTATACTCAAGGTGTCGAATCAAGAGCAGGCGGGGTCTTTCCCTCGTCTGTTTTTTTGCGTTCATTTATTGAGTTGGTCGAGCCATTCGTAGAGTGCCGAGCGTTCGATGAGCACCCGCTTCTCGACCTTGACGTGAGGCAAGCCGTTGACACGGATGTGTTTATCAACCGCCCAGCGGCTCAGTTTAAGCTCCTCGCATACCTCGTTGATGGTCATGTACTCACGGTGCGGTTTGGCGTACTCTTGCATGACCTTGGCGACGGCTGACTCGATCAGTTGGGACATGGCTTGCGTGTCGAACATGGGATGACTCCTTTCAGTCGCCGTGAATCTCGTTTAGCAATTTGGCGGCGGTCAACGCTTTGATAAGACGATCGATGTCTTCGTGGTCTAAAAGAACAGATTCGTCATTGACGTCAAGCAGGGTTAATTTCGTTTCGTCTCCAAGTGCCGTATTCAATGTCGTTACAAAGACGACAGGTCCTGCGTGTGTCTGTACTGCGATTTCGTCACGGCTCATCAATTCTTCTGTTTTCATAGCCCGTTCCTCCAGTTCATTATTAAGATTCGAAGTCTAGTTGTAGTTGGTCGTTCAATTTACTGATGACCATGCGGTTCTCAGTGTTCGGTGTCCATTCACGGATAAACACTTTCGCTTCCTGGAGCTTGACGCGCGGCAAGTCACCTTTGCGGGCAATCTCGAAGTAATGTTTGAATTCTTTCCAGAATTGCGCGTATACCGTTTGACGGAGCGAGGCATCTTTGTAAGCAGGCGCCTTCTTACCACCTAACGAAGTGACGACGCGCTTATTTGCCAATTCCGAGAACATTTGTTCATCACTTGTAGTCAATCGCATCTCACCTTTGAGCATTTTCACATCTTCTTTAATCACTTCCGTGTCTTCGATTAAATCTGCATGTGAACGGAATAACATGGCGAGCGATTGCTCTGGGCTCACTTGGATTGCCTTCTCCATTTGGTTGAAGTGCTTGACGTAAAACGCTGTGAACAGGATGCCTTTTTCTCCGGTTAGTTTGTTGGCGATCATCTCGCAACCAAGTTTCGTGAGAAGGTAGCAACGGTAAGACTTTCCGGTACCGGCTTGATACGACGATTCGATATAGTAATCATCAGAACTCAATTCTGAGGTTTGATTAATCACTTCGATATGTTCTGAAATATCACGAACCAAGTTGTCATGACGCTTCCCAATCATGTCCGCCACGTCACGGCTGTCGATTACCTGCTGTTGCTCTTTGACTTGTGCAGCGATGTGCATCGCTTGGAACATTGGTGTTTTAAATTCGTTCATGTTACACTCTCCTTATAAATAGTCATTTTGACTAGCTTTAGTCAAAACGTGTTGCTTGTCTGCAAAAAAAAGCACGTCTACTGGCTTCTTGAGGATGTCGGCCATGACCAACGCTTCCCCGACTGTGATGACGCGTGTACCTTGCTCGATACGTGAGTACAACGTGGCGCTGAGCCCGAGTTTCTTAGCCATGTATTTCTGGGTAATGCCTAAGTAACGGCGGGTGCTCGCGAGTTCGTTGCGATCGTACTTTGAACTCATTACCTCACCTCCTTGATTTCATCTTAAACTAGTCAAATTGAATAGTCAACACAATTTGTGTTATTTTTTAAACTTTTTGTGTTGTGGCTACACGTTTTGTATAATTTATAAGGAGGAACCACCTTATGACTACCAACTTAGACATGACGACATATAATGAAGGTAACAGAGGGAGTGGGTATAAATTGAGTACGATTGGAGATCGCATGCGTGCCCGGCGTGAACAAAAAGGCTGGACGCAAAAGAAAGTCGCGGAGCGTCTGAATCTGCTGCCGACGGCATATGCGAATTACGAGAATGGGAGTCGGGGTATTCGGGCGGACATGGTGAAGGATATCGCTACCGCACTTGAATGCACGACAAACTATTTATTGGGTGAGGTTAATGATCCAGAGGAGTCTGTTTACGACGAGGTATCAAAGTTCACGAATGCGGAGATTCAATTCTTACGATCAATGCGATTCACAGACGAAGAGTTGAGCCGATTGACGCGAGAAGAGTTCATCCAGATTCAGAACTTTATCGATTATCAAGTGAAGAAGCATCTATTGAAAGAAATGGAACAAAAATAAAAAGGGCTCAGGCCCTTTTTTTCGTGGAGACGAATAGTTTTTTTATTTGAACCTCGTCCCAGCGTCTGGGGTCGAGCGCTTGGTCTAAGGTGAAATCAACAGAAAGGAGCGTTTCTTCCTTCTCGTTGTGGCGGGTAAAGTTCTTCAGTTGCTTCATATCGACTGAGTTGTTTGACGTATTGGCGCTATCCGAGATTTCTACCATCCAAATTCCTTCTTTCGTCCTGTTTTTTACGAACTAGCGTTCGCAACTTGTGACTCTAGTATGATACAACGCACTTATATATTCAACCATAATTTTGGGTCACCCTGTAAAATATTGTTCGACAGTTTTCTGATAATCGTGTCGAATTGAAACTTTATTTAACAAAGATGGGTATATGTAGTGTAGATGGTACAATGGATGCGAGAAATTGAAAGGGGATTGCCTTATGAATATATTGACCAATATCGGGATTGCCGTGGCGATGTTCGCCCTTATGTTCCATGTCGCCGCACGCTATGAAATACGGAAGGATGAGCAAAAGGGTGAGCGGAGCACACGACGTCTGTTACGGATGCGTCGAGTAAGTGGGCAGATCGTCGGTATCGCCGGTGTCCTCACCCTCATCTCGATGGCCGTTCCGACGGATGATCCAGAGTCAGAAGAAATCAAGACCGAAACGCGAGTGGAATCTGAAGAAGATGCTAAAGCGGTAGAAGAAACCGACACAGTAGATGAAGTTGTTAGTGAAGAATCTACTATTGAAGAAGAATCATCGGAAGTTGCGGAAACGACCGAAGCGGAACCCCCAGCATATGCCTTTGATAGCACGCAAGCTGAAGCGGACTATTTCACAGCAATCGGATTGACACTCGAGAGCGGTGTGACCACGATGCAAGACGTTGCTGCCATGAGTCGTATGTGTGGAAAAGTGTGTCCTGACGTCCCTGGTGATGATTGGGGACTACAACTCGAAGCGATGAACGCAGAAGTCTTTGAACTCGACCATCGACTTTACGACTTCGCGCTCGGATTGAGCGAGATCCCAGAAGGCAGTTCTCCAAACATCGACTTCGGTGCCCGTGACGAACTCGTACGAGATATGAAGATTATGAACGAATTTATTTCGGTCATCATGACGAAAACCGATTGGCAGTCATGGGAAGATGGTTGGGACACGGTAGACGAAGCGGTGCGGTTGATGGAAAAGATGTATATGACGAACGTATACACGGTTCCCACGGCTCAATAACTGTATGTATTTTGTGCACAGCATTGTGCACACTTACCGCCCATGCACAGGCGAATTCACATTTTTAAACACCAATAACTTACAATAACGATTCGCAGAATGGCTCAACCACGCCATACCATGCACGAACATACTTCCACTAACATCCAAATTAGAAATGGTAATGCTGCAGCACGAGTTCGATTCTCGTCGGAGGCATCAATAATATCGCTCAACGAAGCGGTTCAGAGCACTTCCTGTTTATGACAGGAAGTGCTTTTTTATACTTATCAATCTAATATCGTTTTGATGAACATTCTGACGACAATCAATGGTACAATTTGGATTACCATATCTTTTACAGGAGGGTTTCGATGAAACGAGCACTTGGGATAGGCACAGTCGTAATTTTTTTGGCAGCTTGTTCGCCTAGTTCTGATCAGGACTCAAAACCTGAACCAGTTACAGAAAACACCACAAAAACATCAGAAGAAACCGTCGAAGAATTCACTCTATTTTTCAAAGGCGAACCAACTCAAAAAGAAATTGATATTTTCTGGGGATATTTACGATCCGAAAGTAGCGATGTGCTCGCTGCATTCGCCGAGGGATCAGAAAGTCTTTGGGCTTGCCAAAACACTTGCGAGAAACCTGACTCGACTGAATCCATTAACCTACAAAATCGTTTGGATCAAACCTTTACTAACATCGAAGAATTGCGAGTGGGTCTTGAACACTTAAAAGAATTTGATATCGACCATATTCAACATGTTGAAATCGATTCCGTTCTTCGGTCATTAACCTATTCGCAGGACGTGATCAATCACTTCAAAGAAACGAAGCACCAATTGACATGGAGAGAACAAGCAGACATGCTCGGCAGTGCACGTGGTATTGTAAAAGGTTTGAACATCGAACTGAGCGGTGTCTGACTCCGTTCGTGTCACATGGATCATAGATCAGCCTGAGTGTACCTCACCTTGACATCATTTCCGTTCCTCTATAAACTTGAAAAGTTGAAATCATTTAATAGTTAGAGGAAGGAGCATGATTCATGCTAAACGAATGGTTATGGATTCCTTCTGCCATCCTTACACTCGGTCTTCTCGTCCTCAGTTACAAATTGTTCGGACGGGTGGGATTATATGCTTGGATTGCGATGGCTTCAGTTGTCGCAAATATTCAAGTTACACAACAGATTGTAATTGGCGGATACATTTTTACGCTCGGTAACATCGTCTACGGTTCGCTTTATTTAGCAACTGATATTTTGAACGAAAAACACGGACGAGCTGCGGCTCGAAAAGGGGTATGGCTCGGGTTCTTCATTTTGATCGTTTCGACGGTACTCATGCAGTATGCCCTCTTGTATGAACCGTTCGAAGAAGCGCTCTTCATGCACGAAAGTTTTGAGGCACTCTTCTCGATGCTTCCGTTGATCACACTTGGTAGCCTTTCTGCTTACCTCGTCTCTCAATTGTTTGACGTCTTCGTCTACTCGAAGATTCGCGCCAAAACGGGCGAGAAAAAACTTTGGCTCAGAACGACAGGTTCTACCGTGCTCTCACAGTTAATTGATACGTTCACTTTCTGTATCATCGCTTTCTGGGGAATGGATTGGGACATCTGGTGGAACATCTTCATTACGACGTACGTTGCGAAATTTGTGATTGCTTGGATGGCAACACCGTTCATGTACTATGCAAAACGCACGAATCCTCAAGATGAAACCGAACAAGACGCTGCATAAAATAAGCCGTAACTTCACTGTCGAAGTTACGGCTTTTCTTATGGTCGTTCAATCTGGATACGCACAGCATACGGACGGGCTTCTTCAATCGACGCCGACTCTCGACAGACAGTGATCGCCTTGAACGCATCAATGGCGACCGCTTCGATCGTTTGATCGTTCGTTTCGACTTCAAGAATGGTATAGGCAGGTAAACGCTCGAGTTTAACCCACTCCCCGTTACGTTTTTTTTCATAGATGACTGGTGTTTGAATCGAGTAACGTCGGAGTAAATCATGTACATTCATCTGATCTCCTCCCTATTTAAATCGTACACCTATTATAGAAAGCGTTTTCACATTTGTAAAGCGAGCTTATCGAAAAATTATACACATTTCCACTTCATTTCGAATTGAAAATGTCCGATATAGGGAGTATAGAAATGGGGTGAATTGATGCGTTATCGCAGACAGGAAACTTTTCGCTATATTCTACCGAATCCCCGCACGATCCCTTATCGACTCGTTTGGGAAGAGAAGGAACTTTATGATGGAGAAGGACTTCTATTGAATGTGAGTTCACATGGACTGAAATTGCGATCCGATTATCTTTTCCCACTATCCGATGATTTGCAGGTCCACTTCGTCCTCGATCTCGTTCCGACTCTTCAACCTATTGAGTTGATTGGACATGTCAGACATCGCAGTCAATTAGGTTCATTATACGATTATGGTATTTTGCTTGATGCCAAAATGGAAGAAACGCAACAACTTGTCACGATGATTAAAATGTATGCACGTGAAAATAAATGAGAACATGCGCCATCGCATCTTCTCATTTTTTCGTGTTTCTAAAAGAGGGTATACTAACAGTATGAAAATCATTGGGCGAGGTGTTTGTATGACAAGAAAATTTTTATTGATTCCATGGGCTGTGGCCATCGCATTGGCCATTTTCGGTCCGAACGTACCGTTTGACGGTCGATTCTTGCTCGATTTTGTGATGTATAATACAGATGCTTACGAAGGTTATTCTCTTTCCTTATTCAGTATTCTAGGTGTATTTCCATTAGCCATATTCCCGCTGCTTTGGTCAGAAGTGAACCAATTGAAGCCAAATCCGCTGTTTGCGGCAATCAGTAGTTTCTTCGTAGGAGGCTTCTTACTCGCCCCCTATTTGGCTTTCGCGAGACAATCTCCTTATCCAACTCCCGTTAAACCGCTTCCAACACGTATCCTTGGTGTCGTATTGTTGCTGGTGACAATCGGATTGTTTATCGCCGCCGCAAATACAGGGGATGTAGCAGAATATTGGTCGTATGTGGAGAAAAATCAGTTCGTTCGAACGATGACGGTCGATTTCTTTTTATTGGCATTTATTCAGATCACGTTAATGAATCGCGATGCGAAACGGTATAAGATGAGCCTTTGGCCTCTTCCATACATTCCCCTGTTTGGTTTGATCTTCTGGCTCATGATCCGGCATCAAAAACCGTTTAACGAGGCACCACCAAAACGTGAGCGGGCCGAGATGAAACATTGATATCCCTTTTTGACTCATGAACCGTTATACTAGTTAGTAGTTTTGTAATTAAAGGAGATTATCGCATGCGCTATTTTCAAGTCACCTCTTATGTGACTGTTAAGAATGAAGAACTTGTCTTGAATGAATATGTAAAAGTGCCAAATCCAAAAGTAGATCAATTTTTAAAAGAAACGCTAGAGCTTGATCTGTATGATGATCAAGTGACGTTGCGTGAATGTGTTGTCGCAAACGGAAAGTGGGAATGCCCTGTCGGTGACTTTGTCATCACGGAGCATACGGATGAGAAGAAATTCAACCGTCTACAAAACAGCCGTTCCTCAAAAACGAAAAAGTAAGCTCGACACGAAAAACCTCCTTGTCTAATCGACGAGGAGGTTTTATCTTACAAGTTAATCCCTTTATTCATCCGATTCTTCATCGGGATCTGGATCAGGGTGTTGGGTCGGAGCCGGTTTTTGTGCCGGGTTTGATTCATCATCCGGAATTGGATCTGGATGTACCCCTGGTTGTGATTCGTCTCGTTTCATCGTATCCCTCCTTCATCGTTACTCCATTTGTTTATCCGTTTTCTTCCGTCATGAAACACATTAGTGTATATTTTGATTCCCAATCACTCGTCTTGAGATGGCTTTTTCAATCTCTACGATGATAAATACGACGGCTCCAAATGCCACTGGATAAATCCAATCTTCCCACGTAAGTGGAGCGGTCCCGAATAGCGTATGCATGAACGGAACATACGTGATGAACAATTGTAGGGCGATGAGCAGTCCAGATACGAGGAACGCGATTTTATTGTCGAAGAAACGACGATTGAACGCCGGAACTAACTCAGTGCGACAGTTATATAAGTGGAACAACTGTGCCATGACAATCGCATTTAAAGTAATGGTCTGTAATTTCTCGGTCGAGTAATCGAAATCTCCGAGCATGTAGTTGATCCATAAACTACCTCCCCCGATTAATATCGACACGAACGTGACACGGAAGATGTAATAGCGACTGAGAAGTGGAACGTTCGCCGGTCGTGGAGGACGCTTCATCGTACTCTCTTCAAGTGGTTCAAAGGCAATCGCCAATGAAAGCGTAATCGCGACGACCATGTTGACCCATAAGATTTGAACTGGGCTGAGTGGAGCTGCTGCCCCGAGTAAAATACTCATTGCTACGAGTAACGCCTGTCCACCGTTCGTAGGGAGTAGGAAGAGAATCGTTTTCTTCAAGTTGTCATAGACACGTCGACCTTCACGGACGGCGTTATAGATGGTTTTGAAGTTATCATCGACAAGAACCATTTGAGAGGCTTCTTTTGCGACTTCCGTCCCTTTGATCCCCATTGCGACCCCGATATCGGCACGTTTTAAGGCAGGTGCGTCGTTCACACCGTCTCCGGTCATCGAGGTGATCAATCCATTCTCTTGTAACCCTTTCACGAGACGAAGTTTATCATTCGGACTCGTTCGGGCGAATACGTCATTGTGAATAGACGCTTCTTTAATTTCCTCATCAGACATGTCTGTCAGCTCTCGACCCTCGAGCGCCCCTTCCACTTCCATACCGAGTTCTTTTGCGATGGCGACAGCCGTATCCTTATGGTCACCAGTGATCATTTTAATTCGGATTCCAGCATCACGACACGCGGCGACTGCGTCAATCGCCTCTTGACGTGGCGGATCGACGATACCAAACAAACCGAGGAAAGTCAGACCATCTTCAACGTCCTCATGATCAATCGATTGTTTTGAACTGTCGACACGTTTTAATCCGGCACCGAGGACGCGCTGACCGCGGTCGGCAATCTCTTTTCGTTTTTCATCCCAATACTCTTCCTTGAATCCGTCTGTTGTTGCCATATCAAACAAGCGATCCGGAGCCCCTTTGACGAAGATCATGCGCTCGCCTTTATACTCAACGAGCGTCGCCATGTATTTATACTCTGAGTCAAAAGGGATTTTAGAGATGACTTTAAGACGTTCAATCGGGCGCTCCGCTTTCTCAGCGACAGTTAATAAACACGCCTCAGTCGGGTCCCCATTGATGATCCAATTCCCATCTTCTTCGTTCAACTGTGCATCGTTACATGTCTTCCCAACAGTCAATAGATCAATCATTGACTCATCATCATCCAAGTCAAACGGTTGACCGTTCAATTCTAAGTCTCCGTTTGGTGCATACCCGCTACCTGACACCTCGATGTCATGTTTCGCCGTCACGATTTGTTTGACGGTCATCTCGTTTTTCGTCAACGTTCCGGTCTTATCGGTACAGATGACCGAGACTGCGCCTAACGTTTCAACCGATGGCAGACTTCGAACAATAGCTTTTTGCTCAGCCATATTCCGAACCCCGAGCGCCAAGATAATCGAGATGACAGCTGGTAATCCTTCTGGAATGGCTGCGACTGCTAGACCAATCGTCGTTAACATAAGTTCGACTGGTTCATAATCTCGTAAGAAATAACCGAATGCATAAATAATGACAGAGATAATTAGGATGGCGATGGAGACCGTCTGTCCAAACTTCGTCGTCTGACGAATCAGTGGCGTCTTCACGGTTTGTACTTCTGAAATGGACGCATTGATTTGACCAAGTTCCGTACCTTCTCCGATTGCCGTCACAATAGCTTTCGCACTTCCAGTTGCCACACTCGTTCCTGAATAGACCATGTTTTTTCGATCTGCGAGCACGGCCTCTTCTTTGACGACGTCTGGTTTTTTCTCGACCGTTGTGGCCTCACCGGTCAATGCGGATTCTTCCACTTTAAATTTTTCTGCTTGAATAACCCTTGCGTCGGCGGGTACTTTATCTCCGGCAGCAAGCACGAGTACATCTCCGACTACTAAATCACTTGAATCAATCTCGGATTGTTTGCCGTCCCGAATGACGGTCGCTTTCGTTTCCAATAATTTTTTAATTCCTTCTAATGCCTCTTCCGCTTTATTCTCTTGGAGATAGCCGACGACACCGATAATTGTGACAACAAGGACGATTACAATCGTATCGATGTATTCACCAAGAAAACCGGTGACAACTGCCGCTCCCAAAAGGACGTATACGAGAATGTCATTAAATTGTCTTAGAAATTTTATGATTTCAGGCGTCTTCTCCTTTTCAGGTAGGACGTTCTTTCCGAACTCCTCCTGACGATTGGTGACCGTTTGCTTCGAGAGACCAGATTCTACATCAGTCTCCACGTGGGACTGAACCTCGTCTACTTCAAGCGCATGCCATTCCCTGTTTTCGTTCTGCATGTTCTTTCCTCCTCGACCAATACTTTATGAAAACATCTATCCCCTATCTGTTCCCAATCTGATGCGGCTCGACACGTCCAAACTTGTATAATTGATGTCATTTTTCAAAGAAAACGCTCCCATGATTCTTTATTTCTTCATGTAAACGGTATCATGAATCAATTTTGATTTTTCTGATGAAAATGGCTTTACAGAAGCCTTTCAATCATTGAATATAGAAGAAATTATGAATGAATACAGATAGATAGAAAGAAGGAAGAGTTTATGGTCATTATTCAAGGAATTGCACTTTTACTGCTCATCCTCGCCTTGTTCACACTTTTCAGTTACAAGGCGCCATTCGGAATGAAAGCGATGGGCGCATTGGCAGGTGCGGCAATCGCAAGCTTCCTCGTCGAAGCATTCAACGCTTATGCCATCGGCGGATTACTGCCACTCCCTTTATATGAAGAAGTCGGGCAGGCAGCCGGTTCATTATCTGGTCCTGCTGCCGCGGCACTCGTTGCCATCGCACTCGGAATCAATCCCGTTTATAGTTTAATGATCGGTTTATCCGTGTCTGGTTTCGGGATCCTTCCTGGATTTTTCGCAGGATACATCTTGGCTCTGGCTGGCACACGAATCAATCGCTATCTTCCGACAGGTGTCGATATGATTTTCTACGTCATCGTGATGGCACCGCTCGCACGTCTCGTCGCTACTGGCGTGGACCCACTGGTTTCAAATACACTTGCACAAATCGGTGCAGTCATCGAACTCGCCGCGACGCAAAACCCGGTCGTCATGGGACTCGTTCTCGGTGGAATCGTCACGGTCGTGTCGACGTCACCTCTCAGCTCCATGGCTTTGACGGCGATGCTTGGATTGACCGGTGTGCCGATGGCGATTGCCGCTCTCGCGTTGACTGCATCCATTTCGATGAACTACCTGTTGTTCCGTCAACTGAAAATCGGTACGAAAAAAGACCAGCTTTCTGTAGCCATTGAACCGTTGACACAGGCCGACCTCATCTCGGCGAATCCAATCCCAATCTATAGTGTGAACTTTGTAGGGGGTGCAATCGCAGGATTGATTGTAGCGATGACCGGTATGATCAATGATGCCCCCGGGTCGGCTGCGGGTATTCCTGGTCTACTCGTCATGTATGGCTTCAACGACTGGCAGACCGTCACACTGACAGCTGTTGTTTTATTCATCCTCGGAATCGGATTCGGATTGATTGGAAGTCGACTCTTTAAAAACTTCCCGATTGTCCGTCATACGGAAAAAGTTGAATCAACAGAAGAAGATGCCGCATAAAAAAATCGATGCACGCTTGAACAATTCGTTCGGCGGCATCGATTTTTTATTTTGCTTTCGGGAGTGTGGTGTCCAACCTTACAGGTGTCCGGTAGATTGGGAAGTAATTAGATAATCCATGCAATTGAATGTGCTTTGTATTTAATTGCTGATAAACCTGATCGTTTAATACAAATTGACCAATGTAGTAAGGAAGCGGCTCATCTCCGGAAAAACTCATTTTAAAGTCATAGAGTGCATCCTGCCCGGTCGCCCCTCCTCCGAGATGAAGATGGAGTTTACCCTTTTCACCCGCCCGGCGAATCATTTCACTGAATAGGAAATGGTTAGGACGGAGAGGTAAGTATTCCTTAAGAGACCCTCCAAGGTGATAATTGGCTCCCTCATCTCCGTACAATACCAGAACTCCTGCAACCACGGTGTTTTCAAACACAGCAAATAGAAATTCCGCTTCAAAGGATTCGCTCGTCAGTAACTGAGTGAAATAAGAATCGGTATAATAATAGTCTTCAATTGCATCACGACGATTCATGGTCGCCTCATAAAGATGCATAAATGTGTGAATGTCTGAAGCGTCACCACGCACGACAGTCAACTGTTCACGGATGGCTCGTTTCACGTTACGTTTCGTCATTTTATGAAATCGCTCAGCCAGATATTCATACGGTTCATCTAGTTTGACATGGACGGTCTGTCGTACTGGAATTGCTCTCCCGAATGTTTCCATAATGATCTCATCAATTCTTAATGGATGATAACGAATCGTTTCGGTCACCGTTTTCTCGTTCTCCTTGCGTTTAATGAAATGTTGCCTTGCGACTTTCACTTCATCATCTGTGAACTTCCCAACACGAAACGGACCACCATATCCATAAGCTGTCACAAGGTCATCATATTTTTCATTGATTCGGCGACGGATATATGGATATACAAGCATCCCTTTTGACGTGACGGCAAGAAACAGCTCTGGTGAGTCGTTCGATTCACAATTCACTTTGACATAATCAAAATGATCATACGCATCGCATGTTGTTAGATCCAACCATTTTTCCCATTCCATTTGGTCTTTGATGATTTTGAATTCCATCATCTCATCCCCTTTTCAGTAAGTGATTTCCATAACCACTTTTCCCATTAAAGGATGAGCACACCAGTGAAGAATTTAACTTTTTGTTGTTAACAATCAATATCCGTTTAAAGTAATTCACGAAATAAATATCGTGATTTCTTTTTACGTTTTTATTCAAAAAGAACGAACTCGCACTTAGGAGAATTCGTTCTTATAGAAGTCTTAAGGACATCAATCTACTGACATCACTTGACCCGTCTCGGACGATTGTCGAGCGAGTTCGATCATTTGCGTCGTGAGTGTCGCATCCTTCAATGAAACGACAGGTTGCCGTGTCTGATCACTTTCGGCTAACTGATGATAATACATCAAATAGTCACCTTTCTCGACTTGAATCGTTTCGACCTCATCTGTCGACAAGATCCCAGTCTCTAACACGTCACTCGCCAACTTCCCATGCTTCAGTGCCTCTTCCTGAGGATCGAGCCCGAACTTCACGAAGCTACCTTTCGTTCCATGGACTTCGAATCGGGGAGTTTCGCCAGCGATGAATGGATTCGAGCGTAGATAAACTCGCTTCTCTCCATAATAAAATGTCACATAGAATCCGTCGTCAGACTGTCCACCCTCTCGTTGAATCATCACATCCGCTTGAATCTTGTCAGGTTTCCCGAACAAGGCGAGCGTCTGATCGATGAGATGACTTCCTAAGTCAAACAAAATCCCTGATCCCGGACCTGCATTTTCACGCCAACGGTCGCGTACATTCGGTCGGAAACGATCAAATCGGGATTCAATTATTTTCCACTCCCCTAACACATTTGAGTCGAGCAATGACTGAATTGTTAAGAAATCACCGTCATAACGACGGTTTTGATAAACGTTGACGATGCCTTCCGACTTCGCTTCAAGTTCCATCAACTCAATTCCTTCCTCAGTTGTCAGGAACGCTGGTTTTTCAACCAACACATCTTTCCCAGCTT
The DNA here is from genome assembly GCF_018617655.1 of Exiguobacterium sp. s183. NCBI lineage: Bacteria > Bacillati > Bacillota > Bacilli > Caryophanales > Exiguobacterium > Exiguobacterium sp. s183. Next base: position 712,801 of record NZ_JACSKN010000001.1, read on the forward strand.
TGAGGCAGGCAACAATCATCTCTTTATGTAAATGCGATGGTGTCGTAATGACATATAAAGAAGCATCCGTTTGAAGTGCCTCGTCTAATGTCGCATACACCGTGGCATCCGGTAATTCAGCCTTTACTTCATTCGGACGTGATGACACAACGCCGCTCACTTCAAAAGTGTCAATCGCCTTTAAAAACGGCAGATGGAATGTATTCGCCGAAAAGCCAAACCCTACCAAAATAGTTTGAATCATGAAAACTCCTCCTTTTCGCTTTTATCATTGTATCAAAAAAAGGGTCCAAAGACCCTTATGCACTCATGCTCTCATCTAATCTGTATTCGAACGTATTGTACCCGTTTCGTGAATCGACAAAGACGAAACCAAAACGTGGATAATAACTATTTAGAAATTCATTGTCAGCGACACAATCTAGACGAATTGGTTCATCCTCATCGGCTTCCTCTAGTACGTGCTCCATGAGCTGCTGACCGACGCCACGACCTTTCAGCTTTTCGCTGACGACGATTCGATGGATATATTGTCCACGCTCACTGTCATCCCATAAGTTGTCATCCCAGTCGTCCGGGGGCAACAAGGCGATTGAGGCTAAAATTTGTTGGTCATCTTCAAAGACATATACACTGCCTTCTGCAATGTCAGTGCGCACACGCTCTACGAGGTCCTGTTCCAAATATTCGGTCCATTGGTCGCTTCCTTGTTCATTTAGCGCTACGGCTCGTTGTTCGATTAGGTTCGCGATGTTGTTGGCATCGCGCTTCGTCGCGAGTCGAATCATAACGTCCTCCTTTAGTTATACAGTATTTGAAATACAAATATAACGGAGAACACATTGCCTTTCAACCATCTTGCTCACTGTTGAAGTTCGAACGGTGTGACCTCGCCATCGTTTAATTGATAGCTGTAGGATAAAGTCGCGTTGAGACTATGTGAAACAGAACAATAGCGTTCAACAGATAGTTCAATCGCACGTCGCACTCGCTCTTCTGACATGTCGCCTTTCAGAATATACAAGATGTGAATGGCTGTAAAGCGTTTCGGATGATCGATTGCCCGAACCCCATCAATCTTCATTTCGAACGATTCTAACGGTTGACGCATCTTATGCAAAATGGAGACGATATCGATCCCCGTGCAAGATGCGGTGGCGTGAAGTAACATCTCCGTCGGACGAGGTCCCGTGTCGAGACCGCCTACGTCCTCGGACGCATCAAGTGTCACCGTGTGCCCCGATGGCGTATGCGTCTCAAACGCCATGCCTTGCTTCCATACGACTTCCATGTTCATTGTCTTCTCCCCCTATTTCATTTGATAGCAACCTATTCCCACATTTATTGTATGATTAAGCTACAAATCGATTTTTAAGGGGTGTATGTCGTTGGATTGGTCCGTTCTTTTCAGTTGGGGGCTATATATCGTCCTCGGATTAAACTTACTGTTCGCACTCGCCGTCATTTTTGCCGAAAGACGTGACGTCGGCGCGACTTGGGCCTGGTTGCTCGTCCTATTTTTCTTACCGGTGCTCGGGTTTATCATTTACCTGTTCCTCGGGCGACAACTCAAAAAGGATAATTTTTATAATTTGAGTGTGGAAGAACGCTCGTTTCATGCGCTACAAGTAGAAGCACAGCTCGAACAGATCCACACACGTCAGACGCAACTTGCGCAACCACTGTTCGAAAAGTATGACCAACTGCTTCAAATGAACTTGCGCTCTTCAAAATCATTGATCAGTGTACATAACCGTTCCCTCATCTTACATGACGGCGAACAAAAGTTTAAGGCGTTGATGGATGACATCCGCTCCGCTGAAACCGAAATCAATATTCAGTACTATATCATCCAGCGTGATGCTCTCGGACAAGCACTCTTAAAGGAATTGATTGAACGAGCGAAAGCGGGTGTCAAAGTTCGGCTTCTTTACGACGCGGTCGGTTCTCGTAGTCTCCGGAACTCAGACTTCAAAGAATTAATTGCGAACGATGGAGAAGTACGTGTTTTCTTCCCACCGACACTCGGGATGATCAATTTCAAGTTGAACAACCGCAATCACCGAAAAGTCGTCATCATCGATGGAAAGATCGGCTATGTCGGTGGCTTTAATGTCGGGACCGAATACCTCGGACTCGTCGAGAAGTTCGGATATTGGCGCGATACCCATTTACGCGTCGAAGGAGACGTCGTCTACAATCTCCAACACCGCTTCATCCTGGACTGGAATTACTCAGGTCACCGCAAGCATGACCCGGAGAATACGTTCTGCTTCGCGAGACATGAGATTAAAGACAATTCGCCCATGCAAATCGTCACGAGCGGTCCAAACTCGGATACCGAACATTTAAAAAATATGATGATTAAAATGATCATGTCAGCGAAACGACGGGTCGTCATCCAAACCCCTTATTTCATACCCGACACGAGTTTTATGGATGCATGTAAAATGGCACTCAACTCCGGCGTTCAGATGGACATCATGATTCCCGGAAAACCGGACCACCCGTTCGTCATGTGGGCATCGCTCTCCTTCCTTGGAGAGTTGCTTGATTATGGGGCAAACGTCTATCTGTATGATGAAGGCTTCCTCCACGCGAAGACGCTTGTCGTCGATGAGGAGATTGCGACGGTCGGAACGACGAATTTGGATGCCCGAAGTTTCCGTCTCAACTTTGAAGTGAACGCAGTCATTTACGACGAACGCGTCGCCCTCGAACTTGTTTCTTTATTTGAAACAGACACGGCGGTCAGTCGGACGTATACGATGGAAGACTATGAAAAGCGGAAATGGACAGTACGTGCTCGGGAGGGTGTCTCACGACTCCTAAGCCCGATTTTATAACGAAAGAAGCAGAGCGCCGCTCTGCTTCTTTTTCATTTTATAGTTTGAATCGTGAGACGAGGTCTTGTAATTCTTCTGCCATCGTCGCGAGTGCCTTCGCCGATTGTGACACTTCTTCAATCGATTTCAACTGGTCGTCTGTCGTTGCTGCGACTTGTTTGGAGACACTTGAGTTCTCGTCGGCGATGTCAGCAATTTGGGATGCGGTCGCCGCTACTTCTTGGACGTTTGCCGCAATCTCCTCGACTGTTGCCGTCACATCTTCGATTCGCGGTGTCATCGCGACCGTTCGCTCTTTGATTTTCTCAAATCGATCTGCCGTCATTTCTGAAGAAATGAGACCGGCTTTCGTGTGAGTGGACACTTCTTGCATCAAGTGGACGGATTGCTCTGTCTCCTGTTTGATGCGGTCAATCAATGCTGCAATTTGTTTCGTCGACTGTTGGGACTGCTCGGCAAGCTTTCGAACCTCGCTCGCCACGACGGCGAACCCTTTCCCGTTCTCACCAGCACGTGCCGCTTCAATCGCTGCGTTCAAAGCGAGCAGGTTCGTCTGTTCTGCAATCCCGTTGATGACCGAGACGATTTCTCCAATCTCACTTGAACGATGTGCCAACGATTGGATGACACCTTCAAACGTGACGACCGATGCATCGATTGCCTGCATCTGTTTAACGTTCTCTCGGACGGTCATCGACCCATCTTCTGCTTCATTTGACGTCTCACGTGATAGTTCAGACACGTCCATCGAGCTCTCTGAGATGCGCATGATTCCGGATGTGATGGCCTGGAGTGACGTCGCGTTGTCATCAAGTTGACGTTTTGAACCATCGGCACTGACCGCCATCTGGTCGACCGCACGAGCAATCTGTTCTGAAGAAGCGGAATTATGTGCGGAGTTCGCCATCAATTCCTGCGAAGATGCTGCGACTTGACTAATTGAATCGTCTAGACGAAGTAATACCATTCGCAGTGAGGCACTCATCTCATTGAAACTCTCTGAAACGCGACCAATCTCATCGTTCGATAAGACGGAGATCGGTTCAGTCAAATCGCCGGACTTGATCCGTTCTGCCCCCTCGGTTAATAAGCGTAACGGGCGTAAGATTGAGCGGAGAACAAAATATAGAAGAATAGCCGCCACACCGAACATACCGATAATGACGAACACGGTCGTCCAAAGGATGCCGACAGTCTCGTCTTGAATTTCACCATCGTACAGGGTCCCTGTGATTTTCCACCCTGTGAGCGGGTTCGTCACGAACGCTTTTTCGACACCCTCTCCATTCTCTTCAGCGGACAGGATTCCCTCATCTGTTGCAAAAACAGATTCCATCGATGACTCTTCTGATTTCTCTCCGACAGCAATCGATGGATGAATGACGACTTGTTGGGCCTCATCGAAGATGGCCACATATCCTTCTTCACCGATTTGAATATTCTTTGCGACTTCTGCAATATCATTCACGTCCACATCAACCGCCACGACCCCGCGACCATCTGCCGTCTTTTTAGAGACCGTGATCATCATTTTTTGAGAAGCGGCGTCTACGTATGGATTCGTGATGGCGACGTCTTGACCACTCGCTTCTGCCGCCTCATACCAAGGACGAGTCCGTGGATCGTACCCTTCCGGCAATTCTTGCTCAGGATAAATCGTCATCGTACCTTCCGCTGAGGCAAAATAAATATTTGTCACTTTAGGGTGTGTGTCTAAGTATTCCGTGAACTTTTCTGCTAACGCTTGATTGTCTTCACCTTCTTCATAGATGGATGCATCAATCCGATTGGAGAAGAATGAAATGTCCGTCTGAATCGGAGCAATCAAATTCGTTACTTCATTATTCATCCGGTCTACCCCCGAATTGGCAGACTGGATCATTTGTGACTCGATTTTTTGTTTCGCCTGCGTATAAGCGACGACCCCGATCAATGTTGCTGGAATGAGTAGTAATAGAACTGATAAGACAATTAATTTTTGTTTGATGCTGATGGTACGCTTCTGTTTCATAAAACATCTCCTTACCCCGAATAGAATGTTCAAGAAGCATCGGTATGGGGTACCGAATCCTCCTTGGGTTACTTACAATATCGGTTAGGAAAAATAGATGTTAATCATTGATTGAATTATTCGAAAATTATTTTTCGGAAGCTGAAATAAAGTTTCACTTTATTCAGAACATAACGACAAATCATTATATTCGTAATCTAAAATGTATTCAGTTAACATATCGGAAAAGGGGGTAAAAACATGAACACATTATTGGAAGAAATCAAAGCGTATAAAGATCAATTCAAGCAAAAAGCGCCGGCCGAAAAACAACGTTTGATGGCGCAGGCGACACAAGAATTGAAAGAATCAGGGGTGGCTGCCGGTTTAGCAGTCGGGGATCAAGCTCCGCTGTTTGAATTGCCTCATGCGGATGGGACAGAAGTCGGTTTGAAAACACTCCTTGAAAAAGGACCTGTCATCGTCACGTTTTACCGCGGTGGATGGTGCCCATACTGTAACCTCGAACTCCGAGCGTATCAGCGAGAATTGGCACAAATTGAGGAAAAGGGCGCCACACTCGTGGCAATCAGCCCGGAGACTCCGGATTACTCACTATCTACGAAAGAGAAAAATGAGCTCGATTTTTACGTGTTGAGCGACGTGGACAATCAAGTCGCACGCCAATTCGATCTCGTCTTTGATATGCCGGATTATTTGATTGAGATTTATGAGGCATCTGGTCTTCGCGTCGATGCACATAACGGCAATGAGGACTGGCAACTTCCGAAGCCAGCGACATTCATCATCCAACCGGATGGTATGATTTCATTCAGTGATGTGCCCGCTGACTATACAGAACGAGTCGACCCGAAAACGGTTATTGAAACATTGTAAAAAAAGGGAGATGACACGCGTCATCTCCCTCAGCTTGTTGACAAATAACATGTTCGAACTCGTCCTTCCGGCACCCACGCTTTCCACAGGCAATCCTAGAGCCGCACCGCAACTAAGTCGTTGCTGGGTCTCCGGCGGATTGCGTTCCTGTAGGAGTCGGGGCGCCGTGGGACGAGTCACACAAATGGCCGCCTGCTATGGCGGCCATTTGTTTTTTTCTGAAGCCACGACGGCCGAAAGCCCGATACATACTTCGAATCATTTAAAAGAGGAAAATAAGTAGGTAAACGCCACGCCACATATGATTGCAATCTCCCCATGAAACTCCCCACAGGTTCAATACCTTGAGGAAATAATAAATTGCTCCACGCGCTTGAGAAGTGTTTCAAGTAACCGTAGTGACCGGTATGTCTCTCCGGTGTACTCGAGACTATGATTCATCTCTTTGACAATCTCGAGTTCGGTCAAGGCCAGATGTTCAAGACGCTTCATTCTCTCATCTACATAATGTTGGTCCGCCGTTCCCGTTACCACGAGCTGTTTACCTTTATGGGACAGGATCGCTTCGTATATGTCGTCTTGTTTCAACAACGGTGTCAACCAAACCAGTTTGGCATCATGAAACACGTTTCGGGTAAGCTCACTTGCCATCGTCATCGTACCGAGCGATTTCCCGACGATTATGTATTCATTAATAGAATGGGATTGTAGCACTTGGTCGATGACGAGACGAACATCGTCAACAATCGCCACTGATACATCGACTGAATCATACCGCTCATCCCGATAATTGTAGTTGATTTCAAGAACGTTCAATCCATTCTCTAAACATAACGCTGTCGTATAGCGAAACATCGGGGAATCATTCGTATATCCGTATCCCGGCAACAACATCACGAGCGTGTCGGATGACGAATCAGGTTGCAGGAACGAATACGAGACAGGTATTCCGTTTGTCCCCACGACTTGACCATCTGTTACTTCATGCATATCGTCCCCTCAATTCTGCAAAAGTTGCGTGTCATGGTGATGAATCATCGTTCCAATGGTCTCTCCTTGGAGAATCCGATGAATGGCGTTCCGTTCCTTGAAGTCGAACAAGTGAATCGGCAAACCGTGGTCTCTAGCGAGAAGTAATGCCGATTGATCCATCACTTTCAAATCATGTGCGATGACGTCGTTATAGTGTAGGGTTTCGTATTGACGCGCCTCCGAATCCAACCGAGGGTCTCGGTCAAATACGCCGGAGACACCGTTCTTGGCCACAAACAAGGCATCGCACCCCACTTCGATGGCACGCTGAACAGCCGGGTAGTCTGAAGAGACGAACGGTTGACCGTTACCGCCTGCGAAAATGACGACGTACCCTTTTTTCAAGTGATTGATGGCCCGAAGTTGAATGTATGGCTCGGCTACACTTGGCATTGGAATCGAAGTCATGACGCGTACCTCTCGATTGGTATCTCGTTTCAAGATACCACGCAGCATCAATGAATTCATGACTGTCCCGAGCGTCCCGATGCTGTCAGCTTCCACTCGATTGATCCCCCACGTTTCTGCTTGATTCCCTCGGAAGAGATTTCCCCCGCCGACCATGACACACACTTCAACCCCGCTATTTGCGAGTGACAATATTTCTTCTGCAATCAGGCTGAGGCTCATTTCGTCAAAATTATCCGTTCCATCACCAGCCAGAGCGGCTCCACTTATCTTGATACAGATTTTCCGATGTTCCATCTTTCCCCAACCCTTCATTTGGAATTTTTTGTTCAATTCAGTATAGAAAAGTTATTGCGGATAGACAACGATTTGAAAGAATATATTTAGGATTTTGAATTATGTCCAATGTCCTAAAACAAAAAAAGACCGTAGAACATTCCTACAGTCACTAAGCTTAGGCACCCATAATCGAATCATGACGGGTCGTTTCCCAACCGTACGCCACTTCACGGAGTAACAATTCACCAAATTCCCGATCCTTTTGGTCGATGACCTGCCCTTGTTTCCGCTCATAAAATGTGCGAAATGGGTTCATCTCAAGCGCCCAAATCAAAAGTCCCGCCTCGCACATCGATTGGACGGCATGTTCAAGGAGAGCGGACCCGATTCCGTTCCCTTGATGATTTTCCAAAATATAAATGGCATACACTTCGTTCGTATGGTCTGGATACTCACCCGTACGCTCTTCTCCGTAGAGGACGAAGCCCACAATCTCATCATCCACGATCGCCACAAAGCCGGCGACTTCCTGCCGACGAAGCGCTGTCCGCAATCGTTCTGCCCATTCGATAGAACCGGACGAAACTTTCAATAAATACTCAGTCGGAACGATCCCCCGATAGGTCGTACGCCATCCGTTCACACGCACTCTCGCAATCCCATACACATCATCTGGTTTGGCGACTCGAATGTCCAATGTGACCCCCTCCTAACCCGAAGCTTTACAAATAGTTTACCACAAATCCCCAACTTGCAATCCGAGATTATGTGAATTTTCATCGTTCTTCTGCTACAAAAAAAGAGCCGCCACCTCTACTGAGGCAACGGCTCTTTCGGTTTATGCGACTTCTTTTGATTGCACTGGTGTAGATGTTGTCAACGGCTTCTTCAAGAATGAAAGGAGCAATGCACCGACGAGGGCACCTGTCAAGATGGCAACGGCATAGAGTCCCATACTCATCGCGACATTTCCAGCACCTTCAAGAAGTGGGAAGACGAAGATTCCACCATGCGGGGCCGGTAATTGAATCGCGAAGAATGCTGACAATCCACCTGCGATTGCAGAACCGAGGATGGCAGATGGTAGGACGCGAATCGGGTCAGCAGCAGCGAACGGAATGGCCGCTTCGGTGATGAATGAAGCTCCCATGATGTAAGCAGTCTTACCAGCTTCACGCTCTTGTTTCGAGAATTTCTGACGAGCAAATACGGTTGATGCAAGTGCGACAAGGATTGGTGGTACCATTCCACCCGCCATGACGGCTGCCATGACTTCTTGGTTTCCTGCTGTGAGAGCTGCCGTACCGAACACGTATGCTGTCTTGTTGATTGGACCACCCATATCGACTGCCATCATTCCTCCGACGATGACACCGAGAAGGATCGCATTCGCTCCACTCATGCTGTTCAACGTATCCATCAACCATGTCATAAGTGCTGCAATCGGTTCATTGACGACAAGCAACATAATCATACCTGAGATAAACGATCCGAGTAACGGATACAAAAGAACTGGCTTGATTCCTTCAAGCGAAGCAGGCAATTTCGCGAGTGCCTTTTTCAAGAAGAGGACAACGTAACCTGCCAAGAAACCGGCAATGAGACCACCGAGGAATCCGGCGTTCCCTTGGCTTGCGAGTACCCCTGCGACGAGACCTGGTGCGAGACCTGGTCGATCAGCAATCGACATCGCGATGAAACCTGCAAGAATCGGAACGAGGAAGCCGAATGCAGCTCCACCGATTGTCATCAACTGTGCTGCGAATTCATTGTAAGATGGATCATCCGGGTTAGCAGAGTTGATGCCCCAGAAGAAACTGATTGCGATCAAGAGACCACCTGCAACGACAAGTGGTAGCATCGCAGATACACCGCTCATCAAGTGCTTATAGACACCTGTACGTTGTTCTTTCGGTGCGCCAGACGTTTTGGAAGCTTCATATACCGGCGCGTCTTGATTGACGGCACGATTGATGAGTTCTTCCGGTTTCCGGATTCCTTGTGCGACCGGTACTTCGATGACGCGTTTTCCAGCGAAGCGATCCATTTCCACGGCTTTATCCGCTGCGACGATGATGGCTGTCGCACGATCAATGTCTGCCCGTGTAAGCTCGTTCTTCACTCCAGTAGAACCGTTCGTTTCGACTTTAATATCGACACCCATCGCTTCCGCTTTTTGTTTCAAGCTGTCCGCCGCCATATACGTATGGGCGATTCCTGTCGGACAAGCCGTGACCGCTAAGATGAACGGAGCATCTTCGTTCGTCGGTTTGACGACTTCCGGCTTCTCTTCAGCCGCTTCCTTCTCCTCGATGGCACGGATGACATCGCTTTCAGAAGTCGCTGCATAGAGGCGCTCTTGGAATGCTGGGTCCATCAAGTAAACCGATAATTTAGAGAGCGTTTCAAGGTGTTCGTTATTCGCGTTCTCCCCTGCCGCAATCATGAAGAAGAGTCGGCTTGGTTGACCGTCCAACGCTTCGTAATCGACTCCTTCTGAGCGTCCGAAGGCGATTGCTGGTGTTTGGACAGCACTCGTTTTCGCGTGAGGGATGGCAATCCCTTCTCCGAGTCCAGTCGTGCTCTCGCTTTCACGTTTTAAGATGGCGTCACGATATCCATCGCGGTCAGATAGTTTGCCGGCACGGTCGAGGACATCGACGAGTTCTTCGATGACCTCACGCTTAGAGCTAGCACGAAGATTCAATTGAATCGTATCGCGTTGAAGCAAGTCCGTGATTTTCATGTTGTTTCCTCCATTCGTTTAAGTGGTGTGAGTTGTACTTGATCGATCAATCGATCAATATCTTCTTTTGAACAAAGACCAAACGTATATGCGGACGCACTACCTGTTGTGACAGCGTAGCGGAACGCCTCCTGTTCGCCTTTTTCTTTGACGTTTGCGACAAATCCGGCAACGAGTGAGTCTCCGGCACCGACTGAGTTGACGAGTTTACCGACCGGTGTGTTCGCCGTGACCGCGCCGTCCTTGTTGACGAGTAGTGCTCCATCTCCTGCAAACGAAATGATGACGTTTTTCGCGCCACGTTCGACGAGCTGCTCCGCATAAGGAAGCGCGTCCTCAAACGTCTCGATTTCTGTGTCGAACAATTCGCCTAACTCGTGATGGTTCGGTTTAATCATCAACGGTTCGAGCGAAAGGACTTCAAGCATGGCGTCTTTCGTCGTATCGACGACGAAGTCGGCACCCTTTTCGCGAATCGATTCAGCGATCGTCCGGTACAATGAGTCCGGTAAATTGCTTGGGATACTTCCCGCAAGAACGACGATGTCACCTTCATCGACTTGGTCGAACTTCGCTTTCAATTGTTCAAGTTCACCATCCGTGATGTTCGGTCCGCTCGCGTTCAATTCGGTCTCTTCTTTTGCACGAATCTTGACGTTGATTCGGGTATTTCCGTTCACTTCAACAAAATCCGTGTGTACGCCATGGTCGACGAGCGACTTATTGATGAAGTCACCTGTCGTTCCACCGATAAAGCCAAGAGCTTTCGTTTCTTTTTCATATTCTCGAAGCACAATCGAAACGTTGATCCCTTTTCCACCTGCACGTTCGGTCGTTTCTTCGATTCGGTTCACTTCTCCTAAATTTACTTCTGGTAATGTCACATAGTAATCAATAGAAGGGTTGAGTGTTAACGTGTAAATCATTTCGCATTCACCACCTTTGTTATTGTTTGGATGGAACTCATTGATGCATCGCTTGATGTGATCAATTGCGCAGCGTCTAACGTAGCGACTCGGCTGAACGTTCGTTTCCCGATTTTCGATGCGTCCGCGAGCACGTATGACGTCTGTGCCAATTCAATTGCCGTCTTTTTGACAAGCGCTTCTTCTGGGTCCGGTGTCGTGTAGCCTGCGTCAAGGTCGATTCCGTTCATTCCGAGGAAAGCGAGGTCAACTCGATAATTCATCATGCTCTCGCGTGCATTGTATCCGACGAGCGCTTGAGTCGACCGTTTCAATTCTCCGCCTATCACAAACGTCTTAATATCAAGATCAAATAATTCATTCGCTATCGGTAGACTATTCGTGACGACGACAATGTTCTTTCCTTCTAAAAACGGTACCATCGCTTGAGTCGTTGTCCCGGCATCTAAATAGATCGACATCCCATCTTCAATGAATGTTGCGGCCTTCCGTGCAATCGCAACTTTTTCATCAACGAAACGATCTCGTTTCTCTTCAAATGTCGGTTCTTCGTCAGGAGTCGCGATGAGTGTCGCTCCCCCGTGCACCCTTGCCAGATATCCTTCCGCTTCGAGGTCCGTCAAATCACGACGAATCGTCGACTCGGATGAATCCGTCAAATCAACCAACTCTTTCAATTTGACGACTTTCTGCTCAGATAAGCGTTGTAATATCAACTGATGTCGTTGTTTCGTTAACATCTTGTTCCCTCCATACGTCTAATATAAAGCGTTTTCATTATAAAAACAACTAAAATCATTCAAAAACATTCACATACATTCAATCTGTCACAATTATAACATAAAAAACGGTCATAAAATGACCGTTTTTTATGTTTATGACTGTTTTCTTAACCATTCCACCACTTCTTGCACGAGTTTTGGATGAATTGGTTCATCAATCGCCTCGCGGTATTCTTTATGAAGCGTCAGAAGAGAATGCGGTGAATCTCGCTTCACGAGTAGGTGATTCATGTCATCGATGATAGAGGACGTAACCTCCCCTTTTGTCCGAATCATATGGACGTGCTCCGGTGGGACTTGTACGTCACGTCCCCCTGTAATCGCAAGGACCGGAACGGTGACATGTTCTAATCGCTCCCGTACGTCATACGAGGCATGTTCGCGAATCCATTTTGCGTTCACGACTTGTCCTCTGTATTTAAAAGCGGAGACGTTCGTGCGTAAAGACCGCTCGAGCAAGTCATCCTGCCGCTGTCTTACCTTTTTCGCCACCCCTGTCACCCGGTAAAACATGCCTTTTAATCCTTTGACACGTTCGACGTCCTTTGCTAAGGCGTCTGCCTGATATAAAAACATCTGTTTCGATGACTCATGGAACCCTGACAATAAAATGAGTCCATCGGATTTCGTCTCCAATTGTACAGCTGGCGCAAGGACTGCCCCTTCACTATGACCGAGTATATAGAGATGATTCACATCTGCGAGTTGTAGAATCGTCCGCACGACTAGAATCGCATCGTTAATCAAATCATGTAACCCGACCTTATTGAAGTCACCATCCGACTTCCCGATTCCTTGTTTGTCATACCGAAAGACGTTATAGCCATGATCGTATAGCGCCTCAGCTAATTTTCCGTACGTATTAAAGCCGACGCCACCCATATTCCCGTCACGGTCACTTGGTCCGCTTCCGCTCAACATGACAATGGTCGCCCGAGGCTCCTCATGCGAAAGAAAAGTCCCTGCAATCGTTCCATATGCTGTCGTAATCGTCATCTCTTGTTTCATCGTATCGCCTCCACTTCTATCATACCCGAAACGAACGACCAAAAAAATATGTCGTCGCCTGTGCCGTTTCTTAACTAACCTTTTATCTACTCAAAAAAAGTGCCCGCTCTCTCGAACGGGCACCTTGATTGATTTGATTTCTTATACGCCTTCGTATGCTGCGTACATAATTTCTTTCAACTCTTCAACGAGCGGCATTTTCGGGTTTGCCGTCGTACATTGGTCTTCGAATGCGTCGACTGCCATTTTGTCAATTTTCGCATCGAGTTCTGCTTTCTTGATGCCTTGTGCTTTGAACGAGAGTTTGATGTTCAAACGTTGACCGAGCTCGATGATCGCTTGGACGAGTGACTCCACACCTTCTGCTGTCGTACTTGCTGGGAGGCCGAGGTAACGTGCGATTTCTGCGTAACGCTCGTCAGCGATGAATGACTCATATTTCGGGAACGCCGCAAGTTTTGATGGGCGTGTCGCGTTGTAACGGATGACGTGTGGCATAAGGATTGCGTTCGTACGACCGTGTGGTACGTGGAACTCCCCACCGATTTTGTGAGCGATCGAGTGGTTGATTCCAAGGAACGCGTTCGCGAACGCCATACCAGCCATCGTTGAAGCGTTGTGCACTTTCTGACGTGCTTCCGCATCGCTACCGTTTTCATACGCTTTTGGTAGGTAGTCGAAAATCATCTTGATGGCGCGGAGGCAAAGGCCGTCCGTGTAATCATTCGCCATGACTGAAACATATGCTTCGATCGCGTGCGTCATGACGTCCATTCCTGTGTCAGCCGTAATCGATGCTGGCACGGTCATGACGAACTCAGGGTCGACGATGGCAACGTCTGGTGTGATCGCATAGTCGGCAATCGGATATTTCACGTTACGTTTTTTGTCTGTGATGACGGTGAACGGTGTCACTTCAGAACCTGTACCAGAAGTTGTCGGGATGGCGATAAACATTGATTTGTTACCGAGCGTCGGGAACTTGTACGTCCGTTTGCGAATATCCATGAATTTCTGACGAAGGTTTGAGAACTTCTCTTCTGGACGTTCGTAGAAGAGCCACATTCCTTTCGCAGCATCCATCGGTGATCCACCACCGAGTGCGATAATCATGTCTGGTTGGAAGTGACGCATCGCTTCGGCACCGTTCATGACCGTTTCGACAGATGGGTCTGGTTCGACTTGGTCAAAGATGCGGTACTCAACACCTGCAGGCAAGTTTTTAATGACTTTGTCAGCAAATCCGAGTTTGACCATCATTTCATCCGTGACGATCATCGCCCGTTTTTTCGTTGTGAGTGATTGAAGGTATTGCACCGAGTTTTTCTCGAAGTAGATTTTTTCAGGTACTTTGAACCATTGCATATTCACGCGACGTCTCGCCACCTTTTTCACGTTGAGTAGATGTTTCGCCGTCACGTTTTCTGAGACGGAGTTTTTACCGTATGACCCACAGCCGAGCGTGAGGGATGGTGTCATTTCGTTATAAAGGTCACCGATTCCACCGTGTGCTGAAGGTGAGTTGACAATGATGCGGCAAGCTTTCATGCGAAGACCGAAGTCGAGGATCGCATCGTCATCTGTTGAGTGGATGACCGCTGTGTGACCGAGACCACCGATTTCGAGCATTTTTTCAGCGATGGCGAATCCTTCTTCACGTGATTGAACTTTATAAGCGCCGAGAACCGGGCTCAACTTCTCATGAGAAAGAAGTTCAGTCGCGCCGACCGTTTCGAGTTCAGCGATCAAGATTTTTGTATCAGCCGGTACGTTGAGACCTGCTTTTTCAGCGATCCATGCTGCTGGCTTCCCTACGATTTCTGGGTTGACCGCACATGTGTCCGTGCGAATGACGAGTGTTTCGAGTTTCGCTTTTTCTTCAGGTGAACAGAAGTAGCAACCGAGTGCCGTCATTTCTGCCTTCACTTCTTCGTAAACTTCTTGGTCGACGATGATTGCTTGTTCAGACGCACAAATCATACCGTTGTCGAACGTTTTTGAAAGGATGACGTCCGAGATGGCACGTTTCACTTTCGCAGTCTTATCGATGTAAGCCGGGACGTTACCAGGTCCGACACCGAGTGCTGGTTTACCAGTCGAATAAGCCGATTTGACCATTGCTGCCCCACCAGTCGCAAGAACCATCGCCACACCTGGGTGGTTCATAAGTGCTTTTGTTGCGTCGAGTGACGGGACTTCAACCCATTGAATCAATTTTTCAGGAGCTCCTGCCGCTACCGCTGCGTCACGAAGGACACGTGCCGCTTCACTTGAACACTGTTGAGCGGATGGGTGGAACGCGAAGATGATTGGGTTACGTGTCTTGATCGCGATGATCGCTTTGAACATCGTTGTCGATGTAGGGTTTGTGACCGGTGTGACCCCAGCGACGACACCAACTGGTTCTGCGATGTATGTGATTCCGTTTTGAACGTCATCTTCAAGGACGCCAACCGTTTTCTCTCCACGGAGTGAGTTGTAAATATATTCTGTCGCGAAGATATTTTTGATCATCTTGTCTTCAAAGACACCGCGACCTGTTTCTGTATGTGCTAATTTCGCAAGTGCGACGTGTTGCTCAAGTCCAGCGAGCGCCATCGCTTGTACGATCTGATCGATTTTCTCTTGGTCGAACGTCATCAACGTATCGAGTGCGGCGTGTGCACCCGCTACGAGCGTATCCACCATTTGTTCTGCCGTAGTTTCCACTTTTGCTTTCTCTTTGACTGCCATGTTAGGTTCCTCCTCATAATTGAGAGCTTTTAATGAACATATTGACTTGATGGAAGACACAATGTGATGACTGCTTTCAAGAGATTGTGCTTTCCTTCACATTCATAGAATACAATGTTTTTCAGAGTTTGTGGGTGACAACAATGTGAACTCTTTCACAATATTTTTTTGTCATTTGTTGATAGCCCTTGATTTTTAACTGTGTCCTCAGTAAAATCGAATTCGTTTTCATGAAAACGAATAAATAGTTTAATGTAAACGCTTACATTAATTGTGTCGGTTCTTTTTCTATGATGATGTATCAATCATCACATCAACCCGTTTTTAGGTTCAACTGCACCTAACTCGTGTATAATGAAAATAGAACCTAACTAGGAAGTGAATCTACTATGCCGAAACAAGATGCTGCGGACCAGTTCGTCAAACTGATCCCTTTAATTCGTCGTAAACTGCTACGTCGATCTGATTTCCCACAAATTCCGAACTTGAACTTCTCTCATTTCCATCTGTTGATGTTGATTGAGGACGAGGGGGCTGTCACAAATGGACGAATTAGTGAAACACTCTCCATCGCGCCGCCCAATGTTACCCCGCTCATCACGAAACTGTTAAATGAAGGATATATTACACGCGTACCGGATGAACGGGACCGCCGTGTCATTTGGAACCAGTTGACAGAGAAAGGTGAGCGTATTCTACTCGAACGGAGAGACTCGTTCCGGAGGCTTTTTGAGGAGCGTCTCGCCTTTTTAAACGAGGATGAAACCGACCGCCTCATTGACAGTTTGAAGACGCTCACCGAGATTGTTGAGAAGATGGATAAGGGCGACGAGTAAAACTTTTCTCGTCAATTCACGCAACTTCTTATATAATCTGTAATGAATCTACGTACAAATGGAAAGAGAGATGACATGTAATGGGTCGTAAATGGAACAACATTAAAGAGAAGAAGGCGTCGAAAGACGCGAACACGAGTCGCGTCTATGCGAAGTTCGGTCGCGAGATTTATGTGGCCGCCCGTCAAGGGGAACCTGATCCTGAGTTGAACCAGTCATTAAAATTCGTTGTGGAGCGTGCGAAAACGTATAACGTGCCCCGTGCGATTATCGATCGCGCCATCGATAAAGCAAAAGGTGGCGACGAGGAAAACTTCGATGAGCTACGTTATGAAGGATTTGGACCGAACGGTGCGATGGTCATCGTCGATACGTTGACGAACAACGTAAACCGTACAGCATCTGAAGTACGTGCCGCTTTCGGTAAAAACGGAGGAAACATGGGTGTCAGCGGTTCGGTCGCCTACATGTTTGATGCGACAGCCGTCATCGGTGTCAATCAAATGTCGGCAGACGATGTCCTTGAACTCATGATGGAACACGACCTAGACGTTCGTGACGTCATCGAAGAAGATGAGACGGTCATCGTCTATGCCGAGCCAGAAGCGTTCCATGCCGTTCAGACTGCATTCAAGTCTGCCGGGGTTGAAGAGTTCGCCGTCGCCGAGCTGACGATGCTTCCACAAAACGAAGTGTCGCTCGATGACGATTCGAAAGAACAGTTTGAAAAATTAATCGATGTGCTCGAAGACTTGGAAGATGTTCGCCAAGTGTATCACAACGTCGATCTGTAACACGTAAGCGATAACTTTCACGAGTTATCGCTTTTTTTCATAATCGATTTGACAAGGGTCACATCATATGTTAAATTTCAAAAAGTCTTTATCATATTAAAGTGATACCAAGAGAAAGAAATTGTGAAAGGTGTTGGATGGATATGAACGCAGTATTACTTGCAGTCATCGTCTTATTTGCACTCGCCATCAGTCGTGTGCACATTGTATTGTCCTTAATATTAGCTGCGCTTGTCGGAGGGCTTGTTGGAGGGCTCGGATTTAACGATACGTTGACCGCTTTCAGCGACGGTCTTGGCGGCGGAGCGAGCATCGCCCTTAGCTATGCGCTTCTCGGAGCATTCGCCGTCGGATTGTCGAAGACGGGTCTACCAGACGTCTTAGCTGAAAAGTTAATTGCGATGTCAGGTCGTGACGTGTCAGGCAAGCGCGTGATGTACGTCAAAGCGTTCTTATTGTCGCTTCTCTTATTGTTGTCCATCAGCTCACAAAACGTACTCCCGATTCACATCGCCTTTATCCCGATCGTGATTCCGCCGTTAATCGTCTTATTCAATGAGTTGAAGTTAGATCGCCGCCTCGTCGCAACCATCTTGACGTTCGGTCTCGTGACACCGTATATGTTGCTACCAGTCGGGTTCGGTGGCATTTACTTGAACGAGATTTTGATTGCAAACGTTGAAGCGAACGGCTTAACTGTCGGAGATGTCAATATCATCTCGATTATGGGAATCCCGGCATTAGGGATGGTCGTTGGATTGATTGCCGCGTTCATTCACTACCGGAAACCACGAACGTACGAAACGATTGCACTCGGACCGTCTGACTATGAAGTTCGTCAAATGAGTGGTTTCAAGATGATCATGACACTTGTCGTCGTTCTTATCGTCCTCATCGTCCAATTGCAGACGGAGTCGATGATTGCTTCAGCGGTGACAGGACTAATCTTACTCTCGATTTTCCGCCTCATCCCTTGGTCAGAGGCCGATGACATCTTCACGAGCGGGATGCGCATGATGGCATTCATCGGTTTCGTCATGATTGCCGCTAGTGGATTCGCAGCCGTTATTCGTGAAACAGGTGCCATCGATCCGCTCGTCAACGGTGCGAGCGATTTGATGGGTGATTCTAAAATGATTGCAGCTCTTGTCATGTTACTTGTCGGACTCGTCATTACACTTGGCATCGGCTCGAGCTTCTCAACTGTTCCAATCATTGCGGCCATCTTCGTACCGCTTTGTGTACAGTATGGCTTCTCTGTCGAGGCGACGATTGCCATCATCGGGACTGCAGGTGCTCTTGGTGACGCCGGGAGTCCTGCGAGTGACTCGACCCTCGGACCTACGAGTGGATTGAACGCTGACGGTCAACACGATCACCTTCGTGAAACGGTTTGGCCAACGTTCTTACACTACAACATTCCACTCATCATCTTCGGGGTGATTGCCGCGATGGTGCTTTGATCATTTTTTCCGTCGTGAATAAATGGTTCCTAATAAAATCAGGATGAGAATAAACCAGATTCCCGTATACATGAGGATTTCGGTGAACATAAAACTCCTCCTAAACAAAAGATAAGGAGCGACAGTTGTCGCTCCTTTTTATGATGAGGTTTTTAAAACGGTCTTGCAAGTATCGAGATACGCATCGACCACTTCTGCCACCTCTCGTCCTTCTCGAATTGCCCATACAATCAGGCTTTGCCCCCGCTTCGCATCCCCAGCGACAAAGACGTTATCCGTTTCCGTATGGAAATCTTTCGTCTTCTCGACGCCGATTTTCCGCAACTCGTGCTCTGGTCGTTCAAATCCAATGGCGACGAGGATGAGGTCCGCCGGGTACGTCTCCATCGAATCTTCCTCTACGAAGAAAGTCGCTTGACCATCCGGGTTGACGACTTTCGTCATCCGTTCCGTTTCAATCCCTGTGACACGTCCTTCTTTCGTGACGATTTGGTTGGAGCGAATCAAATATGTTCTCGGGTCTTTCTCATAGACCGCGAGTGATTCCGCATACGCATAATCGGTCGTAAGCGTGTCAGGTTGAAGTGGCCAAGGTTTCTCTGGTGCACGGAGCAACCCTTTTGACGGGTGCTTCCCAAATTGAACGACTGATTTTGCACCTTGACGGATTGCCGTCGCCACGCAGTCCGCTCCTGTATCTCCTCCTCCAATGACGATGACATCTTTGTCCTTGGCGTCATAACCAGAGGCAAGGGGAGCCCCTTTACGTTCATGCATAGATGCCGTCAAATAATCCATCGCCATTTCAACGCCAGCGGCATCATCTCCGTCAATCCCGAGCGTGCGCTGTTTTTGAGCTCCGGTCGCCAAGATGACCGCATCGTATTCGTTCCGAAGTGATTCGACCGTTACATCCGTACCAACCTCGACGTTCGTTCGGATGACAATCCCCTCTTGTTCGAGTAACCGAATGCGACGTCTGACGACATCTTTATCGAGTTTCATGTTCGGGATTCCATACATGAGCAGTCCTCCCGCTTCATCCGACTTCTCGATGATGGTGACCGAATGACCCAATTGATTTAATTGATCAGCGGCGGCTAGACCAGCAGGGCCACTTCCGATGATGGCGACCGTCATCCCGGTTCTTCGATGAACCGGTCTCGGCTTCACCCATCCTTCTTCAAATGCCCGGTCGATGATTGTTCGCTCGATAGACTTAATGGCAACCGGATCTTCACTGATCCCGAGTGTACACGATCCTTCACACGGTGCCGGACAAACCCTTCCCGTGAACTCCGGGAAGTTGTTCGTCTCCATCAATCGATGGTACGCACCCATCCAGTCTGCTTTCGTGACAAGTTTGTTCCATTCGGGAATATAGTTGTGAATCGGGCATCCAATCGTCTCCTGACCAATCAAATCACCGACATGACAGAACGGTGTGCCGCAGTCCATACAACGCGCGGCTTGTTGCTGGACCGATTCGTCATCCATTCTCGTCGCATATTCGTCATAATCTCTCACCCGCTCTTCGACGTGACGTTCTGGCAGTGTCGTTCGCGCGATGTTCAAAAAGTTATGTTTCATACGGTACCTCCTTCTGTCACGATACGGAACAATTCAAGTGCTCGGTCGGCCTCACTCAATTCGGGACGATTTGCCTCAATTTGACGCATCACGTCTAAGACGTTCGCATAGTCTCTCGGAACGACTTTCACAAACTGTGAACGTACTTGTTCAAATGACTCTAAAATCGTCCGTGCTTTGACGCTATCTGTGTGGAATTGGTGCGCTTCAAGAAGCGCATAAATTTGTTCGATATCTTCATCGTCCAACTCCCGTACGACGGAAACAAGCTCCTCATTGACGAGTTGTTCATAGGCTTGCGCTCCGTAAATATAAGCTGTACCACCGGACATTCCGGCCGCAAAATTTCGTCCAATCTGTCCGAGTACAAGTACAGTTCCACCGGTCATATATTCACACCCGTGATCCCCGACTCCTTCGACGACTGCCGTCGCACCAGAGTTACGAACGGCGAACCGTTCACCGACATGTCCGTTGAAGAACGCCTGACCGCTCGTCGCTCCGTACAAGCAGACGTTACCGGCAATCATTTGTTCACTTTCATCAAACGGTGCATGCTTTTCAGCAATCAATGCCAGTTTCCCTCCGCTCAATCCTTTACCGATATAATCGTTCGCATCGCCAATGACAGAGATAGTGATCCCGTTCGGTAAAAATGCCCCCAGACTTTGTCCGGCAGATCCACTAAGGCGAAGCGAAATCGTATCGTCCGGTAAACCGACCTGACCATGAACTTTCGTCACTTCAAAACCTAACTGTGTTCCGACCGCTCGATCGGTGTTTCGAATGCGACCTACGAAGAACGTCGGTTGGCCAGAAGTGATGGAACGTGATACAGCCGGGATGAGCTTACGATGATCGTATGAACGGTATGCCGGATGAGTGAGTTCTTCTCGTTCCGGCAACGGTGTCGGCATCGAAATCATTGGAGACAAATCTAGACGTCGCGCTTTCGGATGATTCGCCTTCCATACGCTTTCTTCGAGTAGATCCGTTCGACCGACCACTTCGTCGAGTGATGTCACACCGAGTGACGCCAAGATTTCCCGCACTTCTTCAGCCAAGAACGTCATCAAGTTGACGACATGCTCTGGTTTCCCCATAAATTTCTGACGAAGTACCGGGTCTTGTGTCGCCACACCGACCGGACAGGTATCTAAGTGACAAGCACGCATCATGATACATCCTAGAACGACGAGCGGTGCTGTCGCAAACGCAAACTCTTCTGCACCGAAGATGGCTGCCATGACGATATCGCGACCCGTCATAAGCTTCCCGTCCGTCTCGAGCGTGACTCTTCCCCGGAGTCCGTTCAATGCGAGCGTTTGATGTGTCTCTAGGAGACCGAGTTCCCACGGAAGACCTGTATGCTTAATTGATGTTTTCGGAGAAGCACCGGTCCCACCGTCGTATCCGCTAATGACAATCGTATCCGCATTCGCTTTCGCCACGCCTGCTGCAATCGTCCCAACCCCTGATTTTGAAACGAGTTTGACACTGATTTTCGCGTTCGGGTTCACATGTTTTAAGTCAAAAATAAGTTGTGCCAAATCCTCGATCGAATAAATATCGTGATGCGGAGGCGGCGAGATGAGTCCGACGCCAGGAACCGATCCCCGGACTTCGGCGACCCATGGATACACTTTGTTCCCTGGAAGTTGTCCACCTTCCCCTGGTTTTGCCCCTTGTGCCATCTTGATTTGAATCTCATCGGCATGATATAGATATTCCGCCGTCACGCCGAAGCGGCCACTCGCCACTTGTTTGATGCGGCTGATGCGCTCGTTCCCGAATTCATCCGGGACAAAGCGGGCACGGTCTTCCCCACCTTCACCTGAGTTACTTTTCGCACCGATTTGGTTCATCGCGATGGCGAGTGTCTCGTGTGCTTCTTTTGACAAGGATCCGAACGACATCGCTCCCGTTTTAAAGCGGCGTACGATCGACGTGATCGGTTCCACCTCATCAATCGCCACCGGACGTTGTTCCTTAAACGCGAACAACTGACGGATAAATTGTCCCGACGACTCATGCAACTTCACGTAGGCATCGTAATATTTTCGCTCATTCTCACGGCAGGCGCGTTGCAACAAGTGAATCGTCTTCGGATTGAACGCATGCTCCTCTCCGTCTGCACGCCATTGGAAGTCACTTCCCGCTTCGAGCGGGCGGTTCGTCTCATATGCGTCTTTGTGGAGTGTTTTTGCCTCGTCTTCTAATTCAACGAATCCGATTCCTGACAGCTGAGACGTCGTTCCTCGGAAATGTGTTTCAATCAAATCACGGTCTAATCCGACCGCTTCGAAGATTTGAGCCCCACGATAACTTTGAATCGTCGAGATTCCCATTTTCGACATGATTTTGACGATGCCTTCAACGACAGCTTTTTGATAGGAACGAATTGCCGCTTCAAACGAATGAGTGATTTGTTCATGTTCGACCAAGCGTTGAATCGTCGCATAGGCAACGTAAGGGTATACCGCATCGGCTCCATAACCGATCAAAGTCGCAGCCTGATGCACTTCTCGCACTTCACCACTTTCACAAATCACGCTACAATTCGATCTCAAGTTCTCACGAATCAAATGTTGGTGAACGGCACTGAGCACGAGGAGCGCCGGCATCGCAGCCCGATCACGTGACATATAACGGTCAGATAGGACAATGACGTTCGCACCATTTCGTACAATTTCGCTGACGTGTTGCAAAAGGGCTTCAAGCGCCGCCTCTAAATCATTTGTGAACGTCGTATCAACGCGTGCGAGTTTGAGTCGCTCACTAATTTGATCGAGTGTCGAACCATCGATGATTGGATGATCCAGCCACACACGTTTCGCATGACCACGTCCGGTATGGACCGGATCACCTTGCGGACCAATCCAAGTGAACGTCGCTGTGACAATTTTCTCCCGTAAGGCATCAATTGGCGGGTTCGTCACTTGCGCGAAATGTTGTTTAAAGTAATGGAAGAGCGACCGAGGACGGGTAGAGAGAACTGCGATTGGTTGATCATGCCCCATCGACCCAATCGGATCTTTCTCGTCGTTGATCAATGGAATCATATACTGTTCGATATCCTCTTTTGTATACCCGAACGCGCGTTGCACACGATCGAGTTCTGAGACGTCTTGTTCCTGAACACCTCTATCTTCCATTTTCATCATTTGTTTGAGCCATTTATGATACGGCTCCGATTTTGCAATCGTCTCCTTGATTTCCTGATCGGGAATCAAACGTTTCTCAATCAAGTCGATTAAGAGCAATTGTCCAGGTCGTAGGCGCTGTTTTGATTTGACGTTCTCGGCATCGACAGGGATGACTCCTGTCTCTGATGACAGGATTAATTCTCCGTCTAATGTTTCGACGTAACGCATCGGGCGTAACCCGTTACGATCTAAAATTGCACCGATCTGTCGCCCATCGGTAAATACGACGCCCGTTGGACCATCCCACGGCTCCATGATGGATGAGTGATATTGGTAGAAGTCACGTTTGAACGGTTCCATCTTGCCTTCAATAAACGGTTCGGGAATCAACATCATCGCCGTATGCGCAATCGATCGACCGGTGCGTGTGAAGAACTCGAAGGCATTATCGAGCATCGACGAGTCACTCCCGTCCTCTTGGAGAACTGGGAACAAATGATTCACATCCTCAAACAAATCGGTCGATGTGACTCCTTCGCGCGCTCGCATCGCATCGATATTGCCTCGTAACGTGTTGATTTCTCCATTATGGACAATCATCCGGTTTGGGTGTGCACGTTCCCACGAAGGAAACGTATTTGTTGAGAAGCGAGAGTGAACGATTCCGAACGTGCTCTTATAATGCGGTGATTGCAAGTCCAAATAAAAGGCATCAATTTGAACTGGCGTCAGCATTCCTTTATATACAATCGTTCTCGTCGACAGGCTCGCAATATATAAGTTTAGCGATTCAACTTTTTCAATCTTTCGTCGGAGTTCATAGAACACACGTTCATTCGCATCTTCATCGAGAAACGGACAAGAGATGAACCACTGATAAATGACCGGTTGCGTCACGCGTGCATGTTCCCCGATTTGCGTTGCGTCCACGGGTACTTCTCGCCACTCGATGGTCGAACAGTCTAATTCATCTGCCATGCGTTCCATCAAATTTATTTTTTCCTTTAGCCGATCGTCTGATGGCTGAAAAAAAACCATTCCGACAGCGTAACGACCAGGTGACGGAAGGTTCATCGTTTGCGTGAAAAGTTCATGTGGGATTTCGGTCATAATACCCGCACCATCACCGGCATCGATGACACCTTGCCCTCCTCGGTGCTCTAATTTACACAGCATCGAGAGTGATTTACGGACAATCTCATGTTTTTTTAGTCCGTTTAAATTGACGTATAATCCAATCCCGCACGCGTCTTTCTCAAATCTTGAGTCATACAGTCCAACTCGACTCATATCATCGACCCCTTTCACTCACAGTTTCGTAATTAACATTCTGTTCTAAATATTCTGAAAAATCAAGGGGACTGTATGTGTTTTTGCATAATAGGAATTGAATTTGTTATCATTGAAAGCGTATACACGACTGATATCAATAGGTTTTGCTGTTTTAGTTATGTTAGATAAAGAATAAATATCCATGAATATTATTTATTTATAGGTTCTCAAGAACTCGAAAAAGGATATCTATTAAGATATCCTTTTCTAACTTAATGTTCTACTGTTTTACGTGGATGATGTAGAAACGATTTCGGACGCTTCCACAAGATCAGACCGATATATCCAATCGCGAGCAGTGCGAGCGCACTGACGATGACGACATACAGTGTCCCCTCTTCGATTCTTGCGAAAATACCGATATAGGCCCAGACGAATACGAGTGGATAGATGAAATCGTGATGCCACCACATAAAGAGTAGGGCTAATACAACACCGACCATCAGCATGAGCGATGTCCATGCAAGTTCATCAAGACCTAATAAAGAAGTGATCTGTTCTGTCTTCATCACGACGAACGTATTGACAATCGTTGCGACCGACACCCAACCGATATAGATTGAGAACGGGAAACGATCGAGCCAACTTGTAGATGTGCGGAATGCAATATAGTATAGCCAGCATAGAGACGCTAAGAATGACACCATGATTACGAGCGAGAGTACGAACCACTCATTCGTAAATGCGAGAAGCCACAATCCGTTCAACACACATGAAATCAGGAATCCTGCTTTCATACGTTCGGCCTGTCGATTCGCCGTCGTCCCTTTTTTCAATTGTAAGACTAACCAGACAAGTAATGCGACATAGATGACGCCCCAAATGGAGAAGGCGTAACCCGCGGGTTTAAAGTAGATGTCAATCCGGTCTGAAACCGCGGCATTATCACCGCTTGCAAAATAATTGATGACGACGGTCGCTAGAAAAGCGACCCAGTTGACAATTGGCCATTTTGATAAGTCCATAAGCACGATCTTCTGAATGAAGATCAAACACCTCCTTTTAGCAACATAATAATCATTACCCGCATCCATGTGACTCTACACGTAGAAAGGGGCTCGCAAATGCGAGCCCCAAGTCATTAAAAGTCGATTTCGTCCGGATCTGGTCCAAGACGTTCACCTGTCGCCACCTGGTCGATTTTTGCTAAATCGTCCGCGTCGAGTGAAAAATCGAATACGTCGAAGTTTTCACGAATTCGGTGCGGTGTCACCGACTTCGGCAATGCGACATGACCTGACTCGAGGTGCCAACGAAGCACAACTTGTGCAGGCGTTTTTCCATGCTTCTCCGCAATCTCCGAGAAGGCATCGATCTCTAAGAACTTCCCTTGCATAAGTGGACTCCACGCCTCAATTTGAATGCCTTCATCCTGGCAATAGTCCAACAAATCCGGTTGTGGAAGTTGTGGATGAAGTTCTACTTGGTTGATGAGTGGTGCCATCAGTCCTTCTTCTTTTAACGTCTCAAGATGATGTTCTTTGAAGTTGGAAACACCGATTGCTTTAATCTTTCCAGCTTCGTATAGTTCGATCAGGTCCTTCCAAGCATCGACGAAACCATCAACAGGCCAGTGAAGCAGACAAAGGTCTAAATAGTCTGTCTCTAGGCGTTTTAATGAGTCTTCAAACGCTTCTTTCGTCTTCCCTTCACGAATATCATCATTCCAAATTTTCGATGTGATGAATAGGTCTGAACGGTCGATTCCAGAGATTTTAATCCCTTTTGCGACGCCTTCTTCATTTTTATAAATGGCAGCCGTGTCGATATGGCGATAGCCAGTCTTGAGTGCCTCGACGACAGCAGCTGGTGCCTCTGTCTCATTGTCGACTTGCCATACCCCAAACCCAATCATCGGAATCTCTACTTTGTTTCGTAACGTAGCATATAACATTTCATTCATCCCCTTTTCTTTCTAACGAGCTGATTGTATCATACCCGACAATTTATTTCGGAAAACTAAATCGTTAAATCTTTTCGGGTAAAGCGGAAGAATGAGAGTGCTGAAAACACGATTAACAAGCCGATTAACCAAATAAAGTGAACACCACCGAACTCTTCACGCATGATGGCCGGAGCATCGAAGAGAGAAAAGAAAGAGATGTTCCCTAACCATTCGAACTGCTCGCTTACTCCGTTGATAATATTCACCATCAAGAAGAACGTGAAGATTCCGCCAGTCACCATATAAGATTTACTACTGTCATCAAACAGACTGGCCAGCATATAGGCAACGACCCCTAATACGAGAAGCATGAGCGCTCCGTTCAATTGAAGCATCCATAAAACCGCATAGTCGATTTGTAAATCGAATAATACATCTGCCGCCATGAGACTGAAGCCATTCAACCCGACAAACAAGCCAACTGCAATGATCAGGATGACGAACGTAGACCATACATATGTGACACGAGAAATCGGAGCTGCCATATACAGCATGATTTCACCTGAATCGACCGGTTTGGCAAGAAGTTTCGAGGCGAACGTCAACGCAAACAACACGGTAAGTACATAAAAAATCAATCCATAGTAGTTACTCGACAATAAATTGAGCAGATTATCCATCGCCATCGTCGCATCAATTTGAAACACTTCGAGTAACTCAGGTGGTAGTGACTCTAATTTCGCCTCAATCAGTCCCGTTTCCTGAATGGATGGGAATATAGCGGCCAAAAAGAAGAGATAGACGCTTGTCCCGACCGAATAACCGAGAATCCAACTGCGATTCTGTTTAAACATTGAGCGTATTAACATTTATGTCGCCTCCCCGTAATACTGCATAAACAAGTGTTCGAGTTCGTCAGCGCCACTCTCCAATGAACGAATCTCATAGTCGGCAAGCGTTCGAATCAAGTTGTTCAAGTCTTCTGGCGACGTGATGGCGACTTCTACGTGTATTCCATCTCGCGTTCCAGTCGTTTCGGTGAATCGGATTGCCTCTGCCTCAGAAGAAAACTCAATCTGATATCGTTTCACACTGTGCTGTCTAAGCTCTTCCATATCTTCCTCAATAATGATGCGCCCGTCTTTAATCAACGCGGCTCGATCACACGTCCGTTCCATCTCAGGAAAATGGTGAGAGCTCATCAGAATCGCCTTACCTGCTTCTTTTTCTTCGATTAGCCAATCAATCAAACGTTCTTGCATGAGCGGGTCGAGTCCGCTCGTAGGCTCATCCAAAATATAGACGGGTGCCTCTTTCATGAAGCACGTGATGATGGCGAGCTTTTGTTTCATCCCTTTAGACATCTTCCGAACTTTCGTCGACTCATCGAATGCGAATCGTTCGCGAAGTCGCAGCTCTCGTGCAGAATCCGTTTTATGCAAATGACGCGTCAACCGAATGATTTCTTCTCCGGTCATATGTTGTGGATAATTGATTTCCCCAGGTAAATAACCGACATTTCGTTTGACCTGCTCGGTTTCGCTCCAGCAGTCGAACCCGTTAATGGTCGCCTTCCCTTCGCTCGGTTTCAACAGACCCATTAGATGACGAATCGTCGTCGATTTCCCAGCACCGTTCGGTCCGATGAATCCAAAAATCGTACCGGGTAACACATCGAGTGACACATCAAAAATACCGTGGGTTGCATCGAATCGTTTTGTCAATCGTTCAATCCGAATCATCACAAGCCCTCCTTTTTTGAAATATAAGATTAATATGATTACAAAACTAGTATATCACGTTCTTTTTTGAAATGGAAATGGTATATTTATTACAAAACTATAGAAAGGAGTGCTCCGACCTATGGATGGATTCGCAAAACGCACCGAGGAAAAAAGACAGGCCATCTTACGTGCCGCATATGACTTGATGACAGAAAAACAATCTCGGTTTACCGTAAGTGAACTCGCGAAGCAAGCTCATGTCTCTCCCGTCTCGATCTACAATTACTTCGGCTCGAAAGAACAAGTCATCATTGAAGTGTTGCAGCAGATGACGGAAGAACAAATGAGTTGGATTGATGAACAAATTAAGTCGAACGCTCCGTTTGAGACGTTACTCGTCGATATTTTGAAACGAAAAATCAAAACGGCTGTTCTTTTTGATGAGACCATCACTACGATGATTCAACAAGATCCGAACTGGGAGCAGTTGGCGTCTCGTGGTTATGCATCTTTCGCCCGTTTGATTGAATACGGGAAACAAAAAGGGACGATCGATGCCACATTATCGACCACTTCCTACTTACGCTATGTTCAATTGATGCAACAGGCCATCCTGTCCGACCCGCATTTTTCAATCGGGGACATGAAAGAGACGATGGAAGACTATTTTCATTTCTTTTTGAACGGGATCATCAAACGCTAAAAAGGTGACTGTCTATAAAGAGACAGCCACCTTTTCTTATGCTTTGAATATAAAGTCTTCAATCGGATAGAGTGAAAGGTCCACTTCACATTCACCTGTCAGGACGAGATCACTTAACACTTTTCCGATGAACGGACCGACCGTCAAACCGGATGACCCTAGTCCGTTCGCCACAAGCAATTGATTCGCACCCGGTACTCTCCCGAGTATAGGAATGGAGTTCGGTGTGACCGGACGGAAACCGACTTTCGTCTCGATGAGTTCTGCTTCCGCAAGTCCTGGTGCTGATTCAAGCCCTTTCGTCAGCACTTCGTGGACACCGATCGCAGTCGGGCGAACATCGAACGCTTTACCCTTCTCGTGAGTCGAGCCGATGACGACCTTCCCGTCTTCAAATCCAAGTAGATAACGTCGCCTTGGTGGCATGACGACAGGCCAATCCGAGGCATCGGTATCTTTTAACTGGACGTGAACGAGTTGCGCCTTTTCTCCGTCGACACGAACCGTATATCCGAGAGGTTGTAACAGCTCCGGGAGCCACGCTCCAGTCGCAAGGATGATTTCATCCGCTTCATAAAACACCTCATCACACTCGACGCCAATCGCGTCCCCATCGGTCAACCGTGCCGAACCGTATACAAATTTCACACCACGTTTCATAGCGACTCGTTCAAGTGCTGCACGGAATTTCCCACCATCCACACGTGCGCCACCTTTGACTAGAAGCGCATCATATTCATCTGATAGTGGAGGGAAAAGACGTTGTGCCTCTTCTGCTGTCAATCGTTCTAAGTCACCGATCTCTTGTGCTTCTTCGCGACGAACCATCGTCCGCTCCATCATTTGATCAAGTTTGGACTCTTCATGGAGGGCAAGTGTCCCGACACATTTGTATCCTGTGTCCGTCTCGCCTTCAGCTTCCAACTCGTTCACGACATACGGATAATAGTGCGCACCACCTTTAGCGAGTGCGTACCATGCTTTGTTACGCCGCTGGGCAATCCAAGGACAGACAATTCCCGCTGCCGCATCGGTCGCCCGTCCTTCTTCCTTACGGTCGATGACCGTCACGTCAGCTTTTCCTGCTAAATGATAGGCTGTGGAGACACCAACGATACCCGACCCAATAATCACAATTTTTTTCATCATGTACCTGTCCTTTCAGACAGATGGACACATCCTTTCGTGAAAAAATCATCGACCCAAAGGATCGATGATTGATTGTTATTCTCTCATCGCTAGACGATACAGTAAGTCTAGCAATTCAATATACAACCAGACGAGCGTGACGATTAAACCAAACGCCGCAACCCATTCCAATTGTTTTGGTGCCCGCTCTTCGACTTGACGTGCGATGAAATCAAAGTCTAAGACGAGTGCGAGCGAAGCGACGATGACAATGACAAATTGAACACCGATGGCAAGTGGGCTTGAACCTGTCATAAACGCCAATCCTGAACCGAATAGGCTCATGACGAGTTGGACAAGGTACAATAACATGACCGTAAACATCGCAGCCATGACCCCTGCTCTGAATTTTTGCGTCACTTTGACAAGACCTGTCGTATAGACGAACCACATCGCAAAAGCAACGACGAACGTCGTCATGACGGCACGACCGACAATACCAGGGACCATCGCTTCAAAGAAGTATGAGATTGAACCGACGAAGACACCCTCGATAATTCCGTATAGCGGTGCAACGACTGGTGCCGTATTCGGCTTGAATGTGATGAGTAATGCAAAGATGAAACCGAGGATGAGTGACCCGATCATGAGCGGGAACAGAAGCCCTTCCCCGATTGTAGGAACGACGAACCAAGTCGTTCCGGCTGCCGCTGTGACGAGAAGAAGCAAGGTGAACACTTTTGACCATGTTCCTGCTTTCGTCATCGGCTCAGCACTGTAAGCTGTAGACTGCATTGATTTACGAAGTA
The DNA here is from genome assembly GCF_018617655.1 of Exiguobacterium sp. s183. NCBI lineage: Bacteria > Bacillati > Bacillota > Bacilli > Caryophanales > Exiguobacterium > Exiguobacterium sp. s183. The sequence continues at coordinate 743,858 of NZ_JACSKN010000001.1, forward strand.
GTGGATTCGATTTTAAGTTCAACGTTGTATAGCTCCTTTATGGTTCAATTACTGTTTTGCGAACACGTCGATAAACGCACGCATGTAGTCTGGTAAATCGGGTGGTCGACGACTTGAGACGATATGTCCATCGACGACAACAGGTTCGTCATGCCAAATGGCACCTGCGTTTTCCATGTCATCCTTAATTCCTGGTGTACTCGTGACGTTTACCCCGTCCAAAATATTCGCTGAAATCAAGACCCATCCAGCATGGCAAATTTGACCGATTGGTCGTTTTTGTTCATCCATATAACGGACGAAGCCTTTCACCGAATCAAAACGGCGCAACAAGTCAGGCGACCAGCCACCTGGTACGAGAATCGCATCAAACGATGTGATATCCACATCATCGAATGATACGTCCGACTTCGCTGGCACACCATACTTCCCGATGTAGGCATGGTCTGCCTTTTCCCCGGCTAAAATGACATGCGCTCCTTCTTCACGAAGACGGTGTACAGGGTACCAAAGCTCTAAATCCTCGAAGTCATTACTGACAAGTTGAAGGACTTTCTTTCCTTGTAGTTTCATCAAATCCCTCCTTTTGTTCATTCCCCATTATACCCGAAACAGAGGTTCGCGAAAACGAAGAATCAAGGTTGTTTTTTCATTATATGGATGGAATACGCTCCTAGATACTATATCTTGTGTTATGTTATGATACCTTTAGTCAATGGAGATTGAGAAGGAGGTTTATCACCTTATGAAGCAATATCATGATTTATGTCGACATATCCTCGAAAATGGAGTAGTGAAAGAAGACCGTACCGGCACAGGGACGACCAGCGTTTTCGGCTATCAAATGCGATTCAATTTACAAGAAGGCTTCCCCCTCATCACGACGAAAAAGTTACATACTCGTTCGATTATCCATGAACTTCTTTGGTTCATCTCGGGGGAGACGAACATTCGTTATCTACAAGAGAATGGAGTGCGGATTTGGAACGAATGGGCAGATGAAGAAGGAAACCTCGGCCCGGTGTACGGCTCACAGTGGCGCTCATTCCCACGTCCAGACGGATCGTCCGTCGATCAACTGGTTCAAGTGATTGAACAAATCAAAACGAATCCTGATTCAAGACGGTTGATCGTCTCCGCATGGAATCCTGGGCAGCTCGATGAGATGGCCCTTCCGCCGTGTCATTTACTTTTCCAATTCTATGTCGCTGATGGGAAGCTCTCTTGCCAGTTGTATCAACGAAGCGCCGACACATTTTTAGGTGTTCCATTTAACATCGCATCGTATGCACTTTTGACACATATGGTCGCTCATGTGACCGGCCTAGAAGTTGGCGATTTCGTCCATACCCTCGGAGATGCTCATATTTATCATAACCATCTCGAGCAAGTGGAACTTCAACTGTCGCGTGACCCGCGTCCGTTACCACAACTCAAGATTGTCCGTGACGTACCTTCAATTGAATCATTCCGTTTTGAGGACTTTGAGATTCTCGGATATGATCCACATCCACATATTAAAGGAGAAGTGAGCGTATGATTTCGCATGTGGTCGCGTACGGACTCAATCGGGAAATCGGGAAAGACAATGATTTATTGTGGCGATTGCCGGATGATTTGAAACACTTCAAATCTGTCACGTCTGGTGGCACCGTCGTCATGGGAAGAAAAACGTTTGAATCGATTGGGAAGGCGTTACCGAACCGACGGAATATCGTCGTGACGTCCGATTCTACTTTTAAAGCAGATCACATTGAAGTGTGGCATGATTTAGAACGTCTCGTCGAAGAAAGTCAAGATGAAGAATGGTTCGTAATCGGTGGTGCGACGTTATACGAACAAACGATGCCGATGACGAACCGAATCTATGCCACGGAAGTAAAAGCTACGTTCGAAGCAGATACATTTTACCCTAAACGGATCGGTTCATGGACGCGCAAAAATCAGACGGATCACCCGCAAGACGAAAAACATGCATACGCCTTTTCGTTCATACAATATGAAAAAACAGACATCGATTAATCGTCGATGTCTGTTTTTTTAGTCAGGCAGTTTTTCTAACCACTGTTCAATTTTTTTCGTGATGACTTCTTCATCTTGATTGTCATCAGCGTAGTCGTCATAAATCGCTTCTAGTTCGGAGGCTGTACGCTTTGAAACCGCGAGGATGTGACTATATTTTCCACGCTGTTCTTTCACAGCAGAGAGCGTTCCTCTCGCTTCATGGACTCGGGTATCGTCTAAGACGAACATTTCGATGTTGTCGTTACAAGAATACGCTTCGTATGGACGATACACGACCTCATAGCGACGATGCTCTTTGGGCAAGCGGTTTGCAAGCGAAGTGTACGTGTTCTCGGACATCGTCACATAAGCAATCCGCTTTTCCTCACGAACCGCTGACGTGTATCGGACGACGCGATTTCGACCATCACGTTTCGCCTTATAGAGCGCCTCATCTGCGTATGCACACCATTCCCCAAGCGTATATCCTGTCTGACAGACACGGGTATATCCGATTGATACGGTCACTTGATGCTCGTACGGGAATTCCATCTCTTCAATCCGGGTACGGACGCGCTCTAACACCGATTCGACAATCGCTCGGTCAGATACGTTCAAGAGAATTAAGAACTCTTCTCCTCCATAACGGATGAGTTCATCACTCGATCGAATCGCGTGTCGGATTTCTTCCGAGACCCGATGAAGAACGTCATCCCCATAAGAGTGACCGAACGTATCGTTCAACTGTTTGAAATGGTCGATATCAAGTAGCGCAACGGCAAAGCTCTCACCAGAGCGCTCTAACCTTGAGATGAAGCGAGAAAACGTCGCTTTTAAATATTTTCGGTTGAACGCACCCGTCAGTTCATCGACAAGTAATGCCTTTGAAACTAAACGAGACTTTTCAATATGTAGACCAAGACGGACTAACCGCTCCTCCATCGGTACCCATGATTCCCAATAGTCATCGAATCCATAGGAATAGGCAGCGAGACGATAATGCTCATTCGTTCCGATGACGATGAGCGGGACGTAAAGTTTTCTCATCTTGCTCACAAACGATTGGATGTCACGTTCTTTAAACTGTGGCCATAGTTCAACGTCCATGATGATGGCTTTTGGGACGTCCTCATAGTCATATTCGACCGCTTCTTCGAGTGTTTGCAAGAATACAGGACGTGCTCCAAGCTTCTCAACACGCGATTTATACCGACTAAATGTCGAAAAACTCGCAGAAAGAATCAAAACGAGGTCCTCATCTTCTTGTTCGATTCCTAGAACGGTATGGATGTATCGTTTCACCGGTGAGATCAAGGTCATTGCCTCTGCTTGGGTAAGGACGCTAGGCAACTCCTTCGCATCAGACTCAACACGACTAAATATTTCTAACAGATGCATAAAGCGTCGCTGTCTAACCTCTTTCTTCACCCAATCAAGTAGAAACTCGATATCGGATTTTGGAATTTGTCTAGACTCTGATATCTTTTTTAAAATCATATGTATACGCTCAGTGAGTTGACCTTGCTCCATCTTCGTCCCCCCTATGTTCGTACTCCCCGAATTCTCTTATGTATCGATTATGCGACTTCTACAGATAAAATACAACTATTTCCTTATTTATTTTCTATTGTTTTACATATCCTTAGTGCTTACGTCCTAAAATAGACATAGAAAAAGCGGTCTTGCGACCGCTTTATGTTATTTTTTCACTTTTAGGTTCGGTGACGTCATCTCTTCAGGACGAATCCATTGATCAAATTGCGCTTCTGTCAATAATCCCGTTTCTAATGCCGCATCTTTTAAAGAAGTACCGTTTTTGTGTGCCAGTTTTGCGATTTTCGCAGCATTCTCATATCCGATATGTGGATTGAGCGCTGTGACGAGCATGAGCGATTGTTCCACGTTTCGAGAAATCACATCTTGATTCGGCTCAATCCCGACCGCACAGTGATCGTTGAATGAGTGCAGGCTGTCCGTCAAGAGACGACAAGTCTGCAAGAAGTTATACATGATGACCGGTTTGAAGACGTTTAGTTCAAAGTTCCCTTGGCTCGCCCCGAAACCAATCGTCGCGTCGTTACCAAGGACTTGAGCGGCAACCATCGTGAGCGCTTCACTTTGTGTCGGGTTAACTTTCCCTGGCATGATTGAACTTCCTGGCTCATTTTCAGGAATCGTAATTTCGCCAATCCCCGCACGTGGACCCGATGCCAACCACCGCACATCGTTCGCAATCTTCATTGCATCCATCGCTAACGCTTTTAAAGCACCATGTGTAAAGACGAGTTGGTCGTGACTCGTAAGCGCGTGGAATTTGTTTACGGCCGTGACAAACGGTTTACCTGTCTCTTCAGAAATCTTTTTCGCCACGACTTCCCCAAATTCAGGATGGGCGTTGATTCCGGTACCGACAGCTGTTCCACCGAGAGCAAGCTCTGTCAATGGTTCAATCGTCCGCTCAATCATTTGTTTTGAGAGTTCGAGCATCCGCACCCAGCCGCTGATTTCCTGACCGAGCGTGACCGGTGTCGCATCTTGAAGATGTGTGCGTCCGATTTTGACGATATCCATATACGCTTCCGCTTTTTGCGAAAGAGTTTGGTAAAGGGCATCGATTGCCGGCAAGACGTCATCTTGCACGGAAAGGATGGCCGCAATGTGCATCGCTGTCGGATACGTGTCATTCGAGCTCTGCGATTTGTTGACATCATCATTCGGATGAATCCAAATCGATTGCTCACGCGCATGCAATTTGATATTCGCAATGTTCGCGATCACTTCGTTGACGTTCATGTTTGATTGGGTACCCGATCCCGTTTGCCAGACGACGAGTGGAAATTCATCGTCGTACTTTCCTTCTAAAATCTCATCGGCTACTTCCGCAATGATTTCAGCTTTCTCTTCTTCCAGTACTCCAAGTTCAGCGTTGGCGAGAGCCGCCCCTTTTTTCAAGATTGCGAAGGCACGTATAATCTCAAGCGGCATCTTTTCTGCACCGATTTTAAAGTTCTCAAGACTACGTTGCGTTTGTGCTCCCCATTTTGCATCAGCCGGGACTTTGATTTCCCCCATCGTGTCCCGTTCGATTCGATAATCCTTCATGCTAAATTCCCCCTCTATAGTTGACTACGCTTTCATTTTAGCGAAAAACCATCTAAAAAGAAACGACTCAATCCAAAAAGCGACCAAGAATGATCTTAGTCGCTTACTTCGTTCCGTTTAATGCTTCACGTGCAATGACATCTGCACGATTTTCTGCACGATGAATCCATTTGATAAAGACGTTCGGTAAATCATCATACGCAATCAGCGCTTTGAGAAAGAGGGATTTGGCCGAGGAATCTTTCATGAATCGTTGCTCCAAAGCACGAACAATCACTTCCGCATCGGAGTAAAGCATGAATGACGTCTCTCCTTGCATCGTATGCGCCATTTCAAGTGCATAGGCACAAGCCGCTAATTCTGCATGGACACTGGACAAACCTTGCGTTTGACGCTTGAACGTCGAGACCGTACCGTCTGATGACTTAATCCAGACACCAAGCCCGTTCTCTTCGGTTGTCTGATTTGTTGCTGCGTCAAAATAAATGTGAACCAAATCGATACGCCTCCCAGTCCGTATTAATCGGCACATGGATATCAATTTGTGACAGACGTTTAGATAAGAGCGCAATCTCTTCATGCCCGTCTAATTTTTTTGCAAACTTCTGATGCGGTGCCTCGAGCGTTGCATTTCGAACGTTCGTGTAGAGCGTTTCGACCGTATCGTAATGTTGAATCAAGATGGTTGCCGTTTTTGGCCCGATGCCACGAACGCCAGGGATATTATCCGAAGAATCACCTTGTAATGCTTTCACGTCGACAAACTGATATGGTTTCACCCCATACATCGCTTCAAACGAACTCTCATTGACGAGTTGTTCTTCACCTTTTTTCGGCATGATTTGAAACACGTTTGGTGACAATAATTGTAGTAAGTCACGATCAGACGAGTAAAGATACGATTCTCCTGGGAACGCTGTCGCCACAGCTCCCATCAAGTCGTCCGCCTCATAACCGGTCAATTCTGATTGTAGAATTCCTCGCTCGTCCAAAGCCGCTCTCAATTTGACATAGTCTTCGAAGAGCGGTTCCGGCAATCCGTTACGCGTCGCTTTATATTCAGGATAAAGGGCATAACGATGCGTCGTTTCTCTCGTCCCGTCCCAAAAGAAAGCGATGTGAGAAAAGTCCGTCGTCCAGGCATCGACTTTTCGAAGCAACCCTTTAACCGTCACATCTGGGTCGAGTGCTCTTCTACGTTCCGTTGCAAAATAATAACGTGATACTAAGTTAAATCCATCAACGAGAATGAGTTTCATCCTGCTCCACCTCACATGCTTTTAATCCTCGTGCCAATGCATCGGCATCTAGTTCTTTTCCAATCCAGACGAATACCGAGCGGTTTCCTTCATGTTCCTCCTTCGCAAACGTCGCGCCCATGAGTTGATTCGTTGCTTGAATGACAAATTTTCGATTCTCATCCTTGAGACGAACAATTGCTTTCATCCGATAGATTGAATCCTCATAATGCATCAATACCTCACGAACATATCGCGTCACGCGTTCACGAGAGAGCGGACGATCTGCATTCAACGTGATGGCCCGAAGCGAAGAAACAGATTCGGTCGCTTCTGTGAGACGACTCAACTGTTCTTCATCGACTCGCGACAGTTGGAACGTGTTTTCAAGAAGGTCAAATTCCCCTTCAGTCTGGACCGTTTCCACCACACGAACGGTCGGATTGATTTGAGAGATCCGTGCTCGGGCATGTTTCAACTCCTCGCTCGAGACTAAATCTGTCTTGTTTAATAAAATCATGTCTGCATACGCGATTTGATGAATGCCTTCTTTGAACAAGTCGCGATCCATTTGACTAGCATCGACGACAGTCAAGATGGCGTTCATTTTAAAATGTTGACGTAAGTACTCGTCATAATAAATCGTCTGGATGATTGGGGCTGGGTCGGCAACACCGGTCGTCTCGATGATGATTCGGTCAAACGTCTCCTTCTTTGCCACGAGTTGATAAAATGTCTTACTCAAATCATTTTGAATCGAACAACAAATACAACCATTCGATAGTTCGATTTGCTCCTGGTCCATTTTTACAATCAACTGTTCATCAATATTGACCGCCCCGAGTTCATTGACAATCAAACAAATCTTCTCATCTGTCGCAGCGAGTAGACGGTTCATATACGTCGTCTTTCCTGCTCCTAAAAATCCGGTCACTAACTGAACGGGAATCATAGTACCACCCTTTTCTTAAAAATCTTCGTGCGCACGGGCCCATTTTTCAAAGCGTGCGTCTAATAAATCAATCAAGTGAAGCATCCACGCTTCTGTCGTCATCGGTAATACACTCGAACCCCACTCACGTTTCCCATGATGCGATAAGATCATATGCCAAATACGGTGATGGACATCAATTGGCAGACGGACGTCTGCACGACGCAGCGTTTCTTCGAATAGAAGTCCACCATACGGCATATGCCCGATCAACGTTCCTAGCGGATTGATGGAGATCCCTGTCGTCTCACTCGTTCCTTCGACAGGCGACAGTTTTTCAAAACGGTTTGGGCTCGATAAAAGGTGACTGTATTCATATATTTTCCCGATGTCATGGAAGAGGATTCCTAGCGCAAGCTCATCCCAATTGAGTGGTTCCTTCCGCTCTGCCATCGCTTCACATGCCGCATATAATGATTCGAACGTACCTTTATAGGCTTGTTCGATTTTAACACCGTTCATCGTATTCCAAAGGTCGACTTTATGCAACTGCTCGGCTTCTTTGATCACACGGAACACCATTGCCAAATAATCGTCCTGCTCCTGAATTCGATATCCGAGACGCAACATGCAGGCGGTATGCTTCAGCAATCCTCCTGCGTAATTGTGATGATGATAAAGAGCTGCAGGCGAAAGTACAAAGTCATCCCAGACGAAATCAAGGAGTCCGTATGCAATCTGTTGATAGGTCGGTGACAACGTATCGATTAAACTGAACAACTCATCTGCAAACTGCTCCATCGTCTCATCACCCGGTAACCCTGGGAGTAAAGAAATCGCCTCATCTTTTGAAATCGGTTGGACACGATCGATTGTAATCGACTTAGCACCGTCCGGTTTTGGATAGACATCGATTTTCCCGGACAATTCGATTACACCCGATTCATAGATCGGAAGTAGTTCACTCTCATTTCCACGTAGCCAATGCTTCGCACGCATCATCCCGCTCGCCGTCGTAACACTTAACTGTAGCCATTTCGCCCCGCTCTTCCCTTCTCTCACTTCGACCGTACTAACGAGCGCTTTCGTCTGAACAGGAGCCCCGTCTGGCAACTGATCTAACCGCTCTTTCGATTTTTCAATTTGTGGTATTTGAAATCTTTCACGGTTCGTCGATAAACCTGTGACCGAATCAATTTGTTGATAATAATTCATGAACATTCCCTCCTTGCATCTTCTGACATTGTATCGCGTTTCTACACATTAGGCGAACATACTTTCTAGTAGGGTCATGATTTCACATTCATTATATTGAAAGCGCTTACGATTATTGGTACGATAAAGATAGTTCTACAAAGGGGGAAACGATAATGATTTCATTAATCGATACGTATGAGCGTTTCATCGCCTCGGGGGAAGCGACACGTTATGCACAAGAGCAACAATCCATCGAACATATTTTACAAACGTCTAGTTGTCCGGTAGAGATGAAGGACTTAGAACAGTCACTCACTCACCTTTCCGGTAATCCATATGCAAAAGATGAGTCACTCGATAAAATCGTCGAACACGAGATGAAAGGCGCTATGGCCGCTCTCGAGCTATCTGGTTACCCACTTCAAACACCACTTGCGAAAGCGGTCATTCTATCTGCTTTCACACGAACGAACCGTCTTAACATTGATAAATTGAAAGAACTGAGCCATGCCGACCTGTTAATCCGAATTCAATCGGCAGAACGGGCATGGAAACGAACATATACATTGTTACACCGCTCGACCCCTATACAGATTTGTGGTCAAATGGATTCGCTCCTCGGTGGCTGCGCCGTTCAGCGCGTCCTAGAGGCGATCAAACAGCCCGGTACGTCAAAAACAGCATAAGAAAAGGAGCGGTCCCCGGGCCGCTCCTTTTCTTATGCTTATCCTTCTGTTACTTCGACTGCATCTGGCTCGTATAACGTGACGTTACGTGCCGGTGAGAATGTTGAGATCGCATGCTTATAGATCAATTGTTGACGACCTTCCGATTCGACGATGACAGTAAAGTTATCAAATGATTTGATGACACCTCGAATTTGAAACCCGCTCACTAAAAAGACGGTCGTTGGAACCATTTCTTTTCGGAGTTGATTCAAAAAATGGTCTTGGATGTTGTAGCTCGCTTTCATGCTGGATTCCCCCTAGTCTTTATCTCTTTAAAATAATCGGAATTTTCGAAAAAACCCCTCTACATCATCATAAATATTTTTATATGATAGTTCAAATGATTTTCGCCCCATATCCACCCAAATTCCATCAAATTGATGACGGAACCACGTCAATTGTCGCTTTGCAAACTGTCTCGTATGTTGTTTCAATAAGTCTGTCGCACGGTCTTTCGAAATTTTTCCCTCAACATACGGAATGATTTCCTTATACCCGATGGCTCGCATCGCCTGAGTATCTCGATATCCTTTTGCCATCAAGCTCTCTACTTCCTCTACAAGTCCTGCTTCCATCATCGCATCGACCCGTTGATTGATTCGGTCATATAGAAGTTCCCGATCAGCGTGGAGGACGAATAATCGGTAATCATAATGTTCAGACGGCGCGCTGTCTGTCGTCTGCGTATCACCTTGCATCGCTACTTCGAGTGCTCGCACGACGCGACGGACGTTATTCGGGTGAATCGTAGCCGCACGTTCCGGATCAAGTTGAACCAACCTTTGATGTAACGCCTCACGTCCCTCGACTTCTGCCAACCGTTCGAGGTCAGCCCGCAACGCCTCGTCCACAGGTCGCTCCACAAATTCATAGTCATATAAAATCGAACGAATGTATAAACCTGTTCCTCCGACAATAATCGGTAATTTGCCACGGGCATAAATATCATCAATGGCTGCACGAGCCAACTGTTGAAAAGCTGCGACACTCATTGCATCATCCGGGTCACAAATATCAATCAAATGATGCGGGATTCCTTCGGCTTCTTCTTTTGTCACTTTTGCCGAACCGATGTCCATGCCCCGGTAAACTTGAACCGAGTCACCTGAGACAATCTCGCCGTCGAACGCTTTCGCGAGTTCGATACCCGTCTTTGTTTTCCCAACAGCAGTCGGTCCTACGATGACGACGACAGGTGTTTTTTTCATACCTCTCACTCCTCAATTAAAAACCCGTCTCCTCATGAGACGGGCCATCAAATTCTTCTTTTTATTCTATCATCAAATACGACGGCAAACAGCATCCAACTACATAAAAGTAATCCGAGTAATAACACGAGTCCATCACTCATCTGCTTTCGCCTCCTTTAGCATCCTCATTCCCACTTTTCACATTTTAGACACAAAATAAATGAGAAAAAAGCACACTTGTGAAGAGTGTGCCAACTAAGATGTATGAGCAACCTACTAATTTAAACCTTATCTTCTGAACCAATCCCAAAAATGGGCACCTTGCGCGACAATCAAATAGTCGAGCCAACGTGTATAATCCATTGGAAGTTTTTCAATGTCATCTTGATAAGTCAAAAATTCTCCGACCCATATGTAATTTTCATGTTCGTTGACGACCTCACAAACAATCCATTCTCCATCTATACCAGCGCCGACGGGGATAAACTGCTCAGGACATTCCCATATTTCTTGATACTCGATGATTTCTTCCACACTAAACAGTTGAATTCCTCCACCGTATGTCGGATGGACGAATAGCTGTGCGCCGTTATGCATGTTCAAAACGTGTATCATGGCTTCGGGTGTTCTTTTTGGCAATCGTTTGATTTCAAGTTCTGTCGCAGGCTGATTGAAGGAAAATCGTAACGTGTCCACATCCCCTTCTTCCCTTTGTACTTTCAATTGATTGTCTGCGAGTCGACTTTTCAATGCTTCTAAGGCAATCAATCCACGGTCCCCTTTCTACACAACGTTTTCTGTTGAATGTAGTATATACCAAACCATTTCATGTTATACAAAAAAGTCATCCGATGCGATAATACTTCACCAGATGACCTCATATGTGTTTCTATATATTCAAGCCACTTCTACGGTCTGTTTCGTTCGTTTGACGGAGACGATAAAGTACAGAATCGCTGTTCCGCTCGCTGCCCACCAGATCATGTCATACAATCCATTCATGAGTCCTGCCATCCCAAACATCGCCGGGATGATCAGCGTCAACCACGACAATACGAGAGCAACACGTGCTGTGATCGCCTCATTCGCTCTGCCAAGTCCCATTCCAAAAAAGAAGAGACCCCATAATAGTGACCAGAAGAACCATGTCAACGCACCCATCGGATCGGCTACAGCGATTGCCATCACCCCGTAAAAAGCGGCTGCGATCGAGACGAATAACGAGAACCAGCCGACGCCACGTCCGTCTAGATTCAAAATGAACGTCACACCGACATATAAATATGTGAACGCGAACAAGTAAATGCTCGCGAGGCCGAACTGCTCTTCAGGACTTGCCCCAATCAGTAACCATGTTGCGATAAACGTTTGCAGGATTCCGGTGAACAAACTGAATACACCGGCACTCTTCATATCGACCTTCCCGAGAAGGACAAGACTATTTAAAAATAGCGCGACGCCACCAAATAATAAACTTACGTTACCCACACTCATTACCCCTTTGTACAGATGTCTGACCTCTATTCTACTGTATCACTTTAGCTTGAATTCGCTTTCAGTGCAAGGGGATTTTTAATTGTTCACGAGAACGTCATCCGTTATTCATTTTCAAGTATTTGAATGGCCTCATCGATGCGTTCTTGCTCTTCATCTGAAAACGTCGGATATTGCGGGTCGATTCGCTCGAGGACATCGATCATGACGGATGAAACGATATAGCGACTGTACCACTCGTCGTCTGCCGGCAAAATATACCACGGTGAAACGTCTGTTGATGTGTGAGTGATCATCTCTTCAAAGATTTTTTGATAATCATCCCAATATTGCCGTTCCTCCACATCGCTGAACGAGAACTCCCAATTCTTTTTCGGGTTTTTCAGTCGTTCGAGCAAACGATCCCGTTGTTTATCTTTCGACACATTAAAAAAGAATTTGATGACTTCAAATCCATTTTCTTTCAAGTACAATTCGTAATCGTTAATTTGACGATATCGCATTTTCCACACTGTTTCTTGATCCTGTTCATCCGGAAGTACCTCGTCCCCCAACAAGTCATGGATACGAGGAGCAATCACTTCCTCGTAATGAGACCGATTCAAAATACCTACTTGACCTCTTTCCGGTAACAGGTCGTGCATTCGCCATAGATAGTCATGCTTCTTCTCTGTATCGGAAGGTTTCTGGAATGCATTCGTCTTTAACCCTTGAGCGTTCAAGTTTGAAAAAATGTAGCTGATCGCCTCGTCTTTCCCACCTGCATCAAGTGCTTGTAAAACGACGACAACCCCGGTCTTGCTCTCGGCGTATAGTCTCCAATGTAACTCTTTCAATCGTTCTACACTGTCCGGAATCAGTTCATCCGTCAAAGTCGAATCATCAGGTTTATCTTTCACATGGGTAGAGAAATCACTCAACTGAATTTGCTTGTTCGGTGTAGCCATATATTCTTTTAGATTCATATTATTTCTCCTTTTCAGTGATCATTCCAATTTGATTTACCCCAAATCGCCACAAAAAATCCCTTCCGAAGTATTTCGGAAAGGATTTCTCAATTAGACTCTTAGTTGATTCCGACAGCATCAAACGATTTCGCAGCCGATACCGCTTGTGGGCTAGTTGCACCGTAAAGATCTTTCGCCGATTGAACGACCGCTTGGCGAAGGCTTGAGAAGTTAGATGTTGGCGTCAAGTAAACATTGAGCGCACGGTAGTAGATATCGCCCATTTCCATCACTCCGATCCCTTGAACAGACACACCGTAGTGTGATCCGCCGCTAGCTAAAAGGTATGCCGCTTTATTCACGATTCCAGAGTTGATGTGCACACCACCATTATCTTGTGTACCTGTGTAACGTTTCGAGTAGTGGTCTGGGTCTCCGTTTGCTGCCGGGTTTGCCATCGAACGAAGGCCGTCTCCCGCTACTCCAGGTGTGTAGATGTCCTCCCCTACCAACCAGTCGAAGTCTGTACCAACACTGTACTCGGCAACTGTACCAAAGATATCCGATACCGCCTCGTTAATTGCGCCAGACTCGTTCTGATAGATCAATCCTGCTGTATACTCCGTGACTGCGTGCGTCAATTCGTGGGCAACAACGTCAAGTGCCCCAGAGAGGTATGTGAATGTCTGACCATCTCCATCACCGTATACCATCTTGCTACCATCCCAGAACGCGTTGTTGTAGCTACGGCTATAGTGAACCGTCGAGTTGAGAGCTGCACCAGCGTTATCATAGCTGTTACGTCCATACGTGTTCTTATAGAAGTCATACGTTTTCGTTGCGTTGACGTGTGCCGAGACTGCTGCACGGTCGTATGTCGTGTTCAAGATGTTATCGACATCAGCCCAAAGTGAACCTGGAAGGCGTGTACGGTTTCCAGCATCGTACGTATAAATTCCTTTTCCACGTGTCGAATCTTGTAAGTAGTAGTATGAACCACTCTTCGTTGTCTTGAACGTCTGACTATATCCAAGAACATCGATCCCTGTTCCTGTGTATGTAGTTCCTGTCACACCGTTCGTCGGTTTTGCGTGTGCTAACTGATCGAATTTATTAAGAACTTCTCCTGTTCCAGCATCAATGAAGTATGTCCAACGTGACGGCTCTTCGGCATCTAAAATCGTTCCGGTCACTTGATACGCGTAGACCGACTTGTCTCCATTTGGATAGACGATCAATTCCGCTTCAGGTTCGAGTTCGTAAGCACCTTTATGTCCGACAAGCGCTTTGTAGCTTGCGATGGCTTTCTTCTCGCTCAATTTGATTGATTTATGTAGATTCTTTACTGATTTTGCATCATCTACGACCGTTTTCAATTGTCCGGCTTCATCAACGACACCTACAACGACACCACCGAATACCGGAACACCGTCTACCGTCTGTTGTAACTTGACGACTTTACCAAGTTTGTCTGATTTCGACTCGATCGTTTTGAATTCACCTTTTGCTTTCACGAACTCTTTGACGATTGTCGTCGGAGCACTTTCAGATGGTTTCGTCAACGTGCCTGACTTCAATTCTGCCGCCCCGACCAATTGTGGTACGAGTAGGACACCTGCGATTAATGATGTAGATACAACTTTTTTCATGTGTTTGCCTCCTTTGTGATGATTCTTACTTTACACAGTTTCCCACAAACAATGTATCCAACTTTTTAATTATTTTGACAATTCTAAATATTGAGTCATAAGCACTATTTAGTTCTTATTCATAATCATTTAGCCACTAAAAAAAGTGCCACCCAGGAGGGTAGCACTATAGACATTAATATACATCTTTTTGCGTAAAGTGATAAAACGCGTACGCGAGAGCGGCCATCGACCAAATGAGAATGACGACTAGAGAAAACGGTAGAGTCATCCCTTCAATCGGTGGAGCTTGTCCTTCCAAGTAGGTATGAAGGCCGAAGTTGACGTTCACCAAGTACTTCGAGCTATCCCAATTTGATCCAAGCGACGTCAAAAGCGGTCCTGAAATGAGGACGGCCATCATAATCCCGATTCCGGTCGCCGTATTTTTCACCAATACCGAGATCATAAGTGAGATTGTACCGACGGCAGCTACAACAAGCCATGAGAGTCCCATCGACATGAGCAAGTATTCCCACATCGGCAAGGTGTGGACGAAATCGGTTGAGAAAGTTCCAGTCGGTGAAGCTTGGAAGCCTGTCAGGATTGGAGCTGCCCAACCATCCCACCCGAGAACAATTCCGGATATGGCGTAACTGACGACGGCGGTTACAAATATTAAAATTGACGTATACAAAAGTGTCGTCAACCATTTAGCAAGCAAAATTTTATAACGCCGTACCGGTCGGGACAGTAGCGTCTTGATTGTCCCGTCGTTATGCTCCCCACTGACGATATCTGCCATCAAGACGATGATAAAGAGTGGTAGTACGAGCGTCGTCCCTTGCGAGAAGAAGACACGCATAAACGTTGGAGCGCCTGGATAGTTCGGGTTGATATCATTATCTAAATAGTATTGATTCTGCTGCACTTGAAACTCAAGGATTTGTCTAAACTCATCTTGGACGTTCGCAGAAGCGAGTCGGTTTTGTGTATCGATAATCTCTTGCTGAAGATCGACACGCCAATCGATCGTCCCTTGCTCTTCACGTTGCTTCTCGATTTGACGATAGTTCGCGTATGTGAACATCGAGACAAGGACAATCAAGATGATCGAGACGACCATCAACCTGCGTTTTCGATGAATTTTCAATACTTCATTACGTATGAGTCCGAGTAAAGATGGATTAGGCAATGTGATCACCGCCTGTCAATGTAATGAAGAGATCCTCTAACGTTTGTACACGGCGTTCGAGTCCGAACACGTCGACATCTCTCTCCATTAGATATCGATTCAATTTTGCTGTTTCCTCAACGTTCATTGATATTCGAATCGTTCGCTCATCGATCACGTCCGCTTGATCGATCCCTTCATAACCTTGAACGATTGGTAACACTTCAAAACTATTGGCGACATGCAAGTCGACCGTCGATGCGAGTTCTTCAATCAAAGCATCGACCGTCCCCACTTTGACAATCTTCCCGCGCGACATGATCGCGACTCGATCCGCTAACAATTCAATCTCCGCTAAGATGTGACTCGACACGAGAACACTCAGCCCCGTTTCTTCGACAAGTCTACGAATGAAAAGTCGTAAATCTCGAATCCCCATCGGATCAAGTCCGTTCGTCGGTTCGTCTAAAATAAGGACGCGTGGATTGTTCAATAATGCCTGTGCGATACCGAGCCGTTGACGCATCCCGAGCGAGTACGTCTTCACTTTATCGTCAATTCGAGCGGTTAAATCGACGAGGTCGATTACTTCTTGAATCCGTTTGTCATCCACGCCAGGCAACATCCGCGCGAACGCTTCTAAGTTCTCACGTCCGGATAAAAATTTGTAAAGTTCCGGGTTCTCAACAATCGCGCCGATTTGATTCATCGCTTGAACGAATTGCTTGTCGACGCGATAGCCACAAATCGAAACACTTCCTTTCGTCGGTTTAATCAATCCGACAATCATTCGAATCGTCGTTGTTTTCCCGGCCCCGTTCGGTCCCAAAAATCCGAAAACCTCCCCTGGATTGACTTCTAACGAAATATTATCGATGATTGTCTTTTTTCCAATCACTTTTGTCAGTTGATGTAACTTTAACGTCGGTTCCATTGTCTCACCTCTTTCTTTATTCTATCGGACAAAATTGAATCTGTCCTATTCGAACATTCACATAGGGCACATCGTCACATTTTTGATATGATGTCTGTATAGAAAGCGAGGTCAGCCCATGAAACATTCGAAATGGTATGCATTTTTAAGTGGCGCCGTACTTTTGACCGGAATCGCCATATATGGTCTTTGGATTGGTTATCAAGATATCGTCAATCCGCCAGAACGAACACTTTCCGTCTCTGAAGACGAACGTCCTGAGCCAGAAGGAGACATCTATGTCGCCCTCGGCGATTCGTTGACTCGCGGTGTCGGCTCGACGTCAGGCGCGGGATATGTACAACCTGTTAGTACAGTACTAGAAGAAGATGGGGTCCGTACACAAAATTTAGCTGTGTCTGGGGCACGTACTGAGGATTTACTTGCTCAACTCGAGCAACCCGAAGTACGTCGAACAATTGAAAACGCACGATATATCACGTTGACCATCGGCGGAAACGATTTGTTCAACCGCGGGGAAAACGTCGACAACTTTGAATCTGTCGATATTCAACAAGTGGTCACGGATGCAAAGACAAATCTTGAAACGATTTTTTCTGAGATTCGCGCGCTGAACGACTCAGCTACGATTGTCTACATCGGCCTATACAACCCGTTTCAAAATGATGAGAATGGACAAGCGTTCAATCAGCTCATCCTCGATTGGAACGCCTCTGCGAAGCAATTAGCGAATGCGCAAAATATCGATGTGATTGACCCGTTCGCCTATATCTCTGATTTATCACGTGATCTCGCGACCGATCAATTCCATCCGAGTGACCGCACGTATGAAAAATTCGCGAATGATGTACTCTTCGTCCTAGAATAATCAAAATCCTCGTCAGCTTGACGAGGATTTTTTTACTTCTCATATCGAACAACCCACTGTTCCCCTTGTTTCATGAGACCAGTCCCGAACCAACCATCTTGGAGTAACTTAACTTGTCTCGCCCGTTCTTCCATTGGAACATCCACCACTTCTGATGTGGGTTGCCATGACCGATGAAGCTCCTTGTAAAAGATATAGCGGAGTTTCCCGCCATACTTTTCTTTCAATGCGCCGATTCGGAGTCCGAGCGTGAACTTGTCTTTCATACTTGGAATATTAAACGGTGCGACCGTCGCACAAACGACATCAAATCGGTTATCCGATTCAACTTGTGACATCAATAGTTTGCCCAAGTGCGTCTGCAACCCATATCCCCGGAAATCTGGGTGGACGTTCGTCACTTCCTGATAAAGGACACGTTCAAGCGAATCCTCCGGCCAGCCGATATCTCGTCCTAAATGTTCATCGTCAATCGGGGGAATCAACATGGCACGGAATGCAATCAGTCGCCCTTCAGACGTTGCCCCAATCAACGTCTGATCCGTCAACAGTTTCGTGAACTCTTCAATCGATAATGATTGATAGTGCTCCGGTTCAGCCAACGCTTGAATTACCGCTTCTTGAATTAACAACAACTCAGGTAAGTCTGACAACGTCAGAACACGCACTTGAAGCGGAAGACCTTTGATCTCACCTTGCCACATGTGAGTCTTCTCCAATCACATATGAATCGATTGTCAGTTCACGCAATAGATCCTCATCGACATCGATGCCGAGACCAGGACGGTCGTTCAATGAGATGATCGGCAAATCATATGTCAAGTTCCCGACATCCTTCCCGAAACGTAACGGTCCTGTCAATTCAACCGTTTTAACAATCTTACTTGAAAAGGCGACATGGAATCCCGCACTCGATGCAATCGACGATTCGACCATCGAGCCGATTTGGCATTCAATCCCTGACATCTCCGCCATATGGACCAACTTTTTCGTCGGATAGATGCCACCGCACTTCATCAGCTTGATGTTCGCTTTATGGGCTGCTTGCATCATCGTCAACCGTCTCATATCGTGAATGTCTTTCAGACCTTCATCGATCATGAGTGGCACCGAGATTTTTTGTTTCACTTCGAGCATGCCTTCAAAATCATCCGCCTTGACCGGTTGTTCGACCCAATCGATTCCGTACGGTTCGAGTAGACGCATAGCTTGGACCGTGTTGGCTGCATTGACCCACCCTTGATTGACGTCGACCCGAATCGGAACACTTGGTCCTACGGATTCTCTCACGGCTTTGACACGTGCCACGTCCGTTTGTACGTCGACCCCGACTTTCATCTTCACGGCCGTATAGCCCTGTTTGATTTGATCAAGAGCCTCTTGTGCCATGTGATCCGGTTCCCCGATACTCAAGACGTGTGTGACCGGGAACGACTCATGGTATCGACCGCCAATCCATTCGTAAATCGGTTGTTTCAGTTTCTTTCCGATCAAATCGTGACAGGCGATATCGAGCGCTGCTTTTGCTGCAGGAACACCTTTTATCGCACGGTCCATCTCATCATGAATCCGCTCCAAATGCATCGGATTTTTCCCGATCAATAAAGGTGCCAATAGATGACGGAGGACACTCACCGTACTTTCAGCTGACTCTCCCGTCACGTGCTCATCCGCTACCGCTTCCCCATAACCAATCAGTCCGCAAGACGTGGTCATTTTGACGATGACAGATGGCATATCGTCATAACGATGATAACTCACGATAAATGGAACTTTTAGTGGGAATCGAACTGAGAAAATTTCAATGCTTTGAATGTTCAAGTTCATCACTCCTTTACTTCGTCTACGCTTTCCTCTATATTGTCGTTATATAGTCGTTAAATTGCAAGGGGGATTTTGTGATGTCCATCCATATCGCCGTCGTCGGCTCACCAGCGTTTATTCAACATATTGTAAATGGTTCTTCCTTACCCGATGTCCGGATTGAAGGGCTTCCTTATGATGACCCACGCGAAGCGAGAGACATCGCCCATCAATTACACTTTTTTGACGGTGTTTTCTTCTCCGGTTCATTTCCGTATTCGTACGCGATGGAGAAGGCGAACCTCCCGTATGCTCATCATGTCGTTCAAGACGATGTCGTTTTATTGACTTCACTCTTATATATGACGTTGACGCAACACGTCGAGCTCGAACATCTATCGATTGACCTCGTCGACTCATCACGACTTGCATCGGTGTTAGAGCCATTTCCCACTCGTATCTCGCAATCGCAAGTGAAACAGCTTCATCCAGACATGAATTTCGAGGACTTGATTGCCTTTCATAAACAACTTCAAGAAAATGGGACGACACGATTCGCTTTGACGAGTGTCGAGCAAGTCCATCGCCGGTTAAGAACCGACGGCTATCGGAGTCAACTCATGATTGAACCGAAAGAGAGGATTCTTCACCATTTTAATGATTTTCTTCAACAGATTCGATTGCAAAAATCAGATCAGTCTCAGTTTGCCATTCTTCAGTATTCGAATTCGAGTGAAGAGACGTTAGCACACGTGTCGGACCAACAATTCTTCGGTGGCAAGTTGCTACAATCGAATGAAGAGGGAGTCACAATCTTATCGAATAAAGGCAAAATTGAGACCGCTATTTCAAATGGTGTTGTTTTACCGAATCCCTCGTCTGTCCATGTCGGCATCGGATATGGCTCAGACTATCAGCATGCTCTCGACCATGCACGACTCGCGCTTTATGCAGAAAGTGAACGTCTGATGCGCATCGTCGATGATTCGAAGCGACTGATGTTCTCGGATCAACCATCACCCATTCATTTTCGTGTCACGCAAACACGAGTTTACGACATGATGAAACAGACCGGTATGAGTCCGACCAATATCGAAAAACTCATCCACTTCTCACAAAATCAACTTGAGTTCACGGCTAAAGAGTTGACCGATTACTTACATGTCACCCGTCGCACGACAGAGCGACTCATCAAAAAATTGGTTGATACAAAACTCGTTCATCCGATTGGCGAAGAGATGAGCTACAGCCAAGGTCGTCCGCGCACCGTCTATAAATTTCAATTCCCGGTCGATTGACGACCGGGAATTGTTTTATTGGGCTGCTTGCTTCACAACTGAATCTTCTTGCTGAATAACCGCCATGCGCTCGATTGTGAACCCCGTAAATGCATACAGAATCGAAATGACCGGTACGATAAAGTTTAAGACGGCGTACGGCGCGTATTCGAATGCCCCGACCCCGAGCGTACCAAGAATGAATACCCCACACGTATTCCACGGGATGAACACCGATGTCAATGTTCCACCGTCCTCGAGTGCGCGAGATAAGTTTTTTGATTGTAATCCCATTTTTTCATAAGCCCCTGCAAACATACGTGACGGGACGACAATCGAGATGTACTGCTCCGAACAGGTTGCATTTGTCGCAATCCCTGCCAAAATTGTTGAAGCAATCAACGAACCTGCCGTCTTCGCCAACTTCAAGATTTGATTCATGATCGATTGCAGCATACCTGAATATTCTAAGATTCCACCGAACGTCATCGCAACGATCGTCATGGAGACCGTATACATCATCGCATCAAGACCGCCACGGCTGAAGAGGTTGTCGACCAATTCATTACCTGTATCAATGACATAGCCACTTTGAAGAGCACCTACGCTGTCTGAAAGTGACCCGCCTTGAATGAACACTTGAGCCAAGAAACCGAGGGCAATCCCGACGACGAGTGCTGGAATCGCCGGTACCTTCTTCGCGACGAGCAAAATGACCGCGAGCGGCACGACGAGTAACCATGGCGAGATGACAAAACTATCTTCAAGAATGTTAAGCGTCTGTGTAATCTCTGACGAGTCCGTCGTCGAATCCGCAAACCGTCTACCAAGCCAAGCGTATACCCCTAGCGCGATGATGAGTCCTGGAATCGTCGTATATAACATGTGTCGGATATGTACGAAAAGATTCGTATGAGTCAGTCCTGCCGCCAAGTTTGTCGTATCTGACAATGGTGACATCTTGTCCCCGAAATAAGCACCTGAGATGACGGCTCCCGCAACCATCGGAGCTGGTATCCCCATACTCAGTCCGATCCCCATCCCTGCTACACCAATCGTTCCCATCGTCGACCATGAACTCCCAATCGAGAGCGCGACGACCGCACAGATGAGGCAAATCGTTAATAAAAAGTATGCCGGCGAGATGATCTTCAGTCCGAAATAGATCATCGTGGCAACGATTCCCCCACCAATCCAAGCACCGATTGTCAATCCGACCAAAATGATGATGACGACTGCCGGTAAAGCGAGACGAATCCCTTTATACATCATCTCTTCAATCTCTTTCCACTTGAACCCATGACGCCAGGCGACGAGCGAAGCGACCGCCGTCCCGACGATGAGCGGGATGTGTGGTCCTTGTCCGAGTTTGACGATTGAGATGAGCATGACAACAATCATCACACCAAGTGGTAAGAGCGCCCACCCTAGCTTCATGTCTTGCTTGTTCCCCGTTGTTTCCATCTAACTTCCTCCCCTATAGCGAAAATTCAGAATTGTCGTTATATTGTCGCTAATAACGTTATGATAGCGCTTACACTTATTTGATGCAATAAAAAAATGAGTGGACAGACATCTGTCTATCACACTCATCCTGAATTATGTTGCTGCAATCCGGAGCGCATCCGCAAGCAGGCGTGCCCCATTTTCTAACGCGTCACGGTCAAACGTCATATGCGGATGATGAAGACCTGGACCTAAATCTGCACCAATTCCAATCATCGTCGCATCAAGCGTCGGTTTCTCAACAGTATAGAAATGAAAATCATCGCTACCTGACGTGACAATCCTCTCGACGAGAGCCGACTGACCGAAGCGTTGCTCGATCGCCTGCTTCGCAATCTGACTCGACTGTTCCCCAACGACCGCTCCCGGTGTAAAGTCTTGCCACTCCCACTCTAATGTCACACGATGAAGCTGACCGACATGGAGTAACATGTCTTCGACACGGTTTCGCAGTTCGAGCAATTCCTCATTTTGTTGAGCGCGGACATCAATCGAGAACGTCGCATTTCCTGGAATGATGTTCATGTTGTCACTCCCGGCGTGTACTTTCGTCAACTTGACGGAGTGTGGCTCAAACGGTGATAAGTAAATACTTTTGAGCATGTGTTGAATCGTGAAGATGACATCGAGTGCGTTTTGCCCTTGATGCGGTCTTGCGCCGTGCGCGTCATCCCCAATTACCTCTCCCTTTAAGAAGAAGGCAGCACCATGCTGAATCGCCGCCGCATACTGGCCTTTCTTCAACTCTTCTTGTGGACGCAAATGAATCCCGAAAAGTTGCGTCACGTCTTCTAACGCCCCACGTTCGATCATGGCGAGGGAACCATTCCCTTGCTCTTCGGCAGGTTGGAAGATGAAACGGATCCGCTTCTGTAATGCCTCGTCCTTCAACTGTTCGAGTGCACCGAGTACCATGCTGATGTTCGCGTCGTGCCCGCATGAATGGTTCGCACGAAACGTACCGTCCACTTGTTGCCATAACGCATCGATATCGGCGCGGACTGCAATCACGTCTTCTCCCGATCCAATCTCAGCGATCACCCCGGTCACATTTTCAAACGTCCGATGTGGAATCGACCAGTCCGCTAAAATCGATGAAATCGTTCGGGTCGTCTCAACTTCTTTCCAACTGATTTCTGGATGTGCATGAAAATGTTCAAACCATTTCAATACGTTTGTCATATGTATCTCCACACCTTTATATTTTTTTGACACCTTTGATGAGAACCCATTGAAGCGGGAGTCGTCCCCATGTGATCCATTTCGGAATGACTTTCCCACCGATTCTAGATGGCTTCACGGCCATATTGATATTGGCTGGGAAGACAGCGATAAAGAATGCCGGTAGCGTCCGTTTCACGAACGACGTTCCTTTGTTGAGTAAGAGCATCGCCCCGAAGACGACTTCCACGACTCCGCTCAGTTGCACCATCAAGCGGCGGAACGGCCAAGACTTTGGAATAATCGACATGAACGCCTTCTCTCTGACAAAATGTAAAATCCCTGCCCCGAATAATAACACCCCATATAAATTTCGTACCATATTTCATCCTCCTTTTGTATAAGCATAGCAAAAAAGGCGGGCACGTTGCCCACCTTTTACAATGCAGAACCGTTTGCGTTTTGAATCTCGACTTGAACCGTTTCCGTTTTTCCGTCACGGACATATTCGATGTCGACCGTTCCGTCCGTATCTCGAATCAATTCACTGCGGAGGTCGATGAACGAGCTGACGTCTTTGTCATTGATTTTCACGATGACGTCACGCGCTTCAAGACCCGCTTTTGCGGCTGAACTGTTTTGCTGAACTTCTACGATAATCGTTCCGGCCGTTACCGATTCAGGTAAATTGATTTGTTCCGTCAAGTAACCTGGAGGGAACTCTGACACATCACGTAGCGATACGCCGAGCGAAGGATGATTCACTTCTCCCGTCTGTTCGATTTGATTGATCAGCGGAAGGGCGATGTCAACCGGAATCGAGAATCCGACTCCCTCGACTTCTGCCGTCGCAATCTTCATCGAGTTGATTCCGACGAGTTGTCCTTCTTCGTTGATTAACGCACCACCCGAGTTACCTGGGTTGATGGCAGCATCTGTTTGAATGACCTCAGCGTTGAAGTCAGCCTGTCCGTTCTCATCCGTATCCACCGGCACGAGACGTGACGTCGATGAGACGACTCCGCGTGTCACGGAGTTTTCGAATTGTCCAAGCGGATTCCCGATGGCGATGACCGTTTGTCCAGGTTTCAATTCGCTCGATTTTCCGATTGAGATGACAGCTGGTACTTTGTCAGCATCCACTTTCAAGACCGCCAAGTCATACGTCGCGTCACTGCCCATGAGCGTTGCTTCCGCTGTCGTTCCGTCATTAAACGTGACCGTCAGCTTGTCTGCCCCGTTGACAACGTGATGGTTCGTCGCGATAAATGCCGAATCACCTTCTTTTTTGTAGATGACGCCCGATCCAACGCCAGCCTCGACGGCTTCACTCGAGAAGCCAGTTTGGGCGAAGTTGTTCACGGTGACGACTGCAGGTTGAGCGGTTGCGACGGCATTCGTGACTGAAGAGTCAGACACGTTTGATGACGTCTGGACCGGAGTCCCTTGCGAGGTCACGTTCGTGTCACTCACATTCGTTGCGGGTTGATCGATAAACGGATAAGCGATTGCGCCCGTCAACAATGCCCCGATGACCCCACCGACAAGTCCTGGGAACATGCGGCTGACGAATGAAGGTTTTGACTGTGTTCGTACTTTTGTTTCTTCTCGGTTAGATGAACCGAGTTCTGTATCTAACCAATCTTTTTGCTGTTCTGATTCATGTAATTGATCGTGTTCATTTGATTGATCGTGACGATCCATAATGATTCATCTCCTCTGTGTTATCTTCTACCCTTACTATAACGAAGAGGAACACTCATTTATAAAATGATAAATGAATTACAAGATTCTTCACATTTTGCGTCATTTCATTCAGACAATCACATTTCTTAGCGTGCCCAGACCTTCAATCGTCACTTCGACGGTGTCTCCCGTTTGAAGATAGGTCGGTGGTGTCATCCCGTGCCCGACTCCGGCTGGCGTTCCTGTCGCGATGATGTCACCCGCTTCAAGCGTCATGCCTTTCGATAACGTACGAATGAGCTCGTCAATCGGGCGAATCATATCGTCCGTCGTTCCGTCTTGGCGCGTCTCCCCGTTGACATTCGTTTTGATTCGGAGAGGGAACTGAAGCTCGTCCGGCGTCACGATGAACGGTCCCATCGGACAGAACGTATCGAACGACTTACCACGGAAGAATTGGACATGTTCTTTTTGCACATCCCGTGCCGTCACATCGTTTAGAATCGTGTATCCGAAAATGTGTTCTTCGACCGATTCGATGTCTCGTCCCGACTTTCCAATGATGACGGCAAGTTCGCCTTCGTAGTCGAGTTTGTCCGTCAATTCCGGATGGCGCTCGATGACCGCTTCCGGTCCGACGACTGAAGTTGGTGCTTTCGTGAAGATGACGAGTTTCCCCGCTCCCGCTGTATCCATCTCTTTCACGTGTTCTTCGTAGTTCTTGCCGATACAAATCACATTTTTCAATGGACGGTACGGGGCGAGCAGTTTCACGTCCGTCACTCGGTATGAGGGCGCCACGTCCAAATCAATATCCGGTTCGAACTCACGCGCAATCACTTCTAATAAGTTAGTCGTATGTACTTGATTGCTGACATCGTAGACGAAATCGCCCTCGATGATCCCTACTCGTCGCTCTTCTTGCATGTCAAAACTACACCATTTCATCAAAAATCCCCCTTTTCATCATTATACAAAAAAATCGAGACATTTCTGCCTCGATTACACTTTATTCAAAAAGATGATTCGTTGATTACTCGATCCACGAAAGCGAAGTCTCATGTCTCGTAGCGACTGTTCAAAGCGACCATCAACGAGCACATCTGCGTAGTCTAACACCGTTTGAACGGCTCCATCTTGCATCGCTACCAACTGTTCGATCGTATAGCCCGTATACACCCATACATTTTTACCGAGCGACTTACATGCCTTGACGAGTTTTGCTAACTCTGCAGATTGAAGAAATGGTTCGCCGCCTGAGATGGTCACGCCGTCCCAACCACTGAGCTCGATGCGACGGACAATCTCATCCACTTCGATTTCCTCACCGCCGGCTGGATTCCACGAGGAAGGATTGTGACAACCTTTACAGTGGTGAGGACAGCCCGCAGTAAAGATGACTGTTCGAATCCCTGGTCCATCGACGACGGATTCTTCAACGACGGATAGAATGCGCATCGTGTTTCACCCTCGCCCGTTCTTCTTCTCGCTTCGCCGTATTCCAGCGGTCCATCGTCCCGACCAAATAGCCAGTGATACGACGGATCCGTTCGATTTTCTCATCTTCTCCACAAGTCGGACAAGCCGCGTCAATCAAGCCTTCAAGCCCGCAATTCCCGCAGCGGTCGACGGGGTGATTGATGGAACCGTAGCCGATATCATGCTGGCGCATCAAGCGAACAATCGATTCTACCGCTTCCGCATTATGGGCAAGCGAGCCATCGACTTCGACATAAGAGATGTGTCCCGCGTCACACAACGCGTGATACGGTGCCTCAATCCGGATTTTTTCGCGGATGGACACGGTTTGATATACAGGTACGTGGAAAGAATTTGTGTAAAAGGCACGATTTGTCACTCCGTCAATCATGCCGAAGTCTTCCTGGTCTCGCGTCACAAATTTACCTGACAGTCCTTCTGCCGGTGTCGCGAGCAACGAAAAATTCAAGTCGTACGTTTCGGCTGCCGCACGCATGCGATTGGCCAAGTGCGTGACGATATCGAGACCGAGTCGTTCCGCTTCACGCGACTCGGCATGTGTACTGCCTGTCAACACCTTCAACGTTTCAGCGAGTCCGATGAAACCGAGTGAGAGCGTTCCTTGTTTCAGCACATCTCGGACCTCATCATGAATATGTAATTGCTCACTTCCACGCCAGACACCTTGTGTGTAAAGGAAACGGAATTCTTCAGCGCGACGCGTGCATTGATACTCGAAACGCTCAATCAACTGTTCGATGCCGATGTCGACATATCGGTTAAGAATACGGTAAAAGTCAGTTAGTGATTCAGAGACAATTGCCATCTTCACCAAGTTGAGTGTGGAGAAGGATAAATTGCCACGACCGACTGATGTCTCTTCTCCGTGTCGGTTTCCCATAACCCGAGTGCGGCAACCCATATACGCCACTTCAGATTCATGTGTCCCATCATAGTATGCGGCATTAAACGGGGCATCGATGAAGGAGAAGTTCGGGAATAGTCGTTTGCCTGTGACGCGACACGCTTCACGAAAAAGATCAACGTTCGGGTCGTCTTCGTTGAAGTTGATGCCTTCTTTTACTTTAAAGATTTGAATGGGAAAAATCGGGGTCTCCCCATTCCCTAACCCACGTTCTGTCGCACGAAGTAACTCCCGAATAAGGATGCGTCCCCACTTTGAGGTATCTGTCCCGTAATTGATCGAGACGAACGGGACTTGACCGCCACCTCGTGAATGCATCGAGTTCGCATTATGAATGAACGCCTCACACGCCTGA
Organism: Exiguobacterium sp. s183; assembly: GCF_018617655.1. Lineage (NCBI taxonomy): Bacteria > Bacillati > Bacillota > Bacilli > Caryophanales > Exiguobacterium > Exiguobacterium sp. s183. The sequence goes on from NZ_JACSKN010000001.1 coordinate 771,485, forward strand.
TATGTCGCCGAGATCGTTTCTTCTTCTGCGAGTTGTTCCAATTGTGTCTTGTCCCATTCAACAGGGAGTGATTGGAGTCGGTTCAATTGGCGCTCATATGTCTTCTCGACATACGGTGACAAGTCGACGTCAAACATCGGGAACGCTTGCCCCCCATGCTGCATATTTTGATTCGCTTGAAGGATGATGGATGCGAGCGCCATAGCGGAGCGAATGTCCTTTGGCGACCGGATTGTTCCATGCCCCGTATGGAATCCATCTTTTAATAATTGACCGAGTGGTATTTGACAACATGTCGTCGATCCTGTGATGTAATAGTCGGCGTCGTGCACATATAAATAGTTATCAGTGACGGCCTGTTTTGATCGCTCCGACATCAAGTATGTCTGCGACAATTCTTTCGACACTTCTGAAGAGAGTCGTGCTAGTTTCCCAAGTGGGGACTTTCCGTCCACATTCGCATTTTCTTGTACTAAGTCTTGGTCTGGTAAGACGCAGACATCCTCATACAACTGCAATAATTTCAAAACCCATCACCTCACTATATATGGATTAAAAACATTCATAAATGTTTTTTAAATCCTATATATAGATTATGACACGTATTTTTCTTGATGGTCACGAGTCGATATTGTGACAGTTTACGTGTGAGCATACGACAAAAAAGAGCCTCGTCTTCGGTAAGACAAGGCCCAACGTTATTTGTGACAAACGTCATTTATTTAGCAGCTTTGACAACTTTTAATTCGACTTCTTCCTCTAATTCTTGCGCCTCACGGAGACCTTTTGAGTTGAGCCATGTATAGATTGCTCCCATGAAGAGGGCGCCGCCGATAATGTTACCGAACGTCGCAGGAATCAAGTTGTGGATTGCACCCGCCATACTGATCGTCTCAGGGTGTGGGACGACGAGCGTCAAGGCGAATAAGACGAAGTTGGCGATAACATGGTCGAATCCTGAAGCGAAGAAGACCGCGACAAGGAAAATCATCGAGAAGATTTGAGCGAATTCATTTTTCATTTGTTTCGGTAAGAAAATAGCGAGACAGACCATCCAGTTACAGAAGATGGCACGGAAGAAAATTTCGACCGTCGTGTGATGCATTTTCCCCTCGACGACTGAGAACAGCCAGTTGTTCATCCCTAGTTCTTGGATGACACCAGTCGGTGCAAGTAGTAACGCGAATAGGATTCCCCCAAGTGCGTTCCCGACGAAACATAATAACCAAACGAGCATCGTGTCGCTGAGCGTCGTATAGCCGCGAAGTGTCGACGTCGTGAAATACATCGTATTCCCCGTGAACAACTCCGCTCCCCCATAGATGATCATAACGAGCGCAATCCCGAACGAGAAGCCCCCAATGAGTGTCGTGAACGGAGATTCCGCTAAATACATACCGTTGACGACTTTCAACGTGAAGATTGAAGCAAAGCCGATAAAGATCCCGGCTAACATTGCCCGTAAAAAGTATTCCATTGGACGATAATGAATCATTTGCGAGGAAGCCTGTGCTTTTTTCCGTAATGATTCAAGTGCATGGATTTCCATTGATGCCATGTCACAAACCCTTCTTTCTGGATAATTAAATAGAAAAGTATCAGTTCGAATATGTGAAATCATTAACAATATAAACTGTACAGTCTCTGTTGGCAATCACCTCTAGAAGGAATTGACAGAGTGTTCACATCGTAATCGTTTACATATGGCGGATTTGTGACAAAGAAAAAGTGCTCCGATTTCTCGAAGCACTTTCTTTACAATTATTCTTTATCCTCAGTCGATTCTTCTGTTTCTTCAGAAGATCCTTCAGAAGCTTCTTCCTCAGTCGAACCTTCCTCTGATTCAGTTTCTTCCTCTTCCTCAGCAACCGGCTCATTTACAGAGGCGATGTGCATATCTGGTTCAGAGACAATCGTGTACGATTTGTCTTCTGGAAGGTCCGCTACCGTCACCGAGTCACCGATTTCGAGGTCTGACACGTCGAGTTCGATGCGTTCAGGGATGTTGGCAGGTGTCGCAGAAACCGTCACTTTATAGAGCGACTGAGCAAGATATCCGCCTTCTTTGACGCCTTTCGCGTCGCCGACGAGGGCGATATCTGCTTCGACTTCTGTCTCTTCATCCATCTTCACAGCCATGAATTCAACGTGTTGATAGAAGTTTGTGAACGGATCTGTTTCTGATCCGTGCACGAGCGTGTTGATTTTGTTTCCATCGAAATGGAGTTCAATCAAGGCGTTGTCACCGTGGTCTCGAAGAATTTTACGAAGGTCCATCTCGTCAAACACGATTGGCGTGCTGTCTACTTTATAACCATAGACAACTCCTAACGCTTTTCCTTCGTTACGCAACTTCGTACGTAGTGAGCGTGGGCGTAATTCTCGTTTTGATACTTGAAGTTTGTTCGTCATTTTCTTTTCCTCCTACATGCTACATGGATATACATTTCATGTCGACATCTTGAGGGTGAGGCAGTGAAAAAGCCACCTCTCAACCTCGATGCGTTGAGTGACATGTGTATAGTTTTCCCATGAGGACTCGTAAATAAACGTTACATCGTATTAAAACAAGGTAACAAGACGATTACATGACGCGTTTGAACAACTTCTCGAGTTCGTACGTGCTCCACTTCACGAGAATCGGACGACCGTGCGGACAAGTGAAAGGAGAAGTCGTTCGACTAAGATCTTCAATCAATTGTCGCATCATGTCCATATTGAGTGGATGATTCGCTTTGATCGACCGTTTACACGCCATGAGGATTGATGCCTCCTCACGATATTTCGCGATGTCAATCGAGCGTTGTTGAATCGCCATCTCCACTAAATCACGAATTGTACCCTCTAAGTCATGTTGCGGATACCATGTCGGAATCTCGCGCACGAGGAACGTGTTTCCCCCAAACGGTTCTAACGTAATGCCAGCTTCCGCTAGAAGCGGGAGCACTTCTTCGATGGCGAGCGTCTCTTCCTGTGTAAACTCTAACGTCAACGGAATCAACAGGAGTTGATACTCTTTTTCTGGACGTCCTAACTGCTCATAAAACAATTCATACTTGATGCGTTCCTGGGCAGCATGTTGGTCCATCACGTACATCCCGTCTTCCGCTCCACAGATGATATAACTCGAATGCAATTGTCCGATGACGTCTAATGCTGGAAGACGTTCGGACTGAAGAACGGGTTCCTCGACCTGTTCTGCCTGGAGCATCTCTGGCTCTGGTTCATGAACGAGCGGCGCCGGGTTCCACTGGGAAGGAGACGTAAGCGACTCTTTTCGTTCGCGAGGAATCGGATAATTCCACTCGACCGTATCTACTTGTTTAGGTTGCGGTTCCATCGAGAAATCGAGTTTCGACTGTTCGGATGGTGTTTCTCGTTTTGGTTTTGGCTCTTGTTTCACAGACGGAATGAGACGTTGCTCACGGAGCGTCAATTGAACGGTCTCTCGAATGAGCTGGCACAATTCTTTTTCTTTCGACAAGCGCACTTCACGTTTCGTCGGATGGACATTCACATCAATCAACATCGGGTCCATTTTCACTTCGAGCACGGCAATCGGATAGCGACCGATTGGTAAGAGCGTATGATAGCCTTCGAGCACACTTTGTGTCAGTGCAAAGTTCTTGATGCTTCGGCCGTTTAAGATGAGGGTCACATATTGTTTGTTCGAACGGGTCATTTCCGGGCGCACGAGATGCGCGCTCAGTGTATAGTCGTTCGTTTTACTCGAGGCCGTGACGATTTGCGCGGCGACTTGGCGACCATAGATGGCGAGCATGACTTGTTTCAAGTCCCCATTCCCGTTCGTTCGCAACAGTTCTTTTTCTTCATGAAAGACGGTGAAGCGAATCTCTGGATGAGACAGCGCCAAACGGTTCAACGTGTCGGTAATGCTCGCGAGTTCTGTCGCCGATGTCTTCAAATATTTCAGGCGTGCCGGTGTGTTGAAGAAGAGCTGGCTGACCGCGACTTCGGTCCCGACGTTCGTCGCCGCCGGATTCGTCTCTTTGACGACACCGCCTTCAAGCACCATCTCAAAACCGTCTTCATCTGCTCGTTTAGACTTTAACGAAACGTGACTGACCGACGCAATCGAAGCGAGCGCTTCCCCACGGAAACCGAGCGTCCGAATGCGAAACAAGTCGTGCTCGTCCCGAATCTTACTCGTCGCATGTCGTAAGAAGGCTCGGGCTGCGTCTTCCTCATGGAACCCGTGTCCGTTGTCACGGACTTTGATGAGACGAATGCCCGCCTCTTGTAAGTCGACATCCACTTTCGTCGCTCCCGCATCAATCGCATTCTCGACTAATTCTTTGACGACGGAAGCCGGTCGTTCGACGACCTCCCCTGCTGCGATTCGGTTCGCGAGTTGTTCCGGTAACTCTCGAATGATTCCCATCGACTCACCCTTTCTTTGCGGTCTGTTGCAGTTCGTAGAGCGCCTGCATCGCTTCGATTGGATTCATTGCCAATAAATCGAGTTTGAGCAGCTGTTCTCGAACAACGTCATTCGACTCGAACAATGACAACTGGCTGACTTCTTCCACTTGAGGTGGAGCAGTTTGCTCGTTTAAGACAGGTTTCGTTGCTTCGGATTCGAGTTCTGACAGGATGGTCCGCGCCCGGTCAATCAATGAATCCGGAAGTTCAGCCAATTCCGCCACGTGAATCCCGTACGATTTATCCGCACGTCCTGGATGCACTTCATGGAGGAAGACGACTCGTCCATCCCGCTCAATCGCCCGGACATGAACATTCTCAAGTGTCGGAATCGAATCCTCGAGCACCGTCAGTTCATGATAGTGCGTCGAGAACAGTGTCTTCGCTCCGATTGTTGAGGCAATATACTCGACAATCGCCTGTGCGAGCGCCATCCCGTCATACGTCGACGTCCCGCGACCAATCTCATCCAATAAAATCAGACTATGGTTCGTCGCCTCGGTGACGGCTTGTCGCGTCTCGGTCATCTCGACCATGAACGTCGACTGTCCGCTCACCAAATCGTCTGCCGCACCGATCCGTGTAAAGATACGGTCAAAGAGTGGGAGTTCCGCTGCTTCTGCCGGGACGAATGAACCGATTTGATGAAGGATCGCAATCAAAGCAAATTGACGCATATACGTCGATTTACCGGACATGTTCGGTCCAGTGATGAGTAACATTTGACGTGTGTCGTCAAGCGTCAAGTCATTGGCGACATATTCGCCTCGTGACAAGACCGTTTCAATGACAGGGTGACGCCCGCGTTCGATTTGTACGTGCGATGTAGTTTTCGGGCGTACATATTCTCGTCTTTCCGCTACAACGGCAAGGGCGAGGAGCACATCCAACTCACTGAGTGAACGGGCCAATTGCTGAAGTGCCTTCGTATACGTCTTCACTTCTTCGCGAAGTGCGATAAACAAGTCATATTCGAGCGTACAGCTCTTCTCTTCCGCTCCTAAGATGAGCGCTTCCTTCTCTTTTAACTCTGGTGTAATGTAACGTTCCGCATTCGTCAATGTCTGCTTCCGTTCATAACGCCCTTCTTCGAGCAACTTCGCATTCGCTTTCGTCACTTCTAAGTAGTAACCGAATACGCGGTTATACCCGACCTTCAACGACTTGATGCCGGTCGCGATACGTTCTTGTTGTTCGAGGTTGGCAATCCACGATTTCCCGTTCGCTTTCGCTTCTAGCAGTTCATCGAGCTCATCTGAATACCCATGACGAATCATCCCGCCTTCTTTCGTCGAGATCGGAGGTGAATCGACGAGGGCAGTCCGGAGATGTTCACTCAATGTCTCGAACGAGTCGAGCTTCTGTTCGATTTGCTGCAAGCGATCTGCTTTCACTGTTTGTAAGAGTGAGCGGACAGAAGGCATCCGCTCGAGCGTGTCGCGAAGTTGGACGAGATCTCGCGCATTCGCCGTCCCATAACCGACCTTCGCGACAAGGCGTTCGATGTCATAGACTCGCTTCAACTCTTCTTGTAGTTGATCGCGCAACATGAAGTCGTCCACTAAGTTCTCGACGGCGTCCTGTCGCTCTTTGATGCCTTGTTCTGTATAGAGCGGCTGTTCAAGCCAGCGTTTCAACAAACGACCACCCATTGCCGTCGTCGTCTCATCAAGGAGTGAAAGGAGTGACCCTTTCCGTTCTCCCGAACGAGCGGAACGGAACAGTTCAAGGTTTCGGGCCGTATTGGCGTCGAGCTGCATATGCTGTTCGACCTCATAGGCGACAGCCGGTTGCAAGTGATCGAGCGAACGTTTCTGTGTTTTCGTGAGATAGGCGAACAACAACTCAAACGCCGAACGCTGCGCCTCATCTTTCGCACCTTGTGCGAGCGGACTATTCTGCTTGTCCACTTGAATCGAAAGTGGGATCCCGGTCTGACGTAACAAGTCGGCCAACCGTTCATCCTCGACGATGACCTCGTTCGGGAGCAATCCTTCGATTTCCCGTAAGACGGCCTCTTCTGACGAGAGCGTCGTCAACCATGATTCCCCCGTCGTGACGTCACCGCGAGCAATTCCGAATCGGCCTGCGACGTCCGAAATGGCGACGAGATATCGGTTCTCTTTTTCACTGAGTGACGCCATGTATGTACCCGGCGTGATCACTTGGATGACTTCCCGCTTCACGAGTCCTTTCGTCGCCTTCGGGTCTTCCGTCTGTTCACAGATGGCGACGTTGAATCCTTTTTCGATCAATTGTTCAATGTAGATCGCCGCGGAATGATGCGGGACGCCACACATCGGAATCGGATGTTCAGCCTGTTTCCCATTTTTAGAAGTGAGCGTTAGCTCTAACTCTTTCGCGACAATTTGTGCATCTTCAAAAAACAACTCGTAAAAGTCGCCGAGTCGATAGAATAAAAAGGCGTCCGGATAGTCTGCCTTGATGGAGAAATATTGTTTCATCATTGGTGTCTGATGGACTTCTTGCATGTTAATTCACCTCTAGAAAGTACAACAGCTGACCATCGGCCAGCTGTGTCGTTTTAGTATCCGCAGCCGCCGCGTGCTTGTTCAGCCGCCATGCCGCTCCCTGTCTTCCCTGCAAGGACATCTCCGTCCGTCGATTCGATGATGCGATCCGTCACGGAGTTCGCGAGCGTGACCGTCACGTATTGAAGCAAATCGTTCACTTCAACTTGTGTCTCTTGGAACGCTTGAACGACCGGAATCGAGTCGAGCTCTTCCATCGCCTTATCGATCTTTTGCTCGACTTTCGCAAGTGCTTCCGTCTTGCCGTAGTGCTTACAGTTGACGGCTTCTTTTTGTAAGAACTTGATTCGTTTAATCAACGTCTGTACGCGGTCACTTCCGTTCACTTTCGCTTCCGCTTCTTTGAAACGCGCCACTTCTGGTGTTTGTGCTAATACGTCTGCCAATTCTCTTGCTTTTGCAATTACTTGTTGATCGGTCACCATTGTAAACCCCTTTATGTCTATGATGTAATCGTGCTCAAAGGCACGTGAATGTTCTTTCTCATTCTAACATGAACGATTCGGAAACGGTACTAGCGGGATTCGTTGATTCTCGTAACATATCGACGTGTGGAATACGATCTTCTTGATACACATCACTCGTCCGTTTGAAACCAAACGAGGCATAAAAAGGTTCCACATACGTCTGAGCTTGAAGATAGAGCGTCTCATGACCAAAATCCTTAATTGCAGCTTCCATCAGCTTGCGAGAATGACCTTTCCCTCGATGCGTCGCTTTCGTGACGACACGTCCGATGGCGACTGGAGAGGCTTCCCTCAACACGCGAAGGGCGGAGACAATCTCTCCATCTTCTTCGATCCAATAATGGATGGCTTGTTCATCTTTTCCATCGATTTCTTGATACGGACAGTTCTGTTCGACGACGAAAATCTCAGTCCGTAGCGCCAGTAAGCGATACAATTCCAATGTTGTCAGTTCATCAAATGCTTTTTTCTTCATCAATATCCCCCTAATCAATCGTCACCCCGAGTGCTCGGGCGACATGTAACCCGCTTGTCATTGCGCCAATCGTCCCCGCCCCTGGAAATACGGTATCCCCGCATACATAAAAGTTCGGCAAGCCAGTGCGATAACTTGCGGCACGGAACAACGCCTGGCTTGGTGTCTGGGCATATCCCCCAACTGCACCATGTGGACGCTTCGTATACTTCACCCATGCCCCTGGTCCACCAGGAAGGAGAAGTGACGACTCACGGTCCCAATCGGGAAATGCAGTCGCGACGACGTCGACGAGACGATTGGTCCAATCTTGTTCTAGTTTCTCATATGCCGCCCGGTCTTTCCAATGTTGCCATTCTGATAAATCGATATGCGTGGATACCGTAATGGTCCGTTCCGGTTTTTCTGTGCGCAACACGTCATCCGGCGCCGACATGGATATGAACGCATGCCCACTCGGTAATCGCTCGTGATAGATTTGTTGAAATAGTGGTTGCTGTTGACAGACATCCTCAGGCAAGACGAGGTAGAGACTGAACGTGCCCCATTGCGACTGCTTCAACTGTCTTCGATATTGTCGTTTGAAGCGTCGTTGTTCCTGTCCTTTAAGAAGTTCGCTCGTCCGCTCAATCGGGATGGCGGAAACAATCACATCGACTAGTTCAAGTCGTCCTCTTCGATCGGTGATGAGCCATCCATCCGTCACTCGTTCGATGGACTGGACGTCTCTCCCTAATTTCGTCTCGCCACCAAACGTTCGGACGGCGCGCTCTAACGCATGAGCCAATTGATATAGCCCACCTTCCACATAGTACGCTCCTTCGTGATAGACCGACAGCGCCACTGCACCGAGTAAATGACTCGCTTCTTTCGCACCGGTCTGCAAACTATCGAGCAGGACTCCATCGATAAATCGCTCGAACATCGTACCGTTCAATCCATGACGAGCCAACGTGTCACCGAGTGGCCGCTGGAGTTTCAGGAGCGTGGTAAGTTGTTTCGGTCGGAACCCCTTCATTGCGTATACCATATCCGATGTCGTGCGAAACGGAAGTGCAGGTAACTGCTGAAACAACGGACGAATCTTCTCAAAGTCACCCCACACTTCACGATAAAACGCATGGATTGCCTCGTGGTTCTCTGGGAACGCATGACTGAGCTCATCAAGCAGACGTTCTCGGTCGCGATAGTAAGTGAGGGTGACGCCAGGCAGATGAATGTCCATCACCTCGTCCAGTAACGTCACCTTGACCGATTCTCCTAATGTTTCAAGAACCCGCTGATGGACCCCTCCTCGTTCGAACCCCATACCGAGTGTTGCGCCTGCAGGAAACAAATAGTCACCCCGTTGAAACTTGCCGGCACACCCGCCCCATTCACGCGATGCTTCAAAGACGATGACATCATGCCCTTTTTGTTGCGCGAGCGCAGCTGCCGTCAAGCCCGCGACACCTCCACCTATGACCCCGATTTTCATGTACATCCCTCCTATCTGTATCATACCTGCTCCTTTAAAAAATTGAAGAAATGAATCGGTTTTTGAGATTCCAGCGTTCTTTTGAAGGGAACTGATTCTCTTATGCAGAAATAGTTTACAGTCTGAAAAGGTAAGGTGATGAAAATGCGTAGTCGTGTCATGGTTTATTTATTGATTCCTATCCTCATCTTTATTGGTATACTGATTACCCCACCTTCCGAGGAATCGCTCAAGCTCGCGACGATGACAGTCGTCAGCATCCAGGAGATGATTCCTTACGAAAAAGAGTATACGGTACAGAAAGTGCTAGAAGAGCGATCGGTGGACGACAAATCAGCCATCATCGAAGAATGGCGTCTCGAGCAAGGAGCGAGGACGTCTTATAGTTATGTGCTCAGACTGAGAGGATTTGACCATGTGACACAGATTGATGCAGGCGCAGCCAACACGAGGTCGGACGGGTATTACGCGATGCAGGCGCATAGCCCTATTTTCGAGACGGACAAACCCGTGTCAACGAACTATCCGATCGTCATGTTCAGTTCGGAACAACGACTCGTCATCGGACAGATGGATGTCCGGGTCATTTATGAAGAGGATGAGCAATTGAAGAAATGGATTGTATTGGAGGATGAACAAGAATAGATGAGCAACTTACCGATTAATCGCAATACAAGCATGAAACGAATCCTCATCATCGGTTCAGGCGGTGCAGGAAAGTCAACACTTGCCCGTCAACTCGGTGAACGATTACACCTCGATGTCTATCATTTGGATGCTCTCATGTGGAGACCGGGATGGGTGATGGCGTCGAGAGAGGAACGAATCGATATTCAACAACAACTCGTGAAGAAAGATCAATGGATCATCGATGGAAACTTCGGGAACACGCTTGATTTACGTTTACAGGCAGCAGATACCGTCATTTTGATTGACCTCCCGCGAATCGTTTGTGTATATCGCGTCCTCAAACGAGTCGTCCGATATCGTGGTACGACGCGACCGGATATGGGCGCTTCCTGTGATGAAAAGCTCGATTTCGCATTCCTGAAATGGGTGTGGAATTTTCCTGACGTTCAACGACCACAACTGTTACGACAAATTCAACAACATCCAAAGCAACCGAATTTGGTTCATTTGAAATCGTCACAAGCCGTCAAACAATTTGTCGATTCTTTATAACATGAAGCGGAGGGAATTCGATTGTTTTTTCTTCAAATGTCTGGAACACCTGGATCAGGAAAATCCACATTGGCTAAACGAATCATCCAACACGTACACGCGGTCGTCATCGATCATGATGTTTCAAAGACCGCCCTACTCCATACGCTTCCTATTGGCAACTTCTCGGATCGAGAAATCGGGAAGATGGCTTATGATATCGATTGGTCTCTCGTCGAGTATCACCTATCACTTGGACAAAACGTCATTCTTGACAGTCCTTGTCTCTATGACGAATTGCTCGATAAAGGGATAGCGATTTCCACCAAATATGGAGCAACTTATCGTTACATTGAATGTCGTCATGAAAATCACGAAGAAATTAACGCACGACTTCGAAACCGTGTCAGACGACCAAGTCAAATTGATCAGGTTTCATATGAGAATTGGTCTAAAATGAATGAACACTGCAAAAGGCCTAAGAATCATCTTTACTTGCAGATTTATACGATGAACAATCGAGAGATTCCGATTGAGCAAATTATGTCATATCTTCTAAAAAACTAAGAATAGAACGCTTTCATTTCAAAAGCGTTTCTCTTTTTAATATTTTTTGTATTTTTATACTTTACAATTAATAATCATACATATACACTTAGTCTCATCTACAACAGGGAGGCATTATACACATATGAAAAAATGGTTATTAGCAGGTACACTTATGTTGAGCGCGGCTTTACTCGGTGCATGTAGTCAAGAAACAGAAGGTGAAGCGACAGAGCAAAAAACACTCGTCATGGGGACGAGCGCCGATTACTTCCCATATGAATTTGTCGATACGGCAAACGGGGATGCGATTGTCGGATTTGATATTGAAATTGCAGAAACGATTACAGAACGTCTCGGTTACGAATTGAAAATTGAAGATATGGACTTCGGTAGCTTACTTGGGGCCTTGAACAGCGGGCGTGTCGACTTTGTCATGGCAGGGATGACACCAACAGAAGAGCGGAAAGAGAACGCCGACTTCTCAGACATCTATCTTTCCGCGACAAACTTGATTATGACAAAAGACGAGTCACTTCAGGCAATCGAAGATTTGTCTGGTAAGAAAATCGGTGTCCAAACGGCTTCGATTCAAGAAAACATCGCAAAAGAACAAGCGCCTGACGCTGAACTCGTATCGTTGAACAAGATCCCTGAAATCGTTCAAGAGTTGAATACAGGTCGAATCGATGCAATGGTCATCGAAGACACGGTCGCACAAAAGTATCTCGATCAAGACGACAGCTTCTATACATTCGCTTTAAAAGAGGATGGCGAAAAAGGATCAGCTGCTGCCTTCAAATTAGATGATGAGTTACGCGACCAGTTCAATGAAGAATTGAACAAGATGATGGAGTCTGGCGAAATCGATGAATTGGTGAAAAAATGGTTCTCGATGGAGCCGACTGAATGAGACAAGTCAAGCTGCCGATCTATCCCGTCGTTTATCCGACGGGACATCGGTTAAATCAAAATGAAAGTCAGTTCCCGTTACCTGACCGAATCAAGAGCCAGCTTGATTCGTTGACGTATCATGACTTACACGAATATCCCGTCGAACCAATCAATGAATTGTTCGAACAATACGCTGCGTACGTCGGTGTGACACCTGAGCAACTGCTCGTTGGTTGTGGGAGTGATGAAATGATTCATGTCGTGACGCAAGCATTGCTCGCACCAAATGACATCGTCTTGTCCCCGGCACCTGACTTTTCGATGTATCCCATCTTTACGACCATCGCCCACGGGCAACATGTTCAAGCCGTTGATTTATCATATGAGGGAGTTGTAGAGGCAATCGAGACGCATCATCCGAAGCTTCTTCTTCTCTCGAACCCGAACAATCCAACCGGGAAGTTGTGGACCGTAGCAGAATTGACGCATCTCTCCTCACTCGTACCGTACCTTGTAGTGGACGAGGCGTATATGGACTTCACACCGGATGGCAGCATGATTCCGTTCATTGCGAACCATCCGAATCTCATCGTGCTTCGCACGATGTCAAAAGCGTTTGGATTGGCAAACGTACGAATCGGATTCATGGTGACAAACAATGAACTCGCACACTATTTCCGTCAATTCATCCCACCGTTCAACATTAGCGGGGTGAGTGCAAAGATTTGCAACATCTTCTTAAAAGATGCGACTTATCTTCAAGAAACAATCAAATGGCATGACGAGATGCGTCAAAAGTGGGCATCCGCATTTAATTCAATTGGTCATGTCTACCCTGCCTCGACAAACTTTTTGTACATCGAACTCGAGCAACCTGAAGCGGTATGGACGCATTTGACCGCATTGAACGTACACACGTCGAAACAACCGACGGGCATTCGAGTGACCATCGGTGACGAAGCGGCACTTCAGCTTGCACATACAGCAATCCAGCAATTCATAGAAACCAGTCACGTAAAAAACTCCTGAACCTCGTGTTCAGGAGTTTTTCTCAGTCGATCGTTTTGATCACGCGCGCCGGGTTTCCTCCCACGACCGTCCGTGGTGGCACATCTTTTGTGACGACTGCACCAGATGCGATGACTGCCTCATCACCAATCGTCACACCCGGATTGATGATGGCCCCACCACCAATCCACACCCGGTTCCCGATTGTCACAGGTTTTCCGAACTCATACCCAGAGATGCGCTCAATCGGGTCGATCGGGTGTGTTGCCGTGTAAATATGTACCCCCGGCGCAAGCATACAGTCATCCCCGAAAGTGATCGGACAGATGTCAAGGAAGACACAGTCAAAGTTCGCATAGAATCGTTCACCTAAGTGAATATTATATCCGTAATCACATTTGAAATTCGGTTCGATGTAATACGACTCTTTCGTCGAACCGAGTAACTCACTAAGAATTTCTTTCCGCTCAGTCAAATCATCAATCCCGGAACGATTGAATCGCTCGGTCAATCGCCGAGCATGCTTCCGGTCTGCGACGAGCGTCTCATCACCAGCTAAATATAATTCACCACGAATCATCTTCTCTTTTTCCGTCATCATGATCCCTCCTTACACTCAGTATAGAGGATTTTCAAATCATTTAGGGAATAGAGATAAGGATGAGCAGAAGGAGGAAGATGTGATGAAACGTATTTTAGAGTGTCGGGCAAGTGATTTTATCACGTTTAATCGTCAAGATTTAGTCGGGTCGATTCGAAAAGCAGAAGGACGAACGGTCATGGCGGAGGTCATCCCGACGGTGCAACCGCTCTACCCAGAAGTCACGAATGCAGAACTGGCAAGAGCGTTCGGTGCCGACTTGATTTTATTGAACATGTTAGATGTGTTCCATCCTTACATTAAAGGACTTGAAAGTCACGCGCTGTTCGGCGACATGCCAGGTGAGGAGATGAGTGACCATCCGATTTTGGAACTAAAGCGATTGATCGGATTGCCGATTGGAGTCAATTTAGAGCCTGTCGACTTTTCAGAGAAATCGTCTGAAATGAATGAAGTGAAACGAGGTAGACTCGCTTCAGTCGAAGCGTTCCAAAAAGCGTCTGAACTCGGGATCGATTTTGTTTGTCTGACAGGTAACCCGAATACCGGGGTCACAAATGAAGCAATCGAACAAGCCATCATCCGGGGACGTCGTGAATTCGCTGGCGCTATCATTGCCGGGAAGATGCATCAGGCCGGTGTCGGCAGCGTATTAGATCGCGACGCATACATCCGCTTCGTTGAAGCAGGGGCAGACATCATTCTTCTACCGGCTCCAGGAACCGTTCCGGGTGTCCGTGAAGAGGCATTCCACGAACTCGTACAAGAACTGCAAGCACTCGGAGCACTCACATTAGCCGCAATCGGGACATCTCAAGAAGGGGCCGATGTGGCGACTGTTCGCGAGATCGCACTCTCTTCAAAGCGCGGGGGCGCAGATATCGTTCATATCGGTGACGCCGGATTGTCTGGGATTGCCGTACCAGAGAACATTCAGGCACTTTCAATTGCCATTCGCGGGCGACGTCATACATACATTCGCATGGCTGCCTCGGTCAATCGTTAATACAAAAGAGGAAGGAGCGGTTCTCCTTCCTCTTTCCTTTACCATTCTGTGACGTCTCGACGTGGCTTCGCTGGCGTTGTCGTGCCGTGACGTTTGGCAAGTAACGCTTCCACGTCCTCTAAGCGCACTCCTTTAACCGCCAATAAGACGAGTAGATGATACAGAAGGTCTGCCGACTCTTCAACCAAGTCTTCATCCGTCATGGCGGCAATGACGACCTCGAACGATTCTTCTCCAAACTTCTTTGCGATTTTTTCAACGCCCTGTTCAAATAAGTAGGTCGTATACGAACCTTCCTTCGGTTCATTTTTTCTGGACTCGATCAATTGCTCCAATTCATGAATCATGCGTTCACCTCCGTAAAGAAACAACTTCGATTTCCGGTATGACAAGTCGGACCATTCGCATGGACACGAACGAGAAGCGCATCCTGGTCACAGTCGACATGGATACTGACGACGTCAAGTGTGTTGCCGCTCGTCTCCCCTTTCATCCATAGCCTACCTTTTGAACGAGACCAGAACGTGACGACCCGTTCACGTAGCGTTTGACGAATGGCCTCATCGTTCATATATCCGAGCATGAGAACGGCCCCGTCTTCTTCTGAGACGATGATGGCGGGAATCAATCCATTTTCGTCGAAACGAACCGCATCGGCAAGTTGTGACTCGTGCATACGTGCTTCACCTCTTCTACTGTCGTTTTTCGGTCATGTAAGATGGAGGCAAGTAGTGCGGCATCGACCTTCTCGAGCGCTTCGACTACGTGCTCGGCATTCCCCGCCCCACCTGAGGCGATAATCGGAATGTCGACGACTTCGCGAAGTTGTTCTAAAATCGCAAGGTCATATCCGCTTTGCTTTCCGTCTTGGTTCATGGACGTGACAAGAAGTTCACCCGCCCCGAGTGCGGCCACTTGTTTCGCCCATTCGACCGCGAACAGTTCTGTCTTCTGTTTACCGCCATATGTGTACACATAGTATTCCCCGTCTTCAAATTTCACGTCAATCGCAACGACGATACATTGTGACCCGAAACGATTGGCCGCTTCTCGAATGAGACTTGGGGATTCGACAGCGAGCGTGTTCAACGATACTTTATCTGCTCCTGCTTTTAATAATGACGAGATGTCATCAAGTGAACGAATCCCTCCACCGACCGTCAACGGGATGAATACTTTCCGTGCCACTGCACTGACGACATCTAGCATCGTCTGGCGGCGTTCCGTACTTGCCGTGATGTCGAGAAAGACGAGTTCATCGGCTCCGGACTCATCATAATACTTCGCGATTTCGACCGGGTCACCGATGTCTCGTAGTTGAACGAATTCAATCCCTTTGACGACACGGCCTTCCTTCACATCGAGACATGGAATAATTCTGCGTTTAAGCATAACGCGCCTCCCATTCAATCAGTTCATCGATACTTACTTTACCGGAGAGGAGCGCTTTCCCGACGACGGCCTCATCAATCTTAGCCATCTTTAGTTCCTTCACGTCCTCTTCGGTCGTCACACCGCCTGAGGCAATCAGTGTGACGTTGACGATTTGGCGTAGCGCCTTCATGCGCGCGACGTTCGGTCCATTCAGTTTCCCGTCGGACCCGATGTCCGTATACAGAATCGTCTCGATTCCACGTTTTACGAGGTCTTGAGCGACCGAGATGTCATCGAGCTTTGTCGCTTCCTGCCATCCATTGATGGCGACCTTTCCGTCATAAGCATCGAGTGCCACAGCAACTCGTTTGCCATACTTTTCAATCGCCTTGTCTAAAAAGTCAGGATCCGTAAATGCCTTCGTCCCTAAAAGGACGCGGTCCGCTCCTGTTTCCATGACCGCATCGAGTGAGGCTTCTGAACGAATCCCACCACCCGTCTGTACGAGAAAGCCAAGAGACTTCGCATAACGAACGACATCTAAATGACGCGGTTCGCCTGCCTTAGCCCCTTCTAAGTCGATCAAGTGAATCATCGGCACTTTTCCTTGCCACGCTTTTAATAATTCATACGGGTCACCGTATTGTTCTTCCGTCGAAAAATCGCCTTCCGTCAAACGGACAATCTTGCCTCCAATTAAATCAATGGCGGGTAGTAATTTCACGCTCGACCGCCTCCTTCCATTCTTGAAGTAAACTGAGACCGAACGCCCCACTTTTTTCCGGGTGAAACTGCATGCCTGTGACGAGTCCTTTTTGAACAATCGCGGGAACACGCTCTCCCATATATTCCGCTTCCGCCACGATATTGGCATCGTCCGTCACGGCGTGATAAGAGTGAACAAAGTAGACGTCCTCATCGCGAAGAATCGAGTTCCATCCAACGTGTGGAAGACGCTTCGCGCGCATCCGCTCAACCGTGCCCGGAATCAACCCGAGACCTTTTGTCGGCATGCCTTCCGTGCTCGAATCAAACAGGAGCTGCATCCCAAGACAGATCCCTAAAAACGGCTTTTCCGTCGCCATCTTTTGTAATAGCGGGATGAGCCCCGTCTGTTCGAGTGATTGCATCGCTTGCGGGAAAGCACCGACCCCAGGAAGTAAAATGGCGTCCGCTTCTTCAATTTGGCTTGCATCATTCGTAATCACGACGTAGCAACCGATGGCCTGCAACGCACGTTCGACGTTGAATACGTTACCCATTCCATAATCGATGACCGCTACTTTCATCCTTCAATCCATCCTTTCGTAGAAGGGAGACGATCCGTCCCATCGCTCGAGACCGCCTCAGCAAGTGCTCTTCCGAACGCTTTGAACAACCCTTCAATCATGTGGTGTGAGTTCGATCCATACAGGACCGCAAGGTGAAGCGTGAGTCGACCGTTCATGGCAACCGCTCGGAAGAATTCCTCAGCGAGCTCGGTATCAAAATCCCCAAGCTTCGGATTGCGGATATCAGCTTGATAGACAAGGAAGGGACGTCCTGACACATCGACGACCGCTCGCGCTAACGTCTCGTCCATCGGCATGTAACTCGTTCCATAGCGTCGAATCCCGACTTTGTCTCCGAGAGATTTGGCGATGAGTTGACCGAGCGCAATCCCCACATCTTCCACTGTATGGTGGGCATCGACCCATGTATCTCCTTCGACTTTCACCTCTAAGTCCATCTGACTGTGAAAGGCAAGTAACGTCAACATGTGGTCAAAAAAACCGACTCCTGTTTGGATGGTGCTTTCTCCTGTTCCATCTAGATTGACTCGAATCTCAATTTTTGTCTCTTTCGTCTCACGCTTTAGTTCAGCTGTTCTCAACAGAATTCACCTCTTCAATCGTTTGTCGGATATAGGCATACGCCTCATCTGTCCCTGCACTGACACGTAATCCATCCGGAAACGCACGTACATGGACGCCTTTTTCAAGGAAGCGGGATGCCCACCCTTCACTGTCATCGGTTTTGACATAGATAAAGTTGGCACGACTCGGTAAAATCTCACCGATCGGTCGTAACAACTCAGTTAATTTCTCACGTTGCGCCGTATGGAACTGAATCGACTCTTGGATATACGTCTCATCACGCAATACAACGTTGGCGACCGCGGCACTGAGTCCACTCACATTGAACGGTGAACGGAACCGGTCGATCTGTTCGATGATTTCTTCTGACGCAATCATGAATCCAATCCGAAGGTTCGCAAGACCGAACGCTTTTGATAACGTCCGTAAAATGATGACGTTCGGATGCTCGTTCAAGCGAGACACAAATGAATCCTCCATCGTGAAATCGATATATGCCTCATCTACGACGAGATAAGGGACGCGTGTCGCAATGTCCGACAATTCTTCAAGTGTCCACATCTTACCGGTTGGGTTATTTGGATTCGAAATCAGAACGAGCTTCGGCTCATTCGTTTGAATGAGTTCGGTTAGCGCATCGTAACTCAATCCATGCGTCTCCGGTTGCATGAAGTGCCCTCTCGCGATCTGTGTGTATATGCCATACATCGAGAAGTCTGGGGCCGGTGCGACCACACGGTCTTCCGTATCTAAAATGGCCTGACTTAAGATGGCTAAGAGCTCGTCACTTCCACTTCCGACCATCAGTTGCGTCGTCTCGACTCCCGCATAGTTCGCATAACTCGCTTTTAAGGCAAGCAATTCTTCGACCGGATAACGGCTGAGCGCCTCGAGTGAAACGTCTCGAATAGCTCGTTCAAGCCGCTCTGGTAACGGATATTGACTTTCATTTTGATTGAGCGCGTACCCTGATACGGCATGGGGCACATATCGCGGGATGTTCTGATAATTTCGTCTCATATCATACGTCCTCCATCCGAACAGCCATGGCACGGGCATGTCCTTCTAATTGTTCTTGTTTGGCGATTCGAATCGCAGCCTTTGTGATCGCCTCATCAAGCTCTGTCATCTCAAGGAACGTCTGACGGCGATAAAAGTCATCCACGGACAATCCACTCGAGAATCGCGCCGTCCCACTTGTCGGAAGGACATGGTTCGGTCCTGCGATATAATCCCCAAACGCTTCCGCCGCCTCGTGACCGAGGAAGAACGACCCGCCGTGACGTATCGCACCCATCAACATTTCAGGATTTTTGACGGCCAACTGGACGTGCTCCGCAGCCATCGTGTTCGCGTACTCGATGGCATCTTCTAGTGATCGAACGATGACTCCGCCACGTTTCAATGATTCCCTGGCAATCTCTTGTCGTGGTAAGAGCGAAAGTTGACGCTCAAGCTCTTGGTCTACTTCATCACGAAGCGTTTCTGTCGTGACGAGTGCGATTGCCGTCGCTTCTACGTCATGTTCTGCTTGTGCGAGAAGATCCGCCGCGACCCACTTCGGATTTGCCGTTTCATCGGCAATGATCAACACTTCGGACGGTCCCGCTACAGAGTCGATCCCGACGATGTGCGAAACGAGCGCCTTCGCCGTCGCGACATACGCATTTCCGGGTCCGACAATCTTATCAACCGGACGAATCGTTTCTGTCCCATATGCGAGTGCGGCAACGGCTTGCGCGCCTCCGACAAGAAAACACTCATCAGCACCTGCGATTTTTGCTGCAATCAAGAGAGAAATGTCGATCCCATCTGCTTTTGGTGGGGTGACCATGACGACTCGTTTGACACCGGCCACTTTCGCCGGAATGATATTCATCAGGACGCTCGACGGATAGACGGCTGTCCCACCAGGTACGTAGACACCGACCGAATCGAGCGGCATATAACGTCTTCCGAGTCGGAACATCGTATCTTCGAACACATCATCTTGACGTACTTGATGCGCGTGGAAGGCGCGAATCCGTTCTGCCGCTAAGGTCAACGCTTCCGTCAGTTCAGCATACGCTGCCGGCGGGGTAAAGCGAGACAAATCGACAGACTCGATTTGGTCGACCCCATCGAATTGACGCGTCCATTCAAGGAGTGCTTCATCTCCGCGTGCCTCAACCGCTTCTACGATTGGTTTGACCGCTTCCGCCCAAGCTTCTCGCCGTGATCGATTCGTTTCTGTACTCATGCATTCTCCTCCTGACTCAGCTTTCGAATCCATGCCTTTAATTCGTCAGGCTGCTCTGCCAAAGCCGTTTCGCTCGTGATGAATTTTGCATTGATTGAAAAAATCGTTTCATATTCCTCTAAGTCATTCGCTGCTAACGTCGCACCTGTCTCGACGATGTCGACGATGCAATCCGCTAGTCCTGTTAACGGAGCGAGCTCCACAGACCCATTCAACGCGATGACTTCTACGTTTTGTCGCTTTGACGCGAAGTGTGAGATGGCGATGTTCGGATATTTACTCGCCACTTTTAATTTCTTTGTGCCATTACGTCGAACTTTCGGACCACATACGGCCATCCGACAGCGTCCGAACGGTAAGTCGACGACTTCAAGTACACCTGGCGTTTTCTCTCGTAAAATATCACCGCCGACAATTCCAACATCAGCCGCTCCGTGCATCACATATTTGTAGACGTCGTCCCCTTTGACGAAAATAAATTCATGATCTCCTGCTTTTACTGTGAGTTCACGTCCCCGCTTCTCTGGCCAAACGGGTAAATCACGTTCGACAAAAAATTGACGAGCTGCTTTTTCGATTCGTCCTTTCGCGACCGCTACCTTCATTTGATCACCTCATCTAACTGTTCTAAATCGAGTGACATGCCGAACGCTCGTCTTGAGTGTCCGAAATGACCATATAGTGAATCGTATCGTCCCCCTGAAAGGACACGCTTTCCTTCTACACTTCCCGTCACGGTCAAACCTGAATAGTAATCGAAATCTCCCGTTTGACCGAAATCGTACGATACGTCTAGACCGATTGCACGCAAATGTTGTACGGCCTCATCGACTTCATCGATGGCATCGTTTAGAGACTCTGGTGCCTCAGCCCGTAATTCTTCGAGCGCTGAATTCCCAATTAAAAATGGTAGTTTTGCAATTAATGGATAGCGATACGTTTCGGCTAACTCACGTAGCGATTCTAAATTTCGAAGTGCTAAGATTTTTCGGAATGTCCGTTCTTGAATGCCTGTCTCTTTCGCGATGAGCGAGATGACAGCCGCTGATCCGATTTTGATTGTCAAACGCTCAGTAGGCAGGACTCCTTCCGTCATATCGAGAAATGATTCGATAAGATGACTGTCCTTCATTTCCCCGTCGACCCACTCGAGTCCAAGCTGTTGTCGTTCATGTGGTTGACCGGAATGCTTGATCGTTCGACGATAGACGGCCCCAGCGTATGCGACACGCATCGGTTCATGACCGTCTGCTAATTTTCTTGCGATTTGCAATGTATAGTCAGGGCGCATGACGAGAAGTTCCCCGTCATTCCCGAATAACCGATAATAGGCTGACTCGTCAAAGAGCGCCAAATTTTGATAGTGCGAATAGTATTCGAGTAACGGCGGGTCGATGACAGCATAACCGCTCGCCTCTGCCTTTTCTAAAAATGACAGCATCCACCGCTTTGGTCGAATGACATCTCCTGATTGTAGTTCATACCATCCTTCTGGAATTGAACCTTTCGAATTTGACCAAATCATGATAACCACCCTTTATCTTATTATCACTTTACCAAACTAAAGTAGTGTGTTAAATTTATCAAACAGAGAAACACCTGTCAACCAATTGAACTGAAAAGGACGTGTAACGGATGTTTAACTTTACCCATGATGGCCATGTGCATACCCCATTTTGTCCACACGGCACAAAAGACCCGATTGAACAGTATATTCAAGTCGGGATTGAAAAAAACCTGCAAACGATGACGTTCACAGAACACGCACCGTTCCCACAGGCATTTATCGATCCGGTGCCGAATCAAGACTCCGCGATGTCGATTGACCTCCTTCTTGACTACCTCAATACGTTGCATCAGATGAAAAGTCAGTATCAAGAGGTCATTGACATTAATGTAGGACTAGAAGTCGACTTGTTACCACATCTAGAAGAAGAGACGATTGCTTTGTTAAAACCATATGCTCCCCTTCTTGATGAAGTCATCTTGTCCCAACACTTTTTATTGGTAGATGGTGTGTATATGCCGATAGATTATTCTGCTGAAACGTTTGACGACCTCGTTCAAGCGCTCGGTTCATTTGAAAACGTGATGAAAGCTTATTATGACTCGATTGAACGTAGTCTTAGCTTTCCATGGGAAACGATTCAAGTCGCTCGGATTGGACACATCGACTTACCGATCAAATATCAAAAAAATTATGACTGGGATCGTTCAGCAGTCAGACAAGAGGAAGAACGTCTCTTACGAGCGATTGCCGGCAGAGGATTCGGTCTCGATTTTAATACCGCCGGACTTAGAAAGCCTGATTGTGGTGAGCCATACGTCGCAGGACTTGCCAAATATGCGAGCCAATTGAATATTCCTTTCACGTTAGGATCAGATGCTCACCTCGCTAAAGATGTAGCCGCTGGATTCGACATCATTGCACAAAAAAAAGCCACGTTCCTATGAACGTGGCTTTTTGACAGCGATCTAGCTATCTAGATCCCCATGCTTATGTTTGACAACGATATGGCGTTCCATTTCTTCATCTGTAAATATCATACCATAACGAAGAATAGATGCAACAAAAAATTGGGTGAAATGGTTCACCCAATTAAAATCACATCGCTGCGTATAAAGTTTTCAAGTCGTTTGTCGCTGCCTCATCCATTTGGAGGGCTACAAGTTCAACATATTGAAGGGCAGGATCTTGATCTTTTGATAAAGCAACGATTTCAGCGGCTGCCTTATCGAGTGCTAACAAAATGCCTGACACCCCGAGTGTCGGATAATAACGAAGAAGTGCACGGACATGTTTAATCTCAGAAACTTCATTTCCATTGATGGTCAACGATTTGACTGCCAATTCTTGATGCATGCCAATCGCAAATTTATCTTCCCATACTTCTTCAAGTGTGATTAACGCTTCTACTTCATATGCACCATCTGTAAAGCGAACGTGTTTTTCCATGAACAAATTCCCCTCTCCTGAATCTACTTTTATTATATAAAAGATTTTAAAGAGTATATTGTGAAATATTGAACATTATGTGTAAAGTTTGTCTCACTTCATGTTGAACAACAAAAAAGGCCCCTCCGTAGAGGGGCGAATAATGGAAGAGTAAAACACCATTGGCAGTACATTAATAATATATCATCTAATGAAAACGTTTACAATGTATTTTTGTACATTTTTTCAAGTGGCATATGTAACACTTCGATCCCACTCTCACGCATTAATTCTAATCCATCACCATGCTCATATCCGACCGCATAGACGACGCGGGCGACGCGCGCTGCAATCAGAGCAAGAGAGCAGGCATGACACGGTGAATGAGTGACGTAGGCCGTTGCACCGAACGCATTCGTCGAATCGGCAGCCAATTTTCCGATCGCATTGATTTCGGCATGAATCTCATGTTGTTTCGACCAGTGATGATGATCATACGGGTCTGTACATTTGATATATGTCACACCATCCCGGATGAGCCGAGCGGGCTCATTGATCATATCGAGATCCGACGATGAAACATAATCAGCATGCTTATAGAACCCGTCTTCTTGCTTGATATAAATCTCATTACAATTCGTATGACCAGAAGGTGTACCATTCAGACCAATTGAAATCGGTTTTTCATCTTTTACGATGACACAAGCAACACTTTTCGATGCACACTTCGAATGTCGTTCTGCCATCATATCGGCGAACAATAGCCACGTCTCGTCCCACAATCGTTGTTTCTCCATATAAGCCCCTCCTCGTAGAAAAGGAAAGTCTGATTGCTCAGACTTCCCTTCTTAATATCCTGTATCCTTTGGCAGTTCTTTATTTTTTGAGGCAATCTCAATGACTTTCTCTTTGAGTTCATGCTCCATCCGGTCGAGTTCACGTTCGGCGTCACGACGCTTTTGTTTACCTTCTTGTTGAATGCGTAACGTTTCATCGAGTGTCGAGAGTAAATTCTCGTGGGCGACTTTAAGGGATTCCACAGAGACAATCCCTTTTTCATTTTCTTGAGCGATTTCAATCGAAGAGTCTTTGAGCATCTTCGAGTTCTGCTCAAGCAACTGATTGGTCGTCTTCGTCACGTCCTGTTGCATACGAAGTGCCGTCTTCTGACGCGTCAAACTAAGCGCGAGAACGACTTGGTTCTTCCAAAGCGGAATCGTATTGACGACCGCTGACTCGATTTTCTCAGCGAGGATTTGGTTGTTCTGTTGGATGACTCGGATTTGTGGCGCCATCTGTAGGCTGATGGTACGACTCAATTTCAAGTCATGTAGCTTCTTCTCAAACCGATCTGCCAATTGAATCATATCATTCAACTGTTGAAGTTTAGACTGATCTTTTGAAATTTCGACTTCTTGACGAAGTGGCGCGATTTCATGTTCACGTACATGATCAAGTTTCGTTTCACCCGCAGCGATATAGACGTTCAACTCTTCGAAATACCGCTTATTCTTATCATACATTTGATCGAGCATCGTGATGTCTTTCATCAGACCGAACTTCGCACGATCGAGGTTATGGATGACCTCTTCCAAATAGACGTTCATTTTTTCGAATTGAAGCTTATAGTTTTCGGCTTTCTTCTTTGCACGACCGATGAGCGGGATGTTGTCCATAAAACTCTTTTTCTCCGGTTGAAGCATGTCCGGGTCCATCTTTCGGACGTTCTGCATTAAGTCAGACAAGAGTTTCCCCGCATCCCCGCCATCTTTCATTCGAACTTCCGTCAGAATTTGGTCAGAGAATTGTGAAAGTTCACGTTGAACGTTCGAACCAAACAACATGACCGAATCTGTCTTTTTAATATCAATCGACTCCGCCAATCGTGTAATTCGCTCACGGTGCTCTTGAGGCACGTCTGGCTTGGCTTGGATGGCAGGTACTTCGTGAGGTTGTGAAACAGATGACCATTCCACAGATGGGTCGCTAAATCCCTCTGTTTCTGTTTTCGTTTTCGTATCAGATGTCAGCTCTTCTTCCGGCCATGACTGCCAGTTCGTTTCATTCGATGAAGTCATGTTTCTTTCTCCCTTCCGGCTGATCAGATAAGACTCGCTCCATCATGATCAGTTCGCGTTCGAAGTCTACGGCGTCATCTTCAAGAAGACGTCCGCGTTGTTCTTTAAATTTATCGACAATTAGTCGCATATTCGTGATTAATTGCTCTCGAGTCTCTTCTTGAATGACGACTCGTTTTCCTTCAAGTTCTTTAAATTTCAAGACGACCGAGACGAGGGAATCTAAGTAGAATGTGAACAAGTCTCGAACATGTTTTGCGTCTTGTGGATTTTCGAAAAGTTCTTCGAACAATTCGTGTGCTTCTTTGGAGACAGCTTTCATCTCACGCCTTACTTCCACATCTTTGATTTCAGGAAGGACGCGGTCAATCTGTTGCAGCTTTTCATATCCTTGTTCAATCGTACGTTGCAAAAATTGAAGTTCTAAATCGTCCGTCGCTTCGAATTGACGCGCCGGGACGGGTTCTTCAATCGGCTTAAGGATTCTTGAACCTGAGAAAGGTTCGTCCTCATCGAGCAACAGTTTTTTCTTGGCACGCTTCGCGACCATTGTCGGTGTTCGTTGACGGTTTTTGCGCTTGTTCGTCGACCAGACTTCATTCAAGACGAGCGCCCCTACTATAATGAATAACCAGGAGAAATCGAATACGTTGATGGCAAAGTATATGACTGCCCCTGTCAGGGCCCATTTCATCCATGTTTTCATTCTTTTCACCTCATCTCATGTTACTTCTATTGTACATTACGAAACCTATCAAAAAAAGTTTCGTCATCCCTATCATTTTAGCATAATAAAATTCGTTGTTCCCTCCGTCCACAGGTGTAAAAACGAGTACCTATATCGACTTCTTTCCCGTTGTGCTATGAAAAAAACCGTAGACCTTTAAGCCTACGGTTTGTCTATTATGTTGTGACCCACGTTGATACCATTACAATGGCTACTGTCACAGGAATGACGTAGCGAATGAGCGCATGCCAGATCGGATAAAGCTTCTTACCCGGTTCTGACGTTTGAATCTCATCTTTCAAAATACGTTGATCGACGACGTATCCGACAAAGATCGATGTTAAGAGCGCCCCGACCGGCATTAAAATATAGCTGACGAGGTAATCCATTGTATCGAAGAACGTACGCCCATTCCAAATCTGTAAATCACTCAATAGTCCGAATGACAAGGCAGATGGAACGCCTACGACGAACACGAGAATGGCTGCCGTTACGGTTACTTGCTTCTTCGTCCAAGTCGATTTCTTTTCGTTCAACCGATCTGTCACACCCGCGACAACAACTTCTAACATCGCGATTGACGACGTGATCGATGCGAACGCGAATAAGAGGAAGAACAACACCATAAAGAACCCGCCAAGTGGTACTTGGTTAAAGACAGCTGGTAATACGACGAACAGTAACGCCGGACCTTCAGCCGGATCAAGTCCTGAAGCGAAGACTGCCGGGAAAATAGCAAGTCCAGCTAAGAGTGAAACCGTGATGTTCAATAGAACAATCATGTTCGCAGAACGGTTCAACGTTCCTTTCGTCTTGATATACGACGCATATGTCAACATCGCCGCTACCCCTAACGATAAGGAGAAGAAGGCTTGTCCTAGGGCAAATAGTACAGATTCACCCGTCAATGCAGAGAAGTCAGGTTGTAAGAAGAAGCGAACCCCTTCCATCGCCCCGTCGAGTGTCAATGAACGGACGACGAGTACGATGAAGCTAATGAACAAGAGCGGCATTAAGATTTTGCTCATCCGTTCAATCCCTGCTTCGACCCCGCGTAAGACAATCAATAACGTGATCAACAAGAATAAGAATTGTCCGAGCACCGCGATGCCAGGTGTTGACACGACATTTCCGAATACATCTCCGAACTCGTCAGCTGTACGTCCAGTTAACGTCCCACTCAAACCGAGACCGATATAAATGAGGACCCATCCTCCAATAACACTATAGAAGGAAAGCAACAAGAAACATGCGATGACTCCTAAATAACCGATAATACTCCAACGACCATGCCCTAATTGTTTGAAGGCAAGAAGTGCCGTCTTTTGAGTTGAACGTCCAACGATGAATTCACCAATCAATAATGGCAGACCAAGTAATAATGTGAACGCCAAAAACATGAGTAAAAAGGCACCGCCCCCACTAGTTCCAGTGACATATGGAAATTTCCATATCGCACCTAAACCGATTGCCGACCCTGCGGCAGCTAGAATGAATCCAATTTTTGAGGCGAATGAGTTTTGCGCCATGATTACCCCTACTTCCTGTTTTTCATTTCATTTTCATAATAATAGTGAAATACTAACACGGTTCAAGGGTCAGGACAACATAAAAACAGAGAAAAGTCTGAATACTTTTCTCTGTTGATGCTTTATGGCGTTAAAAACGTGAGAGCCTGCTCTCGAATCTGGATTGCTAAGTGATCTGTTTCAAAATGTTCACCGTCGATATCGATGACTTGTGGCTCATTCAACTCAACTTCGACATATGAAGTTTGAAAGTGATTCCACTCCTCTGATTTTTGATCGAGACCGAGCTGTTGGGCTAACAATTGTCGAATCATCGGAAATCCAATAGACGAACTGTGAACGACTTCTAACATGCCATCCGAAAACGATTGCGTCTCCAATTTCGTCGGTACGGTTCCGAGATAACTCCCGTTCCCTACATATAAGAAGCTGACGTCTCCTTCGTAAAGAAGTTCATCTCCTCGACGTAACCGAATCTGAAATGGGTCAGCTTCACGAAATTGGCGGATAGTTGCAAGAAAGTAGCCGATTGAACCTAAAGATTCTTTCTCGCCCGGGTCGATTTGACGTGACGTATCTGCAATCAATCCGACTCCAACGAAATTGAGGGCATACATCTCATCTACTTGAATCACGTCCACATGTTGCTCATGGTTCGATTTGATGAGGCTCGCGGCTTGTGTTGGTTGAATAGGAAGTTCGAGCGCTCGTGCGAAGTCGTTACACGTCCCTGCAGGAATGATTCCTACTGTCGGTCGCTCCTCAAGCTCTAACGTCATCAACCCATTGACTACTTCATTGAGTGTACCGTCTCCCCCGATGACAATCAGATGGTCGAACGATCCACTTTCTTTTGCAAATCGAAGTGCGTCCCCGATTTCTTGTGTCTTCTTGATGATGATTTCTTCATAGAGCGATTCAATCGTTCCGATGACTTCCCCGAGCATCGTTTCGCTCGTACCGGACTTCGGATTCGAAATAATCAATGCTCTCATAATAACCCTTCCTGTTCTAAGAAGTCTTTCGCTACATCATAGGCGCGTTCATTTCCGTACGCGACACGACGGTTCAATTCAGACATTTGTTCGTCTGTGATTTTACCTGCGAGCTGATTGAGTGCATCTTCAATTTCTGGATACTCTTCAAGCGTCTCTTCTTTCAAGAGCGGTGCCCCTTGGTATGGCGGGAAGAACTGTCGATCGTCTTCTAGAACGACAAGGTCGTTCTCGGCGATATCAGGATCCGTTGCATAAGCGTCTACTAAATTGACATCTCCTCGTGAAATGGCACGATAGCGTAATTTTTGCTCCATCGAGACGACGGATGGGAAATCAAGACCATACTCGTTTTGAAGTCCTGGATATCCGTCTTCACGGTCGGTAAATTCAAGTGTGAATCCGGCTTGTATATCAGACTGAACGTTTCGTAAATCTGAAATGGCGGAAATGCCTTCTGCCTCTGCATAGTCACGTGGGATTGCGAGTGCGTACGTATTGTTAAACTGCATCGGTTCGAGCATGACGTACCCGTCTTCAGCAAGCGCCTCTCTAGCTTGTTCATATACTTCACGGGCATCGTTTGATTCGGGTGTTTCCTTGACGAGACTCGCGAGTGCCGTTCCGGTGAATTCTGGATAAATGTCAACATCACCAGATTGGAGGGCGCCCCATACAAATGTCGTCTCCCCAAAGTTCGGCTTCACCGATACAGTCAAATCTGTTTCTTCTTCAATCAACAACTTATACATATTCATAAGAATTTCTGGCTCTGGACCGAGTTTCCCAGCTACGACAAGGTCTGTCTCTTGCGAGCGACCAAATGCGAGCGGTGTGATGATGATGAGGGCGAGTACGGTAGAGACGGCAATCAATTTCGTCTTATTACGTGTCGCTGTCGCACCTTCCATCTGACGTAACAAGAAGTCAAACAGGAGGGCTAAAATGGCAGCTGGGATGGCACCCAATAGAATTAAGTAATTGTCATTTCGGTTAATCCCGAGCAAGATCAGCGTACCGAGTCCGCCTGCACCGACGAGAGCGGCAAGTGTCGCCGTACCGACGATGAGGACCATCGCTGTACGGATACCTGCCATGATAACAGGTAAGGCGAGCGGAAGTTCGACTTTCATCAAACTTTGATTCGGTTTCATCCCACAAGCTCGAGCTGCTTCAAGTAATGATTTGTCCACTTCGTTTAAACCAGTGAATGTATTACGTAATATTGGCAATAGCGCGTATAATACGAGCGCAATAATGGCAGGTAATGCCCCAATCCCGACGAGCGGAATCATCAATCCAAGCAAGGCAAGCGAAGGAATCGTTTGAATAATCGCAGTGACACCAATGGCGGTTTCAGCAATTTTCTTGCGACGCGTCAGCCAGATTCCCAATGGTACGGCAATTAAGACGGCAATCAAAAGCGATACGACAGAGAGCTGTAAGTGCTCAATCAGTGCCTCGACAAGCTGTCCTTGTCTATTTTGGAACGTCTCAAGCATCCAGCTCACCTCTTCCACGTTGTGTAAATTCTAAGACGAACGGGTCTTCACTCGCCAAGATTTCTTCTGGTGTTCCGACTAGCATAAGTTCTCCATCACGCATTAACGCAATACGATCCCCGAGCTTCATCGCCTCTTGCATGTCGTGTGTGACAAACAGAATCGTCTTCCCGAGTTCGTCATTTAGTCGTTTGATGTCATCTTGCAATTGGCCACGACTAATCGGGTCAAGTGCAGAGAACGGTTCATCCATAAGGATGACGTCCGGGTCTGCCGCTAAGGCGCGCAATACACCGACGCGTTGCTGTTGACCCCCAGATAGTTCCGAAGGCTTCTTCGAACGTAGTTTTGGATCGAGACCGGCAATTTTCATCAATTCCGTCACCCGGTCTTTTGTTCGTTCTTTTTTCCATTTCAATAGTTCAGGTACGACAGAAATGTTTTCTTCCACTGTCAAATGGGGGAATAAAGCAATTTGTTGGAGCACGTAACCGATGTTACGACGCAATTCGAAAATATTGAACTGGTAGATCTCTTTTCCATCGATTAGAATCTTTCCATCCGTATGATCAATTAAACGATTCACCATTTTCATTGTTGTAGTCTTTCCACAACCGGAAGGTCCGATCAATACAAAGATTTCTCCCTTTTCTACTGTTAAGCTTAATTCTTTGACGGCTAACGTCCCGTCCTCATAACGTTTTGACACATCACGAAACTCAATCAACCTGATCCCTCCTCGACTATTTCCAAAATGGAAATTCAAATAGTATTTTGCCCTATTTTCTGCTTTATTAAACAAAAAAAAGGCCCTCCTTCCGGAGAACCTCATCATTAATAAAGCGTAACTTGAATATGTCGACGCCCCCACTGGATGGCATCCTGTTTTGAATCGACGAGTAAATCGACGATATGTCCTTTGATTCTGCCGCCTGTATCAAGGGCAATCGCGTCACCGACACCTTGAATATGGACTTTAGAACCTAATGGAATAATCGCCGGATCGACGGCGATAATTCGCATCCCATTATAGTAGATTGAATCTGTGACATCATGACCGGTTGCCGTTAAGACACGACCGCCATACGCCTTGTTATCAGCCACATCATTCGAGTATGCTGTCGATTCGACTGTAATGACTTTCTTATTCGGCGACGTAGACACCGGTGTTGCCGTTGTTTTCTTGCTCGAAGAAGCCGCTGCTTGTTGTGCTGCCGCACGTTCTGCTTCTTTACGCGCTTCTTCCGCTTTACGCTCTGCTTCGAGTTTAGCAAGTCTTGCTTTCTCTGCTTCCGCTTCTGCTTTCGCTTTTTCAGCAGCGAGATGTTCTGCTTCTAAACGTTTCTCTTCAGCGATGCGTTTTTCTTCAGCAATTTTCTTTTGGCGAGCGATTTCTTTTTGTCGTTCTTCTTCGATCGCTTGTCGTTCAAGTTCAAGAGGATTTTGGACGATCTTCTGTTCTGTCCCGATTCCGATCTGAGCAGCATCTGCTTGATCGACAAATGTGAACATCCCCATCATCGCGGTTCCAAATAGAATCATATATTTAATGAATTTCATCGTAGTAAGGTCATCACCTTTCTCGTTATGTAACGAACAGATGTTAATTTACCACGACCCGTCACATTCGAGTAGCCATTTCAACGAAGTGAAACATTCCTGACATATGACTTCAAAAGTGGTTACAGATTGTAACAATTGCAAAAAACGTTGCTATTACTAGGTTTCACAAAAAAATTACAGATTCGTTACAATAAGTCTTGTAACAAACCTGTAATCTCCCTGTCATGCGGTTTACTTATTCAATTGGCTTTAAATCATGCAATCTGAGCATCCCCCACGGTGCAACATCAACTTCCACTGTGAACGATTTTTCACCCTCGACCCTATCCACTTCATCTAGAGGGACACGATACGATCCCATTTCTTCTATATAAAGGTTACGGTCATAATAGTTCGCGCGTACTCCTCCGAAAAACGGTTTTGACTCCACTCGGTCGATGACAGCAAAACCATCTTCCCCTTGTTCAAACGAGACGTAAACGGTTCCCGTCTCCACATTATGACGGCCTTCGAATTCATCGTACTCCAGATAAATCGAGTCCCCAAAGTACGGATCATACGGTTCGAACGAGGTACCCTTGAACGTGTATGTCTCCCCCACCCACGAGATGGCGTAAACAAGGATGACAAACAAAATCGCAATCATGACTTGGACGGCAGGAATGATCCACGTTGACAACCGTTTCATGTCGTCACATCCCTTCTCGTACGATTACGCCACCATAATCCGAGTGACAACGCAAAGACGATCAGTGCACCAATCAAGAAGAAGAGAGATATATCGAGACGGTCCCAAACGTAAATGAAATAAATCGTCATTTGGACGACTAAGAAATAGATGAAGGCAAAGATGGTTCGTTGTCTCGTCATGTCTTGACGAACGAGATAAGCCAATGCAATCACTTCAATTAATACCGCCAAAAGAACACCAGAGTCCTCGAACAACGTGAACGGGATGACTGCGAGCAAACTTACCCACATCAAATCGCTCCGACGATGAATCAAGTAGACGGCAACGAGCGCAATGGATAAAAGCGTAGCCTCTATAATCGAAGGCGGTCTTTGAGAGAGCCAGCTTTCCGTGACGTTCACCAAATAACCGATGGATAGAATGGCTGCGACGAACAAATATACAGCTTGCCATGCAGCTTGTTTTCGATAAATGAGAAGCAGCACATGTAGAATAACAAGAGACCAAAGTGGCCATAGTCTACCTTCATAGTCGACATATTGTCCAAAAATGTTGAGAATGCCATAAAAGGTAAGCCAAGCGAACGTTCGGTCTAACGATTCTTCCACAAAATGGAACCATACCCATGTCACGATGAGTGCAAATCCGATCAACGTCAATCCGAGACTTTCGAAACTGTTCGTAACGGCCATAAATGCGGCGATAGCGGAGATCACCGAAAAGATGATGTGCTCATATATGATTCGGTGAAGGACTGCCATTGTGAACAAAATCCAAAATAGAAACGTCAACTGCCCCGAAAGGTTATACGTAGTAAAGATGACCGCCATGGTCGCTACAAAAAAGACGAATCCTAGTACTCGCAATAATGTCACGTACCTTGGGGTTTTCAATCGGACCCGTTCGGCAAACACATAAAATCCAACCATAAAAATGAGAAATAATCCAATCTTCAAAAGGTCGGGAATCGCCTGCCAATTGGCTGCGACGAAGCTGAATAGACTGAGTGCCAGTAAAATCGATCCGACAATGACTAAAACAGGCGGCTTGTGATCATGTTGCCCACTAGCCGCCCGTTGTTTATGTTCATAGTCGACTAGTCTTTTACCGGTCGCTTCATCTAACAAACCCGCCTCTTGCCATTCACGTACTTTTTTGTCAATGGACACCTGAATCATCCCTTTCGGAAAAAAGGTCAGCTGGCGCGTTCAATCAATTCTAATTCTGATTTTAGTAAAACTTGTTTCTCAAACTCGAGTCCGAGCTGTTGGAACTCTTCCATAATCGATACGTCTCCGATTACAGTATTGGTCAGTACGGCGGTCACTTCTGCGACCCATCCTTCACGAGTCGACTTCACGATATCACCTACGAGGAATTCTTCAGACACACCCATTCACTTCCAATCTAAATTTGTTTCTATCATTATAACGAAATTATGTCGGTTTGAATACGTTTTCTTTTATGCGTTGAATAAATTGTGTC
This sequence comes from Exiguobacterium sp. s183, assembly GCF_018617655.1. Lineage (NCBI taxonomy): Bacteria > Bacillati > Bacillota > Bacilli > Caryophanales > Exiguobacterium > Exiguobacterium sp. s183. Next base: position 805,089 of record NZ_JACSKN010000001.1, read on the forward strand.
AAAAATTTTCCAGTAAGTCCCCAAATGATATAGTCCTCATGTTCATAAAAAGGTTCTCTCATTTTAATTACCCGTTTTTTGTACGCTTTAGCATTCGCCAATCGGTCTAACGGAATATTTTGATCTGGGTTCATCGTCCATTCCATCTCCCCATGAAACGGGTCAATCATGAGCAAGGTGGATACCGGTACCGTAAACAAATGATCGACCTCATCTGTCTCTTTTACGGTCGGCAACTCCGCCAACATGCCCACAAAGGGATAAATCAATTGTCGATGGGGCGTGGCGAGCGGCCTCAATTTACCGATGACCTCGATTTGACTGGAGTCAAGTTCGAGCTCCTCACACGTTTCTCGAACCGCTGCTTCGACAGGCGTCTCCCCTTTTTCAAGTCGTCCACCAGGAAATGAAATCTCTCCAGGCTGCTGCCGCATCGTGTGGGCACGTACTTCAAACACGACGTGCCATTCTTTTTCTATTTCAACGAGCGGTATCAAAACCGCTGCCGTCTGTTCATAATCTTCTTCCATTGTAAAGCTATCTCGAATTTGCTTTTCTTTGATCCATGGCTGCACACCGTTCACTCACCTTCCGTCATCGAATATCCTATACCGTTCTATACCCCACTTTTCGTTTAATCGCTGCCAATGTCGGAAATATCATTATTAATGATAGGAGTTGATCACTTTGGACGAACAAGTGGATGTACTAATCGTTGGAGCCGGACCAACCGGCCTAACACTCGGCCTCACCTTAGCTAGATATGGCGTATCATTTCAAATCATCGATCGAAAAACGACCCCGTCGGATAATTCTCGAGCCATCGGAATCCAACCGCGTACAATCGAAGTGTTTTCTCGTTTGGATGTTGCACAAGAAGTGCTCGAACGGGCACGGACGATTGAGCGAGGGAATCTCTACTTCTCAGGTCAATGGACGGCAAAGCTCGAGTTTTCAAAACTTGTCACCCCTTATCCGTTCGTGACACTACTTCGTCAAAATGAAACAGAAGAAATTCTAGAACGGGCCTTAAAAAAACATGGTCACTCGGTGAAGCGTGGAGAATCACTCTCTTCCATCACTCAATATCCATCGCGTACAATCGCTCATTTGACTGCTGAAGGCGGAACTCATCGTTCGGTCGAAGCGAAGTATGTCGTTGCTGCTGATGGCGCCAATAGTTCGATTCGTCGAATGCTCGCCCTCCCATTCAGTGGAAAGTCGTTCAAAGAGGCGTGGGTATTGGCAGATTTGAAAGCCGATTTTCCGATTTCTCGCGAAGAGGTTCACATTTTCTTCTCGGACCAAGGGGTGCTCGAAGTATTTCCACTCACGGATGAAACGATTCGAATCACAGGAAACCTACGGACCGATGAGTCGTTTGTCGAATCAGACCTCCAACAATTCGTGGAGCAACGTAGTCATATGCCCGTTCACATACACAATGTCGAATGGTTCTCGCTCTTTCGGGTTCATAACCGGATGGTCGATACGTTCATCCATAATCGCGTCATTCTAATGGGTGATGCCGCCCATATCAATTCACCGGTCGGGGGGCAAGGAATGAATACCGGGATTGCGGATGCATTCAACTTGGGCTGGAAACTATGGCTCCATTTGAAGACGGGGGCACCGCATCAAGTCGTCTCGACGTATCGGAACGAGCGTGAACATGTTGCCAGAAATGTACTACAGACGACAAATGTCGCGACTGTGATGCTTCAGACGACGTTGCCGATGCTATTACCGTTTCAAGCGATTGGGGCAGATGTCTTCACTCGCGTCAATCTCGTCAATCAAAAAATCACGGAACGGATCTCTCAACTTCATCTATCCTATCCAAAAACGTTACGCATGCCGTTTCGCCGCGTCGCAGAAGGGAAGATATTCCCAGAGACGGAAATTTTACGAACAGATGATGGATTTCGGACGAAGATTTCAGAGATTGCCGACGGTCGCTTCCAAGTACTCGTTTTCGACGATGGCAAACGTGATTTGACGTCAATCTATGAGTACTTAAATCAGCATCATCCGTTCATTCAGACCATCACCTTGTCGAAGACGAGTCGTCCATTTTTCGACCAAGGGAATGAACTCGCCAAGTCCCTGTTTATGAAACGTGGTATTTTGGTCATTCGTCCGGACGGTTATTTATTGCACAAGCAACATCACGTCCGTCTAAAACCGCTGCAAGAGAAGTTGGCCGTCTGGCTTCCATCATCTTAAAAGTTTATAAATGGAGAGCCTCACCGAATTGGTGAAGCTCTCCATGTCATTTATTCTTCAACATTTACGTACAGAATACCTGGTTTTGAGAGCGTCAAGTCATAGAATGCTTCGAACGCTTCGATATCTTCTAGCTTTCGAAAATCAATCTTGTCAGTCTCCTCATTTGGGATGGCAACGATAATCCCTTCCTCTGTCGACTTGATCATGCCCGTTTGTCCGTTGTGAATGCGAATATAGAGAACTTGTTGATCTTCAAGAAGTGAGATAGCCTCTCGTCTTGATTGAATCGGTTTTTTCATATAATCCCCTCTTTTCCATTTTAGTATAACGTTCAGTTCGTATTGCTTTCAACTCGCCACCCTATTAAACTTGTGTAAAGAAGGGGTTGAATGCGTTGGAAACATTATTCATCATTGTACTTGCCATCTTGTTCGTCATTTTAGTGACGATTCGGACGATTCGGAACTTAAAATGGATTCGCTTCGGTGAAGCGTTCGGGAAACAAGGGGAAGAACTTCTAGGTGACTATCATTACCTGACAGAACAGGGAATCAACTGTCGCATCGAGCAAGGACTTCCGACCGGAAAGTTATTAAAGCCGCTCGCGAAAAACTTAGACGACCGTGTCGCACTATTCGTTCATCGAGATGATGCGGCAAAGGCAAGAGAACTCTTGAAATAAGAAGAAGGCCAAATACAATATTTGGCCTTCTTCTTATTTATGTACTTGTCGTTCAGAGCAATAGTAGGCGATTTGTTTAACAAGTGGCTCCGTCAACGTTTCAAGATTCGTTTTGCTGATGACCTGATTGACGAATGCGAAAGAATCCCCACAATTGGCCTTGACCCGCTTAAGCTTCAACTGTTCCGTCTCCGGGAAAATCAAGAATGAATAGACAGGAATCGCTTGCCCACATTCCTTTTTCAACCGTGTCCGTACTTGTTTCGTCATTCGCTCTAGCTCCGTGAGAGGATGTGGGTAGATATGCTTCCATCCCATAGACGTCTCCGTTCGACACTCGCGGTTCGTCAAATGGACAGGGGCTGGAGTTCGATTTAATTGAATCAAGAATACACCTTTCGGTCCGACGAGCACGTAATGAACGAGATCCTCGCCAAATTCGACTTGTTCAATCATCATCCAATCAAATCGACAGGTGTGCCTGATGTTTTCGACGAGACGATCTGTATAGCTTGTCGGTGCTTTCATCACTTCTTCTTTCGTTCGAAACAGCTTTCTTGATTGTTGTTTAACGGGTTGTTTTTCCGTAGCCGTTAACACTTGCAACATTCACTCCACCCCCTATTCCTTATTCGCTTGGTCCCACTTGCTTTCCGAAGACTGCTTTTTCAAGATTTGAAATGCGACGTAACATATCATAGTTCGACGCAACAGGTTGCGCTGGTTTTGTAGGTTCTGCCACTGGTGCCGATTCGCGACGCAATGAATCATTTTCTTTCTGAAGCCGTTCGATTTCTTTCGCCATCTTTTCATAATCGCGGATGACGACATCTAAAAATTGATCGACTTCTTCTTGCGAGTAGCCTCGTAATGCCGTTTTAAATTCTTGTTTATAAATTGCCTCTGCCGTTAATTCGGTTTGCATTGTATCACTCCCATTGTTGTTCCCATTGTTTTTCTTCCTCAATGACACGTAAATCTTCCTGTGTGATGAGAAAGACCTCCATATTTGGCTTTCGCCGAGCCCCTTCGACTAGAAAACGGGGACTTCCCTCCGTTTCTTCGTCATACAAGGTAATCAATCCTTCTGCTTTATCTAAAAAGAATGCAGTTTTTGCGCGTAATTGACTCGGATCCTCATATGGACGTTGCGTCAACGGTTCAAAGAAATCTGCTTCGAGTTGAAGTTGAACAAACAATTCTTGTTCGAACGGTTTATAGCGTTCGTCCATATTTAAGAACGGAGGAAATACCGCAATTTTAATCGGATATGTTTCTCTTAACTCTAACAATACTTGTCCGGCCCATAATTCACAACCGTTCGTTCCACTAAAGATGAACCATTCAGCACCTAATTCAATGACTTCCAGGATTTTTTTTCGGTAAGCTTCTTGAATGATGTCGATCCCCGGATGGTCCGCTTTGAAAATCCCAAGTTCATGGGGACGATATCCTGTGACGGCTACAACTTTCATGATCGCTTCCTTTCTAGACGGGCAAGCCGATGTTCGAGCTCGGCCTTCTCGCGATTAACGGTTTGACGCAAAACGGTGCGCTTTTGCTCGAGCAGTTCGACGGCTCGTTCCGTGTAATCAATCGCGAGTGCCACGTCCTTCTGTTTATGCTCTGCGTACTTGGCGAGCTCCACATACCCTTCAATCGTATGCAACGATTCAAAGAGCGGAATTGCTTGCTCCATACGACCTGTTCGTTTCAATAAGAGCGCTTGCCGCATGATGGCTCGTTTCGAAGGGTCAGACAGCTGCTCGAATTCTTTAAGTGCCTGCTCCTGCTCCCCTAGGTCATGCAACCAATGCGCACGCTCTTCTCCGAAATCGGTCTCAGGAGTCATGACGAGTTGACTGAGTCGCGTGTAAAGAGAGACGAGGCTCAAACAATCCGCATGATGGTGCTCAAGGACCGGCATGAGAATCTCAGGGTTGCGCTCTTTGACGTACTGAAAATAATGCATCGGAGCTAAAAATCCAGGTAGATCATCCGTCCGTCCGTGACCGAAATACGTTTCGACCGCTTTGAGCGACACCGATTCTAATCGCGGTTTCAACAATCGTCTTGCCGCATGTAGTAAATCGACATGACCGACGGAAGGCAATGCTTTTACCCGTGATTTGACAAACGTATGTCTCGTTTTGATTTGTGGCCAGTCAAAAGACTTTCCATTATAGGTGACGAACCGTACCTCATCCCCGATGTCCTGTAGAAAATGATAGTAAAAAGCAGTCTCAAAGGCAGGATGAGGCAAGACATACTGAATCATTTCAAGCTGTTCCGCACGAATCCGTGCAAATCCGATCAAGAAAATCGACGTCCCGGACCCACGTAATCCGGTCGTCTCTGTATCCATAAACAAGACTTGATCCGGTTTTAAGTCGACCGCGAAAAACGGATGTTCCGTTTTCTGCATCATTCGTCTGGCGTCTCCGAACGCATAGTCGTGATAAATCTCATCGAGCGGATAGGTGTTTCGGATTCGGACACACCATTCTCCTTCGAACGTTAAAATTTCCCCACCTTGTTCAGTCCATTTCTGTTGTTCCACTTCATCAGGTGAGGTAACGCGCGGGCGTTCGACAGGTTCTTTCGTTTTAATCAATCTTGATAATTTTGCTTTCATAACGATCCTTTCAAAGCTTGTAACTGACGGATGACTTGATGCTTGAAGTCTCCATATCCAATCATACCGACACAGCGAGGGCATCCACTCTCACAAGGACAATCCGATACCGTCCGCTCTGCTGCCTCGAGCACCATGTCTGCATCTTTATAGAGCGCCTCACTGAGACCGATGCCACCAGGATAACGGTCATATAAATAAACGGTCGGTTTATTCGTATGAGTCGACTTCATTTGAATGGTTGTAAATAAATCGAGCGTATCACACATGAGATAGAGCGGTGCAAGCCGTCTGAACAAGTCACTAACCGCTTCGAGTTGATCTTCAAGATCTGCCTCCGAATAAGCAAAGCGTTCATCTAGTGTGAACCATGTCGCCGTCGTATGCAGTTCTCGCTCCGGAAGATGAATCGGCCCTGATCCAATATTCTCATGCGTCCCGAATTTGATTTTTTTAAAGAGCGTGGCCATCGCAATGACCGACACTTCACCAAACGTTTTTGCACCATCCGTCTTGTTCTCTTCGAGCACTTTTAGTTCTACTGCCAGATTCGCATCCGTATAGTAGTCGACATCGACGCGACGGACGAATGCCTTCTTCTCTTCAAAGTCTAATTTTTCGACTTGATACTGTTCAGCTCCGTGTAAATAAATAGCTTCATCATGTAACAAGGTCATCGCGCTGAACGTGTCCATTTCACCGATTACTTGATGCTTCGCGGTTTGGTCGACAATGACGACATTCTCTTGGTCGCTCGTTCGAAGGGAGATATCGTGCGCCGGGAATGAATCGGTCATCCAATAATATTTATTCGCTCGTTCGTGTAGCACTTGTGCGTCTGTCAGGAAATCTAAAATATCCTCCGTGTCGACCGTTCCGAAGCGCTCTCCTTTTTGAAACGGTAGTTCAAATGCGGCACACTTCATGTGGTCGACTAAAATGATCAAGTTGTTCGGGTCAAGACGAGCCGCTTCCGGCGAACGGTCTAAAATCATATCAGGTTGTTCGACGACAAGCTGGTCAAGCGAGGAAGACGATGCAACGAATACGACGAGCGATTCCGAGTGACGTCTACCGGCACGACCCGCTTGTTGCCAGAGTGAGGCGACGGTTCCAGGATAGCCATTGAGGACACATGCTTGCAATTGACCGATATCCACACCGAGTTCTAACGCGTTCGTCGATACGACTGCTTTGATTTCGCCATTTCGTAAGCGCCGTTCAATCTCGCGTCGTTCAGAAGGAAGATAACCGCCTCGGTACCCGACGATTGATTTTGGTCCGAGTTCTCGTCGTGTCAGTTCTTGTAAATACGTCAGAAGCACCTCGACTCGGACACGTGAACGTGCGAAGACGATGGTCTGGATGTTCGCTTCAACAAGCTTCGATGCGATTCGTTTCGTCTCAAGCGTTGCACTTCTTCGGATTCCGAGCGCCTCATTGACGACAGGAGGATTGTAGAAGACGAGGTGTTTCTTCCCTTGTGGCGCCCCGTTCCGGTCAATCAATACGACTTCTTCTTCCGTCAATAATTCGGCGAGTTCTCGCGGGTTTGCAATCGTCGCAGAAGTCATAATCCATTTTGGGTGACTCCCATAATAGGCACAAATTCGTTTCAATCGGCGAAATACGTTGGCCACATGACTGCCAAACACGCCACGATACGTGTGCAGCTCATCGACGACGATGTATTCTAAGTTTTCAAATAGACGAATCCATTTCGTATGGTGCGGTAAAATACCGGAATGTAACATATCCGGATTGGTGATGACGATATTCCCCGCATCCCTGACTTTCGTTCGGGCAGCGGGAGACGTATCCCCATCATACGTGAAGCATCGTAAATCCCCTTCAAGTGCCTCGACCATCTCCATCAAGTCACTATTTTGGTCCTGGGCGAGCGCTTTTGTCGGGTATAGATAAAGTGCACGTGCTGTCGGTTTTTCAATCATTTTTGAAAGTACCGGTAAGTTATAACACAATGTTTTCCCTGATGCGGTAGGGGTCACAATGACGGTCGAATGACCGGCAGCCGTTTGTTTCACAGCCTCAGCTTGGTGCGTATACAGTTGCTCAATTCCCCGATTTTTCAACACGTTCGTCAACTGTTCCGGTACTTGCTCTAGAATGGGTGCATATTGTGCCGGACGTGCATCAACTGTATGCCAATGACGAACGTTTTTGGCAAAGCTCGGGTCTTCTTTTAATTCTTGAATCATCTCTTCGACGGAGCGTGATTTTCGCATCAGTTCACCTTCTTTTTTATGAGTTCGAAGGTGCAAGTTCGACTACGGTTTGTCGGATCGATTGAATCCGTTCATCTCGTATCATTCTCGATACAGCGGGCATTTTTAAAATGGTCATGTGTTGAAACGTATCAGCCACATGTGCATTCTCTTCTTCGAGGCGGATGAGCGCGTCTGAAAATAGACGTTGTGTCGATCGACCGAATAAGACAATGGTATGTAGCTTCGTACATTTCGAATGAACCGCTAATAGATGTTTGGCGTAGCGTTGCACCGTTTTATAATAATCTTCGTCTGTCGATAACTGTTGACGGTTGCCACGAAGTAAGTCTGGATAGTAGGATTCTTCACCCGTGAACATCGTTTCGACTCCGATTCGTTTTAAGTAAGAATGTCCAATCGCTTCAGCGACGGTTTGATCTTGGATGAGACGTCCGAGTGGAATCGACTCTTTTAATAGCAGATGGGAAAGCTTTAATCCGAGATGTCCACTGAGCGGTACGCCGAAATCGTCGTCTTGCAGTCGATCCATAACAAATAACACTTTCATCTTTCGCTTTAAAGAGAGTTGAACCATGTGTCACCATCCTGTTCCCTTTCTTTTCATTATAACAAAGTCATACGAAAAACAGGGCGCACAATGTCGCCCTGCCTTCCTTAGTTATTTCCGTTATTCGAATTGCCGTTCCCACGTTCCGTGGCTGGCGATTCATTATTCGATTGACCTTCTAGCGGAGCACCTGGATCTTCTCCATCCGTCGGTTGGTCTGTTCCTTCATCCGTACCTTCATCGGTCGCTGGCTCATCAGGATTTTGTTCCTCAGTGGTATCTTCATCGTTTTCGTTGCCGTTTCCGTTACCATTGTTACTATTGTTCCCGTTACCGTTGTTCTCGTCCGATGGGTTGTCTTCGTTATTCTCTTCGTCAGAAGGACTTTCTTCTTCCTCATCCTTCGGTTCTTCTTTTGGTTCAATGGAGTAACTTGCTTGTGCTGGGGCAGATTGCTGTTCACCCGTCAATGGGTTTGTCGCCTTGGCGACGATGGTGAACGTTGTGTCCCCTTCAGCCAAGTTCGAAATATCAATACTCGTCTCTCCCGTCGTACCGACGACTTGTTCACCGCCTTCGGCTGACTGTTGCGTCACGGTGAATGAGATGTCTGAGTAACCATCTGCTTGTGCGCCATCAAAATCGTATGACCATGAGACAGAACCGGCTTGTGAACTTTCGTCATAATTGACGCTTGCACCCGTTGGAGCAGTCAATTTCTCAGGTTGAAGGTCTTTTGGCTTCGTCCCTTTGACATAAAGTTCATTCCCGAGTGATAAGACAGAGTCTGGACGTTGGAAGCGATCTGGTTGACCTGAAATCTTTGTCGCTTCCTGCATCATATATTCAAAGAAATATTGTGCATGGTCAGGATCGAATTGATCAGATGTGGCTTCACTCGATTTTCCCGTCCAAACCGAAATAGAATAATCTGTCGAATATCCTGTGAACCATTTATCTTTTGGAATGACATTTCCATTTTCATCTTTTTCATTTGTCGTACCCGTTTTACCAGCTACATCCCATGGGAATGCACCCGGTACATATGTTCCACCTTCAGCGCTCACTACGTCACGGAGCATATCGGTTAACATATAAGCTGTATAGTCTTCCATCGCCTGTTTCGCTTTGACTGGCGAGTTAATACTTGAACCATCGTTAAATTCAATTTTTTGAATCAAGTGAGGTTTCGTATACATACCATTTGCACCAAGTGCTGCGTAAGCTGCAGCCATCTGCGTCGTACTTGCCTCAGCCGTACCAAGAGCATTCGATTCATTTAATTGATCGCCAGAATATGAAGGTTCGATCCCAACATTTTTGACGAACGATTCAATCGCTTCTTGTCCATACTCATCCCGCACTTCTTGGAAAGCACGAACTGCTGGCGTGTTCGCTGAAATCTTCAAATATTGACGCATCGTGTTTGGTCCACGGAAGCCTGAATAATAGTTACTTGGACTATATGTGCCATCTAATTCAGCGTCAAGTAACACTTTACCAGTCGACCATTGTCCGTTCTCAATCCCTGGACCGTAGTCGAAGAGTGGCTTCGCCGTTGACCCAATTTGATACTTCTCGTTTGAATAGTCACGGTACGTCGTATCACCTTGTTTTTCCTGATGACTATCAACAATCGCCACAATTTCACCCGTCTTCGTATTCAGTACGGTCGCACCCATTCTTAATTCCTCTGGGTAACCGTTAGTTTGAAGATTGACATTGTTTGACTTAATATCGCTATTGATTTTCGTGTGCAATTCTTTGTTGATTGACGTATATACTTTTAGACCTGTTCCGTAGATGTCTGACTGTTCAAGTCCGAAGTCATCTTCTAGCTCTTTAAGCACTCGTGAATAAATCGCACGTGTGAACGCCTCTTCTTCCGTCTCTTCACCAGGTGAGATGACGTCTGCGATGGCAACATCAAGCGCTTCGTTATACTGTTCTTCCGAAATGTGGCCGTCTCGCTTCATCGCAGACAAGACTTGTTCTTGGCGATAACGCGTTAACTCTTGGTCACCATTGATTGGATCGTATGCACTTGGACGTTGCGGAAGACCTGCAAGGATTGCCGCTTCTTGATAGTTGACCTCAGAGACTGGCTTGTTGAAATAGCGTTTCGATGCGGTTTGTACACCGTATCCACCACTACCATAGTAGTTTTTATTTAAATACATCTCTAGAATCTGTTCTTTCGTATACTCACGTTCAAGTTTGAGCGCGAGCCACTGCTCTTGAAGCTTACGCTTCAACTTCTTGTCTGTTGAAAGAAACGACTGTTTCACCAACTGTTGCGTGATGGTTGATCCACCTTCTGCACCGAAACCGTCAGTCAAGTTGGCCACGACTGCGCCACCGATCCGACGTAAGTCGATTCCGTTGTGCTCATAGAAACGACGGTCCTCAATCGAGACGACCGCTTGTTGCATCACTTCTGAAATATCGTCAATGGAGACGTATTCTCGAATTTGACCGGCTCCTTCGAGCGGTTCACCTTCAGCAGAGATTAGCTGAATCGGATACGTATCGACGAGTTTTTCTTCGTCAAGCTCTGGTGCCGTTGCAATCGCATATACGGTATATGCCCCGAACGCGATGACTGCTGCAATAAATAATAAGAAACCTAATAAAAAGATGCGTTTCCACATCGGTTTTTTACTTTTCGTCTTTGGTTGTTTCCCAGTTTTTTTGCGTTTATTCGTCGTCGAATCTTGTCGACGTGCGACCCTACTTCGCTCCATTCATGGTTCACTCCTTCTATTCAATCGAGCCATTGATCGAGCACCGCCAAATAGTCAATCGACGGCAAGGCTCTCGTCGGAACTTCAATCGCTTCCTCTTCGATAAAACGAAGTGGAATTGACTTGCGTCCCGTCAATCGTTGTTCCCACCACTGAACAAGTTGTTCCGTGGTCAATACATATTGCGTATTATAGCGACTAAAGCGGATGATGACAAAACAAATCCCTCCATGGCGTTCGCACTCGCGCATGTGTTCAATCTGGTGCTCGTGAAAGTTGCCGAGCGGAAACGACGTCTTATTATTCGTTTCTTTCGCTTCAAAGTCAATGTACTTGCCGCGATACACCCCATTATAGTCAGTCGTAGATGCCTGTTTGAAATAGGCTTCCGTCACTTTGGCTGCACTTCGTTTGGGGTAATCGACTTTGACGATTTGTAGCGGTGTCGGTTTCTTATGAATGACGGCTCGTTGATGGATTCGATAAAATTCATTCGTTTCATTCAACAATGTCTCCAAATTCATTCCGCGATTCGCATAGGTTGGAGAATTCGAGGGTTGTTTCGAAATTCCTTCCTCCTTTGGTGTCTTTGTCACTTTTGCTTTTTTACCGTTTGGATAATGGAACAATGTTGTCACCCCATACATACATATTAACAGGTCGCTCCACTCGTTCCTTCCGTCTCAGGTCTGATTGTCGACTTCTGTCGGTCGACACTTGTGTGGATTTACCGCAACACATATCGTACCAAACTCCCGTATGTTAAACTAGTATGTAAGCGATTGTGTATCCAAATTGAAAAGCTCTCGTCACGTAAGACTTGATTGTTTTTCTATGATAATAGCACCTCTTCTGTTTAACCAAGATTGTACATCGATAAACCTAATTGATGTCATTCTGAAAAAAAGTGTGCAATACCTGTGCAATGGACGGCTGGAAATGCCGTCTGGAAATAAAATAGAATGCTTAAAGACGTTACTGTTAAGCCGTTTTGGAGGGATTGGATGGAAAGTGGAAAGAAGTATGTCATGTTCGTCGACGAAACAGGTACACCGAAAGGAAACACGCAGTTCAATTTGACTGGTGTTCTGATGGAGTACAAATATTCAATCGATGCGGATGAGACTGGAATGCCATGTGAATTGAAGCGACGTCTTCACGCGTTCAAGCGAGATGTTTTTAAAACCGAGCAAATCCCGCTTCATTTAAAAGAAATTTTAAAAGCCGAGCATCCTTATGGGAAAGAAGATGGCATCACAATCGACATGTTGCGTGATTTTTGGGACAAGCTACCTGATTTTTTGCGAGGAATCGATTGTACAATCGTCAGTGTTGAAGTCGATAAACAAAAACTACATGACTTTTATTCGACGCCAAAAGATCCGTATGTAGTCGCCTTCGCCCACTTGATGAAGTCGTTCTATGCGTTTTTAGAGGAAACAGAGGCGGTCAGTGCACGCGTCGTCCTCGAATCACGAGATGATTACCAGAACTTACTCATTCAAAAAGCATTTTTTGATATTTTCAACTCGGGCACGGTCCATCTCGATGTCGAAAAGAGTCGTCAAAAAATTAAAGGGTTCATCTTCTCTGAGAAACAGAACACGATGTATCAATCCGGTTTAGAAATCGCTGACCTCGTCTGTCTCCCACTTTCACGTGTCCGTCGAGGTGTGATCGAGGTAAAACCACGGTTCGTCCATTATGGGGACGAGAACCGAATCTTTAAAGCAATCAAGGACAAAATTTACATTCGTAAAGAAAGTCCAGACCAAGATTTCCGCAACTGGGGCTTCAAAAAGGTACCCATCACGAAAAAGCGTCGTGAGTGGAGCGACCATCCTTGGAATCATTAACACAAAAATGCATCGACACACATGTGCCGATGCATTTTTTATGTCGTGACTTTCGCGGACTTCATTCGTTTCTTTCCTTCCCGACACATATGAAGAAGCGGGCACGTCTCACAGGCAGGTCGCTGGGCTTTACAATGATAGCGTCCGAAGAAAATAAATTGATGATGGAGTTGTGACCACTCCTCGCGTGGGAACTTCTTCATCAACGTATCCTCGACTTGACGGACGTTATCTTTCCAGCGGCAAATGCCAAGACGCTTCGACACCCGCTCGACGTGGGTATCCACGGCAAAGGCCGGCTCAAGGAACGCGACCGACAGGACGACGTTGGCCGTTTTACGACCGACACCTGGAAGGGCCTCAAGTGATGCCCGGTCCGACGGCACGATGCCGCCATGCTCGTTCACGATTTTTTCAGAGAGTGCCTTCACGTTCTTCGCTTTGTTCCGATACAATCCAATGCGTTTGATTAACGCCTCAATCTCTGAAACGTCTGCCGCAGCCATCGCTTCGACTGTCGGAAACGCTTCAAACAAGCCCGGTGTCACCTTGTTGACGAGGGCATCCGTCGCCTGGGCGGAGAGGGCCACGGCGACCACTAATTCGAATGGGTTTTGATGCGTCAGTTCGCAATGCGCATCCGGGAACATTTGCCTCATCGTATCAGACACTTCTTGTAACTGGACTTTCGTCAACATCATTTATTCCTCCGTTGATATTCCACGACATCCTCAAGCGTCTCGACTTGATGGTCCTGCCAGACGCGTAAGATTTTATCCATGTATTTGAAGTTTCGAACATTCCGAAGTTTCGCTTCGCGTAACGCGGCCATAATTAGTTCTTCGCTGAAATTATCTTCCGTCATCCATCCGACGATTTGTTCAATCTCGAACGGAGTGATCGTCCCAAATTCTCGTTCGAACGTATGGATGATATTTTCATTCAACGTCTGTTGCGGTACAACTTTCTCTTCTCCTTGCAACGCTTCAAACAGAGGTATTAAGCTGTATCGCTCGCCATTACTCGAAGCGTCAATGGCAATCAATTCTTTTTGCAACAAGCCGAGTAACACAGAACGCGCCTCATTCTCAGAGACGTTCAACCGTTTTCCTAATTCGCTTGGGAGTGGCATGACGATGCCTTCTCCAGTCATTTCAAGAAGATGGACGATGAGACTGAATTCGACAGGCGATAAGTCGAGTCGTCTAGCGTCAGTGAACAGTTTGCGCGGAATAACGACCGGACTTTGCTCGAATAATTGAATCAATTGATGTGCATCCATGTCGCACTTCCTTTCTAAGACACATCAATCGGGGAGGACATGACGTCTTCCCCGATTAATCGTTAAGGGTGGATTCGGTTTAATAAACGTGGGAATGGAATGGCTTCACGGATATGCTCGATTCCACTGATCCATGCAACCGTACGCTCAAGTCCGAGTCCAAAACCAGAGTGCGGGACCGAACCGTATTGACGAAGTTCGAGATACCAGTCGTATGCATCCGTTTCATCAAGACCTTCTTTAATGATCTCTTCTTTCAAACGATCGTAATCGTCTTCACGTTGTGATCCCCCGATGATTTCTCCATATCCTTCTGGTGCAATCAAGTCTGCACAAAGAACGAGCTCAGGATTCTCAGGGTCCACTTTCATGTAGAACGGTTTGATTTCTTTTGGCCAGTGCGTGATGAAGACTGGCTGGTCGTGTGCGTTAGCAATCGCCGTCTCATGCGGTGCACCGAAATCGTCGCCGTATTCGATATCGTCGAATCCTTCTGATTTCAAGAATTTGATTGCATCTTCATAACGGACACGTGGGAAAGGTGCTTTCACTTGTGCCAACTTCTCAAGGTCACGTCCAAGGAATTCAAGTTCATCCTTACAGTTCTCAAGCGCGGATTGTGCGATGTATGAGACGTATTGCTCTTGAATCTCAAGGTTCATGTCGTGATCGAAGAATGCCATCTCTGGCTCAATCATCCAGAACTCAATCAAGTGACGACGTGTTTTTGATTTCTCTGCACGGAAAGTCGGTCCGAACGAGAAGACTTTACCGAGTGCCATTGCAGCGGCTTCCATATACAATTGGCCCGTCTGTGAGAGGTAAGCGGATTGACCGAAGTAATCTGTCTCAAACAACTCTGTCGTGCCTTCTGGTGCACTGCTCGTAAGGATTGGTGGATCGATTTTGACGAATCCTTCTTTATTAAAGAATTCATACGTCGCACGAATGATTTCGTTACGCACTTTCATGATTGCGTGTTGGCGACGTGAACGGAGCCATAAGTGACGGTTATCCATCAAGAATTCCGTTCCATGTTCTTTCGGTGTGATTGGGTAATCCACTGACTCTGCAATCACTTCTACATCTGTCACTTCTAATTCAAATCCGAGTGGCGTACGTCCACCATCCGACTTGACGTTACCTGTCACCCAGACAGAAGTCTCTTGTGTCACACCTTTAGCAAGAGTGAACAATTCTTCAGAGACGTCAGCCTTCACGACGACTGCTTGTGCAAATCCGCTACCGTCACGTAGTTGAAGGAAGGCAATCTTCCCGCTAGAACGTTTGTTGGCAATCCAAGCTCCGACGCGGACCGTCTGTCCTTCGTAGTCTTTAAATTGGTTAATCGAAATTGTTGTCATGTTCATTTCCATCCTTTCGCTTATCGAGCGCGCTTCGTAATGAAGTCTTCTACTCGATCGAGCGCTTCTAATACGCGTTTTAATTCTGTTGCATATGATAATCGTACGTAGTCTTCCTGTCCAAAACCAGAACCTGGAACAAGTGCCACGTTTGCCTCTTCAAGTACTGCCTCGCACCAAGCATCGACTGTGTCGTATCCACTCTCAGTCGCGGCAACTTTCGCATTGGCATATAAGTAAAATGCACCTTGTGGCTTCAAGCAAGTGATTCCTGGAATTTGTTCGAGACGGTTGTAAACGATGTCGAGTCGCTCTTCGAATGACTGACGCATCATCTCTACATCATCCTGTGGTCCATTGTATGCCTCAACCGCTGCCGCCTGAGCGACAGATGTCGGGTTTGATGTGGAGTGAGACGCTAAGTTTGTCATCGCGCTGATGATTGTCGCATCACCAACGGCATATCCGATACGCCACCCTGTCATCGCATGAGATTTTGAGACACCGTTGATGATGATCGTACGTTCACGCATATTCGGTAATGTCGCAATCGATACGAATGTTGCGTCACCGTAAATCAACTTCTCATAAATTTCATCGCTCACGACGAGAAGATTATGTCGAAGAACGACATCAGCGAGTGCCTGTAACTCTTCTTTCGTGTAAATCATTCCTGTCGGGTTTGAAGGACTGTTCAATATGACTGCCTTCGTACGATCTGTAATTGCACGTTCGAGCAGTTCAGGTGTCAATTTGAAGGATGTGTCTTCATTTGTATCGACATATACAGGTTCACCGTCAGCGAGTTTGATTTGTTCTGGATAACTGACCCAGTAAGGTGTCGGGACGATGACTTCGTCACCTTCATCTAAAATCGCTTGGAACAATGCGTAAAGCGCATGCTTTGCACCCGAAGCGACCATGACTTCATTCCGCTCAAACGTCAGCTGGCTGTCCCGTTTCGTTTTTTCAATGATGGCGTCCTTCAACGCGACCGTTCCGCCCGAAGGTGTATATTTCGTATCGCCATCACGAGCCGCTTGGCAAGCAGCATCGATGATTCGTTCCGGTGTATTGAAATCAGGCTCACCTGCGCCGAGTCCAATGACATCTTTGCCCGAAGCCTTGAGCGCCTTTGCTTTAGCTGTAATCGCTAATGTTGTCGACGGCGTGAGTTGTTTCACTCGTTTCGCTAATAGATGTTCCATCATTATCCCCCTCTAATTCGTCACATTTGATCGGTCAATTGGACGCGTCGAATAAACTCTCCAGTCTGTAACGTGTAATACGAATACGTATAAGATGCGTCTGCCTTTGTGACCACTTCGACGAGCGCTCTCTCGTCGAATCCGTACTTACAACTGATGAGTTGTCCGCCTGTATCTTGGACAGAACGAGCGCAGACGTCATTCGCATTCACTTCACCAATTTCACGTTGTTCAATTTCGAACTCGTCATCGAGTGGAACGAACCAAATCGAGTCTCCGTCCTCTTCCTGAAAAACGACGTATGCCTCTGTCCCATTGAACAGCTCTCCTTGTCCCACTTGAACGTCTGGCGATTCCTCGTTCAATCGAATCAAGGCTTCCTCGATGAGTTGTTCCTTTTGATTTTCTGTGTGTCCAATCGTGAATCGATACATCACGCTAAAGACAAGGACGACACCGAGCAGTGCCGCCAGTAACGAGACGATCCATTTTGTTTTTCTGGTCATTCTGTACGATAGATGGTGAAGACCATCTCTTCCTTCTTCGGATCATTCACTTTCTTTTCAAGCGAAAGGCCGAACATCAAATCTTGACTTTTTAACGTCCGATTCAATAAATCGACAATCTTATAAACGTCCGCCGTCGGTTCGATGCGCACACTCGCAAGCGTCTCAATATTCGAATTCATGTTGACTCCTCCTCCAAAACCTATACGTATCATTATAAAACGATAACATCATGATGCCTAGCGTTATCTATCATTTCTTGTCACAGAGTTTTCCTTTTCATCTAAGAACAATTCTAACTCGGATAAGGATGTCTCTAGCGTCCCTTCAATCCGGTCCACCTTCGGTAAGCTATTGATGAATTGTTTCCCGTAACGAGTCGTCTCGACACGGCGATCGAACACAAAAATCGCACCATAATCCGATTTCGATCGAATCAATCGACCGACACCTTGTTTGAAACGAATGACTGCTTGAGGAAGCGAAAGCTCGAAGAATGGGGATTTCCCCATCGATTCAATTTTTTCCGAACGGGCTTGCATGATTGGTTGATCAGGCGGCGCGAACGGAAGACGTACGATGACGAGGCACGTCAACGCCTCACCTGGAATATCGACACCTTCCCAAAAGCTGGCCGTCCCGAATAAAATCGACTGTTCCATCCGCTTGAACTGTTTCGTCAATCGGCTTCGCGATCCCCCACTGACCCCTTGAGCAAGTAGCGTATAAGAAGGGTCGAGATGATCTTTTACTTGTTCGTAAGTGAGACGTAACAATTCATTCGAGGTGAAGAGGACGAGCATTCGCCCTTTTGTCACGTTTGCAATTTGAACAATCGATTGAGCGGTCTGATCAACGAACTGAGGAAGCGGCACATCATTGATCAACGGGAAGTCTGACGGAACAAACAGTTTTGCCTGTTCCTTAAAGTTGAACGGTGAAGGCAATACGACTCGTCTGACCGGTTCTCCTTCAAGTCCGAGTCGTCGCTCCATAAAACTAAACTTGCCCGAGACCGTCATCGTCGCTGACGTCAAAATCGTCGGTCTCTTCTTAAATAATCGTTCGTGCAGCAACGGACCGATTTCAACCGGTTGCGTGTAGACCGATGTCAACTTACGGTTGCCTAAATTCAACTCGACCCAACTGACCGCATCATCATTACGTGTCAGCATCGTCTCATAAATGACACTTTCGAGCTCACGGACGTCGCTAATCAATGTTTTCAAATCACTCAAAAGTGCGCGTTGTTTGAACGTCATGTGCTCTTTACGCTCATCGAGCAGTCGATGGAGATGTCTGAGTGACGTCCGTAGTGTACGTAACTTGTCCTCTAATCGATTCGCCACTTCACGAATCGGCCTGAATGATGCGCCTTCTCGCTCGAATCGAACGGTTTGCCGGGGTTCTTTTTTCTTTCCTAGCGACTGTAGTGCCGTCAAGAGGTCTTCGAGCTCTTCTTCGACCCGTGCGAGCGCAGAATCAATCTGTTGACTGAACGCCTCTGCCTCTTCTGTCACAGACGTCAAATCGGCTAGCTGAATGATCCGAGAATGAAACTTCCCGTCCGCACCGTATCCGAACCATTTGAACAACCGATCAAATTGGATGGCGTCAAACGTCACACCGAAATGGTGAGAGGCCACTTCTTCGACTTGATGTGCCTCGTCTAAGACGAGTGGAGTATCGGTCGGTAAGATGCCTGCCTGATGCTGTAAATCAGAGAACAAGAGCGCGTGATTCGTGACAATCAAATCTGCTTCTTTCGAACGGAGGACTGCTTTTGTGAAAAAGTCTCGGCTATACCAAGGGTCGAACCGTCCGAATTCACTTGAAGCATCAGCTTGAATCAACCGTTTAAAAGAAGCCGGACCTTGCGTCGCAGATCCTGGGAATGAGAGTTCCTCTAAATCCCCTGTCTCAGTCTCGGTTAACCAGACGAGTACCATCGCCTTACACATCGAAACCAACAATCCATCATTCGACTCATCGAGTACCATCTCGAATTTACGTAAATCAATATAGTTCCGTCTTCCTTTTAACAAGGTGAATTCAATTTCCGGAAAGATTTGTCGAAGTACCGGCAAATCCCGGTTCAGGAGCTGTTCCTGTAATTGAATCGTATGCGTACTGATGACGACAGGGCGCTTCGTCTCAAGTGCATGATGGGCACTCGGGATTAAGTACGCCAACGTCTTCCCGGTTCCCGTCCCCGCTTCGACTAACAACGTTTCCTCGTCGTCTAATGCTTTATAAACGTGACGCATCATTTCAAATTGACTTTGTCTCGGCTCAAATTGATCAAAGATTGACGGGAGCGTTTCTTCGATCGTGCGAAGGAGAAACGGTTCAAAGGGCTCTCGTTCTTCTGCCGGAACGAACGTATCGCTTGGACGGTGTAACGCAATCTTCCGATGAATATCAAAACGCGTTTCGTCGTCTGGTCGAATCCCAACCTCGAGGATGATTTCATCGAGCAACGGCTCGACATGACTCGTCCACGATTCAGACAAATCGCGAAGTCGTTTCAATGTCACGACAGGTAAATCGCGCAAGCGCTCGAGCATTCGGATAAAAAGCTCGGCCGTTGCTTCCGCATCACTAAGTGCGCGGTGTGCGTCTGTATGTACAAGGTCGAATGTCTCAGATAACGCTTCTAGGGCATGACTCTCAAGTGTCGGGTAGAGGATGCGAGCGAGTTCAACCGTATCAATGGCCCTCCCCTGAAACGAAAGATAGCCCGCTTGTTCAAGGCTCTCGTTTAAAAAAGTTAAATCAAATGCGACGTTATGCGCGACAAATACCCGTCCATCTAGCATTTTCCAAATGTCGGGAATCACTTCTTCAAATGTTGGTGCATCACTTACGTCATCATCGCTAATCGTTGTTAATTGCGTAATAAAAGGTGGGATTGGTCGACCCGGTCGAATCAAGGTGCTGTAGCGCTCGATCACTTCACCATCTTGTACAACGACCGCCGCAAACTCAATCAGTTCATCACCGGACTTTACGGAATGACCCGTTGTCTCTATATCCACAATCACATACGTGTCCATAACATCCATCCCATCTTAGGCACGCTCGTGCTTTCTGTCTGTCTCATCTTACCATAGAACGAACGACGAAAAAACGGGGATGCCTTTGTCGACACCCCCGAATGTTTTATAAAATCGTGTGAGCGATTTCTTCGTAAAGAAGTTGATCGACCTCGTTTTGCTCGTTCAATACGGCTACTTTTGGACGATGCGTTTTCGCTTCTTCTGCAGTCATTTGACCGTACGCCATGATGATGACAACATCACCGACCTGGAAATGTCTTGCTGCCGCACCGTTTAAACAAATCACACCAGAACCACGTTCGCCTTTGATGACATACGTCTCGATACGAGCGCCATTATGGTTGTTCGTGATGTGCACATGTTCATTTTCCATGATGCCGACTGCATCCATCAAATCCTCATCGATTGTAATCGAACCGACGTAGTGTAAGTTTGCTTCTGTCACCGTTGCTTTATGAAGCTTTGCGTGCATAAATGTACGAATCATTGGATTCATCCCTTCTTCCAAATCACATTATCAATCAATCGGGCTCGTTCGAATTGAACGGCCACCGCCATCAATATTTCTTTCGAATCGCTTGAAGCGTCAGCAAGCGTCGGGTAGTCAACGAGTTCGACATAGTCGATTTGACTGTTCGGGATCTCGTGTAATCGTTCGGTCAGTCGTTGCTTCACTTCTTCAAGATCATGACCTGCCTCAAGTGTTTCTCGCGCTGTCGTCAATGCTTTAAAGATTTGACTCGCATCTTCTTTTTCAGTGTCTGACAAATATACGTTTCGAGAAGACTTGGCTAGTCCTGTCTCCTCACGAATAATCGGGCAGCGTCGAATCTCGACCGGGACAAAATAGTCTCGGACGTAACCTTCGATGAGTGCTACTTGCTGGGCATCTTTCAGACCGAAATAAGCACGGGTCGGTTGAACAAGGTTAAATAATTTCGAGACGATTGTCAACACACCATCAAAATGGCCGGGACGACTCGCCCCACATAATACATCCGCCCCTTTGCGAACAGTGACGCGCGCCATATCAAGCGGGTACATCGTCTCCGTCGTCGGATAGAAGAGGAGATCGACACCAGCTTCTCGTGCCAACTTTTCATCTCGTTCGAAGTCACGAGGATATCGATCGAGGTCTTCGTTCGGACCGAACTGAGTCGGATTGACGAAAATACTCATGACAACGAGGTCATTCTCACGTCGCGCGTTCTCGACGAGACTCATGTGTCCTTCATGCAAATATCCCATCGTTGGCACAAAACCAATCGTTTGATCCGTTGGCAACGTGTGACGTAACTCTTCAACTGTTGATACAATCTTCATCATTTTCCTCCATACAGCGAGTCGAGCAATGACTCATCCATTGTGAACGTGTGACGTTCAAGCGGGAATTGTCCAGCTTTCGTCTCTTCCACATAAGAGCGGATGGCCTCTGTCGCCACTTCATTCACGTCGGCATATGCCTGAACGAATTTCGGTAAGCGGTCCACGCCATATTTCAACACGTCATGATAGACGAGTACTTGTCCGTCTACCTCTGCCCCGGCACCGATTCCGATGACTGGAATCGTCAACTCTTCTGCGATTCGTTTCGCCAACTGATGCGGCACACACTCAAGGACGAGCATTTTCGCACCGGCACGTTCGGCAGCCAAGCTATCTTGAAGCAGTGTCTCTGCCGCCTCAAGGGATTTCCCTTGCACTTTATACCCTTCTAGCACACCGACCGATTGCGGGGTCAACCCTAGATGGGCAACACAAGGCATTCCTACTTGAGTGAGTCGTTCAATCGTCTGAAGAACTTCACCCGCACCTTCTAGTTTGATTGCATCCGCATGTCCTTCTTGGAAGAGACGGGAGGCAGCCTGAAGTGTTCGGTCAAAATCACCATGGTATGTCGCAAATGGCATATCCACTACGACGAATGTGTTTTTCGCCCCACGGCGAACAGCCTTCGAATGGTGAAGCATATCTTCTGTCGTCACCGGGATTGTCGAGTCATACCCGAGGACGACCATCCCTAGAGAATCACCGACCAAAATCAAATCGACACCAGCCGCTTCGGCAAGTTTGGCTGACGGATAATCATACGCCGTCAACATGACGAGCTTTTCTTGCTCGTTCATCTTTTTCAATAATGAAGTCATCGTGTGCATCTGTTTCTCCTCCTAAACGTGGAGACAGGAAAGAATAAACGCCTTCTTACACGGTTGGCAAGAAGGCGCACGAAAAACAATTTCATGGTTTTCATGAGTAGTGTCCTTCTGTCCCTGTCAAAATGATCAAGGCAGACAACTGATTGTGACAGTCTGCAAGCGCGGTACACTTCAAAAACTGATAGCGTCCGACACATTAAGTATAGTCGATGGTCTCGCTTTCATCAATCATTCCACACTGCAATCTCAGCAGAGTAGACGGGTTCAACCTTTCCTTCTTCTTCAAGAAGCAATGCGCCCTCTTCGGAAATCCCTCGCATAACCCCTGTACGAGAAGTACGAGAAGCGTTCAACGTGACTTTTTCATTCAAGTAGGCGGCATGTTGCATCCAATTAATCCGGATTGGATCAAAACCACTTTCGAGGAATCGGTCATATTCGACTTCAAGTTCAGCCAGTAGTTCAGCCAACAGTTCACTTCGACGGAATCGCTTTCCGGTCTCTAGATAAAGAGAAGTGGCCCGATGAGCTAACTCGTCTGGAATCTCCTCACCATTGACGTTCATCCCGAACCCTAGGATGACAGCCTGAATCCGATCACCCTCCGTCTGCATCTCTGTCAAAATGCCACCGATTTTCTTCCCATTCAATAATAAATCATTCGGCCACTTGATCATGACATCAAGATTTTGATGGTTGAGCGCCCGTGCGAATGCACTCGCTGCCATCAACGTGAGTTTCGATGCGTCTCGAATCGGCAAATCCGGTCTTAAGATGATGCTCGCCGCAATATTGACATGTTTTGGGTTATGCCAATGACGACCGAGTTGTCCTCGTCCGGCAGTCTGTTCTTCACTGATGACAATCGTTCCTTCCGACACATGCTGTTGCGCCAATTCATGGGCGATTCGTTGTGTCGTATCGACTTGTTCATACGCATGGACCGTCTGACCGAATCGACCTTTACGGAATGAGACAAATGCTGGTTCATCCAGACGGTCACTCTGTTCAATCAGTTGATATCCTTTACGGGGGATGGTATGAATCGCATATCCGTCTTGCTTCAACGTTTCAATGTGCTTCCAAATAGCGGTACGTGAAATATTCAATTGGCGCGCCAATTCTTGTCCGCTCCACACTTCCCCATTTTGTAATAACGTCAAGACACGCCCGCGCGTTGAAGCCATCGTCTCGCCTCCTCTTTTAATACGGTCCCGTGATTCGGAATCTCTTGTGAAATGACACGTCGTTCGAGATCAAGCAATAGATGCTTGATCGCCTCACCTGTCGCACCGATTTCAAGCGCATCCCGTCCATTGAATTTCAGTTCTTGGCGGGACTGGATTGGGAGTGACTCCTTCAGTTCACGACTGCGGTCTGGTTCACCATTCATTTTAAAATAAGTCGAGAGAGTCCGCTCATCCGTCGTGTAAACCGTCATCACATCGAGTCCGGTCTCACAGAGCTGCGCAAGCACTCGAGCCTCCCGCTTGATTGCATTCGATCGTTTCCATGGCAGTAGCCATGCCTCATCTTTTGCGTGATAGAGGAAGATGGCCCACCCACTGACCGCATTCACTGGAGTGCGATCATCTTGTTGCACCCGTTGCATCAGTTCGGTCGTCACGTTCGGTAGATGACGATGGATGCCGAGCTCGACCATCTCTGCTAACGCTTTTCGATAGGCCGGTCCCGTCAACAATTTCTCAAACTCGATTGCGATGCGTTCCATTGCGATTTGTTCAAGTTTGTGACTAAGTGAACTCGCTGCGTGACGCAATTCTTCGTGTAACGTGAAGTCGAGCTGAGACATGAAACGGAGCGCACGCATGATGCGAAGGGCATCTTCACCAAACCGCTCGAAAGGACTCCCGACCGTGCGAATGATGCGTTCATCTAGATCGTGTTGCCCTCCGAATAAATCGACGACTTGTCCGTCATGAAACGCCATCGCGTTCATTGTGAAGTCACGACGTAACATGTCCTCTTCAAGCGATACACCGAGTGCGACATGGTCCGGACGTCTTGAATCTGAATATGATCCTTCCGACCGGAATGTCGTCACTTCGAACGGATGATGGTCGATGATGACCGTGACCGTTCCATGTTCGATACCGGTCGGGACCGATTTCGGGAACAGTGCCATCACTTCTTCCGGGAAGAGGGACGTGGCCAAATCGATATCGTCGGGCAAATTCCCAAGGACATAGTCCCGAACGGCTCCACCGACGATATACGCCTCGCCGCCATGTCGTTCAATCGTCTCAATGATCTGTTTTGCATACTCCCATTCTGTCATGATGTCACCACCTGTTCATACAAGCGTTCATATTGTGTCACGATGTCTTGTGAGGCGAATCGTTTCGATTTCACCAACCCGTTTTGTCTGAAACGCTCCTGTAACGTTGCGTCTGTCAACAGCTGTTGCATGGCCATAGCGGCTTTCATTGCATCGCCTCGTGGAACGACGAACCCGTCCTCACCGTCCGTGATCACTTCAGGTAGTCCGCCGGCGTCACTGACGACCGACGGGACTCCCGTTGCCATCGCCTCGAGTGCCACAAGTCCGAACGCCTCTTTGTCTGATAAGAGAACATGGACGTCACTAATGGAGAGCAGTGCAGCGACTTGCTCTTGTTTCCCGGCAAAGATGACTTGATCTTCAAGACCCATCTCCGTCACGAGGCGGCGCATGGCACCCATGAGCGGGCCGTCTCCGACGAGTAACAGTTTTTTATTTGGAACGTCCATCTTGTCGAACGCCTCGAGGACGAGGTCGACGCGTTTGACGGGACGGAAGTTTGAAATATGGATCACGACCCGGTCGTCTATCGTCAAGCCGTATCGTTCCCGTAAGGTTGGGTCGAATTGTGGAGTGTACACCGATTCATCAATAAAGTTGTGAATGACTTGAATCGGCAAATTGCTAGCAATCCGCTCCTCCGTCTCCCGTTTCAAACTGTGCGAGACGGCAGTAATCGCGTTGGATTGGCGCAACCCATATAAAATCGCCGGTTTCAATTCCTCATCCTCACCGAGAACGGTGATATCGGTTCCGTGTAGCGTCGAGACGATCGGCGTCTTCACACCGGCCATCTCCCGACCGAGCGCGGCACACACGGCATGTGGTACGGCATAATGCGCATGAATGACATCGAGCCCGAACGACTGGATGACACTCGCAATTTTCGCGGAGAGTGTCATATCGTACGGTGGATAGCGAAAGACTGAATATTGGTTGATTTCGACTTGGTGGAACGTGATATTCGGATGATAGGCGTTCAAACGAAACGGCATACTGCTCGTAATGAAATGAACGTCATGTCCTCGGTCTGCAAGCTTCATGCCGAGTTCCGTCGCTAAAATCCCCGAACCACCGACAGATGGATAACAAAGAATTCCGATTCGATACGTCATGTGAGCTCACCTGCCCGTTTCACGACATACGGTCGCACCCGTTTCAACCCTTCCGCATACGACACGCCAATCAAACTCCCAAAATGGCGTTCACGGGCAATGACCCGTTCCACGTATGCATCGGTGAGCGGTGTTTTCACCCCATCGACTGGAGTGAACTGGCTTGCGTAACATTGGAGTGCCCGTGTCTTCACTTCAATCGTGTCACTAATATCAACGCATACATCCGGCTCGACATGTGCATTGATCATATATTGATACACACTTTCTGGTCGATATGCCGGAAGCTCCGGTACATATTTTCGAATACCCGCGTTGAATAACGCCTCTGTCACGAGATAAGCGCATGCCGCATGGTCGGGATGGCGGTCGACTTCATATGGATACAATAAGTGCGTTGGACGCTCACGTCGAATCAAGGAGACGATTGCCTTGAGCTGTTCTTCTCCCCCGTCAATTCCCCGGTCTTTAAATCCGAGATTGATTCGACGGACACCAAGCACGTCATCTGCCATACTGGCTTCTTGTTGTCTCGTTTCTACATCACCATTTGAAGAAAGTTCCGCTCTCGTCAAATCGACGTACACGACCTCAATCTTCTCTTTCGTCCATTGGGCAGTCATCCCTGCAATCCCGATCTCGATATCATCTGGATGTGCCCCGATGGCTACTACTTTCATTTACATCACCTCTTCTTTGAAAAGTATAGCCGACTCGTTTCTGAATGTCATATGTTCAGGGTAGTCAATCGAACTGTTTTTCGAGTACTCTATCTAAGGGGAGGTGAACCTGATGACGGTACAATTACCGATTCGTGTTCGAAATATTATTTTCATCTTAATAGGTTCTTTTATTTTTGCATTCGGCGTTTATCACTTCAACGTCCAAAACAACTTGGCAGAGGGGGGGTTCACCGGAATCACCTTGATTCTTCGGGGTCTCTTTGATATCTCGCCTTCCATCACGAACTTGGCGTTAAATATCCCACTCTTTTTCATGAGTTATAAGTTGTTAGGGCGAACGACTTTCGTCTATACACTTATCGGGACATTCTCATTTTCACTTTGGTATGCACTCATCGCTAAATATTCTACACTCGTCATCGACTTGACGGATGACATGGTGCTCGCAAGTTTGTTTGCCGGTCTCTTTATTGGAGTCGGACTCGGCATCATCTTCAACAATGGCGGAACGACGGGTGGTGTCGATATCATCGCGCGACTCGTACAACGCTATATCGGCTGGTCGATCGGAAAGACGTTCCTCATCTTTGACTTCTTTGTCATCGTCCTCAGTTTGACGTATCTCGATATCCGCGAGGCGATGTATACGCTTCTTGCCGTTTACATCGGGGCACGTGTCATCGACTCGATGCAAGAAGGAACGTATGCCGGTAAGGCGGCGATGATCATCAGTGACCACCGGACTGCCATCGCCGACGGTATTCATGCGACGATGAACCGCGGCACGACAAGACTACTTGCCAAAGGTGGCTATTCGAACCGTGAACTTGAAGTGCTGTACGTCGTCGTCGGGCGAAATGAAGTGAATCGCTTGAAGACGATCGTCAAACAGATTGATCCTCATGCGTTCGTCACATTCCATCACGTCTATGAAGTGGGCGGAGAAGGCTTTACGTTCGATGAGAATCGAATGCCGCTGAAATAAGCAAAAAATCGCCTCGTTCACAGGAATGAACGGGCGATTTTTTATGGCTCAATGGTGAGCACCTCAACTTGAATCGTGCCTCCTGGCGTTTCGATTTGAATCGTTTGACCAATTGTCGCCCCCATCAAACTACGACCGAGTAGTGATGTCATCGAAATACTTCCTCGTTCTAGGTCTGCTTCTGCCTCACTCACGATTCGATAGCTCTCGGTCTCCTCGTCGCCTTCACGAATCACGACCCGATTCCCGAATGTCACGACTTCTGACTGTTCGGATTCGACGATTGTCACGTCGGCAAGCAGGCGCTCAAGGTTTTGAATATCCGCCTCTACCCGCTCATATTCCCGTACCGCCTCAGTATAGGTGACATCTTCTCGAAAATCACAAAATTTCCGCGCTGTACGTATACGTTCACGCGCATCCGTCCTGTCTTGCTTTAACATGGCTAGTTTATTTTTCAATTGCTCATGACCGTACTCTGTCAGTTGCGGTTTCATCAACAACATTTCCTTTCATCAAAAAATAAAAAAATCCCGCCGATTCTTGACGGGATTTCGTTCTATTCCTCACGTGGCATGAAGACGATGAGCGCCAAACGGATGAGTTCGGCAACGGCTACGAGCGTTGCAGCCACATACGTCCATGCTGCGGCATTCAATACTTTCCGTGCGCCAGACTCTTCTGTCGCCGTCACGATGCCGTGTGACGTCAACTGAGCCATCGCTCGTTTCGACGCATCGAACTCGACCGGGAGCGTGATCAATTGGAACACGACCGCCCCGAGCATCATGATGACACCGAGCTGTGCCAATCCGAGTGCACCGAACAAGAAACCACCGAGTAACAATGGGAACGACAAGTTCGACGTGATGTTGACGACTGGAACAAGACTATGTCGAACGCGCATCATCTTGTAGTCGGTCGCATCTTGAATGACGTGACCGATTTCGTGGGCCGCGATGGCCGCCGACGAAATTGTCGATCCTTGATACACTTCACGAGAGAGACGGACGACCTTATTGACCGGGTCATAGTGGTCGCTCATGAGTCCATCGACCATCTCGATTCGTACATTGTGGACACCGTTTTGTTTCATGATGAAATCAGCGACTTGTGCGCCTGTGACACCGCTTTGAAGCGGTTGTTTTAAAAACTGCTTGTACGTACTTTTCACTCGCATCTGGGCCCATAAAGGGATGAGCATAATCAGTGCAAGATAGAAAATATAGCCACCTAATGACATTTTCTATTTCACCTCTGCGTGTATTTGATAATTTGATTTTACATTCTTATGAACTTATTTTCAAGCGAAGGGCGCAGGACGAACGCATATCCCATAAAAAAACATAATCCCGTTAACCAAAACGAGCCGTAGCCGATCCACATGATATGTTCCGCGAGTGACGGATAGCGAGGCCATTGACCGAGCACATAATCAACTACGTCATTATGAATTACCCAAATCAATGTACAGACAAACGATGTAATCGTCCATTTCATAAAAGGTGCGTAGATGAGTGCTTGAAGCGCCATCGCTCCATGAGAAACCATCAACATGACCGCCATTAAGATGGTGATGGTCGGTGCATCCACGGGTAACGTCCCTAAAAACATGATATTCATGATGACGGCCCAAACGCCGTATTTGATTAAGGTAATGAATGCAAGCGTCTCGAATAATGGTGAACGCTTATTCACGATCCATAATCCGAGGACGATCGTAAAGAAGAGGGATGCTGTCGGGCTGTCCGGGACGAATGGCCAATACATGTACGGTGTGTCACGAAGTTGAGGCTCATACCAAATATAACCGTAAATCGTACCACCTAAGTTGACCACAAATAAAAGGGTCAGTACGATTCGATTCATTAAGAAAGTGTTTAAAAACGTCGGGTTCATGTTCTCAATCCTTTTTCTTCAGTTTATCGCAATACGAATACATAAGTAAAAAAGTGTAGCCTGGTTTCTCAGGCTACACTTTATGGCTTACTCGTTATTTTCGCCGCCCTCACCATATGAAGCGATGAATTCAGATAGTACTTGTAAATCTTCAGGTGAGCCGTCCCACTGACCAGCAGGCATCGTCCCAATCCCGTTTACAGCAATATCCGCAATCTCTTCAGCTGTGTACTGTGTTCCGACGAGTGCTGGAGCTGCTGCTCCACCTTCTAGGTTTTGACCGTGGCAGTTCACACAAGATTGAGCTGAATAAATCTCATATCCTGGTGCAGCTGTATCAATTTCAGGACCTTCACCTGGAATTTGAAGTTCACCTTGAGCGTGGACTTGATCCCAGTGTGTCGTTTGAACAGATTCCCAAGTCAAGTAGAAGACCGAGAGAATACCGAGCAACATGAAACTGATGGCGACTGGACGTTTCGCCGGACGACGCTCGAGACCTTGGTCAAGCCAAGGCGCGATGAGAAGTGCCGTGAACGCCAAACCTGGAATGATGACCGTACCAAGCAAGATCCAGTCTCCTGCAGCGAATTGATATTTGAGTAATTGATACAAGAACAAGAAATACCAGTCCGGTAATGGAATGTATGACGTGTTCGTTGGATCGGCGATATTTTGAAGCGGTGGTGCTTCGACGATTGTCAAAGCGATGAAGCCGATCAAGAAGACCGACCCTACCATCCACTCTTTAAGCAAGAAGTTCGGCCAAAACGCCTCTGTGCGTCCTGGGTATTCTGAATAGTCTTTTGCAATGTTTTGTTTCCGATTCGAGATTCCTACTCGAGAGTCGGTTACAAATTTCATCCCTTTACCGCGATGCATATCGTTTCTCCTCCTTTTTCTCCTCGAATCGGCTTATAGCGGTCCAGAAACCCCTTGTTTACGAATCATCAAGAAGTGGGCTCCCAATAGTCCGAACAATGCCGCCGGTAAGAAGAAGACGTGGATGGCGAAGAATCGTGCGAGCGTGCTCGCCCCGACAATCTCACCACCGGCGAGAAGTGTCTTCGCAATGCCACCGATGACCGGTACACTTTCAGCGATTTGAAGCGTAACTTTCGTTGCGAACAATGCTTTCATGTCCCATGGAAGCAAGTATCCTGTAAGTCCAAGCGCCAAGACGACGAAGAACAAGAGAACACCGACGACCCAGTTAAGCTCACGTGGCTTCTTATACGATCCCGTGAAGAACACGCGGAGCGTATGTAAGAATAACATGACGATGGCAACGGATGCGCCCCAGTGGTGCATCCCACGAACGATTTGTCCGTGTGCGATTTCATTTTGCAAATAGTATACCGACGCGTGCGCGTTGATGATATCTGGTACATAGTACATCGTCAAGAACATCCCCGAAAGGATTTGAATGACGATTGTAAAGAACGTCAAACCGCCAAAACAATAGACAAATGCAGAGAAGTGATGAGCAGGGTTGACGTGTTCCGGTACTTCATGGTCTGCGATATCGCGCCAGAGCGGTGTGATGTCTACGCGTTCATCGACCCAATCATAAATTTTTTGTAACATCGGCTAGTTCCCCCTCTCATTACTGAGCGACTGGACTACCTAAGTATAGGAAGCCGTCTTTTTCTTCTTTTTCATAACGTGCAAGTGGTGCTGTTGGTGGTGTACCCGGGATGTTCGTTCCATCTTTTTCGTAACGTCCTAAGTGACACGGACAGAAAAATTCTTGTGGACGAGTCGGATCACCCGCAAAAGCTACCTGACAGCCGAGGTGTGTACAAATCGGAGAGAGTGCGATGATTTCGCCACTTTCTGTTTTGTATACCCATGCCGAAAGCGTTTCTTCAAATTCGTACCAAGCATCTTGTGTTTGTTTCTTAAAGTCGACACGTTGCGGCTCAGTCGTGATGTCATCAAGACTCATTACTTTTACTTTGTCGCCTGCTCCA
This sequence comes from Exiguobacterium sp. s183, assembly GCF_018617655.1. NCBI lineage: Bacteria > Bacillati > Bacillota > Bacilli > Caryophanales > Exiguobacterium > Exiguobacterium sp. s183. Next base: position 836,563 of record NZ_JACSKN010000001.1, read on the forward strand.
GATTTCTTCAAAACCGGATCGATCGCAAAGTTGACCATCGGACTGATCAATGTTGCCGCCATAAAGCCACCTACTCCAGTCAGTGTGTACGTTAAGAACTGACGGCGCGTGACTTTTGACCCATTTTGAGCCATTTCGTTCCCCCCTCATTCGTGTGCATAACCCCATAATTCTTTATGCATTCTTCACAAAAATTTCTCACTCAACAAAATAGTATATCAATAAAACCTCTACGTCAACCGCTTCATGTCGCCATCCAACGGCTCGAAAGTTCCGTGATAACTTGTGTCGCAAAATTTTGAACCATCGTGTGCGCCTGATCGCTCGACATCGCTCCTAACGCAAGCGGTGGTACGAACAACATCGGCAAATCATATGGCTTGAAACGGACGTCTGACGCAATAAACAAAACGTGAGAAAAACCGGATGATTCCGCTTTTGCCACCACATCTTTCGCCAGTTCCACACCAGCTTCCACATCGGTGTAACTGATTGTTGGGCTGAGCATCGTCCGACCAGATAATTGACGTTCTGTCTCAACCGTGACGGCATGAATGACTTCATAGCTTTCGGCTTTACGAACCATATCCTCACCAAACGCCAATTCTGCGAGCGGAACGATGAGCGTATCGACGTATTGTCGTTCGGCAATCGAGCGCAGTGCCCCTTGACTATCGAACCTCATCTTTTCCCTCCTCTCCAACTTATCTCATCATGTCTATTGTATCGTACATGACTTCGTTCACGTTTCAAACTTATGAACGAACTGTGAAATAATTGTGTATTCCTACGTTATTAATATACCAAAAAACAAGCGCCAACCGGAACGGAAGCGCTTGTTTTTTTCAAAATAATTTAGATTCCCGTACTTGGTGGAGTTGACTCGTCAAATTGCGGAATAAGTTCTCGTCCCGACGGTCGAGTGCTTTATCGATTTCAATCAATAAACGCTCTTCTTCGAATTGGGCAACGGAAGCTTGAATGACCGTCTGAGCAGAAGACGATACTTCATCTTTCACTTCCGCCACCGGTTCAAACGGATTTTGCTCCACGATGTCAATCCAATTCTCATCAATCATCATGCCTTGAAAATTCAATTCCACATAAATTGGCCCATCGTGCAGACGGATGTCATGATAAGCCTTTTCAGGATTCATGGTCACAAGGTCTCCCCGTCGATATCGAAACGGTTCACCGTCAAATCCGTACGCCGTCATCACAAGACTTCGTGGCGAGACCGAGGCGTTTGTTACGAAATGAACGTTGCCAAGCTTATCCGGATGTCTCAACCAGTAGTCAAGAATCCATTTCGCTTCACGTTTCCGAAGTGTATGATGAGCGACAAATCGCTTCAAAAAATTCCGTTTCCGCTCGACCATCTGACCTCATTCCCTTCCCTTTATCATTCTACGTCATCAGACAATTGTTCGAGCTGGTCTTCGAGCACTTGGCGATCCTCAAGATCGACCACCAATGCAAGCGATTGCTCGACCACACGTCTCGCGTCTTGTCTACGACCTTCCTCTATCAACAGTGTAGCCCATTCTGTCACAAATGACACGTCCTCTTTCATCATCGGCTCAATCGAGGCATATAAACTGACAGCTTCGTCATATTCCTCGAGCTCATATTTCGCCTTCGCCTTGTACCAAGTCATCAGCGGGGACGTCGTATGATCTTCGAGTGCATCTATTGTTTCGAGGACGTCATCGATTTCTCCTGCTTCGAATAAAATCGATAAGATCAATTCTGTCGCTTGTAGCGATTCCGGATTCAAGACGAGTGCTTCTCGAAGCTCTTTAACGGCCCCATCGCGATTACCGAGTTTGAGGAGCAATTTCGCTTTGACGTGACGAAGTTCGTCATTATAGTCGTCGCGCGTGATTCCTTGATCGACGATTTCAAGCGCTTCTTCCGTCTGTCCATTCGCGTCCAATGCTTCGGTGTAAGGAAGATAGAGCGAGGTAAAGTCCGGGTCCATCGCCTGAAGCTCTTTAAACTGCTTGATGGCAACTTCCTCTCGACCGATTCGATGTGCTGTCATCGCATGTCCGAAGACGGTATTTAAATTACGATGTGTTGCTTTTTCATACTCGTCGAGCGCTTCTTCGAACGACCCAACCATTGTGAGTGCTTCCGCATAGTCCGCTTGATAATCGATCTCGGACGGCAAATTCATTTTCGGTAAACGTGCATAGAGCGGGATGGCCTGCTCGAACGACCCCGTCGATGCGTACAATTCCGCCAACCCGTAAATGAGTAACGGCTCGTCTGGATTCTTTTCAAGAGCTTCCATCAATTTTTTCACAGCTACTTCGTCGAGCCCCTGAGATTGATACAAATCAGCCAATAAGACGAGACTTCTCACTTGCGTCTCCGCGTCATCTGACTTGACCTTCTCTAAAACAGCAATCGCCTCTTCTTCACGGTCACTGTCTAAATATGCCTCTGCAAGTGAAAGTGCGACGTTTGGGTCACCTTCGTAATCCACGTACAATTTTGAAAGGACTTCTGTCGCTCGGTCGGCAAGACCAAGCTCTAAATACAAATCAGCAATCGCTAAGCGATCATCATCCGACCCGTCTTTCTCAAGTTCTTCTATATGTGCAAGAGCATGTTCAGTCTCTCCTGATTCAAGCATCTCGATAATATGTGTTAATGCTGCTTCATCTAGCATGTTTCGTCCTCCTGGCCTTCGGTTTGTCGTTATTCTATCTCACGTTGAATCTGTTGTAAATCTTGACGGAAGCCGGGATAGCTGACATCGGACGCATCAATGCCTTCAATCTGGATCGTTTCATCCGTGACGAGTGTAGCGACTTGTAACATCATCGACAGACGATGGTCACCATGAGCCGAGACGTTTCCGCCATGAAGACGACTCGGTTTTACGATAAATCCATCCTCTTTTCCAACGATGTCCACCCCCAATTTTCGCAACTCCGAGACGACCACATCAATCCGGTCCGTCTCCTTCACTCTCAGTTCTGCTGCGTCTTTCACGATTGACGGAGAATTTGCCTGTGAAGCAACGAGTGCGAATAACGGCAACTCATCGATTTGTGACGGAATCATATCCCCTTCTACGACCGTGCCAGACAGTTCACTTGTCGTCACCGTGACGTCACCGACCAATTCCTCCCCGATGGTTCGTTCATTGGAGATGATGACGTGTGCCCCCATCCGTTCGAGCGTCCGCAAAAATCCGATTCGCGTCTCATTCAAACAGACGTCCGTCGTCGTGACGGAGCTATTCGGCACGATGGCCGCCCCTGCCCAGAAGAAGGCAGCCGACGAAGGGTCTGCCGGTACATCGACCGTCGCGCCACTTAGTCGAGAAGGTTCGACACGAATGATTCGTTCCCCTTTTTCCGCATCAACAGTGAGCTGCGCCCCAAAGAGCGGCAACATTCGCTCGGTATGGTCTCTAGACAATATCGGCTCACGAACAATCGTCGTCCCTTCCGCACGTAACCCGGCAAGGAGGACAGCCGATTTCACTTGGGCGCTCGCTACCGGTAACGTATAGTCGATGGATTGTAGCGTTTTTCCTTCAATCACGATCGGCGCCAGATCACCTTTCACGTCCGCTCCCATTTCACGGAGTGGTGCGTTGACACGTCGCATCGGACGTTTTGACAATGACTCATCTCCCACGAGTTCAAATGACCCATCATACCCCGATAAGAGTCCAATCAACAAGCGCATCGTCGTCCCTGAGTTCCCGCAGTCTAATCGTGCCGAACGCGGTGACTCGATCCCCGTGATGAGGAGTTCGTCTTGTTTTTCAATCACTTCTGCTCCGAGTGATCGAATGATTTCGAGCGTAGAGCGACAATCGGCACCGAGTAGTGGATGCACGACGCGCGTCGTCCCAGTCGCCATCATGCCGAATAAAAGCGCACGATGAGTGATCGACTTATCACTCGGCACACGGATCGAACCGTTTAAACTCATCATTCCCACCATCCTTTCATCTGTTCAAATGTATGTTCAAGGTGCTCGAGCGGCATAGATTCAACGACAATCGTGTCACGGAGCAAGACGAACCGAATTTCGCCGTGACGATTCTTTTTATCCCGAATCATTTTTTCGACATATTGCTCGAACGGTTTCCAGTCAATCGGTGTGACATCGTTCAGACGAATCCATTCAAACAACCGTTTCGCCCGTGTCTCGTCACCCGATAACAAAAAGGCAAACACCATCCCATGTAACACCGCTTCTCCATGAGGGATACGGTACGCCTCGACGGACTCAAGCGCATGACCGAACGTATGCCCGAAGTTGAGCCAAGCGCGAATGCCTTGCTCTTGCTCATCTTTCTCGACAACTGCTCGTTTCACTTCAATGCCGCGTGCGAGCCATGTGACCCAATCCAATTCCTGATGTTCAGAAAGAGCGGAAAACAAGTCGTCCTCGAAAGAGGATTCGAGGACGTAACGTGATAAATACGCATGTTTCAATAGTTCACCGAGACCGCTCCGAACTTCTTGGATCGGCAAGGTATGAAGTCGAGAAACATTATAATAGACACCAATCGGTTGATAGAATGAGCCGATCGCATTTTTCGCAAGCGGATGATTGACGGCGACTTTACCACCGACAGCCGAATCGTGTGCTAAAATCGTCGTCGGGACTTGTATGTAAGGCACACCACGCATGTAGACACTCGCTAAAAAACCGGCCAAGTCACCAATCATCCCGCCACCGAAAGCGACAATCAGAGTATGACGGTCGCATCCGTGTCTCAATCCTTCTGTGACGAGCTGTTCGAGTTGCGATAACGACTTCGACGCATCACCCGCCTTGACGACAGATGAGACGACGCATGGATGGACTTGCTTCAACTTTGTAAGGAACGATTCCCCGTAAAGTGCGTCGACCCGTTCATCTGTGACGACCCAAAGCATCGGGTAACGTGACCAATCACTCGTTTCCATCCAGCGATCTTGATCGTCGACGATAACCTGATACGGGGTCGATGCCGCGATTGGAATAGTCACCATACTCGTAACTCCTCTCGATACTCATCGATTCGGTGTTTTATTCGATCCATCGTATCATGACCGAACGTCTCACATACTTCCTTCGCCATTTCAAACGCGATGACCGCCTCGACGACGAGTGATGCTGCAGGGACAGCACAAGAATCGCTCCGTTCGATCTGAGCGAGGAATGCCTCTTTCGTATCAATATCGACTGATTGAAGAGGTTTATAGAGCGTCGGGATTGGTTTCATGACGGCTGAACAGACAATCGGCATACCCGTTGTCATCCCACCTTCAAAGCCACCGAGGTGATTACTGAGTCGGGTATATCCTTCGTCTTCATAAGCAATCGGGTCCATCACTTCAGAACCGGGACGGTATGCCATTTCAAAACCATCTCCAAACTCCACACCTTTAAATGCGTTGACACTTAAGACCGCCTGCGCGATTTTCGCATCTAATTTACGGTCGTACTGCACATATGAACCAAGACCTGGTACGACACCATGGACTTCCGTACAGACGATGCCGCCAATCGAGTCTCCATTTTCCTTGGCCTCATCGATGCGACGCATCATCCGCTCAGCCGCTACTTCGTCAAGCGTCCGAACGGGTGAGGCGTCGATCACTTCTTTTGCTTCTTGAAGCGATTCAAATGTACGTATCTCTGCCCGTTCTCCACCAATCACTTTGACGTAACTGAAGAGCGACACCCCGACTTGTTGAAGCAATTGTTTACAAAAAGCACCGACTGCGACGCGTGCCGCCGTCTCCCTCGCGCTCGAGCGTTCCAAGACGTCCCGTAAATCTCGATGGTCATACTTCATCCCTCCGACTAAGTCGGCATGCCCTGGTCTCGGCCGTGAGACTCGTCGCTTGATTTCAACATCCTCTTCGATTGGCTCGGCTTGCATGATGTGCTTCCAATGGGTATGGTCTTTATTCTCAATCCAGAATGTGATTGGTGCGCCTGTCGTTTTACCGTGACGTATGCCAGAACGAACATCTACTTGGTCTGACTCAATTTGCATGCGACGTCCTCGCCCATATCCCGACTGACGTTTTTTCAACTCTAGGTTAATTTGATCTAAATCTATAGCGAGACCGGCAGGGGCACCTTCAATGATGACCGTCAGTCCCGGACCGTGTGATTCACCAGCTGTCAAATAGCGCATCTGTTCACCTCATCCATCTGTTTTTTCGTAAAAGAAACTTTGTTTCATCGCATAGCCGTAACGCTTCGGTTGGAAGATTTGTTCGGTTCCACCGACAAACAAGATTCCTCCCGGACGAAGGGCACGTTGAAACGACGTATATACTTTTTCTTTCGCTTCTTCCGTAAAGTAAATCAAAACGTTTCGACAGACAATCAAATCAAAGTTTCGTTCGTACACGTCCGCTAGTAGATTGTGTTTTTTAAACGTCACGAGTTGTTTGATTTCATCCGAAATGAAATAGTCGTCTCCACGACGCGTAAAGTATCGGTTTTTAAACTCATCTGGCAAGTCGATCAGTGCACGTTCGTGATACTTCCCTTGTTTCGCCTTTTCGATGACAATGTCATCTAAATCAGTGGCCATAATGGAAAATTGAGAAGGTGCCAGATGTTTAGACAATAACATGGCGAGCGAGTATGGTTCCTCTCCTGTCGAGCACGCTGCACTCCACACACGGAGTTTCCCTTGACTTGAGCGAATTAGGTGAGGCAGGATATCTTCCTCAAGCTGTTGCCAACGTATCGGATTGCGATAAAACTCACTCACGTTAATCGTCATTCTGTCAAGGAACTCTTCATAGAGCTGGCGATCTGCATCCATCGCCTTTAAGTATTCAAGAAACGACGCATATCCTTTCTTTTCGCGTAAGGCGACCATCCGACGCTTCATCTGCGCCTCTTTATATAAATTCAAGTCAATTCCAGACTTGATATAAAACTTTTTTACGAAGATGGCATAATCATTCATCACCAATTTCAACCTCAATTCTTTCTCATTTCCTCTTTCTTCTGACCACAAGCTTTTAAAAGGGAATCAAAAAAAGGACAGGTTTCCCCGTCCCTTCGAAAAGTCATGAAACGTGTGAGGCAACTCCTGCGAACCAAAGTGCCAATTCGCGTTCCGCGCTGTCCACACTATCAGAACCATGAATTACGTTTTGTGACATCGTCGATGCAAAATCACCACGAATCGTTCCAGGTTGTGCATCAAGCGGCTTTGTCTTCCCGATCATGAGACGAGAGACGGCTACGATGTCTTCCCCTTCCCATTCCATCGCGACGACCGGACCAGAAGTCAAAAACTCAACCAATTCACCAAAGAACGGCTTTTCTTTATGCTCTGCATAGTGTGCCTCTGCGACCTCGACTGACGGTGTCACCATTTCGAGACGGTTCAATGTATATCCTTTGTTTTCAAAGCGTGAGATGATTTCCCCAATCAATCCACGTTTTACCCCATCCGGTTTAACCATTAAAAATGTCTTTTCCATTCCCCAAATCCCCCTAAGTCAATAAATGTGTACGTTGTACGTATTTAGTGTACACGCTCCTGCACATTTTTGAAAGGGGTTACATGGGCATTTACCATTTACGCTTCCCGATATATTGAGCGATTTCAATCAAAGATCGTTTGTCAGGCACATCTGGCAACCCATCGAGTCGTCGGATGGCGCGTTCAACGTATCGGTCAATCGTGTGTTGGCTTCGTTCTAACGTTCCATTTCGTTGCACTTCACGAACAAGTGATTTCGTCATCTCTATGTCTGTCGATGCACTCACTTGACGGAGACGCTCGTAAAAGGTCGGGTCCTCCGATGAATAGAGCAGCGGCAACGTCTTATGCCCATGCCTTAAATCTTCTCCGACCGGTTTCCCGAGTTGGAAACTCTTTGCCGTGAAATCGAGTAAGTCATCGGTCATTTGGAATGCCATCCCAATGTCGTATCCGAATAGGCTTAGCTGTTTGACGACTTGAGGTGACGCCCCTGAAATAACAGCACCTGCCGCACAACTCGTCTCAATCAAAAGGGCTGTCTTTCGTGCAATCCGATCTAAATATCGCTTAGGTGATTGACCCCAGTCATATTGATCTTGGATTTGATTGATTTCGCCGACACAAATTCGTTCCATCGTGTCCGCCATGATTCGCATCACTTCCGGGGAATCGATTTCGGATACGAGACGAATCGCCTCTCCGAATAACGTATTTCCGGTATACATCGCAACGGTCTCATCATAACGCTCCATGACGGTCGGTTTCCCCCGACGCAGCATCGCATCATCGATGACATCGTCATGAACGAGCGATGCCATATGAATCAACTCAAGACTTGAGGCAACTTTCGTCAAACGGATATCTTTCGTCTCACCGAATCCCGCGCTCAATAAAACGAAAGCTGGTCGGATGCGTTTACCACCAGCATCGAGTAGTTGGCGAGATGCCGATTCAATAACAGGGTGGTCCGTCCTGACTCGAGTTGATAAAAATTGATCGATTTGATCAATCTCTCGGTTCATGTGACGGTAAAGTCGCTTCAAAGACATGTTTCACCACTTCTTTCCTAGATGCATGGCACATGCACCTCCGGAGAATGTCTTCACTTCGACTTGTTCGAACCCGGCATCTTCAAACATGCGTTTGAGCGTCAGACGGTCAGGAAACTGATCGGTCGATTCTTGTAACCATTTGTATTGGTCGTATGATCCGGCGAATACTTTTCCGAACAGAGGCATGACGGTCCCAAAGTAAAATCGATACAATTCTTTAAAAACGGGTGCCGTCGGTTGACTCGTTTCAAGACAGACGACCGTCCCACCCGGTTTTAAAACACGATGCATTTCACGCAAAACCGTCATGTAGTCGGGAACGTTCCGAAGCCCGAATCCGATTGTAACGTAATCAAACGAATGATCCCCAAACGGTAGTGCCATCGCATTCCCGTGTAGTAATTCAATCGTCGGCATTGATTTTACTTTTTCTTCTCCAACTTTCAGCATATTCTCTGAAAAGTCGAGACCTTTGACGACCCCCGTATTCCCTGCAGCTTCAGCCAATTGAATCGTCCAGTCGGCTGTGCCACAACAAACATCTAAACATTTAGCCCCCGGAAAGACGTTCATTTTCTTCATCGTTGTCCGACGCCACCATTTGTGAAGTCGGAAGCTGATAATCGAGTTCATCGTATCGTAGCTCGGAGAAATGGACTGAAATACTTCGTATACTTTTTGCTCTTTTTCTATCGGTTGCAACGCGTAACATCCTTTCCGTTCTAAGCGACCGCGTGCGCGAGCAACGTGTGAAGCTGCTCCTTTTGGTCCTGTCTGAGCGCTGTCGCTTTCTTATCAATCATTCGTTTCCCACTTGTTGTCAAATAAGGTTGTTCAATCAGTTCGGAAAGTGTTTGAATCAATCCGACGTTCGCTTCGATCCAAATGTTCATCGAGACGTTTTTATCGAGCAGTAATGTACATTTTGCAGCATTGACACGTTGTACAGACTGTCCGAATCGATCGCTATACGACGCTGGGAAAGCCGTCAAGATTTTATAAAACTGAGCCGAGGCAAAATCGCCCGCGAGCACTTTTAATTGGCGCTCTAGCGACCCTTTCGGACTACTGTTCACTTGATCATGTAATTCGAGCGCCTGATGAGCGAAATAAGTTGCCATCACGAGTTGTCGATGCTCAATCGATTCCAAATCAATCATCTCGACCATCCAACGAAGCAACAGCATGTCGACCGCTGGTACAACCTCGTGTTTCGTCAAATAGGGATGATTCATACGTTGTTGGATTTGACGAGCAAGGTCTGTGACAACGAATTCATTTGTCAACTGTTCCATGCTATCCCCCCTCGTCCACTTCATTGTCATTCTGACATAGTATAGCACATTTTTGTCACATTCACGTCATTCGAACTCGCAAACGAAACAAAAAAGCCGCCTTTCGGCGACTTATGTATTGCAGATTACTTGACCGCATCTTTGAGCGCTTTACCTGCTTTAAATGCAGGAACTTTGCTCGCTGGGATTTCGATATCTTCTTTTGTACGTGGGTTACGACCTTTACGGGCAGCACGTTCACGAACTTCAAAAGTACCAAAACCGATCAATTGAATTTTTTCACCGTTTTGGAGTGCTTCAGTGATAGATTCGAAAGTAGCTTCTACAACTACTGTAGCTTCTTTTTTCGAAACATTTGCTTTCTCCGCTACTGCTTGGATCAATTCAGTTTTGTTCATCACGATTCACCTCCTCTCACTAGGAGTTTACGGGATTAATCATATCGTACAAACGTTGATATGACAACATTTTTTGCGTGAATTCACGACATTCACCATCAAAACAAGCTCAGTTGTTTAAAAAAACAACTTCTCCTTGTTCATCTATTGTATAGCCTTGTGAATAAGCAGGGGCGAATGGAGCGTCTTCATACAGCAAATAACGAATGTCTTCGCCGATTTCTGGCGACTCATCCGTATTTCGAAGCGCTTCTTTCACGTCTTCTCGATAGTCCACAAATAGTTGTCCGGTACCGTCCACGTAGATCGGGAGTTCACGATCCGAGTACGGACTTGGAATGACCGGTTCTTCTGTGACAAATATTTTGTCGTAATCGAGCGTGAACTGGTTTTTCCCGAGCGAGCCATCGAACGGAAACTTCCCTTCTTTTGCCCGGAACGCATTAATGTTTGTCTGAAGCTGTTGAAGACGCTCCGATACACGCAAATCAATCAATTTGACAGTCGGTTCCGTTTCGACATCGACGAGAATATACTGGAACAACCCACCGCCCTCAAAGCTATTCCCTGGAGGGTCTGCTAAATATCCTGGTACGAGACGGGCAAACTCGATTGGATAACGCTCCATGAGCGGCGTTTCCGCTGGTTTTGTTTTAATGGGCAAGACGCCAGATTGTTCACGATATGCATCGACCGCACTTTGTACGGTATTCAATTGGTCTTCATACGGAATATTGTTAGCTCGTTCCGAGTCCGGAAACATGCATCCTGCCAACAAAGTCGTTAACAGTACACTAACAGCGATAATGCTCTTTTTCATGGTCTATCCTCCCGTCGGTCCTGAGACGACGACAAAAATCATAATAACTGTCCCAAATAAGAAAATGATGAACGCAATCAGGCGCACAAGTGTCGCAAACCATCCGGTCAGTTTCGTGTGACTGATGGCGACCATCAGTGCAGCGATGGCAAAAGCACCAATCCCCGCAAATGAAATCCACATTTTGATGAGTGACGGTGTCACGTCTATCCCCCTACTTTCTCTATGTTCTCCAGACTTCAAGTGTAGCAAAAAAAAGCGAGGAACTGAACGAAAACGTCAGTTCCTCTCCGAAGTATTATTCTTCAAAATGAAATACTTGTTCCATCTCGTGCTTCTGTGGGCGTCTCATAAGTTTTTTCACTTCATCATGAGGGCTCTTCCCTTCAAATAGCACGTTATAGAGCGCTTCCGTGATCGGCATTTCGACCCCAGCTTCTTTCGCGAGCGAGTGTGCCGCTTCACAGGCACGGACACCTTCGACGACCATTCCCATGTTTCCAAGAACGTCCTCGAGCTTTTCACCGCGTCCGATTGCATTGCCGGCCCGCCAATTTCGGCTATGTTGCGACGTCGCCGTCACAATCAAATCCCCGATTCCTGTCAATCCAGAGAAAGAGGCCGGATTTGCTCCGAGCTTCACTCCAAGTCGAGCAATTTCCACAATCCCACGTGTCATGAGGGCAGCTTTTGCATTGTCCCCATAACCAAGTCCATCAGTCATACCTGCAGCAAGGGCGATAATATTTTTAAGCGCCCCACCGTACTCAGCACCGACGACATCCGAGTTCAAATAGACACGGAATTGATCGTTTGTAAGCAGCTCCTGCACTTCGTCAGCGACATCGAGGTCCTCACAAGCAATCGTGATTGTCGTCGGTTTCCGCACTGCAACTTCTTCAGCGTGAGTCGGTCCAGTCAAGACACCGATAGCCCGACGTTTCGACGGATCGATTTCTTCCGCAATGATCTCCGAAAGGCGTTTGTGCGTTTTCGGTTCAATCCCTTTTGCGGCATGAACGATGGTGACCGGTTCCTTCAACATGGTGTTCAACTGTTTCGAGACAGGACGAATCGCCGAGCTTGGGACGACAAGGAAGACGATGTTGCGTCCGTCGAGCGCTTCCTTCAAATCTGTCGTGGCCCGAATCGATTCCGGTAACGGTGCGTCTTTCAAATAAAACGAGTTTGTATGAGACGAATTGATTTCGTCCACATGCTCTTGTTCACGTCCATAGAGCAGGACGTCATGACCATTATCCGCTAATACGAGCGAGATGGCCGTTCCCCAACTTCCCGCTCCAATGACAGCTACATTTGCCATAAGTGGCACCCCCGTTATTAGTTTTTCTGACGAGCCACGATATGAATCGGCGTCCCGGTGAAGTCAAATGCTTTACGAATTTGATTATCTAAATAACGTTTATACGAGAAATGCAACAATTCAGGATCGTTGACGAACAAGACGAACGTCGGCGGCTCGATGGCAACTTGAGTCGCGTAGTTGATCTTCAAACGTTGTCCTTTATCTGTCGGTGTCGGGTTCATCGCGACCGCATCGACGATGACATCGTTCAATACGCTCGTCGAAATCCGACGACGATGTGTTTCTGCCACTTGCTTGATGACAGGCAACAATGTTTGCAACCGTTTCGACGTAAGTGCCGACAAGAAGACAATCGGTGCATAATCAAGGAACAAGAATTCTTTGCGAATTTCCTCTTCCATCTTCTTCATCGTCTTATCATCTTTTTCGACTGCATCCCACTTGTTGACGACGATGACAATCGCCTTCCCGGCTTCATGGGCGAGACCTGCAACACGTTTGTCTTGTTCGATGATTCCTTCTTCACCATCGAGGACGACGAGGACGACGTTTGAGCGTTCAATCGCCTTTTGCGCGCGCATGACGCTGTAACGTTCTGTCGATTCGTATACTTTTCCGCGTTTGCGCATACCAGCCGTATCGATGATGACATACTCTTGTCCGTCACGTGTGAACGGTGTATCGATCGCATCGCGAGTCGTTCCAGCGATGTTTGACACGATGACACGATCTTCACCAAGGATCGAGTTCGTCAAACTAGACTTCCCGACGTTCGGACGACCAATCAACGAGAACTGAATGACGTCTTCGTTATATTCAAATTCATCCTTTTCAGGAGCAAGTTCGAACACTTGGTCCAACAAGTCACCAAGTCCTAAGCCATGTGTACCCGAAATCGGGAACGGATCGCCGAATCCTAGTGAATAGAACTCATACATGAGATCTCTCATTTCAAAGTTATCCACTTTGTTGACGGCAAGGACAATCGGTTTGTTCGAACGGAACAACAAGTTCGCTACTTCTTCATCGGCTGCTGTGATGCCTTCGCGACCGTTCACCATGAAGATAATGACATCCGCCTCATCGATGGCAAGTTCAGCCTGATGACGCATTTGTACGAGCAACGGCTCGTCTCCTACTTCGATCCCACCTGTATCAATCAAATGGAACTTACGGTTGAGCCACTCTCCTGTACCATAAATACGGTCACGTGTGACACCTGGTTTATCATCGACGATTGAGACACGATCTCCGATGATGCGGTTAAAAATTGTGGATTTCCCGATATTCGGGCGGCCAACGATGGCCACTGCTGGAATTCCCATAACAACACCTCACTAATCTTTCTATCAAAATTTCATCATTTCAACATTTCGAAACGCAACTTACCTATCATATCACAGGCAAAATTAAGTGACCATACAAAAAGAAGCGGGAGCATGACTCCCGCTTGAACGATCATCTTATTTAGAGTCGTCCGAAGATTCATCACCTGTCAATTCAGAGACAGAGAATCCTCCTTGGTCGCTGTATTCGTCGAGTAACGCTTGATCATCATCTTGACGAGTCGGTTCAGATGATTCGAGTGCACGCATCGACAATGAGATTTTCTTATCATCGAGATGAACGTCTAATACTTTAACTTTCACTTCTTGGCCTTCTGATAACACTTCAGATGGCGTTGCGATGTGACGGTTCGCGATTTGCGAGATATGAAGGAGACCTTCCACTTGTGGTGCGACCTCGACGAACGCACCGAACGTCACAAGACGTTTGACAGTTCCTTCGATCACATCACCCGGTTGAATTTTCCCTTCAATCGTTTCCCACGGACCTGGTTGTGTCTCTTTAATCGAGAGTTTCACTTTTTCATTATCCAAGTCGAGACCAAGGACTTTCACTTTGACGCGGTCGCCTTCTGTTACGACATCGCTCGGCTTCTCAACACGGCTGTGCGCCATTTCTGAGATATGGACGAGACCGTCCACACCGCCGATATCAACGAACGCACCGAAGTCCGTCAAACGTTGAACCGTTCCTTCGATCACTTGACCGACTTCGAGCGATTCAAGCGTCTCTGATTTCTTGGCACTCATTTCTGCTTCGACAACTGCTTTATGTGACAAGATGACGCGATTTTTTTCGCGATCAATCTCGACGACTTTTACGGTAATTGGTTTGTTTAAATAAGACGAGAAGTCTTCGACAAAGTGACTTTCGACAAGAGATGCCGGGATAAATCCACGGATTCCGATATCGACGACAAGGCCACCTTTGACCTTATCTTTCACCATCACTTCAAACACTTCGCCCGATTCGAATTTCTCGACAATTCGATCCCATGCTGCTTCAGCATCGACGTCTTTTTTCGAAACGACCACTTCTTCGTCCGTGACTTTTTTAACTTTGACACGAATCTCGTCGTTCACTTGGAGTGATTCGTTTAAATCGTCTAGATGCATGCTTGATACTTCGCTAATTGGCAAAATCGCTTCGGTTTTATAACCGATATCGATCAGCGCTTGCTTGTCCTCGATTTTGACAACTGTTCCGGTCACAATTTGACCACGATTAATTTCAAAATCAGGCATATCTTTCATTTCTTCGACCATTCCAACACTACCCCCTCACGATGAGTACAAAAAGGAGCGCCCTGAGGCGCTTACACCTAGTATAAATCTCTTATAATTCCGAGAATTTGTCAAGGCGTTATGAAGATTGTACCTCTATTGAAAGAAGTTTAAACCTCAATTCCTCAAACCTATAATTACTTCGTGAATGAATGTTTTAAATAGAGGTCGGCAATTGTATCCATGATTAAGTCGGCTGCCTCTTGTGCGTTTGCCTTACGTTCCTTCAAAGGAGCCAAATCAATCGGCTTTCCAATGACGACACGCAATTTCGCACGAAACTTATATCTACCGATGATGGCAATCGGTAAAATGTGCGCGTCTGAACGCATCGCAAAGAAACCAACCCCGGCTTGCGCCTTTCCTAACGTCCCATCTTTTGAACGTGTACCCTCAGGGAAAATTGAGATGACCTCGTCTTCTTTTAGCTTTTGAAGAACAACTCGTAGCGCCTGACGGTCACCTTCCCCACGCGATACAGGAATTTGTCCCGCACGGTTCAAAATATGCTTCAATACAGGAACGCTGAAAAGCTCTTTTTTCGCAAAGAATCGTAATGGACGTTCTTTCGGAATCGCACATGCGAGGAGGACCGGGTCCCAGTTTGACTGGTGGTTCGAACAGACGAGAATCGATCCATCTTTTGGAACATGTTCGCGTCCGATGAATTCGACGCGAAACGATGCGAGTTGAATGATGTTCACGACGGCCCTAGCCATCCGATACATTCCAAACGGACCATTGTTCAACGGTTTACTCATGCTTTCACCTCTTCAATTAATCGTTCAATCGCCGTGACGACTCCATCAATGGATAAGGTCGTCGTATCCAGATAATGAGCATCTTCAGCTTGACGGAGAGGCGCGACCTCGCGCTCTGAATCACGTTTGTCACGAAGAGCAATTTCTTCCTTCAATCGCTCGTAATCACTCGGGATTCCTTTTGACACATTTTCCTCATGACGACGGCGTGCCCGTTCTTCGACCGAGGCAGTCATAAACACTTTCAAATCTGCGTTCGGTAACACATGCGTGCCGATATCGCGCCCATCCATGACGACACCGCCATGCTTCGCCAAATCACGCTGTAAATCCATCAAGGCATCCCGTACTTCCGATTGACGGGCGACAAAACTCACATTATTCGTCACTTCACTAGAGCGAATGACATCTGTCACTTCTTGTTCGCCATCGAATACACGTTGCCCTTCTTCAGATGGCACGAGACGAATCGACATGTTCTCGATCATCTTTGCAAGTGCGGGACCATCTTCAAGATTAATCTCCTCGTTTAAAGCACGATATGTGACTGCTCGATAAATCGCACCTGTGTCTATATAGACATAGCCCAATTGTTTCGCCAACGACTTGGCGATTGTACTTTTCCCGGCACCAGCCGGTCCATCTAAAGCAATTTGTAACGATTTTTTCATACAAAACGGGTATCGAGTGTGCCCGATACCCTCCTCCTCTCGGTCTATAATCCCGAGAACATCATAACAGTTTTTTATCTTGAAGAAAATACAGACCCTGTCCGCTTACGCGCTTCAAGTTGAACGCGGAAACAGTATCGTAAAATCGTCTCCTGATCACGAGGGGTCAAATCTTCGAATGCCAAAGAAAGCTCTTGCTTCACTTCTTGTTTATGTATACGTACTAAACGACTCTTCACACGAAAAAGTCGTGGCGCTCCTTGTTCATCTTCAATTCGGAACACAACGATGAGCGATTCGTTTACTTCAACGGGCACACGGTTCGCAATAATTTTCATACCGCCTGCCGATACGTCAAGCGACGTCGTTTCGAACGATTCGAAGTCTGCCCCATCTGCCGCAACAACTGTCACATCAATCATTTCAGGGACGCGCAAATATTCACGTCGTTGAATTCGTTTGATTTTCTTCTCATCCGGCATCTTGAAAGCATAGCGAATCGTCATCTGCGCATCACTGATTCGTTTCGCGACTTTCGTATCAAATGCGAACAATTGGTTATCCCCTTTGAAAAAGTAAACACGCATCTCTTCTTCTTCATGTAAGAAGAAGGTTTTAAGCGTCGTCATGTCACTTGGTGATTCAATCCAAACGATTTGATCCACAATGGCCGCAATCTTTGTTTTCCCCTCATTCCGTCCTTCTACTTCGATTCGTAATTCTTGTCCTTCTTTCAGCATACGCATGTTCCCCTTTATTTAAATTGACGACGATTGGACAGATTGGCTGCTCGTACAAGCAGAAGTGCAACCATCCATAAAATGACGATATAGAGCACGGCCGGCAACTTATGATTCGGTTCTAAAATCAAGATCAAATCAAACGTCCCGTGGATGACCGTTGCAGAAAAGACTGCCATAAACAGCCACACTCGCTCACGTGCCGAATGTTTGGCACGCCCCAAACAGTAGCCCATGACAACCGCAAACAATGCATGGCCGCTCACGGGTAAAATGGCGCGCCAAATCGCGATTTCTAATGAATCGTACACCCATAAGTATAAAAAATTCTCTAACGTCGCAAAGCCTAATGAGCAGGCGACCGCATAGAGAATCCCGTCGTAGTAATCATCAAAGACTTTATGTATATATATTGTATAATAAATCATAAACCACTTAAAAAACTCTTCGAGTAAGGCAGTGGTGACATATGCCTGCCAAAACGGACCAGTCAGCACCCCTTCTTCAACGAACGCATATTGGATAAACATGATCGGGAAAACGAGAACGGCCCCGGCCACGAAAGAACGAATCACATATCCGAGCGGTTCTGCTTCCAATTCATGGCGAAGATAGAAGTAGGAAAGAAGGGCAAGCCCTGGTGCCACCGCAGACAAGGCGATTGCGATCATGACGCATCTCTCCTTTCTCTCATTAGCATACACTGAATTGTCTGAAAGAAAAAGTGTGTAACGCCTAGAAAATGGAAATATCCATAAAAATAATTAGGAGGTCATTTATGAATCATTTATTACTTATTCACACAGGCGGTACAATCGCCATGTCCCAATCCGGTACCGGACACGTCGAACCGAGCGATGTGAACCCAATCGACGCTACACTTCCGAAGGCGACGGACATCGCCCACATTACGACGAAGCATTTCTCAAATATCCCATCTCCACATATGACACCCGACAAAATGCTTGAACTAGCCCAATTCATTCAACATGAATTGACGCAGGACACGTATGACGGAGTCGTGATCACACATGGAACAGATACGCTTGAAGAAACGGCTTACTTCTTGCAGATTACGCTCGGTGCGCCTGTACCAATCGTCTTGACAGGAGCGATGCGTTCCTCGAATGAAGTCGGTTCAGACGGTGAATTCAATTTAATTACCGCTCTTCGGGTCGCAAAGAGTGAATCGGCTCGCGGAAAAGGGGTACTCGTCGTGTTCAATGGAGAGATCCATTCGGCATTCAACGTCACAAAAACACATACGTCATCCGTTGATACGTTCAAATCGGTCCATTTCGGAAACGTGGGCATGGTCACAAAGGATCATGTCCTCATCTATAGTCAACCGGCAACGAGACAGCCTAAAATGATTCCGTCCATCTCAAAACGGGTAGCTGTGTTAAAAGTCGTCGCGGGGATGGAGCCTGATTTGCTCGAATCGGTGATGGAGCTTGGATACGACGGACTCGTCCTCGAAGTATTAGGACAAGGCAATGTCCCACCGACACTTTTGCCGGCGCTCTTGCGCTTGGTCAAGGAAATCCCCGTCGTGATTGTCAGCCGTTGCTTTAACGGAATCGTCCAAGACGTATACGGTTATGCTGGTGGCGGAAAACAATTGAAAGAGATGGGGATCATTTTCTCGAACGGGTTGAATTCGCAAAAAGCTCGCCTGCGTTTACTCGTGGAACTCGAATCCGGTTCTTCTCAATCCGTCATGGAGCATAGCTTTAGCTTCCAGCAATAACCTTGCGCTTCCGCATTCCCTTCCCTACAATGAGCAAAGAGGTGATTTTCAGTGAATAAACAAGCGATTATTGTGGGTGCTGGACCATGTGGTCTATCAGCGGCCATCGAGTTAGAGAAGATCGGGGTTTCTTGTACGATAATTGAGCGAGGAAATATCGTTGATGCAATCTATCGATATCCGACTCATCAAACGTTCTTTTCATCTGCAAACCTGTTAGAAATCGGGGACATCCCGTTTATATGTAAAGATTTAAAGCCACGTCGACAAGATGCACTCGTTTACTATCGGGAAGTCGTCACCCGTACCGGATTAAACGTCCATCCGTTCGAGAACGTCGAATCAGTAGAAAAAATCGACAATCGATTTGTCGTGACGTCAAGACATGAGCGTCGTGGGGAAATCGTTCGCGAGGCAGATTATGTGATTTTAGCCACAGGATATTATGGACGTCCTCGTATGCTCGATGTACCTGGTGAGAAGTTACCACACGTCCACCATTATTTCCACGAGGCCCATCCGTACTATCGACAACACGTCACCATTATCGGTGGAAAGAACTCTGCAGTCGATGCGGCAATCGAACTCGAAAAAGCCGGAGCGTACGTGACCGTGCTTTATCGCGGTGACTCCTATAGTCCTTCGGTGAAGCCATGGGTTCTGCCTAACTTCGATTCACTCGTCCGACATGAGAAAGTTCGGATGGAATTTGAAGCGACAATCGATCGCATTACCGAAGACGGTGTCTATTATCACCAACATGGGGAAGAGAAGCACGTGTATGCCGATCACGTCCTCGCGATGACAGGGTATCAACCAGATCATCATCTTTTTGAAAATGCGGGAATCACAATCGATGAGGAGAGCGGTGTTCCGACGTTTGATGAGGAATCGTTCGAAACGAATGTCGAGCATTTGTTCATCGCTGGTGTTGTCGCTGCCGGCAACGATGCGAATAAGATTTTTATCGAGAACGGTCGCTTTCATGGGAAAGCCATCGCAGACACGATCGCGAATCGTATTCAAGTATAAAAAAGTTCGGTCAACATGCGTTGACCGAACTTTTTGATTTAAACCCAACCGCGGAAACGTGACGCTTCCGCCATCTTACGTACACCGACCATATAGGCTGCGAGACGCATATCGACTTTGCGGGCTGAAGATGTGTTGTAAACAGTGTTGAACGAATGAACGAGTACTTTTTCAAGTTTTTCCTCGACCTCTTCTTCCGTCCAGTAGTAACCTTGGTTGTTTTGTACCCATTCGAAGTAAGAAACCGTGACCCCACCACTTGATGCCAATACGTCTGGCACGAGGAGAATTCCGCGCTCCGTCAAAATTTTCGTCGCTTCGTTCGTCGTCGGTCCGTTCGCCGCTTCCACTACGATGGAAGCTTTAATGGCATCGGCGTTATCTTCCGTGATTTGATTCTCGATAGCAGCTGGCACGAGAATGTCACAGTCAAGTTCTAACATCTCTTTATTCGAGATGGTGTTTTTGAAGAGCGTCGAAATCGTACCGAATGAATCACGACGGTCTAACAAGTAAGGGATATCTAAGCCATTCTCGTCATGGATCGCGCCATACGCGTCACTGACCGCAATCACTTTTGCTCCTGCATCGTACATGAATTTCGAAAGGAAGCTACCCGCGTTCCCGAATCCTTGAACAACGACACGGGCACCTTTCAATTCGATGCCACGGCGGAGTGCCGCCTCTCGAATCATGATAGCTACACCTTTCGCAGTCGCAGTTTCACGACCGTGCGAACCTCCAAGTACAAGCGGTTTACCTGTAATAAAACCTGGTGAGTTGAATTCATCGATTCGGCTATACTCATCCATCATCCAGGCCATGATTTGTGAGTTCGTGAACACGTCCGGAGCAGGGATATCTTTTGTCGGTCCTACGATTTGGCTAATGGCACGCACATAACCACGGCTCAATCGTTCGATTTCACGGAAACTCATTTCACGTGGGTCACAGACGATTCCGCCTTTCCCCCCACCGTATGGCAAGTCGACAATCCCCGCCTTTAAACTCATCCATACAGATAATGCTTTGACTTCTACTTCAGTTACGCTCGGGTGGAACCGAATTCCCCCTTTTGTCGGTCCGACCGCATCGTTATGTTGAGCGCGATAACCCGTAAAGATTTTCGTCGAGCCATCATCCATGCGAACTGGGATCCGAACGGTCAGCATGCGAAGCGGTTCTTTTAACAACTCGTACATCTCATCTGGATAGCCGAGTTTATCTAAAGCTTCGTGAATTACCTCTTGTGTCGATTCCAAGATGTTTTTTCGTTTTTGATGACCTTTTTCTTGATCCGTAATCATGAAGGTTTCCTCCCCTAAATTGTCAATTCTCCCCCAAGAATTAACCTCGTATTCGTTTAAAAGTATAGCTGATACGCGCTCAATTTGAAAGGGTTTTACAAAAATAATGAAAGCGTTTTCTTGAAGTATGGAATGATCCAGATGTCTTACTTCGACTCACGTTCGAGTGCTAGCTCCATAAAGCGTTCTAAAAGCTCACCGTACGAGATCCCGACTGTTTTTGCACTGTCCGGGAAGAGGCTCAACGGCGTCATTCCAGGCAACGTGTTCGTTTCTAAAATATACGCTTCTCCCGTTTCCGATACAAGGAAATCAGAACGTGAATACCCTGAGCAACCGAGCGCACGGTGAGCCATGACTGCCGCTTGTTGCACTTCCGTCGTCAACTCATCCGAGATTTCGGCTGGACATACGTGAATCGAACCACCTTCTGTATACTTCGACTCATAGTCGTAAAACTCATTTTTTGGAATGATTTCAATGACAGGAAGTGCTTCCTCTTTCCCGAAGTTTCCGATGACCGGTACCGTCAATTCTTTTCCTTTAATGTACTGTTCAACAAGTACCGCTGAATCACATGCAAATGCTCGGTCAATTCCTGCACGTAACATCGACTCGTCCATCGCAATCGTCAAACCGTTCGAAGAACCTTCTTGTGCAGGCTTGACGACACATGGAAACTCATTTCCCCACTCAGCTACTTTCGCATCAATCGAATCCACAGATTCAATTAACACGTCGCGTGCCACACGGATGCCTGATGCTGCGAAGATGATTTTCGCTCGCGCCTTATCCATCGCAAGAGCAGATGCCAAGACACCTGACCCCGTGTACGGGATTCCCGCCATTTCTAGCAACGATTGGACGCGACCATCTTCGCCATACTTCCCGTGTAATGCGCTGACGACGACATCGACATCTAACGTCAATAACTCGTTCGCGCGTTCTGGATGAAAATCGATTGCCGTGACCTCATGTCCACGCTCCGTCAATGCCTCAATCATCCCTTGTCCACTTGTGAGGGATACCTCACGTTCTCCTGACACTCCACCATACAATACAGCGACCTTCATTCCAATCTCTCCTTCAACTAACTACTGAAAATTCATGTCTAATCATAACACGGACATGTCAAAAACAATAGAAACAGAAAAGTAAAAAAGCCGTACTTATGCGAATGCATCGTACAGCTCTTTCACGGCCTGTTCAGTTTGAATCGTTTTTCCATATTCCATCATGACGTACGGACTGACCGTAGTCGTCTTTCCATATTCGGACAAAATGGCAGCGAGACGTTCTTCCACTTTCTCAGGTAGCACTTCCACGAAGTGGAGATAGTACCGTCCCTCATAGTGATAAAGTGCTCCACCCTGCTCAGTCTCATGTATATGCGGAAACAGTTGAATCGACGCGTTGATCACATCTTCGATATCATCAAACTGATAAATCAAATGATGAATGACATCAATTGTGAGTCGAATCTCAACTTGCTCGACATCAAGCTCTGCTATGGCCTCACCTTTTTGAACATCGATGACGAGACCATCACGAGGAAACATCGTCACATTCAAATCGACCGCTCCTTGTGGTGAGAATCCGTATTCACTCTCTGCTGTTTCAAGTAATTCTTTCCACAGCTGTTGACCGTTTTCCCCCACGATCGTATCGATAGCGATCCCACGTAACGAAAGCTCATTCGCAGTCACATATACACGAAGATGTTCTTTTGTTTGTTTTTCAAATCTCAATCGAAAACCTCCAGTGAATATTCAATCCTACTAATAAGCTACTCCCGTTTTAATCCCGTGTCAAATAGTTGATAACCATTTCGTCCACTCTTCTGGCGTATCACCAAGAAATGCATCATCGAACCGACTCCGTTCGAGGCTGACCGCGTATCCACCCGCCCCAATCTTTAATGTAGGGTGCTCTTCTTGAATATAATGCATCGCCTCTAACAAGTTCGGGATATGGTCCGTTAACGTGCATGCGAAAATAAGGCAAGATGTGTCGATGTCGTGCAGCGCCTTGCTTAAATCTTCTTTCGGGAAGCCCGCTCCTAAAAAGATGACGTCGTACCCATGTTGGCGCAAATAAAGTGTGACAAACAACAATCCGATTTCATGCATCTCACCCGGTGCACAGACACAAGTGACTCGTGGAAGAAACGGGTTCATCGGCATTTGAAGTGACAACGTAGAGAGACGTGCCCGTAAAAACGCCGTGGCGAAGTGCTCATGAGCAATCGTAATCGTTCCTTGCTCCCACTTTGAACCAATATCCATCAGTAACGGTCCAATGATATCTTTTGTCACCTTTTCAAAACTGAACGTATTGAACGCACGATTGATTAGATCATGCGAGGTTCGCTCATCAAAAGAAAGCAACGCCTGAAGCAGAGCATCCTTCAACTCTTCATCGTAAAGCTTCGCAGACGTCGGTTCTGGTTCAGGAGCTTGGTGGAGTTGTTGAATGGCTTGAGAGACCGTCAATCCTTCTTTTTGCTTGTCTACCACCCACTTAATTTTCTCGACATCTTGATCTGAATACAGGCGGTGACCTGATTCGGTTCGGCTCGGTACGATAAATTGATATCGCCGTTCCCAAGCCCGAATGGTCGTTGGATTGACACCGGTCAACGTCGCCACGGTTTTAATGGAGTATTTCGGCATCTCCGCCCTCCTCTCTTATTCGTTCTATGATATAAGTATATCCTCAATTGAAAAGGTTTACCCCTTTTATTGTGCAATCGAGTATTTTCCCAAAATAAAAAAAGGCACGGACCATGTCCGCACCCTTCTTAGAAAATGGCATCTCGCCCGATATATATGAAAATGAGAATAATCGCTAACATGGCGAAGGTTAGAGTCATCGCCAACGGGCGCTTCATCAAGTTATCGTTCAACTTCCTCTTCCGTTCATGCTCTTGCCTCTCCGATCGAGACGGCAACGTGTCCGCCAACTGCTCGCGCAAAGAATCTGCCTGATTCCGATGTCGCAACGTATGCCCTCCTTTACCTTTTTTATCATTTTACTATGATATTATTCAAAGGAAAAGATTTGCGTCAACCGTATTTTCCATTCTGTCACATTTTTTCGAACGATTTGCGGTGTCTCAGGGAACTCAATCGTCCCACACACATCACAACATTCCTCTTGGTCGATTGTCGGCTCCGAAAAATAACGGAGTAAATAATCACGTCGGCACGTTCGGATAAGTGCATAATCCATCATCTGTCCGAGTTGACGATAGCGATCACGTTTTCTTTCTTTTACCCAATCGAGCGCCTCTTGAAGCGAGCGTTCAGACAGCATCTGCTTTAAAAGAAGGAATTTCGGGTCTTCTTCGTTCATCCTCAATAAGCGGGGTAATTGCGAAAGTGTCGTGCCATTTTCACACTCAAAGTATGCTAGGCGAATCTCTTCGTCTTTTGGATATTGACCATCAATCAAAAATTGTTGAATGCGTTCATCTCCATCCGCATAGAGGAGGACAGCAAACGCCTGCTCTCCATCACGACCCGCTCGTCCAATCTCCTGCATATACGCTTCCACCGTTGCAGGGATTTGATAGTGAATGACAGAACGAACGTTGTCTTTGTTCACGCCCATCCCGAATGCACTCGTACACACCATGACCGACACTTCATTCCGTAAAAATTGAGATTGGACGAGTCGTCGGTCTTCCGTTGACATGCCGCCGTGATAAAATAACGCGTCGTCTAGTTCAAATGCCAACGCTTCCGCTTCTCGACGTGTCGCCGTATAGACGACTGCCGGTTTTGGAACGTCTCTCACCAATTCTTTTAGCCGTTCGAGTTTCTTCTCTTTTTCAAGTCGTTCGACCATCAAGCGAATTTCTGGTCGATTCGCGGAATGCACGAACTGCTCCGGTGAAAAGAGTGCCAACTTCTCAATGATATCTTGCTTCACGCTCTCAGGAGCCGTCGCTGTGACAGCCATACATTGAGGACTCCCGATTTGTTTGCGTAGTTCGCCTAAGCGCGCATATTCTGGTCTAAACTCATGACCCCATTGTGAGATACAGTGCGCCTCGTCAATGACGAGCATTTGAATCTTCACGTTTGAGAGTGCGCGTGTAACGTACGGAACGGCCAACTGTTCGGGGGAGAGATATAAAAATCGATAACGCTTCAAGTGATTGATAATTTCTTGTTTTTCTTCAGAAGACTCCATCGACGTCAAACGTGCGACACCACGTTCTCCCCGCTCTCGGATATGGAGCATTTGGTCTTCTATCAAGGAGAGGAGAGGTGAAACGATGACCGTCAATCCCCCATTTTTGATGTACGAAGGGAGTTGAAACGTCAACGATTTCCCTGCCCCTGTCGGCATGACGGCTAATACATCTTGCCCTTCTACAACGGAATGGATGATTTCATGCTGTCCAGGACGAAATGAATCATATCCGAACACGCGTTTCAATGTCGATTCATACAAATGTCTCACCTCGTTTCAACCTTGCGAACACAAGGCGTATTTGAAAGTAACTCACGTTGCCCATCTTTTCGAAGATAGGTTTCAAAGCCCAGCTCTCTGGGTCTCGCAGCTTCTCGATGGTGACGATATCGTCGCTCGGCACAAATTGATCGAGGGGAAAGGTGTCTAAATACATTGCCATCTCCACCACATGATCCTCGATCGTACTCGTTCGTAGTCGTCGGCGAGACTGAACTTGTTGAAACGAATATCCTTTGAGAAAGAGATCATACGACTCACGTGCCGAAAAGGTCATTCGCTCAGTCGACAACCCATACGTGAAACCCCGAAGCTTCGCCTCTTTTGGTAACACAGTTAACAGTTCATTCCATCCTGCTAAAAAATAAAGGCGAGCCGTCTCCGCGTCGACATCAAGAAGACTGGCGATTTGTTCATAGGTCAGACCGGTCTCAAAGGCTCCCGTAAATCGATAGACGACCGCTGTCGCATATGGATCTCCAATGATGTCAAGCGCGGCCTCGATTTCATGATGGAATGTTTGCATAAGGATTTTCCAATCTCGATCGATCTGTAACAACTGTTTGACCCACTGTTCCGCGGGTCGATCGGCTTGAACGGGATAAAACGTCCTCTTATGTTCCCTAGACATGAATGTCTGGACAAAGAGACTCAAACGTTTCCACGTCGTCGCATTATAATCACGGCGCTCTCCCCCTAAACGATTGAATAAATCTTTAACCGTTTCAGGTGAAGACAATAGGTTTCCCGCTTCTGTCAGTTTAAATTGTTTGCGGTCCAACCATCCCCGCTTTTCAAATCCTTTTAATAAAGACTCATATGAGTACGTTGTTTGAGGAAATTGACCAAAAACAGGCTCTAGCTCATAAAAGAACGCGTCTTGTAACGTCGTGGCCGAGCGCTTTCCGTTCAAGACATGGAACAGGCTACGTTCACTCCGTTCCCCGTTTAATCGCTTAATGGCCAGCAGTAAAACTCCATCTGCTAAATGAACCAAGTCGTCACATCCTTAAAAAATCATTATCCTACCAAAAAGACACTCGTTTCCTCATTGAAATAATTGGGTATGTAGACTACAATTACTCGTAGACAGTAGATTGATTTCTAAGAGAAACGAACCGTTTGGAGGGTTATTATCATGGCAAAATTTACTATCGTCGATAAAGATACATGTATCGCATGCGGAGCTTGTGGCGCAGCAGCACCAGATATTTACGATTACGATGATGAAGGTCTCGCATTCAACTTGATGGATGACAACACAGGTACTGTGGAAATCCCTGACGAGTTGTACGAAGACATGATGGATGCATTCGAAGGGTGCCCGACCGATTCAATCAAAGTGGCAGACGAATCGTTCGATGGCGATGCATTGAAGTACGAATAAACTTGGAAAGACATATTGGTCAAATGACCGATATGTCTTTTTTTGATCCGCTTCTCCGTTCCATTCTAATCATGACAGCTCTAGCCAAGTATAACAAAAAAGGTTGTTCGGCTTAAGCACCAAACAACCTTTTCATAATGGACATATGTCCTATTCCGGATTAACGTTTTCCTTTAATATATGGAATACCGACCGACTTCGGTGCATCCGCACGACCGACGAGTCCAGCGAGCGCTAGAATCGTGAGGGCATAAGGTGCAATCAAAAGTAATAGTTGCGGCACGTTATTGATGACAGGCAAGTTGCTTCCGATAATCGATAGCGCTTGGGCGAACCCAAAGAATAATCCAGCGCCGAGCGCTCCGAGTGGATTCCACTTCCCGAAGATCATTGCGGCAATCGCCAAGAATCCTTGACCGACGATTGTCGTTCCACTGAAGTTCGTCGTAACCGTGACGGCGTATACCGCTCCGGCAAGACCACCAAACGCACCAGAAAGCATGACGCCCATGAAGCGCATTTTTGTAACGTTGATCCCCATCGTGTCAGCGGCCATCGGGTGTTCTCCGACTGAGCGAAGACGTAGTCCGAACGGCGTCTTGAAGATAACGAACCAGACGACAAACGCTAAAGCGATGGCAACGAATGACGTGTATTGCACGTTAATGAAGAACATTTTTAATACAGGAATATCTGATAAAAATGGTACGTTCTCTTTCGCAATACGGTACTCAATAAAGTCAGTTTGACCTTTGTTGTAAAGCACACGCACAACGAAGATGGCGA
Organism: Exiguobacterium sp. s183; assembly: GCF_018617655.1. Classification (NCBI taxonomy): domain Bacteria; kingdom Bacillati; phylum Bacillota; class Bacilli; order Caryophanales; genus Exiguobacterium; species Exiguobacterium sp. s183. The sequence goes on from NZ_JACSKN010000001.1 coordinate 864,481, forward strand.
GACCGATCGCAAGCATGTTGATCGCTACTCCAAGAACCGTTTGGTCTGCACGCCATAGGATGGCAGGGACAGCCAAGAAGAGCGAGAAGAGCGCACCGACTACCATCGCAACGAGCAAGGAGATCCATGGGCTAAATACACCGGCTCCTAAGTCTGTCAACGTGAGCGTCGTGATGATCCCTGTTGCAGCACCGATAATCATAATCCCTTCAAGGGCAATGTTAACGACACCAGAGCGCTCACTAAAAATCCCACCGAGTGCTGCGATAATGAGTGGAGTCGCATAGGCAAGTGCAACCGGTACGACGATATAGAGGACTTCTAAGAAGCTCATTTTTTCTCCACTCCTTTCTTACGATTTCCTTTAAGTTTCTCAACGACATAGTTGATGGCATAACCAGATGCCACAAAGATGACGATTGCTGCGATGATGACTTTAACAAGTTCAGACGGTACGTTCGCACCGAGCTGCATCGCCAATCCACCGATGTTCAATCCAGCAAATAGAATCGCTGCGAGAATGACACCGATCGCTGTGTTGGCACCTAGAAGGGCTACTGCGATCCCGTCAAAACCGACACCTGTAAACGATGCAGAGAGCGTCATACTACCGAACGTCCCGAGACCTTCCATCGCACCGGCGAGACCTGCGAACATCCCTGAGATGACAAACGAAAGGACGATGTTACGGTCAACGCTCATCCCCGCATATTGAGAGGCATGTTTGTTGAAACCGACCGCACGCAACTCATAACCGAGTGTCGTACGCTGAAGAATGTAGTAGTATACAATCGCCGCGAGTACTGCAACGAGGACACCCCAGTGAAGACGTGAGTACGTCGTCAACTCTTGCAACCAAGGTGACGCAAGCGATGCCGATTCATTGATTGAATCAGTACGTTCGTTCGTTACGCCGATGACGCTACGCAAAATCGCATTCGTCGTGTAAAGCGCGATATAGTTCATCATGATGGATGTGATGACTTCGTGAACGTAAAACTTCGCTTTTAAGAATCCAGGAACGAACGCCCAGATCGCTGCCGCGACCATCGCCGCGAGAAGTGCAAGCGGTAAATGGATGAACATCGGCAAATTGAAATTGATCCCTACATACACGGCTGCTACCCATCCGATCAATACTTGACCTTCTACCCCGATGTTGAATAACCCCGTCCGGAATGCGAAGGCAACCGCGAGACCTGAGAAGATAAGTGGTGCTGCTGCTCGTAACGTCTCTCCGACGGCATATGGGCTTCCAAACATCCCTTCAAACAAGGAGATAAAGCCTTGAATCGGGTCGTATCCACCAATCAACATGACGATGGCTCCGACAAGAAGTCCTAAAATGATGGATAGGAATGGAATGAGAAGTTGATTTAAACTTAATTTTTTCATTCTTTGTCGTCCCCTCTCTGACCGCCGGCCATCAAGAAGCCAAGCTCTTGTTCCGTCGTCTCTTTCGGATCACGAATTCCTACGATTTTTCCTTCATAAAGAACGGCGATCCGGTCGGATACGTGTAAAATCTCATCAAGTTCGAACGAAATAAGCAAGACAGCACGGCCCTTTTCACGTTCTTTGACGAGTTGTTCGTGAATAAATTCAATCGCACCGACATCAAGACCACGCGTCGGCTGTGCTGCGATGAGTAAATCAGGTGAACGATCGACCTCACGGGCAATGATTGCTTTCTGTTGGTTACCACCAGAAAGGGCACGCGCCGGAACGTCGATGGATGGAGTTCGGACGTCAAACTTCTCAATCAACGCCTTCGCTTTCTCTGCCACTGCTTTATAATTCATGAGTCCTCGTTTCGAGAATGGTTCTTTATAATAAGTTTGAAGAACCATGTTGTCACGAATCGAGTAGTCAAGGACGAGACCATGTTTATGACGGTCCTGTGGAATGTGTCCGATTCCAGCTTCCGTCATTTTACGCGGTGTATGACCCGTCACGTCTTTTCCGTTGAGCAAAACTTTACCCGACTCCGGTTTTTTGAGCCCAGAGATCGCTTCAATCAGTTCTGTCTGACCGTTGCCGTCGATTCCGGCAATCCCGAGTACTTCTCCAGCACGAATCTGAAGGTCTAATCCTTCGACGACTTTCAAACCACGACTGTCTTTAACGACAAGTCCTTGAACGTCGAGAACGACTTGTTGCGGGTCGGCTTTCGAATACTCTGCATCAAAATTAACCTCTCGTCCGACCATCATTTCAGCAAGACTATCTTCGTTAACTGTCTCATCCACTTCAACGGTACCGATATAACGTCCGCGGCGAATGACCGTGCAACGGTCTGCGACTTGCATAATTTCCTTCAGCTTGTGCGTGATCAAGATGATCGACTTACCTTCAGCAATCAGACGTTTCATAATTTGGATAAGTTCTTGAATCTCTTGTGGTGTCAACACTGCCGTCGGTTCATCGAAGATCAAAATATCCGCCCCACGATAGAGCGTCTTCAAGATTTCTACACGCTGTTGCATGCCGACTGAAATATCTTCAATCTTCGCGTCTGGATCAATCTTAAGTCCATACTGTTCGGAAATATCCATGACCTTTTTACGGGCTGTCGCACGGTCAATTGTCACACCGCTCTTTGGCTCAAGTCCAAGGATGATGTTCTCTGTGACCGTGAACTTTTCAACTAGCATAAAGTGCTGGTGGACCATCCCGATCCCAAGTTCGTTGGCGATGTTCGGGTTTTCAATATCTACTTTCTTTCCGTGTACACGAATCTCCCCGCCTTCAGGCTGATAGAGACCGAATAACACATTCATGAGCGTCGACTTCCCCGCTCCGTTCTCTCCGAGAAGTGCATGGATTTCTCCTTTGCGCAATTGGAGTGTGATATTGTCGTTCGCAACGAACGTACCGAACTCTTTGCGAATATTTAGCATTTCAATTACATATTCCAAGGAAGTTCACCCCTAACTTTAAGTAAAGGGAGACCACATGGGTCCCCCCTTCACTCAAATGAATTATTTTACGTTTTTCATGAACTCTTCGAACTCAGCGTCAGTTGCTGGTGCAGTGAGTTCTCCGTCAACCAATTGTGTACGGTATTCTTCAACTTTATCGAGAATCTCTTGTGAAACGTGTTTGTCAGAAGTTTCTGCGATGCCGACGCCGTCATCTTTCAAACCGAACTCGATGATTTCGCCGCCTGGGAATTCTCCGTCCATCGTCTGTTTCGATACATCATAAGTAGCTGTATCTACACGTTTGACCATTGAAGTCAACGTAACGTCTTCTGGAAGACCTTCTTCGTACTGGTCACGGTCAACACCGATTACCCAAACTTCTTCGCCGTTCTTCTTACGGTTTTTCGCTTCTGTGAATACTCCTACACCTGTACCACCAGCTGCGTGATAGATGATGTCCGATCCAGAACCGTACATACCTGAAGCGATTGCTGTTCCTTTTTCAGCCGAGTTGAAGTCTTCTGCATACTTCACGTCGATTGTTGCTTCTGGGTTAACAGCCATGACACCCGCTTTAAATCCATTTTCAAACTTCTTGATCAAGTCTGACTCTACTCCACCGATGAAACCGACTTTATCAGTTGTCGTTGTGAGACCGGCAATGACACCAACGAGGAATGAACCTTCTTGCTCTTTGAACGTGATTGAAGCAACGTTCGGAGCGTCAACAACCATATCAACGATTGCGAAGTTGTTGTCTGGGAACTGCTCAGCAACTTTTTGTACGTCTTCAGCCATCAAGAAGCCGATACCGTAGATCAAGTTGAAGTTGTCACGAGCCAATTGTTGCAAGTTTGGCTGATAGTCCGCTTGTTTAGCTGATTGAAGGTATTTGTATCCTTCGTTTTCAGTCAAGTTGTTGTCTTCACCGAATTTCGTGAGACCTTCCCAAGCAGATTGGTTGAATGATTTGTCATCAACACCGCCAGTATCTGTAACCATTGCTACTTTGAAGTCGCCGCCCTCGCCGCCTTCGCCGTTTGAAGATGAGCCGCCTTCGTTGTCATCTCCACCGCATGCTGCGAGTACTGTAGAGAGTGTGAGTCCTGCTGCTAAAGCTGAGAGAATCGTTTTCTTTTTGTTCATCATCGTCGTGTTTCCCCTTTCGGTTCATAACAAATTTTGTTGTCATGTTATCAGTAGTCTTTACACCGGTATAAGAAAGCGCTTTCACGCTGTTCCCCAAAAATAACTTTTCCGTCAAAAAACTGTTCGGTTACACTCGTTTACGTACGACGTGGAAATCGAATCGATCTGCTCGGAAAAAGTTGGCCGAATCGAGCAATGGTAAATCACTCTCATCGTAATGCAATTGTTTTAAAGCGAGTAACGGTTGGTCCGTCTGAAGTTGTGACGAAATTTCAGAGCTGACACTCGGTTCGATGTGCGTGATCGCGTATGCGACTCGACGTCCTACCTCTTTTTCGAGAGAGTCAAACAAAGACTTCCCTTCAGTCAATGCCTCAGGATTTGAGACGAGATGGGCCGGCACTTTGTCGACACAATAAACGACCGGTGTGTCATCCGCATATCGAATTCGAACAATCCGATAAATCGGTGAGTTCGGCTCAATCTTGAGACGCTCGGCTTCTCTCTCTGTTGCCAACACTTTCTCGGCCACCAATACTTTCGTTCCTGGTGTCATTTTTGCGCGTGTGATCATATCAGTGACACTGAACAACTCTTCAATTCCTGACGTGAATGGCGGTTTAGAACTAATAAATGTCCCTACTCCATGTTTTCGCACGACAAATTTCTCATCTTCGAGAATTCTTAACGCTTCACGAAGTGTCGCTCGACTTACTCCGAGTTGCTTTGAAAGCTCGAACTCTGAAGGTAACTTCTCACCTTCACGATAGACACCAGCGTCGATATCTTGCTTAATTTTCTCAATCACTCGAAGATAGAGCAATCGATGATCGAGCTTAATCGACATTGGCCTCACCACCTTTAATTTACTTACCAGTGCTCAGACATCTGACGTATGAATGTCCTTGCCAATATTAAGTATAGGGATTCGAGAATTAGAACGCAATAGTTTTTGTTCGGAATCAAGGAAATATTTTAAAAAACCATCTCCAACCGTACCTCTGAGTCCATTTTACCCATTTTGATTCAGTTTGAAAAACTTTTGTAAAATGTAAACGTTATTAAAAAATGTAAGCGTTTCAGTCTTTTTTAAAAGTATGTACTAATAAACGTTATAGGACATATGTGCTATATTACATTTATATTATAGCGAACCTCTCTGATTTGCGCGAATATTTCCATATCGTAGAAAAAGGAATAAAAAACGAACGATTGTATATCTACGTATACAATCGTTCGTTTTTAAATTTATTCATCTTGTTCATGAATTAATACTTTCCGTGGTTTCGAACCTTCTGACGGACCTACGTATCCCGCCTCTTCAAGCGAGTCAATCAAACGCGCTGCACGATTATACCCAATTCGAAATCTTCGTTGAATCATCGAGGTCGAAGCCGTTTCCTGGGTAACGATGAATTGAATGACTTCTCCGAACAATGAATCGTCCGAGTCAATCGTCGTCACTTCTTCTTCTTTCGGCATCATCGCTTCTACGTACTGCGCACGTTGCTGTGCGATGACGTGATTAACGACCGTTTCGACTTCTTGATCGGAGACGAACGCTCCTTGGACACGCACCGGCTTGTTCATCCCATTAGCAAGCATGAGCATGTCGCCACGCCCAAGCAGTTTTTCTGCTCCTCCTCCGTCCAAGATTGTACGGGAATCGGTTTGTGAGGAGACCGCAAATGCGATGCGAGACGGGATGTTTGCTTTGATGACCCCTGTAATGACGTCAACCGACGGACGCTGTGTCGCCAGTACCATATGAATCCCGGCTGCCCGTGCCATTTGAGCGAGTCGCATGATGGCGTCCTCAACGTCATTTGAAGCGACCATCATCAAATCTGCCAACTCATCGACTATGACGACGATGAACGGTAGACGTTTTGCATCCTCATCATCGGACTTGTCGACGAGTTCATTGTATCCTTCAATGTTGCGAACACCATATCGACTGAACAGCTCATATCGTCTTTCCATCTCGGCGACGACTTGTTTCAATGCCTGAGCCGCCTTTTTCGGATCTGTGACAACCGGTGTCAACAAATGCGGCACACCATTATAAACATTGAGTTCGACCATTTTTGGGTCAATCATCATGAGACGGACCTCATCCGGTCGAGAACGCATCAAGATGGATACAATCATCCCGTTGATACAGACAGATTTACCGGAACCTGTCGATCCTGCCACGAGTAAGTGCGGCATTTTGTTTAGTGAAATGCCGACAGTCTCACCACTAATGCTTCGTCCGAGTGCAACGAGCAGTTTTGAATCGTCTTGTTTCACTGGGTCTGCCTCAAGCACTTCACGAAGACAGACTGGAGCGACTTCCTGGTTCGGTACCTCGATACCAATCGCAGCCTTTCCTGGAATTGGCGCTTCGATTCGAATATCTTTCGCGGCAAGCGCAAGTGCGAGATCATCGCTAAGCGACGTGATTCGACTGACCTTCACACCGATGTCCGGCTGTAACTCATACTTCGTGACCGTCGGACCAAGGTGAATTTTCAATACTTTCACCCCTACACCAAACGACTTTAGCGTCTTCACTAACTTAGCTGCATTCTCTTTCAGACGCGCATTTTCCCCAGATAAATCGGTGATCACCGGTTCCTTCAGATTGGTGAACGGCGGGAGCTCATACGTATCTGAGACATCTTGCGCCGCGGTCATCATCATCTCCTCGGTCGAGATCGATTCATCCGTTTCCGTAGACGACTCCTTTTTAGGCTCCTCTTTTTTCTCCGCGACAACTTTCTCACTGAATCCGACGATTGGGATGTCATTCATCGTGACCACATCTGATTCTGACTCCACCTCTAAATCAGCTTCTGCCGGCAACGGCTCAGGCGATGGTTTTCGCGACCGCTTCGGTTCTTGATTTTGCTTGTTGTCTTGTTTTTTTTCTGTTTTCGGTCTCGATTGCCATTCTTTTTTCACGGCCATTACGGATTCCTCTAGGCGATGATAGATGGTTCCCCAAATCGTTGGGACATAGAGGGAAACACCGAGGATAAAACAGACGATGCCTAAAAAGATGAGACCAAAATCAGAAAATAAGTATTGGTTTAACCCATAAAGTGCACCGTTTACCCCACCGCGCTCATCTCCCCAAAGTAAATCTCCAAACAGTAGAAATGAGGCGGTCATACTGAGCAGTCCAGCTCGCTCCATCGGCTTCATCGGTTTTAATACAATCCATAACAAGATGGCAATCATCAAATAGGTGAGGGCACCCCAGCCACCAAACAGGTATTCGGACAAATCAGATAGTTGCCGACCAATCCATCCAAAATCGAATAAGGCAAATACGAATGCGACGATGGAAAGAACGAAAATTCCCCATCCATATGTACGTGGCGCAATCGGCTGTTTTTTCCGTTTTCTCGTGTTGCGCGTTGTTGGTCGCTTCCGCTTCACGGGTGTTTTTCTCGTTTTTTGAGCCACTTTTAGTTCCTCCTAAAAAAAGAAGGCAAAAGTCAGATGACTTTTGCCTCACTCTCATTCCATTAAATCTCCATGATGATCGGCAAGATCATCGGACGACGTTTCGTCTGCTCGAATAAGAAGACGCTAAGTCGCTCGCGGATATTTGATTTCAATTCGGTCCAATCACTGCCAGCTTGCAGACTCTTTTCAATCTGTTTCGTGACAATACGGTTTGCCTCTGAAATCATTTCTTCCGACTCGCGCATATACACAAATCCACGTGAAATGAGTTCAGGTCCTGAAATCAATTTCTTCTGTTTCCGATTCAATGTGACCACGCAAAGCACGACCCCATCTTGTGACAACAAACGACGGTCTCGTAAGACGATGTTCCCGACGTCACCGACGCCAATCCCATCAATCAATACGTTACCCGCAGGAACTTTTCGGCTCATCCGGGCTTTTCGACCCGTGAACTCGACGACATCTCCTTTTTCGACGATGAAGATGTTGTTCGGTTTGACACCGACTTGTTCAGCGAGTTTCGAGTGTGCCATTTGCATCCGGTATTCCCCGTGAATCGGTAAGAAGTATTTCGGTTTGACGAGGTTGAGCATCAACTTCAACTCTTCTGCCGAACCGTGTCCGGATACGTGAACTTTACGTTGGTTGTAAATGACGTTTGCCCCAGAACGGAACAATAAGTCAATCGTTTTCGAAACCGACTTTTCATTCCCTGGAATCGGTGTCGCCGCAATGACGACTGTGTCGTTCAAACGAATGTTCACTTGCTTATGCGCATTACGTGCCATACGCGTCAACGCAGCCATCGGCTCTCCTTGAGATCCCGTCGTCAAGATGACGACTTTGTTATCAGGAAGACGATTTACTTGCGACAACTCGACAAGTGTCTTCGCTTTGAAACGTAAGTAGTTTAATTTTTGTGCGACTTCGACGATGTTGACCATACTGCGACCAACGACCGCGACTTTACGGTCATTCGCTTCTGCGGCTGCAAAGACTTGCTGTAAACGATGAACGTTCGACGCGAATGACGCCACAATGACACGACCTTCGGCTTGATAGATTACATCGTTCAACTCAGCGCCGACAATCGATTCTGAACCAGTTTGACCTGGACGCTCTGCGTTTGTCGAATCAGAAAGTAACGCGAGTACACCGCGCTGTCCAATAGCAGCCAACTTGTTGAAGTCGGATTGTTTCCCGTCGACTGGCGTATAATCAAACTTGAAGTCTCCGGTATGGACGATCGCACCTTGAGATGTTTGAATACAAACACCGACACAGTCGGGAATCGAGTGATTGACGCGGAAGAACGTGACGAGATGATCAGCGATAGTCAATTTCGTTTTGGCATCAATCATGCGAAGGTCGACTTCTTTCAATAAACCGGCCTCTTTTAATTTCAGTTCAATTAACCCAAGAGTCAATTTTGTCCCGTATACCGGAACGTGTTTTAAATCGCGTAGGACGTAGCTGAGTCCACCAATATGGTCTTCGTGACCGTGTGTGATGAAAATCGCTCGAACGCGATCCTTGTTTTCTTTTAAATAAGTGATGTCTGGGATGACGATATCAATCCCGAGCATCTCATCGCCTGGAAACATGAGACCGGCATCGATGACGAAGATGTCGTCGTCTAGCTCCACGACGTACATGTTCTTTCCGATTTCGCCTACGCCTCCAAGCGCAAAGACGCTAATATTCTCTGTCTTCTTTTTTGACACTAACAAAAACCTCCTAAATGTTTCATATTCTGTTTCGTCCCTTATCGCTACTGAATATTGTATCGGAAAACGGCTTCATTGCCAACATTTCCGTTCAATCTAGTAGAGGTTTTAGTGTATCGGCAAGCGGTGCGACCGCTTCTTTGTCCGGGCGTTTCCCTGCGACGAGTTGTCGGATGGACAAGCCAAAGTCCATCTGGAGGTGCGGATAGTCAGGGAATGAGTTCCAGTCCCCACCCCATTCAAAACCAAGCGCCTTTCCTAATTCTCCGAGCTCTTGCCAATCTGGTACATCGTTACGATTACGGTCCGTACTTAAATCGTAGTCCGTTTTGTTGTCATGGATGATGACAAAGTCGACTGCAAGTCCATAATTATGATAGCTCTGACCCGCTTTTGCATTCGTCACGACTTGTCCAGGTTCAGACCGACCTTGCGCATATAATGCGTTCTGTTCTTTTGCTGAACGATATCCTGACGTCAATCGTACTTCGAGACCGAGACAAGAATGAGCCAATCGCACAAAGGTCGCTCCCCGTTCCGCAACTTGCGGATGAAGGCGGTCGAAATCAATATTGGTTCTTGCCAAAATTGTACTTTCTGCCTCAAGGTCCCGCACACACATGTCCGCTTCAAACGTCGGCTCATCCACCCATGGTACAGGTTGAGGTTGCATATAAAAGTAAGCCAGCACAATCCCAATCAAGAAGGCGACCATCGCGAGTGATAATACGCCGGTCCACCTCATCTTCTTAACCGTTTACGCAGCCCTTTTAGGATTGGCAATCCTTTTTCAAGTGCGATATAGAGTGGACGATTCAAGACGAGGTCGAACTCTCCGACTTTCTCAATCATGTCACTCCCCCATCCGGACTTGAAGGCATAGAGACCCGCGTATTCATCATCTGGGTCTGTGCTGCCTGAGACACCGCCGAAGTCATATCGTTCGGCTCCGCTCTCTTTCGCCGCTTGCATCATCGTCCACTGCATCAAATGGTTCGGCATGAATTCACGGAACTCATTCGATGAGGCACCATATAAGTAATACGACCGTCGTCCCGCAAGTGTCAATAGCCCACCTGACAACACGAGTCCATCCGGATAAGTCTTGTCCAGTTCGATGAGCTCAGGTAACGCCTGCTCAGCTTTTTGAATTTGAGCCACCGTCTGTTCTTTACGGTTAAGAAGGCTTGTCCGTTTCTTTTCGACCGTCTCCTTCTCTAAACCACGTTCAATCTTTTCCAACTCTTTTTTTGCTTTTTCAAGCGTCGCTTGTTGCTGATCGAGCGCAATTTTCGGTTCGAGCTTTGTCAAAAAGAGTCGTGCATCGTTCGGTTGGAGACAATCATACAGATTTTCAAAATAATCGAGACCTCGAATGGCAAACCCATCACGTTCTCCCGTCACTTTCATGAGGTCGGCAAACGTTTTTAATCCGTCTCGCCCGACTTCTTTACAGACGATACCTTTCTTCTCCGCTAACCGGACGTTATAACGGAATTTATGATGGAATTTCGCAAAGATTTCTTTTTCACTCGGTCGTAAATCTGTCTCCATCGTGAAACGAGGTTGCGCATAGTCAAAGCCACCCCCGTACCCTTTATGATGAAATCCGACGGCTTCCATTTCCGTTAAGAGGCCCGGGATCTCATCGCGGTCGATGTTTGGATCGATTTTGACGACAATCGCCTTGTGATTTGCAGCGACTCGCTTCGTTTCTTTTACAAGTGCCTGGAGAGACGCCACGTCATCATAATCCACTACAAATCCGCGTGGGGCATAACATAACGTATATGGTAATTTCGGCACGCGCTTAAATAACAGTAACGCCGCACCGGTCGTTAAACCGTCACGGGCAACCGCAACGCGCTCAGACGTCCATCCGTTCTGTCGTTTTACATCTCCCCAACTTGATAGTTGTAATAAATCACCACGATCATGTGCTTTGACGAAGTCGTCATGTTCTTTTTCTGTCAACGTAACTGGTTGTACTGCCATAAATCATGCTTCCTCCGTATTCAAAATGGTCGCTCGGGCAATCGCCTCTTCGTCGAGTGGCAATTTCTCATTTCCGATAATTTGATATTTTTCATGCCCTTTTCCTGCTAACACGATGATATTATCTGGTTTGGCTAAACTTGCCGCGTAACGGACTGCTTCTTCCCGGTCGCCGATTTCCACATAGTTGTCATGTGTCATTCCGGCCGCAATTCCTTTTGTAATCGATTCATATGCTTCGAAACGCGGGTCGTCCGTTGTAATAATGACTGTCCCAGCGTAAGTCGATGCCATCTCACCCATTGCCGGACGTTTTGTCACGTCACGGTTTCCGCCCGTACCGATTAAAAAGACAATTTTCTCTTTCGGTACACCGACGAGCGATTTCAAACATTGTTCAATGCCGTCGGGTGTATGGGCATAGTCTGCGTATACGTTGTATCCAGGCACGTCTAGGCGCTGCATGCGTCCTTTGGCTGGATGAATCATTTCAATCGCTCTAGCGATTTGTTCTAATGAGTATCCTGCTGCGAGGAGGCAACCTGTCGCAAGCAACAAATTATACACGTTGAAACGACCGATAAACTGTACGGTCACCGGTAGGCGTTTGCCTTGATAGTTCAACACAAAGCTCGTTTGAGACAACGTCTGTTCAATCTCTGACGCCATCAAATCGGCCGTTGTGTCGATTCCGTATGTCAACACTTTAGCACCTGTCATCGTCTCATAGAGAGCGCTCTGTGCATCATCCGCATTCAAGACGGCAACCTTCCCACGTGATGCCATTTGACCGAGTTGAGCGAACAACAATCCCTTTGCACGGGCGTAATTTTCAAACGTTCCATGAAAATCGAGATGATCGTGCGTCAAATTCGTAAATCCGACGATATCAAAATCCGTACCGATGACACGCCCGAGCTCAAGACCGTGTGAAGAGACTTCCATCATGACGTCCGTCACACCTTCATCACGCATTTGTGCCAGTAGTTGTTGCAGTTCTGAGCTTTGCGGTGTCGTATTCTTGCTCGGTACGACCTTGTCATTGATTCGTACCTCGACGGTGCCGATCAGGCCAGTGGAGTGTCCGAGGACGTCTAGGACATCCCGTAAAATCGTGGTCGTCGTCGTTTTACCATTCGTTCCAGTGATTCCAAACAGTCGCATCTGTTCAGAAGGATACGCATAAAACGCCGAAGCCAAAAGACCGATTGAACGAGAACTATCGCGCACAATCAAGTTTGGAACGGAAAGTTCGAGCGGTCGTTCACTGACAACCGCTACTGCCCCTCGTTCCACTGCTTGAGCCGCATATTCATGTCCATCGACCGTATAGCCTTTAATGGCGACAAACAACGTTCCCGGGACTACTTCCCGAGAATCGGTTGTCACGTGAGTCACCACGATGCCTTCAAGATTTGGTTGGTTAATGAGTTGTATCGTCTTCACTAAATCCGTTAAGTTCAAGTCTTTCCCTTCTTTCACCTGTATCCTATCCAAACTAAAGAATACCTCTTAATCAGTGTAGAGAACTTACAATTCGGTTTCAAGTCACGCTTCGTTTGGGAGGACGTATGACTTCGCTGGCTGATGTGTCAACACTTCACGAATCAACGCATTGACCTCATCACGCTTGATTTTCTCCACTTTTTGAATCACTTGTTCAATCGGCTCCACTTCATCAAGTAGTAACAAGTTCCGACCATTCCGATTCATCCGAGCGCTCGAGCTTTCATTCCCGAGAACGAGCGAACCTTTCAATTGGCGTTTCCCTTTCTCGACTTCTTCATCCGTCAATCCTTCTTCGAACAAACGCTTCAATTCTCTTTCTAGAATGACTTCGACTTGATTCAACGTGTCTGGAGATGTTCCAACATAGATTGTAAACGTCCCATGATCGGTAAACGTCGTATAGTATGAGTAAACCGAGTAGGCCAATCCTTCTTCTTCACGAATCGATTGAAATAACCGTGAGGACATCGTTGCACCGATGGCGTTGTTCATCAGTGCCAAGTGCGGTAAACGATCATCCGTTGCCGAGATGGCTTCATAGTTCCAACAGAGATGTGCTTGCTCTGTCTCCTTACGTTTCGTCAACGTATCATGGAACAGTTCTGGTTGATTGAGTTCTTTCGACGATTCCCTAGAAGGGATGTTGGCAAACCTACGCTTCACTGCCTCCATCAACTCTTCAGAGACATGTCCTGCGATGGAGACGACGATTTCTTCTGCCACGTACCGTTCTTGTAAATAATCGACGAGTTGGTCGCGTGTCAATCGATTGACGCTCTCCTCCGTTCCAAGGATTGGTTGTGCGAGGATATCGTCACGATATGCCGCAACTGCCAATAGCTCATGTACGAGATCTTCAGGTGTATCCTCATACATTTTGATTTCTTCCACGACGACACGTTTCTCTTTTTCGAGTTCTGTCTCATCGAGTACCGAATCAAACAACATGTCCGTCAAGACGTCGAGCGCCATGACCGCATGCTCGTCGAGCGTCTTCACGTAAAAACAAGTATGGTCTTTTGAGGTGAAGGCGTTGACGCTTCCACCAAGCTCATCGAAAAAGGAAGCGATTTCTTTCGCGTTTTTCGTCGATGTTCCTTTAAATAACATATGTTCAATCAAATGACTGATTCCGATGTTTTCAAATGACTCTGTTCGTGTCCCAGCTTTAATAAAGACACCTGTTGACGTACTGCGAGAACCTTCAATCGGTTCGATGATGACGCGGATACCATTTTGTAGTGTCATCCATTCCATATTCTCACTCCTATGAAAAAGGCCATCGCACCAAGACGATGGCCAGAATAATTAATTTGTCGAGCGCGGTGGACGACGGTCCCCGTCACGACGTGGCGGACGGCCTTCACGAGGTGGACGGCTTTCACGTGCAGCCTTCCGTTTCGCTTCATACGCTTCACGCTCTTCAGGAGATAAGCCTTCTAAGATGAGCGCTTTATGCGACGCGTTGACACGACCTTTATCATCGATTTCCGTGACTTTGACTTGAATCGTATCACCGAGCTTCACAACGTCTTCAACGTTTGCGACACGCTCGAGACTGAATTCAGAAACGTGTACGAGTGCATCTTTTCCTTTGAAGAGTTCGACGAACGCGCCGAACTTCTCGATGCGGCGTACCGTTGCATCAAATACTTCGCCGACGACGACTTCGCGAACGATGTCCCCGATCATCTTCATGGCAAGATCAATGCCTTCTTGGTCTGTCGAGGCGATGAACACCGTACCATCTTGTTCGATGTCAATCTTGACGCCTGTTTGGTCGATGATGCTGTTGATCATCTTACCACCTGGTCCAATCACATCACGGATCTTATCCGGATTGATTGTCATCGTCACGATTTTCGGTGCATATTTCGACAATTGTGTACGTGGTGTGTCTAATGTTTCAAGCATATGGTCAAGGATGTGTAGACGACCGACACGTGCCTGCTCAAGCGCTTTTTCTAAGATTTCACGCGTGATTCCAGCAATCTTGATATCCATTTGAAGGGCTGTAATCCCATCTTTCGTTCCGGCAACTTTGAAGTCCATGTCGCCGAGGTGGTCTTCGAGACCTTGAATATCTGTCAAGACCGTGTAGTGCTCCCCTTCCATGATGAGGCCCATGGCAATCCCAGCGACCGGCGCTTTGATTGGTACACCTGCATCCATCAAGGCAAGCGTCGAGCCACAGATTGAAGCTTGTGAACTTGAACCGTTTGATTCAAGTACTTCCGAGACGAGACGAATCGTATACGGGAAGTCTGCTTCTTTTGGAATGATTGGCAAGAGTGCGCGCTCACCGAGTGCCCCGTGACCAATCTCACGACGACCTGGTGCACGGACTGGACGTGCTTCTCCGACCGAGAACGGTGGGAAGTTGTAGTGGTGCATGAAGCGCTTGTTCTCTTCTAAGCCGATTCCGTCGATGATTTGCGCATCGCCGATGACACCGAGTGTTGCGACCGACATGACTTGTGTTTGACCACGTGTGAAGAGACCGACACCGTGTGCGCGTGGAAGCAATCCGACTTCTGATGCGAGCGGACGGATGACATCTGGGCGACGACCGTCTGGACGGACTTTGTCGACCGTGATCAAGCGACGGACTTCATCTTTGACGAATTTGTTCAAGATGCCCGAAACTTCACCAAGTTTCGACGGCTCATCAGCAAAGCGCTCTTCATACATCGTCACGTATTTCGCAATCACTTCGTTGATTGCTTCATCGCGGGCATGTTTTTCTTCCACTTGAACCGCTTCAACGATTTCAGGACGAGCTGCTTCAAGCTCTGCTGTGAGTGCCTCATCGTATTTCGAGACCGTATATTCAAACTTCGGTTTGCCGACTGCATCAACAATCTCTTGTTGGAACGCAATCAAACGCTTGATCTCTTCATGTCCAAATAAGATCGACTCAAGCATGACATCTTCTGGTACTTCATTCGCGCCAGCTTCAACCATGTTGATGGCAGTCGATGTACCTGCAACTTGAAGCTCAAGATCCGTTTTCTCCATTTGAGCTGTCGTTGGGTTGACGACGAATTCGCCATCAACACGTCCGACCGTCACACCTGCGATTGGACCATCGAACGGTACATCTGAGATCGAAAGTGCGATTGACGTTCCGAGCATTCCCGCCATCTCCGCCGAGCAATCTGGATCGTTCGACATGACATAAATCATGACTTGAATGTCATGACGGAATCCATCTGGGAAAAGTGGACGAATCGGACGGTCGATGAGACGTGATGTCAAAATCGCATTTTCCCCCGGACGTCCTTCACGGCGAAGGAATCCTCCTGGAATTTTACCTACCGAGTAAAGTTTCTCCTCATAGTTGACCGTCAATGGGAAAAAGTCTAAATCTTTTGGTGCTTTTGAAGCCGTTACTGTCGCAAGGACGACCGTGTCACCATAGCGAACGAGCGCCGAGCCATTTGCTTGCTTCGCAAGTTGACCGACCTCTACAGACAATGGGCGTCCGCCCCACTCTGTAGAGAATACTTGTTTCGTACCTAACATGTACATTCTCCTCTCAAACCTTATCTAGTTTATTATGTAACTCTATCTTACGAATGTCTAATCATTTTCCTCTTAACAAACAAGAAACGGACTAGGACGTTGTCCCAGCCCGTTAAACAGTCTCGATCGATTAACGACGGAGACCGAGGCGTTGAATCAATTCACGGTAGCGCGTAACGTCCTTGTTACGAAGGTACGTAAGCAAGTTACGACGACGTCCAACCATTTTCAAGAGACCGCGACGTGAGTGGTGGTCTTTCTTGTGTGTACGAAGGTGAGCGTTCAATGTGTTGATTTGTTCAGTCAACACTGCCACTTGTACTTCCGGTGAACCAGTGTCACCTTGTTTAGTCGCGTATTCCGCGATAATTTCGTTTTTACGTTCTTTTGAGAGTGCCATTGCCTCTCCACCTCCATTTAATTAAAAATTGCCGCGTTGCCGAGCCGGCGTTGGTGAATCGACCAGCCAAGCGAAACGGTGTACTTTGCGTACTTGACAAGGATAGCGTAACCGCAACCGAAAGTCAAGATAGGATTGAGCGTGCCGATACCTCATCCTGTTTCAGTTGAGCGACCAATGCATCTAACCCATCGAACGCTCGCTCGTTACGAATATACTGAACCCACTCGATTTCGATCACTTGCCCGTACAAATCCTCCGAAAAGTCAAAGAGATGGCTTTCGACAGAGACTGCTCCCGTCTCATAAAACGTCGGACGACGCCCAACGTTGGTCATCGCCTCGAACGTCCGACCATCAGGGAGCGTGACACGTGTCGCATACACGCCGAGTCGTGGCATGACGTATGAGGCGTCCATCAACACGTTTGCTGTCGGGAACCCGATTGTACGCCCTCTCGCATCTCCGTGAATGACTTCACCGCAGATGACATAAGGGGCACCGAGTAACTCTTGAGCCGCGTCAACGTAGCCTTCAGCCAATAATTTACGAATTCGCGTCGATGAAACCTTCTCTCCATCCATCGTCTGTTCTGTAACAATGGACGTCGTGAACTGATCGCGAGAATGGTATGGGAGTGTCTCCATCGTCCCTTCACCGAACTTGCCGTACGAGTAATCAAATCCTGCCGTCACGTGTACGGCTCCAGCAGCAATCAAATAATCGTCGACAAACTGTTGAGGAGATAATCCAGCCAACTCTTTCGTAAAGGTCAAGACGAGACATCGCTCGACCCCGAGCGCTTCGATTCGTTTCAATTTTCGGGATAGCGGTGTGATATAACGGACCGCGTCGGGTTTGTTTGAGAGTACTTGTTTCGGGTGTGGGTCGAACGTGACGACCGTCACCGGAAGGTTATGCTCCGCTGCAACACGCTTCGCATGATTGATCACGGCTTGATGCCCTTTATGAACACCGTCAAAAAAACCGAGTACCATGACCGATGGATACAGGTCAGGCGTTTCTGGATAGGTGAGATGTCTTGTTTCCATACTGTCAATTTCCCCCTTAGTCGATGGCCAGCATGACCTCGACTGTAGCGTCTGTCGTTCCATCTTGTCTTCGATATAAAGCAAGAGGGATTCCTTCTTCATTATAGACAGTAAATAACTCAAATTCGAGCGAAACGCCGTTCAGCTTGCCACCATTCCGAATATACCGTTCTCGATTCTTTGGAATCGTGATGGCTGGCCAACGTTTGATGACCTCTTCGAGTGGGATGACATGCGCCAATCGTTCTTCGACCGTCTCTAATGCCTGTAACTGTTCGAGGGATACAGCGTTCGCTTCTTCGAATGAGCCGGAACTCGTGCGTCTCAGCTCGCTCATATGAGCAGGGTAACCGAGTTTCTCCCCGATTTGTACGGCGAGCGTACGAATGTACGTCCCTTTTCCGCAATCGATTTCCATTTGGAAACGACATACTCCTTCTTCAAACGTTAACTCGCTCGTCCGCTCCAGACGGTGAATCTCGACCATCCGACGGGGGCGTTCCACGGTTTGACCTTTGCGGGCGTACTCATATAGTTTCTTCCCATTGACCTTGACCGCTGAATAATAAGGTGGAATCTGTTCAATCGTTCCGATCAATTGCTGCATCGCTTCATCAATCTGTGACTCGACCAACTCATTCGGTGTGACTGTCTTCTGTTCTACGACCTCGCCATGAGCGTCCTCGGTCATAGTGGCCGTCCCGATTGTCACCTCGGCCACGTAACGCTTGCCCTCATCCGTGATAAAACGAGATAACTTCGTGGCCCGTCCTAAACAAATTGGTAATACGCCTGTCACTTCCGGGTCAAGCGTGCCCGTATGACCCACTTTTTTCGTTTGAAACAACTTTCGTAACTTGAACACGCAGTCATGACTCGTCATGCCTCGGTCCTTATCGAGTACAAGCACTCCGTTCGGTTCCAACTTCATCCCTCCATACAAAAAAGGGAGAACGATGTCTCCCCTTTCAAATTATTGGTCTTTGTTCAAATCACGAATCAATGAATCGATATGGCTACCATATGCGACCGAAGAATCGTATTCAAACGAGATTTCTGGTGTTTTACGAAGACGGATGCGGTTCCCGATTTCGCGACGGATAAATCCTTTCGCTTTGTCGAGACCTGCTTGCGTTTCTGCTTTCACATCTTCCTCATCACCGAGCACGGTATAGTAGACCGTTGCTTGTTGTAAGTCCCCTGTCACATCAACGCTCGTAATTGTAGCGTTCTTTGTCCGTGGGTCACTCACTTCCCGTAACAAGACATCTGTAATCTCTTTACGCATTTGCTCGGCAACACGTTGGGCACGAATTTTCATACGTGATCCCTCCTCACATTATTTCCGTTCGACTTCTTTCATGACGAACGCTTCAATAACATCTTCTACTTTAATGTCATCAAATTTTTCTACTTTAATCCCACACTCATAACCAGTCGCAACTTCTTTTACGTCATCTTTGAAGCGGCGAAGCGTATCGAGCTTGCCTTCATATACGACGATTCCGTTACGAATGACACGGACACCCGCATCACGTGTGATTTTACCTTCAGTCACATAACAACCTGCAATCGTACCGACTTTCGATACTTTGAAGACGTCACGGACTTCGACTTGACCAGTGATTTCTTCGACAAACTCAGGGTCAAGCATCCCTTTCATCGCGCTCTCGATTTCTTCGATCGCGTTGTAGATGATGCGGTGGAGACGCATTTCAACATTTTCCTGTTCAGCCATCGAACGGGCGTTACCGTCAGGACGTACGTTGAAACCGATGATGACGGCGTTCGCAGCTGATGCGAGAATGACGTCACCTTCTGTGATGGCACCGACACCTTGGTGAACGATGTTAACTTTGACGCCTTCGACATCAATCTTGCGAAGTGAACCAGCCAATGCTTCAGCCGAACCTTGTACGTCTGCTTTAATGATGACGTTCAAGTCTTTCACTTCACCTTCTTGAATACGGCTGAACAAATCGTCAAGGCTGACTTTCGCTGATTCACGGCGTTGTGACTCGAGGTAACGTTGGTAACGTTTTTCCCCGATTGCACGTGCTTTCTTCTCATCTTCAAACACGATGAACTGATCACCGGCTTGTGGGACATCGTTCAAACCTGTGATTTCAATCGGTGTAGATGGACCGACTTGTTTCACACGACGACCGATGTCGTTGACCATTGCACGGACGCGACCGAACGTGCTACCGACAACGATTGGGTCACCGATACGAAGCGTACCGTGTTGAACGAGAAGCGTTGCAACAGGTCCACGACCTTTGTCGAGTTTTGCTTCGATGACTGATCCACGAGCTGGCATGTCTGGCGTCGACTTGTATTCTTCGACTTCAGATACGAGAAGAATCATCTCGAGCAACTCATCGATTCCTTCACCTTTAATCGCAGAAATCGGAACGAAAATCGTTTCGCCGCCCCACTCTTCCGGAATGAGACCGAACTCAGTCAACTCTTGTTTGACACGGTCAGGGTTTGCCCCTTCTTTGTCCATTTTGTTGACTGCAACGATGATTGGAACGTTCGCTGCTTTCGCGTGCGAGATCGCTTCCTCTGTTTGTGGCATGACGCCATCGTCAGCCGCAACGACGATGATGGCGATATCTGTCACTTCCGCACCACGTGCACGCATCGTTGTGAACGCCGCGTGACCTGGCGTATCGAGGAATGTGATTTTCTTGTCGTTTACAGACACTTGGTACGCACCGATATGTTGCGTGATCCCACCCGCTTCTCCTGCAACGACTTTCGTGTTACGAATTGAGTCAAGGAGTGTCGTTTTACCGTGGTCGACGTGACCCATGATTGTAACGACCGCTGGGCGCTCTTCAAGGTCATATTGTGAGAAGTCAATCTCAACTGTTTCGAAGTCTGTCTCATCGACGACGACTTCTTTTTCTACTTCAAAACCAAACTCTGAAGCGAGCAATTCGATTGTTTCGTCATCGAGTGTCTGGTTGATTGTCGCCATCACACCAAGACCCATCAACTTCATGATGATTTCGTTTGGCTTTTTGTTCATTTTCTCTGCGAGGTCAGAGACACTGAGCACATCCTCATACTTGATGACGTTCCCCATCTCTGCTTCTTGAGCGAGACGAGCCGCTTTACGCTGACTTGTCTTCGAATTTGGATCGGCTTCTTGTGGCACAGCCGCTTTTACCGGCTTGCCTTTACCTTTCCCTTTTCCACGTTTTTTATTGCGTGGATCGTTGTTGCGGTTGTCGTTACGATTTTGACCACCGCGGTTGTTTTGACCGCCACGGTTTTGTTGCGTCGCTTGCGGACGTGACTGTTCTTTTTTCTCTTGTTTCGGCTCGTTCGAAGTTGAAGTCGCTTTCGCTTCAGCTTGCTTCTCAGCACGATATTTTTCTGGATTGAACACACGGTCCAACTGTTTGACTGTCTCATCATCGAGGACGGCCATGTGGTTTTTCACCGGTTTGTTCAATTTTTCTAGTTGAGTAATGACTTGCTTACTCGTTACATTCTGTTCTTTTGCAAATTCATAGACGCGTTTTCCCAAAGCATCCACCTCCGTTAATAGTTAAGAGAGAAGTTGCTTAAGCTTGTTCGCAAATCCGGATTCTGTCACCGATACGACGACACGCATATCTTTACCGAGTGCAGCACCGATTGTATAGCGATCGCTCACTTCAATCAGCGGCACTTGATAAGATGCACATTTGTCGGTGACTCGTTTTTTCGTCGAGGCACCTGCATCTCCGGCTAGAATGACGAGCTTGGCACGACCCGCTCGCACATCCTTTAATACAAACTCTTCTCCCATCGTTACTTTCCTTGCTCGAGCGGCAAGGCCTAACAATGATTCCCACTGACTCATGATTCGTCACCTGCGACAGCTTTCAACTGCTCATACAAGTCATCGCTCGTTTTCACTTTCAAATGATGATCGAGTGTCCGTTTTTTCTCTGCTTGACGAACAACATCGATATCTTTTGATAAGTAGGCACCGCGACCGTTCACTTTACCCGTCTGATCGATGACCACGTCACCTTCAGGCGTTCGAACGACACGAATCAATTCTTTCTTCGGGAGCATTTCTTGTGTGACCACACACTTACGCAAAGGAAGTTTCTTTTGCTTCATGGTCATTCCTCTTCTTTCACCACAGCTGTTTCAACTGAAGCATCTGATAAGTCTTGTTCAACTTCATTTTGAACAATTTCTGGTTCTGATTCAACTTTTTCAGCGAACGTATCGAACAAATCGAGTGCTTCCGCATCTGTCTCGCTCTTAATGTCGATTTTCCAACCAGTCAATTTCGCTGCAAGACGAGCGTTTTGACCACGTTTTCCAATCGCGAGTGACAATTGGTAGTCCGGTACGACGACTGTCGTCGACTTCGCAGGCTCATTGACATAGACGGCAACGACTTGCGCCGGGCTGAGCGCGTTTCGAACGAACTCTTTCGGGTCTTCAGACCAACGAACGATATCAATCTTCTCACCGTTCAACTCATCGACGATTGTTTGGACACGTTGTCCTTTCGGTCCGACACATGCGCCGACCGGATCAACGATATCCGAGTGCACAGCAATTTTCGAACGGTCACCCGCTTCACGCGATACAGACATGACATCGACTGTTCCGTTTGAAATCTCAGGCACTTCGAGTTCGAACAAACGGCGCAAAAGTCCTGGATGCGTACGCGACACTTGAATCGCAGCACCTGAACCTTTTGTCGTCGAATCAACTTTCGTCACGTATACCTTGATTCGGTCATGAATCTGATACGACTCATTCGGCATTTGTTCGTTCGGAGTAAGGACTGCTTCGATGTTGTTCTCAAGACCGATATACAAGTTGCGCGGGTCAAAACGCTCCACAATCCCTGTCATGATCTCGTCTTCTTTATCTGCGAAGTGGTTGTAGATGCGTTCACGCTCCGCTTCACGCATCTTCTGCGTCACGACTTGTTTCGCCGTCATCGCTGCGACACGTCCGAAATCACTTGGTGTGACTTCTTCTTTATGGAAATCACCGAGCTCATAGTTCGGGTCGATTTCATGTGCTTCCTCAAGCGAGAGCTGTTGGTCTGGTTGTGTGAGACGTTCGACGACTTCTAAAAGTGCATAGACACGAATGTCTCCTGTCACCTGGTCGAATTCGACTTTCACATGCTCGTTCGGGTTCGCGACGTTTCGGCGATATGCAGAAATGAGCGCTTGTTCGAGAGCGTCGATAATAATATTTTTGTCAATTCCTTTTTCTTTGGCAATCTGATCGATTGTAGTGAGTAATTGTGGACCCATCTTCTTCCCTCTCCTTAACTAAACGTGACCGCTAAGCGGGCTTGTGCAATTTTGTCTACCGGTAGCGATACCGCTTTTTTTCTCGTCTTGATGCGTGTCTCGATCACGACCGTTTCCCCATCATATGCCGTCAAAATTCCTTCAAACTCTTTGGCACCATCGATCGGAGCGAACGTTTTCATGTAGACGTTTTTGCCTACAGCACGTTCGAAATCACTCGGCTTTTTCAGCGGACGCTCCGCACCAGGACTCGAGACATCAAGATAATAAGCCTGTTCAATCGGATCGGTTTCGTTCAGTTTTTCCGAGAGTTGTTCATTGATATTGACGCAATCGTCTAAATCGACGCCCCCTGGTTTATCGATATAAACGCGCAAGAACCAGTCTGGACCTTCTTTTACGAATTCCACATCGACCAATTCCATGTTTTCTCGTTCGACGATTGGCAACGCAATCGATTCAACGACTTCTGTTATTTTGGACACTCTCATCCCTCCTTCTGGCTTTTACATACAAGAAAGGAGTAGGGTTCCCTACTCCTTTCCGTCGTAGTATCCAACTTTGTTCGATACCAATATATCATATTTTCCCGACAAATCGCAACTTACACCCCAAAATCAAAGAATGAGAGTTGGTTCTCATCAGGCAAGCCTTCAAGACATTTCATCGTATCAAGTGTCTCGATGACCGTTTTCGATAACTTCGCTCGTTTGCGTAAATCTTCTTTCGAAAGGAACTGTCCTTCCTCCCTCGCTTCGACAATCGCTTTTGCCGCATTCGTTCCGAGCCCATCGACCGCATTGAACGGAGGAATCAACGTATTGTCCTCAATCAAGAACTCTGTCGCGCTTGAACGATACAAGTCGATGTTTTGGAACTTCATGCCCCGCTCAAGCATCTCAAGGGCAAGTTCGAGGACCGTATGCAATCCTTTATCTTTCGCTGTCGCGTCGAAACCTTTTTCCCGAATATCCGACATCGCTTTACGGACGGCCTGAGGACCTTTGATCATTGCAGATAAGTCAAAGTCTCCGGCGCGCACGGTGAAGTAGGTCGCATAGTACAGGATAGGATGATGCACTTTGAAATACGCGATACGAACGGCCATCAAGACGTATGCCGTCGCGTGCGCTTTCGGGAACATGTATTTGATCTTCTTACAAGAAGAGATATACCATTCCGGCACGTCGTTCTCTCGCATCTCTGACTCCATCTCGTCTGTGAGACCTTTTCCTTTACGGACGGACTCCATGATTTTGAAGGCGAACGATGGTTCAAGCCCTGCGTAAATCAAGTAGACCATGATGTCATCACGACAACCGATAACGTCTTTCAGTTCACACGTCCCGTTATAAATCAGTTCGTTCGCGTTCCCAAGCCACACATCCGTCCCGTGAGACAGACCTGAAATCTGAACGAGCTCCGAGAACGTGGACGGTTTCGTCTCTTCAAGCATCTGACGGACGAACTTCGTCCCAAACTCAGGAATCCCGAGTGTGCCGGTTTTCGACTCGATCTGTTCCGGTGTCACTCCGAGTACTTCTGGCGAGGAGAAAATTTTCATGACGGTCGGATCGTCTGTCGGAATCGTTTTCGGATCAATCCCTGATAAGTCTTGGAGCATCCGAATGACGGTCGGGTCATCGTGCCCGAGAATATCGAGCTTCAATAAGTTGTCATGGATGGAATGGAAGTCGAAGTGTGTCGTCTTCCATTCAGACGAGTTGTCATCCGCCGGATATTGAATCGGTGAGATGTCCGCGATGTCCATATAGTCAGGGACAACGATGATTCCACCCGGGTGCTGCCCCGTCGTCCGTTTCACGCCGGTGACCCCGGAGACGAGACGATCGACCTCAGCGTTTCGATAAATCTTGTCGTTCTCGGTCGCATATCCTTTCACGTACCCATATGCCGTCTTATCCGCAATCGTTCCGATCGTGCCGGCACGATATACATATTCTTCTCCGAACAACACCTTTGTATAGGCGTGGGCATGCGGTTGATATTCACCCGAGAAGTTCAAATCGATATCTGGCACTTTGTCCCCTTTGAATCCGAGGAACGTTTCGAACGGAATATCATGTCCATCTTTTGTATACCACGTGCCACATTCCGGACACTCTTTGTCCGGTAAGTCATATCCAGAACCGACAGATCCGTCGTTGAAAAAGTGCGAATGTTGACAGTTTGGACATACGTAGTGCGGCGGTAGCGGGTTGACCTCGGTGATCTCTGTCATCGTTGCGACGAGACTAGATCCGACCGACCCACGCGACCCGACCAAGTACCCGTCGTCTAGAGATTTCTTAACAAGTTTATGTGAGATCAAGTAAATGACCGCGAATCCATGACCGATGATTGACTTCAATTCTTTTTCTAGTCGCGCCTCCACAATCTCAGGAAGCTCGTCCCCATAAATCGAACGGGCCATGTCGTAGCTCATATTCCGAACCTCGTCATCCGCGCCTTCAATTTTCGGCGTATATAAGTCATCCGGAATGATTTGGATCGATTCGATTTGATCGGCGATCGCATTCGGGTTCGTGATGACAATATCACGTGCCAAGTCGTCACCTAGAAACTTGAATTCTTCCATCATTTCCTTCGTCGTCCGGAAGTGGGCATGTGGCAACTCTTTACGTGTATTGATGAAGTTCGCCCCACCTTGGGTACGAATCAAGATCTCACGATACGAACGGTCGGACCGATCTAAATAGTGCACATTTCCGGTCGCACATACCGGCAACTCGGCTTTCTCCGCGACACGGATGATTCGTTTGATGATTTCACGGAGCTCCATCTCATTCGCGACAATTTCTTTATCGATCAAATGGTGATAGAGCGCCGGCGGGTGAATCTCGATAAAGTCATAAAACGACATCATCTTCTCGAGCTCATCATCCGACTTGTTCAAAGCAGCGTCAAAAATCTCACCATTGTCACAAGCCGAACCAATCAATAGCCCTTCACGACGTTTCACGAGCTCTGAACGTGGCATCCGTGCCATCCGATATAAATAATCGATATGAGAGAGTGAAATGAGTTCATATAAATGACGAAGTCCTGGCTTTTTATTTTTCGCATAAATCGTCGCATGAAACGGACGAATCTTCGACACGTCACTCCCGACTTTGGCGTTCAACGAGCGATGCGTCGTCATCTCAAACATCTGTTTGGCGAGGTCGAGAAGTTTCATCAACAAATACGCTGTCGCTTCCGCGTCATAAATCGCACGGTGATGCTGAGTCAATTCGATATCGAATCGCTTCGCAAGCGTGTTTAGTCGGTGATTCTTCAAGGTCGGCATCAATGTACGAGCCAGCTCGAGTGTATCGATGACCGGGTAATCATCCGGTTCATGACCTCCGCTCCGAAGTGTCGCCTCGAGGAAGCCCATGTCGAACGATGCGTTATGGGCGACGAGGATACTGTCACCACACCATTCGACGAACTGTTTCGTGATGACTTCTGGGTCAGGTTGTCCTTGAACCATGTCATCCGTGATTCCCGTCAACTCGATCGTCGTCGCCGACAACGCATGTTTCGGGTCAGCGAACGCCTCAAAGCGGTCGATGATCTCCCCATCCTTGATTTTGACACCAGCGAGCTCGATGATTTTATTGTAGACGGCAGAAAGTCCCGTCGTCTCGACGTCAAAGACGACATATGTCGCATCATCTAATGACACATCACTTGGATGATATGCGACCGGAACGCCATCATTGACGACGTTCGCCTCGACTCCGTACAACACTTTGATGTCGTTTTTCTTCCCGGCATAATACGCTTCCGGGAACGCTTGGACACCAGCATGATCGGTAATCGCAATCGCACGATGTCCCCACTTAGCAGCACGCGCGACGAGAGCGGACACGTTCGTGACTGCGTCCATTTGACTCATCTGTGTATGTGCGTGGAGTTCGACCCGCTTCTCACCTTCCCACTCATCTCGGGGTGGCTCGACTTTCACTTCTTGGAGTTGCGACGCCATCATGCATAGTTCACGCATGAACGAATCATCCTCGACTCGTCCTGCCGTTTGAATCCACATGCCCTTCTTGACGGCACTGAGCATCCGGTCGTCATCGTCATCGCGCGCAAACACTTTCACGATGAGCGAATCCGTATAATCCGTCATTTTGAAAGTGAATAGCTTTTTCCCACTCTTCAGCTCTTTTCGCTCCGCAGAGAAGACGAGACCACGAATCGCGACGCGGCGCTCTTCTTCGATGATCGTCTTGATTGGGACAATCTCATCTTTGATGAGCGCACCCATCCGAATCTCTGTGATGGGCTCGTCATTCGTTTCCGTCGCTTTAGCGAATTGTGCCGCAAGCGCCATTTTCGCTTGCTCGATATCTTCTTGTACCACTTGTTCACGTAAAGCCTGACTGGCTTCGGCGTCTTCAGAAAAGTGTGCCTGACACGGTTTTTTCGTGAACCCATAAGCGCTATAGAGCGCTTGGACTTCTTGACAGAGCTCTTTGTCCACATAGCTCGCCTCAGGTCCGGACCGTACCGGGATCAACAATTTATTCTGTTCAAATCGCGGTGAGACCGATCCGAAATAGCTTCGCATCGCTCCGGACACTTGACTCAACTCACTGACGATTCGTGGCCAGTAATCGATATAGTCCTGCTCGCTCCCACCTTTTGCTGTCGAGAACCGCGCGTACACTTCGTCAGCGAACGTCGCGTACCGATTTTCTAACCGACTCATGAACAATTGATGGACGTCGTACGGTAAGACTGTCGGAAATGTAAAATAAAACGTCCACGTACGTCGTTTTTTATTGACGACGAGTCGTGAGAGTTCCGCTTCGTCGAACAGGTCTGTCTCAGTCGTGATCCCAAGATCACTTAATAATAGTTGCATCTTTTGATTTGCTTCCACGGGTCCGTCTTTCCCCCTTTATGCCAATTCGACAAATGAAGGTGACCGCTTACGCTGTCACCTTCATCCATTAATTAATGAACTTCGCTAAATTTTGAAGTGATGACTTGTTTCAATTCGTCGATTGAAGTTTCAATCACTTCGCCTGTGGCACGTACTTTTACTTCAACGATTCCTTCACCGGCTTTTTTCCCGACGTTGACACGAATCGGAAGACCAATCAAGTCTGCATCGGCAAATTTGACGCCCGCTCGTTCTTTTCGATCATCGAACAAGACATCGTACGTTTGGCCGAGCTCTTCATAAAGACGATTTGCAAGTTCAACTTGCGCCTCATCTTTCGTGTTGATTGCAATCAAATGAAGATCGAACGGCGCCACGTTTCGTGGCCAGATGATTCCACGATCGTCATGATGTTGTTCGACGATGGCAGAAAGTGTCCGTGACACACCGATTCCATAGCAACCCATGATGAGTGGTTCAGCACGACCTTCTTCGTTTAAGAATGTCGCTCCCATCGCCTCTGAATAACGTGTCCCAAGTTTGAAGACTTGTCCGACTTCGATTCCGCGAGCGAAACGAACAGGACCCGACTCGTCAGGTGCTAAATCGCCTTCGACGACGAAACGTAAATCATGATAAGTCAATTCTCCTAAGTCACGTTCGGCATTTACGCCTGTGTAGTGCGTGTTTGCTTCGTTCGCTCCACAAACAGCGTCCACGAGATACTTGACCGCATAGTCGGCAACGACTTTAACTGGCGCATGGATTGGTCCGAGCGTACCTGGTGCACACTTGAACAACTCGACGATTTTTTCCTCATCTTCGAGTTGAATATCGAGTCCACCGAGTGCGTTCTTCACTTTGACCTCGTTCGCTTCGTGGTCGCCACGGACGATTGCCATCACCGTCTCTCCATCCACATTGAATAGGACGGATTTGATGGTCGTCTTTGGATCGACGTTCAAGAATTTCGCCACATCTTCAATCGTGCGATTTTCTTCCGTGTCCACTTTTTCGAGAGGACGTACGTCAGCTTGTTGCATCTCATAACGGTCGAGTGTTTCTGCCATTTCAATGTTCGCCGCATAGTTCGATGAATCGGTATAAACAATTGTGTCTTCACCGATATCAGCGAGCGCTTGGAATTCGTGCGTATCTTTCCCGCCGATTGCTCCAGAGTCTGCGACGACCGGACGATACTTAAGACCTGTACGGTCGAAGATGCGTGAGTACGCGTTATACATGTTTGTATATTCTTCATCTAAGTCTTCTTGTGTCGCGTGGAATGAATATGCATCCTTCATCAAGAACTCACGTCCGCGAAGCAATCCAAAGCGCGGACGACGCTCGTCGCGATACTTCGTTTGAATCTGATACAAGTTCATCGGAAGTTTTTTATACGAGTTGAGCTCATCTCGGACGATTGACGTAATCAATTCTTCGTGTGTCGCACCGAGTGCGAAGCGACGGTCATGGCGGTCAGTCAAGCGCATCAACTCCGGACCATAAATGCCCCATCGTCCCGTCTCTTCCCAAAGTTCTGCCGGTTGGATGGCAGGCATCAATAACTCTTGTGCACCCGCACGATTCATCTCTTCACGGATGATTGTTTGGATGTTGTGTAACACTTTATGTCCGAGTGGAAGATAAGAATAGATTCCTGCCGCATTTTGACGGATGAATCCTCCACGGACGAGAAGTTGGTGGCTGACCGCTTCCGCGTCAGCCGGTACTTCTCTCAATGTAGGCATGAGCAATCTAGATTGTTTCATACAGTTCAACGTTTCCCTTCTCTACAAACAGCTTATTTAAAGAATGATTGAATGTCGTTCCAAGTGACAATCAACATTAAAATCATCAATAAAGCGAACCCGATAAAGTGGACGAATCCTTCCTTTTTCGGATCAATCGGACGCCCTCGCACCGCTTCGAATAAGAGGAAAATCAAACGTCCTCCATCCAAAGCCGGAAGTGGGAGCAAGTTGAAGATAGCGAGGTTGACGGAAAGGAGCGCTGTCCAGTTCAACAACATGATCAAGCCGCTCGCTGCCACTTCGTCAGTCATCCGTACGATTCCAACAGGTCCTGCCAATTGATCTACACCAACTTGTCCCGTCACTAAATCACCGACGGCTGAGAAGATGAGGGTGGACATCGTCCACGTCGTCTCAGCACCTGTCGTCACGGCTTTGACCGGTGAACGCTCTAATGCGTTCGTGACACCTAGAATCCCGACCGTTTCGCCATTTTGTTCAACCGCTTGTGGTGTGACGGTGACGGTCTCCTCCTCACCATCACGGACGTACGTGACATCCGTTGGCGTATCGGCGCGGTCAGCTAGAGCCGTGCGCAAGTCGAGCCAATCCGTGACTGGTTCGCCTTCAATCGAAACGATTTCATCTCCACTCATCAACCCTGCCTCATCAGCGGCTGAATCAGGTTGAACGGTACCGATTTGACCATCGTTCGTCGGCGTTCCTTGAACGAGGCCAACGATAATGAGCAAGATGAACGCTAAGACAAAATTCATCGCTGGACCGGCTGCAATCGCCAAGACCCGTTTCCATACCGATTGGGCACCGAACGTGCGATCATACGGTGCGATTTGAATTTCCATCCCTTGGTCGACAAGAAGTGTATCCCGTTCTAACGAATAGACACGTACTTCCTCATCGATGAGGAGCTGTACTTTTAATTCATGCGTCGCGTCAAATTTATCGACGGTACCGACGACTTGAACATCCGTAGCGGTGTCCGGCTGAAAGTAGACCCGATCCACTGTGCCTTGTTCGGTTAAACGAAGTCCCACGTGTTGACCTGCACGTACTTCAATCGGTTCGAAATCTTCCCCAGCCATTTTGACATAGCCACCGATTGGTAAGAGACGGATGGTATAGAGCGTTTCATTTTTACGGAATGAAACAATTTTCGGACCGAATCCGATTGCAAACTCGTGACAGAGAATGCCTGCCCGTTTCGCCATGACGAGGTGTCCCCATTCGTGTACCGAAATGAGAACCCCGAACATCAGGACGATGGCGATAAAAGTCGTCATGATTTATTCCCCACCTTCAATTCCTTGCTGAATCTGTTGACGTACTGCTTGGTCTACTTCTAGAATTTGTGCGAGCGTCGGTTCGGCAATCACTTCATGTTGAGCCATCGCCTCTTCAACGAGTCGTTCAATTTCTAAGAACGTGATCTGACCGTTTAGGAACAGGTCCACTGCCATCTCATTGGCCGCATTCAGGACTGTCGGCATGGAGCCGCCGATTCTTCCTGCTTCAAACGCTAACCGAAGTGCCGGATAACGGTTGAAATCAGCCTCTTGAAAATGTAGCTTACCGATTTCTTTCAAGTTTAACCGCTTATTCCCCTCAATTTCAAGCCGCTTCGGTTCCGAAAGCGCATAGAGAATCGGTCCCCGCATATCCGGGTTTCCGAGTTGTGCCATCACGGCTGCATCTTTAAATTCGACCATCGAGTGAATAATCGATTCACGATGCAAGATGACTTCAATATCATTATAATCGATATCGAACAGCCAGTGTGCCTCGATCACCTCGAGCCCTTTATTAAACATTGTCGCAGAGTCGATTGTGATCTTCGCCCCCATCGACCAGTTCGGATGATTCAATGCATCTTCAACCGTCACGTCGGCTAATTCTTCCCGCGAACGGTCACGGAAGCTTCCGCCAGACGCTGTTAAAATAATTTTTGAAACATCTTCTCTTCGTTCCCCATTCAAACATTGGTAGATGGCAGAATGCTCGCTATCGACCGGTAAAAGTTTAACTCCATGTTCTTTCACGGCCGCCTTGACGAGGTGCCCTGCCGTAACGAGTGTTTCTTTGTTGGCGAGTGCAATATCTTTTCCTGCTTGAATCGCAGCAAGCGTCGGCTCGAGACCGACCGCTCCCACGACTGCTGTCACGACGATATCCGCGCGTTCTGCCGTCGCACACTCTTTGAGACCTTCAGGACCGATGAAATATAGAGGTTCATATGTAAGGCGCGGCTTCAATTGTTCAAGTACCTCGATACTTGTCGCCGACACATATTTTGGTCTAAGTCGATTGATCCATTCCGTGGCAACATCGACGTTCGTGCCGAACGCATACGCCTCTAATTCAAACAGGTCGGGGTGCTGTTCGATGACGTCACATGTCTGCACGCCAATCGAACCTGTCGCCCCAATTAAGCTAATTCGCTTCATCTCGACACTCCTTCTTATAGCAGATTAAACACCCAAATGACGGTAAAGACCGCAATCATACTGTCGAACCGGTCAAGGATTCCTCCGTGGCCAGGTAAGAGATGACCTGAATCTTTTACTCCGAACTGACGTTTATAAGCGGATTGTACCAAATCACCGAGCTGTCCGACGACGGCAACGACAATGGCTAAAATAATCACTTCTAATACCGGTAAGATCGGATCGATCCAGACGAAGATGATACCGAGTACAATGGCCGATACAATTCCGCCGATTGCCCCTTCAATCGTCTTATTCGGGCTAATTGAGGGCCATAATTTTGCCTTCCCGAACGCTTTCCCAGTGAAATAGGCTCCAGAATCCGTCGCCCAAATCATAAACAAG
Organism: Exiguobacterium sp. s183; assembly: GCF_018617655.1. Lineage (NCBI taxonomy): Bacteria > Bacillati > Bacillota > Bacilli > Caryophanales > Exiguobacterium > Exiguobacterium sp. s183. Next base: position 897,011 of record NZ_JACSKN010000001.1, read on the forward strand.
ATGAGCAACACTTTCGACAACCCGTCGTCAGACAGGCGTACGAGTGCGAAACTTGAGAAACCGACGACCAAGTAGACAGCGGATACAAAATAGAACCCAGCATCTTCATACGTGAATCGATTTTTTGTGACGACTGTCCAAAACAGTAATAACACAAGCCCTAATACGAGCCACTGTTCAATCGTGAACGGCATCTCGCCCGTGACGATTCGCGTTTCCAGTAACAACAAGACGAACGGGAAAGCAACGAGGAGCGATGTCACTAAAAATGGGAACGCCAACAGCTTATGTTTTCGCATCAACGTGAATTCGCTCAATCCAATGAGGGCGAGAATCCCCATTAAAGAAACAAAGGCGTTACCACCGAGTGCGATGACGGTAATAAAGATTGCGCCCGCCCATAGGCCTGTAATAATTCGTGTCTTCATGTTACACCCCACCAAAACGTCGCGTGCGCGCGTTGTAAGATTCAATCGCTTCTACAAAATGCTCACGCTTAAATTCCGGCCACAATACTTCTGTGAAGTGGAGTTCAGCATATGCGCTTTGCCAAAGTAAAAAGTTTGACAGTCGTTGTTCACCGCTTGTACGAATGATGAGATCCACATCTTGAACGTGAGTCATGAGTCGTTCACCGATTAACTGATCATCCACGGCGTCTGGTACTAGCATACCAGACCGTACATCCTCGGCAATGCTACGCATCGCTTGGACAAGTTCATCCCGACCACCATAGTTGAGTGCGAAGACGAGTTTCAAACCTGTATTTGTAGCGGTCCGTTCTCTCGCCTGATCGACAGCCTCCCGCGTCTCGCGTGGAAGCTTCGTCGTGTCCCCAGCGACGAGCACCTGAACATTTTGTTCATGAAGTTCTTTCAAATCGGTCTCTAAAAATTGTTTCGGCAACTTCATCAAGAACGAGACTTCCTCTTCCGGACGAGTCCAGTTTTCCGTAGAAAACGCGTAAAGCGTCAGTGATTGAATCCCGAGTTCTTGCGCTGTCCGAACCGCTTCACGGATTGACTTCATCCCTTCTCGGTGACCCATGATGCGAGGGAGACCACGTTTTTTGGCCCAACGTCCATTTCCATCCATGATGATGGCTACGTGCTCAGGAACACTTAATTCTGCCTCGATTTTTGTTTTAGGATTCACCCATTTAAACATTCTGTTATCCTCCTGATTGTATGAAAGAAGGACCCTCTCAGAAAAAGGGTCCCCACACAGCTTTTTGGTATACCACTTCCGTGATTACACTTCCATGATTTCTTTTTCTTTCGTTGCTGCAGATTCATCAATCTTCTTGATATACGAATCCGTCAACGTTTGAACGTCATCTGCATATCCGCGGAGATCGTCTTCTGTTAACTCGCCATCTTTTTCGAGTTTTTTCAAGTTTTCGTTAGCATCACGGCGAACGTTACGGACAGCGACTTTCGCCTCTTCCGCATATTTCTTCGTGATTTTAACCAATTCTTTACGACGTTCTTCCGTCAAGGCAGGAATCGCCAAACGGATGACTGTTCCGTCAGAAGATGGAGACAAGCCGAGGTCTGCCTTTTGAATCGCTTTTTCTACTTCAGAAACCATTGATTTATCCCATGGTTGAATCAAGAGCAAGCGCGCTTCTGGTGTATTGATGTTTGCCACTTGATTGAGTGGTGTCGGAACACCGTAATAATCAACTTGAACAGGATCCAAAATCGATGCGCTGGCACGGCCAGTGCGAAGCGTACCAAAATCACGTTTCAGTGACGTGTGCGCTTTTTCCATTTTTTCTTCAGCTGTTTGCAATACTTCTTTGACACTCATGAATTGACTCCTCCTACTACCGTCCCGATATGTTCCCCGAGTACGACACGTTTAATGTTACCTTCTTCAAGCAATGAGAATACAATCAATGGAATGTGATTGTCCATACAGAGTGATGTTGCCGTTGAGTCCATGACTTGAAGCCCGTCTTTTAAGACATCAAGATAAGACAACGTATCATATTTCACTGCAGTGGCATCCAATTTCGGATCGGCAGAGTAGACGCCGTCCACATTGTTTTTACCCATTAAAATGACATCGGCTTCGATTTCAGCAGCGCGAAGCGCAGCTGTCGTATCCGTTGAGAAATATGGGTTTCCTGTACCCGCTGCAAAGATGACGACGCGACCTTTTTCAAGGTGACGCATTGCCCGGCGACGAATGTATGGCTCAGCAACTTGTCGCATTTCAATTGATGTTTGGACACGCGTTTGGACACCGTACGTTTCAAGGCTGTCTTGAAGGGCAAGTGAGTTTAAGACAGTGGCGAGCATTCCCATGTAGTCTGCGTTTGCCCGGTCCATTCCAAGTTCACTACCCGTCTTTCCACGCCAAATGTTTCCGGCACCAACAACCACGGCCACTTCTACACCCATCTCGATCAATTCTTTAATTTGATTTGAGATTGAGTTTACAATGTTAGGGTCAATCCCATAACCTTGATCTCCAGCGAGCGCTTCTCCACTCAATTTTAACACAATTCGTTTATATTTCGGTTCCATAACTTTGCCTCCTCTTGCTTGAAAAAAGGGAACACGCTCCCTTAACGAACTAACTCAAGGTTATAAAGACGTGTTCCCAATTTTGAATGCATCATATACGATGACGCAGATTATTTTTTAAGTTGGTTCATAACTTCTTCAGCAAAGTTCTCTTCACGTTTCTCCATACCTTCTCCTACTTCGAAGCGTACGAATGAGTTGACTTTCCCGCCTTTAGATTCTACATACTTACCAACTTTGAAGTCGCCGTCTTTTACGAACGTTTGGTCTACGAGGCAGATTTCCTCGAAGTACTTGTTCATGCGACCAGCAATCATCTTCTCAACGATGTTAGCAGGTTTGCCTTCGTTAAGAGCTTGCTCAGTCAAGACTTTCTTCTCACGGTCGATTTCTTCAGCTGATACTTCATCGCGTGTCGCGTAAAGTGGACGTGCTGCTGCAACGTGCATTGCAACGTCTTTTGCAACTGTTTCGTCAGACGTGCCGTCGATTACGACTACAGAACCGATGCGACCACCCATGTGGAGGTACGTACCGAATACAGCGTCGTCAGCTTTTTCAAGAACAGCCACACGGCGGAGTGAGATTTTTTCTCCGATTGTAGAAGCTTCTTCTTGGATGTACGTTTCAAGCGTTTTGCCTGCTTCGTAATCAGCTGCGAGTGCTGCTTCTGCAGTTGTTGCGCCTGAAGCGAGTACTGCTTTTGCTACGTTGTTGACGAGTGTTTGGAACTTCTCGTTCTTCGCAACGAAGTCTGTTTCTGAGTTGATTTCGACGAGCACAGCTTTGTTGCCTTCAACTGCTACTGCTGTCAAACCTTCAGCGGCGATACGATCACCTTTTGCTGCTGCTTTAGCGATTCCTTTTTCGCGAAGGAAGTCGATTGCTGCTTGCATGTCACCGTCTGTTTCAACGAGTGCTTTTTTGCAATCGAGCATTCCTGCTCCTGTTTTTTCACGAAGTTCTTTTACCATTGCTGCTGTAACTGCCATCGGAAATTCCTCCTTGTAAAACTTACGAATTTTAAGAAAAAGCACGAGGCTTTTTGAATACTTGTCCTAAAAAAAGGTGATAAAAGGCTTTCCCTTTATCACCTATTGTCTCACTGATTACTCAGCTTCTGTAGCTTCAGCTTCTGTCGCTACAGCTTCTTCAGCAACTTCTTCTTCACCTTGCTTCGCTTCGATGATTGCGTCTGCCATTTTCGAAGTGAGCAATTTAACTGCACGAATTGCATCGTCGTTCGCTGGGATAACGTAGTCGATTTCATCTGGGTCACAGTTTGTGTCGACAATCGCAACGATTGGGATGTTCAATTTGTGAGCTTCCGCGATTGCGATACGCTCTTTACGTGGGTCAACGATGAAGAGGGCGTCAGGCACACCAGGCATATCCTTGATTCCGCCGAGGAACTTCTCAAGACGAGTCATTTCTTTTTTCAAGATGATGACTTCTTTCTTAGGAAGCACTTCGAACGTGCCGTCTTCTTCCATTTTTTCGAGTTGCTTCAAGCGGTTAATACGCTTTTTGATTGTTGAGAAGTTAGTGAGTGTTCCACCCAACCAACGCTCGTTAATGAAGAACATACCAGAACGGATTGCTTCTTCTTTGATTGTATCTTGAGCTTGTTTTTTCGTACCAACGAAGAGGACGTTTCCGCCTTCTGCCGCGAGTTCACGAACAAAGTTGTAAGCTTCGTCTACTTTTTTGACCGTTTTTTGAAGGTCGATGATGTAGATCCCGTTACGCTCTGTAAAGATGTATTTCGCCATTTTTGGGTTCCAACGGCGTGTTTGGTGACCGAAGTGTACACCAGCTTCAAGCAATTGCTTCATTGAAATTACTGCCATGATAAATTTCCTCCTTGTGGTTTAAAAAAGTCCTCCGCCTCGTTCATTGTTGTATTCCGACCTTTCGGCACCGAGGAATATCATCCCGAGACGTGTGTGATGTGTTTAACACCGAGAACTACTATAGCATATGTCACGAAATCCGGCAACTCTCACTTTTTGCGAAGTTTTGCATATAGCGCGAGTTCACCTTCCCCTTTTCCGAGGATGCGGGCCGCGTCTCGAACCGAGTGGCGCAGTAACACATCGTCTACGTCAACCGACGTTGTTGAGTTCTCTTTATTCAACTCCTCGGACACGGACTCAACGTTTGCTTCAACAAGTATCGAGTCTTCCTGATCAACGTCCACTTTACGCTCTATCGGTTCTTTCGTGACAAGATCATTCATCGACTCCATAAATGAGAGAAGCAACGTCTCCGTCTCCTGTTTCTCTCGTTCGAGTCGCTCAACCCGTTCTTGTAACGCCTGGACTTGACGGTACCCGAATAAAAAACCGTAAGCAACCAAACAAGCCGTGATCACATATACAATATACACTTGTTCATCTCCTTACGACGTCTTTTCTTCTAAATACGACCGTCCGAGTGCCTGCTTTAACGTCTTCAACGCTTTTGAATGGATTTGAGAAATGCGGGAAGTCGATAATTCGAGCACTTCCCCAATCTCAGTCAATGTCAATTCATCAAAATAAAATAACGATACGACGAGCCGTTCTTTTTCCGATAGATGGTCTACTTCTGTCGCGAGCACATCAATCAACTCTCGTTGAAGGAGTGTGTCTTCCGGTTTTTCGGAGTCCGGGTCGAAGTACGTGACTGACATGACTTTGCCTTCCTCTTGTAACGTCACGGCCTCGTCGATCGACAACATATTAGCAAAATACCCTTCTGCCATCGTTCGTTCGATTTCTGAAATAGGAAGATCACAAGCAGTCGCCAACTCATTCTTCGTCGGAGCGCGATGAAGTGACTGTTCAAGTTGTTCTGCTACCTGATCGATTTTTTTCACTTTCTCACGAACCGATCGAGGCAACCAGTCTACTTTTCGCAACCCATCGATGATGGCTCCTCGAATTCGAAATGCAGCGTACGTATCAAATTTATTATTATGCTCTGGATCATATTTCATAAGGGCATCGTACAATCCCATGTAACCCAAACTTTTCAATTCGTCGCGTTCGACGCTCTTTGGAAGCGTCACGATCATCCGTTGTACGTGGTAGTGGATGAGAAACTCGTAATGTGCTAGTAATTCGTTTGCTGTATCCATATCACGGTCCGTATTCCAGCGATCCCACAACTGTGTAAGATGAGTCGTCATGTCGATCCCCCCTTATAGTTCTTTCGTACCTACGCTCACCGTCCGAATCGATAAGACCGATGTCGCAACATCGAATTCAATCGTCCGTCCGTTATGACCGCCACAATCTTCGGCCACGAGCGGAATCCGATGAACCTTTAATGCTTGACGAATCGCCTCGGCGTTCCGTTCGCCGATTCGCATCGCTTCATTCTCATATTTGAATTGAAACATTTGTGCCCCACCAGCCATTTTTGCTTGTAACCGCGTCGCTCCCTCTCGTTTGAGAGAACGGACGAGCGTATCGATGGCTGTGTCCGCATATTTTCCTACTTCAATCGCTTGATTCTTCCGCGCAATGGTCGAGTCGGGTAACATGACATGCGCCATCGCTGCCAATTGGAGACGAGTGTCATATAAGATGACACCTACGCACGAACCAAGTCCGGCTGTCCGTAACCGATTCGGTGCCGTCGTTTGTTTCCATTCGGCGATGCCGATTTTTAATACGTCAGCCATTGCCAAGCAACCGTTCTTGAATGCGTTTGAGCGAACCATGTGTTGGTAGGAACAACACATGTCCTGCACTTACTTTTTGATCAATCATAAAGGTCGTATCGATATACAGTGCGGCGTCTTCCTCGGGTTGAACCGATGTGACGACAAACTCGACGATTGATCCTGCCATATCGATGGCGGTTGCCGGTACTTGAATCATGATTGGAGTCTGCAACCAATCCCCTAATGCACGTGCGTACGCACCACTCATAATATTCCCGACCTCTTCCCAGGCCGATTGTCCGAGTTCATCACCAGATTGGAACGAGAATGGCATGCCGATCAGTGTCGACACCATCTGCTCGGCGTCCTCAACGGCAAATAAAATAAGAATCATGCCGCGAATCTCACCATCTAACTCGAGTAGCACCGAAGCGACGTGTCGCTCCGGCCCCCCCACTCGATCAGGTAAATACGAGATCGGCTCCATTTCAGCCGAGGAGACCGTGATATTCACCGGTTTGGCTAACATGGCGGATAACGCAGTAGCCGCATGACCAGACCCTATATTTCCCAGTTCCTTTAACAAGTCTTGCTCAAACTCACTCAGCATACTGTTCCTCAAACAACGCATTCGCATCGAGAAGTGAGAAGAGTTTATCTTCCCCTTTAGCGATTGCTGTCAAGTGTGCTGCGATCATGTCGCGACTCGATTCAGGAATCGGTTCAATCCGCACTTCATCACTTTCGACCACTTCGTTTGCGCGGTCGACGATGAAACCCGCATCCCCTTGATTCAATGATGCGATTAAAATACGCGTCTCATCCGTCGGTTCGATTTCTTCATAACCGAGGCGTAGACGAAGGTCGATGACCGGTGTGACGACACCCCGAAGATTGATGACCCCTTTCACGTGTGACGGGGCGTTCGGGACGCGTGTGATCGGCTGAAGCCGCTCGATTGAACGGACCGACTGCACATCGATCCCGTACGTATTTTCTTCAAGTGAAAAGACTACCCATTTCTGTTCCATCCAAATTCCTCCTTAAAAGAGATCATTACTATCTACGATAAGGGCGACGCGACCGTCACCAAGTATGGTCGCACCTGAGATAGCTGGAATCCCTTCAAGATACGTACCGAGCGGTTTCATGACAATTTCTTGTTGACCAATCAAATCGTTGACGACGACGCCGACGAGTTTGTTTCCTTTTCGAACGACGACGACCGGGAATTGGGATTTCGTCTCTGATTCGATTCCGAACATTTCTTTTAAGTAGACGAGTGGAACCAATTGCCCACGGAAATCAAAGACGCGCTCACGATGCGCCGTCAAAATGTCCGCTTCATCAAGTAAGGTTGTCTCAAGAATCGATGACAACGGAATCGCATACGATTCCTCACCGACTTGTACGAGCATGGCCGAGATGATGGAGAGGGTGAGTGGCAAGCTGACCTGGAATTTTGTTCCTTGTCCCGTGACCGTCTCTAGTGAAACGACACCACCGAGCGACTCGATTTTATTTTTGACGACATCGAGTCCGACACCACGACCTGAAAGGTCCGTTACCACATCTGCTGTCGAGAAGCCTGGGGCGAAGATCAGCATCGCCAGCTCGTTCTCAGACATCATGGTCGCCTCTTCATCCGAAATGACGCCACGTTCTAATGCTTTCGAGCGAACTTTATCGACATTGATGCCGGCACCATCATCCTCAATTTCAATGAAGACGCGGTTACCGCCATGATAAGCGCGGAGGGCTAGCATGCCTTGTTCCGGCTTGCCTGCTTTCACGCGAACTTCAGGGCGTTCGATTCCATGATCGATTGCATTCCGAATCAAGTGAACGAGCGGGTCGCCAATTTCATCGATGACCGTCCGATCAAGTTCTGTCTCCGCACCCGAAATATCCAATTGAACTTTCTTATGAATTTCTTTCGCGACCGAGCGAACCATGCGTGGGAAGCGATTGAACACTTGCTCAATTGGCATCATGCGAAGTGTCAAGACGAGAGATTGCAGTTCGTTCGTACCCCGCTTGATTTTTTCAACCGTTTCATTCAATTCTGGTTGCCCCACCTCGTCAGCGAGTCGTTCTAAACGCCCACGATCGATGATGAATTCTTCGAACAAGTTCATGAGACGATCAATCCGTTCCAAGTTGACACGAATCGTCTTCGCTTGTGCCTGGGCCGCAACTTGTTCTTTCGTATCTTTCGTTTCTTTTTCTTCCTGGTCTGGAGCTGTCTGCACTACTGGTTCTGGGACTACCGCTTCGGCTGTCACTGCGACTTCTGGTTCGCTTTCTGACGCCCCTGTGAACACATTGACTTCGACACGCTCCACTTCCGACACCTGGGCGATGGCGTGTTCGATGACTTCCGCTGTCTCTTGTGAGAGGAACAAGACGTCAAACGACAAGTCGAATTGCTCTTGTTCAATTTCTTCTGTTTCCGGATGTGTCCGTACCACTTCACCGAGTTCTTGAAGGCGATCAAACACCATGTAAGCCCGAGCCGCTTTTAAGACGACAGCGTCTGATAGTTTTACAGTGATTTGATACGCTTCAAACCCAGTTTGTTTCGCCTGGTCGATTACTGAATTCGTATAAAGGTCGACTTCGAATGTATTTGACTCTTTTACCTCAGTAACCACAACCTCTTTTCCACCGATAAACGATTGGAAGGCAGCGACCGTTTCAGAAACGTCCACGTTCGCACCTCGTCCGCCGTTCTCAATGTCAGCAATCATGTCCTCCATCTGTTCCATCGCGATGAACATCGTGTCCAACAAAAGTTGGTTGCTTTCTTTTTTACCACCACGAACGAGGTCGAGTGCACTTTCCATCTCATGCGTCAAATTGGCCACGTGTTCGTACCCCATCGTCGAGGACATCCCTTTTAACGTATGCGCAGACCGGAAAATCTCTTGAACGACATCCGCTCCACCCGACTGTTCTAACTTAAGTAACTGTGTGTTGATCGATTGGATATGTTCTTGGGATTCATCTAAAAACAACCCTAAGTATTCGTTCACGTCCATCTTCATTGCCTCCCTGTCGTTATACTCGGTTCCATTGTTTCCGTAAGTTCCCCATCAAACGGTCCATCAAGTGACGTGGTTTTGGAGGCGTTCCCGTAAGCGTTGTCAAAATTCGTTCGAGCCGCCAGCTAATATCACTCTTTCGATTGTATTGATAAAACGGGACTTGTGCGATGACTGCCTTTCGGACTGAAGGGTCATCCGGTAAAAATCCGAGGAATCGAATCGTCTTATTTAAGAACTGCTTGCATGCGACTTCCATCCGTTCGAAACATTGCAGTGCTTCCTCTCCAGACTGAGCTCGGTTCACAATGACGCCGAGTGGTAAGTCGGGATATTGATGATGCACTAGTTTTGTATATGCGTACCCGTCCATGAGCGAAGTCGGTTCCGGTGTTAAAATTAAAAACATTTCGTCACACCCCGCAATAAATTGCAGGGAGGTGTCCGTCGCCCCGGCGCCCATATCGAAAAGGACGTAATCATATGCGGTCAGTACTTCGAGTTCTCGCATGAGAAATTGCATGTCATCATCTGAGAGATGGACGAGTTGGTCTTGTCCACTCCCTCCATGTAATATATCGACACCATGCACATTTTTCTGAACAGCTGAAGCCAATGGAATACGAGCTTTTACAGACTCAATCATCGTTCTCGACTTCATCGCGTTCATCAAGATATGGACGTTGGCCATGCCGATATCAAAGTCGACGATCAACACCCGTTTCCCGAGTTCCGAAAGGGCGATGGCCGTGTTGACGCAAACGTTCGTCTTTCCAACGCCGCCTTTTCCGCTTGCAAAAGCGATGGTCGTCGGATGGACATCATTGATTGCTCTTAAACGCCTTGCTTGGTCCATCTGGCCCACCCTTCTTTCTCGAACAGTCGTTTCGTCAATGCTTCCGCATCTCCTCGAATCAAATCATCTGGCACCTCTTGACCGTCTGTCATCCATGCGACAGGCAAGCTGCTCTTTTTCACCATTCGATACATCGCGTGAATGTCACTCGTCTCATCCGCTTTGGTAAAGATGAGCGAACTGAGGGGGAGGGATTCGAACTGGGAATAAATCATGTCCATATCTTTCATTTTGGATGTCAAACTCAATACAAGCGATAGACTCGTTTCCGTGAAGTCATGATGTTCGTGAAATTGTTCCACGTAGGCTGGGTCTCGGAAATTTCGACCTGCTGTGTCGATCAATACAATATCTTTTCGGGCAAATAATTGCTTTGCTCGCTTAAAGTCATGAAAGTCGTATGCCACTTCAACGGGGATACTCATAATTTCTGCATACGTCTTCAACTGTTCGATAGCCGCGATTCGATACGTATCTGTCGTAATCAGCCCGACCGTTTTTCCTTCTGTCAATTTGAAATGTGCAGCTAGCTTGGCAAGCGTCGTCGTTTTCCCGACACCCGTCGGTCCAACGAGCATGACATAACGCTTCGCTTCAGGTGGCTCGACGAAAGTCGATTTAACTTGCTCATACACGAATCGTTCTGCTACTTCCACAGACTTCGTCGTATAGTAAAGCTCGTTCAACGTCTCTTCCCATGACTCTTCTGCGAACGACTCCGTCGAAAGTAACGCGTCGATGTGCTGTAGTGACGAGTGCAGCCTTGGTGCTGTCCCTCCTACCATACGAGGTGTTGACGGTACTTGAGGTGATGGCGTTGGTGCAGGTGCTGTGGTCGGCTCTGGCCGAACCGATTCTGTTCGCCTTGGCTTCGTGACCGCCTTCTCTTTTTCGAGTGCGGCGATGACTTCCACTTGTTTCGAAGCGAATAAACCAAACCATCCGGTCTTCACTTGCCGCGAATTGAGGATGACCGCTTCATCACCTAGCTCTTGCTTCACTTTCGTCATCGCCTCAGCCATCGTTTTTGCTGTAAATTTTTTAATTTGCATTTAAATCACCCCAATACTTTTCACTTCGACGGAACTGAGTAACTCGTTATAGGCCAAAACAGGCACATCTGGATAGTATCGTTCGAGCAACTGTCGGACGAACAATCGAATCGTTGGTGAACATAAAATCACCGCCGATGCACCGTAGCGTTCGAACATCGACAATTGTTCGCCCGTACGTTCGATGATCTCACGTGCTTGCTCCGGGTCGAGCGCCAAATAGTTCCCAAACTCGGTCTTCTGTACGGCATCTTGAACGGTCTGTTCCGTCTGACCACCAAACGTGACCACATACAATGGACCTTCTGGTGGCTTGACTTGGTCGGTCAGCTGACGAGATAATCCTTGGCGACAATATTCCCCGAGGATTTCTGCATCTTTCGTTACCTTTCCGTAGTCTGCCATCGTCTCGAACAAGAGAGGCAAGTTTCGAATCGATACGTTCTCTTGTAATAAGTGACGTAGTACTTTTTGAATTTCACCGATCGAGAGGACTGAAGGCGTCACATCTTCTACAAGAACCGGATGAGTTTCCTTCAAGTGCTCGACGAGTTGTTTCGTTTCTTCACGACCGAGTAAATCAGCGGCATGCTTTTTCAGCGTTTCGGTCAAATGTGTCGCGACGACGGATGGTGGGTCTACGACAGTGTACCCACTCATTTCAGCTCGCGTCCGTGTCTCCTCATCAATCCAAAGGGCAGGAAGTCCGAATGCCGGTTCCGTCGTTTCAATTCCATATACTTCTGGGTCTTCAATCCCTGGGCTCATCGCCAAGTAATGGTCGAGTAACAACTCCCCTTCTGCAACGACGTTTCCTTTCACCTTGATGCGATACGCGTTCGGCGAGAGTTGTAGGTGGTCGCGAATACGAACCGTCGGCAAGATAAAACCGAGTTCGAGTGCAAGCTGACGACGTATCATGACGACACGATCTAACAAGTCACCGCCTTGTGACTCATCCGCAAGGGGGATCAAGCCGTAGCCGAACTCGAATTCAATCGAATCGATTTGTAAGAGCGAGACGACAGATTCTGTCGGAGCCGTCGAAGGTTCTTCTTCCATGATGGGTTCCTCCGTTGCCTGCCGGATGTTTCGTCGCATCGTATACGCTCCGAAGAACGCTGTACCTGCGATGATCATCGTCACCGGAATAAGTGGAGGTGACACGAAACCGAGCAAGAAGACGATGCCGCCTGCGATGTAGAGAAGCGATGGGTTTTGACCGAGCTGGTCGATGACATCCTCCCCTAAATTACCGTCTGAGACGGCACGGGTCACGATGATCCCGGTCGCTGTCGAAATCAAGAGTGCTGGGATTTGACTGACGAGTCCGTCCCCGATCGTCATGAGCGAGAACGTTTGGAATGCCTCCCCGACCGGTAGTCCCATTTGAACGACGCCGATGATGATTCCGAAGATCAAGTTAATCGTCACGATGATGATTCCGGCGATAGCATCCCCTTTGACGAACTTGGATGCCCCATCCATCGAACCGTAAAAGTCGGCCTCGCTTTGAATTTTACGGCGACGCATCTGCGCTTCCTTGTCATCAATCAATCCGGAGTTCAAGTCAGCATCGATGGCCATCTGTTTCCCTGGCATTGCATCGAGTGTGAAGCGGGCGGATACCTCAGACACACGCTCGGCACCTTTTGTAATGACGACGAACTGAATGATGACGAGAATCAGGAAGACGACGAATCCGACAAGGACATTTCCTCCGATGACGAAGTCACCAAACGTCGCAATGACTTCCCCTCCATACCCGTTCGAGAGGATCGATCGGGTCGTCGATACGTTCAATCCGAGACGAAACAACGTCACAATCAATAAGAGAGAAGGGAATACGGAGAAGTCGAGCGCTTCTCTGGCGTTCATCGCCACAAGTAAGATCATGAGGGCGATTAAAATATTTACGATGATTAAAAAGTCTAATAAAAAGCCCGGTAACGGGATGATCAGCATGATGACAATCATCAAGACACCAATCAAAACTGCAAAGTCTTTTGCTTTTACTGCCAACACATACTCCTCCTCAAGACGGTTGCTTCATTTGATAGACGAACGCGAGCACTTCGGCGATTGCTTGATAGAATGATTCGTCCACCACTTCTCCAATATCGATTTGTGCGTAGAGCGCACGTGCGAGCGGCTTGTTCTCGACAATCGCCACATCGTGCTCTTTTGCGACATCTCGAATATGAAAGGCGACTCGGTCGACCCCTTTTGCGACAACGAGCGGCGCAAAATCTTTCGTGTCATCGTAGCGGATGACGACCGCGTAATGGGTCGGGTTTGTGATGACGACGTCGGCATTCGGAATTTCTTGCATCATCCGTCGCATCGCCATTTCCCGTTGTTGCTGCTTAATCTTGGATTTGATGAGTGGGTCACCTTCCGAGTTTTTATACTCGTCTTTAATGTCTTGCTTTGACATTCGAATCGATTTTTCGAAATCAAATCGTTGGTAAAAAAAATCAAGCAATGCGAGTGCGAGCAAGGCGACACTCACCCAGAGCCCAAGCTCAATCGTGATACCTGCAAGCGCGACGATGGATTCTCGAATCTGCTCGACGGCCATACGGGACAATTCTTTTTGGTTTTGCCAAAGGACAGCAACAGCGGTTGTCAGGATAATCAAAAATTTGAATAAGGACTTTAAAAATTCGACGACCGCTTTCATGCTGACAATCCGTTTCACCCCTTTGATTGGGTCGATCCGTTCGAGCTTTGGCTGGATTGCTTCCAAAGAAAAGAGCGTTCCAACTTGTAAATAGTTGATGAGAATCCCGAACACGACAGCGACGATGAAAAATGGAGCCAAAATCAATCCGACTCGAAGCATCAAGTCGATGACCATACCCGACATGCCCTCAGATACATTGAAGAGTAAATATTGCGGGCTAAGTAAATCTCCGATGAGTGATAGCAGCTGTTGCCCAATCATCGGTCCGAAGAAAGATAGCATGAGAAACATGGCAAAGAGTGCGAATGCCCCCGTCAAATCAGCAGATTTCGCGACTTGCCCTTTCTTTCGTGAGTCCTCTCGTTTACGCGGTGTCGCTTTTTCTGTTTTTTCACCTGCAAAAAACTGTAGATTGACCGATAAAGGATATAGAGGCTTCTTCATGAGGCATCTCCTAGTATAAGCATAAAGTCGTGCATGACTTCTTGTAATAGCGGAATGAACTGACTAATGCCCGTCAATGTCAATCCCATCAACAACACCATGACGGCAAATCCAGCAATGAGTTTAAACGAAAAACCAATTGCAAAGATATTGAACTGTGGCGCCGATTTCGCTAAAAATCCAAGTGCCAAATCGACAAGTAGTAATGATGCCATCATCGGCAAAGCCAATTGCAAGGCGACCATCATCGTCATCGTGACAACTTTCACTGCCATCATGAGTGAGGCTTCCGAGAAGTTGATCATCGGTTGACCGGGTGGATAGATTTGAAAACTGTAATAAATGCCGTCAATCAGGAGTAAATGTAAATTACTCGTCAATAAGATGAACAAGGTAAAAATATAATAAAATCGTCCAATGAGCGGAGACTGTCCGCCAAACATCGGATCGTATGCGGAAGCCATCGCCAATCCGAGTTGAAGATCGATGACCCCTCCGGCAATCTGCGGAGCAAAAAAGAGAATGTTAATCAATAGTCCAAGCAACAGTCCGATCATGACCTCATAGACGACTTGCAGGACGAACGCATTCGTCATCTCGATTGGCTCGGTCAATGTGAACATTGCGTAATACGCTAAAAACGCGCTAAATCCGACGCGATGCATAACCGGTAACTGCCTCGTCGAGAACAGTGGGACACTGACAAAGAAGCCAGAAAGCCGCGCAAACGTAAGACCGTACATACTGATGAAGTCGACCGCATTCATTTCGACGCAACCTCGACCATCAGCTCAAAAATCAGTCGCGTGAATCCTTCAATTTGTTGGAGCATCCAGGGTCCGAAGATGACGAGACCGATGAAGACCGAGATGATTTTTGGGACGAACGAAAGCGTCTGTTCTTGAATTTGAGTCGTGGCCTGTAAAATCGAGATCACGAGACCGACAATCAGTGAAATGAGTAGCAATGGCATTGAAATTTTTAATAATGTCCACACACTCTCTGTTGCCAAGTAAATGACCATTTCTTGTGTCATGTCCGTTCCCCCTACATACTTCTAAGCAATGATTCCACAATCAAGTGCCAGCCATCGACCAATACAAATAACAATAATTTAAACGGTAAGGCAATCATGACCGGTGGTAACATCATCATCCCCATCGACATGAGGACACTCGCAACAACCATATCGATAATTAAAAATGGCAAGAAAATCATGAATCCGATTTGGAAAGCCGTTTTTAACTCACTAATCGCATATGCCGGAACGAGCGCGAGAAGCGGTACGTCATCAAGTGATTCAGGCTGCTCGTAGTTCCCATACTTCAAAAAGAGTTGCAAATCTTCTTGTCTTGTATATTTCGACATGAATTCTTTCATCGTCCCGCTCGCTTCATCAAACGCTTCATCTTGAGAGATTTGATCATCGAGATAAGGTTTTAATGCGTTCTCATTCAAATCAGAGAGAACGGGAGACATGACGAACAATGTAATGAACAAGGCTAATCCGACAATCAACTGGTTTGGCGGTGTTTGCTGTGTACCGAGCGCCGGTCGAATGAAAGATAAGACGACGACGACACGTGTGAAGCACGTCATCAAAATTAAAAAAGATGGTGCAAGTGTCAATAACGTCAGTAAAATCAAGAGTTTGATCGATGTGGATGTACTGTCTGGTGTCTCTAAATTGATTAATTGCTCAAACGTTGTCATGACTTCTTCCTCACTTCTTCTAGTTGAGCAAGTTGTTTCTTAAAGGTATCCAAAAATGCATTCGAATTCGCCGTTCGGAGTGATAAAGGTTCCGACTGCTCCTCGTCCATCGCTTCCGCATCGAGTCGATCAATCAATTGAATCGATTCCCCGACGCCGAGGACATAGACTTGATCTCCAAGCTTCACGAGTTGGACGGAACGGTCTTTTCCGAGTGGGACTCCTCCGAGATGTTTCATATGCTGAGTCGCTTTCACACCTTGTGTTTTGGAACCGAGCCAACGCATCAAGACGATGAAACCGCCGACCACGACTACGAGACTCAACACGACTTTCACGCCATTCCCAATCGTTGACGCTGTCGTTGGAACGTTACTTTCCAATTCTTCTGTCTGTTTTTGCTCGAATTGTTGGTCTACGGTGGCGGCCTCAACCGTGGTCGGAATATAAAGACCGACCACGAGAAGAATAATCAACCACCATTTCTTCATTGTGCGACCGTTTTAGAAACCGCTTCGATGACGCGCTCTGCGTTGAACGGTTTGACGATGAAGTCTTTCGCACCTGCTTGAATCGCATCGATGACCATCGCTTGTTGCCCCATCGCTGAACACATGATGACTTTTGCGTTCGAGTCGAAACTACGAATCTCTTTCAATGCTGCAAGTCCGTCCATCTCTGGCATCGTGATATCAAGTGTGACGAGGTCCGGTGTGAGCTCACGATATTTCACGACCGCGTCAGCTCCGTTTTCTGCCTCACCTACTACGTCATATCCGTTCTTTGTCAAAATATCCTTGATCATCATACGCATGAACGCTGCGTCGTCTACTACTAATACTTTTGCACTCATTCTAATTTCCTCCTTAAACGATTCCGATCCGCTCATGCGGTTGAATAATTTCTGTTACACGTACCCCAAAGTTTTCTTCAATGACAACCACTTCTCCTCTAGCAATCCGCTGTTGGTTGACGTAAATATCAACCGGTTCGCCTGCTAGCTTGTCGAGTTCGATGATTGAACCTTGTGATAGCTCGAGTACTTCCCGGACAGATTTTTTCGTTCTGCCTAGTTCGACGGTCACGTTCAACGGAACGTCATACAGTAATCCTAAGTTCGCCGGCACGGACTCTTGCGGAGCCGGTGATTGGAGCGGCATGAATTCAGCTTGGCTTACCGCGACCTCTGGCATCGATTTTTGTTTTTCCGGTTGTGCTTGTGGTTGCGCCTGTGGTTGCGCTTGGGGCTGAGGTTTAGGCGCCTCGGCTTTCGGCTGCTCTTTTACAGGTTCTGCAGCTTGTGCCTCCCCGGTCGCTTTCATCAATTCGTCGACCAACTGTTTTCCGAATTGAATTGGTGCAATTTGAACAATTGTCGAGTCAATCAATGTACCGACTTTGAGATTGAACTCAATCAGCACCATCGTCTCCCAGAGTTCGAGGCGGTCGATAATGGTTTGATTTTTCGTCGCATCAAACACCTCGACAAGTGGTGGAGAGATATCAATCTTCTTCGAGAACACCGTCGATAAAGATGTCGCGGCTGCACCCATCATCTGGTTCATCGCTTCTTGAACAGCCGATAAGCGAATCTCATCAAGGCTTTCAGGATCGACGTTCTCTCCCGTTCCACCTAACATAAGATCAGAGATGATGGCCGCATCTTCGCGAGTCAAGACGAGGACGTTTTCACCCTTTATCCCTTCCGTGTACCCGACACGTAATGCCACATGAGGCGTCGGATAACGCTCACGCAACTCTTCGATTCTCACTTCACTGACAACCGGTGTCGTAATTTCTACTTTTTGTTGTAGCAACGTCGACAATGCCGTTGCAGAATTCCCAAACGAAATGTTTCCGATTTCCCCAAGAGCATCGCTTTCCATCGAATCTAAGTGCTCTTCTTTTTCCGCCTTTGGCGTCGGCGTACTGTCGCTTGTCCCACGTAGTAACGCGTCAATTTCATCTTGTGACAGCATCTCACTCATTGCTCTTCCTCCTTCACACGGTGAAGCACCTGAACCGCCATCCGCTTCCCGCTCACACCGACTTGCCCTTTAAATACTTTATTCTCCCCTACCATGATGGATAGAGGTTCTTTTGCCACTTGATCGAGTGCCAAACAATCCCCAACTTCAAGATGCAACAGATCACCAAACGTGATTGTCGTCTCTCCAAGTAACGAGACGACCTCGACCGTCGAGTTCATCAACTGTGCTTTCAGTGGTTCTTTGCTAGACTCACTCGCATTGCGACGATTCGCTTCCTGCATCCAGTAATGACTCGACAACTTCGACAAGACAGGTTCGATTGTCACGAACGGAAGACAAACGTTGATTGTTCCGCTCACTTCGCCGATCGTCACCCCAATCGAGATGAGGACGACCGTCTCGTTTGGTGAAACGAGTTGGAGAAACTGCGGATTCACTTCCACTGCAGACATTTCCGCCTTAATTTCCGCAATCGATTCCCACGCGTCTCCATACGTTGAGAAGGCACGTTTATACAATTGCGTCAAAATACGCATCTCGATTTCTGTGAACGATTCAATTTTGTCCATCTCGACACCAGGTCCGCCGAGTAGACGGTCGAGCATCGCATAGGAAATGTTCGGATTGACCTCGATGATGAATCGTCCGTTTAACGGTGGCGCTTCAATCAAGTTGATCATCGTCATACTCGGAATAGAATGAATGAATTCATCGTACGGTAATTGTTCGACCGAGTTGACGGAAAACTGAACATATGTGCGAAGTTGGGCCGAGAAGAACGTCGTTAACATGCGAGTGAAGTGCTCGTGAATTCGAGTCAAACTGCGAATCTGATCTTTTGAAAATCGGACGGCTCGCTTGAAGTCATATTGCCGAACTTTCTTTTCTTCCTCTTGCGCAAGAAAGGAATCCGCTTCGACATCCCCACTGCTTAGTGCAGATAGTAAGGCATCAATTTCTTGTTGAGACAGTACTTCTCCCATGATGCCACCTCACTGAATAATTTTCTTCGTCATATAGACGCGTTGGACTTCACCTTCTTCAAGCAGTCCGTTAAGTTGTTCTCGTAGTGTCTGTTCAAACTTTTGCATATCTTCTTTTGTTGCCAACTGTGTTTTTGTCATTCCAGCCAAATCCCCGAGAATGACGTTGTGAACTTGGAATTTGCGTAACTCTAGATTCTCTTTTGTTTCCAAAGAATCTGTGACAATCGTGAATTGAACGTTGATGAAACGCTCATCTTGAATGTTCGTCGTCATGTCATCGGTCGTGAAGCTTCGTTCCGCCAATTCTTCGGCAGTGACCGGTTTCGTTTTAGCGGTGACGTTATCTCCGAATACATATTTATATGTCATGAAACCGGCTCCGCCCATGACGAGTAGGACGACTAGTAAGATGATGACAACCTTCAGGCCGCCACCCTTTTTCTTCTCTTCTTCACTCATCTTCTTCACCTCTTGTGAACATCGTTCCGACTAAACCGATTGAGCGGTAAAAGGCTTCAGTTCGTTCAATGATTTGATCTTTCGTTTCTTTCACGAGATATGTTTTGCCATTAAACAATTGGATAATCGTGTCCGGTTCTGCTTTCACCGTTTCGATGAGCAAAGCGTTGAGCACGAATTCCTCACCCCGAAATGCCGTGACGCGAATCATCAGCGTTTCAAGTTGACGAGTTCTTGAAGGATCTCGTCTGACGTTGTAATAATTCGTGTGTTCGCCTGGAAACCACGTTGTGCCACAATCATTTCCGTAAACTCTTCAGAAAGGTCGACGTTCGACATTTCAAGAGCACCTGAAACGAGGTTACCTCGTCCTAAATCACCGGCTGCCCCGATGAGTGGGTCGCCTGAGTTTTGAGATTGTAAGAAGTTGTTGGCACCGACTTTCGACAAACCAGCATTGTTGCTGAAGTTTGCCGTCACAATATAGCCTGCTGTCTGAAGTGCACCGGCTGCATCGACATAACTGACTTGACCGTCTTTTCCAATCGACAATGAACGTGCATCTGTCGGAATTGAGATTTTCCCGTAAGCCGTCGATCCTGCCACGACGTCAGGAATATTCCCAGTCAAGTTCGGAGCAGGTAGGTTAGCAGCAGGTTTTGCACCCGTTCCTAATAAGTACGTTCCTTCACCTGTTACCAAGTCACCGTTATTGTCCGTATAAAAGTTACCAGCACGTGTGTACTGTGCTTGTCCGTTGACGATTGTGACGAAGAAGCCCTCACCCGAGATACCGACGTCTAACGCACGTCCCGTATTTTGCATCGCTCCTTGGTTGTAGACGTTATCGACCGTTGCCATCGTCCCACCAAGACCGACTTCTTTCGGGTTAATCCCTCCGGCCGTCGCTCCGTTACCGCCTGACGCACTACCGACTTGTTGACTGACGAGGTCTTTAAACGTGACACGACCCTTTTTGTAACCGAACGTGTTGACGTTCGCGATGTTGTTCCCGACGACGTCTAATTTCGATTGAAAGTTCTTCAGACCACTGATCCCTGAGTACATTGCTCTTAACATAATAAATTCCCCCTATGCTTATTTGATGGAAGTGATATCGTACACGCTGATCGATGTGCCGTCTTCAAGGTCGGCCATGTATCCAGTTAAATCAGATCGTGAAATCGAGACGACACGGCCTGAGCCTTTTGTCGTTTCTTCACTCGATTCCGAACTGTAGTCAATCGTTTTACCAATCATGCTACTGAATTCAGAAATCGAGGCCATATGACGGTCAACCAATACCGAATCGAGTTGTTTCGAAATCGTTTGCATTTGTTCTAGCGAAGAAAATTGCGCCATCTGAGCGATGAACTCACGGTCTTCCATCGGTGACATCGGGTCCTGGTTCGCGATTTGAGCGAGCAGCAACTTCATAAACATGTCCTTGTCATATTGATTCGTCGCTTTCGGAAGCGACTGGTCTGGCAAAGTAAAATCATTCGTCTTCGGCTGGATGCTCGTCATCCTCAGATCCTCCTTTTGGTTGTTCCTGCGGTTGTTCCTGTTCCGGTTGCTCGGAACCGTCTGGCATCGTCGATTTCGCATCGAGTGCTTGTTGTGTCAAGTTGACCTCGACCCGAACGTTTTGGGAATGAGGCATCAACGTTTGTTGTAACTGCTGGACTTGTGACTGAATCAGTTGCTTCGCCTCTTGATTGCTTGCGAACAACTTCACGACAAGTTCCCCGTTCTGCCGTTCTAGCTTGACGACGAGTTCTCCTAGCTGTTCTGGATAAAGTCGTACCGTAAACACTTTCGATCCATCCGCTCCACTTTGAAATGGTGCTTTTTGAAGTGCTGCCTCAATCCTTGCCTGTAAGTTTTCAGGCAAGGATCCCTTCGAGGCATACATGACCGTCTCTACATCAATTTGTGGTCGTGACCAGTTCAAGCCTTTCGGTAACCAATCCACGTTACTTGATTGAGGGAGTGCTTTTGCTGATTTAATGGTTTCAACGTAAGGCATGACGGGAATCTCTTTCGTGTTGCCAGTCGGTCCATTAAATTGTGCAATCACCCGTTGAATCGTTTGGATCTGCTTCCCAAGTTCTTGATTCGGGACAGCAGGTGTCACACGACTTTTCGCAGACGGATCTGCCTGTTGAATGATGCCACTACTTGAACCAGTTGTCTGAGCAAGCGCAAGGGGCGCATCCTCAGCATTGCTAGACGGCATGGACAAGTGCCCGAGTACGCCTACATATGCATCCATAAACGTCCGATATGCATCTTGCGGAAGTGATTTGAGCCATTTCAAAGTTTCAGGTTTTTGAAACCATGTCTCAAGTTCCTGCGCCACTTTTTCGAGGTCGACGAGTTCTTCAGATAATGCGCCTTCTTCAAGTTGAGGAAGCCCCGCCTGCTCCCCCGAGCCTTGCATTGGGGCAAGCATGGCGGATAAGAGGCTTAAAAAACCGCCTGCCCCCTGTGATTCGCCTTCCGTTACTCCGGTACGAGTCGCTGAACCTTGAATGGCTTGAGTTAGTAACGCAATATTCAATGTGGGTCCTCCCTTCTCATGTTCATTGGAGAAGCTGCGTCACAACTGCAGCTTGTTGCGCATTCATCCGCCCTAAAATATCAGCCTGTTGCTTCGGTGATAGTTCTTTCAACAGTTCGGCCACTTGCGGACTCTCTAGTTCTCCCATGATGGCTGCCGCCTGTTTGGCAGACATCTCTTCATACACACTCGAAATGTCAGATGTATTTTCCTCTTCCGTTGTGGCTGCTGCAAGTTCGGAGACGAGTCGGTCACGTTCTCGAATTAGGTCGGTGATCTCTTCTTGCCTTGCTTTCACTTCATTTGTCAGTTCTACATTTTCATTTCGAAGTTTCTCAATCTCATTGTTTGCTGCTTTCAACCGGTTCGTAGCGTCACTGTCGATGCCCGTCACGTTCACTTTCGCCTCAGACGTCTCAGGCGTTTCTGATGACTTTTCTTCCTCGCTAACTGGTAGGAACGGTACAGATAGAAGTGGACGATCCATCGCATAATTCATGACGACCATTCCGCCGACTAGTATGAAGATTGCTGGAATGAGGACTAACGCCACAATCATTTGTTTGCCTCGTTTATTGTTCTCTTTTGCCATGCCACTTCCCTTTCCCATGATGAATCACAGCGAGTTCGTCCATCATTAATTGCTCTGTGAGTTTTGCCGCTGTCATCTCTTGTAAACTGACCTTCTCATGTAGCGTCACATATTTCTTTTCTTCCACTACTTTCCCAAGCAGTCTTTCTTGCGACGCGTGATAACGATTGCGGGCTTGTTGGACGACAAGCTGTTGCGTTTCGATTTGACGTTTCACTTGCTCACGCGTTTTTTCTCGGTACTGAGACATGAGTAAATCAATGTATCCTTGCTGTTCATCTTGATGCTTGATCAATGACTCATACATGAGGAGAAGGTCATACAACGCTTCCATTTCCATTTCAAGTTTCGCCTTGAAGCCTCTAACTTCTGAAGCCGCATCTTCCTTCTCATGTTCAGCAATTGGCATGATTCGTTCTAGAATAAGTCTGTTCATGATTCACCTCGCGCGATGTGTGACAAATGAGTCATCGTTTGTTGGAATGCGGCGTCTTCTTCAATCGATTGCTTTAAAAATGTCAATAAGTATGGATACTTCTCGATTGCGGTGTCAATCGCTGGATTCGACCCTTTCTTATATGCGCCGATGTTAATCAAGTCCTCGGCATCGATATATGTCGCCAGCCAACTCCGAAACGTTTGTGCCGCTTCACGATGTGATGGCGAGGCGATTTGGTTCATGACCCGACTGATTGACTTCAATACATGGATCGCAGGAAACTGTCCACGGTTTGCAAGCGCGCGATCCATGACAAAGTGACCATCTAATATACCGCGCACCGCATCGGCAATCGGTTCGTTCATATCGTCCCCATCGACGAGGACCGTATAAAATGCTGTGATCGATCCGGTCGCTGCCGTCCCGCTTCGCTCTAACAATTGCGGGAGCATCGCAAAAACAGACGGTGTATATCCTTTCGATGTCGGTGGTTCTCCCGTCGCGAGACCGATTTCTCGTTGGGCCATTGCAAAACGTGTCACCGAATCCATCATGAGCACCACTTCTTTGCCTTGGTCACGAAAGTATTCAGCGATTGCGGTTGCGGTATAAGCTCCTTTCAACCGGACGAGCGGGGGTTGGTCGCTCGTCGCCACTATGACGACAGACCGAGCCATTCCTTCTGGACCGAGCTCTTTTTCAATGAACTCCTTTACTTCCCGACCACGTTCCCCAATCAAAGCAATTACGTTAATATCTGCTGAGGAGCGTTTGGCAATCATGCCGAGTAACGTGGATTTCCCCACCCCAGAACCGGCAAACAAACCGACACGTTGCCCTTTTCCTACAGTCAGGAGACCATCGATCATACGAACACCAGTCGACAACGTATCTAAAATCCGAGGACGATTCAACGGGTTTGGCGGTTTGCGTTGGACATCATACCGCTTACCTGTTGCAAGTCTCTCACCCGACAAAGGCCGTCCTAGACCGTCGAGCACTTGTCCAATCAGTTCCTCACCGACCGGGACTTGGAGCATCTTCCCGGTCCCTTTCACTAAACAACCCGGTGCAATCTGTGTCGTTTCACCGTATGGCATGAGAAGGACGCGCTCTTCATTAAAGCCCACCACTTCCGCTTCGACCGACTCATTTGAAGGGAGCATGATGAAACATCGCTCCCCGACAAACGCACTCGGTCCATTTGACTCGATCATCAACCCTACGACCCGACAAACTCGCCCGATTTTGCGAGTGAACTCGCCATCTGTAGACTGTTCGATCGTATCGATGACCTTCTCAATAAGCGCCATCCGCTAAAACCTCCTCGATTTTGGCTTGGATTCGTTCAAAACTGTAGGATAAATCCATTTCACTTCCTCGATGTGGGGATTCAATGCGCACGGACGTTTCATCTAAAGAGCTGTCTCCCCGATATTTCAAAGGTGGTGTCTCATCATCACGCCACAACGATTCAAATCGCTGAATCGAAGCAAGACGTGTGGGATGAACGAAGATCGTTAACGCTTCCGCATCAATGAGTTGCGCCATCTGTTCTTGAATCATCGCCGCGAACAGCGCCTCATCTTTTCGAACAAGGTCCGTCGTCACTTGCGCACTTATTGCAATCGCAAGGTCAATGAGTTGTACTTCCGCCTGTTTCCATTTTTCTTGGAACAGTTGTTCGAGTTCAGTGGAGACCGAGTTCAGGCGTGTCGTGACGTCTTCAAACTCGGCATATCCATCTCGTCTTCCTTGGAGTAGACCCGCTTCATAACCTTCTAATCTAGCCTGTTCATACGCTTCTTGTTTGAATCTTTCGAGTTGCTCGATTTCTGTCTGTTGAAACTGTTGGAACACTTCTTCATCCTGTCTTAATTTCTCATAACGCGACTCGATGACTTGATGATGGTCGATGCCATCAGTCGGGTCAGGAATGGATGTTTCCAATCGTTTTGATTCGATTCGCCGAGGAATATGCGATGTCGCGCGTTGACGTTTAATCACATTAGACAACGATGTCATCTCCTCCACCACGACTGATCACGATCTCACCGACGTCTTCTAGACGACGGATGATTCCGACGATTCGGCTCTGTGCTTCTTCGACGTCACGCAATCGAACAGGTCCCATAAATTCCATATCTTCTTTGAACGTTTCGACCATCCGTTGAGACATGTTCTTGAAGATGATTTGTTTCACTTCTTCTGATGACACTTTTAGTGCTAACAACAAGTCGTCGTTCGCCACTTCGCGAATGATTCGTTGAATCGCGCGTGAATCGAGCGTAACGATGTCCTCGAAGACAAACATACGCTTCTTGATTTCTTCTGCGAGTTCAGGATCTTCAATCTCGAGTGCGTCAAGAATGGTACGTTCTGTCGTGCGATCGACCCCATTCAATACTTCGACGACCGCCTCGATTCCACCCGACTGGGCATAATCTTGCATATCCGTCTGCGAGAGGTTCTTTTCAAGGATTTGTTCGACTTCATGAATGACATCCGGATTGAGTCGGTCCATCGTCGCAATCCGTTTCGCAACTTCTGATTGAATCTCAGGAGGAAGTTCCGATAAGATTTGCCCAGATTTGACCGGCTCTAAGTGAGCTAAAATTAGAGCAATCGTCTGTGGATGTTCGTTTTGAATAAAGTTCAGTAACTGTTTTGGGTCGGCTTTTCGAGCAAACTCGAACGGTCGAACTTGTAAAGTCGACGTCAACCGATGAATCAATGCCATCGCTTTCTCTTCGCCGACCGCTTTTTCAAGAACTGTTTTGGCAAAACCAATCCCACCCTGGGTAATGTAGCTCTGAGCCATCGCAAGTTCGTGGAACTCACCGAGAATGCTCTCTTTTTCTTCTGGAGACACCTTTTTGAGCGCTGAGATTTGAAGCGTCAACTGTTCCATCTCTTCTTCCGAAAGATGTTTATAAACATTCGCTGCCACTTCTGGACCTAATGAGATCATGAGCATTGCTGCTTTTTCTCGATTCGATTGTTTGGCATAGTTCACGTTACTCACTCCTCAGACATCCAAGTACGAAGTAGTTTAGCAAACTCTTCTGGATTACTTTCAGCTAATTTTTCTAACTGTTTCTTCTTCACAGCCCCTTCGCCTCGTTCCTCGAGGTCTAGGTCAGGCACTTCATCTTCATATGGAACTTCCCACTCGTTCGTCTCTTCCCCTACTTCTTGTTTGCGTCTACGCATTGCGAAGAAGATCAGGGCAAGTAAAACGACTGCTCCAGCTGCTGCCGCGTACATCCACCATGGTGTAGGCTGCTCTGTCGTTGCCACCTCTTCTGCCTCAGCGAACGGTCTCGAAACAACGACTACTTTTTGTTCAAGCTCCGCATCTGTGATGGCTTCGTCCGTTTTCGCTAGTGATGTTCGTATGATGGAATACATCATCGTCTCCAGGTCACCTTCAAGCTGTGGGTCAATACTCGTCGCACCGTCTGGTGGTTCTACAATCAATTGCACCCCAAGGTCGCGGATGGTGTACGGTGCATTTTGAATCTGTTTCGTAATGCGATTCACTTCATAGTTGATGATTTCATGATTTTTTTCACTTTCTTCTGTGCTGTCACCTGTAGCAGCAGGGAAGTTGATCGTGTCATTCTCACCGGTCCCAGTCGCTTCTGTCGCCGTTCCCGTACCGCCCGTATACGCCTCTGCAATTCGTTCAGCCGACGTCACGATACCTTCCATGTTTTCTTCATTGACTGGCGTAACAAGGTTTTGTTCTTCGGCCGTCTGAGTCGTATCAATATCTGCTGTGACAGAGACAAGAACGCTTCGTTCACCAAGAAGAACAGATAACATCTGCTGAATTTGTTGACGGACGTCTTTTTCAACTTGACGTTTCAGTGCCAACGGATCAGTGGAAGAGCCACCCGCCACAACGGTTTGATCAAGGTCATAATACGTAAAGTATTGGTCCATGATTGAGATGTTCTCAGGTTTTAAGTTCGGGACACTTTTACTGATCAAATGGTAAAGACCTTTGACCGTGTTTGGTTCTAGATTCGTTCCTGCTCCGATATTTAACACGATCGAGGCTGTCGGCTCACCTTGGTCTTCCGCTAAAAAGACTGACTTCTCAGGAAGCGAGATGATGACTTTCGCTTGGTTGATTCCTTCGATTTGAGTAATGAGCCGCTCGAGTTCCGTCTGCATCGCACTTCGTTCAATGACCGCCATTTCTCGGTCTGTTGTTCCGAAACCAGCATTTTCACTGAAGAAACTATAGTCAATCGACCCGGATTTTGGAATCCCGGCCGCGGCAAGGCTCACTTTCAATTGGTCGACCATTTCATTTGGCACATATACACTGACCCCGTTCGAAGTCGCTTTAATTTCCGACTTCACACCGTCCGCTGTCAGTTTCTCTGTCACTTCCCCCGCTTCTTGTGCGGATAAGTTCGTGTACAAAGGTGCCATATTTGGTCGTGCAAGGAAGAAAGTGAGTAAGAGTGCCGCGATTAAAATGACCGCGATGGAAATACCCCAAACGAGTTTTCGCTTCTTTGGCATCGATTTCAGCCCATCGGTCATTGATTTGAATCGTTCTTTTAATTGTTCATTCATCGCAACTTGTCATCCTCTACAATTAAACTTGCATTCGCATCATTTCTTGATAGGCTTCAACAGCCTTGTTCCTCACCTCGATGGCAAGTTGCATCGCAATCGACGACTCTTCACTTTGGATCATAACTTGATGAAGGTCAGCTTTCCCGACAGCTAAATCTTGACGGGCTTGACTCGTTGCTTGTTGTGTCTCGTTCAACGCATTCATCGCTTCATTCAAATATGACCCAAATTGAGATGGGTTCGTTTTGTTCATTGATGGCGTGATCTCTGGGCTCATCAATTGAATCGGATTAATTTGCATCTTTCGTCACTCCTTATCCTTTTCCAATCTCCATCGCTTTGACGAGCATTGCTTTTGATGCGTTCATCGCGGCAATGTTTGCTTCGTAAGAGCGGGTCGCACCCATAAGGTCGACCATTTCTTTGAGTAGATCAACGTTCGGCATTTGAACATACCCCCGCTCGTCTGCATCAGGATGACTCGGATTGTAGGCAAGCTTATACGGCGCATCGTCTTCAATGATTTGAGCTACCTGGACCCCACCATTGACGGTGTTTAACTGTTTACGGAAAGGTGCTTCCTGTAACACCGTCATCTTTCTCGTATACGGTTGCCACTCCCCATCGACAAGTTTCCCTCGAGTCGTCTGGGCGTTGGCGATGTTCGCCGATACGGTATCCATTCGTAAACGTTGAGACGTTAAGGCAGTAGCTGAAATATGAAAACTATCAAACATTCCCATCGATTAGCGACCTCCTCGAATAACAGACTTCAATCCACCTAGCCTACGATTTAATTGCTCCATCATCGCCTCATACTGGAGTTGATTACGTGCCAGTTCACTCATCTCATAATCTAAGTCGACGTTGTTGCCATCACTTCGCATCGCTCCACCTGCACGATCAATGACAGTAGACTGCGTCGAATCACTCGGGCGCCCACCTTGGAGCTTCAGTCGCATTTCACTTTGGAGCGTCTGTTCAAATACGGCTTGCTTTGCTTTGAAGTTTGGCGTGTCGATATTCGAAAGATTATGACTAATCACTTTTTGATTGAGGACTGCATGATTGACGGCTTGCTTGAGTAATTGATAGTCACTACCAATCCAATTCACGGCGTTCACTCGCTTTCATATACTCATTACTGATATATACCTGATTTGGAAATTCCACTATTTCATTGAAACAAATCTGTAACAGTTCTGAAAGATATTTTTTAAAACATAGGTAAATGGCTTCGTATCTTTTTGTCGAATTAACGACAAATTCTGAAAATGATTACTTTTGCACTAAAAAAAACCGCTTCTTCAATGAAGAAAGCGGTTTTTTAGGAACAAAGTCCCTTTTTATAGTGTTTTCAATGGAAAATACACATCTAAAGTTGTGTTTCAGTTTGATTTCAGTTTTTGCAATTCAAACAAGAAGTTATCATTTAATATCTTGATATACGTTCCCTTCATTCCTAACGAACGTGATTCAATGACACCTGCACTTTCTAGTTTCCGAAGTGCGTTCACGATAACAGAACGTGTGATTCCCACACGGTCGGCAATTTTGGAAGCAACTAACAACCCTTCGTTTCCGCCGAGCTCTTCGAAAATGTGTTCAATCGCTTCAAGCTCTGAATACGACAATGAATTGATTGCCATTTGAACGACAGCTTTTTTACGGGCTGACGTTTCTGCTTCTGCCGCCTTCTCACGAAGGATCTCCATGCCAACGACCGTCGCACTATATTCTGCGAGGACGAGGTCATCTTCTGTGAACTCGTTAGCCAATCGACCTAACACGAGCGTCCCAAGACGCTCTCCACCACCGATGATTGGGACAATCGTCGTCTTTGAGTTGAGGAACAAATCGTGGTTCTCTACAGGGAACGCTGTATACTCGCTGTCAATATCGATGTTCGCTGTCGTTTCTTTCACATTGAACAAGTTTGATGCATATGGTTCTGGGAACTGTCGGTCAACGAGAAATGCCTTCATGCGGTCATTCTCAATCTGTTGTTTGATCGCAAAGCCAAGTAGGCGACCACGACGGCTCACGATAAACGTATTGGATTCAAGCACTTCACGCATTTTATCCGCCATTTCTTTAAAATCAACGTGCGCACTCGCTTCTTGTTGAAGCATCGTGTTTAATTGGCGAGTTTTGTCTAGTAAATTCATAATGTCTATTTCCTCCCTGTATGTGCATACAGAATCTTATAAAATATATTGGCTGAGGTCTCGATCATCCGCGATCGACCCAACTTTAGCTTGTACATAAGCGGGAGTGATCTCCACGCTTGTTTGCGGCATATCTGCCGCTTCAAATGAAAGATCTTCTAACACGCGCTCCATAATAGTATAAAGGCGACGCGCGCCGATGTCATCGGTCTCGCGATTGACATGTGTCGCAATTTTTGCGATTTCTTCAATCGCTTCATGCGTGAATCGGACCGTGATTTCTTCCGATTCCAATAATGCGGTATATTGTTTGATTAACGCCTGAGATGGCTCTGTCAAGATTTTGACGAAGTCCTCTTCCGTCAAGCTGTTCAATTCGACACGAATCGGGAAGCGTCCTTGCAACTCCGGAATCAAATCAGACGGTTTGGCCATATGGAACGCTCCAGCTGCGATGAAGAGAACGTGATCGGTTTTGACCGGTCCGTACTTCGTGACGACCGTTGACCCTTCGACAATCGGAAGGATATCGCGCTGCACGCCTTCACGAGAGACACCAGCATGGTCTTGCGACTTCGTTGCAATCTTATCGATTTCATCGACGAAGATGATGCCCATCTGTTCACTACGTTGCACCGCTTCATCATGTACTTCGTTCAAATCCAGAAGATTTTCAGCTTCTTCCGCTATGAGAAGCGGTCTCGCTTCACGGACGGTCAACTTCCGTTGCTTCCGTTTCTTCGGAACGATTTGTCCGAGCATATCTTGAAGGTTCGATAACCCTTCCATTCCTTGCCCTTGGAACAAATCCATCGTTTGCTTTTCTTCAAGCTCAACTTCGATGACTCGGTCTTCTAGTTCACCGAGCTCGAGAAGACGGCGAAGCTGTGCCCGATCATTCTTTGACGTATCCGTTGTGGATTCAGGCTGTTGTGTCTGCCCACCGAACAGCGCCTCGAACGGGTTTGATGCACTTGGTGTAGCTTTCGCTTTCCCTTGTAAGGCATCTAGCAATCGTTCTGTCGCTGCTCGCTCTGCCGGCTCCTTCACGTCTTCTTTCTTCTCTTCTTTCACGAGACGAACGGATGCTTCGACGAGATCTCGTACCATCGACTCGACATCACGACCGACGTAACCGACTTCCGTAAATTTCGTCGCTTCCACTTTGACGAACGGTGCCCCGACCAACTTCGCTAAACGACGTGCGATTTCGGTCTTCCCGACCCCAGTCGGTCCGATCATCAAAATGTTTTTCGGTGTGACTTCATCACGAAGGTCTGCACTTAATTTCTGACGACGATAACGATTACGCAATGCAATCGATACAGCTCGTTTGGCGTCCTTCTGACCGATTACGAACTTGTCCAGTTCCGATACGATTTGTCTTGGTGTCAACTCTCGATTCATTCAGCATCGCCTCCGATCGTTTCTACAATGACTTGATCATTCGTATACACGCAAAGCTCACCGGCAATCTCGAGAGCGGCTCGTGCGATTTCTTCCGCTGACTTCTCAGCGGAATGGCGGACGAGTGCACGCCCTGCTGCGAGTGCGTAATTACCACCCGAACCGATTGCAAGGATCCCGTCATCCGGCTCAATCACTTCTCCATTCCCAGAGACGAGCAGTAAATGGTCAGCATCCATCACAATCAAAAGCGCCTCGAGTTGCCGCAAGATTTTATCGCCGCGCCACTCTTTGGCAAGCTCGACCGCGGCACGCGGTAAGTTACCGTTATACATTTCAAGTTTCGATTCAAACTTTTCAAACAATGTGAAAGCATCGGCTACACTGCCTGCAAAACCGGCAACGACTTTCCCGCCGTATAAGCGTCTGACTTTCTTCGCTTTGTTTTTCATGATGACGGCATTCCCGAATGTGACTTGGCCATCTCCACTCATCGCGCACTGGCCATTGTGTCGAACTGCAAAAATCGTTGTTGCATGAAACATATCGTAACCTCCTACTTTCTTGGATGTGTCGCTTGATAAATCGAACGTAATCGTTCAGTCGATACGTGGGTATAGCGTCCGGTCGTCGACAAGGACTCGTGACCGAGCAACTCTTGGACAGCGCGCAAATCCGCTCCCCGCTCCAATAGGTCCGTTGCAAAGCTATGTCGCAACGAGTGCGGGGTCAACGGCTTATGTACCCCACTGTCTTTTCTCAAGCGCTTCATGACATACCGAATTTGGTCTGTTGTCATCCGATTCCCTTTTTGACTCAAAAATAATGCGCTTTCCGTCGGGAGTCCGACATCTTTCCGTATTTCTACATAGCGCTTCAATGCTTGTACGGCATATTGACCGATTGGAACGTACCGTTCTTTCTTTCCTTTCCCCATCACATGGACGAAAGATAAGACATCGTCAAAGGAAGATAGGTTCATCCCACAAAGCTCTGCGACACGGATTCCCGTTCCATACAACACCTCAATGATGGCGACGTCTCTCGCCTGTAAAAAAGGGTCGTCTTGCATGGAAGCCGCCTCTAACAACCGTTCGACTTCAGACGGTACGGCGAACGTCGGCAAGGATTGTCGCTTTTTCGGTGAAGTCAGGTCGTGGAACAAGGGCTCTCCCCCATGTTCTCTCGCCATATATTTACCGAACTGTTTAAGGCAAGATACTTTTTGGGACACTGTAGACGCGGCCAATTGCTTCTCATAAAGGACATATAAATAACGCCGCGCCGTCTGTGCATCGTAGGGATCTTGATGCGTCGATTGGCAATATGCGGCGTACTGGTCGAGCGTTTGCTCGTAGGAGCGTTTCGTATGAGGAGACAGTCGACGTTCAATTTGGCAGTAGCGTAAAAATGATTGTCGATCCTCTAAGAATCCCATTTTATCGCCTCCTCGATGACACGTAAAAACGCATGTTCTCGTCAAATCGAAATTAGCATAGCATACAGAATGTACAGTGACAATAGATAGTCGTTCAATAATCTGAAAATTTTCAAAGTATGAAACAAAATACACAATTGAAACTTTATTTCAAAACAAAAGAGCCAAAAACTGGCTCTCCTGTTCAAAGGTCCTTAAACTGTTGAATCGTTTCTAAAGCACGGTTGGCGTAACGCTCGTACCGCTCTTGTTTTTTCATTTTCTTCGGAGCGTCCTCTAAAGATGGGACCAATCCAAAGTTCGCATTCATCGGTTGGAAATGCTTCCCGTCCGCTGTCGTGATGTAGTGCGCCATCGAACCGAGCATCGTTTCACGTGGTAAAACGACGAGCTCTTCTCCTGCGATCATCTTCGCTGCATTGATTCCCGCCAACAATCCTGACGCTGCTGACTCCACATATCCTTCTACTCCCGTCATCTGACCGGCAAAGAATAATGTGTCACGCGTGCGCGCCTGATACGTCGGTTTCAACAAGCTCGGCGAATTGATGAACGTGTTGCGGTGCATGACACCGTAACGAACGATATCTGCATTTTCGAGTCCAGGGATGAGACGGATGATACGTTTCTGTTCGCCCCACTTCAAATGCGTCTGGAAGCCGACCAAGTTATAAAGCGTTCCTGCCGAGTTGTCCTGACGAAGTTGAACGACCGCATACGGACGTTTACCCGTCTTCGGATCTTCTAGACCGACCGGCTTCATCGGTCCGAAGAGAAGTGTCTTCTTCCCACGCTCAGCCATGACTTCAAACGGCATACAACCTTCGAAGTAAATCTCTTTTTCGAACTCTTTTAACGGAACGACTTCCGCCTTGATCAATTCCTCGTAAAAGACGTCAAACTCTTCTTCTGTCATCGGGCAGTTCAAGTAAGCGGCTTCACCTTTATCATAGCGCGACTTCAAGTATACTTTATCGCGATCGATCGTATCGCCATCTAGAATCGGAGCGGCCGCATCGTAGAAGTAAAGATAATCTTCCCCTGTGAACGCTTTGAGCGATGCCGATAAATCCGGAGACGTCAATGGCCCTGTCGCGACGATGACAATCCCTTCAGGAATTTCTTTTAATTCCTCGGTATGCACCGTGACGTTTTCATGGTTCTTCAACTTCTCAGTGATGAACCCAGCAAACTCATGTCGGTCGACAGCAAGGGCGCCGCCAGCTGGGACGCTTGCCGTATCTGCCGCTTTCAAGATGAGTGAGTCAAGTGTACGCATCTCTTCTTTCAAGACACCGACCGCGTTTTGAAGCCCGTTCGCCCGAAGCGAGTTCGAACAAACGAGTTCTGCGAATTGATCCGTGTGGTGCGCCGGTGTTTGACGGACCGGTCTCATTTCATACAAATCTACTTGAATGCCACGCTTGGCGAGTTGCCAAGCTGCTTCGGAACCGGCCAAGCCGGCTCCGATTACAGTTACACGTTGTTGCAACATTAATCCTCCTCTTGCTGATGTACCTCGGTATGGGTACATTTCGTACATTGATATTTCACGCCGTCTTTAATTTTCTTCTCGACCATCAAACTGTCGCATACTGGGCACGGTTTCGCAACCGGTTTATCCCATGAGACGAACTCACATTCTGGATAGTTCGAGCAGCCATAGAAGAGGCGACCTTTTTTACTACGACGTTCCACGATTTGTCCGTCCTTACAGTCTGGGCAAGGGACACCAATCTCAACTTGAACTGGTTTCGTGTTCGTACAGTTTGGGAAGTTCGAGCAAGCCATAAACTTACCGTATCGACCCATCTTGATGACCATCGGTGAACCACAAACTTCACAATCGATTCCCGCAGGCTCATCTTTCACTTCAATCTTTTCGATTTCTTCTTCGGCACGCTTCAAGCGTTTCTCGAACGAACGATAGATCGGGGCGACGACTTCCGTCCACTCCACTTCTTTATGCTCAATCGAGTCAAGGAGCGTTTCCATGTCGGCCGTGAACTGGACGGTGATGAAGTCATTGAAATATTCATCAATCATTTCAATGACGAGTTCACCCAGCTCAGTCGGAAGGAACTTCTTCTCTTCTAAGACGACATAGCCACGACGTTGAATCGTGTCAAGTGTAGGGGCATATGTCGACGGGCGACCGATACCGAGCTCTTCCATCGCACGGACGAGTCGTGCTTCCGTGTAACGCGGCGGTGGTTGCGTGAAGTGTTGCTTCGGCTCAATCGCTTCAAAGCTGACCGTATCCTCGACTTCAAGAGGTGGTAACAAGCCCTCTTTCTCTTGGTTCGTATCCTCGATATCATCATCTTTCGATTCGATATATACTTTCATGAAACCTGGGAATTTGACGGTCGAGCCATTCGCACGGAAGATCATTCCGTTCGATTCTACATCGATCTTGACGGTATCGAGTACGGCAGGTGCCATTTGACTCGCAATCAAACGTTCCCAAATCAATTTATAAAGGCGCAACTGGTCACGAGACAAATAAGGTTTTAAAGAAGCAGGGTCGCGGAGTGCCGATGTCGGACGAATCGCTTCGTGCGCATCTTGCGCGTTTGCCGCTTTCTTTTCCTTTTGCTTCTGTGAGGCGACGTATTCTTCACCGAATGTCGATTCGATGTATTCTTTCGCCTCTCCCTTCGCCAAGTCCGAGATTCGTGTCGAGTCTGTACGCATATACGTAATCAAACCGACCGTCCCCTCTTTCTTACCGAGGTCGATTCCTTCATATAATTGTTGGGCGAGCATCATCGTCTTCTTCGCACGGAAATTCAATTTACGTGCCGCATCTTGTTGCAACGAACTTGTCGTGAACGGCAACGAAGCGTTGCGTTTACGTTCTTTCTTCGTCACGTCGATGACTTTGAATTCGTCGTTGATGGCATCAAGGACAGCTTGAGCGTCTTCTTCCGACTTCAATTCCATCTTTTTCCCATCTTTTCCGTAAAATGAAGTCTCGAACGTTTCCCCATCATGATTCAAGTCGAGCTTGATCGTCCAATATTCTTCTGGGTCGAACGCATTGATTTCGCGTTCACGGTCGATGATCATCTTCACGGCAACCGACTGAACTCGTCCAGCAGATAGTCCTTTTTTGACTTTCTTCCATAATAACGGACTCATCCCGTATCCGACGAGACGATCTAAAATCCGTCGTGCTTGTTGCGCATCGACGAGGTCATGATTGATTTTACGTGGATGTTTAAATGATTCTTTAATTGCATCTTTTGTGATCTCGTTAAAAACGACACGACATTCAGTCGTTTCATCTACGCCGAGAGCGCGAGCCAAATGCCAGGCAATCGCTTCCCCTTCTCTATCGGGGTCGGCTGCGAGAAAGATTTTTGTGGCTTTTTTCGCCGCTGTCTTCAATTCTTTCAATACGGGTCCTTTACCACGGATGGTAATATACTTCGGTTCAAAGTCGTGTTCGACGTCTACACCGAGTTGACTCTTCGGTAAATCGATGACGTGTCCCATCGAAGCTTTGACCATATAATTCGGACCTAAATAACGTTTAATTGTTTTTGCTTTCGCAGGTGACTCAACGATCACCAAATATTTTGCCATACATCTGCTCCCCTTTTAGAGGTCATTTAAATCCCTACCATAATATTCATGTTCTCACCGGTTTGTCAACGTACAATCCTGAGATCTCGAATAATTTGATCGGAATTCGTCAATGGAATCGCGCCTTCTTCAATCAATCGATTCGGTCCTTCCGCCAATGGATCAAGCGGTGAACCGGGTACGGCGAACACCGTCTTTCCCTGCTCTAGCGCGTGTCCGACCGTATTCATCGTTCCGCTCTTTCGTCTCGCCTGTAAGACAACGAGCGTGTCACCGAGACCGCTCACCAATCGATTTCTTTCCAAAAATTGAAATTTTTGAACAGGTGTGTTTGGGGCATACTCACTCAAGAGAATCCCTTGCTTTGGAATCCGTAAGAGCAACTGTCGATTCGCTGCTGGATAGAGGTTGTTCAGTCCAGCTCCGAGCACCGCCACGGTCGGACGATTCTCATTTACTGCATGATGGTGGACGAGACCATCAATGCCAAGCGCTCCACCCGAAACGGAAACAGTTTCTTCTATTAAAGAGTGATAGTGTTGCACTAACGATTGACTAATTCGATTCAACTCACGACTTCCGACCATCGCGGTCGTTCTTTCTTGTAGTACCTCTAAATCTCCATCGTAAAACAAACAGTACGGCGGGTTGGGAATCTCGAGCAAGCGTTTCGGGAACGTTTCATCTTCCCAAGTGACAAATCGAGTAAACGATTCGGACGATCGGAGCGCAGCACTAGCTCGCTTCCAGACATGTGAAGAAAAATGAGTGCGATGTGCTTCTAGCGTTCCGTTCAAATAATGATGCACAAACTCAACCGGAATTCGTGCAGCGGCAAACCGAGCTATTGTTTGATTCATCACAATCTCTCCTTTAAAAAAATGAGGGATGCAAGCATCCCTCATGATTCTTATGTCGTCGGTTGACCCGTGACACACGCTTCGTATAGACCTTCATTTTTCAAGACACGAATCAACGTTTCACCGATGACAGCTGGTGTTTCAGCTACTTCAATTCCATTCGCGTTCAACGTCTTAATCTTTTCAGCAGCCGTCCCTTTACCACCTGAGATGATTGCGCCGGCATGTCCCATACGTTTGCCTTCAGGAGCCGTCTGTCCGCCGATGAAGCCGATGACTGGTTTCGTCATGTTCGCTTTCACCCATTCAGCCGCCTCTTCTTCAGCTGTTCCACCGATTTCCCCGATCATGATGACAGCTTTCGTGTCCTCATCTTCGTTGAACGCCTTGAGCGTATCGATGAAGTTTGTTCCGTTGACTGGGTCTCCCCCGATTCCGACAGCTGTCGATTGACCGATTCCTGCCGTCGTCAACTGATGAACCGCCTCATACGTGAGCGTTCCAGAACGTGACACGATTCCGACATGCCCTTTCGTATGAATATAGCCAGGCATGATTCCAAGTTTTGCTTCTCCTGGAGTGATGATTCCAGGACAGTTCGGTCCGATCAAACGAGCCGGCTTGTCTTCGAGATAGCGTTTCACTTGGATCATGTCCACTACAGGAATGCCTTCAGTGATACAGATGATGAGTTCGATGCCACTGTCCGCTGCTTCCATGATTGAGTCAGCTGCGAAAGCTGGTGGTACGTAGATGATCGATGCGTTTGCACCAGTCGTCTCGACCGCCTCAGAGACAGTGTTGAAGACTGGAACGTTGTCGAGAACGGTCGTACCACCTTTACCTGGTGTTACCCCGCCGACTAATTTCGTGTTATAAGCAAGCATCTGTTCACCATGGAACAAACCTTGCTTCCCTGTAATCCCTTGAATGATGACTTTCGTATCTTTATTCGCCCAAATACTCATGTCGTTTCCCCCTTATCGAACAAGTGCTGCGATTTTTTCCGCACCGTCAGCCATCGAGCTAGCTGTCGTGATCGCAAGTCCAGATTCATCGAGAATGCGCTTCCCGGCATCAACGTTCGTTCCCTCTAAGCGAACAACGAGTGGCAAGTCGAGTCCGATTTCTTTCGTAGCTGCGACAATCCCCTCTGCGATGATGTCACACTTCATGATTCCACCAAAAATGTTAACGAAGATTCCTTTGACTTGGTCATCAGACAGAATCAATTTGAACGCTTCTGTAACTTTTTCTTTTGTCGCACCGCCACCTACATCGAGGAAGTTAGCGGGTTCAGCGCCGTAATGTTTGATGATATCCATCGTTGCCATCGCAAGGCCTGCACCGTTGACAAGGCAACCGATGTTTCCATCAAGTGCGATATAGCTGAGGTCATGTTTTGATGCCTCGACTTCACGTGGATCTTCTTCCGTCGTATCACGAAGCGAAAGGATATCTGAGTGACGATAAAGTGCGTTGCTATCGAAGTTCAACTTCGCATCGAGCGCGATGACGTTTCCGTCTTTCGTCGTGACGAGCGGGTTGATTTCCGCGATTGTGCAATCTGTCTCGACATATACTTTGTACAACTTCATGACCATGTCACTGAACTTGTTCACAAGTTTCGTCGGGACTTCCATTTTGAATGCGAGACGACGTGCTTGGAATGGACGCAAGCCCACAACCGGATCGACGATCTCTTTATGAATCTTCTCAGGTGTATGTTCAGCGACTTCCTCGATGTCCATACCACCTTCTGATGAACCCATGATGACAATTCGGCCGATCGAACGGTCAAGCACGAGTCCTAAGTAAAATTCTTGGTCAATCGCAGAACCTTCTTCGATATAGAGACGCTGGACAACTTTTCCTTCCGGACCTGTTTGGTGTGTCACGAGCGTTTTTCCGAGAATCTCTGTCGCGTATTGCTTCACTTCTTCATCTGTCTTCGCAAGTTTGACGCCACCTGCTTTACCGCGGCCACCTGCGTGGATTTGAGCTTTTACAACTTTCAACTCACCGTCAAGCTTAGCAGCTGCTGCTACAGCTTCTTCAACAGTAAAGGCTGGATAACCCGTCGGAACGGCTACCCCAAACTCTCTTAGCAATTCTTTCGCCTGATACTCATGGATATTCATATGTTTTCCCCCTTAGTCCCCTTTAATATCGGCACGTCTATTGTAACGAAAAACTGAAAGCGCTGTCTATCGTTCTTGCTTTAAGTTTTCATCTTTTTTTCACATATAACCCTAGACAAATCAAATTTTATCTTGTTCCATCTGATAAAGAAAGACAAAAAGTTCGGCAATGACTTGATAAACGTCCTCCGGAATCTGCTCTTCGATGTTCAATGCTGAGAGTAAGGATAGGAGTGCCGGGTCCTCATGAACAGGAATTCCGTTCGCTTGAGCAATCTCAAGCATCCGCTCAGCGACAATCCCCGTCCCTTTCGCCACGACGTGCGGGGCATCCATTGATTGCTCATATGACAGAGCAATTGCTTTCTTTGAATCGTTCATATTTGGAGATCCACCTTTCCGAGAGGCGCAAATGTTTCTGGCACACGCTCACGCTTTGCTTCGTATGAAAAAGAAGACAAATCGAAATCGACGCGTTTCAACCCTTCTTTTAGAAGCGGTTCGTATGTACGGACGTATGGACTCAAATCATGTTGCTCATTAAATACCCGAACGGATACATACCTTTTTTGAATCAACACATCGATTCCCGTTTCGCCGAATCGTGGCGTTTCAAGAAACAAGACGATTCGGGCATGATCAGAATCAATCGCCTCTCGTTTTGGTGCTTCTAAACGAAGTTGAACGTGTTCAAACGGACCTAATTGCGGTATGTGAAATGCTTGAGCGACGAACGGGGGGCTTTGGGTCGCATTGAACGCTTCCTGTGCTCGCACGAACTGCTCGAACTTCGGCTCGCCTTTCGCTTTGAACAACTCGCCGACGAGCGCCTTTACATCAGACCCCGCTCCGCTCTCTAGCATCGTTTTCCCGGCTGTCTTGACCGATTCTGGTGTCGGAATCGGTTCGCGAATGAAACGGGCAAGTTGTTCCCCTAACGTTTGAAGAGGTGATTTGGAAGCCATGAGCGCTTCTGTCGCTTGTGGGACGACTTTCAAAACGAGCTTCGGCTCGACGTCCGTGACGACCATCTTATACGTCACGTTCTCTTTCACGTTCGCATTGACACCGACCCGAAAGATTCCTTGCGGCAACTGCATGACTGCCTCATTGCCGGGCAGAAGTTGTAGCACCTTCCCGACAATTGTATTTCCGAGCAAAAGCGGTCGCGACGTCTGTTCGGTCACTTTGAATGGTAAAACCCCTTGATGATCGATGCGCAACGCCATCACTCCTTTCACATATGCTTGATCGGGGCGAATGTACGACGATGGATCGGTGTCACCCCGTAACGTCTCAATCCTTCTAAATGAGCCTCTGTCCCATACCCGGCATTATTCGCAAACCCGTAACCGGGATACGTCCGGTCGTATTCTTCCATCATCCGGTCTCGGACGACCTTAGCGACGACACTCGCCGCAGCGATTGACACGCTGAGCGTGTCCCCTTTAATCAAGGACTGCTGAGGAATGTCGAGGTCCAGTTTCATGGCGTCAATCAATAAAGCATCGACCTCCCCGACTTGACGAATCGCCTCCATCATCGCAAGTTTCGTCGCCTCATAGATGTTGACCTCATCGATTACCGCAGGATCGACGATTCCGACACCGACTTCCGCGACTTCCATGATGTGTTCGTATGCCGTGTCTCTCGCCGTTTTCGACATTTTCTTCGAATCGTCCAACCCTGCCATATAAAACCCTTCCGGTAGTAAGACGGCAGCCGCCACGACCGGTCCTGCAAGCGGTCCACGCCCGACCTCATCGACTCCGACAATTCGAGTGAACCCTTGCGTCTTCCATTCACGTTCATACGACATTCGACGCTCAAAATCGTCCTGTAATGCTTGTTCTCGCTCAAATTGGCGCTCTTTTTGCCGAAGCAACGTTTGCACGCCTGCTCGGGGGTCTTGTGACAAGGTTGGGAAGATTTGTACCCATTCTTCATATCGGATGTCCGCTAGTTGTTGTTTAATCTGTTGAATCGTCACGTTCTTCCTCCTATTCAAAAAAGCCCTGTTTACACAGGACTTTACGCCATTTCATGGTCAGCCGGTGTCTCAAGCGAGATCCGTCCGATTTTTTCATGCCGTAGTTCATTCAAAAGTAGTTCGCTCGCCTTCTCAAAATCGACGTAACCGCCACTGATGAGACCACGCTTTTTCCCGATCATCTCAAGGAGTTCCACGCCGTCCTCCGGTAACGTTTCGAGTTTGAAGCGTTCCTTTAATTGTTCAGGATAACGAGCATGCAACTCACGAACCGTATACAAGGCGATATCATCCAAATTGAGAATCTCGTCTTTGATGGCGCCGGTCGCGGCGAGACGATATCCGACGAGTTGGTCCTCAAACTTCGGCCAGAGAATACCTGGCGTATCTAAGAGCTCCATCTCGCCACCCTTCATCTTGATCCACTGTTGACGCTTCGTCACACCCGGTCGATCGCCTGTGATGGCAATGTTACGACCTGCGAGACGGTTGATGAGCGTCGACTTCCCGACGTTCGGGATCCCGATGATGAGCGCACGAATCGGGCCAGGGTTACGTCCCTTTTCACGCATGCGATCATGTTTTTCTTGCATCAACTTTTGCGCGCCTGTGATGAGCTGTTTCAAGCCTTTGCTATGCTTCGCATCAACCGCGACGACTTCGACCTCTTCTCGCTTCAGAGCACGTAACCACGCGTCCGTCACGACAGGGTCGGCCATGTCCGCCTTGTTGAGGACGATGAGTCTTGGCTTACCAGCCGTAATCTCGTCGACCATCGGGTTACGACTCGATTGTGGCACACGTGCATCCACGAGCTCGATGACGACATCGATCAATTTTAATTTTTCAGTTACTTGTCTTCTTGCTTTGGCCATGTGGCCAGGAAACCATTGAATTGCCAAAAAAGCACCACCTTAATCTTCTACCGTGCCAACATCGTCGAGCGGCCAGAAGATGAAGTTCGTCTTACCGACAATCTCCTCTTTCGACACAAATCCGATTTCACGACTGTCCTTCGAGTTTTGACGGTTGTCTCCCATGACGAAGTATGAGTCTTCAGGGACGACTGACTCGCCTGTCACTTGTTCAAGCGTGAAGTTCTCCGTCAGCGGGAACCCGTTCATCTGTGCGCGGAACTCGTCTAAATACGGTTCTTCTACCGCTTCACCGTTAATATAGAGCACGTCATCTCGATATTCGAGCGTGTCGCCTGGAATGGCGATGACACGTTTAATATAATCTTTTGATTCTGTCGCATGGAATACGACGATATCACCTCGGTCTAGCTCACCAACATAGTTCGAAATTTTACTGACGATCATTCGATCCGCATTGTGGAGTGTCGGCATCATCGACTCCCCTTCAACGATGACAGGAACGAAGATGAACGTCCGGATGACGAACGCGATGACAAGAGCGACAACGATGGCCTTGAGCCAACTAAACACTTCTTTCAACTTCACTCACTCCTCTATCCATTTGAACTTATTGTACTAGAAAAAAAGAAGCTTGTCGCAAGCGACAAGCTTAATTCCCATCTTAACGACGGATTTCTTTAATACGTGCTGCTTTACCGCGAAGGTTACGGAGGTAGTAAAGTTTCGCACGGCGAACTTTACCGTAGCGTACGACTTCGATTTGTGCAACGCGTGGTGAGTGAAGCGGGAATGCACGCTCAACACCTACGCCGTAAGAAATCTTACGGACTGTGAATGTTTCGCTGATGCCGCCACCTTTACGCTTGATTACAACACCTTCGAAGATCTGGATACGCTCACGCGTTCCCTCTACAACTTTAACGTGGACACGTACTGTGTCACCAGGACGGAAAGCAGGTACGTCCGATTTGAATTGTTCTTCTGTGATTTCACGGAACAGTTTTTGTGTGTTCATGAATCATATCTCCTTTTTCTTCAATGTTCATATCTTCATATGCCCAAGCATCCAATAGCGGAACATCGGTAATCGATGGGTTTAACCCACAT
This sequence comes from Exiguobacterium sp. s183, assembly GCF_018617655.1. Classification (NCBI taxonomy): domain Bacteria; kingdom Bacillati; phylum Bacillota; class Bacilli; order Caryophanales; genus Exiguobacterium; species Exiguobacterium sp. s183. Next base: position 940,198 of record NZ_JACSKN010000001.1, read on the forward strand.
GCTCAAACATAGCATATATTTCTCAATCGCGCAACGATTGGAGAAACTTTTTATCGTCTTCTGTCAGCTCGAGTTGCTCGAGTAGATCCGGTCGACGTCTGTACGTTCGCTCGAGTGATTGTTCGCGTCGCCACGTCTCGATGCGGGCATGATTGCCAGAGAGGAGGACGTCCGGTACCTTCAACCCACGAAAATCGGCAGGTCGTGTATAGTGCGGATATTCCAGTAGACCGGTTGAGAACGAATCATCCTCGTGGCTCGCCTGATCGCCGAGGACGTCCGGGAGCAGTCTCACCGTCGCATCGATCATCACCATCGTCGCAAGCTCGCCACCCGTCAAGACAAAGTCGCCAATTGACACTTCGTCTGTCGCCAGTTCATCGTGGATGCGTTGGTCGAATCCTTCATAATGCCCACACAAAAAGATCAGGTGTTCTTCCCGCGCCCATTCTTCCGCCATCTGCTGATTGAACGGCTTTCCGGTCGGTGTCGTAAGGATGACACGTGGTGACTTCGCCTCGATCGAGTCAAACGCATCAAAGATCGGTTGTGGGGTAAGCAACATGCCCGCCCCTCCCCCGTACGGATAATCGTCAACCTTATGATGCTTGTTCGTTGAAAAATCCCGGAAATTGATGAACGACATCTCCACTTGTCTGAGCGCTTTCGCGCGGCCGACGATGGAATGGTCGAGCGTCTTGAACATGTCCGGGAATAACGTCAACACATCAATCTTCATCGTCAATCATTCCAGGAATCGGTGTGATGACGACACGTTTCTCTTCGACGTCGATCTCTTTGACGACCGATTCGATATAAGGGATGAGGGCATCCGATTTACCTGGACGTTTGATGACCCATACGTCGTTCGCACCCGTCTCAAAGATATCATCGATCACACCGATCGACTCACCATCGACGATTGCCTCACAACCGATAATCTCATGATAGTAATATTCGTTCTCCGAGAGATTATGCACGTGTTCGGCATGAACATATAACTTCAAGCCTTTATATTTCTCAATGAGGTTGATATTCTCAAACCCTTTGAACGTGACGAGATGGAACTGCTTATGCGGACGATACGTCGTGATCGTCATCTCTTGTTTCCTTCCGTCCACGTCAAGGAACAACGTGTTCCCTTTTTTAAAGCGTTCTTCCGGAAAATCTGTCGCCGCCAAAATCTTTACTTCCCCTTTAAGGCCGTGCGTATTGGCGATTTTCCCAACGTATAACCAATCCATTCGCGTTCCCTCCTCAACAAAATAGGCCGACCTCAGAAAAGGTCGGCCACATCATTACTTCGCGTTTTTCGCGTTGTGGAATTTCTCCATGATCCCTGCTTTAGAGAACAAGTTACGTACTGTGTCAGATGGCTTCGCGCCGTCTGCCAACCATTTGAGAGCGAGTTCTTCGTTGATGCGAACTTCAGCTTCTGGTTTTGCAACCGGGTTGTAGTGACCAACTTGCTCGATGAAGCGACCGTCACGTGGTGAACGTGAGTCTGCTACAACGATACGGTAGAAAGGTGATTTTTTTGCGCCCATGCGCTTAAGACGAATTTTAACTGCCATGGTAATATACCTCCATCATGTGTTTAAGAATTGACAACTTTTATAGTATACAGCTTTTTTGTCCGACTGACAAAAGTTTTTGTTAGAAGAACGGAAGACCTAAGCCCTTTTTCTTCCCTTTCATTTGTCCTGACATTTGCTTCATCAGCTTCTTCATGTCATCGAACTGTTTAATGAGACGGTTCACTTCTTGAATCGAGCGACCGCTACCTTTTGCGATCCGCTTCCGACGACTCGCGTTGAGCACTTCCGGGTTGGAACGCTCATGTTTCGTCATCGAGCGAATGATCGCTTCGACGTGATCGAGTTGTTTCTCGTCGATTTGGACGTTCTTCAACCCTTTCATCTTACCTGCACCAGGTAACATCGAAAGTAATTCATCAATCGGGCCCATGTTTTTCACTTGACCCAACTGTTCAATGAAATCATCGAACGTGAATGACGCGTCACGAATTTTGCTTTCTAGCTCTCTCGCTGCGTCTTGGTCCATCTGTGTCTCGGCTTTTTCAATGAGCGAGAGCACGTCCCCCATTCCAAGGATCCGTGACGCCATGCGTTCTGGATGGAATGGTTCGAGGGCATCCAACTTTTCGCCGAGACCGACGAATTTAATCGGCGCTCCCGTGACTGCCTTGATCGAAAGGGCTGCCCCGCCTCGTGTATCTCCGTCGAGCTTTGTGAGCACGACCCCGGTGATTCCGAGTTTCTCATTGAAACTGTCGGCCACATTGACCGCATCTTGACCTGTCATCGAGTCGACGACAAGGAAGATTTCATTTGGTTTGGCAATCGTCTTCACATTTTCGAGCTCACCCATGAGCGTCTCGTCGATATGAAGGCGACCCGCCGTATCGATCAACACGAAATCGTGATGATTTGTTTTTGCGTACTCGAGTGCTTTCGTCACAATCTCTTCCGGCTTCACTTGATCGCCAAGTGAGAAGACCGGTAAATCGAGTTGTTTCCCGAGTGTCTCGAGCTGCTTGATTGCCGCCGGACGATAAATATCCGCCGCGACGAGAAGTGGACTGCGGTTATGCTTTTTGCGAATCAAGTTCGCTAGCTTCCCGGTCGTTGTCGTCTTACCTGCCCCTTGCAGACCGACCATCATGACGACTGTCGGTGGTTTCTGACTGAATGAGATCGGGACGACATCGCTTCCCATCAAATTCGTCAACTCTTCGTGAACGATTTTGACGACTTGTTGACCTGGCGTCAATGATTTCATGACATCCTGACCAACCGCGCGTTCTTTCACGTCATTGACGAATTGCTTGACCACTTTAAAGTTGACGTCGGCTTCTAGTAAGGCGAGGCGAACCTCACGCATCATCTCTTTGACATCAGCCTCAGAGATTTTCCCTTTACCGCGCATCTTTGAAAGCGTCGATTGCAACCGTTCTGATAATCCTTCAAATGCCATGCTCCAGCCCCCTACTCTAAATTCTCAAGCGCAGAAATCGTAGCCTGCACGTCATCCGTGAGCTCGACTTGACGTTTGAGGGTCTGAAGAAGTTGCTGACGCTGTTCGAATTTTTCGAATAGAGCGAGCTTTTCCTCGTACTGTTCAAGCATCGTTTCTGTACGCTTTATGTTATCGTAGACCGCTTGACGGCTGACTTCAAACTCTTCCGCTATCTCTCCGAGCGAGTAGTCATCTAGGTAATAAAGAGACATATAGTTGCGCTGTTTCGGTGTGAGGAGCGCTTGATAGAAATCGATGAGATAGTTCATGCGATTCGTTTTTTCGAGCGTCAAACCTTTCACCTCCACATGTTAAGTGAAATCCCTTTACAACTACCAATAGTACAGCCGTGCCTAGTACTTGTCAAGTTTTTTTCTTAACAGTAAAACTTAGGCGAGGTCTTTGTTTGTGTCCTCATTTTCAGTTGAGTCCTCTTCTGATTTGTCCTCGAAAACGTCTCCGAACAACCCCAGGACGAACTGCTCTGGGTCAAACTCTTGCAAATCGTCCATCTTCTCCCCGAGACCGACATATTTGACCGGAATATCGAGTTCATTTCGAATCGCGAGAACAATCCCACCTTTTGCTGTACCGTCGAGTTTCGTCAAGACGATCCCGCTCACGTTCGTCGCTTCTTTGAACGCTTTTGCTTGAATCATAGCGTTTTGTCCGGTCGTTGCATCTAATGCGAGTAACACCTCATGTGGTCCGTTCGGGACTTCTCGTTCGATGACCCGCTTCACTTTTTCAAGTTCTTTCATTAAGTTCACTTTATTTTGAAGGCGTCCCGCCGTGTCACAGATGAGCACGTCCATGTTACGTGACTTCGCAGATTGAACTGCATCGTATACGACGGCAGCCGGGTCAGACCCTTCCGTTTGACGAATGACCGGTACTCCGACGCGTTCGCCCCATACTTGAAGTTGCTCGATCGCTCCTGCACGGAACGTGTCTCCTGCCGCGAGCATGACGTTACGACCTTCCGACTTCAATTGATGCGCCAGTTTCCCGATTGTCGTCGTCTTTCCGACCCCGTTCACACCGACAAACAAGATGACCGTGAGCCCGTCTTGCATGTTCAGTTCGCGGTCAGATTCGTCTTCCTGAAGGCGTTTCGCCACCACTTCAACGAGAGCATCCCGAACAGCGACCGGGTCCTTCAAGTTGCGTCGTTTGACTTCTTCTTTCAAGTCTTCGACAAGGTCCATCGTCGTCGTGACGCCGACATCCGCTTGGATGAGCAGATCTTCGAGTTCATCGAAGAAGTCCTCATCCACCTCGCGAAAACGGTAAACGAGGTCGTTGACGGCACTCGCAAATCCGTCACGCGTCTTCGTCAATCCATCTGTAAACTTTTGTGACACCTCTTGGGTAGATGTCGTTAATTTTTCTTTTAATTTCTTGAAAAAACTCAACGTGATTCCTCCATCTCTTCATCCATTTCTACGACACGTTTTGCTTCAGACAGTTCGACCGATAACACTTCGGACACTCCGTTCTGTTGCATCGTGACGCCATAAAGCGTATCTGCCGCTTCCATTGTACCTTTTCGGTGCGTGATGATGACAAATTGCGTGTCGATTGAGAGCGTGCGAATATATTCCCCGAACCGATGTACGTTCGCCTCATCAAGCGCCGCTTCGACTTCATCGAGGACACAGAATGGTACCGGACGCGTTTTTAAAATCGCAAACAGTAAGGCGATTGCCGTGAGTGCACGCTCTCCTCCAGACAACAGACTGAGCGTCTGAAGCTTTTTGCCAGGCGGTTTGGCGACGATCTCAATCCCTGTATTCAACAAGTCGGACTCATCGACCAATTTCAAATCGGCTTCGCCCCCACCGAACAACTCGGTGAACGTCTGTTTGAAGTGTGCCCGAACGTTCGTATATGTCTCTTTGAAAAGACGTGTCACTTCACGGTCCATCTCGGCGATGATCTCATACAAATCTTCTTTCGCACTGACCAAGTCATCCCGCTGTTCAGACAAGAACGTAAAGCGTTCGTGAACGCTATCGAACTCCTCGATCGCATTCAAGTTAACCGGTCCGATCTCTTCAATTTGACGAACGAGTAATTTGAACTCTTCTTTCGCCTCATCAAGAGGAATCTCAAGCGCCGGCAAGAGTTCTGCAACGAGTCCGTGTTCCTCTAACGCATCTAGCTTCCACTGCCGTTTTAATTCAAACTCTTGTTTCGCCGTCTCTAGTTTTCGAACGACTGCTTCCGCCTGACGCCGTGCTTCCGTTGCCTGATCGACGCGCTGACGCATGATGCGGTACGCTTCCTCGTTTGACTTGAGCGTTGCCGTCATCTCTTGAAGTCGCCCTTGAATGTTGCTGAATTCAAGTTTGGCCGTAGCGAGCGTCTCTTCTAACTCGGCAGATGAGACGACTTCCCCACTGTCGAGTCGCGTGAGCTCACGATTCATCTGATCAGTGCGTTCCTGTAGACGTTTCCGTTCAGTCGTCAAGCGCTCCACTTCATAACGAACCCGTTCTTCTTCGAGCGTATGGCGTTGTAGGTCGAGCTCGTTTTGACGAAGCAACGTTTCAAGTTGCCCCGTACTTTCGGCACTTTTTGCCTGTTCGGCACGAAGCGACTCTAGTCGAACACGAATGTCCGCTTGCTCTTTATCCGTATCCGCCAACGTTTTCGTCAAACGTTCGAGCTCGGCTGTCGACGTCTCAATCGTTTTCTCATAACGCAGCATCTCATGATCGAACAGTTCAAGTTGTGACTTGGCATCAAGCGAGGCGCGTTCGGCGGTACGGTAAGCAGCCTCGACTTCTCGAAGTGATCCTTCGACGGTACGTTTCTCGTCTCGTAGCGTTGATAATGCTTCAGTGATTGTCTTCAACGCTTCCGTGTATTCTTGAAGACGTTGTTTTTGCTCATGAAGCATCGCAAGCCCTTGCGTCAATCCTTGTTTCAAGTCGTCTAACTCACGCGATTGCGTGAACAAGGCCACCCCTTGCTTACGACTCCCACCGGTCATCGAACCACCGACGTTCACGATGTCTCCTTCGAGCGTGACGACGCGGAAACGGTATCCGGTCATTTGCGCAATCCGGTTCGCGACTTCTAATGTCTCGGCGACAAGCACCGAACCGAGAAGTGATTTTTTCAACGTTTCGAACGACTCGTCCGTCTCGACTAAATCAGATGCCACCCCAACAAATCCAGTCATCGATTCGAGGCGATGTAACACCTCAGTCGGTACAAATCTTGGTTTGATCGTCGTCATCGGTAAGAACGTCGCGCGACCTGCGTTCGCTTTGCGCAATCGATCGATTTCATGACGTCCGACTGTCTCGTCTTTGACGACGACATGTTGTTGCGTCTGTCCGAGAGCCGTCTCGATGGCGGCTTCATACGAAGGACGAACACGAATCAGTTCAGCGACGGCACCAAGCACACCTGATGAACGGTCTTTCAATACAAACTTAACCGCATGGAAATATCCTTCATACGATTGCTTCATCCGTTCGAGCATCTCAATCCGATCTTCCGTCTTTTGACGACGACGTTCGAGGTCATAGTAAGACGTTTCTGCCCGTGTCAACTTTTCGCGGATCGCCGTCTCTTGGTCGCGAAGTTCCGCTTCTTTTTTACTTAGTAATTCGAAACGACCTTGCACATCTTCGTATCGTTCCCGTGTCGCTTCGAGTGTTGCTTCTTGTGAAGACCGATCATCAAGACGATGTTTGTTCTCACGAAGGAGACGTTCTTTCGACTCGATGGCGACATCGATATCCCGTTGCTCCCGCTTTTGTTGGTTACTGATTGTCGCTCGTGTTGTCGCGAGTTCGAACGCCTCACTTTGTAACGCTTCGATCTCGGCATTGAAATCACGCGAGGCGGCTGTCAACTGTTGTTGAAGCGTATCTCTCGCCTCGGTCGTTTGTCGCAACGTATCTACTTTTTTAGACAATTCATCACGAACGACCACCAGTCGAGTCTCTAGCTCTTCCATCTCGGCGCTCACTTCTTCACGTTGACGGACGAGACGCTCTTTCATCTCGGCTCCATGCTCTTCTTGTGCTTTCGCGAGCTTGATGTCACCGGTCAAACGTTCGACATACGTCGACTGTTCGCGCTCTTTTTGGTTCATCTCGGATAACTCGTCACGAAGGGTCGATAGCGTAGCCTCAAGTTGACTACGTTCCTCCGTGAGGTGTTGTACCGAACGATCACAATCCGATAATTGCTTGATTGATTCTGTATGACGTACCGTCACTTGTTCAATTTCTTGTTGGAGCAACTGAATTTCGGCACCCATGATCCCCGTCTCGAGTTCGTCATGACGGGCCTTGGCCACTGTATATTCCCGAGCGAGCGCCGCCTGCTCACGAAGTGGTTCCACCCGATCGGCCAATTCAAACAAAATGTCGTCGACACGTGACAAGTTCAATTCAGTGTCTTGCAATTTACGCTCAGCCTGTTTTTTACGCTGGCGATACTTGAGGACACCCGCCGCCTCTTCGATGACGGCACGGCGGTCTTCCGGCTTACCGGAAATGACTTGTTCGACTCGACCTTGCCCGATGATCGCGAATGCATCACGGGAAAGACCTGTGTCTAAAAAGAGGTCAATAACGTCTTTTAGACGACATGGTTTTTTATTCATAAAATAGTCGCTGTCCCCACTTCGGGTCACGCGACGGGTCACACTCACTTCTTCATAAGGGAGATGTAACTGTTCGTCGCGATTATCGAGGACGAGCGTGACCTCCGCGACGTTTCGGTGATTCTCACCTTCACTTCCGGCAAAGATGACGTCTTCCATCTTGGCACCGCGAAGTGATTTGGCCGACTGTTCTCCAAGTACCCAGCGAACAGCGTCCGATATATTGGATTTTCCGCTTCCGTTCGGCCCTACTACAGCCGTGACGCCGGGACGGAAATCTAATTCAATTCGCTTGGCAAATGATTTAAAGCCAGCGAGTTCGATTCGTTTTAAGTGCATCGTGACCATCCTATCCGCAGTAAGCATTCATCTGTATATTTTACCACAGTTAACAGTTCGTCAAAATGACAGAATCATGCTATTCTTAAAAGAACTGTAGAAAGGGGAATACAGATGACGAATGAACAGATGATTGAAGCGATTTTAGACAAAATGAACATTATTAACCGCGGTGCAATCAAGGCGGAAGAATATAATGCGGCTGACCCATCAGCGGTGAAAGAGATTTACGAGTACGTAATGACACGTTCTTCCCTCTCTTTATCGGAAGTCGACGGGATTGTCGAAGAACTCGGTCAATTGACATGAAAAAGGAGTGGAACCATTGTGAATGGTCCACTCCTTTTTGTTTATAGATCAGCGTAACGTCGATTGAACGCGATGAGCGCTTCTTTAGCAGCCAACTGCTCGGCTTCTTTTTTTGAGCGCCCAACTCCCTCCCCGACGATGTCGTCGCTGAGACGTGCATGGGCAACGAATTCACGGCTATGCGCCGGTCCTCGCTCCTCGATGATTTCATACGTGACCGGACCTAAGCCTTCCCGTTGCACACTTTCCTGCAACTGGCTCTTGAAATCGGTCTGTTCTTCAAATACACCCGCTAAGACTTTCGGAAAAACCGCTTCGGCGAGGAATCGTTCGACTGCCTCAATCCCTTGGTCTAAATAAAGAGCACCGATATAGGATTCGAAGACATCGGCAAGTAGTGCCGGACGTTTTCGTCCACCGGTCAACTCTTCACCTTTTCCAAGCAAGATGAAGTCAGAGAAAGCATAGGCCTCCGCAAAATTCACGAGTGACGGTTCGCAAACGATCGCCGCCCGTAATTTCGTTAATTCCCCCTCGGAGCGCTCCGGATAAGTCTCATATAGGAAGCGGGATACGGTCAACTCTAACACGGCATCCCCTAAAAATTCTAAGCGTTCATTGTCTTTTCGTAGTCCACGTTGTTCATTCACATAAGAAGAGTGTGTGAACGCCTGCATGAGCAAGTCGTGATTCGAAAACTGAACGTCTAAACGCTCTTCTAATGACTTGAATAATTCTAAGATGCGTGCCCGTTCCATTTCCTGACGCCGGCGACGCTGCGCCGACCCTTGACGGTCAAACCGTCGTTTGTCTTTTGTCATAGTTCCCTCCATGAATAAGCACAAGCCCACCGCTCGAAACCGAGCGGTGGGATGGCTTGATTACACTTTTGTTTCGATATACGCTACTACGTCGCCAACAGTCGCGAGCTTCTCAGCGTCTTCGTCTTCAATCGTGATGTCGAATTTGTCTTCGAGGTCCATCACCATTTCCATTACTTCAAGCGAGTCAGCGCCAAGGTCGTCCTTGAACGATTTCTCTGCAGTGATCTCAGAAATGTCTTTCCCGAGCTTCTCTGCTACTGCTTCTTGTACGTCTACTAAAATTTGTTCTTTTGTCATGATAAAATCCCTCCAAAGGTAAGTATATTAAATGTCTGTCTATTGGTAAAGTTCTCTTTTACACCATCGTCATGCCGCCATCGACGGCAATCGTCTGACCCGTCACGTAAGCGGCTTGTTCAGATGCTAAGAATGAGACGAGGTTCGCCACATCTTCGACTTGTCCGAAACGATTGAACGGAATTTGCTCGAGTGTAGCGTTCCGCTGTTCATCTGTCAAGGCATCAGTCATATCGGTTTGAATGAAACCTGGGCAAACGGCATTGACCGTCACATGACGACTTGCGAGTTCGCGTGCCACTGATTTCGTCAACCCAATCAATCCTGCTTTTGCAGCCGCATAGTTGGCTTGTCCGGCATTCCCAGTGATCCCGACGACTGAGGCGATATTGATGATTCGCCCCGATTTTGATTTGAGCAACGATCGTGTGACCGCTTGCGATGTGAGGAACGCGCCTTTCAAGTTCGTCGATAAGACGTCATTGAAGTCCGCTTCTTTCATCCGCATGAGTAACCCGTCACGTGTGATGCCTGCATTGTTCACAAGACAATCGACGCGTCCGTACGTATCGACCGTCGTCTTGACGAGCGCTTTAACGTCGTCAGCGTTTGAGACGTCCGCCTTCACGGCCGTAGCATCGCCACCTGCTTCAATGATGGCCGCCACGACAGCGTTTGCTTTTTCTTCACTACCCGAGTAATTCACGACGACTCGGAAGCCGTCTTCCCCTAAACGTTTCGCGATGGCCGCACCGATTCCACGGGACGCGCCAGTCACGATCGCTACTTGATCATGCACGAACTTCTCCTCCTAACGAGGCGACTTCTTCCAACGTGGTCGCCTTTTGAATCGATACATTCGAATCGATTCGTTTAATCAACCCCGAAAGTGGTGACGATGGACCGAATTCGATGAACGTGTCCACCCCGTCTGCAATCGCTTTTCGAACACATTCTTCAAAACGAACAGACGAATATAGTTGTTTCGTCAACAACGCTTTCAGATGTTCGGGATCACGATGCACAGCCGCATCCACGTTCGAAATGAAATCGACAGACGCTTCTTGGAACGGTGATGAGGCGAGGACATCTTGGAAACGTGTCGCCACCGGCATCATATATGAACTGTGGAACGCACCGGAGACGTTTAACGGCAATACCCGTTTCGCGCCGGCTGCCTTCAGTTCTACACTCGCCTGTTCGACCGCATCGATCTGCCCGGAAATGACAAACTGACCAGGGCAATTCAAGTTAGCGATTTGAACCAAGTCCCCACTCGCACTAATTTTTTCAGTGATATGAAGCGCTTCTTGAAGATCGGTCATTCCGACGACTGCCGCCATCGTCCCGTCTTTTACAGAAGACATCAAATTACCACGTTCTCGAACGAGCACGGTCGCCTCTTCTAAATCGATGACCCCCGCTGAGACGAGCGCCGCATACTCTCCTACGCTATGTCCGATGACGACATCCGGTGTCGCACCGTTTGCCGCATAGGCTTGTGCAAGCAACGAGGCATGTGCCACGATTGCTGGTTGTGCGACTTCTGTTTCTTGTAGGTCTTCTTTCGACCCGGCAGACATGACTTCAAGAAGGTCAAATCCGAGTCGACGCCCGATTGCCTGAAGGGCTTCAGGTTGGTCTAAAAAGGTCTGTCCCATTCCAACGGCTTGAGAGCCTTGTCCCGGGAACACCCATGCTACTTTCCCCATGTCCTCACCTGCTTTCGCTTAGTCTATCGCTTTGGCACGCTTGATTTTATCGACGACGTCGTGGTCTACCATGATTTTCGCCTGTTTCAACGCACTCGCAATCGCAAGTGCGTCGCTCGATCCGTGTGCCTTGATGACAGGCGCATTGATCCCGAATAATCCGGCTCCCCCATGTTCACGATAATCAAGCGTTTCTTTCAATCGTCTTAATTTCGGCTTTAAGATGAGAGCGGCAAGTTTTGATACAAGGTTGCTCGTGAATTGTTCTTTCATCATCTTCATGAGCATCGCTGAGGACCCTTCTACACCTTTTAACAAGATGTTTCCGGCAAATCCTTCCGTCACGATGACGTCCACGTCTCCCGACATCGCTTCACGCGCTTCGACATTTCCAACAAAGTGGACAGGGGCCTGTTCAAGGAGGGGGAACGCTTCTTTCGTGAGCGCATTTCCTTTTCCGGCTTCCGTCCCGATATTGAGAAGGGCGACACGCGGTGAATTGATGCCACGGACATGTTCTGCATACAGTGAACCCATGATTGCATAATCCACAAGATGTTCGGCTTTCGCATCCGGATTCGCTCCGACATCCAGCACGACGACACCACTACCTGTATATGTAGGGAACGTCGGAGATAGTGCCGGACGCTCGATTCCTGGGATTCGTCCGATGACGAAGAGAGAAGCTGCCATCAAGGCACCGGTGTTCCCGGCAGACACGAGAGCATCCGCTTTCCCCTCTTTAACAAGGTTTGCCGCTACGACGAGCGAGCTGTCCTTTTTGCGGCGGACCGCACGAACAGGCTCATCCTCACCTGTAATGATTTCACTTGCTGGAACGACCGTCACACGAGGATCGTCAAGTCCGTAAGAGGCAATTTTCACCTCGTCACCGACTAGAAAGAGTTCCATCGGTTCATTCGGATATTGTTCGACGAACCGTTTCACACCTTCTACGATTGCTTTCGGTGCGTGATCGCCACCCATTGCATCAATTGCTAATTTCATGCTTGTTCCTCCTCACCACGTCGGTAAATCGTGAAGTCGCCTTCAAAAACGCGCTCCTCACCGACATAACTTTCGACCGTGACGTCTGTTCTCCCGTCCCCTCTTAGCTTCATCACACGAGCCTTGGCAACGACTCGCTCTCCAAGATGAACCTGGCGACTAAACCGGATTTCCGCTTTAGTGGTCAACGCCAATTCATCATTGATGAGCGCCACCGCTAACGAGTTGGCTTGCGCGAACAGGACGTGCCCACGTGCAATCTCATTGCGGCTAAAGACGTGTTCTTTTTCTATATCGAGGACAGAAATCGCAGAGTCATCGAGTTTCAAGTCAATCATATCACCGATGACCTCGCTCATTGAAAGCGATTTGACTTCATCGAGGTGCTCGGAAGCCACATGTTTGATTCGTTCCCTCACTTCTGGAATTTTTAATTCCATCCGGTCGAGTCGAATCGTCTGGATGCTGACGGAAAACTGTTTTGATAGTTCTTCGTCTTTGATGAACGGGTTGCGCTCAATCGTTTCTTGTAACAAGCGTTGCCGCTCTTTCTTAGGTACCCGCATTCAGTTCCCTCCTAAACTAATCGCTAAAGAACTTAATACCTGGTACTAATAGCAGTATATATTCTTTAGTCGTCATTTTCAAGTATTATTCTAACCTTTCCCCAACGAGAAGGTCGAGTTGTTTCAAATAGCCACGTAATCCTTCGTATTGGGCGTCATGCCAAAAGGCGTCGCTCCCGAGAAGTTTCACGGCATCTTGCATGGCTACTTCCATCACTTTTAAATCGAGAACGGGATCTGCGACCCGGAAGCTCGGAAGACCGCTTTGGGCGGTACCAAAGAAATCACCGGCACCACGTAACTCTAAATCTTTCTCTGCCAATACGAATCCATCGTTCGTCTCTGTCATCGTTTTCAGTCGTACTTTCCCGACATCTGACTTCGGGTCCCCGACGAGGATACAGAACGATTGATGGGCACCACGACCGACGCGGCCACGTAGCTGGTGCAATTGCGCGAGACCGAAACGTTCGGCGTCATGGATGATGATGAGTGAAGCGTTCGGAACGTTCACCCCGACTTCGACGACCGTCGTCGATACGAGAATTTGCGTCGCATTGTCAGCAAATGACTTCATCACGTCGTCTTTTTCTGCGCTCGATAGCTTTCCATGCATCAGCCCCACAGAATAGTTCGGAAACCGTTCTTTCAACAGTTCATACAAAGCCGTCGCACTTTCGACCTCAAGCGTATCCGACTCCTCGATCAGTGGTGCGATCACATATGCTTGACGACCGAGAGACAGTTCACGGTCGACCATCGAATGGACACGGTCGATTTGGTCTTGCTTCGCCCAGTACGTTTCAATCGGTTTTCGGCCTTTTGGCATCTCATCGATTGTTGAGACGTCCATCTCTCCGAACGCGCTGATGGCAAGTGTCCTCGGAATCGGGGTCGCGGTCATATATAAGACGTCCGCAAATTCCGCTTTATCGCGAAGTTTCTTTCGTTGTTCGACACCGAATCGATGTTGTTCATCCGTAATCGCCAAATGTAAGTTCGAAAACTCGACGGGTCCTTGAATGAGTGCATGTGTCCCCACGATGATGTTGACGTCTCCTGATTGAATTGCCGTTAGAAGCGCTTCTCGCGCCTTTCCTTTCACTGAGCTCGTCAAGAGAGCGATGGTGATGCCGAACGGTTCGAACAATTCCTGTAAAGACGTCGCATGTTGTTCTGCTAAAATCTCAGTCGGCACCATCAACGCCCCTTGATACCCCGCCATGACAGTCGCATACAAGGCAATCGCGGCAACGACGGTCTTCCCGCTCCCGACATCCCCTTGTAGCAATCGATTCATCCGTTCTGGCTTCTCCAAATCGGATACGATTTCACGGATGACCCGTGTTTGGGCTCCCGTCAACGGAAATGCGAGTCGTTTGACGAACTCGTTCAATTGATGCTTATCGAGTTGAAGGGCCCGACCGTTTCCTGACCGCTCCATTTTTCGAAACGCCTGTAATTTCAATTGATACATGAGGCATTCTTCATAAACATAACTCCGTCTCGCCTGCTTATACGTTTCCACGGTATCCGGAAAGTGCATGCCGCGTAGCATATCCATTCGGTCCTCAAGTCGATACCTGGCCCGTATGGACGGCGGTACCCGCTCCGGAAGCTCGCCCACTTGTTCGAATGCTAACTTGACGATCCGACTAAAGTTCTTTTGCGTAAGACCCGCTCGTAATGAATAGATTGGTTGAAGTCCGCCTGACGGAGCACCGAACTCGAGGTCGGTCGCGCTGATCGTCATTCGATTCATGTCCCATTTCCCTTTGACCGTGACGGTCTCGCCGATTGCTAACTTCTCTTTATAAAACGCACGGTTAAACATCGTCACTTGGACCGCATAACGTTCTTCTAACAACAATCTGAACTGAAGTCGATTCTTACCTTTACTATAGTAGCGAACGAGCGGTTCTGCCTGGACTGTCCCACTCCACTTGACCAAGTCACCGTGAACGGCAGTCGTTACGGTCCCACTATTATAATTCTCATAACGAAACGGGACGTGCTCTAGCACGTCCTCGATTCGAACAAGTCCCATCACTTCTAGTTTTTTGGCCATCTCCGGCCCGACTCCTTTCAGAGTCGTCAGTCGTTCATTGTTTTGCATCTTCTTTCGCTCCAAATATATTTCGTTCGAGGCGACGAGCCGTCGGCGTATTCGCCAGCCCACCTTTCGCCGTCTCTTTCAATGCGGTCGGCATCATTTGACCGACTTCATGCATCGCTGAAATGACTTCGTCACAAGGAATGCGTGATGTGATTCCCGCGAGGGCCATGTCCGCCGCAACAATGGCATTGGCACCACCCATGGCGTTTCGTTTTACACATGGGACTTCAACGAGTCCTGCCACCGGGTCACAGACGAGACCGAGCATGTTCTTAAGGGCAATCGCGAACGCCGTCGCCGACTGGTCCGGTGTCCCGCCGGCTGCTTCGACGATGGCGGCTGCAGCCATTCCGGTCGCTGAACCGACCTCTGCCTGGCAGCCACCTGCCGCTCCCGAGATCGAGGCGTTATTCGCTACCACGAAACCGAAAGCACCTGACGTGAACAAGTAACGAATCATCGCATCGCGGTCCATCTCGAGACGGTCTTTCACAGCGAATAACGTTCCAGGTACGACGCCTGCACTCCCCGCAGTCGGTGTCGCACAAATCCGTCCCATCGCAGCATTCACTTCGTTCGTCCCGATTGCTTTTGACACGGCATCTAAAATGAGGTCTCCAGCAAGTGATTTACCTGATCGGATATACTCTTGCATGAGTACGGCATCGTTCCCCGTCAATCCTGTCACCGATGTAACACCTTGAAGGGCGCGTTCAACCGCTTCTTCCATGACCTCGAGGTTTCGGTCCATCATCCCGATGATGTCCTCCCGACTCGAGCGTCTGACGTGCATCTCTTGTTCGATCATGACTTCAGAAATCGGGATGCCTCGTTCTGTGGCAATCGTCACTAACTCTTCTACTGATTTAAACATCTCACATTCTCCTTATTCCCCAAAAATAGCTATCCGTTCGATTTGCGGTAACCGTTCCAGTTCTGCGATCACTTCAGCAGGAATCGTTTCATCAATCTCAATCGCCATCAAAGCTTGCATTCCTTTTTCGTGGCGACTCACTTCCATATGCCCGATGTTCAATTGATGATTCGCCAAGACGCCGGTCACTGCAGCGATGGCGCCGAATCGGTCATGATGCAAGACGACGAGCGCAGGTCCCCCACCTGTCAATTTCAACGGGAACCCATTTAGTTCCGTAATCTCAATCGTTCCCCCGCCGATTGAAATCCCGACGATTTCAAATGTCCCAAACTCATCTTCGAGTAAGACACGGGCTGTATTCGGATGATCCGTCAACAAGTCACTCGTCTCAAAGATGACCTCGATTCCTTTTTCACCGGCGATGTCTAACGCCTGTGGGATTCGCAAGTCAAACGTATCGAATCCCATAATCCCACCGACGATCGCGACATCCGTACCGTGACCCCGATACGTGTCCGCAAACGATCCGTAAAACGTGATGCGCGCGGTGCGGGGCGTTCGCCCAAATAACTTCCCTGCCATCAGCCCGATGCGTGCGGCACCTGCTGTATGTGAACTCGATGGCCCGACCATGACAGGACCAATAATGTCAAACACACTACGATATTTCACTTCATTTTCCCCCTTTCAAAAATCCCTACCTTCATTATACAGAAGGTAGGGACTTGAAACAGCTTATTCCACACTAAAAATATAAGAGTAAAGCGGTTGTTTGCCGTCGTGTACTTCAATCTCAATCTCATCATTTACAGATTCGATATATGACGTCAACGCTTCCACGTCTGATTCAGATGAGCCTTCACCTGTTAAGATCGTGATGATTTCATCATCTGCTTCGACGAGTACATCGACCAACTTTTTAGCCGCTTCGAGGCTTGACGTCGATGAAGAAACAATTTTCTTCTCTGCGATTGCCATATGCTCGTCTTTCTTGATTTCCACGCCATCGATGCTCGTATCACGAACAGCGTAAGTGACTTGACCAGACTTCACAGTCGCGGCAGCCGCTTTCATCGCTTGTTCGTTCATCTCGACATCCGCCTCTGGGTTGAAGGCGATTGCAGCCGCAAGACCTTGTGGGACCGTCTTCGTCGGGATGACAGAGACGCCGCATGGTGCGACAGACGCCGCTTGCTCAGCAGCCATGATGATGTTTGAGTTGTTCGGGAAGATAAAGACATGTTCCGCATGTGCAGATTCAATCGCCTTGACGATATCTTCTGTCGATGGGTTCATCGTCTGACCGCCTTCGATAACATGTGCCGCCCCAAGCGAACGGAACAATTCACTGACACCTTCACCCATTGCCACCGTTACGATCGCAAATGGTGCTTTTGGCTTCTCGGCCTGTTGAACACCGTGCTGATTTGCGCCGTGTTCTTCTTCAAGGATTGTCGAGTGTTGTTGACGCATGTTCTCGATTTTGACTGCAACGAGTTCACCGAAACGCTGACCTTTCGTGATGACCTCACCTGGAGTCTCGACGTGAACGTGAACTTTTAAGAGTTCTTCGTCCGCGACGACAAGGAGAGAATCTCCTAGTTCTGACAATTCGTTACGGAATGCGTCTTCATTGAACGGCGCATCCTTTAACTTATCGTCTTGGAAACGAACCATGATTTCCGTGCAGTAACCGAATTCAATGTCTTCTGTTGACATGAATCCTTGTGCAGCATGGGCATGATGTTCTGCCTCGATCAACGCATCCATGACAGGTGCATGTGGTTTCTCGAGTTCTTTTCCTTCAAGGCTTGCAAGGAATCCTTCGTAGATGACGAGAAGACCTTGACCGCCTGAGTCGACGACGCCGACTTCTTTTAATACCGGCAACAAGTCCGGTGTACGGTCTAACGATGCTTTCGCTTCTACGATGACACGTTTCATAAATTCAGTGAAATCACTTGTCGACTCTGACGCAAGAAGCGCTTCGTCGGCCGCTTCACGAGCAACCGTCAAAATCGTTCCTTCAACCGGTTTCATAACCGCCTTGTATGCCGTATCGACACCGCGCTTGAGCGCCTCTGCAAAATCAACCGTTGTCAGTTCCGCTTTGCCTTCAACCGCTTTACCGAATCCACGGAACAACTGACTTAAAATAACGCCTGAGTTTCCTCGTGCTCCCATAAGTAGTCCACGAGCAAACTTCGATGACACCTCTGCGATATCTGATGAGTTCATCGCTGCTACTTCTTTCGCACCCGACGTCATCGTCAAGTTCATGTTCGTTCCCGTATCTCCGTCTGGAACCGGGAAGACGTTAAGCGAATCCACATAATCTGCGTTTTGGCTCAAGTTGGCCGCTCCGTTCGCGATCATGTTTGAGAGCGCCAATCCATCTAAACGTTTTAAACCCACACCAAATCCTCCTCCGTTTTCGTCAGTCATTCGTCAGACGAACGCCTTGAACGAATATATTTACCGACGAAACGTTTAATCCTAAAGTTTCTCCAAGCGTATACTTCACTCGGCTCTGCACGTTGTATGCAACTTCAGATACTTTCGTTCCGTAGCTTACAATGATGTGCATGTCGATATGTACGTCTTCGTCTTCTTGACGTACGACGACACCACGTGCATAATTTTCACGTTTTAACAATTCAGCAATGCCGTCTTTCAATTGTGCTTGTGAAGCCATGCCGACCACACCGAAGCATTCCATCGCCGCACCACCTGCGAGTGTCGCGATGACGTCACTTGTGATGTCAATATTGCCATATGTTGTCTTCATTTCAATTGCCATATGGAGTAGCCTCCTTTATTCGGAATGATTCCTAATGTACATTCTACAATAAGTACCTAGTTATTAAAAGAACCTGCTCCAGAAACTCGGTCAATTAACGCGATAACCTCATTCATTATTCAAATCCTTGAGAGTAATGTCAAGTTTTTTTCTTGTCATGGTACGATTTTCTAGTTGCATCGGGAAAAAAGCCGTGCTAATATAAACGAGTGTCTATTAGGACGAACCCACATAAAAAAGGAGGGGAAACGCATGGCACGTAAATGCTACGTAACAGGTAAATCACCTAAATCAGGTAACAACCGTTCGCACGCACTCAACAAGACAAAACGTACTTGGGGTGTAAACGTACAAAAAGTTCGTATTCTCGTTGACGGTAAACCGAAACGCGTTTGGGTTTCAGCTCGCGCACTTAAATCAGGTCTCGTTGAACGCGTATAATACTTATACACGAACGAATAAATCCCAGCGGCATTCGCCGATGGGATTTTTTTTTGCTCATTTTTTGACGATCATGACGAGAACCATCCCTTGATGGACTGTCAATCGGGCAGACGCTTCGGTCCATTCGTTCGAAATGGTCAGCGCCTCCCCGCTCTTGACCTCATGATGGTCGAGTGGATATTTGACACCTTCAATCGAGATCGTGGCCGTCTTCCAAGGCATGAAGGAAAGATAGTGCCCGTCTCGCTTCATAATGACCTCGCTACCTGTTCTCACGAGATAAACCGTTTGACCTTCTCCGTGAAGAACCATCTCCGGATACGCTTCAAGTAAGCCGACGTTCGCAAACGTCATATCGATGCGTCCGCCTAAGCCACCATATACATCCATCCGTGTCGCCCCGCGTTCTCTCGCGAACGCTAGTGCAATCTCTAAGTCCGTCACGTCTTTCTCCGAAGGATAGCGTAGCGCCTCCTCAGGCGGTAGTCCTTTAAACGAATCAAAGTCCCCGACCACGACGTCTGGCATGATCTCTTCATCTAATAATCTTTGATATCCACCATCGACACCGATGACAAAATCGGCATCACGCGGTAAGCCCGAAATGGGTTCCGGACTCGCCGCGACGATCAAAATATTCATTGACGGAGATCCCGTGTCGCCACACGCGTGAAACGTGGTGCTGTCGTGAAGAGGAGCACTAACACGATGGCTGAGATGACAAAGGATGGTGCCATATACGTAGCATTGTAGCCGAGTGAATAGGCGACGACCGGACCTTCTGCATATTCAGCAAAGAAGACAATTCCCGAGATGACGTGCGCCGCGTATCGTAACATCGAACCAAGGAGCGCCCCGAGTACTAAATATGTGGCAAGCGTCTTCGTCGCCCCGTTGCTCGCAGCTTGCTTCACACGCCCCGCGAACACTCCGGCCATTCCGACGAGACCATAAGCGACCGTATAGTCGAGCAGGAATTGTACAGGCGTGAAAATATAGGCACCGAACAAGAGTTGAAGTGTCCCGACGAGGGCACCTGTTGCGAGACCACCTTTTAATCCGTGGCGGAATGCCATCACAAAGATCGGGAGCATCGCTAAACTGATGGATCCCCCTTGTGGCAAACGGTATGGAATGAGCAAATCAAAAATGAGCCCGAGCGCTGCAAACAATGAAATTTCAATGAGCGCTTGTAATTTGAAACGTGATTTCATCTTTCTTCCTCCTTTATTTGGTTGAACGACAAAAAGCAGCATGACGTAAACGCCATGCTGCTTGGATTCGCAACGTGCATTTTCGCCACATCCCTACGTCCGTGTGAACGGAACAGGTTCAAAGGGTTAGCGTATGCCTCTCAGCCACATGATGTGACACCCCTTGCGACTCTATCTTGTTGTTCTATCGTCGATTATACACGAGATGCGCCACGAATGCTATCGATGGCTACTTTATAATCAGGTTGATTATAGATGGCTGATCCCGCAACAAGGACATCAGCCCCTGCGTCGATGCAATGTTTTGCCGTCTCCGCGTTGACACCACCATCGATTTCAATCTCAAAATCAAGCTGACGGTCTTGGCGGAGCTGACTGAGTGCTGAAATTTTCGGTACGACCGATTCGATGAACGCTTGTCCCCCGAACCCTGGGTTGACGGTCATGAGCAATACCATGTCGACGTCCGCAAGCACGTGCTCAATCGTCGAGAGCGGTGTATGCGGGTTCAAGACGACTCCGCATTTTGCGCCAGCCGCTTTGATTTGTTGCAAGACGCGATGCAAATGGTTCGTCGCTTCCACGTGAACGGTCACGATGTCCGCTCCCGCTTTCACGAAGTCTTCGACATAGCGTTCCGGTTGGTCAATCATCAAATGCACATCGAGGACCATGTCTGATTTTTTACGCAAGCTTGCGAGGACCGGCAGACCAATCGAGATGTTCGGCACGAACTGTCCGTCCATGACGTCAAAATGGATATAGTCCGCTCCCGCTTCTTGGACAGCTTTCACTTCCGCCTCCAAATTGGCAAAGTCGGCCGCTAAAATAGATGGTGCAATTTTAATCATCTGTCAATACCTCCGTTTTCGATCGTTTAACTCTTCCATAAAGGTAACATAATTCTCGTATCGTGTTGAAGCGATTTCACCATTTTCAACGGCTTGTTTGATGGCACATCCCGGTTCATTCAGATGAGCACATCCACGGAACTTACAATCGTCATGGCGTTCCACGAAATCAGGGAAGCACCATCTGAGTTCATCTGCCTCAAGTTCTTGCGGAAACTCCAAGCTTGAAAATCCAGGTGTGTCGGCAACAAGACCATCCGCTAATTGAATCAACGTCACGTGACGCGTCGTATGCTTTCCTCGACCGAGTGATTTAGAGATTTCCCCTGTCGCCAACTCGAGCTCTGGCGCGACGGCGTTAAGTAACGAACTTTTTCCGACACCGGTCTGACCGGCGAAGACGCTCGTCTTCCCTTTGAAGAGACCGCGCACTTCATCCACTCCGTGAGCATGCTCCGTCGATGTCTCAATCACGTCATACCCGATGGCGCGATAACGTGCAATCGCTTCTTGTATCGGCTCGACTTCATGTTTATCGAGCAAGTCCATCTTCGTCAAGACGATGATTGGATGAATTTGCTTTGACTCGATGAGGACGAGGAAACGGTCGAGCAAATGATACGAAAACGCCGGTTCTTTTACTGAAAAGAGGAGGAACGCCTGATCGATATTGGCAATCGGCGGGCGAACGAGGTGGTTTTGACGCTCTTCCACCTCTAAAATATAGCCGGTCCCATCTTCTTGATCTTGAATCACCACATCATCGCCGACGACCGGTGAGATGTTGCGTTTTCGAAAGTTTCCTCTGGCCCGACAACGAATCTCTTGATTCGTCTCGGTCATCACATCGTAAAACCCGCCTTGAAGGCGAATGATTGTTCCTTTCATTATGACTACCTCCTTTAAAAAAGAGGTGACGACACCGTCACCTCTTTATTGTGCCTCTTCAGCTTGTGCATATGTGACTGAATCTGTTCGGACAATCTCACCATCGACTTCAATCGTCGCCGTCCCAACTTCGTCAGGGGCAATGACGAGCGTATACGAATACGTTGTCGTCTCTGTGATTTGATCACGAAGCACCTCAATCTCACCGCGTGCGTCAACCGTACGAATCACGACTTCGACCGTCTTCGGTTTCTTGTCTTTGTCCGGTTGCTCGACTTCCACGGTCACTTCACGTTCAATTGAAATATCAGTCGGTTCAACGCCTTCCGATACGATGACCGTGAGCTCCGTTCCCGGGTCGACTGCTGTCCCGGCTGTCGGAAGTTGACGGATGATTTGACCTTTTGGAACACTTGTCGAAAATTCATCCCGCTTCACGATTTTCAATTTGTTCTGTTCAGCATAAATGGATGCTTCGTCGAACGTATATCCAGCAAGGTTCGATAGTTCCACTTTGTTGCTTCCTGTCGACACGACGAGTGTGACCGTCACCTCTGAAGGAACGACCTCTTCACCTGGGTCGACCGATTGCGAAATCACGTCTCCACTATTCACCGTTTCGGAAGCTTCTGTTGTGATTTCAAGGTCGCTGAATGCCAAGTCTTTCAACATACGTTCGGCAGCAGTTTGCGAGAGACCTTCTACGTTCGGCATTTCGACTGTTTCTTTTCCAGCCGATACGACAATCGTCACGGTCGTTCCGCGTTTCGGCTTACGTCCTTCTTGCGGATTTTGCGAAATGACCTCACCCTCCGCAATATCATCGCTCGCCCGTTCTGTCACTTCGACGACAAACCCGGAAGCTTCAAGCTCTGTCGTCGCATCCCCGATACTCATACCGACGACATCCGGCACGACCGAACGAGACATCTCATCGGCGACCACGTAAGCGGCAATGCTTCCACCAATCAATAGAACGATGAGTAAGATCCAAATCCACCATTTTCGTTTCTTCTTTTTCACAGGCACCTCTTCCGGTTCCTGTTCTTTTGGTGGCGTGACCGGTGGTGGTGTCACGGGAACATCTTGTTTTTCTTCCGGCACGACCGGTGCCATGACGAGCGTCTGGTCGAACTCGTCTTGATTTGCCGAGAGTCGTCTCGGTTCATTGGCACGTTCACGACTCAACGCGGTCATGCAATCTTTTTTAAAGGCTGCGACCGATGCATGTCGGGCACCCGGTGATTTTGATAAGGCTTGCATGACACAGTTCTCAAGCGCTTGTGGGATATTTGGATTTAAGTCCATCGGTCGAATCGGGTCATCTTGCAAATGTTGAAGGGCGACCGCGACCGGCGTCTCGCCGATGAACGGTACACGACCCGTCAACAATTCATAAAGAACCGCACCGAGCGAGTAAATGTCCGATTTTTCATCCGCAAATTTCCCACGAGCTTGCTCGGGTGAGAAGTAATGGACAGAACCAAGAACAGACATCGTATGCGTCAACGTCGCATTCGACATCGCGACAGCAATCCCAAAATCGGTCACTTTCACGTTTCCATGCTGATCGATCATCATATTCTGCGGCTTGATATCCCGGTGAATGATTCGGTTCGCATGGGCGTGGTCAATCGCATCACAAATCTGCCCCATGATGCGCAACGCCTCATCGACAGATATGTATTCTTCCTGCAAATATTGTTTTAACGTCACGCCATCGACGTGCTCCATGACGATATAGTATAAATCATCTTCATCACCGACGTCGTAGATGGCGACGATATTCGGATGGTTCAGACTCGTAGCCGCGTGGGCTTCTCGCTCGAACCGACGTATAAATTGTTCGTTATGTGAGAATTCAGATCGCAACACCTTGATGGCGACGGTTCGGTTTAAAATCTCGTCATGAGCCCGGTAGACATTTGCCATGCCTCCGCTGCCGATTTGTTGTTCGATCCGATAACGATCGTTGATTCGTTCTCCGCTTCGCATCGGATTCATCCTCTCTTTCTATCTGTGAATTGAACGAGGGCGACCGTGATGTTGTCGCTCCCTCCCAATTGGTTGGCTTCCGCAATCAGTTGATCTGCCTTTTGATCAGCTGATACAGCTTGTTGTAAAACGTGTTGAATCGCCCCATCGGTCAGATGTGTCGTCAATCCATCCGTACAAATTAAAATCACATCAAACTCAGGGTCAGCGAGCACTTGTACGTCAGGCTCGACTTGTTCGCTTGAACCGATCGCTCGGGTGATGACATTTCGTTTCGGATGAACGCGCATCTCTTCTTCCGTCAATTCACCGAGCTGTTTGAGCACGTTGACGTAAGAATGGTCTTCTGTAAGACGCCTTAATTCGTTCGCTTGCAGGGCATAGACACGGCTATCGCCGATATGAACGATGACAACTGTCTCTCCGTTCCAACAAACGGCCGCCACAGTCGTTCCCATCATGACAAGGTTCGACTGTTTCGCAAACTGCAACACTTGTTCATTCGCCAAGTGAATGTGATGGCGGAACCATTGTTCGATGTCGACAGGGGTCGACGGGAGAGACGGGAAAGCCCGTCGAAACTCTTCAATCACGATTTGACTCGCGACCTCTCCCGCTGCATGTCCACCCATTCCGTCGGCAACGAGCGCAATTCCTGAGAAGGCATCGCCTAAGATTAAAACTGCATCTTCATTTTGTGTGCGTACTTGTCCACGATCTGTTCGAAATGCTAATTCCATCTTTCTGATTACCTCGTTTCTTGTTCGCGCTCCTTCGCTCGAAGTTGCCCACAAGCAGCATCGATATCCGAACCTTGTTCGCGACGAATCGTCACGTTCACGTTGCGATCTTTGAGCACTTTTTCGAAGGCAAAGATTTGAGCTCTCGGTGTGCGTACGTAGTCGCGTTCCAATACGTGGTTGACTGGGATCAAGTTGACGTGACATTTGATGCCTTTCAACAAGTCAGCCAATTCGTGGGCATGGTCTTCCGTATCGTTGACGCCACCAAACAATCCGTATTCGAACGTGATGCGACGACCGCTCTTCTCCGTATAGTAACGGACGGCATCCATCAACTTGTTCAAGTCAAACGCACGGTTGATTGGCATGAGACGTGTACGTAGTTCTGTCGAAGCCGCATGAAGAGAGATGGCGAAGTTGATGCGCATACCTTCATCGGCAAACTTATAAATTTTTGGAACGATTCCGCTCGTTGATACCGTGATGTGACGGGCACCGATATTAAGGCCGTTATCATGGTTGACCGTACGTAAGAAGCGCATCAACTCATCATAGTTATCAAACGGTTCACCAATTCCCATGACGACGATCGAGTCAACACGTTCGCCTGTCGCGTCTAGGGCGCGCTGTACATCAAGAACTTGTGCCGTGATTTCACCAGCTTCTAAGTTACGTTTCAACCCACCGAGTGTTGAGGCACAGAACGTACAGCCGATCCGGCAACCGACTTGTGTCGTGACACAAATGGAGTTCCCGTACTCGTGACGCATGAGAACCGTTTCAATTGAATAGCCATCTTGAAGTTCGAACAAGAATTTGATCGTACCGTCTTGCGATTCTTGTTTGACCAATTCTTTCAACGTTGTCAGTTGGAACGACTCTTGTAA
The DNA here is from genome assembly GCF_018617655.1 of Exiguobacterium sp. s183. NCBI lineage: Bacteria > Bacillati > Bacillota > Bacilli > Caryophanales > Exiguobacterium > Exiguobacterium sp. s183. The sequence continues at coordinate 965,737 of NZ_JACSKN010000001.1, forward strand.
TTGGTCACGAAGTACTTTTGGAACGTTCGTCATATCGTCGAATGACGTGACACGTTTGACGTACATCCAATCATATAATTGTTTCGCACGGAATGATTTTTCTCCTGCTTCCACGACCCACGCCTCAAGTTCAGGGAACGTCAACGAATAAAGTGACGGTTTTGCGCCTAAAAGTGGATTCTTTTCTACTGCTTTTGGATTCATTGTTTTATACCTCTTTCTTAAATGCGGCGATATAGAAGCCGTCGGTCCCGAATGTCGTCGGTAATAGTTTTAATTCAGCACGGTCCGATGCCATGATCGGACGAACAGATTGCGGCAGACGCTCTTTTAGCGTCTCGTCCCACACCAATCCTTTTGACAATACATAGTCAGCCTGCGTCTCGTTCTCGGACGGATCAATCGTACATGTCGAGTAAACAAGCGTACCACCTGGTTTGAGCAGTGGCAATACGGCATCAATGATTTGTCGTTGAATCTTCGGTAAGTTTTCTAACTGGGCTTTGTCTTTCGTCCACTTGATATCTGGCTTCCGACGAATGACACCAAGACCCGAACAAGGAACATCTAGAAGAATACGGTCAAAGCTCTCTTTTTCAAACCGTTCACCTGCCAGACGAGCATCAAGGGCAAGTGCGGTCACTCCATTGATGTGAAGACGTTTGGCTTGCTGGTCGATCAATTTCGCTTTATGTGGATGTAAATCGAGTGCTGTGAGCGAACCGTTCTCCATCCGTTCTGCCGTGTGCATCGCTTTCCCACCAGGGGCGGCACATGCGTCTAAAATCTGATCATCTTTCGACACACCGAGGGCATCTGCGACAAGCATCGAGCTCTCATCTTGAATCGATAAGAGGCCTTCCTCGATGAACGGGGTCGAATGGACGTTGCCCGATTCGACGACGAGTCCGTCGCTTGATAGTTCAGAGCGTGACGTCAAGACACCTAAGTCGGCCAACCGGTTCATCATGTCGTCGACAGACGCTCGTTTACGGTTGACGCGAACCGTGACAGGAGCCGGCTCATTGTTCAATTGACAGATGGCTTCTGCTGTTTCCACCCCATATAGGTAAATCCAATCGGAAACGAGCCATTTCGGATGACTATGTTCGATCGAGATTCTTTCCGCATCTGTCAACTCGCTAAAATCAGGGAACCCTTCACGGAGAACGTTACGTAACACCCCGTTCACGAATTTGCTCGTTCCGAGATGGTGTCCTCGTTTTTTCGCGATTTCGACCGCTTCGTGTAAGACGGCACGATCTGGCACCTTATCGAGGTAAAAGAGTTGATATACACTCATCCGAAGAAGCGGAAGGACGAACTTATCGAGCTTCTTCGGCGAACGGATTCGATCGTTTAAGATGTAATCCAACGTTCCTTTTCGACTGAGTGTCCCGTAAACGAGTTCGGTATACAGACCGACATCTTTTGGGGCGACTTTCTTTTGTTTTAATGCGTCATTGACGGCAATCGTTGAATATGCGCCGCCTTGTTCAATTTTTATCAGCGTATCAAGCGCTGCTTCACGTACGTTCATGAGTTCCTCCTAATCGGTCACCAACACGCAACTTCTGTCCAGCTCCACGCATGAAGGTCGCACCATCCATTCGTTTTTTCCCTGCTGGTTGTAAGTCCGTCACTTTGATGGCAACGCTGTTCCCAGTTGCCACGACGAACCCGTCCTCTTCAAGTCGAACGACTTCTCCAGGTTGCCCTGTACCCGTCGTCTTCTCTCCCATGAACAGTTTCACGCGTTCACCTTCAAGCGTCGAATAGGCAGTCGGGAATGGATTCATCCCGCGAATGTGATTATAGATGGCTTCCCCACCCATACTCCAGTCGATTTGTTCGCGCTCACGGCTGATGTTCGGTGCAAACGTCACATCCCGCTCATCTTGAGGGACCGCTTCAATCCATCCTTCTAAGAAAGCTGGAAGTGTACGGATGAGAAGATCGCTTCCTGCTACAGCCAGTTTATCAAATAACGTTCCGACCGTATCCATTTCTTCAATCGGAACAATCGTATTGGCAATCATGTCACCTGCGTCCAATTTGTCGACCATATACATGATTGTCACACCTGTTTCCGACTCACCATCGATGATGGCTTGATGGATCGGGGCACCTCCACGATATTTCGGAAGTAGCGAGGCATGGACATTGATTGCTCCGTGAGGCGGTGCCTCGAGTAATGCGGTCGGCACGATTTGACCATACGCTGCCGTGACGATGAGGTCCGGACGTAACGCTAAAATTTCTTCATAATCCGTGCGAACTTTCTCAGGTTGCAAGACAGGAATGCCGTGACGTAGTGCATACTCTTTCACAGGCGTTGGTTTCAGTTCACGTTTTCGTCCGACCGGTTTGTCCGGTTGCGAGACGACACCTACGACATTGTATCCTTCTTCGAGCAGTCGCTCAAGTACAGATACCGCAAATGTCGGAGTTCCCATGAAGACGATCCGTTTGTCTTTTCCAGGGTTTGGAACCGCGAGCTTATCTGTGAATAAGACGCCATTCAAATGATCCATCTCATGCTGAATCGCCCGGGCGAAGAAGCCGCTCGCTTGAATCGTATGCGTGCGTCCTTTCAAGTCCTGATTTTTGACGACAATCGACTCATGACGTTCCACGAATCCAAATTCGCCTGGGATGCTCAAACACCCTTCGAGTCCGACCTCACGTCCTGACGTCTCGATGATTTCAGGATTGATCAAGACGAGAGGACCCGTCTCATCATCGGTATGGACGACTGCGAGTCGTTGATTCAAGTTGACCTGTGGTGCCGCAACACCGACTCCATCATACTCATACATCGTATCAAACAATCGGTCGACCGTTTGACGCAATTTTTTATCGAACTTCGTTACCGGTTCGCATGTTACGCGTAATATATCGTTCGGTACTTCTACTACTTTATACATGTCTCTCCACCTCACATGAATACGTATGGGTTCACATCGATACTCATTTGATATTCTTTCTTACTGATCGCTTTCGCTCTTGCTTGTTGAAGGCGAGCTAACTCCGCGTAGAGCGTTTCAGGTTGTTTCGTTTTAATGAACACCTGATAACGATACGCATTCTTTAATTTTGATAACGGGGCAGGCATCGGACCGTTCAAGCGGCTGTTCTCCACTTGTGCCTGTAAAAAGTCTGATGCAAACAGTTCCGCCTCCGCCTTGGCGACGAGCGGATTTTCTGCCGAGAACGTGACGAGCGTCAAAAACCAATACGGCGGATGGTTCCCGACTTGACGAAGACCCATCTCTTTGGCGAAGAACGTCTCATAGTCGTGTTCACTCGCTGTCTCGATGACATAATGGTCCGGATTGTACGTTTGGACGAACGCCTCACCTGGAAGTTTTCCACGACCGGCTCTCCCTGCCACTTGGGTGACAAGTTGGAACGTCCGCTCGGTCGCACGGAAATCAGGCATCCCGAGCGTCGCGTCTGCCGCAAGTACTCCGACGAGCGTGACGTTTGGGAAGTCGAGTCCTTTGGCAATCATTTGGGTGCCGAGTAAAATGTCGGCCTCTCCTTCTTCGAAGCGTCGTAACAATTGTTCGTGCGATCCTTTCCGCGACGTCGTATCTTGGTCCATTCGGATGATCCTCGCCTCCGGAATCCGATTCAACAACTCCGTCTCGATCTTCTGGGTGCCTGATCCGAACTGCTTGATTTTCTTACTATTGCACGATGGACACGTTGACGGCATGCCGACTTCGTAGCCACAATAATGACACTTCAATCGATCACCATATTGATGATACGTTAAGTTGACCGCACAATGCGGACATGTCATTCCTTCCCCACAGTCCCGACACATGACAAATGTCGTAAACCCACGGCGATTCAACAGAATGACACATTGCTCTTTTTTCTCGATCCGGCCGAGGATTCCATTAAACAATTCCTCAGAGAACATCGTCGTATTGCCTTTTGCCAGTTCACGGCGCATATCGATAATGTGGACCGGTGGCATCTCTCCACCGTACCGTTCTTTCAAGTGTAAGTAGCGATACACACCCTTTTGCGCCCGGGCGTATGACTCGAGCGAAGGTGTCGCACTCCCCAACACGACGGGACACCCATGATAGCGGGCCCGCCAGATGGCGACATCGCGCGCATGATAGCGCGGATTCTCTTCTTGTTTATACGTCGTCTCATGCTCTTCATCTAAGATGATGAGGCCGAGACGGTCGAGCGGCGCAAAGATGGCCGAACGAGCACCGACGACGACGTCGACTTCCTTCCGCTTAATTTTACGCCACTCATCATACTTTTCCCCTTTAGAAAGGGCACTGTGTAAGACTGCGACGCGTTCACCAAAGCGACGTTTAAAACGTTTTACCATCATCGGCGTCAAACTGATTTCCGGCACGAGCAAGATGGCCTGCTTTCCTTCATCAATGACTTGCCCAATCGATTCTAAATACACTTCGGTCTTTCCGCTACCGGTCACACCGTGTACAAGTAACGTCTCGCCTGCATCCGCCTCATGGATTGCCTGGACCGCGTTCGCCTGACTATCGTTTAACTGCACCGATTCCTGTACTTGTTCAATCGTCGCGTACGGGTCACGATTCAATTCCACTTCGGTCAACCGCACCGCACCGAGATCTTCGAGCTTTTGAAGTTGCGGACGAGTCAAGCCGATTTGGCGTAATGCCGACCAATACATACGTGGCGTCTCTTCTAACGCTTGAATCGCTTCTAGTTGCTTTTTCGCACGTTTCGAGACGACTGTCGGATCGAGCAGTTCGACGACGATGTCTGTTTTGACTGTTTTCTTTTCTTTCAGAACGGGAGCGAGGGTAAGCTCCCCTTTTTTAGCAAGTCCGAGAATGACCGATTGAATGTCTTTCGGATATTCCGATAAATGTGTCCCGAGACGAACACCTTCAGGCACATGCCCCTCTTTAATTTCTTTGTCGTAACTAACTTTTAGCGCTGCCGGTAGCATCGCAAGGAGTGCAGAAGAACGGAAGCATAGCGTCGTCTCCTTCACATGGATGGACAAGTCGAGCAGTTCATCCGTTAGTGAGGATTCTTCATCTAATAAGGCTTCGAGCGGCTTCAATCCATCTCTCGTCCCGTCCGATGTGCCAACGACGATTCCTAACAGACGGCGTGAACCGAATGGAACGGAGACACGCATCCCCGGTTCAATCAAGGATTCGAATTGTTCGGGTACTTCATAATCAAACGGACGATCAATCGTGATCACCGGTGCATCAACATGGACGTGGGCAATCATTGGACCGCTTCCTTAAAGTGTGTGAGCAACTCGAACGCCAACTGTTTCTTCGACTGTTTCGGAAGTTGAAGCGTCGTCCCATCGGCGTGGAACAGGACAGCCTCATTATCATCTGCACCGAATCCGACGTCACTACCGGATACATCGTTTGCAACGAGGAAATCGACGTTCTTTTTCTTCAGCTTCGCTGCCGCATGTTCTTCGAGTCGTTCCGTCTCCGCAGCAAAGCCGACTAACACTTGATGGGTCTTTCGTTCACCGAGTGTCTTGAGAATGTCTGTCGTTTCTTCGAGTTCGATTGTGAGTGGACCATGCACTTTTTTATGTTTCTCTGCATGGACCGTTTTAGGACGATAATCCGCGACTGCCGCCGACTTCACGACGAGGTCGAGTGATTCGAAACGACTTGTCACTTCCTGCAACATCTCTTCGCTCGATTTGACGGGAATGGCCGTCACACCGTCTGGTACGGGGACTTGAAGCGGACCATGGACGAGGGTGACACGGGCACCCATATCACGTGCCACTTCTGCGAGCGCCACACCCATTTTTCCTGAAGAGTCATTTGATAAGTAACGGACGGGGTCAATGCGTTCTACCGTCGGACCAGCCGTAATCAATACTTCTTTTCCGAGGTATAGTTTCGGGACGAACTGGCTTTCGATGATGCGCACCAAATCTTCTGGTTCCGGTAGACGTCCACCGCCAATCCAGCCACATGCCAAGTTACCGACGCCTGGTTCGATCAACTGATAGCCGTAAGATTTTAACGTCTCGATATTCCGCTGTGTGGCAGGATGTTCGAGCATGTTCACATTCATCGCCGGTGAGACGATCACTGGGCACTTCGCCGCTAGGATCGACGTCGTGATGAAGTCATCTGCAATCCCGTTCGCTAATTTCGCGATCGTGTTTGCCGTCGCAGGAGCGACGACGATTAAGTCACTCGAGTCGACGACATCGATATGTGCAATCTTTGTTGGATCATGCTCTTCAAACACATCGGTATAGACCGGATTTCGACTGAGCGCCTGGAAGGTCGCCTGACCCACGAATTGTTCTGCCGACTTCGTCATCGCGACGCGAACATTCGCTCCGGCTTGAACCAATTTCGATGTGAGCGCACACGCCTTGTAGGCGGCGATGCCACCACTCACACATAACAAAATAGTACGATCCTTCACCATTCCCAAACTCCCCCTTATAGACAATGAGACCCAAGTCGCAAACGACTTGGGTCACACTTCATCCGTTGTTTTTTTCGTTCACGATGATTGTCGTATCACCCGAAAATAGTTCTTCTAACGCTTGACCGACCGGCTTATATGATTTTGGCTCGGCGACTTTCGGTGCTTTTCCATCTTGAATCTGACGCGCCCGTTTTGCAGCGACCGTAACGATCGTATATTTTGACGGGATAGTACGTTGTAAGGCATCAATCGAAGGGTATAACATTAAATGACCTCCATCATGGCTTTTTTATAGAGTGACGCAACACGTTCACGTTTACAATGCTCAGCTGTCACAATCGCTTTAATCCGATCGATGGCTTTGTCGACCTCGTCGTTCGTGACGACGTAATCATAGGCGTCCATCAACTCGATTTCTTCACGCGCGACGAGCAGGCGTTGCTTGATGACTTCTTCAGACTCCGTGCCTCGTCCGATTAGACGATTGCGAAGTTCTTGAAGACTTGGTGGTGCCAAGAATAAAAAGACGGCTTCCGGGAGAAGTTCCTTCACTTGGAACGCCCCTTGCACCTCAATTTCAAGAATGACATCTTGGCCGCTTTCGAGCGTTTCACGCACCCACTCTACAGGCGTCCCGTAATAGTTGCCGACGAACTCGGCGTGTTCGAGCAATTCTTTTTGTTCGATCATGCGTTCGAACTCTTCTCTCGATTTGAAGAAGTAATGCACTCCTTCGACTTCCCCTTCACGTGGCTTTCGAGTCGTCGCCGACACCGAATATTGAAGGTTATTGTCCTCTTCCTCGCGAAGAGCACGACAAACGGTCCCTTTTCCGACACCGCTCGGTCCAGACAAAACGATTAATAATCCTCGTTCTTTAAAATTCACTGCAAGCCCTCCATCTTCTAACATCACATTTAATTATAATAGCAGTCAATCAATTGTCCCGGCAAGAAGAAGTTCGGATTTCCTACTCCATCGTACCATATTTTCTGTTTTTCTGATAACGTAGAGACAGAAAATGAACAAAGGTGATGAGATCATTGGCTTATGATGGATTAATGACATATCGTGTCGTACAAGAATTACAATCGCTCGTCGGAGGACGAATCAACAAAGTACATCAACCGTATTCTCTCGATTTGATGCTCCAAATTCGTTCGAACCGACAGAACGCGCAACTACTCATATCAGCAAACGCGATGTATGCCCGTCTTCAATTGACGGATACACCGATTAAAAATCCGCAAGAACCGCCGATGTTCTGCATGATGCTACGAAAACATGTAGAAGGCGGATTTATCACGGCGGTCGAACAAATCGGCCGTGACCGTGTCATCGTCATCTCCGTCCGCTCTCGAAACGAGCTCGGTGATGAAGAATCGAAAAAAGTCTACATCGAGTTGATGGGACGTCACTCGAACGTCGTCTTAACGACAGAAGACGGGAAAATATTAGATGCAATCAAACACCTCCCGCCTTCGCAAAACACGTATCGAACGATCATGCCGGGTAGTGAATACCTCCTCCCGCCAGAACAACATAAGTTCGACCCGTTGTCTGATTTGACGGAAGGATTGAAGCGCATCGACTGGAATGCCGGCAAATTGGACAAACAGATCGTCGCCACGTTCGCTGGGGTCAGCCCTCAAATCGCTCAAGAAGTCGTGCACCTCGCGAAGATGCCGAATCGTGAATCGATTCAGCAAGCGTTCGAGAACGTATTGCGTCAGCTTGAAGGACCTTATGTGTTCCAACAACTCGCTTCTGGAAAGGAACGTTTCGCCCCGATCGTATTGACGGCAGGAGAAATTGTATCCGAGGAAACATATTCATCGAGTAAAGAAGTGCTCGACCGTTTCTTCTATGAGAAAGCAAACCGTGACCGCGTCAGACAACAAGCCCACGATGTGGAGCGTCTTTTGAAATCCGAACTCGAGAAGAACTTGTTGAAGCGCCGCCGTCTCTTAGAGGACTTAAAGGCGACAGAACGAGCGGACGAGTTACAAAAGTTTGGCGAGTTGTTGACGACGTACTTGTTCCAGCTTGAAAAAGGGATGCGTGTCGCTGAAGTCGTCGATTACTACGATGAAGAGGGTGCGACCATCTCGATTCCGCTCGACCCGCTCAAAACGCCGAACGAGAATGCGCAACAATATTATAAGAAGTACAACAAATTAAAAATTGCCAAAGTCGAAGTAAAAAAACAACTCGAATTAAACGACGCGGAAATCGACTATTTGGAGACGCTCACCGCCCAGCTCGATGTCGCCTCCCCATCCGACCTGCTCGAGATTCGGGAAGAGCTCGCCGAAGAAGGATACATCCGTCAAAAACGTCAAAAGAAAAAAGCGAATCCAAAGATTTCGCTTGAAGCGTACACGTCTTCGACGGGGACGGAATTCTTTGTCGGGAAGAACAATACCCAAAACGACCATCTGACGTTCAAGTTCGCACGCCGTGATGAGATTTGGCTTCATGTCAAAGACATCCCGGGTTCTCACGTCATCATTCGTTCCACGGACCCCGATGAGACGACGCTTCTTGAAGCCGCATCGGTCGCTGCCTACTTCTCGAAAGCACGCGCATCGAGCGGTGTGCCCGTCGATTATACGCGCGCCCGCTACGTGAAAAAACCAAGCGGTGCCAAACCCGGGTTTGTCATCTATACGGATCAACAGACCGTCTACGTGACGCCAGATGAACAATTGATGAAGTCACTGAAACAGTCATAAACGAAACCCACCATGTTCTGAGGTGGCACAGAAAAACTCAAAATGATCTTGAACAGAGAAGCGTCGTCCCGACTAAAGATGACGCTCCCCTGTTTTTCATTGCCTTTGCTTATGTCACCCTTTTTGGCACGCCGCTTTCCTGGGGGCGGTCAGGGAGCCGCATCGCTTACAGCTGCTGGGTCTCCCTTTGCCCGCTAATCCCCTAGGAGTCGGCGTGCCTTTAAGGGCGACGCTGCGTGTCCGAGCCAATCCGTCTTGTACTGACAGAAACCAAACATCTTGGAGGTAATCCCAATTATCCCCGAGCTGATGGTACGCGAACACATCGTAGGCGACGCGACCTATCCAAATTGATACAACTTGATCTATACCGCTTTGCACCGTGCAAACTCGGCGCGATTATCCTGGAGCGAATCATCACCCTCCAATGGATATGGGCTCGAATCGAGCAAAGGGTTTCTAAGACGCTCTGTTCTGATGAGAGGTTTTTATCTGATTATCGGGAGGGATAAAAATCGAATTCTACCTGCTGACGCCCACACATCCCGAAGGCAAGACAGACAACATCATTCCGCAAAAAAAAGTCAGGTCCGCCATTTCTTGATGGCGGACCTGACTTTTAGCTTGTTTACGCTTTCGGGTCATGCTTAAACGCTTCGAGCTGTTCATGATAATCGAGCAAATGCCCGTGTAAAATTTCTGAAACGGATAAATCTTCGTGCGGCAACCTAAAGAGCGAATACGGTTTATCACACGTATAGAGAATATCATGATGGTGCGCGAGCAAATATAAGAACTCCGATTCGAACGCCTGACGTTCTTCCTCACTCATGAGTAAGAAGGCTTCCCGATGCTCGGCTAGACTTTCTAGCAACAAGACGAGCTTGTCTTCGAGATGAATGAGCAAACGATACTGCTTGATTGTCATATACTTCAATTTCACGTTCGTCACTTTCATATCCTCTTGAAGCATCATATGCAGCTCCTGATGACCGAGGATGCGGGCACGCGTCTCTAACAGTTCCGCCGGGGAACCGACGAGTTCACGCCAATGGTGAAACAAATAAGATGAAGTCTTTCTGACCTCGCTCAACAAACGATCTTCATACCGCGGTGGCAAGAACGCATAGTTCACACCGAGTGAGACGAATACACCGACTGCCGTCAACAATGAGCGTGTCCATGCATAATGGAAGAAATCCGAAGTCGGGTTTTCTAACATCATGACGATGGCGAACGCCGCGTACGTCGACATGTGTGTCTTATCGAATGTCGTATTGAGCGTGAGCGACACGATGACCGCTAGACCAATGGAGATGGGATTGACGCCGAATAAATAGACGATGAACAACCCACACATGAGACCGACGACCGTTCCGAATATTCGACTGAACACGATTTTAGACGAGCGCTTGACGGTCGGTTGCATCGCCACGACGGCTGCGATCGCACCCATTCCAGAATAAATTCCGAATACATACCACGAGATTGCGACGGTGATTGATACGGCAATCCCGGTCTTTAACGTACGAAGCCCGATTTTCGGGATGTAGCGTTTTCCATTCATTTCAGTTCGACCTTCCCTGTCTCAGAAATCAACTCAACGACAGGTCGATTCGATGTCGACAACTGATAGACACCTGGTTCGACTTCTTTGTAACGGTCGCTACTAGAAATTTTCCCAGCCGTCGTCACGTTCACTTGCCCTGTCGCATGTTTTGGCGCATAACTAAGCGTTCCTGCCTCCGTTTGAACCGTCATCGCCTGGTTCACGACGACGTCTGTGATGGTCGCATGACGATAAGAACGGATATCTCCCGTTACGAGACGTGCGGATTCGATTGTCGTATCACTCTTCGTCTCAATTCGCAGACGATCACTATCAATTTGCTTCAAATTGACAGCGTTCGCATTCATCACAATCGTTTTCACGTTTAACCCTTGCCCGGTCACTTGTTCAGCCCCGAGATGAACCGAGGTCATCGAACTCGGTAAGGCAACGCGAAGCTTATAGCGGGACGGTTCATCACTGGCCCGACTGCCGAAATAGCTGAACCATCCATACCGCTCGACGACATAGATGGTATCGCCGACCGATTTGACTTTGATACGTCGTTCTTTCGAATTGGTCTGCACCACTTCGATTTGTACTTTTTCATTTGGACTACGCACGAACTCGACATTCCCATGATACGTCTCAAGTCGTAACTTCTTCATTTGGTATCGATCTTCATACTGGTCCCCTAACGCCAACAAATGGCTGAATACGAATAAATTCACGAGAAAGAGCGTTGGGATGACCGTCAAGACGAGACCGAAGGCGATTTTACGATGTTTCGGGATTGCCCGGAATCGTGCGCTCCATGTTTTTTCTTTGCTTCTTGAATACGCCATATGCCTCTCCTTCTTGGTTCACTTTCATCAGTTTACCATGAAGTATGACATATGCCGAATTGAAAAAGAATCCGCCCGAAGGTGGATTCTTAAGACGTGACGAGGTCGCTCCAGGCGCGAGGATCTTGTTGCCACTCGCGAAGAGAGTGAATCTCTGATTTGGTTAAGTTCCCTGTCGATTCCGCAACCTCGACCAATTCAGGGAATGTCGTCAATGAAGTGGCACTGAGATTTGCATCCGCTAAATTCTTCTCTAAAATCGGCAATCCGTAAGAGAAGATGGCTTGAATGCAGACGACCTCACCGCCCGCTTCACGAATCGCATGGGCTGCATCGATACTCGACATACCTGTCGACAACAAATCTTCGATGACGAGCACGCGTGCCCCGGTATCGAGTTTCCCTTCGATTTGATTCCCTTTCCCATGACCTTTCGCACTCGAGCGTACGTAAATGAATGGTAGACCGAGACGGTCGGCAAGTAAAGCGCCGTGTGGGATACCGGCTGTGGCCGTTCCCGCGATGACATCGATTTCTATTGATCCGACTGCGTCCACCAATCCATCGATGATCATGTTACGGATATCGGGATAACTGAGCGTCAATCGGTTGTCACAATAGATTGGGCTTCTCAACCCGCTCGACCATGTATATGGCTCCGTCGGTGATAATGTGACGGCTTTGATTCGTAATAAAGCTTCAGCGATTTGTCTCATATGATTGTCCCCATTCCATCATAAATTGTTCATACATGGCTAACGGATCATTTGCGCGTGTGATCGGGCGACCGACGACGATTGCATGAACACCGGCCAGTCTCGCTTCACGAGGCGTCGCGACACGTACCTGGTCGTCATCGGTTTGACCGAGTCGAATCCCAGGTGTGACCGTCATAAATGCGTCACCGAGTTCCTGATGAATCATCTTCGCTTCCTGAACAGATGCAACGACACCATCAAGTCCCGCCTGCTTAGCGAGCGATGCCTGACGGATGACGGCTTGGTCGAGGCGACCCGGAATCCCGAGCTCCGTCTGCATCATCTGTTCATCCGTGGATGTCAATTGGGTGACACCGATCAAACGGGTCGTGTCATTTTCTTGGCGAAGCCCATCCAACGCATAGCGCATCATCTTTTCACCGCCTAGCGTATGCACGTTCGTCATCGCGACTCCAAGCTTTCCGATTTGACGCATCGTGCGACGTGCCGTCTCTGGAATATCATGTACTTTCACATCGAGAAAGACCGGATATCCGCGGTCGACCAACTCTTCGACAAAGCGTCCACCTTCCCGATAAAACAGTTCCATCCCCACTTTGACAGCAGGTCGGTCTGAGAAAGGTTTTAATAAATGAAGCGCCTCATCGCGTGTCTCCACATCAAGGGCGAGATACAAGTTGTGCATATGCTTTCCCCCTCACGTCCAATATATGATCGATTCCAAGTGAATCGAGTCGTGCCGGTAATGCCTCGATGATTTCTTGACATACGTATGGATTTTCAAAGTTTGCGGTACCGACTGCAACGGCGGACGCTCCCGCATAGATGAATTCGAGAACATCGTCGACCGTCCGAACGCCACCCATAGCGATGATTGGAATATCGACCGCTTGCGCGACTTCATATACCATCCGGACCGCCACCGGTTTAATGGCCGGGCCTGATAATCCGCCGATTCGATTCGCCAAGATCGGTTGCCCGGTCTGGATATCGATTCGCATCCCGACGAGCGTATTGATCATCGTCAAGCCGTCCGCCCCAGCCGCTTCGACTGCACGCGCCATGTCAGTGATCGACGTGACGTTCGGGGACAGCTTCACATAAACCGGCTTACTTGAAGCCGCTTTGACGAGTCTCGTCAATTCCGCAGCCATCACAGGATCCGTCCCAAACTGCATGCCCCCACACTTCACGTTCGGACATGAGATGTTCAGCTCGATGGCTTTGATGGTCGGGTCCGCACTGATGCGACGTGCAACTTCCACATATTCATCAGGCGTCGACCCGGCGACGTTGGCGATAATCTCTGTATCGAAAGTGGAGAGGAACGGCAATTTCTCCTCGATGATTGCATCGACCCCTGGATTTTGAAGGCCGATCGCATTGAGCATCCCTTGCGCCGTCTCTGCGACACGTGGCGTCGCATTTCCGAATCGTGACTCTTCTGTCGCTGCCTTGATCATGATGCCGCCTAAGATGGAGAGGTCATACAGTTTGGCAAACTCTTCCCCGAATCCGAAACATCCAGAAGCCGGGATGATCGGATTTTTCAACTGGAGTCCTGGTAACTCGACATGTAATCTCATAACAGCACCTCTTCCGCATTGAATACCGGTCCATCGCTACATACTTTTACATAGCCTTCAGGCGCTTTGCAGACGCAAGCAAAGCAAGCGCCAATGCCACAACCCATTCGATTTTCAATCGAGACGTAACGCTCAGGAATCGGTGAAGCGGCGACCGCCTTCAACATCGCTTCTGGACCACAGCTGAATAACACGTCCGCATCGATGCGTGCGAGTGGTCCTGTCACAAATCCGCGTTCCCCGTGGCTCCCGTCAACGGTCGTGATGATCGTTTCCCCGAACTCTTGAAATGCTTCTTCATAAAAGACGCTCTCTTTTGAATCAAACCCAAGTATCGCAATCGTCTCAATCCCCATCTCATGTAGACGACGTCTGACGTAGTAAAGGGGAGGTACCCCGATTCCACCACCGACGAGGACAACCCGTTTCCCATATTGTGCGAGCGGAAAGCCGTTTCCGAGCGGTCCGAGGACGTCAAGCGTGTCCCCAACACGCTTGTTTGCCAACTCGGAAGTCCCTTCTCCGATTATCTTATATAAAAATGTGACTTCTTCTCCTTCAACGTTCGCCACCGACAACGGTCGACGTAACAAGCCGGACGTCTTGATGTGAAAGAACGTCCCTGGGGCGATTTCCACCCCAGGACAACGTACTTTCATCTCCATCGTCGCTTTTGCGATTTGGCAATTGCTGATGATGGTTACGTCACGTCTCATACCATCACCCCGAACTTCGTGAATGCCGGAATGCTGACCGTTTGGAACGACAGGCTTTCAATGACTTGTAGTAGCGCTTCGACCGTGTCGAGCGACGTGAGGCACACTGTGCCTTGCTCGGCGGCCGTACGACGAATCAAGAAGCCGTCTTTCGTCACGAGTGCGTCGCGACTCGTCGTATTGATGATCAAGTCGACTTCCCCGCGCTCGATCACGCTGAGCATCGTCTCACCTGATTCTTGAATCTTCCCGACCCGACGGACGCGCATCTGCTCCGCTTCTAGTCCATCTGCCGTACCGCTCGTCGCCATGAGACGGAAGCCGAGACGGTCAAATCGTTTGGCTAAGGCAATCGCCTCCTCCTTGTCGTGATCCGCGATTGTCATGAGGACGTTTCCTTTTAAGGCGATGTTCATTCCAGCTGCGACAAGACCTTTATAGAGTGCCTTTTCAAGAGTCCGGTCTGTTGCCATGACTTCCCCTGTCGATTTCATCTCAGGTCCAAGCGACGGATCGACTTCTTTCAATTTCGCGAAAGAGAAGACCGGCACTTTGACAGAGATGCTGTCTGACTCGGGATGGATGCCTGTTCCAAGACCGAGTTCTTTCAAGCTCGTTCCGAGAATTGTTTGCGTCGCAATTCGTGCGACCGGTAAACCTGTCACTTTTGAGATGAACGGAACCGTTCGGCTCGCACGCGGATTTACTTCGATGACATACAAATCATCTGCATAGACGAACTGGATGTTCAGAAGCCCTTTGATGCGGAACGCTTTCGCCAACTTGATCGTGTAGTCGACGACTTTTTGCTTCAGCGCGTCACTGAGGCGTTGTGGTGGATATACTGCGATCGAGTCACCAGAGTGTACACCGGCACGTTCGATATGCTCCATGATGCCTGGGATATAGACGTCCGTCCCGTCACAAATCGCGTCGACTTCAATCTCAATCCCCGTTAAATAGCGGTCGATAAGAACTGGGCGATCTTTCGAGGCGATGACGGCGTTTCGCATGTAACGCTCGAGCTCTGACTGTTCATATACAATCTCCATCGCCCGTCCCCCGAGGACGTAAGATGGTCGGACGAGTACCGGATAACCGAGTTCATTCGCACATGCAACCGCCTCTTCGACGTTCGTCGCCGTCTTCCCTGGTGGTTGGGCCAATCGTTCAGCCGACAAGGTAGCTTCGAACGCTTTCCGGTCTTCGGCGCGATCGATGTCTTCTAATGATGTCCCAAGAATTTTCACGCCGTTCGCTTCGAGCGATGCCGCTAAGTTGATGGCGGTCTGTCCACCGAATTGAACGATGACGCCGAGCGGATTCTCGTTATCGATGACTTCTAACACATCTTCCGTCGTCAACGGCTCGAAGTACAGGCGGTCGGAGATGGAGAAGTCTGTCGAGACCGTCTCTGGGTTGTTGTTGATGATGATGGCTTCATATCCGGCGTCACGAATCGTCTGAATGGAATGAACGGTCGCATAGTCAAACTCGACACCTTGACCGATTCGAATCGGGCCTGATCCGAGGACGAGGATTGATGGGCGGTCTGTCTTCACCGCTTCGTTCTCCACTTCATAGGTTCCGTAGAAATATGGCGTCTCCGATGCGAATTCCGCCGCACACGTATCGACCATCTTATACACAGGGCGGATGTTCCATCCGTGACGTTGCGCACGAATCGTCTCAACGTCTGTCTCAAGGATTCGGGCGATGGCGACGTCACTGAAGCCGAGTCGCTTCACGTCGAGCAAACGCTCTGACGTCAATGGCTCCGATGCAAGTTGTTGCTCGACCTGCCAAACATGGTTCAGTTTGTGTAAGTAGAAACGATCGATTTTCGTCAATTGATGAAGCGCTTCTACCGTGTATCCGCGGCGAAGAGCCTCATATACCAGGAACAAGCGCTCGTCTGTCGGGTGAACGAGACCGTGCTCGAGCTGTTCCGTGCTCAAGTCCTTAAGTTGCGGGAGATATAATTCCTCCATCCCCAGTTCGAGCGAGCGCACGGCTTTTAAAAGCGCCTCTTCTAAGTTTCGACCGATGGCCATGACTTCACCCGTCGCTTTCATTTGTGTGCCTAAGCGGCGATCCGCGGACTCAAACTTATCGAAAGCGAAACGAGGGATTTTGGCAACGACATAATCAAGTGCCGGCTCGAATGAGGCGTAGCTCGTCTCGGTGACCGGGTTTTTTAGTTCTGACAACTTATAGCCGACAGCGACTTTTGCAGCGAGTTTGGCGATCGGATAGCCTGTCGCTTTTGATGCGAGCGCCGAGCTTCGTGAAACACGTGGGTTCACTTCGATGACGTAGTATGTGAAGCTATCTGGGTCGAGAGCGAACTGGATGTTACATCCTCCTTCAATCCCGAGTGCCCGGATGATGTCGAGCGAGACGCTACGAAGCATCTGATAATCGCGGTCCGATAACGTCTGAGTCGGTGCGAACACGATTGAGTCTCCTGTATGGACACCGACCGGGTCAAAGTTTTCCATCGCACAGACGATGATGGCCTGGTCGCTCGAGTCACGCATGACCTCAAACTCGACTTCTTTCATCCCGGCAATCGACTTCTCTAGCAACACTTGCGTCACTGGACTCGCCTTCAAACCAGACTCGACGATTTGCTCGAACGATTCACGGTCATGGGCAATCCCTCCACCGGTTCCGCCGAGCGTGTAAGCAGGTCGAATGATGATCGGATAGCCGATACGCTCCGCAAATCCCCAAGCAGAATCGAGCGTATGGACGATTTCACTCTCAGGAACGCCATGCCCGAGCTCGAACATGAGGTTCCGGAACTGCTCACGGTCTTCAGCTTGCACGATGGCCGCTAGGTTCGTTCCGAGTAATTCCACCCCACAATCGCGTAATACTCCCCGCTTATCGAGTTCAAACGCCAAGTTCAATCCCGTCTGACCTCCGAGTGTCGCGAGTAGCGCATCCGGGCGTTCTTGGCGGATGATCCGCTCGACGAATTCAGGTTCGATTGGTTCGATATACACGCGGTCCGCTGTCGTCGGGTCCGTCATGATTGTCGCCGGGTTCGAGTTGACGAGAATGACCTCGTAGCCTTCTTCTTTCAAGGCAAGACATGCCTGTGTACCAGCATAATCAAATTCTGCTGCTTGTCCGATCACAATCGGTCCTGATCCGATTACAAGGATTTTCTGAATATCTGGTCGTTTTGGCATGTCAAATTCCCACTTTCTGTTTGTTTTCTTGAACGAGTTGCATGAAACGGTCAAATAAATCGTTGGCGTCAAATGGTCCTGGTGCTGCTTCCGGGTGATACTGTACCGAGAATGTCGGACGATGCAGATGTTTCACTCCTTCGATCGTGCCGTCGTTGACCGCGCGATGCGTCACGATGAGCGCTGTATCGAGTAGTGATGCCTCCTCTACTGCGTATCCATGGTTTTGAGATGTGATCGTCACGGCGCCTGTCTCTAATTCAAGGACAGGATGGTTCGCCCCACGGTGTCCGAACGGAAGTTTGAATGTGTTCGCCCCGTTCGCGAGCGCGATCAGTTGATGACCGAGACAAATCCCGAACATCGGTGTCGTCGGCATGAGTTGTTGAATGAGTGGAATCGCTGTCGGGACGTCTTTCGGATCCCCCGGTCCGTTCGACAACATGATGCCATCTGGCTCGTACCGCAACACGTCTTCTGCAGTAGTGTCATGTGGGAAGACGATGACTTCACAGTCCCGCTTCATCAACTCGCGCATGATGCCAAGTTTGGCCCCGAAGTCGATCAACGCGATCCGTGGACCCGTACCCGTACTTACATACGTCCGTTTCGTCGAGACGCGTGCGACTTGATCGTTCGGAGACAGTTCGTTAAAGCGAGATTTTACCTCGTTCCATGTCAACTCACCATCGACGAGGACACCTCGCATGACACCTTGTGCCCGTAAGTGACGTGTCAACATACGCGTGTCGATATCGGATAATCCCGGGATACCAAAGCGAGTAAGCGTTGCATCTAGCGTCGCCGTGGAACGGAAGTTCGACGGTGTGTCGCAAGCCTCTTTTACAATCAATGCTTTTGCCATCGGAACTGTCGTTTCGAAGTCTTCACGATTGACCCCGTAGTTTCCGATCAACGGGTTCGTCAGCACGATCATCTGGTCGCAATACGACGGATCCGACAAAATTTCTTGATAACCGGTCATACCTGTTTGGAAGACGACTTCCCCCATCGTATCCGCTGGTGCCCCGAATCCTTTACCGACAAATTTCATTCCATCCTCAAGCCATAATGTTCGTTTCATCAAATCGCCCCTTATATACAATTTCGCCACCGACCATCGTCATGACCGGCCATCCGACAAGTTGTTTCCCCGTAAACGGTGTGTTCTTTCCTTTTGAATAGAACGTCGACGGATCCACCACGCGCGTCGTTTCTGTATCGATCAGTACCAAATCGGCATCCGCCCCAACTTTCAGTTCACCTCTTGATAATCCAAATACGTCGCTCGGACGCTTCGTCATCCAGTCGATTAACTGATGTTCTTTCATGATGCCCGTCTTCACGAACGTCGTGTACAGAAGCGGGAACGCTGTCTCAAATCCGGTAATCCCGAATGGTGCACGCTCGATGCCTTGCGCTTTCTCCTCTGCCGTATGTGGGGCATGGTCTGTCGCAATCATGTCAATCGTTCCATCGAATAATCCTTCAAGAAGCGCCTGTCGATCGTCCTCGCTTCGGAGCGGAGGATTCATCTTGAAGTTGGCATCAAGCCCTGGGATATCGTCTTCGCTCAAGACGAGGTGGTGAGGAGTCACTTCGGCGGTCACTTGAATACCTGCCCGCTTCGCATCTCGGATGACACGGACCGATTGCCGCGATGAGACGTGACACACGTGATAATGACAGCCCGTTTCTTCGGCGATCAGCACATCTCGGGCGATATGGATACTCTCTGCAAGACTTGGAATCCCTTGAATCCCGTGCGCCTCACTGAACTTCCCTTCGTGGACCGATCCTGCTTTTAGCGTATTGTCTTCACAGTGCGCGACGACGGCCTTATTCAACCGTTTCGCTTCACGCATCGCTTGTCGCATCATCGCCGCTGATTGAACACCGACCCCGTCATCGGTGAAGGCAAATGCATCTGATAGAGATTCCATATCAACCTGTTCTTCACCGAGCTGCCGCTTCGTGATGGCAGCGTATGGAAGGACACGGACAACCGCATCTTGCTCAATCTTTTGAAGGAGCGCGTCCATCGTGACGCGATCGTCTGGTACCGGTCGCGTGTTCGGCATCGAACAGATTGTCGTGAATCCACCCGCCGCTGCCGCCATCGTTCCCGTTTTGATCGTTTCTTTCGCTTCGCCTCCCGGCTCACGCAAGTGGACGTGAACATCGACAAGTCCTGGTGCGAGTAGGTAGTCTGTCGCATCGATGACTTCTTCCCCGGCTGTCGACCCGTTATAATCGAGCGATTCGATTTTTCCGTCTTTCAATAGGATGTTTGTCGTGCGTTTTGTCCCGTTGTCATACCATGTCGCGTGTTGAAGTATCATTGTTGTCCTCCTAATGCTCGATTTAAGATGCTCATGCGTGCATAGACGCCGTTCTTCATTTGCGGGAAGATGCGTGACCGTTCATGTTCGATCAGACTGCCCGCAATCTCGACATCCCGATTGACCGGTGCCGGATGCATGATGATGGCCCCTTCTTTCATCCGCTCGACTCGCTCGACCGTCAGTCCATATCGTGTGTGATATTCCTCTTTCGAGAAAATATCTCCCATGATATGACGCTCGTGCTGAACCCGTAACAGCATGATGACGTCACTTTCTGCTAGCACATCATCAAGTTCTTTACGCTCAAGCCCCATGGAATCATCCCACCATGAGTCTGGGCTGCATCCGACGACGTTTGCCCCGAGACGCTTCAACACACTCGCATTCGATCGAGCGACGCGGCTGTGAACGAGGTCTCCACAGATGGCAACGTTCAATCCTTGGAACGTTCTGAACTCTTCAAAGATTGTGACGAGGTCGAGTAGTGACTGGGAAGGATGTTCGCCACTCCCGTCGCCCCCATTGAGTACCGGGATATTCAACTTCTCAACGAGCTCATGGTAGTATCCCGCTTCCGGATGTCGGATGACGAGTGCGTCAACTCCAATTGCTTCGAGCGTCTTACATGTGTCGTATAGGGTCTCTCCCTTCGTGACCGATGACGTCGTCACATCGAACGGAATCTCTTGCATGTTCAAGTGTCGCTCGGCCATTTGAAACGAGTTTTTCGTACGCGTCGAGTTTTCAAAGAACAGGTTTGCGACCGTCTTCCCATCAAATAGTGGGGGTAGGTCCCCTTGCTTATAGCGCAATGACTCTTCAATCATGCCCATGATCTCATCGAGTGAGAGTGTGTCTAAGCTGACGAAGTGTTTGACTGGTTTGACATTCGTTTGCATCGTATTCATGTTCGTCTCCTCCTTTTGTTAGAGGCAAAGAGAAAAGGCGCCTCTTCACCGATGTGAAGGGACGCCTTTATTTGGGCAAGGTACACCCAAATAAACGAGCCTTCACTTTGCCGACCTCACGGGATCGAATTAAAAGTTACTTGCTTGTTTCGTTTCTTCAGTTGTGTTGACTTCCACGACCGTCTCAACTTCTTCTTTCGGTAAGATGGCGTTTAAGAGAATCCCGACGACCGTCGCGAGCGCCATCCCTTGTACAGGGAAGCTGCCGAGTTGAATCATCGCACCACCTAGCCCGATGACGAGGATGACCGATGAGATGATCAAGTTGCGTTTTTCTGCCAAATCGACGTTGCTCTCTACCATCGTCCGTAGTCCGTTCGACGCGATGACCCCGAATAAGAGGATCGAGATGCCACCTTTGACTGGATTCGGAATCGTTGAGATGAATGCCTCGATATGACCGAGGAATCCGAAGCTGATGGCCATGAGCGCCGCTCCAGCGATGACGTAGACACTGTAGACGCGTGTGATGGCCATGACGCCGTTGTTTTCACCGTATGTCGTACATGGTGGACCACCGAGTGCGGAAGCGACTGCTTTCCCTACCCCGTCACCGAGTAGCGTGCGATGGAGGCCAGGATCTTTCATCGTCTCTCGTCCGATGATTTTAGATGTGACCATTTGATCGCCGATATGCTCGGTCATTGTGACGAGTGCGACCGGTACGATGGCGAGGAGTGCACCGACTTGCCACATCGGCATGTAGTCGACGAACACCATCGTGAAGTCAGGGAGTTGGAAAAAGCTTGCTTGTTGGATTGGTGAGTAATCGATGATTCCGAATGCTGCAGCAATCCCGTAGCCTCCGACGATTCCGAAAAGGATTGGGACCGCTCCCCAAACCCCTTTCAGTTTTGTCATGGCGAGCATCGTGATTCCAAGGGTTAAGAGTGCGATTGTCATAAACGTTCCGTTGTATGCTCCGTCTTGATTCATCGACATATCGATGGCGACCGGCGCGAGCGACAAGCCGATGACCATGATGACCGGTCCGACAACGACCGGTGGGAGCAACCGGAGCAGCCAGTTGACGCCTGTCTTATAGATGATCAAGGAGACGACACCGTATACCGATCCGGCAATGATTCCACCGAACAGTGCCGCTTCGACACCCCATTGCTGACTGACCGCAATGATTGGGGCGATGTAGGCAAAACTTGAACCGAGGTATGTTGGGACTTTGAAGCGCGTAATCGCTAAGAATGAGAGCGTGGCCACTCCGGAAGCGACGAGTGCGACCGATGTATTCAATCCTGTTAAAATCGGGACTAAAATCGTCGCTCCGAACATGGCGAAGACGTGTTGAAGACTGAATAACAGCCATTGTGGAATGTGAGCTGGACGCTCGTGGATGTGTAGAACGGGTTGTTTCATATTGAATTTCTCCTTCCTGGCCTCTCTGGACCACCTTAAAGGTTTTAAGATTATTGCTGATTGATTGTCACTTCATCTGCCGTGTCGACTTCACTGAGTCGGACGACGACTTGCTCGGACTTCGATGTCGGAACGTTCTTCCCAATGAAATCAGGTCGAATCGGAAGCTCCCGATGTCCTCGGTCAATCAAGACCGCGAGTTGGATATAGTCTGGGCGACCGTGGTCGACGAGTGCGTCCATTGCGGCACGGACTGTTCGACCGGTATATAGGACGTCGTCGACGAGGACGACGGTCTTCCCATTAATGTCATGCGGCAACTCTGTTGCCTTCACTTCTGGATCTAACGACTTCTTCGATAAGTCATCCCGGTAAAGCGTGATGTCGAGATTCCCGAGTGCGACCGGCTTGCCTTCAATCTCTTCGATGCGGCGCGCGAGTCGGTCAGCGAGCGTCTCACCTCTCGTCTTGATCCCGACGAGGACGACATCATCGATTCCTTTATTCCGCTCGATGATTTCATGAGCGATTCGTGTCAACGCTCGACGGATGGCTGATTCATCTAAAATGACTGACTGTTTCACGTCACTCCTCCTTTCATGCTTCATTCAAAAAAAGAAGACTCCCTCGTCCGACTGGAAAGGGAGTCTTCATCAAAAACGGCAGTCTGATGCCGGGTTGAATTGACGTTAGTGTGACCGCGGTCACAATCCTTTCACAGCCTCTCTGGACTGGGTTTAAAGGTGTTATGCTTCCTAGACTATAAATCGGAACGTGACAGAAGTCAACGAGTTTTCTCGATTTTATCTAACTTTGCAAGTTCTGCCTTAAAGTCTTCTGGAAGTGGTGCCTCAAATTCCATCCATTCTTTCGTACGTGGATGATGGAAACCGAGCGTCGCCGCATGTAGGGCTTGACCGCCTAATTCAATTGTCCGACGTGGTCCATATTTCGGGTCGCCTGCGAGCGGATGCCCGATATAGCGCATGTGCACACGGATTTGGTGTGTACGACCTGTCTCGAGTTTACACTCGACGAGCGTGAAGTCTTTGTAGCGCTCGAGCAGGCGGAAATGCGTCACCGCTTCTTTCGCGTTCTTGTCCGTCACGGTCATACGCTGACGATCATTCGTATCGCGACCAATCGGTGCCTCGATCGTCCCGAGTTCGTGAACGAGTTCGCCGTGAACGAGCGCGATATATTCACGCTTGATCGTCTTGTCTTTCAATTGACTCGCAAGTGATTCATGAGCCAAGTCATTTTTAGCGACCATAAGGAGACCTGTCGTATCTTTGTCGATTCGATGCACGATTCCAGGGCGCTTGACGCCATTGATGCCTGAAAGGTCATCACAATGTCCGAGAAGTGCATTGACGAGCGTTCCAGACGTGTGACCGGCAGCAGGGTGAACGACCATCCCACGTGCTTTATTGACGACAATCATATCTTCATCTTCGAATACGATTTCAAGCGGAATGTGTTCAGGTAACACTTCGAGTTCCACCGCTTCCGGGACGTTCACTTCGATTTCATCGCCCACTTGGAGCTTATAGTTTGGTTTAACGGCACTACCATTGACGAGAAGTGCCCCTGTCTTAATCCATTCTTGTACTTGTGAGCGTGACCATTCTCCACGGTCGCTCACCCACTTGTCGATCCTTGCCTTTTCATCGGCGACAAAAGTATAGGATTCCATTACGATTGTCCCCTTTCTTTGTGTAATTTTTCTTCAAATAAAATCCCGATGATCATCAAGATGACACCAAACGTGAGTGCCATATCGGCCACGTTAAAAATCGGGAAGTTGTAGCCAAACGGATACGTATCAACAAAATCGACGACTTCACCGCGGAACAGTCGATCGATAAAGTTACCGATTGCACCGGCCAACAGCAGTCCAACACTGTATCCGAGAAGCTGATACCCGTTCACTTCTTTATGCAGGAAGTAAACAAGGCCTGCAACGACGAGAATCGTGATGACGAAAAAGAACGCCATCTGTCCTTCTAACATCCCCCAAGCCGCTCCTTTATTGCGATAAGAGGTCCAGTATAACAAGTTCGGGATGACTTCAATCGATTGACCGATTGTCATCGTCTGAACGACCACCCATTTGGTGAGTTGATCGAGCAGAATCAAGATGACGGCCAATCCGTAATATCGTTTCATATGCGTCTCCTTTCAAGCCGTTAAGAAACCGGAGTGGGGACGCCACTCCGGTTCGTCTTAACCGATTACTGATGCACAGCGTGGGCAAAGCTCAGGATGCTCTTCGTTTTGTCCAAGCTCTGTCGAGTATGTCCAACAACGTGCACAAGCGGCACCATCTGCTTTCTTGACTGTGATTTTCGTCGTCGCATAATCGACGTCTGCCGTCTCAGCCCATTCTACTTGTGATACTTGAAGCAACTGACTGACGTTATCGATTGTTTCCAATAACGCCGCAGTCTCTGCTTTCGGTGCGAGAATCAATTTCGCCTCGAGCGGTTTCCCGATCAATTTCTCGCCACGTGCGATTTCGATTGCTTTGAGGACATCGTCACGGAAGACGAGGAATTTCGACCATTTCTCAAGCAACGCTTGCTCATCAGCAGTCAATGCATCCACTTCTTCTAGATCTGTCAAGAAGATGCTTGCTTCCGACTTCCCAGGCACCTCTTTCCACGCCTCATCAGCAGTGTGTGGAAGGACTGGAGCCAAGAGCTTCGTCAAAAGGACGACCGCATCGTACATGACCGTCTGAACGGCACGACGGCGGAGATCGTCTTCACGCTCGATATAAAGGATATCTTTTGTGAAGTCGAGATAGAACGATGACAACTCGTTAACGCAGAAGTTATGAACGAGATGATACACCGCCATGAAGTCAAACGTGTCATACGCTTTGACCACTTTTGCTTGGAGCTGTTTGAGTTTCGTTGCCATGAAGCGGTCTGCTTCTGGCATGTCATTGAATGCGACACGCATCGACGGATCAAATCCGTTCAAGTTTCCAAGAAGGAAACGAATCGTGTTACGCATCTTCCGGTATACTTCTGACACTTGTTTAAAGTTGTCGTGTGAAGCGCGAACATCAGACTGATAGTCGACTGACGCGACCCAAAGGCGTACGATTTCAGCACCATATTGCTTCACGAGATCGTTTGGCGCAATCGTGTTACCGAGTGATTTCGACATCTTACGTCCATCCCCGTCAAGAACGAAACCGTGGCTCAAGACGTTTCGGTATGGCGCTTTGCCCGTCGTCGCAACAGCTGTTGAGAGTGACGAGTTGAACCAACCGCGGTATTGGTCAGATCCTTCAAGATAAAGGTCTGCCGGGCGACGAAGGTTTTCACGTTCCTCTAATACACCAGCGTGTGAAGAACCTGAATCGAACCAGACGTCCATGATGTCGAGTTCTTTACGGAATTCGCCGTTCGGGCTGTTCGGATGCGTGAATCCTTCAGGAAGAAGGTCTTTCGCTTCACGCTCATACCAGACGTTCGAGCCGTGCTCACGGAATAAGTTTGCGACGTGGTCGATCGTCTCGTTCGTGATGATTTCCGTTCCATCCTCTGCATAGAAGATTGGGATTGGCACGCCCCATGCACGTTGACGACTGATGACCCAGTCTCCACGGTCACGGACCATGTTGTAAAGACGTGTCATTCCCCATTCCGGAACCCAGTTCACTTCTTCGATTTCACGGAGCATGTCTTCACGGAAATCTTTGATTGAAGCGAACCATTGTGGTGTCGCACGGAAGATGACCGGTTTTTTCGTACGCCAGTCATGCGGGTACGAGTGTTTGATGAACTTCAAGTTGAGCAAGTAGCCGTTCTCTTCAAGTTTCATCCCGATTTGTTTGTTCGCATCTTCATAGAACAACCCTTCAAAACCAGGCGCCTCAGCCGTCATGTAACCACGGTCATCGACCGGACAAAGGACATCCAAGCCGTAAGCCTGTCCGACACGATAGTCATCTTCCCCGTGCCCTGGCGCCGTGTGGACGAGTCCAGTCGCATCCGCTGTGACGTGATCGCCGAGCATGACGAGTGACGTGCGGTCATACAACGGATGTTGAGCCGTCATATATTCAAAGTCGCGACCGTTCCATGAACCGCTCACAGTGTAATCAGTCCAGCCGAGCGCAGTCGTCACTTCTTCAACGAGCGTCTCTGCGACGATATAGCCTTTTCCTTCGTGTTCGATGCGCGTGTACGTCAACTCATCACTCACTGCGATCCCGAGGTTCGCCGGGATTGTCCAAGGCGTCGTCGTCCAGATGACGAAATGATCGTCAGACGTCAATGTGTCTTTTCCGTCTACGACGCGGAATGCCACATAGATGGCTGGTGATTTTTTATCGTAATATTCGATTTCAGCTTCTGCGAGTGCAGACTCCGAAGACGGCGACCAGTAGACTGGTTTCTTTCCTTTGTAGATGTATCCTTTTTCAGCCATCGTCCCGAACAAGCGGATTTGTGCCGCTTCATATTCCGGAAGGAGCGTAATATATGGATTTTCAAAGTCAGCGAGAAGACCGAGACGTTTGAACTGTTCACGTTGCGAGTTCACTTGTTCCATCGCATATTCTGCACACTTTTCGCGGAATTCAGCGACCGTCATTTCTTTACGGTTGACGCCAGCTTTTTGAAGGGCGTTCTCGATTGGAAGACCGTGCGTATCCCAACCTGGAATCATTGGAGACTGGTATCCGTTCATCCCTTTGAAACGCACGATGATGTCTTTTAATACTTTGTTCATCGCATGTCCCATGTGGATGTCGCCGTTCGCATATGGAGGACCATCATGCAAGATGTATTGTGGTTTCCCTGCATTTTTTTCTTGCACCTTGTTGTAAAGGTCCATGTCTTCCCATTCTGTTTGCATCGCTGGTTCGCGTTTTGGTAAATTCCCACGCATTGCGAATTCTGTGTTTGGCATTAATAGCGTGTCTTTGTAGTTCATCGAAACTCCTCCATCAACATTTTTTAGAAAACAAAAAAACCAACCCATCCCTGATAGGGACGAGTTGGTTGACTCGCGGTACCACCCTACTAGTCTCACGTTCGTGAGACCGCTCTCGGTAACCGATAACGAGGTCAGGCGGTCACGCTTACTCTGGTTCAGCGTGACGACTCATAGGGGATACCGATTCGAGTCTTTCTCTTAGGCTCTCACCGTCCCTAAGTCGCTTCGTAGGTATGACTCGATCGACGCGTCCTACTCAACGTGTTGATCATTTATCCATGTTGTTCTTCATTCTGTGTGACTTCGTGGTCATTATACGCAAGTTCTGATCTATCGTCAAGAACCGTCTGCACAGGCGGCTCCCCGACAATCGTCTCCCACTCGGTGCTGTTTAAGAGCTCCATTTGTGCGTCGACGAGGACACGGAAACGTGTGCGATACAACTCGACTTTTTTGAGCATTTGAACGACTTCACGTTCTGCAAGTTGCTCTTTACGTGCCGCTTCTTCTTCACGAGCGTACGCTTCACGCTCCGCTTGTTTCAAGATGAGGCTCGCTTCTTTTTGCGCGTTGTTCTTCACTTCTTCCGCTGCTTCCTGTGCGACGATGATCGACTTGTTCAATGTATCTTCCATCGAGGAGAAGTAGTCAATGCGAGCTTGCATATCGTTGACAAGTTCTTCATACCGTCGATTCTCACGAATCAATAGTTCAAACTCTTTAATGATTTGATCTAAAAATTCATTGACCTCATCGATGTCGTACCCACGAAAACGGGAAGAGAATTCTTTATTATGAATATCAATCGGTGTCAACGCCATTCGACTTTCCTCCTAAAATTTAACGTATGGTCCCATACTGGATTTTAATCTTTTCACGTTTAGTCGAACCAAGGATCTCCATCATCTTAATACGACCGTATCCACGGACGGATAAAAGATCATCTGGTTCAAGCAAGAAGCTCGGATCTTCAATGACTTTATGATTCACTTTACAGTCACCGTGTTTCACGAGCGCCTGAGCTTTCTGACGAGATATGTTGAGTACCTCGCTCACGACCGTATCAAATCGTAACGAGGACACGATGCCGAAACCTTCGACCCACTCTGTTTTCGGAACGACGAGAATGTCTTCCTTCGCAACAGAAGAAATGCGAACTCTTGCTTTTCCGACACGTTCCAAGTTCATTTCGATGAACCCGACCGCTTCGCGGGTCGTAGCAAACTGGACGATTTCCTCTTCCAGGACGACGTCCCCAAACTTTTGACGCTTTAATCCAGCGTTCAGTAAAGTTCCAGTCACTTGTCGATGTGTCAGGTCAACAAATTTTGTCGGATATTCAATACGACGAATCTCAATTTCAAAATCATCGGTATTCAGCTCATAATACTCTGGCGCCAAAATCAGCCGACGTCGTTCAGCTCCTTCAAACCCGCCATCGTCGTGAATGACGAGCTGTTTACCGACAAGCTGTTTGACGATTTGCTGTTCGCGAGGGTCTAAAAAGTCCGTCAACTTCAATACATAGCTGTTCTCGACTTGTTGTACCCAATCCAACACTTGTTCAACGAACGCCCGTTCACTTGGTCGGTAGTGATCATAAACGCTCATACATCACCCGAAAATGGCAGCGATACCGGCTTGTGCCATCCGAAGCACGAACAATGCGACGATTGGAGAGATATCGAGCATGCCACCGATTGGTGGGATAATCCGTCGGAACGGTGCTAAAAATGGTTCACATAAAAACGATAAAATTTGTCCGAACATGGATTCACGTGCGTTCGGGAACCATGATAATAAGATATAGCCGATCAGGACCCAACTATAAATACCAAGCAAAGTACTTAACGTATTGCCTAAGGCAGGGATTACGTTTTCCATTCAGTTACCACCCTTTACTGTGAAGTTCATCCTCCGAAATCAAGTTTGAGATTGAACCAGTCAATTCGACATTGTTCGGAGTACACAGAATCGTGTTATGTCCAATCGAAGTCATCGATCCTTCTAGCGCATATACGACACCAGAAAGGAAGTTGACGACTTGACGTGATTGCTCTTTTGACATGCGCTGAAGATTGACGATGACAGCACGGTTTTCTTTCAATTGATCGCTGATATCTTGCGCTTCAGCGAATACACGTGGTTCAGCCAATACGACTTTCGAGCGTTCTTTCTTCTTCGTATTCAATGCCACGAGATTATTTGCTGATTTTGGGCGATCTTCTTGTCTCACGACCGCTGTTTCAGTTGAAGAAGTTGCTGATGTGTTTGCGATGGCAAACTCTTCTTCTTCGTATGTGCTGTTCGGATCTTCCTCGAGTCCAAAGAAATCTTTCATTTTGTTTTTGATTGACATAACGGATTCCTCCTTAAGATATATTATTGCACAAGTACGGTACCAATACGAACAAACGATGCGCCTTCTTCAATCGCGATTGGATAATCGTTTGACATCCCCATCGATAGCTCCGTGCAAGGGGCGTGTTCAAACCCTTTTGCGTTCACTTCATCACGTAATCGACGTAAACGACCGAACGTCTCACGAAGGATTGACTCTTCTTCCGTGAACGGTGCCATCGTCATCAAACCGATGATTCGAATGTGAGGATACTGTTTACAGTTCTCGATGAAAGGCATAACTTCCTCTATTTCAAGACCATGTTTTGAATCTTCTCCTGACGTATTCACTTGAACGAAACAATCAATCGTCTCGCTCGCTCGTTTATCGATTTCTGCAGCGAGTGATAAACGGTCCAATGAGTGAATAGCTGCCACGTGATCGATGATTTGTCTCACCTTACGTGTCTGTAACGTGCCGATGAAGTGAAACTTTGCGTCTTCTGGCATGCCGTTCACTTTTTCAAGTAAGGAATCTGGACGATTTTCACCGAAGTCACGAATTCCTTCTGCGTAGAGAGCATTGGCCACGTCTACGCCTACCGATTTCGTGACGGCAATCAAAGTAGGCTCCACATCTTGAACGTGGGCTGCCATGATAGATTGAACTTGTTTTACGTTATCTGAAATACTCACAATTTACGCTCCTTGACGATGACTGCCGCAAACCGACGTTTCGTTTCTCCGTCTCGATACGAGAAAAACGGAGTATTTGCGCCAGTCGATAAATTCGATTGCATGACGGACGCGTCATGTTCGTTTGCCAATACTTCATTGACTGCTTGGAGTGACAACAAGGCGTGGTCGCCCGACTCCTGTCGAACGGCTTTTTGATAGGCAGTCGGCGAAACGGATTGAACCGCGTCTAGCACTCGACGATCAACCTCATATTCATTCCCAGCAATCGCTGGACCGACGAGCATGTCCACTTCTGTCGCATCGATGCCTTGATCTTCAAACGCTTGGATCATGGACGTGACGATATTGCCGACGGTCCCTTTCCAACCCGCATGAGCGACACCGATGACTCCATGGTCTTTCGCACAGAAAAAGAGAGGTACGCAATCTGCAAAGACGAGAGCGAGCGGCAAAGCTTCTTCTTTTGTGATGAGTCCGTCTGTTTGCGAAATTGCCTCGTCATATCGAAATGCACCTTTGCCCTTGTCCGCTGAATC
Organism: Exiguobacterium sp. s183; assembly: GCF_018617655.1. Taxonomy (NCBI): domain Bacteria; kingdom Bacillati; phylum Bacillota; class Bacilli; order Caryophanales; genus Exiguobacterium; species Exiguobacterium sp. s183. Next base: position 996,758 of record NZ_JACSKN010000001.1, read on the forward strand.
CACGCTTTGGACCGTTATCCCGTGCACTTGGTCGGCCCAAACAGAGTCTTCTAGCGAAAGATTCGCCTGTCGAAAGAACCATTGACGATTTTGAATGACTCCATCAATATCATCGCCGACATGAAGACCAACGTTTCCGGCATTGTGTCCGTTCGTCCGTGTCGTCACGTAAGCATGATAGCGATTCGTTTCGGTTTCCCATGTATGTAACAGTTGCATCGGTTTCTCCTTTTTTAGAAAAAGGGATGCCGAGTCACGGCACCCCTTGTTGTTTAGTTACGGCGTTGTCTCACGAACGCAGGGATGTTGATCGTCTCGTCTGGGACGTCTCCTCCATACACTGGGCGATGGAAGTTCCCTTCGTCTTGTTGAGCCGCTTCATTTGCTTTTGGTTGGGGTTCCTTGTTCTCAACCTCTGGCTGTTTTTTCGGCTGCTGAAGGAACGGGTTCGCCCCTTGTGTTTCCTCAGCAAATTCAGTTGCGATCACGGTGACGATGATTTCATCGTTCAAGTTTTCGTTGATGACTGAACCGAAGATCAAGTTCACTTCTTCATCTGCGGCACTTTGAACGATTTGAGCTGCTTCTGTCACTTCATACAAGCTAAGGCTGAGCCCACCTGTAATGTTCATCAAGACACCTTTCGCTCCTTCGATTGAAGATTCGAGAAGTGGTGAAGAGATTGCTTTCTTCGCTGCTTCAACGGCACGGTTTTCACCTGTAGCAACACCTACACCCATGAGTGCAGATCCTTTTTCTGTCATGATCGTCTTCACGTCAGCGAAGTCAAGGTTGATGAGACCAGGGATGGCGATCAAGTCAGTGATCCCTTGTACACCTTGACGAAGAACGTTGTCCGCTTCACGGAAGGCTTCGATCATCGGTGTGTTGCGTTCCACGATTTCAAGAAGCTTATCGTTTGGAATGACGATGAGTGTATCTACTTTTTCTTTAAACGCTTGAATCCCATGTTGCGCGTGTTGCATGCGCTTCCGGCCTTCAAACATGAATGGTTTTGTGACGACACCGACTGTGAGCGCGCCGATTTCTTTTGAAATCTCAGCGATGACCGGTGCAGCACCAGTTCCTGTTCCGCCACCCATACCAGCTGTGACGAAGACCATATCCGCTCCATCAAGCGCTTCAATCAATTGTTCGCGGCTTTCTTCTGCCGCTTTTTTACCGATATCCGGATTCGCACCAGCACCGAGACCACGTGTCAATTTGGCACCAAGTTGAAGTTTTACATCGGCTTTCGACATATTCAAGGCTTGAGCATCCGTGTTGACAGCGATGAACTCAACTCCTTGTACCCCATGTTCAATCATACGGTTAACGGCGTTTGAACCGCCGCCTCCGACTCCAATTACTTTAATTTTTGCTACGGCGTCAATCGCCTCATCAAAGTACATCATTCAGGTATCCCCCTACTTATTTTCCAAGTTGTATTACAACGTCAGCTTAAACGCCAAATAATTTTTCCATCAAACGACTAAAACCTTTTTTCGACTCTTGATCGGTCTCGTATTCGTTCTCTCCAACATGAGTATCGGTCGGTTCCTGCTTATTGTGAAGCGTTTCGTAGCGAACTTCCGGTTTTTCGAGTTGAGATTTTGAAACGTGATGATCACTCATTAAGACATATTTCAAAACACCGACTGCTGTCGCGTATTTTGGATGTCTGACGCCAATCGACGACGGTTGATACAATCTCGTCTTTTGACCCATGACACGAGTCGCTAACTCTTGAATACCTGGTAGAGCAGCAGCTCCACCGCAAAGTAAGTATCCGCCATTCAGCATCGGAACACCTACTTTTTGAACCTTATTCAACATAAGGGTAAACATTTCCTCTATTCTCGCCTCTAAAACATAGCTAATTTCTGACTGTGGTTCGAACGCCACTTCCCCATTGATGTTCGTGTAGGAGAAACCTTCTGTTCCATCAGCCATTTCTTCGAGTGCGAGACCGTATTCTTCTTTCGCCACTTTGGCGTCTTGATATTTGCAATTTAGCTTATAGACCAAGTCTCTTGTCATATGGTCTCCACCGACTGGAAGGATATACGAGTAAACGAGATCTCCGCGATAAAATACCGAGACCGTCGTTTTTTCGTGCCCGACATCGACAAGACCAATGCCGAGGTCGATTTCATCTACAGAAGCTGCACTCATGCCGAGCGCGAGGTTCCCTAAAATAAATCCTTCGAGGTGTAATCCGGCACGTTCAATCGAACGACGAATACTATGTAAAATTGTCTTCGATCCAGTAACCATTTTCCCATGCATTTCTAGTCGATAACCAAGCATTCCACGAGGATCGACGACACCCGTTTGTTGATCCACCGTGAATGATGATGGGATTACATCGATGACACTCATCTCATCCGGTAATCGCATCACTTGTGCTGAATTGATGACTTCCATCACGTCTGCATCTGTAATTTCCTGATCTTCCCGCTTCACGGATGCGATTCCATGACATGGGGCAATTTGGATATGTTCCCCTTCGATGGCAACGTATACAGATCGAATTTGATCACCTAACGATGTCTCCGCGTGTTCAACGGCCTGTTTGATCGCTTGGACTGTTTTATCGATGTCTACGACAGCACCACGTTTCACCCCTGCCGACGGTGCACACCCTTCTGCCAAAATATTAAGCGTTCCGCCGAGCAATTCACCGACGACGAGCTTAATCTCTGACGTTCCAATATCTAATGCGGCCACATAACCATTCGCTTCCAAAAGGGAAACACCTCCGCTCTATAATTTTCCTGTACAAATTACATGACAAATATGACAGATATCCAAAAGAATTGTTGGTTTCGACAAGATATCTCACGTCTAAGTTTACAACAAATAAGATAGTGAGAAAAGGTAGAATCCTACAATTTAAGCGGTTTCGCGTTATCAATTCGTTTACAAAAGACAAAAAAACAGCCCTTATGTGTCTAAGGGCTGTAATATAACTGATTATTCATTCGTTTTCTTGTATGGAACAAAGTAAAAACCACCATCCATGACGACTGTTCCTTGCTGACCTTTCGGAATGTTTTCATAGATTTCTCCATATTTCGAAACGGTCTCACTTAACTTCAGCGTCGGGGTGAGAAGCGTATTTCCGTCATTCATAAAGATCTCGTAACGTGTCGGCTCTCCCTTTTGTTTAGACAAGATGACTTCCGACATACGGGCTCGCGTCGCGTCATCGACTTGTTCCAACTCACTGGCAATCTTTTCGAGTTCTTCTTCCGAATTGAACTCTCTTAGCAGTGGACCATCTTTTAACTTCTGAGGGTCGGTGATGGTGCCTGTCGGATGAAGTGAGCCGTCTGCTAACACGACGACATCTCCCGTCTCCGCACGAGCATAAGCAATCATCTTCTCTTCTGTCACATTGACGTGAACGACGTTATACCAAGATCGGTCCATGTCTACCCGTTTGACACCCGGCAACTTTTCCATTTGGTCACTCATCTTGCTCGGTGATAGACTGACAAATTTTGTCGATGTGTCGAGCTCCATGTTTTGAAACACGTAGGATTCATCAAGCCAGTATAGCCCAGATACGTTCACTTCTTTCACGTTCGACATCGAAGTTTGCATATAGACCACGAGTAAGATGAGAATTCCAAACAAAGAAAGCACGGAGAACATCCGACGGTTCGCTTTTTTCCGTCGCTGCTTTTTCATGTACGGAATACGGTCTTCTAGACTGCGTACCGTTTGTTGGCTTGGTTCCATCGGATTCTACTCCTTTATCGAATGACTTCTTCTACTAAGTCGGCTAGTGCATCTGACGCGTCCGGGAATCCGAGGGCACGGGATGCGTTCGCCATCTCTTCTTGTTTGCCGAGTACTTGGCGAATCGCTTCGACGAGCGTCTCCCCTGTCAACGACTCCTCTTTCACGAGTAACGCCGCACCGTTTTCAACAAGGGCAGAGGCGTTCTTCGTCTGATGGTCTGCTGTAACATATGGGCTCGGGATCAATACGCTCGGTAAGCCGAGGGCGGTCAATTCAGAAATCGTCGAAGCTCCCGCACGCGAGACGACGATTGACGTACAAGCGAGTAAGGCCGGCATGTCATAGACGTACGGATGAACGTGTACGTTTTCAGATGATGGGGCTTCTTTCGATACAGATTCGTAATGAATTTTCCCTGTGACGTAGAGCACGTTGATTGGTAAGTCCGAAAGCGCTGGGATAGCCTCAATGACGGCACGGTTGATTGCTTCGGCGCCACGACTCCCTCCGTAAATCAATACGATAGGCCGTTCATCGAGATTGTACTGTTTTCGTACAGCTGCATCGTCCACTTTCGTTTGTAGCACTTCACTTCCACGCGGATTTCCAATCAAGCGAACGTTTGCCCCAGGGAAGTGAACATCGGACCCTTTAAAGGAAAGGGCGACCCAATCCGCTTTTTTCGATAAAAACTTATTCGTTAACCCTGGGATGCTGTTTTGTTCATGTAGGATAGTCGGGATGCCGAGTTGTTGCGCCGTATAGACGACCGGTCCTGAGACGAATCCGCCCGTTCCGATGACGACATCCGGTTTGAATGCTGCCATATCTTTTTTAAGAGAGCGAACAGCTTTCAAGAACCAGTACGCCGTCTTTAAGTTCTCAAGAGAGAGGGACCGTTTCAATCCAGCGATTTGAATCGATTTGAACGGGACACCTGCTCGAGGAACGAGATCGGCTTCTAATCCATTCTCCGTTCCGACGTATTGTACCTGTAAATTCGGGTGACGTTTTTGTAACGTCTCAATCAATGCGAGGGCCGGATAAATATGACCACCAGTACCTCCACCAGAAATCATGACTTTCATCGGTTCGCCTCCTCATATGTGCGAACGAGATGGACGAACTGTTCGCCTCGTTCTTCAAACGTCTTGAATTGGTCCCAACTTGCACAAGCAGGAGATAAGAGAATGACATCTCCCGTCTCAGATTGTTCAAACGCGAGTGGAACGGCGTCTGCTAACGTCTCGACCGTGAAAGATGGAATCTGTTGGGACTCTCCAAGCTCTTTAAAACGCTCTTTTGTCTCACCATACGCGACGACAGCTTTTACGTTTGAGAGAGCTGGCGCGAGCGATGATAAGTCCGCTCCACGTTCGAGTCCTCCACATAGCCACACAATCGGAGCATCAAATCCTCGTAGTGCCGCTTCCGCCGCAACGTTGTTCGTTGCCTTCGAATCATTGTAGACGGCACGTCCGAGAACATCACCTAAACTTTCAGTTCGATGTGCGACACCGCCAAAGTTTCGCAATACACGCTCGACGTGTGCTTTTGGAATATCAAAGGGTTCGACCAACAGAAGAGCCGCTAGTACGTTCTCGACATTATGGGCACCACCTAATGCCAATTCATTCACACGAATGATTCGCTCTCCGCGTACCGTGACCCAGCCGTCTACAACGGAAGCATCTCCTCGCTCAAAGCTGAACGTATTCGGTTCAAGATGAGCCGGGACACGTTTCATCACTTCGGAGTCTGTCACTTTGACGACGATTTGGTCGTCACGTGTCATCTGACGGAACAAGTTTCCTTTTGCATCGGCATACGAGTCGAAGTCGCCGTGATAATCGAGATGGGCTTCTGATAGATTCAGCAACGCTGCCGAACGCGGATGGAAGGACTCAACCCCCATCAACTGAAAGCTCGACAATTCAATAACAATCAATTCCTCCGCTTTCGCGTTTGTCGCGACCTCGATAGCTGGGAATCCGATGTTTCCCGCAAGATGAACCGGGCGCTCTCCGCCTTTAAGTAACTCATAGACGAGTGTCGTGGTCGTCGTCTTTCCATTCGAACCTGTAATGGCGACGAATGCTGCGTCCGTTGCCATATAGGCGAGCTCCACTTCCGTATAGATTGGAATCTCACGCGACATCGCTTCTTGAAGCAACGGGATGTGATACGGGATCCCTGGATTTTTGACAATCAACTCTGTCTCATTTAACAAAGCGAGGGGATGTTCATTAAACACCGATCGAATCCCAAGTGACTGAATTTTTTTCTGCTCGTCTTCGGGAGGGATATTCCCCGTATTAATCGTCACATCCGCTCCCGCATGATGCAGATACGTCGCCGCCGCGATTCCGCTCTTAGCAGCGCCGAGGACGAGAACTTTTTTACCGTGCCATTGCTTTTCCATCTGTCTCACCCTTTTACATGAGTAGTAATGATAAACCTGCTGTAATTAAACTAATTCCACCGAACGTAAGGACGATTCGCCATTCCGACCAACCGACCATTTCGAAGTGGTGATGAATCGGGCTCATTTTGAAGATGCGCTTCCCTGTCGTTTTGAATGAAAGAACTTGCAAGATTACGCTCAATGTCTCGATGACAAAGATGATCCCGACGAATACGAGGAGCAACTCAAGTTTCAACATGAGCGCTAGTCCAGCGACGGCTCCACCTAATGCGAGCGAACCTGTATCGCCCATAAAAATCTTCGCCGGATATTTATTGAAAACGAGGAACCCGATTAATGCGCCGACGACGGCGAATGCGAACCAAGCAATTCCAAGTTCATCTTGTGCGAGCGCATAAATCCCAAAGAACGTGAACGTTGGAATCGCTGAGAACGAGACGAGACCGTCAAGACCGTCCGTCAAGTTGACGGCATTTGAGAATCCGACGAGCCAGAAGATGACGATGGCAATATAGAACCAACCCGTCTCAAATGAAATCGATGTGAATGGAATCGAGATCGATGTATCGAGCTCTCCACCGAGTGATAGGAACCAGGCGAACAGAACGGATACGACAATTTGACCAATCAACTTCTGAAGTGACGTCAACCCGAGGTTTCGTTTATTGACGACTTTAATATAGTCATCTAAAAAGCCGATTACACCAAACGCCATCGTCACGAATAGAAGTGTCCCGAATCCGGCGACCGCTTCCCCAAAAATGACAGATACGATGAAGCCAACTAAGATAGCTAGCAAGATCACAATTCCGCCCATCGTCGGCGTTCCCGATTTCTTCTGGTGCCAGCCTGGACCTTCATCACGAATCTCTTGTCCAAATTTCAACTGACGCAATGCCGGAATGGCTCGCGGCATGACGATTAATACACTTAATAATGCACTGATTAAGACGATTAAACTAATTAACATGTTGCTACCTCACTACTCTATTTATTGAACGAGACGCTCAAGCGCCAGTCCTCGAGATGCCTTTAACAATACCACAGTATCCGGTCGTTGATAACGATGAAGGAGCGCCTTCGCTTCCTCCACGGTCTGGACAGCTGTGACGTTCACTCGTGTGTCTTCAATCCCATCCGCAATCCATTTCGCCTTTTCACCGACGAGAATACAATCCGTCACGGGAGATGTCACGACGCCACCCACTTGTGTATGTTGGGCTTGTTCGTCGGCTCCGAGCTCATACATATCCCCAAGAACGAGGATGCGTTTCGAGAAGCCTTCGAGTGACTTGACTGTTTCGATTGCGGCAATCATCGATGTCGGGCTCGCATTATATGCATCGTTGATGAGATGCGCTTCACCGAACATCTGCTTCTCCATTCGCATCGTCGTCAGTTTGATGCGGTCAAGACCGCGTTGAATCATCGTATGATCAAGTCCGAACTCGAGACCGCACGCGATGGCATAAGCCGCGTTTCGGATTTGATGGGCACCGAGCACCTTCAGCTCGTACAAGTCACCGTTATATTTAAAGATGGATGCATCGAACGTCGTCTCGACCACTTCGATTTTCCCGTCCGCCGTCTCATCGTATCCGACTCGATAGCCTTGACCGGCAAGAAGCGGCTCGTCCGCATCGACGATCAATCGTCCGTCCGGTTTCAGACCAGCCTTGATTTCAAGCTTCGCTTTCGCGATCCCTGAACGGCCGCCGACTTGTTCACCATGTGACTCACCGATGTTCGTGACAAATGCCACGTCCGGTTTGGCAAGTTTCGACAATTGCTCGATTTGACCGAATCCATTCATGCCCATCTCTAACACGGCCACTTCCGTGTCGCGCGGCATGCGAAGGACGGTGAGCGGTAAACCAACGTCCGAGTTGAAGTTTCCAGCTGTCTTGTGCGTCTTGAATTTTTCTTCAAGTACGACGGCAATCATATCTTTCGTAGACGTTTTTCCGTTTGAACCAGTAATCGCGACCACGAGTGGATTGATTTCCTCTAAATAGCGTGCCGCTGCCGTTTGCAAGGCTTCAATCGTCGACTTTACCGGGATGACGAACACATGGTCCGGTTGAGGGCGACCCTCTTCCCAAAACGTGACGATGGCACCTTTCTCAATCGCTGCTTCGATGTAGTCATGACCGTCAACACGTGCGCCGACGATCGGGACAAATAGTCCTGCCTCATTCTCATCTCTCGAATCTGTAGCGACGCGTTCGACGAGACGCTCGTCTTCCACGTCAATTCCAAACCAAGATGCTAGTTTTTGAACTGTCAATTGTTCCATACAAACTTCCTCCTCATACATAGGAAAAGAGAGCCGCAGCCCTCTTCATCTCGTGCGTTAATTCGACGGTGTCTCCAATTTCACTTTCAGAGAGGCTCCCGTCTTGACAGGTTTCCCTTTGCCAATCGATTGCGATGTGACAAATCCAGTACCATCGATTTCTAAATTTAATTGATAGAGCGTCGCTAGACGTTTCACATCACGTAACGACCACCCTTTTAATGTTGGCATCGTAAACGAATTACTCGTTTTTAGCAACAGTCGTTCACCGACGACATAAGATTGTCCTTTTACAGGACTTTGAGCCGTCACTTCATCCCCGTCACCTAAGACGATTGGATTAAACGAACTGTCAGTCGCCTCTTTTGCGACATCTTCACGGTTTTTACCGATATACGATGTCACCGTCTTCGTCGAGGCTTCAACCGCTTTTTCTTGCTTTTCAGGCTCGACACTCCGGTAACGTAACGCGACATCCATCACATCTTTGAAGAGTGGCGCCATGATGCGTGGACCCGTTGTTGACGAGTCACTGTTCGGACGATCGACCGCGATATACATGACGAGTTCCGGGTCGTCTTCCGGTGCCATCCCGACGAATGAATGAATGTATTGTCCGCTTAAATACTTTCCGTTCTCAGCGATTTGGGCGGTACCCGTCTTCCCGACCACTTGATAGTTGTCTAACGCATATAGCTGACCTGTCCCTACATCGCTGTTGACGACACCATCGAGCGCTTCACGCGTCTTTTTCGCAGTCTCTGCAGTGATGGGCTGACCGACCTCTTTCGGGTTCGTCGTCCGAATCGTTTCGCCCGTCTCGCTGTTGACAATCTTCTTAATGACGTGCGGTTGTTTCATGGTGCCGTCCGTTGCAATCGCAGATGTCGCCTGCAAGATTTGCATTGGCGTCACCGCGGTCGATTGTCCCCAAGCTGTGATCAAGACGTTCATCGGACTCTCAAAGTCGAATTGACTATTTACCTCGCCAGGTAAATCAATCCCGGTCCGTTGATCAAACTTGAACGCTTTAAAGTAATCTTCATAGCGACTGAGACCGAGTCGTTCGTTCGCTAAGATCGAGAACGCGACGTTCGACGAGTGCCAGACGCCTTCTACCATAGGAATGGTACCCCATCCGGTAATGTTGTAATCATTAAATACCGTCTTGCCGTATTTGTATGATCCTGACTTGTACAACTCGTTCGGATTATATACGCCCTCGTTAATTGCAGCCGCCAACGTGAAAATTTTCATCGTCGACCCTGGCTCAAAGCGAGACGAGACCGAGAAGTTACTGTATGAGGAAATTTCACGCGTGTTCGGGTCGAAGGACGGACGGTCCGATAAGGCGATGATCTCCCCTGTTTTCGGATCCATTATGATGGCCGTCGCATTTTTCGGTTCATATTCCTCATATAACTCATCCATCTTCGTCTCGAGAAGCTGTTGAATCCGATGATCAATCGTCAGTTGCACATCAGCCCCGTCTTCTGGCTCGATTTTTAATTGTTCATCGCTCGAGACGAGCTCGCGCCCTGCCAAATCTTTTTCGAATCGATACAAACCATACGACTCACTTAAAATATCGTTGAGCGATTTTTCGATTCCGAGTTCACCCACGAGCTCGATCCGACCGTTTTGGTCAATCTTTTGCGCATAGCCGATGACAGAAGATGCGAATACTTTATTCGGGTAGTAACGTTTCGGTTCTTCGACGAACGTAATACCCGGAAGTTCGAACGCTTCGATTTCTTCTTTTTGTTCAACGGTTAAATCACGCCCGGGAACACCGAACTCAATCTGACCGCGGTCGACATTTTGCTCAAGTCGCTTTAAGATGTCGGCCTCTGTCATCGGAAGCACGGTCGCGAGTTGTTTCGCAGCTTCTTCGAACTCGTTTGGCATGAGCGTCTTCCCTTCGACCCGCTCGCCACCAAGTTTTAACACGGCGACAAGTCGATACGAAGGAATGTTGATGGCAATCGGTTGACCAAAACGGTCATACACTTCGCCTCGTTCAGCTTCTAACGTACTGACTGCCTTCCAGCGCTGTTCCTCAGCGAACGCCAACATATTCTCGCCTTTATATGTATGCGTGACAGACAAGTAAAGAAACCATCCGACAAAAAATAAAAAGAGTGGGGTGAAGCAGACAATCGCTACCCACGCCACTCTTTTTTTACTCTGTTGTAGAGAATTCATCAATCAATCACCTTGACGTTCTTCTCATTGAATTTCATTCCGAGTTTCTCGGCAATCGCGTAAATTCGTTCTGGCGAGCTTAGTTGGGCGATTTCATACTTTAGTTCTTCGTTTTCTTTTGCAACCCCATTTACCTGCTGGTTGACGGCTGCCGTATCACGCATAATGTTATACGCTTCGTTGTGCTTTGACACCGTGATGCCACCGAACATGACCACTGAACCAATCATCACTGGATACAGGATCGATTCAAACAAGGTCAACGTGCGTCGTTTTGGAGCAGGTATTGGTCGTTCTTGCGGAATCGGATTTCGATTCGGTGTAACTTGAGGCTGCAACGCCTTACGGGCAGCTTCTGGCATCAGGTATCCCTCCTACAAAGTGATTATTTTTGTTTTTCGGCCACTCTCAGTTTTGCCGAGCGTGAACGACGGTTATCTTCGAGTTCTCCTTCACTCGCCACAATCGGTTTGCGTGTGATCAACTTGAGTTCAGGTTCGAACTCTTTCGGAATGACCGGCAATCCTGGTGGTAACGGCGGGTGTTGGCTCCGTTCTTTAAACACTTGTTTACAAATTCGATCTTCTAATGAATGGAACGTAATGACACAGATGCGTCCGTTCACTGCGAGTAAATCAATCGCATCTTGAACGGCACGGTCGAATACGTTCAACTCGTCATTGACGGCGATTCGAATCGCTTGGAACGTTCGTTTCGCTGGATGACCGCCTTTGCGTCTTGCTGGTGCAGGAATCGCTTCCTTAATTAAGTCGACAAGCTCAAACGTCGTCTCAATCGGTTTATCGGCACGGGCTTGCTCAATCTTTCGTGCGATTTGTTTTGAAAACTTTTCCTCCCCGTATGTAAAGAAAATACGAGCAAGTTCTCCAAACGACCATTCATTCACAACATGATAAGCTGAAAACTCTCGCGAGCGATCCATTCTCATATCGAGCGGCGCGTCGTAGTTGTAACTGAATCCACGTTCTGCCTCATCAAGCTGTGGCGATGAAACGCCTAGGTCGAATAGTACGCCGTCCACTTTCGTCACGCCATGTTCGGCGAGTTCTTCTTTCAAGTGAACGAAGTTGCTCTTTATAAACGTCACACGGCCTTCATAAGGAGCCAATCGCTCTTTCGCGTGCGCGAGTGCGACGTCATCTTGGTCGAACGCATATAGTTGTCCCGTCGTTAAACGCTTTGCGATTTCTTCACTATGACCCGCTCCACCTAACGTACAGTCCACATATACCCCATCTGGTTTGATGTTCAATCCCTCAATGGACTCCATTTTTAAAACCGTTTCATGCTCAAACATTCAAAAAACCCTCTCAACCTACATATTTCAACTGTTTTATTACACTTACTTTATCATAAAAATGTCAAGGTCCGTACAGGTTTTTAGCGAAAAGAGGAAACAAAAAGGTAACAACAAAAAAAAGCTCCTGACAAATGTCAAGAGCTGTTCCAAAAAAGGTTATACCTTGAACAAACATTGCTCCGCTTCCGATTGCTCATAAGCGTGCTTCATCCGCTCAAAAACGTCGAGACCATGACGATTCAACATCGGAACCATCGATAAAATACGCTCCTGAGGTGCATTCATCGGGAAGAGTCGAGTCGAAAGCTGAATACGTCGCGCGTTCAGTCGATATTGATCACGCTTCGCCTCGGCACGCATCTCATCTGCCAACCGTTCGAGGACGTGCCTCGACTTCGACTCGAATCGTCTTCCGTGGCTACGGGCTTCCCGGCTGACCGCTTCCGTGAGTGTCCGATACGCATACAGCTTCGCTTCGAACGCCTCATCATCAAACGGATGATCTGGTAGTGGGCGCTTCATATATTCCTCAAGTGTGACGCCTTCTTGTCGTAATTTCTTTTCATCGTTACTCGAGACGATCAAACCACCGAGGCGTGGTAACAGTAACGGCATTTTCCATCCAAGCTCGTGGAATAATGGGCGGAGTTGCAGCCAATAGGCGATTTCTCCAGGACCGGCGACGTAACCGAGCGTCGGAAACAAATAGTCTTGCATAAGCGGTCGAGAGACGACGTTGTTTGAAAAGCGTTCCGGATGTGCCTCGATCTCATTGAGCAATTCGGTCTCCGTGAATCGATGCCCACGTTTTGTCGTGTACACCATGTCGGTTTTTGTGAGCAGTTCACGCGTTCCGTCATGATAAAAGAGATGTGCCGCCTCTTTATTTAACTCGACAGATGGCATGCCGTCTTCGAAGGCATGTTCAAGCGCTTGTTGCAATGCGTCATGCTGTTCAATCAGTCGACGGAACATCGGACGTTCAAGTGCGCGTACGTCTTTTGCGTGCGGGTCAAACAATAAAAAGTCGTTCCCTACGAAACGGCGCATCATTCCACCAAAGAACTGCGCGAACGAATGACTTCCTTGAATGAGTTCAATCAACTCCTGATATAGACGTAATGTATGGGGCGTCTCTGTCTCATTCAACAACATCCGCTGCGCCATTTGTACCAACTCAAGTTTGACTCGATCGAACTCAAGCTCCCCTACAGATGCTTTCCCTGCCAGCGGAAGCGTGGATAATGCATCTTTTTTTAACGTTCTCGAAAACGTCTGGGTCGTGAAGACATGATTGATTTCCGCGAAGTCATGATCTTCCGTTGCCATCCAAAAAATCGGAAGGACCGGTTTGCCGATCTTCGCTTCCGCCTCTTTCGCTCGTTTGATGACCGCTAGCAATTTATATACAGCGAATAAAGGACCTCCATACACGCCGACTTGTTGCCCGGTCACCATGACATATGCTTCACGCTGTTCGAGCAAATCAAGATTCGCTGATAGACGTTCCGATAGTTCCCCGAACTGCCGTTGCTGCTGCTTTAAAATATGGACGAGTTCATGGAGATGGTCGTAAGAGCGTCCTGCAATCTCCGTTGCACGCTTCTCGACTTCATCCATGCCTCGATAATCGAGCCAGCGCCCGTACCCTTCTTCAATTTTTATCATCGGGGATGTGGGTGCATATAGGGCATCAAATGCTTCTACCTTCACGTATAACAACTTCCTTTCAATCAATCAACGAATCATTTCTTGGGCCACGCCGATCGCAAATAAAATCGCATGCGTCGGGACTAGGAGTAAAAAGAGCAAACGCCAGCCGTGGACGAACATCTTTGTGAACAACACTTCCTCATAACGAATCCGCTGCCAGATCGCATTGATCGGAAAGATGGCGCAACACACCGCAAGCAATAGAAGAAACACTTCCGTCCCGAAGATGGCCTCAAGTAAAACGCCGCATGCATAGAACCAGAGTACGACCCCGGCATCGCAGGCGAGTTTGAATGAGTTGATTGATTTCGGCATAATTTTTCTAAGTATCATATACACCATAAACCATAAGATGAGTGGAAATGAAACGATATACACTAACACGATGCGCTCGCTCCTATAATCAGTTTATGCAGCAGTGGGATGACTGTAAGTGAAATCTTCATTTGTTCGGCTTTCTCAATCACTGGTTTTAGAATCGCATCCACTTCTGTCGGTCGTCCTTCTTCAAGATCACGCAACATGGAAGAACGATTCTCGGCAGTGCGTTCGATGATCGACTCGATATAAGCATACGAGACACGCCTTGAAAATAACGGCGTTAGTTCTTCGTAGATGGAATGCGCAATCTCACGATATGGATCGTTCGCGAGCGACCCATTCGGAACACGGCATAGTGCTGTAATGGGATTGATGATGGCATTCGCAAAGAGCTTTTCGATCACGACTTGTTCGATGTCTTCTTCCCAGATGACCTGAAGGGGACTATCTTGAAGTGTGATTGGAAGGAGACCTGTCATGCTCCCGATTCGAATACGCCCAAGTCCACGATGCTCGATGGTGTTTTCTTGTTTCGTCACCCCGTGTTCAACGACACCTATATGAAAACCACGTTGTTCCGCATAATCTAGATGGGCAATGCCGTTCGAGCAAATGAAGACCGGAACCGCTCCAGAGAGTCGTGCCGTCGCCTGTTCGACTTGGTGAGCTTTCGTCGTGACAAAAAAGAGATCTTGGTCAGTCTCTTCTAATGTGGCGCTAGATTGTAGCGATACATGTGCTGTACCACTCGTCACACCCGTCCGTGTGATTACAATCTTTTCAGATGATCCGCTTCGTCCGTATACCGTCACCTCATAATCATCAGCGAGCAAGGATGCCATCAATAGTCCGACCGCCCCGTTCCCGATGATGCCAATCCGTTTAATGGAGTTCATACATGCTTTCCTCCTGAATAGAACTATTTTCGCACAAAAAGTTTACCACATCTTCTCGCCATGACCCAAAAATGACAAACAAAAAAGAAGTGACCTGATATCAGATCACTTCTTCTCGCATTATTTGCTTGTTACTTCTTTACCGTTGTAATGTCCGCAAGATTTGCAAACACGGTGTGAAAGTTTCATTTCGCCACAGTTCGGGCACTCGTTCATACCAGGTACGTTGAGTTTGAAGTGAGTACGACGAAGACGTTTGCGAGTTTTCGACGTTCTACGGAATGGTACTGCCATCGTTGTCCACCTCCTTGAAAAGTTAACCTTCCTCGTTCTCTTTTTTCGAGAACAGGTCGGCCAGTCCCGCGAATCGCGGGTCAATTTTTGGTTGAGCGTCCGGCTGTTCGTCAGTAAGCGTCCAGCCTTCTCCTTCAACCTGAGTTTTGTCTGTTTCGTTCCCATAAACTTGCATCGGGACGTCTAACATGATGAGCTCTTTTACAATCGGTACAAGACTGATTGTATTTCCTTCTGGCAAATTCACGTCATCGAATTGCTCCGTATAACGCCCATTCTCCAAAAAGAAAGGCTCGAGCGATTCAATATCAAATTCATAAGTGACATCTTCTAACGTTCGCGCATCTGGCAACGTCAAATCACCTTGAATCTTCAGATTGAATGTAACTTGATTAGATGTGAACGATGCATCCCCGTGCACATGCACCGGGCGAATCGAACGGATATCCGGATGGAGCTGAGTCAGCTCTGGTAGTTCTACCATCTCATCGATCGTAAAACCGTCACCCTGGTTTCGGAGCTTAAGTAGCTGTGCAATAGACCATTTCATCCGAATCACCTCAATTGCAACAATATGAATTATAGATAGGCCAACTTGTTTTGTCAATGTTTTTTCTTTACACTAAAATCAGTTGACGACGGCGCTTTGCCAAAGCGTACTTACTCATCTTACACCAATCCATACGACAATGCAAAGGAGTAAATCATGCAAAAGACGGCCATTATCGCAGAGTACAATCCGTTTCACAACGGGCACTATTATCAAGCGCAAACCGCACGTCAAGAAACCGGGGCTGATGCCATGATTGCCATCATGAGTGCCCAGTTCACACAACGAGGAGAACCAGCCTCATTCGATAAGTGGAAACGAGCAAGAGCGGCCGTCGAGAGCGGGGCAATCGATCTCGTCGTCGAACTACCGACCAAGTATGGAGTACAACGGGCGGACCGCTTCGCCATGTCAGCCGTCTCAATCGCCGAACAACTCCGATGCCAAACGCTATCTTTCGGAAGCGAAAGCGGTGATGTCGACGCCATTCTTCATGCAGCGCAGTCAAATGTTGAAGAGACATTTCTATATAAAGAGGCACTCCATCAAGCGCTACAAGAAGGTCATTCGTCGGCGCAAGCTTCGAGTCGGGCTTTCCGCACTGTCTATCCGTCGTTTGATTTGACACGCCCTAATAATATTTTGGCGTATCATTACGCTAAAGCGGCGAAGAAGATTCAATTACATACCGTAAAGCGTCTCGGGGCAGATTATCACGACATCTCAATCACGGATGTCATGTCGGCCACCGGCATTCGAGCCCATTACCTAGACACCGGTGAAGTTCTTGCCGTCCCGGCATCGACAGAAGCGATGTTCCAGTCGCAATCGATGACGCATTGGGAAGTGTATTGGCCCGTCTTACAATACAAACTTAGGACGCTACCGCTTCACACATTGACTGAGCTCGTCGGCATTGACACTTCCCTCGCACCTCGCCTGAAACGAGCTGGATCCGAAACGTCGTTTGAACAAGCCCTCACATCCGTTTCGACACGTCGCTATACACGCACATCAATTCAACGGGCGTTCGTGTCCGTTCTTCTGCACTGGTTAAAAGAAGAAGCACCGACACGTTTTGACGATGTCCCTTATGTGAGACCGCTCGCGTTTAACGACATCGGTCGCTTGGCGTTACGTGATGTGAAACAAGAGTTGCCGCTCCTCAGTAAATACGATGAACGGCTCGATTTTGAAGCGCGTGTCACCGAGGCGTATCGACTGCCGCTTCATAACGACGCATTGATCGAACACCGCCAGCGACCTCAGTTCATCTCTTCTAAATAACGGATTGCATCTTCGACCGTCTTGACAGGGACGACTTCTATGTCACTGTCGAGACGGTCGCGCGATTCAAGCGCTTCCTCATAATTGGAACCGGCCGGGACGAAAAAGACTTCGGCCCCTTCCTCGTCCGCTGCGACAATCTTTTGCCACGCGCCTCCGATTGGTCCGACATTTCCTTCCTCATCGACGGTTCCCGTGCCGGCGATTCGCTTTCCGTTCGCCAAATCGCCCGGCGTCAGCTGATCATAAATTTCTAACGTGAACATCAATCCTGCGGACGGTCCCCCGACATTCGTCAAAGCGACATCGACTTTAGGATCTGCTGTGATCTCCTGGACAGGAAGTGGCTCATAAATACCAATCCCGACACGGTCACCACTTTGGTCAATCGGTTGAATGAGCGTCTGCACGACACGTTCCTCCCCGTCTCGCTCAATCGTCAACTCGACTTCATCACCAGCATCCGATTCCATCACCCGATTTAAAAAGTCCATACGTGTCGCAAATGACATGCCGTCGATTGCGGTAATGACATCGCCCGGCTTTAAGGTGTTGGCGGCGAGAGAGCCCGGAATCGGCGCAGAGACGTAAATTCCTTCAAAATCGACCGCCACTTCTTCGTCAGCGAGCTCATATGCATATTGGATTGCCGCTTGTTGAGAGGAGTCCATCAAGAGTTGTTGACGTCTGTCGTAGTCCGCCTCACTTTCTCCATCGTATAAATAACGACTAGATAAATTGGCTTCTGTGAACGGTGTGACCCAACTCTCTACTAACCAAAACGGTGTCGCTCTCCGTTGCGAGATGGTCACCATCATCAGTTCCCCTTTATCCTTTTCGCCACCTTCGACGGTCAGGAATTCTTCAATCGACGTCGCCGCACCAGGTGATGAGATGTAATAAGGGAGCGGAACGAAGAGAAATAGAAGAACTGTGACGAGCAGACCAAGCCCGATTTTTAGTGATTTCATTGTCCCGAACTCACTTGATACTTTTTACGTAACGCGACTTCGACTTGCTCTGGTACGAGTTCACTGACTGATGCGCCATATTTCGCTACTTCTTTCACGATGGACGAACTGAGGAATGAGTATTGACTGTTCGTCATCATGAATAAGGTTTCTACGTTCTCATTCAATTTCTTGTTGATTGATGCGATTTGAAGTTCATATTCAAAATCAGATACGGCTCGTAATCCACGCACAATTGTTGCCGCTTCTCGCTCCGCAGCGTACTCGACGAGAAGTCCACCGAACGCGTCAGCCGACACGTTTGGAAGATGTGTCGTCACCTCTCGGATGAGTCCTAATCGTTCTTCCACATCAAATAGTGGGGCCTTGCTGGAATTTTCAAGGACGGCGACAATGACTTCGTCAAAGATGGCCGCCGCTCGTTCGATAATGTCTAAATGTCCATTTGTGATCGGGTCAAAGCTCCCCGGGCAAATCGCAATCCGCTTCATTTGTTTCACTCCTCAATCGATGCATACTCATAAAAGCTGATTGTGATCACCTCTGAGTATCGCTGTTCTTTAATTCGTTCAAGTCGTCCGATACGTTCCGGTAATGTCACGTCGCTCCCGTGTTCACAGACGATGACGCCAACATCGATCAACATGTCAGATTCATCAATCAGTCGTAAGAAATTCTCGTGCTCTTCCGCATGATACGGGGGATCCATAAAGATCAGCTTAAACTGTTCCTTCTGTGCACGAAGTTGCTCGAGTACCGTCTTGGCGTCTTGGCGATACACGTTCGCCTTGTTTTCATAATGGGTCGCCCGCAAGTTTTCTTGAATCGTTTGCACGGCTTTCGGTTGACGGTCGACAAACACCGCTTCGTCACACCCTCTCGACAACGCCTCAATGCCAAGTCCACCACTGCCCGCATAGAGGTCTAACGCTTTCCCACCAGAAAAATAGGGCCCGATGATGTTGAATAATGATTCCTTTACTTTATCTGTTGTCGGCCGCGTAGCCGTTCCAGGGACCGCCTTTAAACGGGTCCCTTTTCGTTCTCCAGATATGACACGCATGTCTTTCCCTCCAGCAGAAAAGATGAAGGTGATGCCACCTTCATCTTTTTGTTTATTTCGATTTTGTCTCGTACGTTTCGGAAATGAATGGACGCTCGCTCCGAACGACCGCTTCCACGAACGGCAATGCCTTTACTTGTTCGAGTACAGCTTCATGACCTTCGAGGTCTGTATAAAGAAACGCATACTTCTCTCGTTTTGAGACAAAGTACAGATTTGCATAACGTCTTAACGCTTTCACTTGTTTCAAGGAATTCACGTATACGACGAAACCGATCCGTTCATTCAACTTAGACGGCGCATCCACAACTTCCGCCTCCTCCGCAACTGCCACCACCGGAACATCCACCTTCGTCAAAGAATGGATTACCAGTCGGGACCTTGATTTTAGGAGAGACTGAATGAGCTAATAGTTCACTCACTTCCCCTAACAACTTATCCAAGCTTCGTTCCGCTTTTTTGAACGCAGCGATTTCCGGCTGAACGTCAAGACGACGTTTGATGAGATGCATCTCTTTTTTGATGCGGTCGTGGTCCGGATGGTGCTTCCCGAACCGCTGGACGTACTCATAGTCTTCTTTCATCTTTAGGAACTCGCGCTCGATTTCCTTCGCTTCTTGTGATGCGAGACGTGCCGCTTTCGTTTGAATATATGTTTGAAACGATTCGCTTGCTTCAATCAAATCGGTCAATTCTTCAGTTTGATCGAGCAGGGCAATCGTCTGTTCAGTGATTATCATACCCCTCACCCTTTCTGCCATGATTTTACCACAATTGTTTCCCTATGTAAGCAATCCACACTATAATTGAAGTTGACCGCAAGGCGTTCAATGTAGAAAGGAAGTGAATAGACGTACCCAGTGCGTCTGTATATGAAAAAAGTTTCTTTTAATATGATTCGATCAGCCGGAATCAAGACGGATTATGCGAAGCCTGAATATTATTATGATCAACTCGATAAAGTACGCGAAGCTGACCTCGTTTTGTTCCCCGAGTACTGGATGGTCAATTCCATCATTTACGGAATGAACAAAGCCATTTTCCCGTCTCCGGCCACATATCATCTCGGGCACGACAAAATCGAGATGACACGTGCCTTTAAAGCGACTTACCCTCACCGTATTCCGAAGACGCTCATCTACGGAAAAAATCCATACACGATTGAACGCGTGTTGGAAGAGTTCCACTATCCGTTCGTTGCCAAAAAAGCCAAATCCTCGATGGGACAAGGGGTATGGTTGATTAAGAACGACCAAGACTGGTTAGAGTATGTCGAGAACCATGATACGTTCTATGTCCAAGAGTTCATCCCAAATGATCGTGATTTACGAGTCATCATCATTGGTGAAGAAGTCGTCGGTGCGTATTGGCGCGTCAGTGAGGCGTTTTTGAACAACGTCGCCCAAGGAGCTAACTTCTCGTACGAAGACATTCCGGAAGACGTCGTCCAAGAAGTTCAATCGATTGCGAATACGTTGCACATCAATCACGCGGCGTTTGACGTTATCGTGACGGAAGAAGGATTCTATATTTTGGAGTTCAACGTCTTTTTCGGTTCGGAAGGACTGCTCCCACTCGGGGTAAAACTCCCTCAAAAAATCGAGGAATATTTATCTACATTAAGCTGATCAATCGTTCATCTTTTTTTCACAATTTGAACACACGTTATTCCAAGAACGTTTTTGAATATGGTATGATGACATATGAGGTTTATTCGAAAAGGGGGATTATGATGAAATTTGAGCAGTTCCACATCGAGGGAAAAGAAATCCGTTTTGGTTTGCTCGAGACGATCATGGATCATCATCATTTCATCCGTGAAGGTGCTTGGGATTATGAGCGTGCCACGTATGATATGAAATATGAGAAACAATCGACGGGCGAAACATTCTATCTTCGCTTACCTGTATACGCCATTGAAGGTCAAATCGAGGATCGTCACGCTGTTGTTAAAATGCTTACACCAATTTTAGGGAAGCATTATTATCCACACGGTGTTGAATACGATGAAGTCTTTCCAGAAGAAATCGTCCGCGACTGCGAACGTCGCTTAAAGGCACTCGCAGAAACACTAGAAGTCAAACCCCTTGCATAAGCGAAGGGGTTTTTTTTGGGCTATATCGGAGGTTCAGAGCCTTGAAAAATTCAATCTATCTTGAAAAAGAGAGTAACCGGTTATGCACCGAAGCATCACGCATCCAGTTAAAAATGATTCATCTTCCTGATTCAATTCATGAATTGGAACAAATGATTTTTTCTGATCAAATACAGACTCTTTATATCTCAACTTATCAAATGAAAGATAGTGATCTATTAGAGCCTCAAGCAATGAGTGATATCCGAACTCAATGGAACGAGTCATTCAGGACACATATCGTACTTTCCAATGAAGCAGATTTAGATGACTTTGAAAATGGATATTGCTTCTTCGCAGAACTTTTTCATGACCCACAAAAAAATATGATATTAATCCTTTATCAAGCTCACTAAAAAATACGATGATAAAACAAAGCCCACAGAAGCAAATTCGCTTCTGTGGGCTTATATTAGTTGGTCGCAATGATGGTCAACGTCACATCGACCTGACCGAGCAATAAATCAAATTGGTCTCGAACGTAGCGATACAATCGCTCCGCCTCGACGAGTGGTAAAGATGCAATGATTCGATAATCATAATGGTCTTTCGATTGAGATACGACTTTCACTTCTTTTAAGCCGAACTCAATGGCGCTACATGCGATTAAATCTTCAATCGCCCGTTCTGCAATCGTCACGTCTCCGTATGAATAGTCATTCCCAATCACAGCCATCGTATCGTTCATGGTGATCACTCC
The DNA here is from genome assembly GCF_018617655.1 of Exiguobacterium sp. s183. Taxonomy (NCBI): domain Bacteria; kingdom Bacillati; phylum Bacillota; class Bacilli; order Caryophanales; genus Exiguobacterium; species Exiguobacterium sp. s183. Next base: position 1,018,684 of record NZ_JACSKN010000001.1, read on the forward strand.
TTTTCATTCGCGAGTACTTTAACGTCCTCCATGATAGATTCGATATCAACGGGTTCATCCCCTGCTGTCGCCATCTGAGCGACGGCACGAACATCATGATGACGGTCGATGACGTACATCGTCGTCGCATGCGTCACAAGCCCGCTGTTCGCCTTCGAATAATAAAATTGTAGCTGTCGTGTGATTCGATCGATGTCGACCTGGTCTCCCGTCAACATCTTCCATCCGGTTGGCTCCGCCTGGAACGCTTCCCCATAGTTTTTGAGTACGGGGACCGTGTCCACTTTCGGGTCGACCGTGATGGCGACGAGCTCTACGTCTGAACCATATAGATTCTCTGCCTTCAACTCTTTCTCAAGCTTCATAAAATCACGTAGCGTGAGCGGACAAATATCAGGACAGTTCGTATAAAAGAATGTGACAATTTTTACTTTTCCATTATCGGAATTGTATGTCTCATCATTTAATGCGTTCGTCAATGCGAACGGAGTTGGCTCTTGGATGACCGGCAAGTCATCTTCGTTAAAGAATATAAAATACACGGCTACTCCGATGACAACAAGCGTTAGGACGGTCAAACCGACCGTCATATAGCTATTCCGTTTCATACAACTCTCCCTCTCTATGGATCATCCTCCGATTATTGCGCGGAATACGTTCGTCGTTTCACCAGGGTCATAAGCCACATAGAGAAGGATATAAACCGTCACACCTGTAATGGCCGTGAAAAACCAGACAACTGATGCTTTCGGTCCGATTTTACGGTGTTTCTCAATCTTGTTTTTATAACCGAGATACAAGGTGATCAAACCGAGGACGCCACCTGTAGTCGCGAGCAAGATATGGAAGATCATAAAGCCGAGATAGAACGGTTTGACAGAATCCGGTCCCCCGAATGCCGTGTTCCCGACAAAGATGGTACGTGAGACGTAAAGAATGAAGAATGTCGTCGCTGCAAACGCGGCCGCCGTCATCACTTTCTTATGTTTTTCGATGTTGCTGCGGTCTTTTGCGATAATCACCCATCCGATAGCGACAAGAATCGCGCTGATGACGATGAATGTCACACTAATTAAGGCAAGATAGTTCATCAATGTTTCCCCTTTTGTTCTGTTTAATTTTTCTCATTTGTTTCTTGCGGAGTGAAAGACATGCCTTCATCGAGAGCAAGAGATTTCGTACGGCGTACCCAACCGAAGAAGGTCCAGCCGAAGAAGAAGCCGTAAACGATCTCTTGACCAAGTTTCATCAAGACGCCACCGAACCGTTGATCTTCGAGTGCACTATTCGTCGCTCCCATGAGCGCCTCTAAGTTAATCCCCGACACGTCCCCATTCGGTAGACAGTATCCAAGTACCTTAGCGAACGTCTCCGGGTCCGTATACGCGTTATATAGCGTCGTTTGACTGAAGATGATGAGCGCACAGGCTGGTGTTAACAACACCCCGTTGGCGATGATATACACCATTCGCTTTAAGTCGGACATGCCTTCCTCTTCGTCTGTAACGAGCGGAACGATAACCGGGTACCACATCGTCAAACTAAAGACGACTAATGCACCGTGGAAGATGCGGTGTACACCATAGTTCGTCAAGACATAGTCAAATACGACCGGCATGTGATAAATCGAGAATAATGCGTTGAATAAAATGAGCGCGATGAGTGGCTTTGTTAAAAACTTAAAGATGGATCCGATGACTTTGAAGCTAAGTACTTTTTCAAACACCCAGTACGGTAGACCATACACGACGAGTGCAGGTGCCAAAATATAGACGAGCACCATTTGGAACATATGCACCGATAAAATGATATGTGCCAACACATCGATTGGACTTCCAAAACCGATATAATACAAGACAATCGCAAACAACATACTAAACTTTTGTAATAACGTGGTCGAGGCATATCCTCGCTTCGCCATTCTCTCTGTCACGACGGCGTATAACACATAAATCCCGACCATGAGCAATCCGAACAGCGGACTCCATAACGTGAGCCAATCAAATTGATTGAGCAGCTCCGACGTATTCCAGAGCATCCGTTCACCCCTTTTCTTTCTCTCCCTAACCTTTGAAACCGTTCACTTCAAGATTACTATTCATTCATTTTTGAAGTAAAGGAAAAAGGACCGAATCATCCGTGTTTCCACAGATGTTCAATCCTTTGTCACAATTACCAAATGAGTAAGCGTAGTGCTGCGACCGTGATGATGGCGACGAAGATGCCTAACCACATCATACCGACGATCCATGTGTTCCCACGGTTATTCATATGCATGAAAATATACAACTGTAGGAAGACTTGAATGACCGCCAAGATGATTAAGAAACCACCTGCTGCCCAGACTGGCATCAGTTCCGCATAGACGGCACCGAATGCCACGAACGTGAGTAAAATCATCATGGCGAAGCTGATCAACTGAAGTTGATACTCGCGCTTCGATTCTGCTTTTACTTCAAGCTCTAATTGTTTGTGCGATTCGTTCATTGCTCGTTTTTCCATATTAGTTCACCATCCCTAAGAGGTAGACGATTGAGAAGATGAAGACCCAAACAACATCGATGAAGTGCCAGTAAAGACTTGATACATAAAACTTCGGAGCGTTGTACACATCGATTGGACGGTTCCAGTTGCGAATCAAGAGTGTCGTGATCCAAAGGAGACCGAACGTAACGTGCGCGCCGTGGAAGCCGACCAACGTGTAGAAGGCTGAACCGAATGCGCTCGACGTGAACGTGTGACCGATGTGGTAGTAGTGAATGAACTCGTAAATCTCAGCACCAAGGAATCCTGCACCAAGAAGGAGCGTCACAATCAACCAAAGCTTCATACGCCCTGGATTGTTTGCTTTCATGTTCATCATCGCAAGGACACTTGTCAGTGAACTTGTGAGGAGGAGCATCGTCATGATGAAGACGAGCTCCATTTCGAAAATGTTATACGAGCGTAACTCCTCTGGCGCACCAGAGTTCAAGAGACCAACGTACGTTCCAAAGAGCGAGGCGAAGAGGACTGTCTCTCCACCAAGGAAGAACCAGAAGGCCACATATTTATTTTTCCCTTCCAGTGTTGCTTTCTCTGGATTGGCCGGGATACCGGTCACTGGGTGTTTTTCTACTGCATGTGCCATTTATTGTTCTCCTTTCTCACGAATCGCTTTCAAGTCTGCTTCGACTTGTGACTTCGGAATGTAGTAGCCGTGATCGTCAATCCAAGAACGTAGGAACATCGAGACGAACGTCATCGCTAATCCAAATCCAATCAATGACCAACCGACGACTGTGTTATCCATCTGGAAGATGGCACCGAGTCCTGCGATAAAGAGGCCGAGTGACATGAAGAACGGAATGAGCGAGTTGTTCGGCATGTGGATGTCCGAAACTTCCTCAGCGACTGACACGCGTTTGTTACCTGCCATTTTCTCGAGCCAGAACGTATCAAGTCCTTTGACGAGTGGCGTTTGTGCAAAGTTGTACTCTGGAGTTGGAACAGGAAGTGTCCACTCAAGCGTACGCCCGTCTCCCCAGTGGTCTGGTTTGACGCGTTCTTTTGACAAGAAGGCTTTCACGACAGCGATGAGCAAGATAATCGTTGATACACCCATGAAGAATGCTCCGGCTGTCGAGAGCGTGTTAAGTGTATCCCAACCTTGACCACCGAGGTACGTGAAGACTCGACGTGGCATACCGAACAATCCGAGGAAATGTTGCGGGAAGAACGTCAAGTGGAAACCGATAAAGAACAACCAGAACTGCCAGTATCCAAGCTTTTCAGAAAGGGCTTTTCCGAACATGAGTGGGAACCAGTAGTAAAGACCTGCGAAGAGACCATATACAACCCCACCTACGATAACGTAGTGGAAGTGAGCGACAACGAAATAGCTGTCGTGGTACTGGTAGTCGGCTGGTGCGACTGAAAGCATAACCCCTGTCATCCCACCAACGAGGAATGAAGGAATGAACGCGACTGAGTAAAGCATCGCCACGTTAAATTTAATTTGACCGCCCCACAGTGTGAAGAGCCAGTTAAAGATTTTAACACCGGTCGGTACAGCGATTGCCATCGTTGCAACAGCGAAGATCGAGTTCGCAACTGGACCCAGACCGACTGTGAACATGTGGTGAACCCAAACCATGAATCCAAGGAAACCGATGAGCATTGTTGCAAAGACCATCGTCGTGTAACCGAAGAGGCGTTTACGCGCAAATGTTGGAATGATTTCCGAGAAAATACCGAATGCCGGTAAGATCAAAATGTATACTTCCGGGTGACCGAAGATCCAGAAAAGGTGTTCCCAGATGACAACGTTCCCGCCCATTGCTGGGTCAAAGTACGCGGCTCCGAAGAGTCGTTCGAACATCAACATGAACAATCCGACCGTAAGTGGCGGGAATGCGAAGACGATCAATGCCGATGCAACGAAAGTCGTCCATGTGAAGAGCGGCATGCGCATGAGCTTCATACCTGGCGCACGCATGTTCAAGATTGTGACGAGGAAGTTAATCCCGGCCATCAATGAACCGAAACCTGAAATCTGAAGACCGAGGGCGTAGAAGTCTACTCCTGTCGCTTCCGGTTGTGTCGAAAGTGGAGCGTAAGCTGTCCACCCTGCGTTCGGTGCTGCTCCGAAGAACCAGCTCAAGTTAAGCATGACTCCACCGAAGAAGAACAACCAAAAACCTAATGAGTTAATGAATGGGAACGCAACGTCGCGTGCCCCGATTTGAAGTGGTACGACGGCGTTCATGAAACCGAATAGCATCGGCATCGCCGCTAGGAAGATCATCGTCGTCCCGTGCATCGTAATTAATTGGTTAAACGTTTCACCGCTGACGAAATCGTTCATTGGTTTAACAAGTTGCCAACGAATCAGTAATGCTTCAATTCCACCGAGAAGGAGGAAGAAGATTCCTGAGAACAAATACAAAATACCGATTTTTTTGTGGTCAACCGTCGTAATCCAATCCATGATGCCATTGTATTTACGCGATTGCTGCATTGCAGTGGTCTGTGCCACGTGAAATCCCCCTTTTCCCGTTAGTCAATCTTCTGCTCATACAAGAAGTCAACGAGTGCGTCTAATTCTTCGTTGCTGATTTGACCTTCATTGAAACCTGGCATGAGAGCCCCTTGTTTCTTATCTTGCGGGTTACGAATCCACTCTTTCAAGTTGTCCTCGTTGTTTTCGAGGTAACCTGCGAGCCATTCGCGATCGCCGAAGTTCGTTAAACTTGGTGCAACTTTACCGCCGCCGTGACAGCTCAAGCAGCTTTGAACATACACTTCTTCACCTGTCGTCAAGTTCGTGTTGTCTGCGACGAGTTTCTCACCGTTCTCGTCTTGCTTGGCTTTCATGTCAGCGAGCCATTGATCATATTCTTCTTGCTCGAGCGCGATGACTTTAAAGTCCATAAGGGCATGTGACGGACCGCAAAGCTCTGCACATTTCCCGTAGTAAGTACCTGGTTCATTTGCATGTAACCACATTTCGTTATCAAGTCCTGGGTTCGTATCTGTTTTACCAGATAAAGCTGGTACCCAGAATGAGTGAATGACATCTTTTGATGTCAAGTTGATGCCGACTCGTTTTCCAACTGGGATGACGAGTTCTTGACCTGTCACAACACCTGCTTCTGGATATTCAAATTCCCACCAGTACAAGTTTGCTGTAACGTTGATTTCTTCTTCTTTTTTCGCTTCTTTCGCTTTCGCGAGTTCGACAGTCGTTGTGATTGTCGGAACAGCGAGAATGATGAGAAGGATAATCGGAACGACTGTCCAAATCATCTCAAGTGTACTGCTACCTTCAACTTGCTTCGGAATCGATTCATCTTTCCGACGGAACTTCATGAGCACGTACACGTAAATGACCGATACGATGATGAGTACGAAGAGCATGATTGCCAAACTGATGAGAATGATGCGGAGCTGAAGCTCAGCGCCTTCTCCCATCGGCTTCAATGCAGACAATCCCTCTTGACCGCAACCTGACAACAGGACTGCGAACATCATCATCGGGACGATGCCAAACAGAAGCTTCTTAAATGATTTCACAACAATCCCCACTTTCTCCCAAAATGATGTGTAATGGTTTTCTATATAGTGAGTGCGATTATGCCATTGCTGCTGTCAAAATCAGCGCGATAATCCACACGACTAAATAAATTAATGAATAGAAGAACATTTTGTTTGCCCACTTAATTTCGTCCTCGGCATTGAATCCTTTCAATCCGAGATACAACCAGTAGCCCCCTAAACCGGCTGCGACTGTCAAGTAAACAAGACCATAGTGCATAAATAAGAGCGATGCCGGAATCAGCGTCGCAATCCACCAGATGATCTGCCGTTTTGTGATGGCAAATCCGTTCACGACCGGAAGCATCGGAATGCCTGCCGCTCGATACTCTTCCGTGCGTCGCATAGCGAGCGCTAGGAAGTGAGGTGGTTGCCATAAGAACATGACAAGAAACATGAGCCACGCATCAATATACAAGTTCGGATCAAGTGCTGCCCAACCGATGAGCGGTGGAACGGCTCCCGAAATACTACCGACGACCGTATTGAGCGTACTCGTACGCTTCAGCCACATCGTATAAATCACGACATAAAAAAATGCCCCGATTAAACCGAATACAGCGGCGACGTACGATACAAGGAGCAATAACAGAGTTCCTAACGCAAGTTGTGTCAATCCGAGGAGTAAAATCTTCTCCCCTGAAATCTTGCCGTTTACACTCGGTCGATTGTCCGTACGATCCATTAAGTAATCGATATCTCGGTCCACAAAGTTGTTTAGGTAACAACTCCCCGAAATCACGAGTGCGCTTCCTAACATCGTTAATAAGAGCTGTGGCCAAACTTCAAACAAATAAAGGACTGGCGTATCGCTCTGATACGTCGCTGCCACGAAGAAACCTGCAAACACCAACATCAAGTTAGCACGAACGATTCCCATTTTCGCTAAGGCGACGTAATCTCGGAATGACGTTGACTCTGTATATTCTACATCTACAGTCATTCCTGGGTTGACTTTTGTCATACTGACCCCCCCACATAATCACGAAATCCTCGCATTCTCTTCACAGAAAAAACACAATATGAACAAAATACACTTAACTCTCTACAAAGATACCATATTTTTTTATAAAATACGCCCTTTATGCTTGTAAAATAGCGAGTTTTTTGTGTCAATAGTGTGATATTTGTCACACCTTATGTGCCTTACTAATACTAGAATAACGTTTTTGATAACGATTGCAAGCTTTTCCATTTCGTTTTTTGAACGGAAAGCCGTATAATAAGTATGGCGAAAAAAATATAAATAAACAAGGTACATTTTTAACGGATTTTGATTAGAAGCAGGTGGTATTGCATGCATAAAAAACTCGCGTTTTTCTCAGGGTTTGTCACCCTCGGAATGATGCTTGTCCTCATCATGGGTGGAACCGTGACGAAGACAGACTCAGGGGATGGTTGTGGAACAGACTGGCCACTCTGTCACGGTAAGTTGATTCCGACCAATCCAAGTGTTGAGACGATGATCGAGTACAGTCACCGCGTCGTCTCGGGAATCGAAGGTCTCTTGATCATCGCACTCGCCATTTGGACGTTCATCGCGGTCAAACATCGTGTCGATGTAAAAATCTTTGCGTTTCTTGCATTTATCTTTATGCTCATCCAATCGATCATCGGAGCAGGGGCGGTTATTTGGCAACAATCAGATGCCATCTTGGCCCTTCACTTCGGGATTTCTCTCGTCTCGTTTGCATCGCTACTCATTTTGACGATTCTATTATTCGAAGGTGACCGAGAGCATAAAGTCGTATCGAGACGGTTGAGATCTCATCTTTACGGTCTTTCGATTTACACGATGATCGTCGTGTATACAGGAGCCTATGTCCGTCACCTCGGTGCTACATACGCTTGTGTCGGTTGGCCGATTTGTGAACAAGAAGTATGGACGTTTGAGTCTTATGTTCAAATGGGTCACCGTGTGATGGCTGGACTACTTGTCTTGTACACATTGTATGTCCTCTATCTTGCTCGAAAAGAGATGAATCGATTAATCGAACGCGGCATGATGGCGTCCCTTTTCTTCATTCTTCTTCAAGTCGGGACTGGCGCATGGATCGTACTCGGCGGGCATGCCACATATGTGCCGCTCCTCCATGCATTCTTGATCACTTGTTACTTCGGCATCCTGTCCTATCTCGCTTACCACGCGTACCGTTCGACGGACCGACAAAGTGATTCACAATTGAAAGACATGAACGGATAAGTAAGTAAAAAAAGCGCCGCGGCGCTTTTTTTACTTACAATTCTTTAAATCGTTCGAGAGCACGCTCTCGCGCTTCTTTATGATCGACGAGTGGCATCGCATAATTGTCTCGCTCTGACGGGTTCGGAAAATGAATCGATTTATCTGTCACACGTTTCAGCTCCGGCACATACTTCCGGATGAACGTCCCATCTGGGTCGAACCGTTCAGATTGCGTCGTCGGATTGAAGATACGGAAATACGGAACCGCGTCCGTCCCGACCGAGGCGGCCCATTGCCAACCCCCGATATTTGAAGAGGGCTCGTAATCAATCAACTTTCGTTCAAAATACCGTTCCCCTTTCCGCCAATCTAGAAGAAGGTGTTTCGTCAAGAAAGATGCGACAATCATGCGTAGGCGGTTGTGCATCCATCCGGTCTCGTTCAATTGACGCATCGCCGCATCGACGATTGGATAACCCGTCTCCCCGTTACACCACTTTTCGAACTGCTCCTCATCATCTTCCCATTCGAGCAATTTGTATTTGTCATTGAACGGTTGATCTTTCAATCCTTTGAACTTCGCCATCACCATATAATAAAATTCGCGCCACAATAGTTCGTCGTAATACGTGTCGCGTCCTTTAGATTTTTTGGTGGCCAGCACCTGCTCGGCGATCGTACGAATCGATAATACACCGGTCCGTAAGTATGGGGATAATCGGCTCGTCCCGGCAATACTCGGGATGTCACGCTTTTCATCATAATCGACCATCCGATCATTGACGAAACGCGTCAACCGTTTCTTCGCCTCGGTCTCCCCTAACCCTTTCCACTCTCGCTCACAGCGTTTGAACAAGTCTTTCAGTTCACTCGGCTGCTCGTTTTTCGAGCTGATGAAATCTCTTAAACGATTGATATCGACATCGTACGGTTTCGGCGGTTGCTCAGCATAAGCCGCTTTTTTGAACGGCGTGAACACTTTATACGGGTCTCCACTCTTCGTACTGAACGCATCGGGATGAAACAGATGCCGGTCAAGGAGTCGTACGACTTTCACGTCTTCACCAAGTGCCTCGATGACACGGTCGTCTCGCTGTTTGAACGGTTCCACATACTCCGCATTGAAATATAGAGCATCCATCTCCCCGAGCTGTTCCACGAAATCCTTCTCCGTTTCCGCGACGAGCACTCGAAGCCCCAACCCTTTTGTTTCCAAATCATCCATAAACGTTCGCATCGTCGAGAAGAAATAATCGTGACGGACTTCGAACGGGTCACAATATTTCGGGTTTAGCCAAAAGACGAAAGCGAGGTCATCCCCCTCTTCCATATCGTTCAGCGCCCGGTGAAGCATATGATTATCGGTCAATCTAAAATCCGATCGAAACCAACATACTCGTTTCATCATTCCCACTCCCATCTACAAAAAAGAAGCATAGCGAACTATGCTTCTTTTGATTATACAAATTCAATCAACAAGTCGTCACTTTGTATTGTGTCGCCTTCTTTAATATGGATGGCTTTGATCTCGCCATCTTGTGCTGCCTGAATCGTCGTTTCCATCTTCATCGCTTCCGTGACGAGTAGCTGCTCTCCACGATGAACACGGCTTCCCGGTTCGACCAACACTTTCAAAACAGAGCCCGGCATCGAGGCACCGACTTGTTTCGGGTTCGAACGATCCACTTTCGGACGACTCGTTGTCGCTGATTTGACGTTCACGTCTTTAATCTCGATCTCACGCGGTACGCCGTTCATTTCATAAGAGACGAGACGAATGCCATCTTCGTTTGCCGCACTCACTTGTACGAGCTTGATGATCAACGTCTTCCCTGTCTCGATTTCCACTTGAATCGTCTCACCGACGTTTAATCCGTAGAAGAACGTCAACGTGTCGAGGACGGATACGTCACCGTACGTCGTCGTATGTTTGACATAGTCTTCGTATACTTTTGGATAGAGCGCGTGGGCAAGAAGCTCAAAGTCTGTGACCGGTCGCTCAAACTTCTCGAACAACTCTTGGCGTGCTGATTCAAAGTCATATGGCTTGATTAGTTTACCAGGACGAACGTTCAGTGGCTCCTCCCCTTTTAAGATGACTTGTTGGACATCTTTCGGGAAACCGCCAGGAGGTGTACCTAACTCGCCGCGCATCATCTCGACGACCGAGTCTGGGAAATCGAGTTGATGGCCACGCGTCATCACATCCTCTTCTGTCAAGTTGTGCTGCACCATGAAGAGCGCCATATCACCGACGACTTTCGAAGAAGGGGTGACCTTGACGATATCACCGAACAACATGTTGACACGGGCATACATCGCCTTCACTTCTCCCCAACGGTCTCCAAGCCCGACTGCTTTCGCTTGTTGCTGAAGGTTCGAATATTGACCACCTGGCATCTCGTGTTCGTATACAGACGGATGCGGTGCGCGCATATCACTTTCGAACGGTTCGTAGTTGTGGCGCACGTCTTGCCAGTAATCACTGATCACTTCGTATTGTTTCGGGTCAATCTTCGGTTGTCGTTCGTGGTGGTTGAGCGCGTAGACTAAACTTCCACCTGAAGGTTGCGATGTCATCCCTGACATCGAGCTTGCGGCAACGTCGACGATATCGACACCAGCATCCGTCGCACGTGCGTAAGTGAAGATTCCGTTACCTGAAGCATCGTGTGTATGCAAGTGAATCGGTAAATCGACCGCATCCTTCAATGCTGACACGAGCGCATAGGCAGATTCCGGTTTCAATAAGCCGGCCATATCTTTAATGGCTAGAATATGCGCACCACTCGCTTCAAGTTTCTTCGCAAGGTCAATGTAGTACGGAAGATGGTATTTCGGCCGGTTGCCGTCATACAAGTCACCTGTATAACAAATCGCCGCCTCCGCTACTTTTCCTGTCGGTAGCGTCGCATCAATTGCCAATTGAATCGACTCTAAGTTGTTAAGACTGTCGAAGATTCGGAATACATCGACTCCTGCATACGCCGCTTCATGCACAAACTTCTCAATGACGTTGTCCGCATAGTTTTTATACCCGACCGCGTTCGCGCCGCGAAGTAACATTTGAATCAAGACGTTCGGCATCTTCTCACGAAGCTTCATGAGACGTACCCATGGGTCTTCGGACAAGAAGCGGTATGCGACATCGAACGTCGCCCCACCCCACGCTTCGACAGAGAACAATTCTGGCATCAACTTGCTTGTCGGCTCTGCGATATTGAGAATGTCTTGCGTCCGCATGCGCGTCGCGAGCAATGACTGGTGCGCATCTCGCATCGTCGTATCCGTCAATAACAGTTCCGGTTGACGTTTGATCCAGTCAGCCAGGCCGTCTGGACCGAGTTCCGTCAAGATTTGTTTCGTTCCCGGTTTTGCTTCCGTCGGTAGGTCTTGTGGGATACGTACCGAGCGGCTGATCGGTTTGTCTTTCAGACCGACTCCTGGGAATCCGTTCACTGTCACATCGCCGATATAGTTCAACAACTTCGTCCCACGGTCTTTTCGTTTCGGGAAGACGAACAGTTCTGGCGTCTCATCGATGAATGACGTGTTGTAGTCCCCATTGATGAAGTTCGGATGTTTCATGACGTTAATCAAGAACGGGATGTTCGTCTTGATTCCACGAATCCGGAACTCGTTCAAGTTTCGGACCATTTTCGAGGCGGCTTGTTCGAATGTCATGCCGTGTGTCGACAGTTTTACGAGAAGCGAGTCGTAGTACGGTGAAATTTCTGCACCGACGTACGCGTTTCCGCCGTCAAGACGGACACCAAAACCACCTGGAGAACGGTATGCCATGATTTTCCCAGTATCCGGCATGAAGTTGTTCCCTGGGTCTTCTGACGTGACGCGTGATTGAATCGCATAACCGAGAAGCTTAATGTCCTCTTGCTTCGGCATTTGAATCATATCACCGTGAAGCGATTCTCCCTGTGCAATCATCAATTGCGTTTGGACAATATCAAACCCTGTGACCATCTCTGTGATCGTATGCTCAACTTGGACGCGTGGGTTTACTTCGATGAAGTAGAATGATTCGTCTTCCGTCACTAAAAATTCAACCGTACCGGCGTTGACGTATCCGACATGACGCATAAGTTGAACCGCCGCATCACAAATCGCTTGACGTGATTCTTCGGATAATGTCACACACGGTGCCACTTCGACGACCTTTTGATGTCGGCGCTGCACTGAACAGTCACGCTCGAACAAGTGAACGATGTGACCGTGCTCATCTCCGAGAATTTGAACCTCGATGTGCTTCGGACGTTCGACTAATTTCTCTATGTACACTTCATCAGAACCAAATGCTTGTTTTGCTTCCGATTTCGCACGTTCAATCAAATCTTTCATTTCCGCTTCTGTACGGATGACACGCATCCCGCGTCCTCCGCCACCCATCGATGCTTTGACCATGAGTGGGAAGCCGTGTTCGTTCGCAAACGCTTCTGCATCTTCATACGATGTGAGCGGACCGTTCGAGCCTGGGATGACAGGAAGACCTGCAGCAATCGCACTCTGACGTGCCCGCACTTTGTCCCCGAACGCATGCAAGTGCGACTCGTGTGGACCGACAAAGATGATGCCCTCTTCACGGCAACGTCGTGCGAGGTCAATGTTTTCTGAAAGGAAACCATATCCCGGGTGAATCGCGTCACTACCTGACTCCTTGGCGATACGAATGACACCTTCGATATCGAGGTACGCATCAATCGGCTTCTTATCGAGTCCTACCAAGTAGGCTTCATCGGCTTTAAAGCGATGTAATGAACCGCTATCTTCTTGCGAATAGACGGCTACAGTCCGAATGCCTAACTCAGTTGCCGCTCGAAATACGCGAATGGCAATCTCCCCACGGTTTGCAACAAGTAACTTTTTAATTGGTTTCAAAAGAAATCCCCCCGTTGATAAAATTTAAATGTTTCTTACCTGACCACATGAAGCGATGAACGTTGAACGTTCTCTTCGGACTTCACCCGAATTTCTTCTCGTCGTGTCGCTTCTCGATGACGGTTACGCATCGAGATACTACTAAGTACCCCGAGAACACCCATCATCATGATCAGCGATGTTCCCCCATAACTGACCAGCGGCAAGGTCACCCCAGTCCCCGGGAACCAACCAGACATCGCACCGATATTAATGGCTGTTTGAATGATGATTTGTGATGCTATGCCAAACGAGACGAACATCGCAAAATGACTATCTGCATGATTGGCAATATGAATCGCGCGAAAGGCGATGAAGAAGAGCAGTACCAAAACCGTCAGCACACCGAAGAACCCTAACTCTTCAGCAATGATCGACATAATATAGTCGGTTTCAGGTTCTGGTAAATACCCATACTTTTGAAAACTGTTCCCGAGCCCGACACCCGTCAATCCACCATGTACGATTGAGATGATCGACATGAGCAACTGATGACCGTAACCTTCTGGGTCCATGAACGGGTTGAACACGACCTCAATCCGGCTCCGTTGATTCTCTGAGAAGATTGTCGTGAACAATAAGAACACAGCACCGACCCCAGCTAAAATCCCTGGAATCATGATTCGAAGTGGCGCCCCGACTCCGAACCACATGAGAAGCATGATTGATCCGAGGACGAATAATCCCCCCATGTCTGGTTGCCCATTGATGGCGATGGCGTAGAATGAGAAGTAAAAGAGAACCGGTACTAAGAAGAAGGCACCAATTTGAGCGCGCCACCCTTTTTTCACGATGGCAGCCCGAGCGAGACGTCCCGGTAGTCCTTTTAACTCATTATTCCATAGCTCGTGGTAATAGTTCGCAAGCAGTATGATGAGAACGAATTTGGCAATCTCGACCGGTTGAATCGTGAATCCGCCGATGATGAGCCATGCGCGTGCACCGTTTAATGGTGGCATCGCCCATGTAACAAATAGCAAGATGACCGAGACCGCATAGAGACTGAGCCGAATGCCTTTCTTCCGAAACATCTCATAGCGGAACAGCGTCGCGATCAAGTAGACAAAGATCCCGATTCCTACGTAGACGAGCTGGCGATAGAACAAGCTGCTATTCGCATAGTCCCCACGATTCCAAACGCTCGCACTGTAAATCATGATCGAACTGATCCCGACGAGTAAGAGCACTGACAAAAACAACGCAAAATCAAAATACCGAAACCGTGTTTTCATGTATTCACTTCCTTATGTAAAACAATCCGACAACCTTTATAAAAAAATACTCAAACAGCGCCACTTGCACAGTTTGAGTATAAGGTTCATAATTCTGAAGCTTCTGCCAAGGCAGACAACTTTTGTTCCAATGAATCGAGCAGTCCTTTACCTTCAATGTCTGAAATGAGTCCAAGACGAACCGCAAAATCAATTTGGCGCGATAGTCCAAACATATGTGTATCAAGCACCTCTTCATAAAGCGGGCACTTCGGCATTTTTAGGTTTTCTAACTGCACTTCAATCAGACAACGGATTTTTTCAGCATCCGCCTCGAGTAACTGAAGCGCTTGCTCCCGTTGGATTGCAGCCAAATTTGTCGCCACTACGACCCCTCCTCCGTACGATGACAGACTGTTTGTCATAACTCAACTGTACATTATCTTTCATCATAATTCAATGTACAGTATAGATGATTGCGACATTCTTCCTCTTTTCCATTTTACGAGAAAGAGCGCTATAATGAAACGTGTAATGTGTATAAAGGGGGATGTTAGCATGATTTTTCCACTAGACGGAGCGGTTCGTCACAGTTTGACGATTGACCCGACCGTATGGATTTTTGACGACCGAAAACGAAAGATTGAAGAATTGGACTCGGTGACCGAGAATGACCGTGAGGCCTACTATGCGAAAATGGGGAAAGCATGGGACGATGGTCTATCACAAGGAACAAGAATCGACCACAATAAACCGATGTCTCGGCAAGACAAGGACGCAGCTTTACGCGATTCGTTCGCGATGCCGCTCTCGCCATTTTTGAACAATGCCGAACCTGTTGATTTGGCCACGCATGTCCGTTTTTACGGAGAAACGGTGTTGACGCTGTCGCTTAGCGATGCATCGCGCGTGTACTTACAATTTTCAAAAGACGGGAAAGTACTCGCTGACGGACCGGTCTATGTATTATTTGAAGACCAGGTCATCCGCCAAGTGAATCACATCACTGTACTGAGCAATCAATGAGAAGGGACTTCCCTTCTCATTTTTTGGACTTTTTAGTTCATAAAGTGTAATATGTAGTGTATTGACTACGAATTGAATAAGAAAGGTCGTGACGCTTACGATGCCTTTATGGAAACGAAATTTAATAGTTGTTTGGATCGGTAGCTTCCTGACCGCCGCTTCAATGAGTCTCGTCCTCCCTTTCCTGCCGTTGTTTATTGAACAACTCGGGGTAAAGGACCCTGACCATGTCGTCACGTGGTCGGCGATCGCCTTTGGCGCGACGTTCCTCGTGGCCGCCATTGTCTCCCCGATGTGGGGGCGTCTGGCTGACCAAAAGGGGAGAAAGTTGATGCTCATTCGAGCGAGTCTCGGAATGGCCATCGTGATGTTTCTCATTAGTTTTGTGCAAGACGTGTATCAACTGGTCGGGTTGCGTTTACTCATGGGTGCCGTTTCTGGTTTTATCTCAGCCGGTATCACCTTAGTCGCTTCCCAAACCCCAAAAGAGAAAAGTGGCTGGGCGCTCGGTACCCTGTCGACTGGTGGAATCACCGGTGGTCTACTCGGTCCGCTCATCGGCGGACTTCTTGCAGACTGGATTGGGCTTCGATCCGTTTTTCTCTTTACCGGAAGTGCACTCTTCCTAACATTCCTGATTACGCTCTGGTTCGTAAAAGAAGACTTCGTCCCAGTGAAACGAGAAGAACTCGCCTCAGTGAAATCCATTTTCGCCTCACTGCGGCATCCACAATTGATTGTCGGATTGTTTGTGACAACGTTCCTCATCCAGTTCTCAACACAATCCATCGGACCGCTCTTGACGTTATATGTACGTGAATTAAATCCGCATACGACCGCACTTGCCTTCATGGCAGGAATTGTCGCATCTGCCCCCGGACTCGCTGCTCTCTTTTCGGCGCAGCGTCTCGGACGATTATCGGACCGATACGGGGCAGAACGGATCTTATTTTGGGCACTGCTCCTCTACAGTTTATTCTTAATCCCGCAAGCATTCGTCACCTCGACGACTCAACTCATTCTGTTACGCTTCGGGATTGGATTTGCGACCGCTGCGTTGATGCCATCCGTTCAGTCGTTGCTGAGACAGCATACTCCAACCGCTGCAACCGGAAGAATCTTTTCCTATAATCAGTCCGCTCAGTTCATGGGAAATCTACTCGGACCGCTATTTGGATCTCAAATCGTGGCACACTTCGGATTTTCCGCACTGTTCATCGTCACAGGATTGATCATGATCTCGAACGCCTTTTTAGAACGGACGAACGTCCAATCGCTACAACTCGATACAAAATAACGCCGAGCGCTTAGCTCGGCGTTATTTGTGTATCTCGCTTATAACAAATCGGCCGCCAATCTTGCGAGAGACGAACGCTCCCCTTTTACAAGTTGGACGTGACCGAAGACATTTTGTCCTTTGAATCGTTCAACGGCGTATGTCAATCCGTTCGAATATTCATCTAAATACGGATGGTCGATTTGGTACGGGTCACCGACAAGAACAATTTTCGAGTTCTCCCCGACACGGGTTAGAATCGTCTTGATTTCATGTTTCGTTAAGTTTTGAGCTTCGTCGATGATGATGAACTGGTCGGGCATGCTTCTTCCTCGAATATAAGTGAGCGCTTCGAGTTGAATCGATTTCATGCCGGCCAGAATATTTCCTAGCTCATCTTTTGAATTGGCACTGAAGAGAAATTCTAGATTATCATAGATCGGTTGCATCCATGGACGTAATTTTTCTTCCATCTCACCTGGCAAGTAGCCGATATCGTTCCCCATCGGGACGACCGGTCGGGCAACGACGAGCTTGTTGTATCGTTGCTCGTCCTCAACGAGTGAGAGTCCTGCCGCAAGGGCTAGGAGCGTCTTTCCGGTTCCCGCTTTCCCTAGTAACGTGACGAACGGAATGTCATCTCGTAACAATAAGTCGAGCGCCATGCGTTGTTGGACGTTTCGTGGATGAATTCCCCAGATGTGGTCAGCATCGAGCGCTAACGGACGAACAATCGGTTGGAGCGTATCGACCACCGCGAGCGCACTCGCTTTCGATACGTTACTTTTTAACACGACGAACGAATTCGGATATAACGTTTGTTTCGTCAATGCGGATGTCGGAAGTTGGCGTACTTTATAAAATTCATCGATGAGTGCCTGATCGACCTCGATTTCACGATAGCCGGCATACAAATTCGTCGTATCGACGATATGGTCGGTCAAATAGTCTTCGGCATCAATTCCAATCGCGTCCGCCTTCACACGGACCAATATATCTTTTGAGACGACGACGACTTTATGGTTCGTGTCATGCTCGTATTGTTTCATTAATTTTAAGGCAACGAGTAGAATGCGGTTATCGTTCGTCATCACGTCGAATGGAATATCGACTTCGTGTTCGTGTCCAATCTCGACAAAGAGACGTCCACCGTTTTCAAGTGGGACGCCGTCATGAAGTTTCCCCGATGTTCGGAGTTGGTCTAGAACACGCGACGTTTCACGGGCATTCCGCCCGACCTCATCCATGTTTCGTTTTTTACCATCAAGTTCTTCTAAGACAATGGCCGGGATGACCACGTCATGTTCTTCAAATTGAAATAAGGATAGCGGATCATGTAGGAGTACGTTCGTATCGAGTACATACGTTTTTTTCATAGACTTTGCCGCCCCTCGACTATAGGATGGTAATCAAGAATGAAGACTCTCTTTTACTTCACGGTCTAACTTTTCCGCCGCACGAATATCATACGTTTTCGTAATTTCCGGCTGAGCGTATGCTGCACCATAAAATGAAATATTCCTCACTTCTTCGACATGTCCTTCAAAAAAACGAAGATGAAGGCTCGGTTTTACCGCTGGCTCAAATTCTCGGATAGATGAAAGTAAAACATGATAGGACTGACCATCTTCGATAAAGATGAGACCCGCTGTCTTTTCGGTCGATAAAATCGTCACGATGTGCGAATTCTTAGTTAACGCGAACCGAATCGTGTCATTGTCGAGTGCTTGCACCCAACTGATGGCGTGGCTGATTGGCCAACGCTTCGCCTCATCAAAACCGACGAGAAATGTTAACGGCATGTCATTCAACAATCGCTGTTGAGCGGCTGTCAATTCAAACGTTGCCTTACTCGCCATTCAACTCCCCTCCTTTTAACCGGGTATGGTTGTACCATTCTCCCTTATCGATTCAATTCCCTGCTTTCAACGAATGAAATCATGCTATACTCATCCTATAGAGGAAGGTGAGAAGATGCGTGTAAAATGTTCTCTTTGCGATAAAGTCGAAACGATCGACTCATGGTCGTTTGAAGCAAAACGATTGCGCAACAAGCCGGCTAAAACGTATATGTGTCAAGACTGTCAGGAGCGAATCAGCGAACGTACGGCTGAACGCGCCGCATCTGGACAATTCAAGTTATATCCTACATTTCGACAAAAGCGAAATTGGTAATGAAAACGGGCGCCTCCGAAGAGACGCCCGTATTTTTTATGACTCGACTGCATCCTGACGACGGTTCCACCAAAGACGACCGCGATAGATGGCCAACACGATGGCCATGACAGCAAGTACTTCCGGAATCGGCCACGTGAAAAAGACGAGCGCCATCGTACCTGCGCCAAGTGCAAGTAAAATATAGACGATCAGTGATTTCCACCATGCCAATTGTTTTGCAAAACCAAGCTTAAAGACGAGAATCGTCAGTAAGATGACCGTGACAACGAGTGCGTTGAATCCGACCGAAAAATCGTTCGGGTCGCTACCGACACCTAGCATCGAGGCAATCCACGGAACATCAATTTGTGTGATATCGATTGTTTGAGAAGCTTTCAAGACAAAGAGTCCCCCTTTATTTCATACACATCCATTCTACACTATTCCATGCAAAAGGGAACGCCGAAGCGTTCCCTTTTCTACTACTTATTCTTTACCAAGTTTACGACGCTTGTCAGCTTTCTCGCGTTCGTTCTTGTTCAAGATTTTCTTACGAAGACGGATTGACTCCGGTGTGATTTCACAGTACTCGTCATCGTTCAAGAACGTGAGCGACTCTTCAAGTGAGAAGACGCGCGGACGTTTCAAGACTTGTGTCGAATCTTTTGCTGAAGCACGCATGTTTGTCAACTGCTTCCCTTTAACGGCGTTAATCGCAAGGTCGACGTCACGGTTACATTCACCGATGATCATTCCTTCGTATACATCCGTACCTGGCTCGATGAAGATCGTTCCACGGTCTTCGAGTGCACCGATTGAGTAAGCCGTTGACTTCCCGTTTTCGATACAAACCATAACACCACTGCGACGACCACCGATATCAGCTGCGATATACGGACGGTACTCTTCGAACGTGTGGTTCAAGATTCCGTATCCACGTGTCGCCGACAAGAATTCGTTACGGTAACCGATGAGACCGCGTGATGGAACGATGAATTCCATACGTGTCTGACCGTTATCGTTCGTGTTCATGTTAGCAAGTTCACCTTTACGGAGACCGATCGACTCCATGACTGAACCTGTGTACTCTTCTGGTACGTCGATGATCACGCGCTCAAACGGCTCAACTTTCGTACCGTTTTCGTCTTCACGGATGATAACTTGTGGCTTCGACACTTGAAGCTCGTAGCCTTCACGACGCATGTTCTCGATCAAGATACCGAGGTGAAGCTCACCGCGTCCTGATACGACCCACTGGTCAGGAGAATCCGTGTTTTCTACACGAAGCGATACGTCTGTCTCAAGTTGTTTCATCAAACGCTCTTCGATCTTACGTGCAGTGACGAAGTCTCCTTCACGTCCTGCGAACGGCGAGTTGTTCGTCATGAAGCGCATTTGAAGTGTTGGCTCATCGATGCGAAGGAGCGGAAGTGGCTCTTCTTTACCGACTGGCGTAACTGTCTCACCAACGTTGATGTCTTCCATCCCGGCGATAGCAATCAAGTCACCTGCTTTAGCTTCTTCGATTTCAACGCGCTTGAGGCCGAAGTAACCGAACAATTTTGTGACACGGAGTTGCTTCACCGTACCATCTGTCTTACAGAGTGATACTTGCTCACCGACTTTGATTTTCCCACGGAAGACGCGACCTACACCGATACGACCGAGGTAGTTATCGTAGTCGAGCATCGTTACTTGGAATTGAAGTGGCTCATCTGAGTTATCTACTGGAGCTGGTGTGTTTTCAAGAATTGTATCGAGCACGTGTGTGATCGTGTCTTCTTGGTTTGCTGGATCAGGATCGAACGAACTTGAACCGCTGACAGCCGATGTATAGACGACAGGGAATTCAAGTTGATCTTCATCTGCGCCAAGATCGATCAAGAGATCGACGACTTCATCGACAACATCGAGTGGACGAACCATCGGCTTATCGATTTTGTTAACAACGACGATCGGACGAAGTCCTTGGTCGAGTGCTTTTTTCAATACGAAGCGAGTCTGTGGCATACAGCCTTCACGCGCATCGACGACGAGGATAACGCCATCAACCATACGCATGATTCGTTCAACTTCCCCACCAAAGTCTGCGTGACCTGGAGTATCTACGATGTTAATGCGAGTGTCTTTGTAATCGATTGCCGTGTTTTTCGCGAGAATTGTGATTCCGCGCTCACGTTCGATATCGTTTGAGTCCATCGCGCGTTCTGCGACTGCCTCGTTCGTCCGGAAAGTACCAGACTGTTTCAATAATTCATCGACTAACGTTGTTTTACCGTGGTCAACGTGAGCGATGATGGCTACGTTACGAAGGTTTGTTCTTACGTTCATGTAGTTATTCCTCTCTTATTTAAAAAGTTTCAGCTTTTCTTCAACTTTAAGAGTATAGCACACGTCACAGTACCTTTGTCGAGTGGAATCGACTGTGAACGTTTTCATTGGACGTTTTTTATCATACAATGGGGTAGAGAAGAGAAAATAAGGAGGAGTCTCCATGCAGCTTATGTTTCTATTGATTGCCATGGCCGTCGTCGCCGGGTTTGTCGGTATCGGCATTGGGGTGGCCGAAGGCAGCGCCGCCATCATTTTAGGAAGCCTCGTACTTAGTGGTGTCGCGACGTTTTTTGGCATTCAATTACGTCGTCGCATTCTTTCTGATCGTCAATCTTCATAAAGAAAGAGGGTTGCTCTGACAAAAGTCGAGCGAACCCTCTTTCCTTTTATTTGATGATTCAAATTGGACGCGTCAAGCAGATGCGGTCACGTAAGACCAAACCATCCTCCTCAATCGCATCGTACCCATGGTTCATGAAGTAATCACGTTCCACAGAATCAAATCGGAATCCAGCTTGTTGATAAAAGCGCAATTGCATGATGCTTGAATTCCCGGTACAAACGAGTAGTTCTTGACCGCCAAGTGCCGTCGCCCGTTTTACCGCGTCTTGTAACATCCGCTGACCAATCGTTTGGTTTTGTCTCTCCGGTTTCACCGCGATATTGACAAGCTCGACCCGTCCTGCCCCTTGCGATACGAGCATATAGGCACCGACGATTTCTCCTCCGAGTAACGCTTTAAACGTTCGTCCTGTTTGAAACTGTTCTCGCACCATCGCTTCATTCGGATTCGCTAAAACGAGCAAGTCACGAATTTCTTCATACGATTCATGTTCCACGATTTGAAGATCCGGCTTCGCTTCCGGGGTCACTCCTTTTGCGATGACATAGTGTTTGATGACGTCATTGACGAATGTCTCGCTTCCTGCCAATACAGATGTTCTCCCATCGTATCGAATCGGTTCCCCATATAAGGAAACGACCCGTCCACCCACTTCTTCTACGAGCAATTTTCCTGCGGCATAATCCCACGGCATGTTGCGCATCGTAATGTATCCGTCTACTCGTCCTGCAGCGAGCCAAGCAAGCTCAAGCGATGCAGCGCCGTGTGCCCGTGTCCCAATCGAGTCCCGAACAATTGGGGCAAGAATTTCCGGGGCAATTTGATGGTTCGGGGTGACCCACGTCGCATTCATACTTAAAAATGCATCTCGTACATGATGTTCATGTAGATTCGTCAATGTCCGTCCGTTTAATGTCGCACCATACCCTCTTCTTGCCATGAACATCTCATCCGCCATCACGTCATAGACAAATCCGTACTCTACGACCCCATCGACCATCACGGCCACCGAGATGGCGAACATACGCTTCTGATGAATAAAGTTTAACGTCCCATCAATTGGATCGACGAACCATACCGTTCCTGATAACGTGTCTGGCGTATCCGTCGTCCCTTCTTCCCCCATGATTTGATGGTCCGGGAATTGGTTTTGGATCCGGCGGACAATCAGCTGTTCCACTGCTCGGTCAATCTCCGTGACCAAGTCTCCTTTTCCGGTCTTCCGTTCCACTTCATAATGTTGATCAATCTCGCGACGAATCAGTTCTCCCGCCTGTTTGATTAAATCGACTGCAAACCATTCTATCATCTGTGATCACCTCAACTGTATTGTACCAAACAAAAACCAGTATCCGCTCGGAATACTGGTTGAATGTGTGTGTAATGGTCAGGCTTCGAGACGCAATAATTCTTGGCGATACTTCTCCAACCGATGCTTGCTAGCCTGAACTGTAGCATCATCCTGTGACGCCATCGCATCGAAAAGGGTTGCCAATTCATAATCAATCTCCAAGCGCAGCACCGGAATCCGTTTTTCTGCGTCTTTTCTTTTGAATGCCTCAATCACTTGTTTCATAAGATGCCACACTCCTTTTGTTGGGCTACAAGTTACGGTTTAGTGAGTTGAATTGAGTATATCAGATAAAATTCGAAAAAGAAAGAGAATTGTCTGACTATTTCGAATCTTTTATCTTAATGGATATATTCCCAATTTCAATGCCCTTAAACCTGAATAAGTGTTAGATAACTGTACCCGATTTAAAGAAGAAATAACAAAAAAGCATGCCTGAATTTGCACGGGCATGCTCGGACTTACAATTTAATCATTTTGCTCGATGACTTCATCGCTGCTTGAACGGTACGATACGTAGAATATCCAGTCTGTTCATCGTGAACCGCGTTCAGTTGTTTCTCCTCTGACTTAGATGTTACGATTTGCTTGAAGGCTCGATACGCGTCTAGGAAAACCTCACGCTCGACTCCACCTTCGTTCGCTTGTGCGACGACATTATAAAACTCGACGACCTCGATCAATTCATCAGTCGTCCAATCCGGATTAATCGGATAATTGATTTGCATATTGTTCACCTCGACACTCATTGTATCAACAAAAAAAACTATTGCAAGTTACGTCAGAAATCTCTATAGTTTTTTTGTTGCTTCTTTTTTTAAAATCAACATATAACGTAACGATATCATTCATCTAATAAATAAACTGATTCCAAGGGGGATTTACGATTGAAATTAAAAGGTGCTACTCAGCTCGAAACGCCACTATTTGACACGTTACTTGAACATGTCGACTCAAATCCGATTGCGTTCCATATTCCTGGTCACAAGAGCGGGAAAGGGATGGACCCGGAGTTTCGTGACTTTATTGGCGAAAACGCCCTAAAAATTGATTTGATTAACATTGCCCCACTCGATGACCTTCATCATCCAAAAGCGGCAATCGCTGAAGCGGAACGCTTGGCGGCAGAGGCGTTCCGTGCTGATGAGACCTTTTTCTCCGTTCAAGGAACGTCGAGTGCCATCATGGCGATGATCATGGGCGTCGTCGGACCGAATGAGAAAATCATCGTTCCACGTAACGTGCACAAATCGGTCATGTCCGCGCTCGTCTTGACGGGTGCACACCCGGTCTTCATCCACCCAGAATTCGATGAGACGTACGGCATCGCGCACGGGATTACAGCAAGTGCTGTAGAACGTGCACTCGAGCTTCATCCGGATACAAAAGCCGTACTTGTCATCAACCCGACTTATTTCGGTGTCGCGGGTGATTTGGAGCGAATCGTTGACGTCGCTCATGCACAAGATGTGCCCGTACTTGTCGATGAGGCACACGGCGTCCATCTTCCGTTTCACGATGAACTCCCACTCTCGGCGATGCAAGCCGGAGCGGACGTGGCGGCAACGAGCGTGCATAAACTTGGCGGCTCGATGACAGGAAGTTCCATTTTGAACGTACGCCGCGGTCTCGTTTCACCAGAGCGGATTCATGCGATGCTTTCGATGATCACGACGACTTCAACATCATACTTGCTCCTTGCTTCTCTTGATGCGGCGCGTCGACAGCTTGCGACGAAAGGTCATATGATGAACGAACGTGCGCTTGACCTTGCTCGAGCAGCACGAACAGCAATCGGTCAAATGCCGAACTTGTCGGTTTACGGACATGCGGAGCTCCATTCGGAATCGACTTATGCACTCGATGAGACAAAAGTTCTCGTATCGGTTCGTGAGCTCGGTGTGACAGGATTTGAAGTCGAGAAGTACCTTCGTGAAAAACACCGCATCGAAGTCGAGATGTCAGATCTATTGAACGTGCTCTTCATTGTTACGTCAGCAGACGATGAGTCGACGATTCAAGCATTGATTGAATCGATGCGTGACGTCGTGTCCGTTTATCAGAAGTCTGGGAATGACTCACTCTCAATCATGCTTCCTGAAATCCCGCCATTGGCTCTTAGCCCGCGTGATGCATTTTATGAAGAGACGGAGACGATCCCTCTTGAGAACGCCGTCGGACGCATTTCAGCGGAATTCATTATGGTGTACCCACCAGGAATTCCAATCATCATTCCAGGTGAATTGATCACAACGTCGACACTCGAATACATCATGGCCAACATCGAAGCCGGTCTCCCGGTTCAAGGTCTTGAAGATGAGTCTCTTCAAATGATTAAAGTCATCCAACAAACAAAAGCGATTCGCTAAATAAAAAATGAGCCGGTCATCGTGACCGGCTCATTTTTTATGTCATCTCAGAAAAGGTGGCTGTAGATGATCGAATTGCTTCCCCTATTGCCTATTATAAGAAAACGCTTACATGTTTTCAAGTGTCAATTTCTTCAGATGCTTCTGTTTTTTCAACTAGGCAGAGTCGTAAAAATTCAGCGACGTGCTCTGTATCATTCAAGTTAATGCCGAGCATCGGATACAATTGACGGGGCTCTTCTAAAGCATGTAGATCGAGAAGGGCCGATTGACCGGTTTGCATACAGACGACTAATACCTTGCCCATAAATTGGTGTGTATAGACGAAACCAAAATCATAGCGGGCAGCTTCTGTCTCAATCCCGGTGAAACGTACGCGACTCGTCTCAGATACGGTATATAATAACTCCTCATCGAATGCCATCAGGATTCCCTCCCTTCTCTCTTCACAAGTATTTTCCTTTATACTACAAGTATGAAACCTAAGGAGAGAGTCATCATGAAAATTGAGTATGCCAAATCGTCAAACCAAGAAGCACTCGCGCAATTGATGCATGAGCTATGGCCCGACGCCCCGATTGAGGAATTGCGGATGGAAGTCAAACTCGGTCTTGCTTCAAAAAAAATGCATTATTTCATCGCATCCTCTGACACAAAAGCGATTGGATTTTGCCAGCTCAACTTCCGGCATGATTACGTGCCAGGTTCAAGCATGTCTCCGACAGCCTACGTGGAGGGAATCTATGTCGTTGAATCCGAGCGTCAGAGAGGTGTCGCTGCCCGTCTGATTGATGCTGCGTCCATGTTCGCTGCACGTCATGGTTGTATCGAACTGGCATCAGATACTGAACTTGAAAACGAGAGCAGCCAACAGTTCCATGAGAAAATCGGATTCAAAGAAGTCGAACGCGTCGTCACCTATATCAAAAAACTCTCTCACGAAACGTGAGAGAGTTTTTTCTAGCGTGCTTATTTAACGACGTGGATTGGCATACCCATTGCGATTTCAGCAGCTTCCATTGCCATCTCACCGAGTGATGGGTGAGCGTGGATTGTAAGTGCGATATCTTCAGCAGTCATACCAGCTTCGATTGCGAGACCAAGCTCAGCAATCATATCTGATGCGCCAGTACCCGCGATTTGAGCACCGATCAAGAGACCGTCCTCTTTGCGAGTGATAAGCTTCATGAAGCCGTCTGGCTCGTCAAGTGCAAGTGCACGACCGTTCGCTGCGAATGGGAATTTCGAAACTGTGATTTCGAGTCCTTCTTCTTTTGCGAGTGGTTCAGTGTAACCAACCGTTGCGAGTTCAGGATCTGTGAAGACGACTGCAGGGATTGCAGAGTAGTCGAGGTAAGCTGGCTTACCTGCTGCTGCTTCCGCTGCGATTTTCGCTTCGTAAGATGCTTTGTGTGCAAGTGGTGGTCCAGGAACGATATCACCGATTGCATAGATGTTTTCGTTCGAAGTCTTACACTGGTCATCGATTTCGATGATTCCACGGTCGCTGATTTTAACGTCCGCGTTCTCAAGACCGATGTCGCCTGTGTTTGGACGACGACCAACTGTGACGAGGACATAGTCCGCTTCAACAGATTGCTCTTCACCGTTTACTTCAAACTTAACAGTTACGCCGTCTTCCGTTTCTTCGACACCTTTAGCAAGTGCGTTCGTGTGGATTGTGACGTTCCCTTTTTGTTTGAGCTTCTTCTTAACGATTTGCGTCATTTGTGGTTCGAAACCAGACAAGATGTCGCTAGCGCCTTCTACAACAACTACTTCTGTATCGAAGTTAGCGTATGCAGTACCGAGCTCCATACCGATGTATCCACCGCCGATGACGACGAGTTTCTTTGGTACTTCAGGAAGTGCCAATGCGCCAGTTGAAGAAAGGACGCGTTTTGACCATTTGAACGATGGAATCTCGATTGGTGTAGAACCAGTCGCAACGATCGCTTTTTTGAATTTGTAAGGAGTTGAGCTGTCTTCTGTGATGACACGAACTGTGTCTTCAGAAGCGAAGAACGCTTCACCTTGAACGATTTCAATCTTATTTCCTTTAAGGAGACCTTTGACACCGCCAGTCAATTTGTTAACAACTGACTGTTTCCAGTCTTGAACTTTTGTGAAGTCCACTGACACGTTGTCAGACGAGATTCCCATTGAATCATGTCCTTTAGCGTGTTGGAAGTTGTGTCCAGCTGTGATCAACGCTTTCGATGGGATACATCCGACGTTTAAGCAGACACCACCGAAGTTGCCTTTCTCAACGATTGTTACTTTCATTCCGAGCTGTGCGCCACGGATTGCGGCAACGTATCCACCAGGACCGGCACCGATGACAAGCAAATCAGTTTCTTGTGCGAATTCTCCTACTACCATGTTCTTATCCCTCCATCATTAGAAGTGCTGGGTCTTCGAGCAAGCGTTTCACCATGTTAAGAGCGTTTTGTGCAGTCGCACCGTCGATGAGGCGGTGGTCAAAGCTGAATGAAAGTGCAAGTACTGGCGCAGCAACGATTTCACCGTTCTTCACGACAGCTTTCTCAGCGATACGGCCGATACCAAGAATTGCAACTTCTGGGTGGTTGATGACAGGTGTGAACCATTGTCCACCAGCAGAACCGATGTTTGTGATTGTGATCGATCCACCTTTCATGTCTTCCCCAGCGAGCTTACCTTCACGAGCTTTACCTGCAAGTTCGTTAATGTTTGTAGCAAGTGCATAGATTGATTTACGGTCTGCATCTTTTACGACTGGTACAACGAGTCCGTTGTCCGTGTCAGCTGCGATACCGATGTTGTAATAGTTTTTGTAAACGATTTCTTCGTTCACATCATCGATTGAAGCGTTGATTGTTGGGAATGCTTTCGCTGCAGCAGTCAATGCTTTCACGACGAATGGCAAGTACGTGAGTTTCACGCCTTGGTCAGCCGCGACTTGTTTGAAGTCTTTGCGGAGTGCGACGAGTTTTGTAACGTCGACTTCGTCCATGAGCGTAACGTGTGGTGCAGTGTGTTTCGAGTTAACCATTGCTTTCGAGATGGCTTTACGGATTCCACGGATTTTCTCACGTGTTTCAAGTTCTGGAGTCGCTGACTCGTAAGGCTTGATTTCCGTTTTCGCAGCTGCTGCTGGTGCTACAGATTCTGTTTTCTCTGTTGTAGCTTCTGCAGACGGTGCTTCACCGTTCGCGAATGCATCGATGTCTTCTTTCAAGACACGACCGTTGTCGCCAGAACCGTTTACTTCACGGATGTCGACACCTTTTTCACGTGCATATTTACGGACAGATGGCATTGCGATGACACGCTCAGATTTGTGAAGTTGAACGTCGCGTGGCGCGTCTTCTTTCACATCTTCTTTTACGTCTTCTGTCTTCTCTTCTGCTTTCGGTTGTTCAGGTGTTTCTTCTTCACCTGCTGGTGCGTCGCCTTCGATGTCAAACGTAATGAGGACGTCGCCGACTACGGCAACTGTACCTTCAGAAACTTTAACTTCTTTGACTGTACCGTCGACTGGAGCTGGGATTTCAACGACTGCTTTGTCGTTTTGTACTTCTAAAAGAACATCGTCCTCTTTGACCGTATCCCCTGCTTTTACGAACCACTTGACGATTTCACCTTCGTGAATACCTTCACCGATATCTGGTAATTTAAATTCAAATACTGCCACTGGTTTTTCCTCCCATCAATTCATCATGTAAACACGACAAGGGAGAAGATTCTCCCTTATCATTTATTCGACACGATCTTAGAAGTTCACAACTTCCTTAACTTTTGCAACGACATCTTTATGGTCTGGTAACCACATGTCTTCACCTTGTGCAAATGCGAAGACTGTGTCTGGTGCAGTTACTCGAAGAACTGGTGCTTCGAGGTGAAGAATTGCGCGTTCTTGAATTTCAGTTACAACGTTCGCAGCGATACCTGCTTGACGTTGTGCCTCTTGAACGACGATCGCACGACCTGTTTTCTTAACAGATTCTACGATTGTGTCGATATCAAGCGGGCTCACTGTCATGAGGTCGATGACTTCAACGTTGATGTTTTCTTTTTCGAGCTCTTCCGCTGCTTTAAGTGAAGTGTGCACCATCGCACCGTAAGTGATGATTGAAACGTCTGTACCTTCACGTTTCACATCTGCTTTACCGAGTTCGATTGTGTAATCACCTTCAGGTACTTCGCCACGGAACGAACGATACAATTTCATGTGCTCGAGGAACACAACTGGGTCGTTGTCACGGATTGACGCGATCAACAAACCTTTTGCATCGTAAGGAGTTGATGGAATAACGACTTTAAGACCAGGTGTCTGAGCCATCAAACCTTCAAGGCTATCCGCGTGAAGCTCAGGTGTCTTAACTCCACCACCGAATGGTGAACGGATTGTGATTGGTTGGCTGTAAGCGCCGCCTGAACGGTAACGCATACGTGCCATTTGAGCTGCAATTGAGTCAAATACTTCGAATACGAATCCGAAGAACTGGACTTCCATGATTGGACGGAATCCAGTAAGACCTAGACCGATTGCAAGACCACCAATCCCTGATTCAGCGAGTGGCGTGTCAAAGACACGGTCTTCGCCGAGCTCGTCTTGGAGACCTTCCGTCGCACGGAATACCCCACCGTTTTTACCAACGTCTTCTCCGAAGAGAAGTACTTTCTCGTCGCGTTTCATTTCAACGCGCATCGCATCAGTAATCGCTTGGATCATTGTCATTTGAGCCATAACTTACTTCGACTCCTTTGCAGTATATTCTTCAAGCTGTTCTTTCAAGTTTGAAGGAAGTTCTTCGAACATGTTGTTGATGAAGTCCGAAACTTTTTGTTTTGGTTCTTTGTCAGCTTGGCTGATTGCTTCTTTCACATCAGCTTTCGCTTGCTCGATCACTTCGTTCTCCATGTCTTCGTTCCAGAGCTTCTTGTTCTCGAGGAAGAGACGGAAACGTACGAGTGGATCTTTTTCTTGATACTCTGTGTCGAGTTCTTTTGTACGGTAACGTGTTGGGTCATCCCCAGCGAGCGTGTGTGGTCCGTAACGGTAAGTGAGTGACTCGATGAGTGTTGGTGTTCCTTCGAGTGCGTCTACGCGAGCTTGTTGTGTCGCTGCAAGTACTGCAAGAACGTCCATTCCGTCTACTTGGATTCCGTTGATTCCAGCTGCAACAGCTTTTTGCGCGATCGTTTTAGCTGCTGTTTGCTTCTCAACTGGTGTCGAAATAGCGAAGCGGTTGTTTTGAACGACGAAGATTGCTGGTGATTTGAATGCACCTGCAAAGTTCAATCCTTCATAGAAGTCACCTTGTGATGAGCCACCGTCCCCTGTGTAAGTAATAGCGACATTTTTGTTGCCGTTGCGTTTGAGGCCCATAGCCACACCCGCAGTTTGAATGATTTGTGCACCGATGATGATTTGCGGCATCAATACGTTGACACCTTCAGGGATGCGGTTTCCTGCCACGTGTCCACGTGAGAACAAGAACGCTTGATAAAGCGGAAGTCCGTGGAATACGAGTTGTGGAATATCACGGTATCCTGGAAGGATCCAGTCCTCTTTGTCGAGCGCGTATTGCGTCCCGATCATCGTCGCTTCTTGACCTGCCACTGGCGCGTAGAATCCTAGGCGTCCTTGACGGTTAAGTGAGATGGCGCGTTGGTCCCAGATTCGAGTATAGACCATGCGGCGCATGAGTTCCTGAAGTTGCTCGTCCGTTAGGTCAGGCATTGCGTCTTGGTTGACGACCTCACCCTTCTCGTCGAGAATACGGAACGTTTGGAAGTTTTCTTCCACGTTTTGAAGTACCTGAACGTTGTTCATTCGTTTCACCTCATCCTTTCAACTATGAGACAATTGTCTTTTTTGTGATCAAACACTATCTCAAATCTTACGTGTATCTGTCCAAAAAAGCAATCTGTATTAACGTAATTCAGGAAAGTTATGCTCTCCTGCCGTTTCCTAGTTAGTATAAAACGGGTTGTTATAATAACGCAAAAAATATGCTTATCGAAATAAAACGCTTACATTCAAGGGATATGACCTTCATTTTGTCTCTGTATCATTTTCGTTTCACCTTCTGTACCATCCACATTCTTCTCTCTTTAAATATGATATAATCAATCATATACGTTTTATAGAAAGGAAGTTGCACATGTTAACGATGAAAGACGTCATTCGCGAAGGAGACGAACGACTTCGCGCACGTTCAATTGAAGTACCGATTCCGCCAACCGAAGAGGACTTGGCGCTACTCGACGAGATGGAGACGTTCCTCGTCAATAGTCAAGACCCAGAGATGAGCGAAAAATACGAGTTACGAGGTGGTGTCGGAATCGCCGCGCCACAACTCGGTGTAACCCGTCGTTTCTTCACAGTCTTACTACAAGAAGAGGAAGAAACGTTCAAACTCTCAATCTTCAATCCTAAAATCACGAGCCACTCCGTCGAACAGACATTTTTAAATGGTGGGGAAGGATGTTTGTCGGTCGACCGCGTGGTCAAAGGAAATGTACCTCGTTTTCGTCGAATCACATTAGAAGGGTTTGACCGAGACGGACAACCAATCAAGCTTCGTCTTCGGGGAATGCGCGCGATCGTGTGTCAGCACGAGCTCGACCATTTGGACGGTATTTTATTCTATGACCGAATCAATACGTCGAATCCGCTAGACACATACGGCGAACCGATCTAACATGTTTAGCTCGAGAAAAAGGGCACTGTTGTTACTATTCCCATTTTTATTTCTTTTAATCGGCGGATGTGTGCGCATTAATTACGATGCGACCGTGCATTACGATCAATCCGTTTCACTCGAAACCACTTATGCTTTCCGCGAACACCCAGTGATGAAGTTGCTCAATCTCAGACTCGACTGGGATACGTGGAAGGAGCAGGCG
Source organism: Exiguobacterium sp. s183 (assembly GCF_018617655.1). NCBI lineage: Bacteria > Bacillati > Bacillota > Bacilli > Caryophanales > Exiguobacterium > Exiguobacterium sp. s183. Next base: position 1,050,840 of record NZ_JACSKN010000001.1, read on the forward strand.
GAGGATAATGGGTACGAGACTGAAGATTATTCGAGCGCCGATGATTATGAAGGGATGGTCTTGAAGAAGACGTTCAGCAATGTGGATGAGTTACAACAGATTAAAGAAGAATGGAAAACCGGTCCAGCCGGAATTCTCGTCCCACCTGACATTCAATTCGATATCGAGCAACGAGAAGGCATCTGGTTCGACTCTTACACGATGCAGACGAACCTCGATCTTCGACTAGATCAGGTTGACTTACCTGGTGTCGAACTGTCGGGTTCACCTAAGAAATTAGCTGAACGATATATCCGGCAAGCCGATATCCGCTTTAATTTAACCGTTCCGACCGGCGTGTTCGTGGAAGACGGGACTGGCCTTGACCTTCGCTCCATGAAGCATGTCGAGTGGCAAGTGTACGGAGGACGCCAAAATAATTTAACACTCGTCGCCCATGTGCCAAACGTTAAAGCATGGGTGATCACCATCATCGTATTTGTCGCAGCGATTATTTTAGGGTATTTCATTTGGCGTAAATATCGAAAAAACATCGGCAACCCTAGGGAAACATCGATTCGTTCACGCCTGTTAGGGTTATTGATTGTCTCCCTTTCACTCGTATTGATTGTCGGGACATTCCGACAAGAATTGGCGAATGAGCGACAAACCGAGGCGATTCGCCAAGCGTCGCAGACGAACGAGTTTATCCCTACTTTCGCGGTGCATGGTCTACTCGGGACTGACCGAACGTTCCTCCGCTTCTCGCAAGCGATGGAACAGAGCGGTCAGGCGACCGACGGCGCCCTTTGTACAGTTACCGTCAAAGGAAAAACCGACTGCGAAATTTATGACTATAGTTCGAATCGTCCAATCGTTCGAATCGAGTTCGAGGATGCAGAAGCTTCTTTGAACAATCAAACGAAATGGTTAAATGCTGCCATTGAAACGTATAAGAAAACGAGAAATCGCTCATTCGAACGCATGTATATCCTCGGTCATAGTATGGGTGGCGTTGCGGCTGCCAACTACATTTTGAATCAGGACACATACATCATCGATAAGTTCGTCACGTTCGATAGTCCATTCGGGGGCACCCGACTTGCAAACTTCGGCCTATCGGCTAGTAACTTTGGAATCAACACAGGTAGCCCTGCCATCCGTGACTTATCACCGAATTCGGATGGGTTACAGGCCTTCCAGTCAAAACTTGAGACGTGGCCACGATCTGTCCAAGTCCTCTCCTTCTCTGGACGAGGCGGCGAGTTCAATTTGATCGAGCCGGAAAGTTCTCTGTTACTCGAAGAGTATACGAATAATATTCAAACAGAGACCGTACCGTACGACCATTTCTCACTTCACCGTAAAAGTGACGTCTTGAAAGATACTGGAAAATTCTTATACGAATATACAAATGAGTTTAATCCAATCGAGACGAACTAACGTCAAAACAGCTATCCCCAATCTGAGGATAGCTGTTTTTTAGTATGTCATCGTCCATGTCACTTTTTGAAGCCAATACATCACGTACTTTCCGAGTGGGAGATCGGTTTGAATCTCGTCATATGCTACAGTGTACGTTCCGTTCTCGTTATTCCATAAGCGATTGAAATAATCGTCTACTTCATCAAAGAAAGCTGTATCGTCTTCTCCTTTTACCTCGACGTCTGCCTCAAGGTTGTAATCGTTCATATTTCGTGTCGTATAATTCCCTGAGCCTAGGACGACTGTCTTCTCTTCCCCGTCCACATAGAGGATTTTTGGATGATATTGTTCTTTGCCGACATCATACCAACGAATTTCGATTTGTTCAGGATTGACGGTATTCAGTTCTACCGTCACAGGTAAGTTCGGCAATCCCGATTTTGAACGACCAAATGCGTTCGTATTCGGGTCGAGAATCATGTTCACGGTCACGCCTCGACCGGCGGCATCTTCAATCGCTTGAATGATATTTCGGTCAGCCAAGTAGAACATACCAATCCATATCGTATCCCCTTCCGTCGCCCCGTTCATCGCATCGAGCACCGACTCCTGAATCTTCCCTTCCGTGACGTAACGAATCTCCATCGGCGCCTCGGTCGGTTCGCTCTCAATCGTTGACAACGCCTCATCATCCGGGAAACGTCGCGCATCGCCTTTGGAGAACGTCGCGACCGCTTGCTCCCCTTCCACAATTTCTTTTAAAATAGGGCCTTTTAAATGGACACCGACGTTAGAGTGATATCCACTTGCATCATGCGGGTTCGCCGATAGCACAAACCCTTCATTTTCTGTCACCATCACTTTTCGATGGTTCGCTTTAATGTTCAGTAATCGTAAATACGCCCGGACGGTAATATCCGGTGCCGACGAGGCCATCGGATTCGGCAACCAGCCGTCCTGACTATTCCCAAACCATTGAATCGCCATCCGATAAAACGTGGAGTACAAAATGTTCGGGTCACGAAGTGCGTCGAGATTCGTGTATACGACTTCGACTCCCGCCTCTTCAAGCACATCGAAGTGGTCGGAAACGTGTCCGTTATACGTCGTATTGATATCGTCTGTAATAAAGACGACCTTCAAATCCGGGTATCGCTCCATCTGCTCTAGAAGAGCTGATGACAATCGCGATGTGATATCCGGATATTGTCGGTCTTCATTGGAATATGGATTGAATAAGAAAAAGTCCATGACGATATATTCCTCAGCTTCTCGAATCGCTCGCTCGACTTCCTTAAAAATTTCTTGCTCGACAATCTCCGTATCCTCTCCTTGATATGTCAAATCATGAAGAAAATCGATTTGATCGTCTGAAATGAGATATGGTTCAGATTGTCGTGACACCCCATCCGGTAACGGTTTCACTTGATGATACACAAGTGTGATGAGAAAAATGACCGCGATGATGACCAATCCCCACTTGAGCCATCCTTTTTTCCCTTTTTCCTTAGCCATGAGTTCCCCTCCTCCTTCGCGGTTCAAAAAACGGGCTGTAGTCACCTACAGCCCGTTCGATCATACTTCCATAATAATCGGCAGGACCATCGGGTGTCTCCGCGTCTTTTGTGCCAAATACGGTGTGAGCGTATCAGATACGAGTTGCTTCATCTCCGACCACTTCATCTGTTTATTTGACAACCCTTGCTCGACCGTTTTCTTCAACAGACGTTCGCCGTCACGAATCAAGCTACCTGATTCACGCATATAGACGAATCCACGCGAGATGATATCCGGTCCTGAAACGAGTTTACGTGTTTTGCCATCGATACTGATGACAACGACGACAAGTCCATCTTCAGAAAGGATACGACGATCCCTTAATACAATATTCCCGATATCGCCGATTCCATTCCCATCAATGTAAACGGCGTTCGCAGAAATTTTACCAGTGACCGCAGCCGACTCAGAATCGACAGCGAGCACTTCTCCGTTATCCATGACGAAGCTATTTTCTTTCGGAATCCCGACTGATTCAGCAAGCTCCGCATGTTTCTTCAGCATGCGATACTCTCCGTGAATCGGCATAAAGAATTTTGGATTGAGAAGACGAATCATTAACAACTGTTCTTGTTGTGAACCGTGTCCAGACGTATGAATGTTCGTCAATTTCCCGTACACGACGTCAGCCCCTGCTTTATACAACTGGTCAATCGTCTTCCCGACCGAGATGGCGTTCCCCGGAATCGGAGAAGATGAGAAGATGACCGTGTCTCCTGGGATAATCGACACTTGACGGTGTGTTCCGTTCGCGATACGACTAAGCGCGGCCATCGGTTCACCTTGTGAACCGGTACAAAGAATGGCAATCTCGTTCGGGTCATAGTGACGCATTTGATTCGCTTCAATGATCATCCCTTTCGGAACGTTGATGAATCCGAGCTCTTGCCCGATCGTCATGACTTTCTCCATGGAACGACCGAAAATCATGAGATGACGCCCAGTCTCAGCACAAGCATCGACGACTTGTTGTAAACGATAAATGTTCGATGCGAATGTGGCGAAGATGATTCGACCGTCCGCTTTACGGAACGTCTCGCTAATCGTCCCCCCGACGACGCTCTCACTCATCGTGAAGCCTTCGACTTCCGCATTTGTCGAATCAGACAAGAGGCAGAGCACGCCTTCTTTTCCGATTTCCGCCATCTTCGCGAGGTCGGCAGGTTCACCGACTGGAGTGAAGTCGAACTTGAAGTCACCTGTATGGACGATGTTCCCCTGTGGTGTTTTGACGACAACACCGAGCGAGTTCGGAATCGAGTGCGTCGTCCGGAAGAACGAAATGCTCGTTTTACGGAACTTGATGAGTGAATCCTCATCGATTTCGTGGAGTTCCGCTTCACGCAACAATCCATGCTCCTCGAGTTTTACTTTAATCAAACCGAGCGCAAGTTTCGTCGCATAAATCGGTAATTGGACTTGCTTGAGTAAGAATGGAATTCCCCCGATATGGTCTTCGTGACCGTGCGTGATGAATACCCCTTTTACCTTGTCCTTGTTTTTAATCAAATACGAGTAATCCGGAATCACATAGTCAATCCCAAGCAAGTCATCCTCTGGGAACATGATTCCCGCATCGATGACGATGATTTCATCTTGGAATTGAACAACGTATGTGTTCTTCCCGATTTCTCCTAGTCCGCCTAATGCGAACACGGCTGTTTGGTGGTTCTTAACAAACTTCATTTAATCTCTCCTTACTTCAATTATTAATACATCTATGTGAAACATAAGTGATTCTCGAATATGTCCGTAAGATTCTTTTTTCATTATAGCTCATATCATGGCAATATTTCACTAACGATGTGATATTCGTGGTAGTTTCCCTATTTCGTGTTATCCTTTTAGTGGGATCGAAAAACATATTTTTTAGACAAAGAGAAAGAATGGTGAATCAAATGGAAGATCAAAAAGTTGTTTTTTTCGACATTGACGGCACACTCTTGCATGAAGGTAGCTATATTCCACCTTCAACGATTTCAGCGATTCAAGCGCTTCGTGAAAACGGCGTCGAGACATTTATCGCGACGGGACGAGGACCAGCGATGTTATCAGATATCCCGGAACGTGTCGGAATCGATAGCCTCGTTTGTTACAACGGTCAAATCGTCGTGCATAAAGGTGAAATCGTGTATCGCAACACCCTATCTAAAGATGCGCTCGGTCGTTTGACGACTCATGCCGCTTCGAACGACCATACTCTCGTCTACCTGGGACAAGATCGCGGCGGCGCTTCAAAACCGGATGACGCCATCGTCAAGCAATCACTCGGAGAACTCGACATGCCGATTCCTCGCTACGAACCAAACTTCCACGCAGAAGAAGACGTCTATCAGACGCTCCTTTACTGTACACCTGAAGATGAGCATCACTATCTCGATGCCTATCATGAGTTCGACTTCATCCGCTGGCATCCACATGCGATGGACGTCATCAATAAAGGTGCTAGTAAAGCCGACGGCATTCGTCACTTTATCGAAGCGAACGGTTATCGACTTGAGAATACGTACGCGTTTGGAGACGCTTTGAACGACTTGGCCATGCTCCAATATGTAGGGACAGGGATTGCCATGGGAAATGCTCGTTCTGAAGCGAAAGACGTTGCGGACTTTGTGACGAAATCGATTCTTGAAGATGGCATCGAATATGGATTGAAAGCGATGAAATTAATGTGAACTACTCGCCACTTATTTGCCTCACAAATTGAAGGGGGAGCTTCTTGGGAAGACCGTACTTTTACTAGCCACGGTTGTTTACCAAGCTCGTCGGGTGGTTCCCACCCTGAAGGATGTTCAGTCGGCCAACATCAATAGGTTGATGCTCGCGTTGATGTCACGGTCATGATGCGCGCCACAGACACATGTCCATTCACGGAC
>NZ_JACSKN010000002.1:0-545990 GCF_018617655.1 Exiguobacterium sp. s183
GTCCGTGAATGGACATGTGTCTGTGGCGCGCATCATGACCGTGACATCAACGCGAGCATCAACCTATTGATGTTGGCCGACTGAACATCATTCAGGGCAGGGACTGCCCGACGAGCTTGGTAAACAACCGTGGCTAGTAAGAGCACGGTCTTCCCAAGAAGCTCCCCCTTCAATTTGCGAAGCAAATAAGTGGCGAGCAGTTCACTCCAATCCCATTATACCTTATTTTCTGTCACGATTCCTACCCGACCGAACGGGACGCAAAAACAGAGCGACACGCGGTCGCCCTGCTTCTTTTCACTTTGTGGAAATCAATTTCGTATGGGCGAACTCGTCATGCGGCAACTCGAGGTCTTTATTCGACTTCATCTGTTGAAGCGCTCGAATGAGTGGGATCCCAAGCGTCGCCGGATAGACGACATCTTTATAAAGCGTTCGTTTGATGACCTGCTCGAGGGAGAGCGGGCGTCCGTCCGCACTCACGACTTTGATCCCGACGACTCGGTCTCCGAGTGTCTGACCATTTTGGTACAGCATACAGTAAACCTCTCCGGCCATCGTCACAACGGTCGGTAAGTAATACCGCTTCACTTCCTTGTCTGGCCATACCTTTTTACGGATGGCCTTTTCAATCAATTTGGCCGGCGTCTGAAAGACGACTTGGTCGATTTGACCGGCGACGGCTCGTTTCCAAAGTGGGACTGCCACAGCAATCATCCTTTCTCTCGGTTCTAGCCTTTTATTTCCTCTTTTACCGGCTGACGAAACCCAGAGAACGGACATCCGCTTCGTGCGAACAAGTTCGGTGTTTTGATGATGTTGTCATACTGTTCATGAAAGACGTGCGTCGTCGCAGGCGATAGAGGCGGGATGAGCCAGCTCCACTGCCCTGTGACGTCACGCCCCGCTTCCCGTTCATTCTTTTCGAATCGTTTGAACTGTTTGGCGGCGGTATGATGATCAACGATCGTGACACCCGCCCGCTCGAACGACTGGAGGACGGCGATATTCAATTCAACGAGCGCGCGGTCCCGCCAGAGCGAGCGCTCTTTCGACGTATCAAGCCCGAGTGAGCGGCCGACGAGCGGCAACAAGTCATAGCGATCGGTGTCTGCCAAGTTACGCGCACCGATTTCTGTCTCCATATACCACCCGTTGAACGGCACTGACGTAAAACGGAGACCGCCGATTTCAAGTTCCATGTCAGCGATGGCCGGAATGGCATGCCATTTAATCAGGCGACCATCAAACAAGTCAAACTCCTCGTGAACGATGTCGACTTCGAGCACGGCATCACTCGGCAAGTCATATAGACGAACATCCTGACCGTCCGTAATCATGAGCGGTAACTTATCAAACGGCGTGCCGGCCCCGACCCATCCGAGTTGTTCTGCCCGTTTCGTCATCGCCACGGACATCGGGTCCCCGATGATTCCGTCCGGTGTCTCATATCCGGCATACCGAATCAATTGCGTGTTCAACAGTTTGAACTTGTTCGGAAGGACCGTCATCGTCGAGCGGATTTTTCCACCGTTTGTGGCGAAATGAAGGTGATCAACAAGCCGAGCGTAAACGTCATCAAACGTTTTCGCATCCCGGGCATCGATCACATGAAGCGTCTGCCAAAACAATCGTCCGATGCAACGGTTCGAGTTCCGCCATGCCACTTTTGCGCCTTCACACAACTCCTCCGTCGTCAACGAATACGTACCCGTGCGTTCAATTTCTTGTTCGATTTCTCGCAAACGTTCGGAAGGGTCGTCTTGCCACTGTCGCATCCACTCGCTCGCTTGTTCATACAAATTCATGTCTTAAGTCTCCTCATTTATTCTCTCTTCTCCATCTTAGAGAAAAGGAGACCTTCGTTTCAACTATCCGTTCTCGCACGTGACAGGTTACGTCGTCACGAGTCATCTGCTTGATGCACGAGTTGCATGTAGTCGGAGAGCGCTTCATCCCCTGTCACTTCCGTCTCTAGAGAAGTCAGTTGTGCTTCGACCGTCGGACTCGATTCGTATGCAGCGGCGTATTGGTAAACTCCATTCGTCACTTCCGTCATCTGACGCAAGCGAACGGGCAAATCCGCTCCGGACGCGAAACGAATGATGAATTCGACCTCGCCATCTAACGGAAGACGGAGCGCAGCGTAAAAATGAAGATGCTGGTCTGAACGCGATGTCAACACAATCGAAGAGATTCCGACCGATACGGGTTGCTCGCGAATCGTCGTGATGGTGATTCCTGCTTGAATGTAGCGATTTGTCGCCATCTCGTGGTCATCGAGCGGGTCGGCGAGCAGTTTCCCGGTATGCATCATCTTCTCGAACACCTCTCCACGGACAGGTGGACTGAACAGATACCCTTGAATCGTTTTGCATCCGAGTTGACGCAGTAGCAATAAATCATCCATCTGTTCGATACCTTCCACGACAACTTCAAGATCGAATTCCTTGGCCAAGACGACAAGACTATGGATGATGGCGCGGGCTTGCTTGTTCTCGGATACACCGTGACCGAAAATCCGGTCAATTTTGATCGTGTTCACTTGGAATTGTTGCAAATAGGCAAGTGATGAGTACCCTTTTCCGAAGTCGTCGAGAGCGAGCTGAATCCCGAGTGCTTTCAGTGAAGAAAAAACGTTCATGATATGGTGTGTTTCATCCAGTTGCGACGTCTCGGCCACTTCGATTTCAATCCAATGTAACGGGACATCATGTCGCCGACTTGCTGCTTCGAACGTATGCAGCAACTGCTCGTGATACAAGTACTTCGGAGAGACATTCAACGAGATGGGGACCTTTTTCGGTAACGTCGCCAAATAGCGAAACACCTCATCAATCAAATAGTCCGTCAATCGAATGAACAGATTGCTCTCTTCAGCGAGTGGGATGAAGTCGAGCGGAGACACCACACCCCATGTCGGGTGATCCCACCGCATCAACGCCTCCGCCCCCGTGATTTCTCCCGTCCACGCATTCACTTTCGGTTGATATAAAAGATAGAATTCATTCCGGTCAATGGCGTTCGGTAAGTCACGCAACAATTCGAACCGCTTCAACTCGTCGAGATTCATGTGGGAGGCATACAACGAAATGGGAGCCGCACCCGACTTCCCGGCTCGCCCCATCGCCATATAACTACGGCGAATGAGTGTCGTCTCATCATCCGCGTCGTTCGGATAGCGACTGACCCCAACTTGCATATTCGGGTATACGGAATACGGTTCGAGTTGAAAACAGTATTTGGATAAGGTCGTGAGTCTCTTCCCGATTTGAAACAGCTGTTCATCCTCGTGATGACCCGGCATGATGACGAGATACGTGTCCCCGTCCAAATGACCGACGACTGCTTCGTCCGGTACACTCTGGAGCAAGCGATGACTCGTTTGAATCCGCCATTCATCGCCATATTCGTAGCCGAAAGCTCGATTGATGTCCCCAATCCGATTGAACGTGACCGTGAATAAGACGAATGCGAGGTCCGTCTGAATCAATCGAGTGATGGACTGAAACATCGTCTCGCGGTTCGGAAGATTCGTCATCGGGTCGAATTCAATCAGTCGAAGGACTTCCGCTTCCTGTTCCCTTACTTCGGTCTTATCACGAATCAACGCCTGAAACCCTCGCACGCGTCCTGCCTCATCGTACAAATGCTGACGGAACTCCTGAATCCATTTCTGCTTCTTCCCGACAAAAATCCGATATTCAAGCTGGACTGGGGTCTCATGACGCGTTTTCTCATTTGCGCGATTAACCTTTTCCAAGTCATCCTGATTGATGACAACTTTCCAATAATCCGGATGGGCATTGAACTGTTTCACCGAAAAACCGAAGATGGTTTGATACTGTCCTGTCGCAAACTCGATTTGGCGCGTGTCGTAACTATAATCACAAATCGCCATGTCCGAAGCCTCACAGACACGACGCAACAGCTCATCTTTATCAGTCAATTCATGCTCGATGCGTTGTTGGTCTTTCGTCGAAAAAAGAACGTACGTGAACACATTCCGTTCGCGAGACAGGGCACCTCGTATCGTTACAGGTAATTCTTCACGTGTCACCTGATGAAGAAGACGAATCTCAATCGCGAAGTCTGCCCCTTCCACGGCTGTTCGCAATGTTCGAATTGCTTGTGTAAGTTGTTCCCAGTCATCAGAATGGACAATTTCACGAATTTCGTTCAACGTCATGTCCTTCAAACGTCGTCTCGAAAGGCTGAGGAATGATGACACTTGAGAAGAGAAAGAAAACGTACCCTCACCAAGATGTGCCTCGATCATCATGAGGCCCGGCACTTGTTCAAGCAATTCACGTCCTACTTTCATGATTGCATAACGATTTTGCGTCTCCCATTCCGCGCTCATGTCTTTGACAATCCCATATACGCCTTGAATGAGTTGATCTTTATAAAGAGGGGTACACGTGACCGCAAGTTTACGTTTTTGCCCTTCATATGTTTTGACTAGTTCAAAATGAACCGTTTCTCCGACTAACGCCTGCTCGTGATAGGGAGCAAACTCTTCTGACTCCGTCGGGGAAAGGGCGAGATTGTCAAACAAAAGTCCCATCTTTTCGTTTGAATCGATCAAGCGACCGTTTGTATCGAGTACGTAGATGGCATCAGGATATTGCTCAATCAACAGGGAGTCCACATGAAATGCAGGGATTGCTCCTTTAGAAAGGATTTCCGTGTCGTCTCCATTGACGCGGTGAATCCACTTCTTGAAAATCGCCATACAATCTCTCCTTTCGAAAGAGATGGAAATTCCAAACGTAAACTCTCGCGTTCATACAAAAAGACTAGTTTTAAAACATTAATTACCAATTACCCATAATTGTGCCATAAGAAAACCCCACTTGTTTGCAAGTGGGGTCAATGAATTAGTTACGCTCGAGGACAAACGTATGGTATGCAGGGACTGTGACTCTGCCAGTCGTACGTTTGATCGTCTTCGTTCCAGCGCGGTCCCCGTCGACAATCACGTTCCACGTTCCTTTTGGAAGTTTCACGGATACAGCGTTCGGGTTTGCGTTATGTGTGATGTACAAGTCGTTCTTTTGTCCTGGTGCGTCTTCATCAATCAAGTACGTGATGACGTTCGCCTCAGACTTGTAGAATTTCAAGAAGCGCTTCACATCAGTCGCTTTCGTCATGCGGAGTCCAGGGTTGGCTTTGCGCATCTCAATCAAGCCTTTCATGTATTGGACATCCGCCTTACGGTCGGCTGCCCGTTTCCAGTCGAGCTGGTTGATTGAGTCCGGTGATTTGTACGAGTTATGGTCGCCGTCTTTCGTACGCATGAACTCCTGGCCAGCGTGAAGGAATGTCGTACCTTGGCTCGTCAACAAAATGCTTGAAGCGAGACGATGCATGTCGGTACGCACTTCTTCAGAAGCTTCCGGATTCGTCAGTTCTAACTTGTCCCAAAGCGTATGATTGTCGTGTGCTTCGACATATGTGATCGCTTGCGTCGGTTCTTTCGTGAAGCCTTTGATCATGTCGTTATACGTGATTTCACCGACGATTCCTGTCTTCACGCGGTTCTCCATGCCTTCTTTTCCGTTGATGAAGCCATTGTCTTCATCATAGAAGACGCTACCTTTCAATCCATCACGGATGTTGTCATTAAAGTGAGCAACACCAGGCATGTCGTAGGCGTTCTTTTGATTCGCTTTGAGTTCGGCGTCAAGTGGCGTGCCGAGATCCCAGCCTTCACCGAAGACGAGAATTGATTTGTCGACTTTATTCAATTCTGCACGAACTTTGTTCATTGTATCGACATCGTGGATTCCCATCAAGTCGAAGCGGAAGCCGTCCCAATGGTATTCTTTTGCCCAGTAGACGACTGAATCGACGATGAGTTTTTGCATCATCGCACGCTCAGACGCTGTATCGTTCCCGACACCTGTTCCGTTTGCGAAGTCGCCACCTGCCGTATAACGGTAGTAGTAACCCGGTACGATTTTGTGAAGGTTAGATGCTTGCGCGTCGAACATGTGGTTATAGACAACGTCCATGACGGCACGTAAGTTGTTGTCATGTAGCCCTTGAATCATTTCTTTCATCTGACTGATCCGCACTTTGGCATCGTACGGGTTTGTCGAATACGATCCTTCTGGTGCATTGTAGTTTTTCGGGTCGTAGCCCCAGTTATATGTCGCCGTCGGGTTCGTTTCGTCGACAGAAGCCGTGTTATAGTCATAGACCGGGATGAACTGGACGTGTGTCACGCCAAGGTCTTTGACGTGGTCGAGTCCCGTCTTCGTCGCTGTCTTCTTCCCGTTCTCGATCAAGCGAGTTCCTGGTTGAACGACACCGAGGTATTTGCCTTTATGGCGGATTCCTGAATCATATGTGTTCGATGTGACATCAAAAATCGAGAAGTCACGGACGTGTGTCTCATAGATGATGGCGTCCGTTGCATTTTTCAACTTCGGCTTCATCGAGTTCCAACGTTTCGGATCTGTTTCTTTCAAGTCGACGATGACACCTTGGTCACCGTTCACACCGACAGCTGTCGCATACGGATCGACCGCACGGACTTTCCCTGTCGCATGTGTCACTTGATACGTATACCCGACACCGTCGAGGTCGCCGCGTACTTCAGCCACCCACGTGCCACGTTCCCCACGTTTCATCTGGATGACTTTTTTCAAGTCTTTGTCGTTCGCTGGTCGGTCTTTCGGCATGTTCCATAGCTCGAGCTCGACTTGCTGAGCGGTCGGTGCCCAAAGAACAAATTGAGTTTTTGATTTTTGGTACGTGATGCCGAGTTTTCCATTATAGGCATACTTCGCATCAAACTCTTTTGAACGAAGTACTTTTCCTGCTTGAAGCGTCTGTTCACCAAACTCAGGATGTGAGGCTTTGATGACTTTTGCTAAATCGATATCTTCTTTGAATTCGATTGTGACTGACTTGTCACCAGCCTTTGTGATTGAAGCGACAGTTGCACCATCTACCGTCACTTCATCGATGAACGCATCTGTAATGACGCGGTTCGTCGTGAGCGTTGCTTGGCGGAACGTGTCCGCCGAGAATGAGACGAGTTTCGGTGAGCGATCGATTTCAGGCTCTGAATAGTAAATTGTCGAATCTCCTTCAACGAGCCAAATTTCTTTCGCTGAACCAAGAACGAAGCGGTCTTCTCCGTCTTTCTCCGTCCATTCTCCTTTTTTCGTGATCAAGCCCATAAGTTTTTTCGACTCTGGGTTGGCGAGCTTGACGTTCGCCACGCCACCGAATGCATCCGTCTCGTCAAACGCGATGTTCTGACCATCGCCACCGTCCGGCCAAGTCCAAAGGCCCCAGTCCGTGTATGTATTGTCGTAACGGAAATAATGAACTTTCATATCGATTTCCGTTGAAGCCGTCTCCCCGTCCGGGTTTGACGTATAAATCTTCGGATCACCTGACTTGATCCACACTTCTGCGACACCATCTTGAATCATGTCGCTCGTGATGAAGCGGTCGTTCTCTGACCCTTTATCTTTATCCCAGTTGTCCGTTCGAACGATGAGACCAATTTTTTCAGGTGAATCGACCGGGAATTCGTAAGCCGCCACCTTTCCGAATGCATCTTCCCCATTAAATGTGAATCCTTTGTTCGGGAAGTAATCTGGGCCATTCGCCCAAAGCCATAAGTTCCAATCCTTTTCGTTATCCGGCGCCTCTTGATAATGGACGACGACGAGTGTCGACTTCCCTTTATCTAAAGCGGACGTCGGCATCGGAAACATTGACAGAATTAGTGCAAACGTTAGCACAACTGCCCATACGGGTTTCCATTGCTTTTTGACCATGAGGGTCCCTCCTTGTAGCACTATTTTGAGAAAACGCTTACACAAAAATTGTAAACGGTTTCCTTTAGCGAAGCAACGTTATTTTAGAAAAGAGTCAATTGGCATCATTCTTCTTACAGATTGTCTAAGGACAATGAACTAAAAAGACGGATGTTGCTCCTTATGGCACAATCCGTCAAAGTTTATTCCATTCCTCGAGTGACTCCAAATACCACCGATAGCTTATCTTGATTTCTTCATCTGTCAAATCGGCTGGCAAAAGCGAACGTGGCACGAGACCCGTGAACTTGGCGCCTCCGACATGCGCAAAAATATAAGAGCCGACTTGCTCCGACATGTATCTCGTCAAAAATCCGGTCACATACTTCCCATCCTTGCTCTCGAAGACGATGTCGAGTCGACGTCCTTCCTGTTCATCGATGATCAACTGATTGTAAAGTCGATGTGCCTCGTCTTTGTGCTTGTATTTCATCCCACGTCTCGCATTGTCATCAATCTCCCACTGATGGTCTGCTCTCTCTTTCGCCGTGAAAATTTTCTCGAGTATTCTGGGGTCATCGATTGTTAAGCAACAAAAGATATGTTCATACGACAGTTGATCGTCGTTCACTAAGTCCATGATGTCCGTCTTCGGAATGATTCTCGCCTTATAGCGCACCATCACACGCCGGACGACTTCTTCCTTATCAAAAATGAGCCACTGCTTCCGTCGCTCAAATTTTTTATGTAGCATCTTATAATTCACACGACTCACCTCACGTTTCAGCATATCAAAAAACGACGTCCGCAATGGACGTCGTCTTATTTAGTTCCCGTACTTTTTGAATAACTGATAGTTCTTATTCCCGCCTGACAAGTTGTACACATCGGTGAACCCGAGGTTACGAAGCACGTTTTGCGCCGCATTTCCTGTCACTCCACCGTTACAATAGACGACGGTCGGCTTGTTTTTGTCCATCTCTTTCGCCGCTTCCCGCAAATTGCCGAGTGGGACGTTGACCGCACAATCGACACACGCTTTCTCGAACTGTGCTGCTTTCCGCGTATCGATGATTTGCATGTCTTCCCCTGCATCGATTCGTGTCTGCAGCTCGGCTGGTGTGATGAGTCGCGCCGCCTTGTCGATACTGTTCGAAAGGACCATTCCCGTATACATGACCGGATCTTTCGTCGTCGAGAATGGCGGTGCGTATGCGAGGTCGAGGTGGAACAAGTCATCCACTTTCGCCTTCAGTGTGATGGCCGTGACGAAGACGTCGATTCGTTTGTCGACTCCTTCGAACCCGACGATTTGGATGCCGAGCAATTGACGCGTCGAACGGTCTGCGACCGCTTTGATTGTCATGTCTTTCCCACCCATGTAGGCAGGCTTATCCGGTTTCGTGTTGTGAAGCACTTCGATGTCATATCCGTATTCGCGCGCTTCCTTCTCGGAAAGTCCCGTCTGCGCCACCGCAAGTCCGAACACTTTGAAGATACCCGTTCCGAGGATACCGCGATGCTCGAGATGACCGCCCGTGATCACGTCCCCAGCGGTCCGCCCCATCTTGTTCGCTGTCGAACCGAGCGGGCGCCAGATTGGTTTCCCCGTCACGATGGAGAAGCTCTCCGCGACGTCTCCGGCCGCATACACGTCCGGGATGTTCGTTTCCATACGTTCATTGACGGCAATCGCTCCCGTCTCACCTAGTTCAACTCCCATATTCATCGCAAGTTCGACGTTCGGACGGACCCCGACCGATAAGATGACGAAGTCAGTTTCGATCGTCTTGCCGCTCTCCGTGACGACACGTTCTACATGTCCATCACCGACAAGTTCCGTCACTGTCTCCCCGAGCATGAGTTCGATTCCGTTCTTCTCGAGGTGTTCCTCGACGCGGCACGCCATGTCTTTATCAAGTGGTGGCATCACCTGCGGCACACGCTCGATGATTGTCACGTCTACACCGCGTAGCTTCAACTGTTCGGCCATCTCCAAACCGATGAAGCCGGCACCGATGATGGTCGCATGTTTCGGGCTCGTCGAATCGACGAACGACCGTGTCGCTTCAGCGTGCTGAATGTTTCGGATTGGGAAGACGTTATCTGACTTCACACCCGGAATCGGTGGGATGATGCTCGTCGCCCCTGTGGCGAGGACGAGGACGTCATACGAGTCTGTGAACGTGTCACCTGTCTCTAAGTTTTCCACCGTTACTGTCTTCGCATCCTTATCGACCGTTGTCACGTTATGACGTGTCATGACGTCGATGTTGTAACGTTTCTTAAAGAACGCCGCGTCACGAGGTGTCAAATCGTCACGTGATTCTACTTCTCCGCCAACGTAGTAAGGAATGCCACAACCTGAATACGAGATATCATAATCACGGTCGTAAATCGTAATTTGGGCGTCCTCGTTATTCCGACGTGCTTTCGCTGCGACCGATGTCCCGGCAGCAACAGATCCAATGATGACTAGTTTCATATAACCCACTCCTTAATAAAGTAATAAGCTGATATAGAGGCCGAGCAACGTGATGGCCAGTGTCGGAATCGTCAAGATGATCCCGACTTTGAAATACTCACCCCATCCGATCTTAAGGCCTTTCGTACGGAGCACATGGAGCCAAAGAAGCGTCGCAAGTGATCCAATCGGGGTGATCTTCGGTCCAAGGTCGGACCCGATGACGTTCGCATAGATTAACGCTTCCCGAATCTGACCGGTCGTATGCGTCAAGTCGATGGCGAGCGCATCAATCATGACGGTCGGCATGTTGTTCATGACCGATGACAAGATGGCAGCCAAGAAGCCCATCCCGAACGTCGCACTGAATGCATTCACTGCAAACCAATCAATGAAGTTGGCGAGTACTTGTGTCAGTCCCGCGTTTTGTAAACCGTAAACGACGATATACATCCCGAGCGAGAAAAAGACGATGGCCCACGGTGCACCTTTGACGACTTGAGTCGTCTCTACCGCAGATGATCGATTCGCCATCACGAGGAAGAACAAGGCGATGACACCGGCAACAAGTGAGACCGGGATCCCGAGTAAGTCACTCGTGAAGTAACCGATGACTAGCAAAGCGAGTACGACCCACGATAAGCGGAACATCGTATGGTCTTTGATGACCGACGCCGGTTCAGCCAACTGAGACGCGTCATATTGTTTCGGGATGTCTTTTTTGAAATAGAGATACAAGACGAGCAGACTACCCGAGACTGCGAACACGTTGACGAATACCATCCGCGCCGCATACTCGGCAAACCCGATACCAAAGAAGTCAGCCGAGACGATATTGACCAAGTTCGAGACGATGAACGGGAGACTTGCTGTGTCAGCGATGAAGCCGGATGCCATGACATATGCCAACACGACCGCGTCCGGCAGTTTAAGTGCCCGCACCATCGCCAAGACGATCGGTGTCAAAATGAGCGCTGCCCCGTCGTTCGCGAACAATGCTGCGACGAGCGCGCCAAGTAAGGTGATATAGACAAATAGCTTCACCCCACCGCCTTTAGCGATTCGTGCCATATGTAAAGCGGCCCATTCAAAAAATCCAATCTCATCTAAAATGAGTGAGATCAAAATCACGGCGATAAACGTGAATGTCGCGTTCCAGATGATGCCCCATACCGTTCCGACGTCATCGAGGTTGACAACGCCCGAAAGGAGAGCGATGACGGCCATCCCCATCGCCGAGTAACCGATGCCGAGGCCTTTCGGTTGCTTGATGATGAGAAAGAGCGTCACCAAAAAAATTAAACTAGCAATCCACTGCACAATGAGTTCCTCCAATAATCTCTATTTATTTCATTAACAAGACGGTTGTAAACCGTGCAACACGAGCGTGATGCCATCTTCTGTCGATTCGACGTCGAGCGTCACGTTTTCCGCCAACGCCTCAGCTTCCTTCGCAACAGCAAACGTGAGCGTGTCGAACTGCTTCACCTCGTCTGTCTCTTCTGGTGTCGCCACGGCTAGACCGAGCGTCGGTCCACAGCAACCCGCCTCTGTGATGATGCGGACAGATTTCGTTTCTTCCTCTTCTAACGCGGTTTGTAAAAAGTCGATTGCTTCGTTCGTGATGTTCATTGTATTTTCTCCTTTCCTAATTGAGATAACGCCGAGTATCCGACTGGCAGTTGTTCTTGCCATGCGAGAACCGTCGGACGCGGATAGTTGTTCACGCGCTCTAGCCAAATCGCCTCGCTCGCGACTTTCGATGTCAAGAGCTTACTCGTCACATCGAGTGGCGTAAACGATTGATTGACGACCCAAGCGAACGGTTGAATCGCTGCCCGTTGTAAGTCTGCTGTGAGACGCTCCGCTTCATAGACTGGCGTCGCTTCAGGCAGTGTCGTGATGATGACGTGCGTTTGTTTTGGGTCACGCAGTTTCGGTAACAACTCTCGGACCGCTTCCGGAACGACGCCGGTCGACCGTTCGAGTTCACGATGATAGCTCTCCGTCGCATCTAATAATAGAAGCGTATGTCCCGTTGGAGCTGTATCGATGACGACGAAGCGGTCTTTCGCTTTCGCCACTTGATCAGCAAAGGCACGGAAGACAGCAATCTCTTCCGTGCACGGTGAGCGCAAGTCCTCTTCGAGCATCATCCGTTGCTCTTCGTTCATGTCTCCGGCTTCCCGGAACACATCCGCCCGATACTTCTCAATCTCGGCTTTCGGATCAATGGCATCGACGGTGAACGTGTCGGAAACGTCTACCTCAATCGTAAGTCCGACATGAGCGGCCGGGTCAGTCGTCGTCAAATGCACAGCATGTCTTCGTTCGTGAAGCGCGACAGCAAGAAGCGAGGCGAGTGTCGTCTTCCCGACGCCACCTTTCCCCATCGTCATGATCACGCTTGGACCGTCAGCTTCTACTTCGTCGACGAGTTGATCGATCGAGCCGAAACGACTCGTGTCATAACGTGCATCCGAGATGACGACCGACTTCCCGCTCACAAAACGCTGGAGCGCCGATATCCCGACGAGATTTTCATATGCATACGGAAGCGTGAACGTCTCAAAATCGGCGATTTCGTGCGGGAGATTGTCGAGTGCTTGTTGTTGGCGTTCGATGAACCGCTTCGTGAAACGGTCTGTCCCTTCACCTGACTCGACAACACCGTTGATGATGAGTTGCATTCGCTCGATGCCGATGGCGCGAAGCTCGTTCGCGGCTCGCGCCGCTTCGACGAGTGTCGACTTCTCAGGACGAGCGACGAGCAATAACGTCGTCTCGTTTTCATCGATGAGCGTCTCGACGGCTCGTTTGTACTGCACTTGCTTATCCACAAGACCAGCCAATGGACCGAGACAAGACGCGCCAGTCGTATTCGTCTCTAAAAATTCATCCCATGCGCTCGGTAGTGTCAGTAATCGGAGCGTATGCCCGGTCGGTGCCGTATCGAAGATGACATGGTCGTATCGTTCCCGTGCTGCCTCGGACGTCAACAACTCCGTAAACTGGTCGAATGCCGCAATCTCGACCGTACAGGCGCCAGACAACTGTTCTTCCATCGATTGGATGGCAACGTCCGGTAAAATGCCCCGATACGGACCGACCATGCGTTCCATATACTGTTTTGCCGCCTGTTCCGGGTCAAAGTTAGCGATTTCGAGCATCGTCCCTGTGACGGATTGCGGTGTCTCATCGAGCTCCATCTCAAACACGTCTTGTAGATTACTCGCCGGGTCGGTCGAGACGAGTAAGATCTGTTTTCCACGATTGGCGAGCGTCAAGGCGAGACTCGATGCCGTCGATGTCTTCCCGACGCCACCTTTCCCGGTCAAAAACACATAACGGGTCGGTTCAATCGTCTGAAAATCAAATGGCTTCACTGTGAGCATCTCCTTATTTTTTGAGTGAGATTCGAACTTTCGGTTTTTCTCCATCTTGTTTGGCGAATGCTGCAATCGGTAGTCCCGTCAACTCTGCCATCTCTTCATTCGTCAAATAGGCGCCCCGTTTCACAATTCTCCCGTCGACGAGCGTCATCGGGAGCACATCGAGCCCGTTCATGATTTCAGTTTGAACGATGGTATTCTCGACAAATCGGTTCGGTTCCGATGCGAGATTATAGCGCGACACATCAAAGCCTCGTTGCTTCAATACATAATGAATTGTCGCTACCCGCGTCAGTTCAGGGTCGATGGACGGTCCACATAATCCCGTCGGACAACACATGGCTGGTTCGAACACTTCAAGTTTCATCTTCATCTCTCCTTAAATGGCACAATTCGGCTCACAATCACAGCTCGGCTCATTCGTCTCTAAATTCGCTAACAAATCAGTGACGAGCGGATAAAACGGACTCGTCTCGTTCAATCGATAATGGATCCACTGTTTGTCCCGACGCTCGAGCAAGAGTCCCGCCTGGCGCAACATCTTCAAATGGCGACTGATGGCCGGTTGCGAAATATCGAAACAATCGACGAAACTACAGGCGCACTGTTCGCCTGCTTCCATCTGTTTCAACATCGTCAATCGGGTCGGGTCCCCGAGCACCTTGAGCACTTTACTCAATTCTTCCACGGTATACATGACTACTCCCCTACCTTTCATATAACTTTTTTGTTATATAACCTGCACGTTATGAAATTACCATAGTTTTTCACGCGAAGCAATTGTCATTTTAGACTAGATTCGGTATGATGAAACACGTTGAAAATGAACGGATTCCATTATTTTGATTTTCGTGAAACTCGAAAATCAAATCATTTTATAAAGAAAGGTGTGTTCTTTTGGAAAGATTGAATACGTTGAAACACGAATGGTTCGGAAATATCCAGGCCGACATTTTGGCCGGGATCGTCGTCGCCTTGGCGCTCATCCCGGAAGCCATCGCCTTCTCCCTCATCGCAGGGGTCAACCCGATGGTCGGGCTTTATGCCTCATTCATCATCGCCATGGTCATCTCGTTTGCCGGAGGTCGTCCGGCCATGATTTCGGCTGCGACCGGTGCGATGGCGCTCGTCGTCGTCTCGCTCGTTGCCGACCACGGTCTGCAGTATTTGCTTGCTGCCGGTATTTTGACCGGAATTATTCAAATCGTCCTCGGTTATCTCGGCATCGCCCGCTTGATGAAATTCATTCCCCGTGCCGTCATGGTCGGTTTCGTCAACGCACTTGCCATTTTGATTTTCCAAGCGCAATTGTCAAACTTTGAAGGGGAAAGCTGGATCATCTGGGCAATCGTCGCGGCGTCACTCGCCATCATCTTCTTGTTCCCACGTGTCACGAAAGCAATCCCTGCGCCGCTCGTCGCCATCGTCGTGATGACGATTCTCGCGATCACGCTAGGACTCGATACAAAAAACATCGGGGACATGGGCACGATTTCGGCGACACTTCCGGATTTCTTATTCCCGGATGTGCCGTTCACGCTTGAGACACTCATGATCATCTTGCCGTACTCGATCTCACTCGCGTTCGTCGGCTTGATTGAATCGCTCTTGACGGCCCAAATCGTCGATGACATGACAGGAACGGATTCGAATAAGAACCGCGAGTCGCGTGGTCAAGGGATTTCGAACATCATCGCTGGATTCTTCGGTGGGATGCCAGGATGCGCGATGATCGGTCAATCGGTCATTAACGTCTCCTCAGGTGCGCGTGGTCGTCTCTCGACATTCACCGCAGGACTCGCCCTCTTCATCATGATCATGACAATCAGTGATGTGCTTATGCTCATCCCTGTCGGCGCGCTCGTCGGTGTCATGTTCTTCGTATCGTATGCGACGTTCGACTGGGGCTCGCTCAAAGCGATGCGTACCGCTCAAAAGTCAGACACGGTCGTCATGCTCGTCACGGTCATCGTCACGGTCTTCACGCACGACTTGTCACTCGGTGTGCTCGGTGGAATTTTGACGGCTGCGATTTTGTTCGCTGCCAAAATTTCGAAAATCGACCTCGGTCGCCACGTCACGTCGCATCGCGTAGACTATACGGTAAACGGACAACTGTTCTTCGCTTCGACGTCTGAATTCGTCAACCAGTTCGATGTGACAGAAGACGTGGATGCAGGTGTCAATCAAGTCACCATCGATTTTGCGAATACGCATCTTTGGGATGACTCGGCCATCGGCGCCATTGATAAGGTCGTCTTCAAATACCGTGAAGTCGGGATTGAACCTGAACTTCTCAATTTGAATAAAGACTCTGAAAAACTGCTCAACACGCTCGCACTTCACTTGAAGCAACAAGACGCGAACGCGGGACATTGATTCGGCATTCCCCCGCTTCACCAAATCACCTATACTAAATGTAGAACGTGCGAAAGAGGAGGAGTTTTCATGGGAAAGGTATTTTTAGCGGCAGATGGTTCTGCCCACTCGAAACGTGCGCTTGAAAAGGCGATTCAACTCGCAAAGGCGTGCAATGCGTCGATTGACATCGTTCATGTCATCAGTGCGAAAGAATCGAAAGAGGCCGCCCTCAACTCAACAGGCAAAATCGACTTGGAAACGAAGCGGAAGCAGATGCTCAAACCGTTATTCGATTTGACGGAAGCTGAAGGCATTCCATACGAGTACATCGAACTCCGTGGTGAACCGGACGTCGAGCTCGTCAAATATGCGAACCACGAACCATACGAATATGTCGTCGTCGGGTCACGCGGATTGAACACGTTTCAAGAGTTCGTGCTCGGAAGCGTGAGTCATAAACTCGCCAAACGTGCACTCGCTCCTGTCATCATCGTTAAATGATTCATCTTCCCCATCTCATTGTGAGATGGGGATTTTTTGTGTCTCATACAGGGGACGCCTTGTTTGTGTAGAATGTGTAAGGACAGTCTATCTACCAAAGGAGGTTCTCGCTATGGACATCGCAAACGACCCGAATACACTTTTTCTCATCCTGTTACCTGTCCTCATCCTGCAACTCATCTTGCTCGTCGTCGCTTTGATTGACTTGTTCAAACGGGACATGACGAACGGCCCGAAATGGGTATGGCTCCTCGTCATCGTCTTCATCAACATTCTCGGCCCAATCATCTACTTCTTATGGGGACGGACGCCGCGATGAAAGTCACACA
This sequence comes from Exiguobacterium sp. s183, assembly GCF_018617655.1. Classification (NCBI taxonomy): domain Bacteria; kingdom Bacillati; phylum Bacillota; class Bacilli; order Caryophanales; genus Exiguobacterium; species Exiguobacterium sp. s183. The sequence goes on from NZ_JACSKN010000002.1 coordinate 16,829, forward strand.
GTTAACCAAACGACTCGGTTCCTTCACGGCCCTCGATGATGTCAGCTTTGAGTTGCGCCCAGGATGTACCTCTTTACTCGGAGAAAATGGTGCCGGTAAGACAACGTTGTTGAACTTGCTCGCGCGAGTCACAGACCCGACGAGTGGTGATATGAGCGGACATGATCAGATTCGAGTTGGTTATTTGCCCCAGCGACCAGCCCTCTATCCATCCCTCACGCCAGTCGAGACAATTCGCTACGCCGCTGAATTGACGGGAACGAAACATGTCGATCCGGTCAATCTATTAAAGCGCGTCGGTCTCGAGCCGGTCGATCGCCCGGCCTCGAACTTATCGGGCGGGATGCGCCAGCGTCTCGGCATCGCCCAGGCACTCGTTCATGATCCTGAATTACTGTTACTCGACGAACCTGTCTCGGCTCTAGATCCACGCGGTCGACGGGAAGTCCTCGATTTATTGAGCGACTTGAAACGAGAGCGAATGATTCTCTATTCGACACACGTCCTCCCGGATGCAGAAGAAGCGAGCGACTGGGTGCTCTTGCTTCGACAAGGTAAACTACTAATGGAAGGCACGGTGACTGACTTGCTCGGGTCAAAATCAACGATTGAGTTACGTCTCTTCGACGACCCGACGAGCGGGACAGATTGGGAAACGTTGGCCGGTGTGCGTCATGTGACGAAGAATGGTTCGACGTGGACGTTTGAATCGACGGACCGGGACATCGCTGAACGTGCGATCTTGAACCGAATCCTTGAACTGAACGTCACCGTCCAATCGTTACACGTCGGGCATCCGTCACTCGAGTCCTTGTTCTTGGAGGTGAATGCCTGATGCGCACGGCAATCTTTAAACAAGAATGGCGGGAGTCGTGGGCGAACAAGCGACTCATCTGGATTCCGATTGCTCTCATGCTCCTCGCCTCGATGCAGCCGCTCACGCTTTATTTCTTACCAGATATCCTCGCTTCCGGCGGGAACTTACCGGATGGTGCCGTCATTGAAATTCCGACACCGACACCGGAAGAAGTATTGATTTCTGTCAGCGAACAGCTTCGCCAAATCGGGCTCCTCGTCATCTTATTGTCGGCGATGCATACGTTCAGCCATGAACGGACGAACGGGACCCTCGCCTGGCTCAAGTCGTTACAAATCCCGACGTCACGCATCGTCGTCAGTAAATGGGGACATTACGCCCTACTGACTGTCGGCGGCATCTTGCTCGCACAAACGGCAGCCGCCTATTATACGGTCATTTTATTCGACGCATTCGATTGGCTCGACTTTCTCATATCGACCACACTCCTCATCTGTCATTTCGTCGTTCAGTTATCGATTTTCTTCCTCATCGCCGCGATGTTGGAAAGTGGTGTCGTTGCGGTCGTATTGACGCTCGGTCTTCATTTCGTCATGTCTCTCATCATCGGATGGGTCGACCTCGATTGGATGCCTTGGATGCTCGGTCCGCTATCGAGTGAGGTGCTCCTGACAGAAGTAGATCTCATGTGGCCGCTCGTGACCGGGATGCTCGTCGTCATCCTCTCGCTTTATGTGGCGTCGAAGCGCCTTCGGTTTATGAGTCATTCGGCGTAAACGTCTGATCCTTCAATTGAATCCTTTGACTCAGCTTGACATTGGATAAATATGGGTATCTCTTCTGTATTCGTATGGAGGAGGTTCAATCGATGGCATGGAAAAGGAAAATCGGCATCGGATTTTTAATAGGTGCCTTATGGGTGAGTCCCCAACTCGTTTCCGCTGAAGGGTCGTTTCAACAGACCGAAGACGGGATCGTTTACACGTCGAGTGACGGGACGGTGTTGACGGGGTGGCAACAAATTGATGGCAACATATACTATTTCGATTCGGAAGGAATCCTTCTCACCGGATGGCAACAAATCGAAGAAGCTACATATTATTTTGAAACGGATGGTCGCCTCGTCACCGGCAGCTATTCCATCGACGGAACGACTTACACCTTCGGTGAAGACGGAAAACTGCTGACCGGATGGCAAGAACGAGACGGACTCCTCTATTACTACAACGAGACCGGTCTGCCCGTCACAGGATTTCAGACGATTGACGGCAAGCGCTATTATTTCTCAGACAAAGGCGTTCGCCTCTCCGGTTGGCAGCAAATTGCTGGCGCAAAGCACTACATCTTTTCAGACGGGACGATTCGTACCGGCATGTATACGCTCGGTGGAAAATCATATTTTCTGCTGAATGATGGTAAAGTCGCGACCGGATGGCAGACAATCAAAGCCCGTTCCTACTACTTTGGAAATGACGGAATCCGCCGCCAAGGCTTGGCCTGGGTCGGGAAAGACGTATATGGATTCCACCCGACTTACGGATACAGCCTGAAAGGGGCATATCGGTTGCGCGACCGCAATTACTTATTCGATTCAACAGGAAAGCGGCTATATGGGTTACAACGGATCAACGGCAAAACATATGGATTCCACCCTCAGTATGGTTATCGTCTAAAAGGGAAATTCAAGATGGGCAATGAAACATACTTCTTTCATTCGACCGGCGTCCAAGAGACCGGATGGAAATACTCGACACGCTATGAATACTTCGCCCCGGCGCTGACGAAGAAGACGGACTGGCAGCTGATCAAAGGACAGTGGTACTACTTCGATGCCAACGGACGTATGTACCAAAACAAACGTATCGGCAATGCCGCGTTTGATGCGAAAGGAGTCTATTCCCCTCGTCTATCGATGTATAAGATGAGCGTCCCTCTCTATCGGCAGTTCCCGATGGGGTACCCGTCCGGTTGTGAGTTCTTCTCACTCAAAATGGCGCTCGAAGAAAAGGGTCGTGCTGTCAGCGCATCGACCTTATACAACGAGATGCCGAAGAGTATGTGGAACGCGCGTTATGAGAATCGGTTATACCGCTGGGTCGATCCGAACGTCATGTTCACTGGCGACCCGCGCCGTACGTTAGGCAAGTACAAGAACTACGGCATTTACCCGAAAGGCATGATTGGATTTTCTAGTAAATATCGCCCGGTGAAAGACTTGTCGGGGCAAGGACTCGCTTCAATCGAACGTGAGCTGTCGATGGGCAACCCCGTCATCGTCTGGGCAAGTGTCGACTTCAATAAACCTTATGGCTATTTCAATTGGTACACTGCTTCAAACAAGAAGTTCACCGGATACGTGAATTACCACGTCATGTTGGCGACCGGTTATGACAAATCAAATCTATATATCAATGACCCATATCGCGGTCGACTCGTCGTCCCGAAATCGAAAGTGAGTGCCGTCATGGGCGCCACGGGATGGAAAGCGCTCTCGGTCAGATAAGTGGGAACGTGTCTTTCATGAGAGAGACACGTTTTTTGCTGTCTGATTAGGAGAATAGTACGAAAAACAGAAATATAAATTCCTATTTTTATTCATAAATATTGAAATTAAATTTCCTAATGATACACTCCCATTAAGTATTTGAAGCGCTTACATTTTCTAAGGAGGAACTCTCATGAAAAAATGGATTGGTGGTATGGCAGCATTGACGCTACTCTCGACTTCAATCGTCTTGCTGGATGCGGACGCAAAATCTGAACCGAAAAAGCCTAAGGTCGAGCTTGGTGTCGACCGCTTGATGGAGAATCCGGATATCTTGAAAGGAAAACGAGTCGGACTGATCACAAATCCGACCGGGATCAATGCGGAGCGGACAAGCATCGTCGATTTATTCGACCAGTCCGATGACTTTGAATTGACGGCACTATATGGACCCGAACACGGCGTTCGAGGGGATGCCCAGGCCGGCTCCACTGTCAGCTCTTACATCGATGAGGTGACAGGTTTGCCCGTATATAGTTTATATGGCGCTACGAAAAAACCGACTCCTGACATGTTAGAAGATGTGGATGTGCTCGTCTTTGACATTCAAGACGTCGGGACTCGCTATTATACGTATATCTACACGATGGCCTATGCGATGGAAGCCGCTGCCGAGAATGGGATTCCATTCGTCGTCCTCGACCGCCCGAACCCCCAAGGCGGACTTCGTGTCGATGGTCCGGTGCTCGACCCTGACTACGCCAGCTTCATCGGGCTCTATCCGATTCCCTTGAAACATGGGATGACCGTCGGCGAACTCGCACAGTTGTTCAACAGCGAGTATCACATTCAGGCTGACCTCGAAGTCGTCAAAATGAAGGGATGGAAACGTTCGATGATGTATGAGGATACGGGGCTTCCGTTCGTCATGCCGTCCCCGAACATGCCGACGACCGACACGGTCAACGTCTATCCTGCGACCGGATTGTTTGAAGGAACGAATTTATCTGAAGGACGTGGGACGACAAAACCGTTTCAACTGATTGGTGCCCCTTATATACAAGCACATGAGTATGCGAAAGAGCTGAACGACCTTGACTTGCCTGGTGTCGCCTTCCGGGCCGCTTCGTTCACGCCGACATTCTCCAAACACGCGGGCAAACTGACGCACGGGGTCGAGGTCTATGTCACCGATCCGACTCGATTCGAATCAACGAAAACTGGGATTGCGATGATTCAAACGGCACACGATTTATATCCGGACGACTTTGCGTTTCTTGCGAACGACTTCATCACGAAACTGACAGGAAACGCCTATGTGAAAGACATGATTCTCGAAGGAGCTCCGCTTGATGAAATCCTGACTAAAATCGAGGACGAACGGGACGCGTTCCTCCCGATTCGTAAAGACTACTTGATGTATAAGTGACAGAAGGATGGGCTCACGAAGAGTCCATCCTTATTGTAATGAAATGGTAAAACCAAAAATCGACCAAATAATATAGAATATAAGAAGTTAAACAAAAGGAGTCGATCCATTTGAAAAAAATCATGACTGCCTTTCTCTTGACCTTCATTGTGTCGCTATCGGCAACGTTGTCGCAACAACCCATTGTTGCACATGCGTATACGGAAGTATCGGTCAATACGAAAGGGTATGTGACGAATATTAGTAAATTATACGCGCGCCCGACACCATCGCTCGGTGCCCCACGACTGAATGCCATTCCTCGTGACGGCTCGATGCGCGTACGCACCACCTTTTTCGTGAATGGAGAGCGTTGGTACAAGATTCAATGGGGCAGCGGCTATGCCTATGTGCCTGGGGATTATGTCCGTTTGTCTACTGCCGAAGTTCGTTTCACGACTCCAACTTACGTCAAACCTTCGAGCGTGTACGTGAAGTCCGCGCCGCTGACGACTTCGTCGAACGTCAAATTTTTACGCCAAGGCACGGCACTCGAAACAATCTCGTATCGCTATACGGGAACGTCTCGATGGTATAAAGTCCGTTACGGCTCGTACGTCGGGTATCTTCAAGCCAAGCATGTCAGCTTCACGTCGCCAGTCAACGTGTTAACAGAGACGAACAAAGAACGACAGGCAGCCGGCTTATCGCTACTCGCCGCTTCGAACGAAGCAAACCGTGTCGCACAAGTCCGAGCGGATGAAATGGCTAGGACAGGTCAGTTCTCCCATACGTTGAAGGAGAACGGTACGCCTGGTGATACATTACGTGCCTATGGCGTGTCATACCGGGGATGGGGAGAAAACATCTATAAAGGCTCGAGCGATCCAGTCCGGGCAGTGGACGCCTGGATGAACAGCAGCGGTCACCGCGCCAACATCTTGAACGCAAACTATACACATCTCGGGATTGGGAAAGCGACCGATGCCCAAGGGTCGACCATTCACGTTCAAATCTTTTTGACGAAATAATCAATGGGAACCAGTCACGTCTGTGGCTGGTTTTTTCGTACAAAAAAGAGCGGGTTCGCACCCGCCCCACCTCTTATCTATTCATACCTCATGCTCTTTCACAAGCACACGAAAACGCGGTCGGACGGTCAATTCGATTGACGTCACGGTCCGCTTCCGGTCTTCCGCGAGGACGATCAACAGCTCCGCGTGGTCACGTCGGTCTTCTAAGATTTCGACCTTGCTGACGGTCCGAAGCAATTGGTAGTAAAGAAGTTCCCCGTCCCGGTCTTTCACATTGATTTCAAACTCGTGATAGCTCGGGGAAATTTTAAAGTAGAATGTCTCCTCTTTATTGGTGAATCGAAAAATCGACTCGTCATAGTAAAATGGTAACGTCGAATCCATCCGTTTCGGTTCGACTGTACAAAATGCAGACAGTACGATTTCGTCCGGGAATAACGCCCCCTCATGTTTATTGAATTGCCACCCTTTCATCCCAATCCCTCATTTCAACACAATAATTATCTGAATAATTAGATTATTGCACATTTTCATGAATCCGGACAGGTATATTCGTGACAATCCACGAACACCTTTGTGTAGAATGATGAGTCTTTCACATGAGAAAGGAGTACATCTATGTCGATCATCTCGCTCGATCATGTCACGAAACGGTTTGGAGATACTGTCGCCTTGAACGACCTCAGTCTGAACGTCGAAGAAGGAGAGTTGTTCGGCCTCCTCGGTCCGAACGGTGCCGGTAAGACGACGGCCATTTCCGTCATGTTGAATCTATACGAGGCGGATTCGGGATCCATTCGCATCTTTGGACAATCGATGCCAAAAGACGAACTGTCCATCAAGCGACGTGTCGGGATCGTCCCGCAGCACGTCTCCGTCTATGACCAACTGACCGTGTATGAAAACATTCAATTCTTCGCTGAATTATACGGATTCAGTCCAAAGGAAGCGCGACAAAAGACCGAGGCCGCGATTGCGTTCGTCGAACTCGATGCCCATCAAAAGAAACGCCCACCAGAACTGTCCGGCGGTCTCCTCCGCCGCCTCAACATCGCATGCGGAATCGTGCATGAACCGGAACTCATCTTCATGGATGAGCCGACCGTCGCCATCGACCCGCAATCACGAAACACGATCTTAGAGAATATCCGTGAACTGAACCGTCGTGGTGCCACCATCATCTATACGTCACACTACATGGAAGAGGTCGAGCTGCTCTGCGACCGTATCGCCATCGTCGACGAAGGAAAAATCATCGCTGAAGGGACACAAGATGAGCTGAAAGACCGCGTCATGACGCTCGAGACAGCCCGCATCAAAGTTGATGCGCTTACCCCGCACCTGCTCGAACGGCTCGATGCACTCGACCACGTCCAAAAAGTGCAATATGAGGAACCGTATATCGAAGTGTCGCTCGATAAAGATACGCCGCTCGCTCCGCTCCTGGATACGCTTCATCAGGAGCATGTTCACTTCACGTCCATCACGGTCGACCGTCCTTCCCTCAATACCGTCTTTTTGGCATTGACCGGGAAGACGCTCCGGGAATAGGAGGTCCTTTCATGTGGACATTTATCAAATATGATGTGAAACAGCGGCTCCAGGATCGTGCGACACTTTTTTGGATGCTCCTCTTCCCGCTCATCCTCATTTTCGGACTCGGGACGATGCTATCGGCCGTCTTCAGTGACACATTCAAACTCCCCGTCACGAACGTCGCGTACGTCGAAGCTTCAACCGACCAGTATCGAGAACCGCTCGAGAACTTTTTGAACGACGAAGACATTCAGGCGTTCATCCGCCTCGTCCCTTATGAAGACATCGCGTCAGCCGAACAAGGGGTGAACGATGGGGATGCAGACGTCATCTTACGGCTCGACGGCAGTGACCTCACGCTGTTATACGAAGAACCGACGACCGTTGAGTTTGACGTCCTTGAAGCCATTCTCAGTCAGTATACGGCAATCGCCAACCAACAGATTACGCTCGCGGAGTCTGGTCTTTCGGCCCCGTATGAGAATGAGGCGTGGCTTGATACAGAGAGCGTCGATTTAGCGGGGCGGACTCCGACATCGCTTGAATACTTCACTGTCACCATCTCCATCATGACCGCTCTGTTCGGGTCGTTCTATATCACGGCGATGGCACGAGAAGAACAGCCGAACACGGGTAGCTATCTACGGATTCAAGCCGCTCCTGTCCGAACGGTCCAATATCGGCTCGCACGGACGTTCAGCCGCTACGTCATTATTTTACTTCAGCTCATTTTGTTGTTCTGGTTCAGTCATTTCGTCTATCGGACGTTTGATTTGGCAAATATCCAGTTCGGTTATTTGATTCTTGCCTGGCTCGCCTTGACCGCGTATGGGGTTGCCATCGGGTTTGTCATCGTCAACCTGCCGAAGTTGAGTACGACGACAAAAGATGCGGTCGTCAACGGCTTCGTTGCCATCATCATGATTTTATCAGGGGGCTACGTTCCCGGATTCGATCAAGTGACGCTGAACTATGCACCATGGGCCGCGTATGTGTTCATGCCGATTTTCATGCGCGACGGGATGCTCGCCGTCATGCTTCGGGGAGGCGACATGAGCGTCTATTGGGAAAGCCTCGGTTTACTCGGGGTCCATCTGCTGATCTTCATCGTACTCAGCTATCTTCTGTCGAAAGGGGTGAGGCGCCATGGTACTCATTAGGCACGTCGCCAAACGGATGCTCCGAAAGAAAGGGCTCTGGGTATTCACGTTTGTCTCGATGTTTGGGTTTGCGCTCATCCTCTCCTTCGTAGGGGGGACGTCGAGTCTCAATGCGTCGATTGGCATTGTCGATGAGGACGGGGATATTCTCGCCGAGCGCCTCATCGAAGAAGCCGAACGTTTCGGTCGCGTCACCATGCTTGAGACGAGTGGCGAAGATGTCTTGTTAGAAGGAGAAGACATCGTGCTTCTCATTCCTGAAGATTTTACAGAGCAATCGTTCAACGGCGATATGCCTCGTCTCTCGTTCTCCGCAATTGCCGGCAGTGACGCTTCTTTAGTCGAACAGGCATTGAACGGTCACTTGTCACGTGAACGCCAGCTTCTTGAGGCGAGTGAATATGACGAAGCCACATTCACCCAACTCGCGACCGAGGAGACAGATAACGGATACACGCTCTCTAGTGAACCGTTCCAAGAGAGCGTCGCGACGACCGCACGCACACAAGCGTTTTTCGGTCTCTTGTCGTTCATCATGATGTCGACGTTCCTCCAGTTCATCCCGATGTTTGTCGCGGATGACCGGGACGAGAAGATTTATGCCCGCCTGTTCGCCTCACCGGTGTCACCACGGCGGTATTTCGCATCACTTCTTCTCGCCTTCTATCTCGTCGGCTTCGTCTATGTCATGCTGTTGATTGGCGTGAGTCTCGCGCTTTACGGCCAAGACGTGTGGACCCATCTCCCGACCGTCTTCGCCTTGTTCTCGGCCTACCTGCTCGTCTGTCTGGCATTTGGTGGCCTCATCGCGGTATTTGCGACGAATCGAGAGAAGGCGAACATCTTTCAAATATCGGTCACGATGGCATCCGCCATTACCGGAGGCGCGTTCATCAGTCTGCTTTGGTTACCAGATTCATTGAAACTCGTCGGACGCTTCCTACCGACCTATTGGCTAAATAACGGGGTCATCACGATGTACGAAGGACAGTTTCCGTTCCTCTCCATTCTCGTCATGATTGGCATGACCGCCGTCGTCTTCTTGTTGACGGTTCTCGTCTTGAAGAAGCGTCCACTCACCGTTTGAAAAAGCGAGTCCTCCCAAAATAAGAGAGGACTCGCTTGTTTATTGTTGTAGGGTTGGGACGACTTTTTCAAAGAAGACATCAACGAGCGTCGGGTCGAACTGCTTGCCCGCCTCTTGTTGAATGATGGCAAGCGCCTCATCAATCGTCTTCGCCTGTCGATAAGGACGCCCCGTCACCATGACGTCGAACGTGTCGGCGATCGAGATGATGCGGGAAGCGAGCGGAATCTCATATTCACTGATCCCTTTCGGATATCCTTTCCCGTCCCATCGTTCGTGATGGGCCAAAACAATTTCAGACAAGGCGACATATTCAGGAACCGTACTTAAAATGTTGTAACTGACCTCGGGATGTCGTTTGATTTCACGCCATTCAGGTTCCGTCAAAGCACCAGGTTTATCTAAAATATCGTTACTAATCGCTACTTTGCCGATATCGTGCAAAATGGCGGCCGTTCGGATTTCATTTACCTCTGCGCTCGTGAAGCCCATCGCTTCCGCGAGCTTCCCTGACAAATTGGCGACACGCTGAGAGTGCGCCTCTTCACGGGGAATCTTCTCATATAGTGTCCGCATGATCAGTTGAATCGAGTGGTGGCGGCGGCTTTGTTTCTCCGATACTTTATGGTGATACATCCGGTCTTCCGCTAAATTGAAGACGTCGGTTAATCCGATGGACGCGTCGTGCTTGACCGCCTCACCGAACGAGGCGGAAATCGGGAGCCCTTCTACAGTTCGTCCGAGGAAGAGTCGGCTCAAACGATCCGACAAGTGCTTCGCCTCGTCGAGTGTGGTGTTCGGCGAGATGACGACAAATTCATCTCCACCGATACGTGCCACTTCATCTTTCGCTCGCAACTCATTCCGTAAAATATTCGCCGCTTCGACGAGCAACCGGTCTCCAATTAAGTGTCCGAACGCGTCGTTCGTCAACTTCAGTCCGTTAATATCGATGACGATCAGTGACAATGGATAAAACGCATCGTCGTCATAACGTTCCAGCGCTTCTTCAAAGTACCGACGATTTTTTACCCCTGTCAACTGGTCGTGATAGCTTAAATACTCGATTTCTTTCTCGTACTTTTTCTTCTCTGTGACGTCACCAATATATCCGTGCCAGAGGACATGACCGTCAGCAATTTTCTCTGGGCGGGACGATCCTAAAATCCAAATTGTTCGTCCATCCTCGGTCAACACACGAAACTCCGCGTCCCATATCGTCAAGTTCCGATACGATTCATCAATCGACTGCATGACGTGAGGATAGTCATCTGGATGCATCCGTCGGAAGACGAGGCCGGCATCTGCCTGCACTTCTTCGGCAGTAATCCCTAACATGTCTTCAAAACCGCGACTGAAGAATGGGAAGTTGAAGCTACCGTCCGGCAACAACTCGAACTGATAGATGGCTCCCGGAATTTGGTCAGATAGTTTTGTCAACAGACGGTCCCGCTCGGCCAACTTCTCTTCCAACTGAACGCGATCCGTCACATCTTTCGCGACGGCGTAAATATAGTTCCCTTGAAGTTTACAATGCCATTCAATCGAACGATAGGTGTCATCAATCGTTCGGAAGCGATTGACAAAACGGAACAGTTCTCCCCGTTCCTCGAGTTCTGTAAAGCCCGCTTCTGTAATGACATCATCGTCTGGATGAATCAAGCTAAGAAAATCCATATTTTCAAGTTCATCAAGCGAGTAGCCAAGCACCCGTTCCCACGTATCATTCAAATGTAAGACTTGGCGTGTATTAAGCGCCATGATGCATTCCAGGTCAAGTGTCGCAAACCCATCGAACATCGACTTCTTCGTCTCCCCGACTTGGTGATCCGCTTTGACCAATTGTTCTAGCACATGGACAAGATACAACTCGACAAGACCAAGTCGATTCGCCACTTTCCCTTCTTGCATCACAATCGTCAAATCTCCATATAGTATCCCATCCTTCTCAATTTTGAAGAGGACGACCTCTCCAAGCGAGAAGATGCGGAGTAAGTTTTTGACGAGTCGTTTCGGAAGGGCACCGTCAATCAACGGATCAATCCCCTCAAACACAAGTGGATTCGGTTTACTGAACAGCTCCCGTCGTTGGTCGGTCATCGGCCACTTCTTCCCAACCGGGTGGAACCCTAACACATCGAGACTTCGTTCTAACATCTCGTCCATACCGGACAATGCGACCGTCGTATATGACTCGCCATCACTTTCCATCAAATTAAGTGCGACCGCCTTCGCCCCGGTGAAATCACGAATCTGATCAAGGAACTGTTGGTTCATCAATAAGTCGCTTCCCGTTGAAACGAAACGATGCGAGACGTTCACGAGCTGCTTCAAGGCATTATTTTCTTGAACATGTCGCGTGATGTCATGAAACATGACGGAGACAAAGCCTTTTCGTTCGCTGAACACGGACATTTCGAACCATGACTTGTTACGGCGAGAGAAGTGTTCAAACGTCACCGTACCGCCATCACTGACGACCCGTGCCACTTGAATCATCCACTCCCGCTCGCTATATTCAAAATCTTTCAATGCCGTCGACACTTTCTGCCCGATAAAATGTTTCCGTTTTCCCTTCATCATCTTCTCGAAGGCGGCGTTCACTTCAAAGAATTCATAGTCAATCGGCTCCGAAGCGTCGTCGTAAATCACTTTAAACTCGACGTAGCCTTGGGGCATATAACGCAACAATGTATCGTATGAAGAATGAATGGGGTTTGTCACGTCACTTCCTCCTCAGCAAATAAACTCAATACCTAGTTTACCTCATTTGTGATAGATTCCCTATTTTTTCCGAACTCATTCCCATCTTCTTATTATAAGTTTTTGTAAACTGCAGACAGCGTGCTTGTAACTTTCTCACTCGTTTGTTAGACTGTTTTCGAAAACCGATATCGAAATTCGATATGAAGGAGATGACACGTATGGAAGATCGCGTCCTGCGGAAACTGTTCCTCGGATTCATTCACATCCATATCTTGCATCATGCCGCTGAACATCCAGTGTACGGGGCATGGATGGTCGATGAGCTAAGGGAGCACGGATATGAAATCAGTGCCGGTACGCTCTATCCAATTTTGCACGGGATGGAGAAGGATGGCCTCCTCGTTCGCGAAAACGAGACCGTCGACGGACACGTCCGCAAAAATTACGTGACGACCGAAAAAGGGCTCTCGGTGTTACAAGAAGCCCGCCAGAAAGCTTATGAGTTATTCAAAGAAATTAAGGAGTGAAGATATGACGACACAACGTGTGACGTTCAAGACGTTACTAGAGATTTTATTCGTTTCAACCCGGCTCGGTCTGACATCGTTCGGCGGACCGGTCGCCCACCTTGGCTATTTCCATGAGGAATATGTGAGACGGCGCAAATGGATGGATGAGAAGGCATACGCCGACCTTGTCGCCTTATGTCAATTCTTGCCCGGTCCCGCGAGTTCGCAAGTCGGGATCGGCATCGGCATCGTTCGTGGCGGGATATTAGGTGGGATCACCTCGTTCATCGGCTTCACGACCCCGTCGGTCATCGCCCTCATGTTATTTGCTTTGGCACTGTCTGGTCTCGACGTCTCCGATGCCGGTTGGTTGTACGGATTGAAAGTCGTCGCCGTCGCCATCGTCGCCCATGCGATTTTAGGCATGGCGAGTAAGCTCACACCTGATCCGAAGACGAAGACGATTGCCTTCTTCGCACTTGCCGGCGTATTACTTTGGCAGACGACGTTCAGCCAAGTGCTCGTCATTCTCGTCGCTGCTGTCGCTGGGTTCTTGTTGTTCAAGCCAGATCGTCTCGATGCGAAATCAAGCACGTTCCCTATTTCAAAACGACTCGGTGCCGTCTTGCTGTCGGTATTCGGGGCACTTCTCATCATCTTACCGATTTTACGGGAAACGTTTGAAAATCAGGCGATTGCCTTGTTCGATAGTTTTTATCGCGCCGGTGCGCTCGTCTTCGGTGGCGGGCACGTCGTCTTGCCGCTTCTCGAACGTGAACTCGTCCCTGCAGGTTTCTTGAGTGAAGAAGCGTTCCTCGCAGGATACGGTGCCGCCCAGGCCGTTCCGGGACCATTGTTCACATTCGCTTCTTACCTCGGGACAGTCATCAATGGGATTCCGGGTGGGATTTTGGCGACGGTCGCTATTTTCTTACCGGCGTTCTTGCTCATTCTTGGGGCACTTCCGTTCTGGGATGCGCTTCGCCACAATCCGAAAGTCGCTGGAGCCTTAATCGGGGTGAACGCTGCGGTCGTCGGTATTTTGGTCGCCGCATTCTACAGCCCAATTTTCACAAGTACCGTCAACGGCGCGGTCGACTTCGTCTTTGCCGCTTTCTTGTTCGTCATGATTGCCTACTGGAAATTACCACCTTGGGCACTTGTCATCGCTGGCGTCATCGGTGGTATGTTAATCAATATGGTGTAATCACTAAGGGACATCGCGTCCCTTTTTTTGTGGATTTTTTTGCTCATTTGATTGTTAATCTTTTGAAACCATTCCCTCTCGCCCACTCGTTATACTGAAGAATGGATTCTAAAAAAAGGGAAATGTCCGCTTTGACTAGAAAGGAAGTGGGGGCATGAAACCACTTAAACATACAACGTATATGCCCGGTCTGGACGGCTTACGCACATTCGCTGTTTTGACTGTCATTTTATATCATTTAAACGTACCTTACATATCCGGGGGATTCCTCGGTGTCGATGTCTTCTTCGTCCTGTCCGGTTATTTGATTACCGGTATTCTCATTCGAGAGTGGACGAAGACCGGCACGATCGACTTGAAAAGATTCTATATCGCCCGTTTCCGTCGACTGCTCCCGGCGCTCGTCTTGATGTTGTCTCTCGTGATGACATACGTCACGCTCTTTGACCGCTCGTTGCTTGAGACGGTACGGCAAGATTCACTCGCTGCGCTCGCTTACGTGAACAACTGGTGGTACATCTTCCATGAAGTGTCATATTTCGAGAGCTTCGGGAAACCGTCACCGCTTCAAAACTTATGGTCCCTCTCCATCGAGGAACAGTTTTACGCGGTCTGGCCGCTCATTCTACTCGTCGGCCTCGCCTTCCGGAAACGGTTGCTTCAATTTGTCGCAGCACTCTTACTCGTCTCGGCGGCATGGATGGCGTTCCGCTACGTTCCAGAAGCGGACCCGAGCCGTGTCTACTACGGGACGGATACACGCCTGTTCGGTCTGCTCCTGGGTGTCATGCTCGCATTTGGCTGGCGACCAGATACGTTCAAAGCGGTCATTCCAAACATCGGACGACATATTTTGAACGTGGCTGGTGCGATTTCTCTCATCGGAATCGTCGGGATCATCGTCACGGTGAATGCGTATGACGCGTTTCTCTATTATGGAGGCTTCTTGCTCGTTGCCTTCTTGTCCGCAATCTTGATTGCCGCCGTCGCCCATCCGGCGACGATCTGGTCACGCCTATTTGGAAGCGCTTGGCTTCGTGTGATCGGCACGCGGACGTACGGGATTTATTTATGGCACTATCCGGTCATCATCTTGTCGACACCGCTCGAACGACTTGGAACGTTTTCACCGCTCCTTGCGGTCGGTCAGGTCGCACTCACGCTGTTGATCGCCGAGTTGTCGTATCGCTATATCGAGACACCGATTCGTCGGAACGGATTCATCGCCTCGTTCCGTCAACTCGTCTCGACACCGACGCACCCAAGTGCCCGTTTCGCGGCCACGGCTTGTGCGACGGCACTCTCACTCGTACTTGTCGGCAACTTGACCATCTTGGCCTTCTCTGAATCGAAGCCGGCACAAGATGAGATTCCGATTGTAAAAGTGCCGATGCCAAAAGAAGAGACACCTGACGTGCCAAAAGAACCTGAAACGGACGATTCGGAAGAAGCGACCACAGACGTGACGCCTCCACCAACTGAAACGCCAGAAGAAAAGAGTTGTCCACCGGCCCTTGCGATTGGTGATTCGGTCATGCTCGGGTTGAACGAATACTTGGCAGATGCGTTTCCGAATATGACCATCGATGCTGAAATCGGACGCCAAGTCCGTGATGCCATTCCTGTCGCATCTCAGTATGCATCGTATAACGCGCCAGGACATGTCGTCTTCCTTCACCTCGGAACGAACGGGGCGTTCAAAATGGAACAACTCGACACGCTCCTCAAGCAGTTCGAGCGAGCGGACCATATTTATTTGATCAATACCCGCGTCCCTCGTCCGTGGGAGAGCGAGGTCAATGAGAAGCTCGCTCGTGCAAGTGAGCTTCATGAGAACGTCTCCCTTATCGATTGGCATGGTCAATCCGTCGGGAAGGAATCTTATTTTGAGAGCGACGGCGTCCACTTAAATGTGGAAGGCGCCGAAGCGTTCGGTGAGGTCTTAAATCAAGAAATCGGCTGTCAATCAAACTAGGCTCTTGCGGATGCAAGAGCCTAGTTTTTATCTTTGAATAGATAGCGGACGAGTAGTTTCACATAAGCCAATACTTCACGGATCACGTATCGCCCTTTTGCTAGTGGCGGAGTCGGTGCATACAAGGCATCGCTCTCGAGTTGGAAATAGAGCTTCGCAATGAGACGGGCCCGCGGGACATGAAAGTCATTCGTCACGATGGTGAGCCCTGTCTCGCCTTGCCAAAACGATTGACTGTGCCGAAAGTTCTCGATTGTCGAGGTAGAGGTCGCTTCAACATGGATTCGGTGTGGATCAATGCCACGCGCCATCAGTTCCCGTTCGATCACAAGTGCCTCGGCCATGCCTTCGTCTGGCCCTTGTCCCCCAGTTGCAATGAGTTCTACAGTTGGATGCGCCTTCGCATAATCAGCCGCGACGTCAATCCGATGACGGAGCGCTCTCGATGGCGAGGTGCCGTTGACCTTTGCTCCAAGAATCAATACGAAGCGATAATCCCCCGCTGCATTCGTTCTCATATGGTCACCTACATTTCATACTTTCTCTTTTAACCATACTCTAAAGAAAGAAACGAATGCACGCATTCGGCACTTTTACAAATTTAAGTAAATATGTTGGGATTAATATGAAATAAGATTCCAAATATCCAAAAAATGTTTTATGATAATGGTAATGAGACTTTGAAAGGAGGATAGGTGACCCATGACTGATTCTGATAAATGGTTATCCACCCGCTTCTTATATACACGTGATGCACGACTGTTCGCAGAGATTGAAGTCATTGAGCTCGAT
The DNA here is from genome assembly GCF_018617655.1 of Exiguobacterium sp. s183. NCBI lineage: Bacteria > Bacillati > Bacillota > Bacilli > Caryophanales > Exiguobacterium > Exiguobacterium sp. s183. The sequence continues at coordinate 33,545 of NZ_JACSKN010000002.1, forward strand.
CCGTCACACTATAAGTTCGTCATTCATCCGACACCACTTGGAGCCGATGAATCGTCTTATATGCGACAAGGTCCTCTCGACTCGGATCACCTTCCTTCTGCGTTCGCCGATGTGAGTCGTGTGTATGCAAGACAGCTTGATTGTTTACGTGCCGCAACCCGACTCGTTTCATCGATTGGACCGGCCCGCTTTACCGCTCACTAAAAAACGTTTAGAGTGACGTCATGTCACTTTAAGCGTTTTTTCGTATCACTTTGCTGATACATAATTGTTACAGTTACAGAAGCAAATATATGGTAGAATGAGACTCGGATTAATCTAGTAACAAAGGAGTTCTCTATGCAAAACTTAAACGTTGATTCTCATAAACAGGACCCCCGCTCCAATCGAAAAAGACGCAATCATCCAAAAATCATCCTTCAACTCGTATTGATTTTATCCTTTGTCGCCTTTTTAGTCGGAGGCGCCTATTTGACGCTCTCTTCTGAGAAACGAGACGTGTCTGACATGGAAAACCGCAAACTTGCACAAAGCCCGAATTCTCCTACATTTGCACACATCATGTCAGGTTCATATATGAAACAAACGGAGTCTTTCGTCACCGACCAAATCTTCAATCGCGATGCTTGGATCAGCTTAAACGCCTTTTTAAATAAAGATGTCTTTAAGCAAACCGTCAAAAACGGGATTTACGTGTCAGATGACGGGACGATGGAATCTCCGATGAAAGAGTCGATTGATACGGATACGCTCGTGAACGACTTGACGACGTTTACGTCCCGCCTTGAAGAGCGTGGCACCGAGGTGTATTTCGGACTCGCTCCGAACAAAGCTTCGATGGCGAACGTCGAACCTCACATGCCAGACTATATGGGCAACGAAGCCCCTCGTATTTACAAAACGGTCCGTGATCAATTGACGACAGTGCCTGGTCTGAACGTGATGGACTATCGGAAGTCATTGAACGAAGCGCAACAGTTAAGTGACGTCTTCTTCAAGACCGACTATCACTGGAACATGAACGGGGCCTATGCGGCTTACGCACAGACGGTCAACACGATGTCGAAAGATCATCCTGAAATGGGTCTAACCTTAAAACCGAACCAGCTTCGGACGAAAACGCACGAACAACCTTACTACGGTTCGTACGCACGAAGCACGACACTCCAATACGTGAAAGATGGTGACACGTTCGAATGGATGGTACCGAAAGAAGGCTTCACGCCGAGTTCGGTCTGCTTCAATCGGGCGACACCTTGTAAACCGATCACGAGCATCATCAACAAAAAGCCGCTCAAATCGGAAGAAACGTATACGGAGATGTATTCGCTCTTCCTCCATCGGAACTGGCCAATCGTGACGATGGACCAGGAACAACCGGTCAATGACACACGGACGCTCATCTTGAAAGACTCATATGCGAATCCGATGCTCACCTTGTTACCCGAGCATTTCGGACATGTATCGGTCATCGATGTCCGACACTTCGAGGAATCTTCCATCGAATCGTATGTGAATGAAAACGACATCGACGTCGTCTTGTTCATCCATAACGTCAACTTGAACGAGTTCGTGAACCTGTATCATGAAAAATTGAATGAACCCACATAAAAAGTCGTTCTCCATTGTGAGAACGACTTTTTCGTTAGAATCTGAAATAAATAAACGGGTTAAAGCTACTCGCGACGACATACGAAATCGCAAAGATAAAGATGGTTGCCAAGAATCCGATGCGCATGAAGCCAGCCGTGTAGTTGACCCACAATTTTCTACTGTTTTGTTCAAGCAGGAGCACCTTCTCGCCGAACCATTTCGGAATCGGTGTCGCAGCAATCATCGCAATGGATAAAATCACCCCGTATTGAACGAAGTAGAACATTGCTTCATGATCCCATACCGGTCCACCGTTCAAATGGAACATCGCAGACAAGTACGAAAGCGCATATGGGAAGTTATCGGCTCGGAAGAAGACCCAACCGATGATGACAACAAATAGCGTGAACGCATGCGCAAGTGCCGCCGGGAGCGCTTTGAGCCAAGCACCGAGGAACGCCCGCTCCAACATGATGAATACGCCATAGTAGGCGCCCCATGCGATGAACGTCCAGCTCGCACCGTGCCAGACACCGGTCAGTACCCAGACGACCGCTAAGTTGCGATAGAGCTTCCACGCACTGCCTCGATTCCCGCCAAGCGGGATGTATACGTAATCTCGGAACCAGCTACCGAGTGAGATATGCCAGCGCCGCCAAAATTCAGAGACGGACTTCGAGATGTACGGATAGTTGAAGTTCTCGAGGAAGTGGAACCCAAACATCCGACCTAACCCGATGGCCATATCGGAATACCCGGAGAAGTCAAAGTAGATTTGGAGCGAATAGGCGATAATTCCAATCCAGGCGAGCCCCATCGACATGTTGTCTGTACTTTGTGAGAAGATCTGGTCTGCCACATATCCAGCATTGTTCGCGAGAAGCATCTTTTTCGCCAAACCGATGACAAACCGTTGCACCCCGCTCGCAAAGTCATCCATCGTCTCTTTACGATCATTGATCTCATCTGCGACCGTCTGATAACGGACAATCGGTCCGGCAATCAATTGCGGGAATAAGGAGATGTATAAAGCAAGGTCGAGAGGGTTCCGTTGAACTTTCCCATCCTTCCGGTATACATCGATCACATAACTCATCGCTTGAAAGGTGAAGAAAGACACACCGATCGGAAGTGGAATTTTCGGGTCGGTCAATTCGAGCCCCGTGATGGCGTTCACGTTTTCAATGATGAAGCTCGTATATTTGAACACAGACAACAGGAGTACGTTGGCCGCGACCATGAGCCCGACGATCCACTTCGCTTTCTTCTTTTCTTCCCGATAGCGGTCAACATAGATTCCGAACAAATAGTTCATCACAATCGATGTCAGCATAACGGCTGTATAAATCGGTTCTCCCCAAGCGTAAAACAAGAGACTGGCAATCAGCAGGATCGTGTTTTTCAAAAAACGTGGAGATACATAGTATAAGATCAAAACAATCGGTAAAAACCAAAATAAAAAAATCGTTGAACTGAAAAGCATGGATTCCCTCCTTTCTCAAAAAAAGAATAGACTGCCCCGAGGGACAGTCTATCATCAATCAACGTGTGAAACGTTCGACGATTGCGTCGACGATTCGGCGTGACGCCTCCCCGTCCCCGTAAGGGTTAGACGCTTTTGCCATACTCTCATATGCGGCTTGATCCGATAACAACTCATCAGCGAGTCCGAAAATGACTTCTTCCTCGACTCCAGCGAGTTTCAACGTTCCTGCTGCAACGCCTTCCGGACGTTCTGTCGTGTCACGAAGAACGAGAACCGGTACACCGAGTGATGGTGCTTCTTCTTGTACGCCACCTGAATCCGTCAAGATGAGGTGCGAGCGTGATGCGTAGTTGTGGAAATCAAAGACATCGAGCGGTTCAATCAAGTGAACGCGGTCTAAATCATTTAAGATTTCACCAGCAAGTTCGCGTACGATCGGGTTCATGTGAACCGGGTACACGACTTCGATGTCATCATACTTTTCAATCAAACGACGAACCGCGCGGAACATGTTGCGCATCGGCTCTCCAAGGTTTTCACGACGGTGTGCCGTCAAGAGGACGAGACGCTTGTCTTGACCTGTGATTTTGTTGAGCAATTCACTGTCGTAGTCATCTTGCACTGTCGTCTTCAAGGCATCGATTGCCGTATTCCCTGTCACGAAAATATCGGCTTCTTTCTTGTTCTCACGAAGCAAGTTTTCAGCTGATGTGTCCGTCGGAGCGAAATGAAGGTCTGCCATGACGCCTGTCAATTGACGGTTCATTTCCTCAGGGTAAGGTGAATACTTGTTGTATGTGCGAAGCCCTGCTTCTACGTGACCGATTGCAATCTGGTTATAGAATGCAGCGAGTGATGCCGCGAACGTCGTCGTCGTATCACCGTGAACGAGAACGATATCCGGTTTCGCTTCTTTCATGACTTCATCAAGTCCATGAAGGACACGTGTCGTCACATCGAAGAGCGTTTGGTTTTTCTTCATCACGTCCAAATCATAGTCCGGTGTGATTTTGAAAAGTTGAAGGACTTGATCGAGCATCTCACGATGTTGAGCTGTGACGACGACAATCGGTTCGATCCCTTCACGTTGTTTGAGCTCTAACACGAGCGGGGCCATTTTGATAGCCTCAGGGCGTGTACCGAATACGGTCATAACTTTAATCATACAGATTCTCCTTTAAGCGTTTTTCGTGGCAAGATAATCGTCTCACCGACGTCATCTTGGTCCACAATCGTCGTACGTTGCGCCATCTTCTGTTGCTTGAATTCCGATTGACGCTTCGCATCCAACGTGCGGAACCATTTCAAGAATTTCATATACTCGTCTGCGACCTCATCCACGGGTCCGTATTCGCGAATCTCTCCGTACTCGAGCCAGATGGCTTGTGTACAGAATTGACGCACTTGGGAAACCGAGTGACTGATGAAGAAGATTGTCTTCCCTTGATCTTTGAACTCGTTCATCTTGACGAGACATCGATCGGTGAACGTTTGGTCCCCAACGGACAACGCTTCATCGATGACGAGGATATCAGGGTCGATGTTGATGGAGATGGCGAAGCCAAGACGTGACTTCATCCCGCTCGAGTACGTTTTAACCGGTTGATCGATGAAATCGCCGATATCGGCAAACTCGATAATTTCCGGGGTAATGTCTTTGATTTGCTGCTTGTTCATCCCGAGCATGAGACATTTCAGTTCAATGTTCTCCATCCCCGTCAAATTGCCGTTCAATCCAGAAGAGATGGCAATCAATGACGGTTTGCCTCGAAGCTCGATCCGTCCGTGTGTCGGTGGAATCACGTCAGAGAGAAGGTTCGACATCGTCGATTTCCCAGAACCGTTAATTCCTAAAATCCCGACCACCTCTCCGGGCGGAACTTCAAACGTCACGTTACGAAGCGCATAAAACTGTTTCCCGTTCGCACGGTTGAACAAGACTTCTTTCAATTTGTCACTTTGCTTACGATACAACGTGTATCGCTTCGAGACATTTTCGAATTTGACTTGATAGCTCATACGTCACTGCTCCTTAAATATAGTCGATAAAGTAGCGACGGAAACGCACGTGAATCGCTGAACCAATGAGGAACGTCACGAAGGTGAAGCCCCAGAAGTAAAGACCATAAGTGAGATTTTGCATAATCCAATCCGTTCCGAGGAACATCGAGCGATAGCCTTCCACGAGGTAATAGAGCGGATTGGCCATCAAAATCAATTCTAGTTTCCCGGACGGTTGCCAAAAAATCGGTAATAGATACAGCATCATCCGAATAATTTGTGACAGCAAATTTTGAAAATCTCGGATGATTGTGGCTAATGCGGAAGTCAACAATGCGAACGCATATAAAAACGCAAGCGCACTAAACAGTAAGTACGGGAGGAACAAGATGTTCCATCCTTCACTGATCCCAAACGCCATCATTAAGATAAAGGCGATGACGACCATGGCCACGTGTCGGTATAGCTCCGACAAAATGACATAGGCCGGAATCGTACTGATTGGAAAACTCATCTTCGAGACGAGGGCAATCTTAGAAAAAACGGATCGAGATCCGCTGACAATGGCCGGTCCAAAGAAGAACCATGGCACAATCCCTGAGACGAGCCATGGTAAGAACGGGACATCCCCAACGTCTCGACCCGCACGTAAACCGAATCCGAAGACGAGCCAATAGATGGCGATTTGAATAATTGGTGTGATGATTTCCCACAAGTAGCCAAAATACTGCATCGAGTAACGACTTTTCGTTTCATAAACAGAGAGTCTCAAAATGAGATAGAGACTCTCCCAAAGTTCAATGAAAACTTGTTTCGATGCTTTGATCATATTGGGCACCTAACGGTTTAGGCCAACGTGACTTTCCCGTTGACGTAGTTGTAAAGGTTTCCGTAGTTTACAACGGCAAGGTCGCTGTCATCGGCCTTCACGATATTACGCGTGTCGAAAATCATTGGGCGACGCATCGCGCCGTTCAATTCTGCGAAGTCGAGTGCTTTGAACTCGTTGTGGTCAACGAGGACGAGGACGAGGTCCGCATCTTGAATCGCTTCTTCTTTCGAGACGAGGTCGAAATGTTTCGAAGAAGAGACTTCGACGTGTGGGTCGTGGACGGCTACGTTCATGCCGTCAGCGAGCATCAATTCGATGATGTCGACCGCTGGGCTTTCACGCATGTCGTCGACGTTTCCTTTGTACGTTACACCGAACGCCGCGATTTTCGCGTTGTCTTGTCCTGCGACGAGTTTCTTGACGTTCTCGACGACGTAAGCCGGCATCGATACGTTCGTGTCACGTGACAACTTGATGATTTTCGCAAGTTCTGGTTGCTTCGCGACGATGAAGTATGGGTCGACCGCGAGACAGTGGCCACCTACACCTGGTCCTGGGCTATGCAAGTTAACACGTGGGTGTTTGTTTGCCATCTCGATGACGTCAAGCACGTTGATGTCGAGGGCGTTACATACTTTCGCGAGTTCGTTCGCGAGGGCGATGTTCACGTCACGGAATGTGTTTTCCATGAGTTTAGACATCTCTGCTGTTTTGGCATCCGTCTTGATGATTTCACCTTTGACGAACGTGCCGTACACTTTTGCACCAGCTTCTGCACATGCTTCTGTGATCCCACCGACGATACGGTTGTTGTGAACGAGCTCATGCAAGATTTGTCCTGGGAGGACGCGCTCTGGGCAGTGTACGAGGAAGATGTCTTCGCCGACTGTGAATCCAGCAGCTTCGACGAGCGGCTTCACATGGTCGTCCATCGTACGTGGCTCGATTGTTGATTCCACGATGATGACGTTTCCTTTTTCAACGTGTGGAAGCACGCGTTTCGTTGCTTCAAGAACGTATGTGAGGTCACATGATTTGTGCTCGTCGTCGTTGTTTGGTGTCGGTACCGCGATGATGAACGCGTCCGCTTTTTCTGGCTCGAGTGACGCACGGAATTTACCGTTTGCGACAACTTCTTTCACGACTTCACCAAGACCTGGCTCTTCGATGTGAATCTCGCCACGGTTCAATTTATCCACGACGGACTGATGAATGTCCACACCGAGTACGTCTACGCCATACTGGGCGAAAACGGCTGATGTAGGGAGTCCGATATATCCTAATCCGATTGTACAAACTTTCATAATTGAAATAACCTCCATAGATTAGTGACACGTGTCACCGAATGTTGCAAAACATTTCATATTGTTTAGGATTTCACCAAAAATCAAACCCATTATACTCCCGATACGAATTGAGAAGCAATTACATTTTCATGACAATACTGTATTAACGGGATGGGACCGAGTAAGATTTTACACCTAAATGATGTTCCGTGCATAATGCGACGGCACGCACATCCCCACTACTATAACAAACTTCAGGCAATATTGACCAATTCGGTAGCGACATATTCGCAAATGTCAGTCGCTCAAATTGTTCATCCGTCACATGGCTTCGCAGTTCTTGACGCGTATACGGTGCCATCAAATAGACACGGATGACGACGTCTTCAGGGAATTCGGCAATGAGTGCGCCGGCTTGTTCGAGGCGTTCGCCGATGACAATCCCCCGTTCCGCTGCATGTTGATTCAATATACTAAATGAAAAATAACGAAGCGCTGCTTCCCGCACTGACGTCCGGATATGCGCGCGTTGTTCAGGAACTGTCTCATAAAATAAACTCATCATCGAGGTCTGAGCGTCGATTTTCCGCTCGATGAAACGTCGAATCGAGGCTTCTTTCGTCGGAATGGCATCGAGCCGCTTGATGACGGAAAGACGTTGGTCGACCGAGAAATCTTGGCTGACCGCTTGGCGAGAGACAGAACGTTCTCGCACTTGGCGATAATAGATCGCATCCGTCTCGGAAGGCAATATCTTCACTTCAGGCGTATACGTGGAGAACAGCGTTGAGAAATAAACGACATCTTCCCCGCTCCTTAAGGTCGGTTCGTAACGCACTTGTTTCGCATAGACGGCTGGGACAAGTTTACACGCGTTGAGCGTCAGGAGTTGTGACATTTGCTCGTACGTCGTCTCTTGTCCTGTCAGGCGTTCGAACTCCCGATGGAGGGGTGAAGGAAGTGCTTCGCCCGATGGACTACGGTCTTGAATATCGGCAATCACGATTCGATTCGGTAATGCTTGTTCGAATAGTCGCTCGACGTAAGTCGGGCTGAACGTATCGTCCTCGTCTAAAAACGTCACATACTGCCGTGTCGACGCGTCAATGCCTTGATTTCGGGCGATGCTGACATTCGCCTCTTCGACTTCGAGACGGACGACGTCGACATCTCGACCGAACGACTCACTGACGGCTCGCAATGCCTCACGGTTCGGACCGTTGAAGACGAGGACCCATTCAATCAAAGAGGCATGGATCGTTTGGACTTCTAGTGACGCAAGGCAAGCACGCAACAATTCTTCCGAATCATGTGAAGCGACGATGACACTGACGCCACGCTTGATGGAAGAACCGTCGAGCCAATTCGGGGTCGACATCGTCTCAAAGTGACGATTGACGGTCTGGACCCATGCCTTTTTCTCCAATTGGATGTCGTTTAGCTGTTCCTCATACGTTTTCATGATGGATTCCCTTCACGCTCAATCTTTGTGATGAGCTTACCGGCGAGCGGGATGGCTTTCGCACGATCAATCACATGCTTCATCCGCTCCACTTCTTCCGTCATCGTTTTCACTTTGTTCTGCTCAGAAGCTGCCGTCTTCCGCCACTTTTCGGCGTTCGCTTGGGCTTGACGCAATTCTTTTTCGAGTTCTTTCATCTTTTGAACCGTGTTCTCTTTTCCTCGAATCTGTTTCGCGCCCTCTTCGAGCACTTCTTGTTTCAACATTTCCATCTGGTCTGTCATCATTTGCAACTGCTCACGTAAAAAAGCATTCTCACGTTCTACATATTCAACTTGTTGACGTTCCATACTCGATGTCCTCAGCTTTCTATGTCCCATGCATCCATTCGGAGACGGACCGCATGTTGATCATTTTGGAATTTGATGGCGAGCTTCATATACTTGGCGTCCAACTCTTTCGGGACACGTTGTTGTAACGTGTTCACTCCCGTCCGGAGCGTTTGACCAAAGGCTGCCTTCTTCAAGTTTTTCTTCGCATCATATTGCATGATGTACAGTTCGATTGACGTGTCTTCGTCTGACAACAATTCAATCGTCCCTGACACTTGGATGAACGGTGCGTTCCCGAGCGTCGCATCCTTTAAGAACTCACTTGACGGAGGTGAACTGAAGCTCTGGTTGAAGAGCTGGATATATCCATTCTCTCCATGTAACGGCTCGACGTCGACCTCTGCCTTGAATTGATTCTCTCTCAGGCTGAACAACTCTGTGTTGAACGGGACGAAATAGTGATAGATGAACGGTTTGATCGTCACCGATCGCGGTTGGTGCGCTTCTGGAATTTCCAGTGCGACCTGTTCCGCTTCAATCGCCGTCTCTTCCAACAAATGCGACCAGTTTTGCGTCGTCCAGTCATTCCAGATGGAGACGACCTGATGGTTCGGCTTGTCGCCCTTCGGCATCGCTTGGCGAACGGAGTCTTCCACATGAAGGAGCTCATGCATCCGTTCGACTTGGCTCGGCACGACCGCATCGAGCATCAACCGCCAGTTCAGCGGTGCCGGCGTCACAGTCGGCAAGAGCGGCGAATCGCTCCACGCGAAACTCTCTTTGACCAGATGGGGAGGTGTCGGACCGAACAACTCATCGAAGGCGACCTTCATGAGGTGACCTTGTCGTTTCAATTCATATGGCGCTTCGAGAATATGGCGCAGCACGTCACGGTCGAACAGTGGTTGAACGAGCAACATCTCATCCATGAAGCCTTGTCGTGCATACGCATGGAAGTGCTCCACTTTCAACTCGAACCACGCCGCCTCGAGACGTCCGCTCCAATCCCGGTCTTCGTACGTGTCAAACAACCGTTCCAGCATCGCCTCGACTTGTTCGCGCTCTGCTTCACCAAACCCTTCGAAGGGACGAATCGCCCGTCTCGAGAGCTGTTGTTTCGCCTCATGCTCATCCATCGTCTCTTTTAAGAAAATATGCTTACCGTAGAGCCAGTCTGAACCGTGTTTCCCGATTTCAACGTAGTCCGTATCACGTGCCCGTCCAGTCGGAATCGACTCATACGCGCTCAAGTTTCCTTCTGTCACATCGAACGACTGTGCTACCCGTTTCGATAGCGACAAGTGGATGTCTGTCACCGGCGGCTTCGCCTCGACAAGTTCGGCTTCCTCAAATAGTTGGCGTGCCAGTTCTGCCTCGTTTCCATCTAATGAAGGAACGTGAAGGCGCACCGTCTTCCCTGCCTCGAGTGTAAGTTTCGTGAAGACGAGGTCAAACGCCGAACCCGCAAACGGAAGATTCACTGTTTGATAAGGCGGAATCGATTGACGTAACGCCTTGATCCATGTCGCATCAAAATCTTCCCGTAACGTGTTCGTTCCCATCGGTAGGTCGTCCCATTTCTCGATGGTCACGTCCCCGTCTTTGACAGTGAGACGCTCGCCTGCTGCGAGTCGCTTCACGCCTTCGATACGGGTGTTACGTCCAAACACATGACCGACAAATCGCATTTGCGAGACAGCTTCAGACGACACTTCCGTTTTATCGGCCCGCTCTGCCACTTGACGGAGCGATGTACCGACGACGATCGGGTCTGTCGTGTAGTAGACCGGGATGACGTTATTGAATGGGACCGACACGGTGAACGTCTCTTCGAATTGAAGGGAGATATAGTGACCGTGTGGCTCGTCACGTGTTGCGTCAAACCAGCCGATGCGTGCATCGAGCGGTTCTTTCGACAACACATGGGTCACCCCGTCACGCTCTGTCAACTCGACGTGTCGGGTAGTGGCTTCATACAAAAAATAACTCATGGGATGCTCCCCTTCTCTTTGTTTTCAAAAGAAGCAAACCCGCGATGGCGGGCTTGCTGATTATGAATGGACGGCATTCAGTTCTGCTAGTAAGAGCTCCTCTAATTTCGGAGCGAGCGTTTCAATCGCGAAATGATGATGCGCATACGCTTTATAGGCCTCTGTCGCTTCCAAGAGACGTGCTGAATCCCCTTTGAACGAACGGATGATGTCGACGCCTTCTAACACGTTTTCCATCAACACATCGTCCGGATAGATCGTCTCACTTCCCGTCCAATGACGGATGATCGGATACGTACCAGACGTCATCGCTTCAGCCGGTGCCAAGTGGAAACTTTCCAAGTCACTCGTCGACAGCACGAAGCCGATTTTCGTCAACCATTCCGGAACGTCATCCCCGTGTCCATCGAAGCGAACGCTCTCTTTGAAGATTGGTTGCTCCAATCGCTCGAGCAAGCGGTCGTAGTAGGCACGCTCGTCTTCTCGCTTGTTGATCCAGTAGATGTCGTTTGGATGATGGCCTTTGATAAAGAGCTTGTATCGTGGGTCATCTTGTAACAACGTTTCGAGCATATCGAGCGCGAGGTCGAGGCGCTTCAGTTTCGGGTTGACCCCGATCATCCCTAAGTGGAACGTCAAGTCTTCCGTTTCTTTCGGTTGGACGAGACGCTTCCCGTCGACCGCGTTATAAATCATCGTCATCTTGTGACGCGGGATGCGGAAGAGACGATACATCTCTTCAAGCATATATGGCGACACCAAGATGATGCGGTCGATGTTATGAAGGTTGTATTCACGTGGGAACGGTGTTTCTTTCTCTTGGCGGTGAATGCGAACGATCATCGTCTGATGCGGCTTCTTATGATGCGAGTACCAGACGGCGTTCCCGAGACCCCATTCACAGAAGATGATGTCTGCTTGCTCGAGACATGCCTTACTGTGATTCACGTCATGAATCTTATGTCCTTCCCATTGGTCGATCAAGACGTTGAAGCGCGGGTTGTTCTGGAAGTAGTCCATGAACAGGCGCAAGAACTTGAAGTCATGACCAGCGAAGAGAAGATTAATCTTTTTCATCGACCAAAGCTCGTCACGAAGACGTGCATACGTGTTACTGAACGTGTAATACTGCGACATCTCATAGAGACGTTTCGCCGCGTCAGCGTACACATCCTCATCCGTAAGCGCGAGACGCGCCTTCTCGATGAATGCTTCTTCCGAGTTGACGAAGAGCGGATAGTCTTCCCCGAGAATGAGTTCGTGCATCGGGTTACGGTTCAAGAGGACCGGTTTTCCGAGCGAACCGTATTCGAGCAATTTCGTCGAAAGCTCAAGACTCGCGTCGAGCTCTGGATGACGCCACGATACACCGATCGCACTACGGTCGATGAGCGTCTCGACGTCCGCTCGCGGAATGCCTTTGAGCCAATGAATCCCTTCCTCCGACTTCAGACGCGCTAACGTCTCTTGTTTGAAGTTCGGGTTGTTCGGGTCTTGGTTGAACTTGTCGCCCGCAATATGGAGTTCAGCCGGATACGTCTCACGTAACTTGGCGAATGCGTCCAAAATCTCGGTCGTGTACCAAAGCGGTGCGAACTTCCCTGTATAGACGAGGCGGTCGTTCGGTTTCGTGAACGTTGGCTGCGTCCCTTTCCCGTTCGGAATCATCGGATTCAAAATCAAGAACGGGCGGTCCGTCGGCAAGAACGACTCGAAGTACGTCTTCATCGCCTCGGTTTGACAAAGCATCCGAGCCGAACGGGACGCAATCTGACGAAGGCGTGCGAGTTCTTCTTCCGACGCTTGTGTATGGTCGTGCGTGAAATCCGTGATATATGTCCACGTCTTCGCCATCGTCTGTTCATATTGAGACAGGTCATACGCCAACTGGAATCCACGGACGAACGCCAAGTCATAGCCGTCTTTTGTCATCAACTCATCGATTACTTGTGCTGCCTCATCCGCTTGAAGGACGCCACGTTCATGATAAGGTGTCCCTTTCTTCGGTGAGTTTGCTCCGAACAAATCGATGAAGCGAACGTTCGGCAACTCTTTGATGCCCGCCGTGACTTCTGGTTTGGTGATTGAGCGTTTGAGGAGGACATCGACGTGAATCGATGGGTCCTGCTTCAACATCGAGACGACGGAAGTCAGCCAGATGGCCGATCCGTCAATCAAGTTTAAGTTGACATCCCCATAAACGAGGACGCGAAGTGGTGTCGTCATAATTGTACCTCCTGAGCGACTGCTGTTGGCATCTCGCTCCCTGCTTTTACATATTGATACGGGTCTGTACTAAAGATTCGTTCACCGGATTGAGCCAACTCTTTTAGCGTCGCATCTGTCGCGAGAACGTCAAGCGCTTCCCGGACACTATAGAAGCGGAGAACGTCCGGCTTCATGATCGAACGTGAAGGCGTCGCGTCGAACACATAGCGATATGTGCCATCCGAATCGACCTTCTCGAGCGTATCGTTCCAAGTGAAGTAGTCCTCTTTCGTCAAAATGTTCGCTTCCGCATAGCGCGTCGCCAACATGTAGTCGGAGATGTAAGAAGGACCATAGTAATCTGCCGTCTGAATGTAGGCCATCCAATCAAAGCCGTCCATGATTTCAGACAAGGCGTTGTACTGCGGCAAGTAGCTGAGCATGAATGTCGAGATATCCTCGGTGTTGTATGCCTCGTAAACGTCTAAATGTCCTTCGAACTTGTCGAGGAAGACGACGAGATGTTTGTGCTCGTAGTCCTGTGCACGGAACGTGTCGACGACACGGTTCATCTCTTCTGTCGAGCGGACGAATGCGACGAGCGCGACTTTCGGATGGTCGACACGATACGGGAGTCCGATCGTGCTGACGACTTGTGCGAGACGTTGCGTGTACGTGTGGTTCTTGAGCACGTGACGCATGCCACCCATCGCCACGTCCTCATAGAACGCATCGTCGGTGAGCAGTTTACGGAACGTTTCTTCGAGCATCTCATCGCCCTCATCGAGGAAGACATAGTCGCCGAGCATCTGTTTAACACCGACCGAACGCGTACTGACGACCGGTGTCGCACACGCGAGTCCTTCAAAGACACGGCGCGAGAACATCGTCGGTGAATCGTTGACCGAGTTGACATTCAGCATGACTTTAAAGCCTTTATACGCTTTTGCGATTTGATTATATTTCAAGCTACCACGTATTGATTGACGGAACTGTTCAGGGAACTGAAGTTGGTCCGTCTCGCCACGCTGGTTCATCTCGTAGTTGCGGTCATAAATGACGAGACCATACTTGTCAGCAGCTGCGAACAAGCGGTCCATGTCAATCCGACGCGACTCGTGACGGTTGGCATAATAAGAGCCCGCGAAACAAGCGTACGGTTCACGTGTTCCCGGAAGGCGGATTGGGTTATGCTCTTTCGGCTGTGCCGCAAACGGCAATGCGCCGACACGGTCATGCCCACAATCGCGCTTATAGTTCTCGAGAATGTTCGCATCCGTCGTATAGACGAAGTCAAAGCGTTTCGCCGTCTCGATGAAGCGATCGTAGTGAATCGGGTCCTCTTTGTTCCAGAAGACGGTCGGAACGTTGTTCAGACGGCACCAGTCAAGGAGTGCATCGAGGTCTTCCCACGTGTTCGTCCCATACTTGACGATTTTCTTCTCCCACGTCTTGTCGTTCCCTTTCCATGCGGATTCGACCATGAGGAAGTCAGGCTGGCGGTCAGCCAAGACGGCTGGCCAATCGTCTGGTGAGAAGGTGATCAACTCACACTCCGGACGATACGATGCTGTCGTGAACTCATCGAAGATGGCCGCGACTTTCATCTCATGCAACTCACGTGGTGTCGTCTCAAACAGACGTGCCTCACGCGGGTCCACCCATTCCGGTACTTGCGTGCGGTTGGTGATAATCTCTTCACTGACGCGGATACCTGTGACGAGTGTCTCACCTTGTCCATCCACACGAAGGGCGAAACGGAGGTAGCGGACATCTTTTCCGAACTCGAAAATCTTCTCGCTACCGAGCTGAACTTGCTGCATCGACAATCGTTCCGTCAGCGAGTACGAAATGATATAAAGGACGACGCCTGTGTTCGCACCGAGCTCGCCATCGACTGTGACGCGATAGCGATGGTTCGGTCGGACCGTGTATGGGTTCTCTTTCGGGAGAACCGTGAAGCGGTTATTCGTTTCCATATAAGAAACGTAACGGCGCACGTCCGGCTCGATGTCCAATACGAGACGAAGGCCATTCGGATCTTGTTTCAATTTAATCGACTCCGGTGTCGGAATCGTCCAATACGTCGGATCTAAATCGAATTGTTCCGTACGGCGGACACTATTCTCACGGATGACACCAAGCTTGAGGTCTGAAATTGCCCCATCGCCGTAGAAGCGGATGAAGTAACGGACCGACTCGTGGCTAGGTGTCAGGCTCAAGACGTTACTGAAGCCGAGTGGCACTTCAATCAGTTGATCGCGCTCACCGTGTGCATACGTCGCCACAAACAATGTCGCTTTCGCCGTTTGAGACGCATCTCCTTTTAAATAGAAGCGATAGACATAGTCGTCCATATCGGCAAGCGAGAAGTCGATACCGCGCTTCGTATCCACGTGTGGAAGAGCCGCTTCTTGCACGCCGTAGTGCTCGTACTGGCTACCTTGTCCTGTCACGATGATGGCCTCGTCTGAAAAGTCGACAATGCGTCCGACAGGAGAAATCAATTCAAGCGTCGAGGCATCCAGCTCGATCATCGCGTCAAAGTCGGCATCGGCAACGGCACTACCCATCCCTTCCACGTTCCATAGCGGTTGGCCATCGACGAGGAGCGATTGGATGAGGGCGCGGCCTTTCCCTTGTGTTTGGATGACGAAGCGTGTCTTCGTCTCGTTTTCGCGAAGGGCGACCGTCGTGCGAACACCGTCACTCACACGGACGACACGTGTCCGTTCTTCGTCGTTATACAACATCACGAGTAGCGTGACTTCGATGTCACCACTCTTTTCAACGTTCAAGCTCGCGTCAAATTCACGAATCGACGGATTGAGCTGGAACGAATCCGGGCCAGGGACGCCGCGGAACGACGAGGCACGTTCGCCATACGTCAAAAATTGCTTCTCAGCCATCGTTGAAACGAGCGCTGCACCATCGAGTTCGTAGTTTGCAGATGTACGTGCGTACCAAGACGGGACGACCTCGACGAACTGTCTCGTCTGGACTTGCGTCTGTGTCCCTTTCATCAACCGACGACCGATGCGTTTGCCGCGCTGCATGCCTAGGTAGACACCGCGTTTCACTTTTCGTTTCCAACTCATGGGGGGTTCCTCCAAATTCATTATGGCATCGTTTTCTCTTTAGCCGATGCCCTGTTATTTGAAACATCACGTTTCGACACCCATTGATTATAGCAAACGCTCAATTCAAAAGGCAAAATCAACTGAGTGACAAATCGAATACAAAGAGAACATATTGTTTGTTTCGATTGAATTCATCAAAAAACAGGGCACCCGATAAGGATGCCCCGCCTAAAAAATCTTATTTTGCTACGTCGACGATACGACCTTCAACCGTTGGTGTGATCTCACCAAGGTCGAGCATGTGGTCGCGGAGGTTTTCCCAGTCGCTAAGACCGAGGTCCGTCACACGTGCATCTTTGAATGCTGCTTCGAACTCGACATAGTTGTCGCCGCCCGTCGCTGTGTAGTAGTTTGTCGCAACTTTGTACATACCGTTCGGATCGATGGCAACATCCGTCGTACCGTTGTTGTATGTCACCTTCACGATACGCTCGTTCGCTGGCTTCGAGCTGTCGAACTCGACTTTCAATCCTGATACTTGGAGGAAGCCGCCGCTCTCACGTGGGTAAACGCTAACGCTGCGCTCGAGTGCCGCGAGCAATTCAGAACCTTTGAGGTTCATGACAGCAAGCGTGTTACCGAACGGAAGGACCGTGATGACTTCACCTGTCGTGACAGGACCTGCATCGATGCTCGAACGAATACCGCCTGAGTTTTGAACTGCCGCGATGATGTCTGCATCGTAGTCTTTCGCTTTCGCGAGCATGCCGTCTGCGATCAAGTTACCGAGAGGCGTCTCTTGTTTACGTACACTTGGTGCTGAAATGTCGCCTTCGTCACGTGGGTTTTCAAGTGCCGCTGTCAACGTGACACCGATCGGGTCATTGCTGATCTTGTCGACATCTTCTTTAAATGGTGCAAGAAGTGAAACCGCGCGAGCGTCTGGCTCGAGTACTTTCACGTCGATCAACTTACCAGCATGCGAAACGATTTTCCCGTCTTTGTCGAACTCGACGTCAAGTGTACCGAGGAACTCACTGTACTGGAAGGCTTGGACGATGAGCGTCGGCTCTGTTTTATTTTCTGAGATGACGACAGGTGCGTTCAAGCGTGAATGCGTGTGACCACCGATGATGACATCGATGCCGTCAACGTTTTCAGCTAGAAGCAAGTCGTTGTCGACTGTCGGGTTGTCGTTGTAACCAAGGTGCGAGACCGCGACGATTTGATGGACACCCATGTCTTCGAACGCCTTGACCGCTTTCTTCGCCTCATCGATATAGTTTTGGAACTTGATTGGACCCGGGCTAGCGATGTCAGCCGTTTCTTCTGTCGTCAAACCGAAGAATCCGACTTTCTTCCCGTCAACCACTTTGATGACGCCCTCATAGAGACGACCGTTGTAAGCCTTCTCTGTCGTTTCATCACGGTACAAGTTCTTCATGTACTGGTCGCCAGAATAATCGACGTTCGAGCTGACGAACGGGAAGTTCGCATAACGAACGAATTGTGACAACTCTTTATGTCCTTCTTCTGTTCCGAGGTCGAACTCGTGGTTACCAGGTACCATCAAGTCGTACTTCATGTAGTTCATCAACTTGAGGTCAGCTTGTCCTTTGAACTCGTTGAAGTAAAGTGAACCAGAGAAGACATCTCCCGCATCGATCAACAAGCTATCTGGTTTTTCAGCACGAACTTGTTTGACAGCTGTCGCACGGTTCGGAGCGTACTTGAGCGCCGCATGCGTATCGTTCGTATGCATGATTGAGAGGTCGTATCCTTCTACTTTATAAGGAACGTCGAGTGTCACGGTGCGGCCTTTATGCGTGTAAGATGCCGTCGCGACGAACTCACCAATCTTATCTGTCGAAAGGTTTGTCCACTTCACCGGTTGACGGAGGACACGGTCGACGAATTGGATTTGAAGCGTGTTCAACTGGCCAGTCAATTGCTCACCATGTTTGAACGTCCAGTCCCCTTTTGGAGGGATGATTGCTTTCGGATAGTTAACGACGCGTACTTTTTTCTCGAAGTACTGGTTCTTCCATTTAATGTATCCTTTAGCAACTTGATATGTACCGAGCTTGTCCATGTCGACTGTCGATTTGTACCAATAGATTTTGTTCCCTTGATACGTTTTGTCGAGCGCTGCGTCAAGATCCCCGTCTGTGACGAAAGCTGCTTTCAACTTGATTGTCTTTTTGGCAGGAGCCGCTTCTGTCACGACCGCCGGGGCGATCACCGATGCCGTGAGCGTTGCTGCGAGCATTCCTTGATAGAACTTGCGTGTTTTTGAGTTCAACATGCAGATATTCCTCCTTTGAATATGTATGAGTCGACCGTACCGAAGTCACACCCTCGATTTTGACCTCCTCCGACAGATGTCTGACATCAAGCCAATGGAAGCGATTACAAAACCTGTATAGACTTCATCTTTAAAGATACGCAATCTCACAAAATAACACAATTACTTTTCTGTAAATATTTCGTTATTTCTTGTCGGAATTGAAAAAGAAGATACCAATTGGCATCTCCTCCTCATTTCCTTATAGCGTCTCACTTATTTCCTCACTCACACCTTTCGGCATTTCGACGGTACGAGATTGTCCGTTCGACAAGGAGTAGTTCACGACGTAAGCCGTCTCTGTCTCCATTACGTTCGAGAACGTAACGCGCGTCCCTGTCTTCGAAAGATGGAACAAGGTGACGAACGAGGTTCCTTTCCCAGTTTTTGTCGAAACGACTTGGTGACGTGGCTTCCATTCGAAATCACGATAGGCGACAAAACTCGGTTCGATTCGCACCGTCCCCGTCGAAGCGATCGGCAGTTGAATCATCTGGAGTGTTCGCCCTTCCGCATCACGGAAAAACATCTCACCCTCACGTTCTTCGACCGGTTCAAGACCGACTCCGAGATGGAACCGTTGCGTGAACGGGACGCGGGCGTCACTTTGAATCGTATCCGCGACAAGCACGGTGCCGTCTAAATCGTGCGCGATGCTTCGCGTATGATGAATCCCTTGCCCCATCAAATCACTGAATCCGCTCGCCCGTTGTAATCCATCGACTTCCTCGACCAAAGTGATCCCGCTTTTCCCGATCGTGCTCGAATGGAGCGTGAGCTGACGAGATCCCATGTTCACCGTGTTGTGCGCTTCGACACGGACGGCCGTATCTCGCTCCGGTCGGTTCGTGTACCCATATCGTCCGGTCTCGACGATGAAATCGCGTCCAAATCCGTACAGGTCGATGCTGAGATCATCTTGATGTTTATGGGCCGTATTATGGAACCCCGCTGTCATCATGAGTGAGACCGCATCGGCGAAAGGCTCATTCTCTCCCCAATGTTCGCGCAACACCGCGTATTGCGTATCGAGCTGTTTCACGCGTTCCGTCGGTCGCACCCCTTCCGTTCCTCCTGTCACCGCATAAAGCAGTTCAGGATAGTCACGCAATGTCGAAATCATCGACGTCGTCCGCGGTTCCCCCGTCGTGTCGCCGAAGAGTGGAAGCGTCCGGTTCGGTTTCATCAAATGGACGAGCGTCTCTGGCATTCGTTTGACGGCCTCTAGACGAGGAGATGTCACGAAGCCGTTCGCCTCGATCCAGCGGTTGAAGCGATACAGCATCTCGTACGTATACACCTGATAACCCGGCGAATGCTCCAAGTGGACGTTGTCAGGACTCAGGGAATGGTCCAACTGTGTCGTCAACCGCGTAGTCGCAAGCTCATTCCAAACACTTGATTGTTCGAGCTCAGGGAACGTCTGAGCGATATCCGTCAACGCCATGTCTTGGAAGATTCCATGATTGTGACGTTCCCGATAAAATTTCGCGTCCGCCAAGATTTCACCGTGCCCTTCAATCGTTTGAAGCACACGAGCGCTGAATGCTGCGTCGTTATTTAAAGGAGACTTCTTGTATTGATTCCAAAAGTTGATGAGATGGAATGTTCGAATCGCTGTCCCTTGTTGGTGATACGCGTTCGGGTAACGACGATACGAGTCGGTCGGATATTGCTTGACCCAGCTGTCGACGAATGCCTTTCCGTAAGCCAAGTAGTTCGTGTCTTTCGTATAGTGATACGCCATCGTCAGTTGGTTCAACACCATCCAGTATTGCATTTGGAACATGAACGACGTCGAATCACCGACAGTGATGTCACGCTCCCAGTCAAACGTATGAATGTCTTCCACGATTTGTTTGCCCGGGGTTGCCCCGATGCGCCACACCCCGTTCATCGCCGAGTCCGCTTGGCTGACGGCTTGCGCTTTTGTCAGAAATCCATAGTAGTACGGGACCTCACGTCTTTCGACACGTGCCGTATAGTTATGAAGCAATCGTTCGTATTGTCCGTCAGAGACGACGGCTTTCGTCAATAGTTGAGCCTTTAACGGGATTTCTTGCTTTTTGACGTACGTGCGTCGCCCGTTCACCTCTACTTGATAATAGCCACCAGACACACCGACGACCGCATATTGTTCATTCGGTAGCAGTTTCCCGATCGGCTTCATCGTCTTATCCGGCAACAATCGATACACGGTCGTTTCTTTTGATACTTCTGTAAAGAACGGACGTGCCACCTCTTCTGCCCCAGCAGAAGTTGTCGTGAGAAGTAGCGCCGTGGATAAGAGCGCACCTTTAACATATGTATTCATCCAATACCTCATTTATCTTTTTTTACCATCATACCATGACTAAAAGGGATTTTTTTCAAAAAGAAGAAAAGCGATTTTTAAATCTTACTATGTAACAACAACTCTCAATAGCCAATCACGTAACCCATATAAAAAACGTCTATCCCAATTGAATGAGATAGACGTTGAATGTTAGCGGACCGTGACGTAAATCGTCTGTGAACGACCTTTTGGCGTCGTCATCCGGACCGTCAAACGTGTGCCTGATTTTTGAGCTGCCATCGAGACAGACGTCGATTTTGACGTCACCGTCTTCGATGTGAGGAGTGTCGACCCGCGATGGATCGTCACTTTGCCGTAATCGATATTGGCGTTCACCATGACAGAACGTGACGAGCTCGTCGGCGTCGTCACCGTGAACTTCGGTGTCAGCCCAGCCTTCACGTAGACCGTCTGAACGAAACGATACACGCCTCGCTTACTGACGAGTGTGACTTTCGACTTGATCGGTTGAGGTGCCAAGTTCATGACGACACGTCCTGTCGAAGAACTCTTCCCGCTCGCGATTCGTGTCGAGCCGTTTTGCAACGTGACGGCGCTATTCGGAAGCACCATCCCGACCCATGTCTTTTGCTCATCATGGAGGCGGATGTTGCTGAACGTGACTTTCGGTAACGCGAGACGCGTATCTAGCTTTTGACCTCCACGAACGAGACGAACGAGGACGATGTCCCCAGGTCGTGCCGGAACCGTGAATCGCGTCGAGGAGACCGGTGTCGCCGTCGTACGTTTTCCGTTGATATAGAATTGAAGGTCTGCCTTCACGTCACGACGAACGCTCACGACCGTATGTGTCGCTGTCATCGCGACATCTGTCACTTGAAGAATCGTCGGTCCGACTGCAACGACACGATGTTCCGTTGTTTTCGAGCGGTCTCCTGTCGTGGCAACTGTACGAATGACGTCACTATCTTGAAGCGCCTTCAGCAACGTTAACGTACGACCGTCCCCAACGAACACATCATTGACGTACGTCTTGTACGTAATGCCTTTAGCTGTAGACGCATAGGATAATGTCGTATCCCCTGCGTTCGGTGTCACCTGGAACGTGAAGGTCGGTTCAGCCCGCTCAAAGACAACGAGCTCCTTCTCCACCCCTTCCGTGCCCGCTGGTGCATATGTCACGCTGACGCCTTTTGCGAGCGGATCGACTGTTCCCGTCACGCGCGCAATGCCTGAGGCGTCTGCTTGAATCGTGTCGTACCACGAATGGAATTGTTCTTTGACGAAGACATCAATTTTCCCGTTCGGCACGGTTTTAAACATGACACCCGTTTCGACAGAATCTCCCAACACCTCAATCGTGTTGGCTTCTGGATTCGGAACCGGTACGGTGAACGGTTGACGGTACACCGCTGACCCGTTCGCCAGACTCGTCACCGTGAACGTCGTACCTGGCGCAAGCCGTTCCGTCGTCACTCGGAATTCACCAGATAACGTCGCTCTCGTTGAATATTGAATCGGTTCTTTTCCGTCTTGATGAACCCGTACCGTCACACCTGCACGCGGTGCCGTTTGTCCAACGATTTCACCCGCAAGTCCGAACTTACGAATCGAAACGTCCCCAGCATTGTAGGAGAAGAGCGTCCCACTGAACGTTTTGCCCATGTATGTGAGGTCATAGTTGACGTCCGTCACGTACGAAAATACTTGTGGTGAAGCGACTTCATTCGATTTATTCGCTCTTAAGCGCTCAAACGGAATGGTTTCGGTCACCCCGTCCAGATTTGTCGATTTGAACGTTATTGGATATGAGCGGCCGACATATAGGTATGGGTCACCTTCTGTGTTTGCCCCTTTATCCACTTCGAATTCAAGTTGAGTCGGCATTTGTTTATAGGAAGAAAGCGGAATCGTCTGATCCGAGAACGCTAAAACGCCAGGGAATAGCGTCGGGTAGACGATTGGATCATACGTCTTCAATTCTCCAGATGCAGTATGTAAGACCCCATACATGCCTTGCGAATACCAATGCAAGAACCCATCTTCTTCTGCATATTGTACGTCATACCACTCAGGAAGCGCGATCAGTTGTCGGGTTGCCTCAAGATAGACGTACCCTTGTTCCGGATAAGCGATGACACCATCAAAGGCGAGCGCTTCCTTATCACGGACTTGAACCTTCACATCAAAAGATTGAGTCGATTCCGTTTCACCGGTCACTGCGTTCACACGGTCAATCTTTAACAGGTCATGCTGTGCCGCAATGACGGTCTGACCATCGGTAGATAACGTGACGGCAGTCCCGAGGTCGGAACGCTTCCAAATGACATCCCCTTGAAGGTTCGTCATGATCACTTCTGTCCACGTCGCCCATAAAAGTCGATCATGCGCGACGTCTGCTCCGACGATTCGATAATTTTCCGGGACCCGATGCGATGTGACCTGACCATCAAGGTCGATGATGTAACTGCTCGTTGAACAAATACCACATCCGATTGTAAGGACGAGATGCTGACCGTCCACACTCATCACGGCATTTTTATCATTGGACCAGTGTAAATCCAATTCGGTCGATAACGGAATGCGTTCTCCCGTCTCCACGTGATAAAGTTCCTTTCCATCCATCGTGATGACGTAAGGACTGTTAGAGATCCGATAATGGTTCGGAAGCGACTCACCCGCTTCTACCGAATCAGGCAAACTGAATATAGGAAGAAAAACGGCAAGTAGAAGTGCCCACAGCAATTGTTTCACGTATATTTCCTCTTTTCTTTAAAAATGGTAAAAGATTAATTTGATGACAATAAAAGTATAATTTGTTTTATAGAAAAGGGGAATTGTTTTTTAACATAAAGCAAAAACCGATAGTGCCGAGGCACTACCGGTTTACAAGATGGCTCCGTCCGAAGACATTGCTCTATTTAACCCTAAGGGAGGGTCAACAATTATTTAGTGATTGTTGCGTTAACAATCACGTTACCTGCAGCATCAGCCAATGCAGCATCTTTGAACTCTACAGACAAGTTGTCAGTGAGTGCGAAGTTAGCAGCTGTTTCAACAGTAAGTTTGTTACCGTCTACAGTCAATGAAGCTGGCGTTACAGTGACACCGTTCACTTTAACGATGATTCCTGTAGTTGCTCCAGATACGTTTTCAGAGAATGATACTGTAAACTTGTTACTTGCTACAACATCGATCTTCGTAGCAACTGGTGCCACGTTTTCAGACAATGACAAGAGTTGTGAAACTTTCTCACCTTGAAGCGTGTTACCTGCAGTTGAAACAAGGTTCTTACCTTCGAAGACATACATTCCGTTAACAGCTACAGAACCAGCTGGCAATTTAACGTGAACTTTTTTCAAGCTGTCTACAAAGTTAAGTGTCGTTCCAGCAGGAAGCGCTTGGCCACCAAGCATGTAGTTAGAAGCTTGGAGCGCAGACGTAGTCATATCTTCGTTGAAAGTAACAACGAGTGTAGACTTATCTACTGCTACAGAACCTGTAACTGTCGCTTTGCTTTCTGGTGTAGCAGGAACGAATTTACCTGTAGTCAAGTTGAAGTACAACGTTGAAGCAAGTGCGTTACCTGAAAGATCTTTAACTGAGTCTTTAGCAATTGAGAATCCGTACGAAGTAGACTCATCGAGGTCAACCGGTACTTTAATTGTGTATGCTTCAGTACCTTCAATTTTACCGTTTCCATCTACATCGTATCCAGTTGATTCATTAACTGCTACTTTGATTGGTGTGCTTTGAATGATTCCGTTGATTGATGTGATGTTAAGATCACCGTTGAAATCAACTTTCTCATTGAAAGTAAGGTAGACAGCATCTAGATCAGTTGAGACTGCTTTGTTGTCAGCAACGAGGATTGCAGCAGAAGCACCAGTGAATGAAGGAGCTGTTGTGTCAGCTTGAATCAATCCAGAGAATGCGTAGTCGTCCCCTTTATTTCCAGCTTTATCTTCGTAACCAGAAACTTTGAATGAAGCATTCAAGAATGTTGCTGAACCAAGTGCAGCTTTAACGTCTGCAGTATACTTCGTTTTAACATCAGCATCTTGAACTAATGCGTAAGCTACGCCGTTTACTGTGAACGTACCAGTAGATTTAAGTTCTTCTGAGAAGTTAAGCGTTACTTTAGTTCCTGAAACAGAACCTGACGCAGTAGGCTTCACGCTGTCCACAACCGGTTTCGCAACTGTGAAGTTAAGTGCGATTGGGTTAGAAACGTTACCAGCAAAGTCTTTAACACCGACGAGGTCAACACGGTATGACTTCTCAGCAGTAAGACCAGAAAGCGTAAGTTTCTTACCGTCAGCCGAAAGTGAACCTGTAGTTTGAACACCGTTCAAGCTCACAACACCTGCAGACTGAACTGGTTCAGAGAACATGATTTCAGCAGTTGTACCTTCAGCTTTAACGCCCGATACAGAAGCAGCTGATTTATCAGCAGCAGAGAAGATCGCGTTGTATGCTGCAGTCAACACTTTAGCGTCAGCTTTAGTTTTGATTGGAGCAACAGTCAGTTTTGCGTTCGAGACTTTGAGCTCGTCAGCTGAAGTAAGTGTAAGAACCAATCCATCTTCAGAAAGAACTGCAGATGTGAATGCTTCTCCTTCAAGCGCTACTTTACCAGCGACGTCATCTTTGTGAACTGGCTTGTTGAAAGTAACTTGAAGTTCTTTTGCGTTGATCGCTTCTACGTTTTTAACCATAGCTGCTTCAACAGTGAAGTTTTGAAGATCAGATTTCACTTCGCCAGAAACGAGTTGGAACGAGTGTGTACCAACTGGGAATTGGCGTGAAACTGACAATTTGCCTTCTTTAGTTACAGTTGCTTCCGTCACGATTGGAGCTGAAGCAGTGTTTTTGTTAGCGTAGACGTGAAGTTCAACCTTTTCGTCTTCTTTAAGGTTTTTCACATCAGCGTTTACAGAAAGAACTTCTGTCGCTTGGTTAACTGAAGCAGAGATGTTTTCGAACTCAACTTCTCCAGCAACAACTGTGTAAGTCAAGAATGAAGTGATGCGGTTCCCGTTGTGGTTGTAAGAGATGAGAACTTTTTGCTCGCCTTCATCTTTCGTGTTGTAAGTTGAGCTCATTGTGAAGCGCTCAGGAGCTTGTGTGTAAACTTTTCCGTCGCGGTACATAACGCGGATTGATGGCTTCTCGAGTTCAGAACCAGCTTCTACTTCACCAAGATCTTGGTCAAGGATGTAGAGTGGGTAGTTACGAGCGTAAAGTTTCTTGATGTAAGTCTTTCCATCAGAACCTTGGCCTTTAACTGTTTGCCATTTGTTGATTGCAGTAACGAGGTATTTACCCCATTTGATCTCAACGCCAGCTGGTGTGTTGAGTGCGAGTGCTTCTTTGAACTTCCCGCCGAGTACAACCTCTGCTTTGAGTTCAACTGTTGAAGTTGATGCTTCTGCTGCCATTACTGGTGTAAGGGCTGCTGCCGTCACAGCAAGAGCTGCTGACGCTTTGACTAGCTTGAATGATTTCTTAGCCATCTTGTGTAAATCCTCCCTTTGGTTATGTTACGTGTTTGTCTCTACTCGTCTACGTCGACGCTCCCCCCGCTAAAGATCCCATATGTATACGCCGCTCATACGAATGACTTATGCAACTTGATCGTTTAGGTCTTGAGCTTCATCGAAACGGGTAGGTATTCTTTCAAGAGGTGACCCTTGAACAATTTACCAAGTATGAACTTGGAAAACCTTACATCCATAATATACATAACGCTTCCAGCTAGCACAAGCGTTTTTTTTCGCAAAAATGGGAATGATTTTGAATTTCTCGTTATTGGAGATTATTCAATATCGAATTTACCTATTTTATAAATGTCGAAATGCGTCGAAAAAGGGCGAATTCAAGCCATTTATCATTCATAAATTCATTTATATACATTATTTGTATATTTAAATGAATAATATGGATTTATGTATAATTTCCATGTCTATTTTTTGATTTAAACATTTATCGACTTTATTTAATCCTAAATTTTACATTGACCAAACTTTTAAAACCATTTCGAGGAAATCCCTGCTCGCCATCACTCCTCCATTAGACCTATCCACGAAATTCAAAAAAGCCGCAGGTGAATGATTCACCTACGGCTAGTAACATATTTCTTCTTATTAATATCCTGCGTATTGAAGCGACTGGATGAAGGCACGCTTCTCACCTGCGATCAACGCCCACTCCACATCATAGTCGTATCCTTCGATTGTGATGACGATCCGATTCTCTGGACGAACATGTTGTTTGACGAAAGCGATCATCTTCGCGCTCGGTTCAAACCAGTACGATTCTTCTACTGATCCGTCATCATATTCATAGTAATCGACATCCCACTCATCGATTGCTTCTGTATATGTCGCATTCCCTACACGGATGCGAAGCTTATTGAATCCAACCACATCTCCATCTTCTGTGTAGTTGCTTAGTAAGAACAACATATTCGATTTCGACGGGCGGTCAATGAAGAACGGTGCAAATGTCTCGTTGTAACGTGTCGAGCCGTCCCACGCGAATACTTCTTTATGGAGGACCGCGCGGAACTCCTCATTCGCCACACGATAGAAGTTGTTGAAAAGCGCGTGTTGAACCGTCAACGTCTCAGAAGCGCTGTAGTTACCAGCACCATCACGTACCGCGAGAGTCATCTTCTTACCGAGTGGTTGTTTTGGAATCGGAAGCACGAACTTCCCAGTCGACATGACCGGTGCTGAGTATGCTTTTCCGTCAATCGTTACGACAACTGTCGCGAGCGGTTCCGCTGTTCCTGCGATTCCGTTCGATGTCGTCGTCACGGCTTGTGTCAAACGAGCTTTTGCAGGTGCAACTTTGTCAGCAACGACCGTTGTTTGAACGAGTTCACTGAGTGCCCCACTCTTCGCTTTCGCTTGTGCTGATAAAGGCGTCCCTACTTTTTGAAGCGCAATCACGCGACGGTATTGCCCGTTCGCATCAAATGATCCGTTGAACGTGCTTCCTCCGACTGTCACCGTTACGCCCACTCCAGGTGTTCCTGTAACAACGATCGCACGTGCCGAGTTATCGACCGTGTTGATGACCGGTGCTTCCGGGCGTTGCTCTGGGTCTTCTGCGACCACGACACGTGTTTCTTCACTTACATTTCCGCTCGCATCGACGAGACGGACTGTGATCACGCGACCGACAGGCTGTGGTGACATCGTGAAAATCGCTTCTCCTGTTGAACGTACGACGCGCTCATATGTTTTGTTCGCGACGAGAATCTCCGCTTTCGTCCCGACTTCTCCTGTAATTTTCAATGAAGTCGACGTATGAAGCGGTGTTTCTACGACTGGTGCTTCTGGTGCCGTCGTATCGACGACCGTTTCATTCGTCTCTGCTGCAACGAATGTTGGAGCGAAACCGCCGAGAACGAGTGTCCCCGCTAAGAATAAAGATAAGTACTTTGGTTGTTTCATGAAAAGATATTCCTCCTAAATAATGTTTTCTTCAGACAACATCTTTATTTTAATGGATTATTTTAAAAATAGGTACATAATTTTCTATTTTTAATCATATTTTTTAAAAACACAAAAGGACTCCTTATTGAAAAGGAATCCCATTGTGTCGCGCTGTATGCATACTCGATTATATATTGAAGAATCGCATATGATTTTTCAGTAATTTCCTATTCTTATCGAACCGTGATCGTTGTGACCGGACTGACCTTCTTCGTCACATCCTCCACATGAACCATCAGGCGCTCGCCTTTCTTCAACACTCGTGTCTTCACGACATATGTGCCGTTCAACGTCACTTTTGACTTTCCGATGACTTGTTTCTTCTGGTCGCGAATGACGACCGTCATCCCAGCCTGAGCTTTACCTGTCACTTGTTTTGTCTTCGCACGCACGGCGTTCACCTGTGCCGTTTTCGGACGAAGTCCTTTCATGACAATGAGGCGCTCGTTCGTACTGAATTTACCATTTGTGTATAGAGCCGTCAGTACAGCCCCTTCTTGTTGAGGTGCGATCGACATTGTGACTGTACCATTTTTTGAAACGCCAGAACCGATACGCTTCGTTCCGTTATAGAGCGTAACGCGTGTCCCAGATTTGACTTTAGCCGAGAAAACTGGCGCATTGTCATAAATCCGATTCGGTTTCGGTGCGAGTTGAAGCATGGATTCAGCGCGATAGACGTCTACTTTCCCGTATCCGCTCACAACATCATAGTACGGAAGAAGTGGACGATCTAATTCATCGAGCACATACTGTAACCCGTCTTCCATTCGTGGGTCACGTGGTGCATCGCCACCCGAGAATGCGAGAGGTTGTGCCGTACGACGAAGGATCGAACGCGCCCCTTCGACCGTCATGTTCGGGTGCTGTGATTTCAAGAGAGCGACGGCAGCCGCGACGTGTGGTGTCGCCATGCTCGTCCCGTCCATATAGACAACGTTTCCATCTGGAACAAGACTCGCTACTTTAGAACCTGGTGCGACGACATCGACATCAATCCCATAGTTCGAGTAATCCGAGACGATCCCGAACGAGTTCGTCGCCCCGACTGAAATCGTGTATTTCGAAGAAGCCGGATAAGACACACGTGACTGTC
Organism: Exiguobacterium sp. s183; assembly: GCF_018617655.1. Taxonomy (NCBI): domain Bacteria; kingdom Bacillati; phylum Bacillota; class Bacilli; order Caryophanales; genus Exiguobacterium; species Exiguobacterium sp. s183. Next base: position 63,057 of record NZ_JACSKN010000002.1, read on the forward strand.
CGTCATTTCCCGTCGCCGCCACGATGATGACACCACGGTCATGTGCATATTTCAACATGTATCCGAGTGTACGGCTCTCATTTCCACCGAGGCTCATGTTGATGACTTTCGCCCCAGCGTCGACCGCATATTTGATGCCGAGTGCGATTTGATCCGTATCCCCATAACCACCCGCATCGAGAACTTTCACAGGTAAAATCGAGACGTTCGGAACAATCCCACGCATCGAGACACCGTTGTCTCGGATGGCACCGATGACACCGGCGACATGCGTACCGTGACCATGGTCATCAATCGCGTCGCCTTCACCGTTCGGGTCGACAAAGTTCTTTGCGTTGGCGATATCGACCTTCCCTTGTAAATCGAGCAGACGATGGTCGACTCCTGTATCGAGAACGGCCACTTTCACAGCCCGACCAGGAAGTTTTAACGCTTCGTAGCGATCAAGACCAATCCCGGCATCTTGGAACGGCTTGAGAACCGATTTTGAGTTAATAGACCATTGATAATCGAGGCTTACGTCTGTCGCGAACGATTTGTACGTCTGGACCGGTTCGATGTATTCCACGTTCTGGTCTGATTCGAGTGTCGACTTCGCTTGTGCCTGCATCTTCGTAGAAGCTTCTTCTACATCGACGAGCGCAAAGTAATCCGATGGCGAACCGATCGCGATTCGCTCAGCTGAAACGTTATTCATGGCATTCATCTTGCCAAGGGACTTACTCGGTGACGATTTGTATTTGACGATATAACGCGGTGCGTCCTGACCGTCCGTTTGAATCGTCATGCCGATTTTCCCAAAGAGGTCTGATACGGGTGTTCCTGCGAGCGAGTCCATTTCGAGCGCTGTCGCGATTTCACCAATCTCACTTTGGAGCGCCGTCGGAACGCTTCCATCAACAAGTGCATGGAGACGTTTGATTGCCGCTGCATCTTGCGTCTTCAACGTGTAGTCCTTTTTGTCGACAAGCGCTGTCAACAATGGACGGAGTGTCTTCAAGTCTGTGAGTGCCGCTTTTCGTTTTTCTCCATCAAACGTGATCGCTTTGACGATGTAAGGCGAAGCACGGTAATAGAGGGCCGATAAGTCCCGACCTTCTTGTGATTTGCCGAGTACTTCTGACTGCACACGACGGATGAGTTTGAGCATCGAATCACGCTCTGGTGCCGGTTGTACGATTGATTCGACGGCACACATGTCACCACCGACTTCTTCGTACTTCACCGGAAGTTTAACCGGATTGACGACGAGCTTGATGTCTGAAGCGAACATCGAGAGATCCGGTGCTGGTGGCTCTCCCCCTTCTTCTGGTTCTCCTTCTGTCGGTTCCCCGCCTTCTGCTGGTTCTTCACCGACTGGCATGTCCTCTGCCGGAATATCCATCATCCCGTCACCGAGGTCCATCGGCATATACTCGACCTTGATGTAGTATGGACCTTCCCAAGCGAATGGGAACGGAATCTTGGCCGTCTGTTCTCCTTCTTCTTTCGTCGCACTCGCGCGATAGCGATCGAACGTCTCATCCTTCGCCGCCATTTCGGCGCTCGGATAAATGCTGATGTTCGCGAGTTTGGAAGATTCGAACGTGACTTCCATATGTGTCATCGTTGACGCGACACGTTCCATCTTGAACCAATACGTGTTGACCGGTTCGATTTCGGTCGTGAACTCGACCGCCTCTCCCGGATTGAGTAAGGTGGCCTCCTTCATGCCTTCCCCTTTATCGGCTGACACCGGTGGGAGGAATGACAGGACGAGGACGAGGATCGTCATCATCGCCACGAACTGCTTGAATCTCGTTTTCATAGTTTCCCCTCTTTCATTTCGTCTTGGAGTGTATGCTCCAAATCGTTCTACGGAATATATCGGTTAATGTTTCAAAAATGTAACAAAAATGTTTCGACAATGTTTCGACAAGTAAATCGGCTCAAAAAAAGACACCTCTTTTTCAAGAAGTGTCTACACATCATTCGTTGATCATCGTCGCTTGACCGCCTTGCCATAGCCAGTCATCGCCTTCTTTTATATACAGGTGGAGCGCCCAAAAGCGTCCTTCGTATGCATTCGTTCCTAGAATAAACCGTTCTTCGAGCAAGACTTTCACGATTGCGAGGTCCGTCGTCACGGTTTCATCGAACGTCACCGTTTCTTGGGCAATCCATTGAATCGCAGTCGGGTCGACGTATTGGTCGAGGAACGTCTCTTTATCAAACTGACGCCCGCTCGAGTCGACATACCGAAACGAGTCATGCATCAAGTCACGCATCGCGTCGAGGTCACCTGCGACTTGTTTCGCCGCACGGTCGTCAGAAAGTTGTTTCATGTTGAGTGTCTCCATCGGTGCACCTTCCTTTCAAAGTCCATCATAGCATAATTTATCTATTTTCAAATGTCTGTCGCGTTTTGAGTCTTGACAAGAAAGCTTCATCCCGTTAAAGTAACGATAACATTCATACGAACTCGCGATGAGAAAGAAGAGTAGCGCGAAGGGACGTCTTCAGAAAGCCGGTGGTCGATGCGAACCGGTGTCGTGCCTTGCGTGAATGGGCTTTTGAGCGTTCAGACCGACATGTAGGCTCTGACGGGTCCTCCCGTTATCGGGGACAGCGAATGATGGTTCGCGATGAGTGGGAAGACAAGGCGTCTTTCAACGAAGGTGGCAACACGGGGAATCTCCTCGTCCTTCATGTCCGATTGGGCATGTGGGACGGGGAGATTTTTTTTAGTTTAAGGAGGAGATTTCGATGCAACAACTGATCATCAATGGCGACGAATTGACACCGGTGGCAATCTTCCACCGTCTGCAAGGTGAACGTAAGGTCCTGCTTGAGAGTCGGGCGGAAGGCAAGCACGGACGCTATTCCATCATCGCGGCGAATCCGGTCGAGACAATCCAGGTTTATGGGAACGACGTGACAGATTCAACCGGCACTATCTATGCGGACGACCCGCTCCATGCTCTATCTGAACGTATCACACGTGAAGATATCACTGCACCGTATCCGTTCATCGGGGGTGCCGTCGGCTATATCGGCTACGACTTACTTCGCGTGTATGAACCGATCCCAAACACACCGACGGAGACGCGCGATTTACCGGACGCCCTCTTCCAGCGCTATGAGACGGTCGTCTTATACGACCATCTCGAAGAACAGGTCGTCTTGATCGATACGAGTGAGACGGATGCTACGATGCGACTCGAGTCCATCCGTGAACAACTCGAGACACCAGAGACACACGCCCTCGAACCGGTCGTCCGGACGAGCGAACAGCTTTTAACGACAAAAGATGAGTTCATCGACCGTGTCCTCCAGGCGAAAGAGGCGATTCTTGCAGGTGAAGTGTTCCAACTCGTCTTGTCGCAACGCATCGATGCGACGTTTACCGGTGACCCGTTCCACTTTTACCGGACGCTCCGAAAACAAAACCCGAGCCCGTACTTGTTCTATATCGACCTCGGGGAAGCGATCGTCCTCGGTGCCTCACCCGAGAGTCTCGTCCGAGTCGAAAATGGCATCGTGACGACGAACCCCATCGCCGGCACACGTCCACGAGGAAAGACGGTCGAAGAAGATATGCGTCACGCGGAGTCGCTGCTTCAGGACGAGAAGGAACTCGCCGAGCACCGGATGCTCCTCGACCTCGGACGCAACGATATCGGTCGTGTCGCTAAAGTCGGCACAGTCACGATCCCGAAACACATTGAGCTCGAACGGTTCAAAAATGTGATGCACCTCGTCTCCGAAGTCGAAGGTGAGCTTCGTGACGATGTGACGCCAATCGATGCGCTCCGCGCCTGTCTTCCGGCCGGTACCGTCTCGGGTGCCCCGAAGATTCGGGCGATGCAACTCATTGACGAGCTTGAGACGGTGAAGCGCGAAGTGTACGCCGGGGCAGTCGGTTATCTCGACGTCCGGGGCGGATTCGACTTTGCTCTCGCCATCCGGACGATGGTCATCCAAGGTGACACGGCCCACGTCCAAGCTGGTGCCGGCATTGTCTATGATTCGGACCCCGTATCAGAATACGAAGAAACGCTGCATAAAGCCAAATCCCTTTTGGAGGTGTTCGCATGATTCTCCTCATCGACAACTATGATTCGTTCACGTATAACGTCTATCAAGACGTCGCTCGATTCAGTGACGTCTGCGTCATTCGGAATGATGAACATACTATAGAAGAAATCCGTCGCATGAACCCGAGTGGGATCATCCTTTCCCCGGGTCCCGGTGGTCCAAAAGATGCCGGTGTCTCGCTTGTGGTCGTTCGACAATTGTCCGGGTACGTCCCAATCCTTGGGGTCTGTCTCGGTCATCAGGTCATCGCCGAGGCGTTCGGCGGGGTCGTCGGTCGGGCGAACGAGGTCATGCATGGGAAAGTGTCGCGCATCAATACGTCACCGAGCGTCTTATTCGAAGGCTTGTCGATGGATGTCATGCGCTACCACTCGCTCGTCGTACAAGAGACGGAACTGATTGTCACGGCGGAGACGACAGACGGTGTCATCATGGCACTCGAACATCCGAATCATCCGACGTATGGCGTCCAGTTCCATCCTGAGTCGATTGGTACACCAGATGGTCGCAGTATCTTCGAGCGATTCGTCCAGCTGTGCACGAAAAAACCGGGGCGAATGTCCCCGGTTTAAGTATCAGCTTAAAAAGTCTTCTCGTTGAAAATCATGTTTGTCAATCTTGATGTTGTCACAGGCTACTCCGTTTGTTCGGAGCACCTGAATCGTTTCACGCAACAACTCGTCACTGCCAACGACATAGAACAAAGCATCTTGATCGGCTGCCAACGCTTCAACTCGTTCATAATAGTCTTTCCGACTCGGTACGAACTCGGACGTGAAGTGTTCGTTTGATTCGAAGACGTCACTGAACAAATACGCCTTCGACGAATCGACGTTCAATGAATGGAGATGCGGGACGCCTTCCCCGTTCGCCAAATAGTCGAGGACGATTGGACGGAATGTCGCGAGACCGACACCCGCCGATAACAAGTAGACGTTCTTTCCGCTCCGTTCAAGCGGAACGTTCGAATGTGTCTTGAACAAGGCGACCTTGTCCCCCGGCACCATGTCGCGAAGGATGGATTTGAACGTCGAACATTCGGACTTGATGCGGGTCGTGATTCCGATTGCCCCTTCGTGCGGCAACGTCGAAATCGACATATGGCGGACGAGGCTTCGGTTCGGCTTGTCCCCGGCGTTAAATCCTTCGAGCGCGAGATGTGTATGCGCCCCTTCTTGCCACGTGAACTCAGGAGGTAACGCGAGATGGAACGTGTATGTATCGGGTGCTTCGTTTACGACTTTTGTGATGGGTGTCCAATCAATTTTCATATGAATTCTCCCTTTCGTTAATACACCGCAATCGGCCCATACGGCCCTTCGATGATTTCGAGTTTCGTCTCAAAAATATCCGATAAAATCTTGGCGTCCATGATTTCTTCGACCTTCCCGAATGCGGCAATCTGTCCATCTTTCATCGCACAGATCCGGTCCGAGTATTTCGCCGCGAAGTTGATGTCGTGAAGTACCGTGACGATCGTCCGACCAAATTCGTCCGCGACGTGGCGCAAATATTCCATCATCTGAACCGAACGAGCGATATCCAAGTTATTAAGCGGCTCATCGAGGAGGACGTATTCCGTCTCCTGACAGAGCACCATCGCCACATACGCACGCTGACGCTGCCCACCTGACAGTTCGTCGAGATAGCGATTCTCGAGAGCGGTTAAGTCGAGGAAGTCGATATATTTCGAGATGATGGCCTCGTCCTCTTTCGTCAATCTTCCTTTTGAGTACGGGAAGCGACCGAATCCGGCGAGTTGCCGGACCGTGAGCCGCGTCACGAAATGGTTCTCTTGACGAAGAATCGTGATGATTTTCGCCAAATCTTTAGACTTCGTGCTCGACACGTCCATCCCAGCGACTTGAATCTGTCCCTCATCTAAGTTGAGCAACCGTCCAATCATCATGAGCGTCGTCGATTTCCCTGCCCCGTTCGGTCCAATGAGTGAAGTGAACCCGGCTTTTGGGATGTCGAGCGTGAGCGGTCCGATGTGGACGTCATCTGTATACGATTTTTTGACTTGTTCGATTTGAATCATAGTGACCTCTTCCTTAGAATGACGGCCAAGAAGATGAGTCCGCCGAACAACTCGATGATGACGGAGACGACACTTGGCGTCTGGAATATGTGATACATGAAGAAATACGCGCTCGTCAGGACGAAGAACCCTAAGGCGAACGCCATCGGGAAGACGTATTTATGGTCATACGTCGAGGCGACCTGATAGCTGAGCGTTGCGACTAAAAATCCGAAGAACGTGAGCGGACCGATAAGTGCCGTCGACACCGACATGAGGAGTGAAATCAGGACGAGCGTATAGATGACGCTTCTCCGATGATTCACGCCGAACGTCGTCGCAACGTCCTTACCGAGTGCCACGATATTGAGTCGGTTAGAAAACAAGAACAACAATGTCCCAGCGATGACAACAATCGGAATGACGATTGGAAAGTAGGCCACGTCAGCATTCGTCACCGAACCGAACAGTCGTGCCTGCAAGATATCGAACTCGGACGGTGCGAGCATGCGGCGCATGAAAGACGATACCGAGTTCAGTCCCGTCCCGATGATAATCCCAATGAGCAACATGAGCTGAAGATTGGCATATTTCCCCGATAAGAGCCATCCGTATAAGAGAAGACTCATCGTCACCATGAGCCCTACTTGTGTCAAGAAGGCGCCTGTTCCCGAAAATCCAATAAGGGCCCCTGCCCCGAAGAAGAACACCATGCTCGTCTGGATCGTCGAGTAAAGTGCATCGAATCCGAGAAGCGACGGTGTGATGATCCGATTGTTCGTCACGGAATGAAACGCGACCGTCGCAAGGCTTTGGCACAGTGCCGCGATCAACATCGTCACAATGGCGACGATTCGACGTTCGACGACCGGCACGAATGACGGCGAGTCGATGGAGACCGGATTGTTGTAAAGGAGAAGACCGAGCGCGCACAAGAGTCCCCCGAGAATAAACGTACTTAAAAAGAGCCAGTAGCGCCGCGCCGCTCGTTTTGATTGAAACGCCGAAGCATGACGTTCTTCTGTCAATGCGCCGACTTTCATTTCAACGCCATCTCGTTCAATGACCGTACTCATCGAACCCCTCCCTTTTTACGTTGCCGCAATAAAATCATGATGAAGACGAACGCACCAACCGTTCCAAGAATAAGCGAGACCGGGAGTTCGAACGGCATGATGATTGTCCGCGAGATCAAGTCACTCACGAGAATCGCGCCCATTCCGACAAGACAGACCCACGGCAGATTGCTGCGTAAATCATCCCCGCGAAACATCGAAACGAGGTTCGGTACGATGAGACCAAGGAACGGTAAATTCCCGATGACCGTCGCCACGACCCCGACCGACAAGGCGATGAGCCCGGTCGCAATCATCATCAATTGGTTATAGTTCACGCCGAGACTCGTCGCGATGTCTTCCCCGAGCCCAGCTAGCGTCAAACGGTTCGCCAGTAGAAAGATAAGCACCGTCACGATGATGATGACCCATAAATATTCGTAACGTCCGATTTGTACCGAAGCGAATGAGCCGACGAACCAGCCTTCGATCGCCTGACTTGCGCGGAAGAACAAGCCAAGGAACGTCGAGATGGCTGAGATAACCGCCCCTAGCATGAGCCCGATAATCGGGACGATGAGCGACGAGCGGAGTTTGACCGAACGTAAGAACCAGAAGAACACCATCGTTCCGATGAAGGAAAAGACGATGGCCCCGGTCATGCGCATCATGAGGCTCGGTGCCGGAACGAGCAAGTACACGGTAAGTAAGCCTAGTCCTGCCCATTCGAGCGTCCCCGTCGTCGTCGGTTCGACGAGTCGGTTTTGGGTGATGAGCTGCATGACGAGTCCCGCCATCGCCATCGCCGCTCCCGTCAGCATGAGCGCGACCGTACGAGGAACGCGGGTGATCCAAAACATATCGAAGCCGTCTGTCCGTGATAAGTCATATACACCTGTAAAGAGCGACAGCACCGCCAAACCGAGGACGATGATGACGGTGACAACGAACGACTTCGTCCACAATTTAGAAAAGGAGGGCTGAGACATCGTCTCAACCCTGGCTGTCAACGGTTTTTGCATAACGAACCCTTACTTCTTGAGTGCTTCCGCGACACTGTTGAAGAATTCCGAATACGTTTGAATCGATTCGTTCAAGTACGTATCTTTCGGCGCGTAAACGATTTGGTCTTCTGTCACAGCCGTCGTCTTTTGAAGGGCAGGTGCGTTGTCGATGACATCTTCTGCCGGTACTGCTCCTTCTGCGTCACCGAGTGGCGCGTCACGGTCTAAGACGAACAACCAGTCCGGGTTGCTTTCTGCGATGGCTTCAACAGATACTTCATCGCCTTCATGGTCACCCGTTGTCTTCTCGACTTCAAGTGCCGGTACCCAACCAAAGATATCGTACATCGGTCCGAACACGCGTCCCGTCACCGGTGCTGAGAATCCAATGTCGCCGCCCGACACGATGACGGACATGATTGTGTCTTCTCCGTTATATGCTGCTTTTGCACCTTCGATTGACTTGTCGAGGTCAGCGACAATTTGTGCTGCATCTTCGTTCTTGTCAAAGATTTGACCGAGCGTGAGTGTCGTATCTTTCAATCCTTTAACCAAGATCTCACCCGGTGTCCCTGCATCTTCTGGGATTTCAATGTTCAAGTCGATGACCGCTGCTTCTGGTACCAACTTTTTGATATCTTCATAGTAATCCGCGAAACGTTGACCGACGATGACGACGTCCGGGTCCACTCCCGCAATCGCCTCTAAGTTCGGTTCAAAGTGCATACCGACGTCTGCGATGTCTTTGTCTGAGGCGTATGGTGACTCCGCTGGAAGGAGTCCGATTGGTGCCGCCACCAAGTCAATATCCCACGCTGCCAATGTTTCGAACGTACGGTTGTCAAGGGCGACGACTTTCTCCGGATTGACCGGTACCTCGATTGTGCCATGTGCATCCGTAATCTCGACTGTCTCTGTTTTTGTTGCACCGTCGACGTTCTCTTCTTGCTTCGTCTCACTCGTTCCGCCACATGCGGCGAGTACGAAGACGAGTAACGTCAACATGAGTGAAAGTTTAAATTTCCCCACTTCATCCATCTCCTCTGTATGTAAAGTTCAATGATTCTCATATCTGGAACGAGTCGCGCTGGTTATATATGTCTATTCTCACGCACTCATTTTCATTGATAATGATTATCATTGTCGTTTTCATCAAGTAGCATAGCAAACAAAATGTGGATGCGCAATGCCAATTTGACAAGATTCGGATAGGAAAATTTTTCTTTCTATAGACGCACGCACAAAAAAGAAAGTGGAGGTCCACTTTCTTGGTTGAGTTCATGCGATTTAGTTTAGAGTTCAATCATTATTGTGCCGTGCCCTCTTTTTACCTCGAAACACAATATAAGTGATGAACCATACACATGTGATTGTGAACGCCAATAATACGGTTTGTGTCATCCCTCTCGGTAAAAGGTCCACCACGAAAAATAAGGATAAGATGACCGAAAAAATGAGATGTCCAAATCGTAAATCATCATCCAAATCTCGCCAATATATGACTAGAAGGACGAGCGCTACCGGGGCCACGAGGGCTGCTAAAATGAAAAACGGCACACGGCGCATTAGAAACGGAATGTTCTTCGGTTCGTCCATCTGACTCATGCCTCCGAAATCCCGTTCGCCAACAGCAACAAGAAAATCCAAATCGACAATGGGATCATCAATCCGATTGTCGCAAGAAGCGTGTAAATTTTTATGATTCGATCCTTCGTAAACAGTCCCCAAATCAACGTGGCGAACAAGGCGATGTCAATCGCGAGATATACCCAAATGACCATCATCAACTCGAGGTTCGGGAACACTCGGCCATTCAAAGTGAAGAAGATAATCACCGTCAATAGGAAGAGACCGAGCGTGGCGTAGAGTGGTGCGTATCGCTTGTTCATACGAGCATCGCCCGCTTCCGTTTGATCATCTCCAGGCAGCGACGGACACACGTATCGACATAACCATCGAACTGATGCGGCAAGAACATTGTGTATGTCCCCTCCTCTGTCATCGCCGTGTCTCGCTCGATTTTTTCAATCAATTCATCGAAAGCCGGATTCCCTTTCAATCGTTCAAAATTGAACGCCCCTAGTCGTCTGGACAGGCGGGCGTTATAGGCATCAAAATCTGCATAGTAGGCAGCCTGTTTCTCTGGATTTTGGATAATGATTTCTTTCAACCAACTCTTGTAAAACCCTTGTAGCCAAATCTCATCTGCGACGAGATGTGCATAGTAACCGAGTCGAAACGAGCTGTCCTCTCCCTTGCTATCACACCAGTACTGTTCGAAATCGAGACGACGTGATAAATCGTCGTGTCTCCCCGCATAGTAATGCGAATCTCCTTTTTCGGTCGTCGCGTCCGGCGCAAGACTCCCGAGTGTGAATGCAACTTCATCGAGTTCTGGTAACTCTCTTATCATCTCGTTCGCGATAACGAGATGCATCAAATGTGAGCCCATACCTACACCCCCTTTCCCACATTATTCCATCAGCCATTTCGCTAGACAACCTGAATCATTATTTGGTAGGATTACTTTACTAAACGGTCAGTAAAGTAAAAGTGGGGTGTGAATCGATGAGTAAAAAACAATTGTTGTTGCAGACGGCCGCCCAGATGATTCGAGAGGACGGCATCAGTCAATTGTCACTCGAACGATTGGCGACGAAAGCAGGAATCACGAAAGCAGGTGTCCTTTATCATTTTGATAGCAAGGCCAACTTATTGCGTCAGATGAACGAGATGGCTATCGAGACGTTCGAAACACGAATCACCGACCATTTGTCGGATGGTCCGTATCCATTCACTCGTGCTTATGCCCTCGCTACATTGGATGATGTCGACCATGGAGACACAGATCTCATCGCCGTCTTCATCTCCTCACAAGAAGATGCGGCGAGCGAGTCGATTTGGAGCAACGTCTCGACCGGTTGGAACGAACGGTTCGCAGCCGACGGTCCCGACCAAGATGCGATTTTAAAACTCCGTCTCCTCTGTGACGGTTTTTGGTTCGCTGTTTTGTATGGATATAGCGAATCGTTCAAAGATCGTGCGGCGACACTCATCCGAGAGGCGTGTGACGAGTTACTTGAAGGAGGTGGCTGACATGGGATTCATCTATTTGATTGGGGCCATCGTTTCTGAACTATTCGGATCGAGCATGTTGAAAGTGAACGCCACCTCGACGAATCGACTTCCGATTCTCGGGGTTGCCATCGGCTACGGGACGGCGTTTTATTTGTTATCACTGGCGCTCTTCACCATCCCGCTCAGCTTCGCCTATGCGTTTTGGAGCGGTGTCGGGACGGCGCTCACGGCTGTGATCGGCTTTGTCGTCTTCCACGAACAAGTGAGTCGTCAAAAAGTGACCGGAATTGCGCTCGTGATCATCGGGCTCGTCTTTATGAAATTGTGAGGCGAATGAAGATGAAAGCTTATTTTTTACTGTTCTTTTCCATCGCATTCGAGGTACTCGGGACATCGATGTTAAAGCTATCGGACGGATTCACGAACTTTGTGCCGAGTGTCATTCTCTTGGTTAGTTTCGCCGCCTCATTCACCCTCATGGGCATCGTCTTGAAGACAATCCCGCTCAGTATCGCCTATAGCATCTGGGCCGGACTTGGTACGGTGGCGACGGGTCTAATCGGCGTGTTCGTATATGGAGAAGTCCTCTCCGCATTGAACGGGATTGGTTTGTTATTGATTGTCCTTGGGGTCATCGTGATGAATCAACGAGGGCAGAAGGCCGCAGCTTGAACCATCTTCGTTGTACTTGAGAAGCAGTTGCTCACTAGAAGCAACTTGATTGCCGAACGTCCTCACCTTCCGCTACTCTGAAAAGGAATCTAGGCGTGACGAAAGGGGCAATTTTCACATGAATATTTTACTCGTAGGGGCAAGCGGAACGGTCGGTCAGGCCGTCGCAAACGAATTGGAGAAAACACATACAATCATCCGAGCTGGACGTAACGGAGCGGACGTGCAAGTCGACCTCACTTCTGAAGACAGCATCCGTCAGATGTACGAGACAGTCGGTCGCGTCGATGCGGTCATCAGTACGGCGGGCAGCACACATTTCGGTCCACTTTCCGAGATGACGCCGGCAGACAATCAGAAGAGTATGGACAGCAAAATTAAAGGGCAGGTCAACCTCGTCCTTCTCGGACTTGATTATGTGAACGATGGCGGCAGTTTCACACTGACGAGCGGGATCTTGATGGATGATCCCATCAAAGAAGGCGCATCGGCTGCACTCGCGAACGGTGCCATCAAAGGATTTGTCACCGGTGCGGCGATTGAGATGCCACGGGGCATTCGCATCAACAACGTTAGCCCGAACGTTCTCGTCGAAGCGCTCGATGCGTATGGTCCTTATTTCCGTGGTTACGCGGCGGTGCCGGGTGAACGGGTCGCCCTCGCCTATGTGAAGAGCGTCGAAGGCGCGCAGACGGGACAAACGTACGAAGTGTATTAACAGCAAAGCATCTCGTTGAGAGGTGCTTTTTTTCGTACCTTGAACGTTATTTTACCTGCTCATTCATATGAACTCCGCTATACTCAGGACAACTTATATGCGAGAAAGGTTGAATGTTCATGAATCACAAAACACTGCGCGATCTTTTTGACATTCCTCCACCATTCGTCCGCCACCCGTTCCCAAGTCAACTACTTCGCTTCACCGGTCGATTGAAGCGTCCGGAACAATCGTCCATTGAGGCCGTTTTTCGTGTCGGTGGCTTTGGTGTGTTTGATGTGAGTACACTGACCTTTTTTGAAAATGGTACCGTCCTTCGTCACGTCGATCAATCCGCCCTTTCGATATCTGAGGAATTCGAAGGCGAAGAAGCAGAACAAATTCGTATGAAGTTTGAATCACTCGGAACACATCGCTGGCCAATCGTTTTCGAAGAACCCGAAGGCGTCATCACTGTAGATGGTACACAATGGAACCTCAGCGTATACGCTAACGGTAAACTTATTCATGAACATAGCGGAAGTAACGCCTATCCAGCCCAATGGAGACAATTGACGCAGCTATTCTGTATTTCTTGAAGAACGACAAAGGGAGCATCCGCGATGGATGCTCCCTTTCGTCAAAGTGCTTGAATCATTTCGACCCGATTGCCGAACGGATCCCGGAACTCGAATCGATCGAATCCTGGGATTGGGATGCCTTCGGAGTATACAATCTCGTTTTCTGTGAGGGCTGCCTTCCAATGACCTAAATCCGTCACAGCATACGCGATGTGCGCTTTGCTCTTCTGTCGTTCGACGCCGTCCTCAGTACCGACATGAACGGAACGATCACCGACTTGAAGCCAAAATCCGCCGCGCCTTTTCAGTGAGTCCGGCTTCTCGATTTCATGTAGACCGAGAAAGTCGCAGTAGAACGCCTTCGCTTCTCGTTCCGCTCCAGTTGGAATCGTGAGCTGTACATGATGAATCCCTGTGATCATGCTTCATTTCCCCTTCCGATAGGTCAATCCGATATACTGCATCTTCTCGTTAAACAGACGCGGATACGCCAAGTAACCGACGAGTGTCGCCGAGATGGAGGCGGTCGTCAAAATCAAGAACAGAATCAAGAGTTGGTACAGCACCGCTTCCATCGGATCAGCCCCACCGATGATGAGACCACTCATCATTCCCGGTAGCTGGACGAGCCCCATCGTCTTTTGCGCTTCGACGGTCGGGATCATGCTCGTACGAATCGCGTTCTTCAAGCTACGGTCGATGGCCACTTTCGGTGTCCCTCCGAGTGAGAGGATGAGTTCGATGACATCGTCACTCCGTTCGACCTCGTCTTTGAACTTATTCAGGAAGAGGAGCGACAACACCATGCTGTTCCCGATGACCATCCCGCTGATGGGAATGACCTTTTCCGGTTCAAACGGGATGATGCCGAGCCCGAGCATGAGTCCCATCGTCAGCGTTTCGATCGTCACGAGCGTCAAGACGATGATCCACATGATGCCTGGAATCCCGTCCCCTTTCCGTCGGATGTTCTGTGTCGCCGCGACAATCATGAGTAAGATCATCAACAGCATGAAGATTGGACTGTCGCTCTCAAAGACGAACGTCAAGATATAGCCGATGATCAATAGTTGAATGATGGAACGGACGGTCGCGATGATAATATCTCGCTCGAGCCCAAGTCGTAGGACGAACGTCAAGGCGAGCGGGATGACGACGAATATGAGCGCCGTTGCGAGTTCAATGTATGACATCAATCTTCCCCCCTGACGAATTGTTGGATGACAGGATCGTCCGATTCATCGATGAACGATGCGTCCCCATACGCAAGCAGTTCCCCGTCTTTCAAGAACCACATGTCGTCACTCACCCGTCGCGCCTGGTCTAAGTCATGGGTGATCCAGATGACGGTCACGCCATACGATTGTTGCAGTTTCCGGATGAGTCGCTCGATTTCTTTCACTGTCCGATAATCAAGGCTCGCCGTGATTTCATCGAGCAAGAGTACGTCGGGTTTATTGACGAGTGTCCGTGCGATGGCGACCCGACTTCTTTCCCCGCCCGACAATGATTTGACGGGTTGGTCGAGGAGCGCCTCACTCAAATCGACGCGATGAAGCAACTCGGCAGCCCGGTCGCGGTCGAGTGTCTCATCGAAGATGGCTTTTGGGAGATTTAAGTTGTCGTACACCGACCCTTGAATCATCGGCGCACTTTGGAACGCCATCCCGATTTTCTTTCGTAGCTCGAGGATGTCCATCTCCGCGATGTCTTCCCCTTTAAATAAAATCGTGCCCGTGTCTGGTGACAGCAATCCGTTGATATGCTTCAGACACGTCGTCTTGCCGGCGCCGCTCGGTCCGACGAACGTCGTGATCCGTCCTTCCCGAAACGTCCCGGACACATGGTGCAGGATGTCTTGATGACTCACATCTTTGAATTCAATGATTGACATGCTTCTCTCGCCTCCTGATTCTAGTGTACAAAAAAGAAAGGATGAGGTGGTCAAGAATGCAGTTTGTAATCGGTTATAATCAGATTAAGGGGGTGTCTGTGATGGAGACGATAAATATCCATCTCAATGAAGAAGATGTGAGATTCATCAAGGAATATGTAGAAGCGAAACAGCTGCACCTGTCTACCTTCATTCGCGATGTGATGATTGAACATATTCAAAACGAAAGAGACCTAAATCGATATCACGAAACGATGTATCATCATCAAAAGGCATCGAAAGCAATCTCATTCGAAGAGATGATGAAAGAATTGGACGAGGAATAAATGTTTTGCAAATAACATCTACGTTAGACCATCTTTGTTATAGTTGGAGGATCAACCGATAGCACTTCAATCACATCATTTGATGTCAGAAAAACATATTGCTCCACTTCACCCATGCCCTCATATCGTTCAAATGACTCTTGGGCAAACCATTCCAGATAACTAGAATTTTTTACTTTGAATAACGTCCAGTTCCCGTACTCAAGATGTGCATAATGTTTATCTAAATGCTCTAACATTCTGATTCGTGAGCCTTCATCCGAGTTTCGATAAGAAAGTACAAGACAATCAAACAGGAATGAATATTTCTGCCCCTCTGTTTCATCACTTAAGATAATTCGCAAAGAATCACCATCATCAATTAATGACTCTTTATACAGACGTGCTGGAATAGACTCTAACGGAATCCATTTTTCCCATTCATTCATCCAGCTTCCTCCACTCGCCATCCATTACTTGAATTTATTCTCTTCAATCTTTTGAACGAATTCCCAACCCTAAGAGCAAGAGACCAAAAATTAGAACGCCAACAAATGTAGTTACGGTCATATTATGTCACCTTTCGAATCATGTCATCTGTTACAACATTCGAGTGACATCTTGAAATCCCTTGTTCGTATAGTGTTTTAGATTCAGATTCGTACTTATTTTATCGATAAACATAATCATCTCAGACCAAAATGACCATGATTCTTTTTGTTACAGGTTAAACCAAAAAGCGCCCGACCGTTTCTATACGAAACGGTCGAGCGCTTTTGTTAGTTATAATTCCGTTCGATGACGAAGCTCGTCTTGTCCCCACGGAAGTACGAGCGTGAATATTCGATCGCTCGTCCTGACTCATCTTCTGTCACCGTCTCGATATGAAAACATGGTGACCCGAGTGGACAGTTGAGGAGCGTACTCACTTTCTCGTCGGCAAGGGCAATCTCCAATGCCTCCGTCGTCTTCGCGACATGGACATCATGGACTTCAGCGAGTGTTCGGAAGAGCGAATGCTCTGCCTGTTCTTTCGTGATCCCCGGTGCAATCTTCCACGGGATGAATGAGACCTCATACTGGGTCGGTTCCCCGTCCGCATGACGAATCCGCTCAATTTTTTGAATCGGCGCATTGTCCTCTGCTTCAAACACCGAAGCGATTTGACCGGACGCTGAGATGACAGAGATGTCGATCAACGCGACTTGACCACGCTTCCCTTGAACGGCGAGCTGGGCCGCATAGTTGTTCGGTGTATACGATAGCGTCTGCTGGACTTTCTTTCCGGCGACGAACGTGCCGCGACCTTGTTGACGGACCAAATACCCTTCCGTCGTCAATTGGTTGAGGGCGCCACGCACCGTTGTTCGGCTCACATCAAACTCCTCGCAAAGCGCGTACTCGGTCGGAAATTTCTCCCCTTCTTTATAATGCCCACTTTTGATGCGGGACAACAATTCATCCTTGATTGCGGTTTGGAGCGTCGATTGCGACATACCTCCATCTCCTTTACGTTAGGTTGGTTCCTTTATTGTGATACAGCAAGCATACAATTGCAAATACAAA
This sequence comes from Exiguobacterium sp. s183, assembly GCF_018617655.1. Classification (NCBI taxonomy): domain Bacteria; kingdom Bacillati; phylum Bacillota; class Bacilli; order Caryophanales; genus Exiguobacterium; species Exiguobacterium sp. s183. Next base: position 80,006 of record NZ_JACSKN010000002.1, read on the forward strand.
AAACTAATTGTATTATTTGTATTTTTTATATTGCCGATAGTTGTACTATTTGTTATATTTGTTACGACAAAAAGAAATCGCTTTCAAAAGGAGGAGTTGACACCATGGCAGTCAAGGTCGTCATCATCGGCGGTGGGTCTAGTTACACCCCGGAAATCATCGAAGGATTGATTGATCGGCAAGCCTCGTTCCCCGTTCGGGAAATCGTGCTCGTCGATATCGAAGAAGGGAGGGAGAAACTAGAGATTGTCGGTCGTCTCGCTCAGCGGATGATTGAGAAGGCCAACGCCGAGATCACACTCAGTTGGACGCTCGACCGAAGAGCCGCACTCGTCGGCGCAGATTTTGTGTCGACACAGATTCGTGTCGGTGGACTGAAGGCACGTGCGCTCGATGAACGCATCCCGCTCAAACACGGCTTCATCGGACAAGAGACGAACGGCGCAGGTGGATTATTTAAAGCGTTCCGCACGATTCCCGTCTTGATCGACTTGGCCAATGAAGTCGCCGAGATTTGTCCGGACGCCTGGCTCGTCAACTTCACCAATCCGGCGGGTATCGTCACCGAGGCCGTACTCAAGCACTCATCTCATAAGAAGGTCATCGGTGTCTGCAACATCCCGTTCAACATGCGAAACTCGGTCGCAGAGATTCTCGAGACGCCGGTCGAACGAGTCGCGATTGAATTTATCGGATTGAACCATTTCGTCTTCGGTCGTCACGTCTGGGTCGACGGCGTGGATCGGACGAATGACGTCCTTGCTTCGCTCAACGCAGGCAACGACTACTCGCCAGCGAACATCGTCGGTCTCGGATGGAGCGAATCGTTCCTGTCGTCACTCAGTATGTTACCGAACCCGTATCACCAGTACTACTTCCAGACGAAAGACGTGTTGAAAAAAGACCTCGAGGCGTACGAACAAAATGGCACACGTGCCGAAGTCGTTCAACAAGTCGAGGCGCAGTTGTTCGAGAAATATAAAGACGTCGATCTCGCCGTCAAACCGGAAGAGCTTGAAAAACGTGGAGGTGCCTACTATTCAGACGCCGCCTGCAATTTGATGGACTCGATTCACAATGACCGTGGCGACATCCAAACGGTCAACACGCTCAACAACGGCACGATTCGGGATTTACCAGACGACGCGGTCATCGAAGTGAACGCCGTCATCACGAAGTCTGGTCCTCGTCCAATCTCAATCGGGGCGTTACCGCTCCCGATTCGTGGACTCATCACGAACTTAAAAACGTTTGAACAGCTCGCCATTCAGGCGGCTGTATCCGGTTCTTACGAGGACGCCTACCTTGCCTGCCTCATGAACCCGCTCATCCAAGACGAGAAACGAATCGATCCGCTTCTCAAGGAGCTGTTCACAGCGCACGAGGCATACCTACCCCAATTTCAGAAGGAGGTCTATTCATGAACAAGTTTATTGAAATCGCGGGACGTATCGGGTCCCAAAGGCACTTAGTCGCCATCCGTGACGGGTTCGTCTCCGTCATGCCGCTCATCATCGTCGGGTCGCTTGCCGTCCTCATCAACAACTTCCCGGCTGTCAACATCGGCAGTCTCTCGCTCGACTTCGTCGGCGCGATGAACAACATGTTCGGCGAAGGAAATTGGCAAGGACTCGGCGGAAGTATTTGGAACGCGTCTTTCGCCATACTCGGACTGCTGATTGCTTTCTCCATCGGGTATAACTTGGCCCGCTCATACGGGATTGACGGACTTGCGGCAGGGATCTTGTCGCTCGCCTCATACATCATGCTCGTACCGGTCACTGCTGACTGGGGTCTCAACTTCGCATGGCTCGGTGCCCAAGGGCTCTTCGTCGCCATCATCGTGTCGATTGCCGTCACGGAAATGTTCCGCTATCTCATCAATACGAAACTGACAATCAAGATGCCAGAAGGTGTACCAGGTGGGGTCACACGTTCGTTCCAAGCGCTCATCCCATCGATGATCATCTTGACAGTCGTCGCAGGATTCCAGCTTTTCATGACGCTCGTCGTCGAGCTCAGTGTGTTTGAAGTCATCTTCAAGGCGATTCAACAACCGCTCCAAGGATTCGGAGATTCACTCCCTGCTGCCCTTGTCATCGCGTTCTTGAACCACATCCTTTGGTTCTTCGGACTTCACGGGACGAACATCATCGGCTCTGTTATCGAGCCGGTCTATCTCCCGCTCATCGAACAGAACTTGGCGGCATTCCAAGCCGGAACGTCAGCGTTTGATGTGCCGTATACAGTCACAAAACCGTTCTTGGATGCATTCGTCTTCATGGGGGGATCGGGTACGACATTCGCGCTCTTACTCGCCATCTTCATCGTCGTGCGGAAGCAACGGAATCACCCATATCACCAAGTGGCAAAACTCTCAACACCAGCCAGTCTCTTTAACATTAACGAACCGGTCATCTTCGGTCTTCCAATCGTATTGAACCCGATTATGCTCGTACCGTTCATCTTAGTGCCGGTCACGCTCACGATTATCTCATACGTCGCCCTCTCAACAGGGATGGTTCCGAAGACGGTCGCCATCGTTCCTTGGACGACGCCACCAATCATCAGTGGATATCTCGTCACTGGCGGTAGCGTCCGTGGTGTCTTGCTTCAAATCGTCAACTTGTCGATTGCGACTGCGATGTATATCCCATTCGTCATGGCAGGAGCAAGAGCGATGACAGCCGAAATCAACAAAAACAAAGCTGCCACTGAGGAAGGAGAAAAGATTTCGTGAAAACCGAAACGATTCAAGAACTCTCATTTATGATTATTCTGCATGCCGGCAATGCCCGTTCGTCGGCATTCGAAGCCATCGCTGCGGCAAAACGCGGTGAAGCAGACGAGGCGACAGACAAATTAAAAGAAGCCGATGCGGCTTTTCTAGAAGCACACAAATTACAGACAGAACTCTTACAAGAAGAAGCGCGAGGGGCAACGAGCGATATGAGCGTCCTCCTCGTCCACGCCCAAGACCACCTCATGACGGCGATGACCGTGAAAGAACTCGCCGTCGAAATGATTGACATGATCACCCGTTTGAATCGATTGGAGGAAACAACATGAACATCGTACTCGTCTGCTCGGCAGGTATGTCGACATCGATCTTAGTGGAAAAAATGCGAAAAGAAGCCGCGAACCGCGGAATCGACGCGTCCATTGACGCCATCCCCGAGTCTCGTTTGAAAGAACAGACGAATGTCGACGTCATCTTGATTGGACCGCAAGTTCGTTACCTTGAAGGGAAGATCAAATCGTCTGTCGACGTACCGGTCGCGGTCATCGACAATATGGCGTACGGGATGATGAAAGGTGACCTGGTCCTCGATCAGGCACTCGGTCTCGTCAATGCCTAAGACGTTCGTCTTGGTCAACGCCGATGATTTCGGATTGACGACAGGTGTGAACGCCGGCACCTTGGAGAGTCATCTGAATGGAATCGTGAATTCGGCGACGATGATCATGAACGGGTATGCCGTCGAGGAAGCCGTCCAACTCGCGAAACAGCAGCCATCGCTCCGCATCGGTGTCCATCTCGTCTTGTCCTGGGGCAAACCGCTCGCCGACACGAGTGCGCCTCTTACAAAAAAAGACGGCACGTTCCGCTACACGAGCCGTTTCTTGACTGAAGACTTGCCTGACCCAGAGCTCGTCTATCTCGAGTGGAAAGCCCAGATCAAGGCTTTTCTTGCGACAGGTCTCCCGCTCGACCATCTCGACAGTCATCACCATGTTCACGGCTGGCCGGTCCTACATGACGTCATCATTCGTCTCGCCGAAGAATATGACACGACGTTTCGGGCCTTAACGACGCTCGGGTCGCGCCGAGACTTGTGGGTGACCGAACGGTTCAGTGATCAATTTTATGCGGACGGTGTCTCCCATGCGACGCTCGATGCCATCGAACCTGGAGGGTCCATCGAAGTGATGGTCCATCCGGCCGACCTCGACGATGATCTTCCGAGCATCACCTCTTACCTCGTACCACGCCTCCTCGAAAAACAGGTGTTGGTCGACTATCAGCGCCCCGATTGGTGGGCATGATAAAAGCGGGTTCCCTTGTTGGGGACCCGCTTTTTCATAGGTCAAACACTCGTTGTATCTGTGCAGCCGTCTCTTCCGGACTTAAACGGGTGTTGTCGATACGAAGATAATGCTCGACATCCAATTCCCCCGGACGCGAGTTCAAGCGATACATCGTCGCCGTCTGCTTCAGTTCCGCTTCGGACCAGGCGATGTCGCGCTTCGATGGTTTATGCGTGAGGCGGTTCTCCGTCGTATTGCGCGCGAGCCGCTCCTCCATCTCTGCCTCGAGCTCGACGTAGTAAATGTCCGCCCCATGTGATTCGAACAAGTCCGTCACTTTTTTCACGTAATCCCAGTCTTCCTTCATGTCAAACGCCCAGACGAACGTGAAGATCATGCCGGGTAGATCACTCTTGGCGACCGACTCGAACAGCTCTTGCCGAAACAGTTGGACGAGTCGTTTCCCTTCTGCCGTCCCGTAATTGAAGAACGGTCCGACGAGATCGATCGTCATATGGTTATGGAATAACTTGAGTCCGGTCCGGTCGGCGAGTGCCTGTCCGACGGTCATTTTACCGACGGCTTGCGGACCGAATAAGATGATGAACTTCATTAAATCTCCCCCTGCGCTGAATCATTTTGTTCATCATACTAAAGTAGATATAGAAAATCATACGATTGACCAAATTTTCCACGGAATGATCGGAAAGAATCATTTGACCGGCCGATCAACTGGTTGTTTCGATGATTTACGCAACCGATACAGTTTTTGAAGATTAAGAAATGTGACTTTTAACACGGCGTAGAAAGGAACTGCAAGCAACATACCGACAATACCGGCTAATCGACCTGCGACGAGTAAGACCAAGGTGATCGTGATGGGATGGACCCGTAACGACTTCCCTTGTACAAGAGGAGAGATGACATTGGCATCTACTTGTTGAATGATGGTAATCGCGATGATGACATAGATCGCTTTGACCGGTTCATCGATGAACGCGATCAAGACAGCTGGAGCGGCCCCGAGAAAAGGACCGAAATAAGGAATGATATTTGTAGCAAAGATAAAGATACCAAGCGGCAAGAAGAACGGGACATCGAGTAACCAGAGCGCGATCGTCGCAAAGAAACCGACGAATGTACAGACAATCAACTGGGCCCGAACGTAACGCTTGATTGTTTGGTGCATATCCCGAAGAATTTGCCGAGCGTCTTGTTCATAGGCTCCTGGAATCCAGCGAACAATCGCGCTCGACAATTTCCCACCGTCAATCAGCATAAACACATATAAGAACAAGGCGATAAACAGGGTGAACAATCCCGAAATGATAAACGCAAGGACACGACCGAGTGAACCGGCGACGTTCCCGATCACCGCTCCCACCGTATCCGTCAATTGACGAATCCACGTATCAATCGAGGTCTCGTTTTGATTGATATACTCCTGGAACCAAGCGTACTCTTCTAAATTTCTATAGAGACTGACAAGTTGCCGATAACTCGCTTCCGCCACTCGAGGAAAGGCATCGAGTAATGCGAAGAGTTGCCGGGTAATGATGGGACCGAGCGTAATGACAAATAAGACAATGATGAGCAAGAGCAACAGGAGAACGATAAGAATCGCGAACGACCGACGTTTTAACTTCACCTCTAACCAATCAACGAAACCGACAGTGAGATAGAACAGAACGCCCGCAATGAGAAATGGGGTCAATACCGTAGCGAAGAAGATTCCAAGTGGATAAAAGATAAATTCGACTTGCTTCAACATAAAAATAATCGTGAGAACGAGCAACACCCAAATCCCATTACGGAAAGCAGGTGTGAGCCAGAAGGGGTGCATAACATGCCTCCTTTCGTCCGAAGTATACCTATTTTTTCCCCATTTTCAAAAAAACAGTCCCTTACAATTTTTTATAAAAACACCCTCCTAAAATATTTGTTTACCTCTTTCCAATTGAAGGAATAAGCATAACATCGAACTTTTTAGAAAGAAGGTGCCCCCGTGACTTGTCCCCACTGCGGAAAGAAGACACGATCGAAAACGGTCTGTCCGACGTGTGGCCGCCGCTCACGTCGCACGATTTGGTTTCTCGCCGCCCCGCTCGCCATTGCACTCATCGCCTTTGCCACCTTCATTGGAAACGCCTATTTCACGGATATGTTGCGTTCGACCGACTCGCTCGCCGATCAGGTCGACTTACCAGTTGGTGAGGATACCGTTTCTGCTGACGAAGCAACGACCGCCGACTTCGATACGTTACAGGACAGCCTCTTTACCGTCAGTTACGGGACCGGCTTTTTGGTCAGTTCCCGTGATGTCGTCACGGCGGCCTCGAACGTAGCCGGCTTGACGAACATCATCATGTACCATGACGGACAGGCCGTCTCCGGAACAGTCGTCGGTCGTACGAGTTTCATTGCCGTCATTCGCATTGAAGAAACCGACAAAACACCGTTCTTGCTGACGCAAGCCATCGCCGCAGAAGATGAAAACCTTATCACATTGACCATGAAGGAACGCATGAATGGTACTGTCACATTCGCGGAGAACGGCTACATCCGAAACTTTGAATTGCCACGTCATGCGTATGGCAGTCCGCTCCTTTCAGCATCCGGTCGGGTCGTCGCGATTCATTTACGAGGGATTGCCTTACCGACCGCCTTGTTCGAACGAGATCTCCGTACGTTGATCGATTCAGACGTAGCCGCGCCACCACCGGTCGAACTCGCACCGGTCGAGCCGATCCGACCTGATTTGACAGAAGAACCGGTCGTCATTCCGGAAACTCCAAGCGTTCCAGAGACAGAGCCCGAACTACCGCCAGCGACTGAACCAGAAGCACCTGCTGAAGAGAACGTCGAGGAAGAGGTGGTAGAAGAAGAGACCGAACCGGCTACGCCTGAGGTGACACCTGAAGAACCAACCGAACCACCTACAGAGCCAGCAGAACCAGTTGATCCACCGGAAACGGAAGAGCCGATCGAGGATGACCCTCCGGTGACAGAACCAGAAGTGCCTACTGAACCAGAGGAACCTGTCGAGCCTGAGGAGCCAGTTGAACCGGAGGAACCGACCACACTTGAACCAGATGGTGAAGAGGACTCTATAGTCGAGGACGATCCGGTCACGGAAGAAGATGTGGTGGAAGAAGAAAATGTTGAAGAAAACGACACAAGCGCACCATCCGAATGATGGTGTGCTTGTCATTTGTCTTGCGTGAATCGTCGTTGCAAATTACCGAGCACGGCCCCGAGTCCGAGGAGCAAGATGGATAATGCCCAAAATGGCAGCGCGTCTTGCAATAACCAGACGACGAGGGCACTGAATCCAATCACGGCTCCGAGCCACAAAAAGTTACGTTGTCCCATAGGATTCACCTCGTTCTCATCATAACACATCGATGCGATGCGCCGTTGTCTGCGGCGGCAAGGAACGCGTCATCCGCTCATCGTGCTCGACTTTTACATATTGCCCGACGAGAAGTGGTTTCTCTTCAAGAAATGGTTCCTCTAGATGAAACACGATGCCGTCGAACGGTTCTGCCTCTCGTGACGGAGCGACACGAATCTTTTTTTCCATCACTTCTGCGATATAACCTGTGAACGTCGCCATGTCCTCCCCTCCTTTTCACGCCTTACTTTCCATTTCCCGTTTTTTGAAAAGATGCTACTCCCACGTTTCGAGAACAAGTATAATAAAGCCACACCTATATTCGTGAGGAGGAGATCACATGACACACACCATCGATTTACACAGCCCAGACTTCCAACGCACGTTTCTTGAGATGATGCTCCTCGCAGAATTAACAGACGCGTATAACACAGAAGCAATTTCGGCACTTGCGACACGTGGCGAGACGGCTTTCCCAGAAGATCCATTCTTTCCCGCCATGCGCGCCTATCCGTATATTCGTGAAGGGAACACCGCAAAGGCAAAGGAGTGGCTCGATCGAGCAAGTGAACGAGGTGACCATTTCATCCTTCACATGCTGAACGGGATCGTCAGCGAAGATACAGGCTTCACGTTCGAGGCGGAGCAGCATTTCCTCCGAGGTGTCGAACGCTATCCTGACGTTCCGCTCATGCACCGTGCCATCGCCATTCATTACTTCGAGCGGAAGTTCTACGGAGAGGCCGGCCTTCACGTCATGCATTACGTCCGCCTTGCCGGACTCGGACCGGATACCGTCCCGATGCTTCTCGAGTTTTTCCAAGTATACGATGACATCCCGATTGAGATGGTGGACGAATTGATGAAAACGGCGAGCGGCTATTTGACGGCCAATCCGCATGACTCACATGCCCATTCCTTATACGCTGCCATCTGCAGTCAACGTTTCGCTTCCCTCTCCGCCGGACTTGAAGACGAGGACCCGCTCACCGAAGAGATGATTTGGATGCTCCTCGAAGTCGAGAACCACGGGATGTGGAGTGCGACATATGACCGCAGTGAAGACCGGACGTTCCGCCACATGTTCGCGGATTATGTGAACAACGTTATTCTCCCGAACACGTCACAGTTTTATGTATTGCGCCTTCGGATGCGCTATTGGACACGCCGTCTGACACACCGCTTCACAGGTGGCTACACGGTCCCGATGTCATGAAAAAATCACGCCACAAAATGGCGTGATTTTTTAGGTTATCCGGCGTACGGTTTAATCGGTCCGCGTAAACTGAACGAGTAGTCCTCTGGGTCGACAATCCCGACGACTTCATCCCCTTCGAGAAGGTCATACAAGAACTCAGCCATTTCGCGTGCCGTATGATATTTCGCCACGTTCTCACTATAGTCGAATCCTTCCGTATCGCGTGCCCGATCGGCAAAGCTCGTCTCAGTTGCAGCCGGTGCAAGCACTTTCGCCCGAAGCTTCGCACCGCTATTCATCAATTCTTGTGCGAGACCTTCCGTATAAGCGCTCACGTAAAACTTCGTCGCACAATACGTGACCGAGTTTGGCACGATCCGATACCCACCGACGGAAGACACGTTCAACAGTTGCGCCCCCTCAACATCGTGGTAGTCACGGACGTACAGGCTCGATAAGACCGTGAGCGCCTCAATGTTCAGGCGAATCATATTCTCAATCTTGCCTAAATCGACATCTTTGATGAGGTCTGCGTCTCCGAACCCAGCATTGTTGATCCACGTCTCGATATCAAGGTCGGCGAGTGATTCATATAGACCATATACGTTCTCGCTGTATGAAAGGTCTGTCGATTTGATGATGACGTCACTTTCTGACGAGATCGACTTGATTTCGTCTCGCAGCGATTCGAGCTCATCTTTTCGTCTCGCGACGAGGACGAGTGACTTCCCTTTTTCAGCGAGCAGCTTCGCTGTCTCATAGCCAATTCCTGAACTTGCTCCTGTAATGACGGTATATTTCATGTGATCCACTCCCTTTTTTTCGTTTACCCTGTTCTCAATTCCCTACTTTTTGCTTCATGAATCGTCTCGATGTGAATGAAAAAATCCTGACTCCGAAGAGACAGGATTTTCCTCACATCATGTCGTGAACTTTCCAATCAACGTCTGTAAGTCGCTCGTCATATTTCCGAGTGACTCGGCGACGCCGTTCAATTCTTGAATCATCGCAAGTTGTGCGTCAGAAGTTTCTCCGACCGAACGCATCGTTTCAGCCATCGCTTCACTGTCTTGTGACATGTGAAGAGAAGATGTCGCGACTTGCTTCGTCGTCTTCGCAATCTCGTTTGACGCGATGCGGATGTGCGACGTGTTATCGACCGACGTCTCGAGTTGACGGACAATCTGTTCGAACGCACGTGTCGCTTGTTCAAGCAACTGTGAATTCGTTTCGACACGCTTCGCACTGACGACGTGTTGGTCGAGGACGGCATTCGATTGCGCCTGAATCGACTCAATCAGCCCAGCGATTTGTGTCGCCGATTGTTTCGACTGCTCCGCGAGTTTACGCACTTCTTCTGCGACGACCGCGAATCCTTTTCCTTGTTCGCCGGCACGTGCCGCTTCGATGGCCGCGTTCAGCGCCAACAAGTTCGTCTGGTCGGTGATCGATTGGATGACTTCTGTGATGAGGGCGATCTCATCCGACTGTTGTTTCAATGCCGAAATCGATTCCCCGGTGAGACGTGTCTCCCGCTCAAGCGCACGCACTTCATCTTTCGCCTGCGTCATCGTTGCCCCGCCTTCTTCAGCGAGTTTCAAACTTTGTGACACATCATCATCAATCGAACCGATTGAACCGGCGATTTGACCGATGCCTTCGTCCGCAGCTGCCACGGACCGCGCTGAATCACTCGCTTCTTTCGCCTGGGCGACCGTTTCTTCCACGACCCGATCGATGAGGCGAGTCGTCTCTTCCGTCTGTGACGCCATCTCTTCTGTGCTCGCATAGAGCTCTTCAGATTGTGCTGTGATTTCTTGTGCGTTTTGTGTGACACGGTCAATCAATTCGCGTAAGTTCCCCTTCATGCGGTTGAAGCCAGTCATCAACTGTCCGATTTCATCTTGTGTGAGTGCTTCGAGGTCGTCACGTGTCAGATCACCTTCTGCGACCACAGCCACTTCTTTCGCTAAAAAGCGTAGCGGAGCCGTCACCATTCGACTGATGGCGTATCCTGCCCCCACCATCAACACAACACTCACAATGGCGATGACAATCGAATACAAGAAAGCACGCTCGCCCGCCTGTTGGAGTTTGGTTTGCATCGCCAACATGTCTTTCTCCGTTTCGGCTTGAAGCGCCTCCCCTGTCGATGAGATCGACTTCGTGACGTCCGGCATGAGACGGAGCGTCAAGCGGTCGATTGCCTCTTGGTCATTCTCATCGATGGCGGTGATTGCTTGTGTCGCGAGTGCATCGTATCCAGTCGCATATTCCAGCAATGCTTCAAACTCGTTCCGTTCAGCTTCATTGTCTGCCAATCCAATCAATGATTCGATGGCCGTTTTCTTTTCTTCTCCACCTTGGATGATTTGTTGTTTGCGTTCATCATCCTGAACCAAGACATAGCCACGAACCCCATATGCTTGACGTACCATTCCGAGCGCCAAATCGTCCGCCGCTTTCATTTTCATGACATCGTTTGAGATCATCCGCTCATACTGACTCGTCATGCGTTCGAGCGTCCATAGATTGTATCCCATCCCGACGAACGTCAAGATGAGGAGCAATCCGATGCTCGCCATGATTTTTTTGGACAACGTCCATTTGTTGAATACTGTTTTCATGACTTACGAGGAGTCTTCTCCTCTTCCACCTCTTTTTCTCTTTTTGTTTATGTACTGCCTTTTCTATATCGGACATCACACCCTAATTTGTACCAACAATTTGAAATTCACATATGCATTGACCTATCTTTCGAAAAGGCAGCAAAAAAAGAACCAGACGTATGCCTGGTTCTGATTACTGCTTATAGTTTAAATTGAGCGACACGATTCGATAGTTCGCTCGCACGTTTTTCCGTCTCACTCATCTTCGCCTGGACGTCATTGAAACGTTCGACCGAAAGTTGAACTTTCTCTGAGATCGACTGCGTTCCGTCCGCGCCTTCTGTCACGGTCGTCGCCACTTCTTGAATGACGCCGAGAATGTTGTCCGTCATATGTCGGAGTTGAAGCGCATTGCCTTCGAACGTCTTCGCTGTCTCTCCGAATACTGTCGCATCTTGTTCGTATTGCGTTGCGGCATCTTCAAGTCGATCGTAGTCGGCCATGACTTTTGTGTTCAAGAACGTCAGCATGTCAGCCGAACTCGTGTTGAGGCGCTCGACCGAATCGATGACCGTGTTCGATACGTCACGAATCTCGTTCACCGTCTGACGTGAGTTTTCCGCAAGTTTACGGATTTCAGAAGCGACGACCGCGAATCCGCGCCCCGCCTCTCCCGCTCGTGCTGCTTCAATTGATGCGTTCAATGCGAGCAAGTTCGTCTGGTCGGCGATGGCGAGAATGGCCGCCGTCAAGACGCGAATCTCTTCGACAGACTGTGCTCCCTTGATTGCTTCCGCGAGTTCAACCTGCTTCTTCTCGATAATCGTTACAGCCTCCGTCTTCGAGACGACAGCCTGTTCACGCATTTCGTGAGCACGTGTCTCGACACGTGTCGCCGTTTCGGCACTATCGTTGGATAAGTCGACGATGGAATCGATCGAGCTACCCATCTCGGTCGTCGAAGCACTCATCTCTTGCGAAGATGCTGCCGTCTCTTCCATCCCAGCCGTCAATTCTTCGACCGTTCCAGATGTTTCTTCCATATAGTGACTGAGTCGCGTCACTTCAGCAGATACGTCTTTTGAAGATGACAGGACGACTTTTGCCGTCTCGTCGACATCAATCATAATTTCGCGGAGTGTCCCGAGGAACGTGTTGAACGAGCGACTCACTTGGGCAATCTCATCGTTCGACGTCACCGGGATTGTCATCGTCAAATCGCCGCCCTGCGTTGCAAGCTCATCGAAGCGAGTCTGCAGCGTCTGCATCGGTCGGATAATCGAGCGTAACAAGCTGAGTCCGAGGAATAATAGAATGACCACGGCTCCGACCGTCACGGCGACGAGCGCCATGAGTGACTGCATGAATTCACGCTCCATGTCCTGCCCGACACGTTGCGACCCTTCTGAGTTGTATGCGACCAGGTCACTCAGTTTTTGAGTGAAGTTATCATACGTCGCTTGCGACTGGGCATCGTAGTATGAACGTGCCATGCCCGTGTTCCCAGTCGTACTGAACGTCAACATGTTGTCTGAGACACGTTGATACATCTCCCATTGACGTGAGAAGTTATGGAAGAGTTCTTTATCGATTTCGCCTGTCGCTGTTTTTTCGTATTTCGGCGCAATCGTATTGATTTCATCCCGAATCTCTTTCATCTGCGTCATCAATTCTTCTTTTTGCGTCGCATCCTCTGTCACGATGTGATCGAGTTCGAGCGTGCGATAGTTCGCTGCGAGCGTGTTCAGTTCATGGGCATAATCGAGCCCTTTGTTCCAGTTGTTGACGATATCGTCCGCTTGACGGTTCGCGTCGTTCATCGAAAATAGTGCATACCCACCGACGCCAATGACCATGACGAGTGAGATGATGACGAGTCCCCACAATTTTTGACGAATCGTCAAGTTCTTGCCGACGTTCGCCCCGAAAGATGTCGTGCGTTCACGCTTCTCTCCGCGTTTTCGTTTGAGCGTCGGTTTCCACGTCCATGTCGGTTTTCGTTTGATCCGACTGAGTGTCTTAGACCAGATTGATTTCGATGCCATCTATGTATTCCCCTCTCAATCATGCAGTGTTTCCTATACTATCGACAATTTTCTGAAAATAGTGAAGGGGATTGACCAAACTTAAAAAAGGCGACTCCAATTGCAAGAGTCGCCAGCCAAAAGATTATTTTGCACTCAATACCGTCTGCGTGCCTTCAATCATTTTGATTTCCGTCCACTCCATCACGTTTTTCGCGAGTGGATCGTTGGCGACCATGAAGTCCGCCAATGCTTCGATTTTTTGTGAGTCGACGGGTTGCTTCACGTTGTTGAGACGGAAACGAACGACCTTATGGAATGCGTCTAAAAATGAGATTTCAAGTTTTGTGTCAGTCATGGGTTATGTCCTCCTTAGGGTATGGGTTAGACTAAATCGTATTCGCGGATGATGCCGAGATCTGCGTCTTCATGAATCACCAAGTCAATCAAGAGACGACCGAACGCATTGACCGTATCGGCTGTGAGGTCGGCACGGACTGGACCGAACCGTTGTGCTTTTTTCGTTGGTTTTGCCGTTTCAATGTCGTGATGCGTCGTCAAGACGAGTGTCGCTTTCTTTTCTGTTAAGACAGCCATAGGGGGATGGCTCCTTTCAATGGGGGATTAGGTTTCTGATAAGGTCGAATCATCCATGCGCTCGAGGAGCTGGATCATCCGATCGAGTTTCGTCTCGATTCGATGAAGTAAATAGAGCGAAACGACGATCGGGAACCCGAGATTCGAGATGAGTTCGGGCCAACTCATGTGACCACCTGCTCATCATGCCGAATGCCGGTGCCGATACGAGTGAGGTTCTGCATAAGTCCTCCGTGTTAATACACGATCGATTCTTTAGCGACGACGTAATTGACGGATTCGACATCGATGAGTGCCGTCAGTAAATCTCCGAACTGCCGCATCAACGCCTCATCCATTTGACCGCCGAGCGGCCCGTAGCGAACGAGCTGCTTCTTCTCTTTCCCATCCACGAGTCGACGAGTGTCCAAATAAAACATCGTCGCCACTTCTTCGTAAGTTGCCATCTGTCTCACCTCCTTCGCCCTTATTAACCGTTCACGAGATGAATGTGCTCAATCTATTTTCAAGTTGATTTCAAGACAAAAGTCCCATATTGTCTGAATTTTTATTCATTTTTCAGATTTTTACTGCTAAGCTTGAGTTTTGATACCAATTAGGGTATCTTAATGTTCGACAGACATCGTTCAAAATTACGCCAAAAGTCCCATGAATCATTTCCCCACTTTGAAAAAACTGTAAGTTAAAATCTTGTAAATGGGGTACGATACGTAAGAAGACATTTTGAAATGACCAGTCAGTCTTGAAGAAGGAGATCCATCATATGAACAGCTTAGACCTCGCACGTACTACTTCTATTCCTTCCGCTCAACACGACTTCGACCAGGCCGACCTGACGTTTTCAGCGACCGAATGGGATACATACCGACCGGAACAAGGAAAACCAATCTCGTATAAAGAGCAACATTTGATTGTCTATCCGCTCAAAGAATTGAGCCGAGCCTTTAGTGTGGCCGGCATCCCACGCAGCCAACAACAATTGATCAAATGGGAGACAGATGGCGTATTGCCAGCTACCCCGTTCACATTTGGCCGGAAACGATTCTATACGGAAAATCAGATTCGTACCATTGTCGACATCGCATTAGAATGCGGATTGCGTCCACGGACACATGTCAAAAAGACAAACTTCTCGGAATTGGCGCATCATGAATTGACGTACATATTACAACTCGAACTGAACGCCTATGAAGCGCCTGTCGTCTGAGCAGGCAAAAGCCATCCGCCATGATGCTCATGACGAATGGCTTTTTTGTTACCGATTTTGAATGACCGAATCCGGTACGTCCTCGCGTGAGACTTCATCATACGACGTGACGGTGTCCCCGCCCTTAACGTATAAGCGCAAATACGCCCCTTCTCGAAGTTCTTTTCCTGCGGTAAACGTGACTTCTTTCGACTCCCCTTCTGGTGTATAAGCAGGTTGGATGTACACATACCGTGTCATCACAGCCCCATTTTCAAGTGTCGTCTCTTCCACGTCACTCGGTGTTTGAACTTCCACAAACAAGGTGTCTTTTCCAAATCGATTCCAATCCACTTGCAATAAACCCGCGAGGAGTAGGATGGAAACTACTCCCATTCTAATCCATTTCTTCATCTTTCTTCTCTCCTTATCGAATGGCCGTCATGAACCGACGAACCGTGATCCCGTAATAGACCGCATAAATGGCCGTATAGACACCCATCCATGCGAGAACAGGCACCGTGAAATTCATACTTAACAAGTTTGAAAAGGCAATGAGGGCGACCGTCGCATGCAAAATTCCGAGTGCGAACGGTGCGAGGAAGACGACGATGATCTGTTGACGCACCGTCCGTCGTACGTCCCGGTCGGATATCCCGATTTTTTGCAAGATGGCGTACTTCGCCCGGTCATCCTCAGCTTCCGTCATCGTCTTGAAGTAGATGACGCTGCCTGTCGCGACGAGGAAGACGAGTCCGAGGAACGTTCCGACGAAGAGGAGGGCCCCGTTCATCGCCATCGTTTCCGCGTATACGTCCGGTGCGCTCGAGAACGATTCGAGCCCGAAATTCGCCAAACGTTCAGATTGAACTTGTTGATCTTTGAACGACTCCGTGAGGGCGACGTGATACGTCTCGCTCGGCTCCGTCATCGCTTGAAACACATCGTCTGAGACGACGAGGAACGTACCACCGAACGTCATGACGTTGAGTGGTGAAGTTTCGGCACGTGTCGCGACGTCAAACGTCCCTGCTGAAAGTTCGACCGATTCGATCTCCTCCGAGTAACGCTCGTCATAGAACGGGTCGACCCACAACACCTCGACCTTCGGGAACGATGCAGGTTCTTTCTGCCCGAGCCCTTCGAGAAGGTGACGATAGGTCGACGCATCGATGACGCCAAGCTCTCGTTCTCCGTATTCCGCTTCCATCCGGATCGTCTTTTGTTCCACGCTTGATTCGAACGTCGCCCCTTTCACATCGACCGCCTCCCCTTTCCAGGCGTACGTGTACGGTGTATAGGATGCGACATTCTCTTCCGCGTAATAGTAGACACTGAAGATGGCACCACCGGCCGTGATGGCCGTCGCACTGATGATACTGATTAACGTGAGCGTCTTGGCATTACCACGGATGCGATAGAGAAGCTGTGACGTCGTCAACAAGTTAAGTCGTTTCCACGACCAGCGCTCATTCTGTTTCAACCACGTCAGGGCAAAGATCAACACGCTATGGAATAAGAGCGCCGAACCGATGACGCTCAACCCGATGATGAGCAGCGGCATGGCGAGCCCGAGCGTTCTCCAAAGCGAGGACGTCATCAAGTCTTGAAGCGCGAGCCAATAGGCAACGCCGATTGTGAGGACACCCATCAAAGCGACCCATCCTTTCGCCGTCGGCACACCTTCCCCGCTCTTATCCGCATGGAACAGCTCGATCAACTTGAAGCGATAGATGACCCGATACCCTTGGAACGAAGTAAAGAGGAAAATGGCAAGAAACACGAGGAACGTCTCCACGAATGCCGACGCCGAGAAGGCGAATCCAATGTCGAGGTCGCTCTTCATGAGACGCATCAACAGTTGAAGAAGCGCATTCGACCCGAAGAGTCCGAGAACGATTCCGATAATCAAAGACACCGCTCCGATGACGATGTTCTCAAACAAGAGCAAGAGTCCGATTTGTTTCTTTCGGACCCCGAGTAGCGAATAGAGCCCGACTTCTCGCTTCCGACCTCTCAAGAAGAAGGCGTTCGAATAGGCGATGAAGAGCGCGACGAACAACATGAGGATGAACGTCGACGTGCTCATCAATCCACTAATTTTCTTTGACGTCTCCGCGAGTGCACTGATTTCATGACTATGTTTGAGCGTCGCAAACGTGAAGTAAATGACGATGGAGAAGATCGTCGTCCCGACGTAGAGCGCGTATCGCGACAAATTACGTGCGACGTTTTTCTTCGCAAGCTCAAATAGCGTCATCGACGGCACCGCCTTTCGCCAACTCCTCGAGGATTGTTTGGTAGAACGCATCCCGTGAGGCGTTGCCACGAATCAGTTCCTTATTTAAACGTCCGTCCTGGATATAGAGGACACGGCGACAGAAACTTGCCGCGAAGGCGTCATGTGTCACCATCATGATGGTCGTCTCGGCCTCGTTCAACCGTGCGAGCATATTCAATAAATCCGTCGCCGACTTTGAGTCGAGCGCGCCGGTCGGTTCATCGGCGAAGATGAGTTTCGGGTCCGAGATCAAAGCCCGACAGACGGCCGTCCGCTGTTTCTGTCCTCCTGAGATTTGATACGGGTACTGCTCGAGAATCCCTTCAAGCCCAAACCGCTTCGCCAATCGTTCGACTTTCTCTCGCGTCTCGTGAACGGGCGTCTTTGAGACGGCGAGTGGGAGCAACATGTTTTCCCGTACCGTCAACGAGTCGAGCAGGTTGTAGTCTTGGAAGATGAAGCCGAGATGGTCGCGTCGGAAATCTGCGAGCGCCTCTTCGTTCATCGACGCGATATCCTCTCCTTCCACAAGAATCTCACCGGACGTCGGCGTATCGATTGTCGCGAGGACGTTCAGTAGCGTCGACTTCCCGGCCCCGGACGGTCCCATGATTCCGACGAACTCACCATGTTCGATTGTGAACGACACGTCATCGAGCGCCCGAAATGTCATACTTCCTTTTCCATATGTCTTTTGAATCGATTTCACTTGTAATAATGTTTCCATGTTCAGCACCTCTTTCTGACTCTTACATTACGCCCCTTGTCTTAACTTCAACTCACGCGTACCTTACAAAATCCTTACATGATATGCTTGAATAGAGGTGATGACGATGGAACAACCACGGATTCTCATCGTGGATGATGAACAAGATTTATGTACGTTGATGCAACGCGCACTCGAAAAGGAAGGAATCACGCAAATCCGGACCGCCCACACATTGAAGGACGGGTATGACGTCTTCGAGACGTTCCATCCGCATTTGGCGATTTTGGACGTCATGTTACCGGACGGGGAAGGTTATCAACTTTGCCAACAGATTCGGGCACACTCGAACATCCCCATCCTCTTCTTATCCGCTAAATCGGAAGAAGTCGATAAACTGCTCGGCCTCGCCATCGGGGGTGACGATTACATCACGAAGCCGTTCAGTCCGAAAGAAGTGGCCTTCCGCGTAAAAGCACAGTTAAGACGGCTATCGATGATGGAAGCACCGATGGAAGAGACGACCGTCGGACCGTTCCTTATGAATGAAGATGAGACGGAAGTGTATATGAACGGCGAACGATTGGAATTGACGGCGAAAGAAGTCGGTCTCCTCGCCTGCTTTTTACGAAACCCGAATCGAATTCTCAGCAAGGAGACACTGTTCACACAAGTATGGGGCGAATCGTTTTTCGGTTCGGATAACACGGTCATGGTCCACATACGGCGATTGCGTGAAAAAATCGAGCCGAACCCGTCTGCCCCGACCTACATCAAGACGGTCAAAGGTCTCGGCTATCGGTTGACGGTGTAAGGAGCGATCATGATGAAATGGAAGCTGACCGGTCGCTATTTACTGTCGATTGTATTGATTGTCGCCATCGTCGTCTTTCTGAACATCGTCATCTTATTTGTGCTACTCAACGACCGAACGGGTATCGATGATGTCGAAAGCAACTCAGGGGAGACGTTCACCCGTAACTTCAGCACGTACCTGTCACTCGAGGACGGAGAACCCGTCGTCTCAACTGAAGGTCAGGAGGCGCTCGAGCAATATGGGGCGTTCATCCGCTTTTTAGATGAGACGGGACGAGTCGTCAGTGAGATTGACGCACCGAGTGGATTGCCAGACGCCTATTCGCCAATCGAGCTGATTCAAATTTATAAATATATGGATGATGAGCTTCGTCTCTACTTCATCGGAGAGTTTGACGATTACAGCTACCTCATTGGTGTTCCGGATGCTAGTGAACGCCGGGCACTCTTTATGCTAGATGAACAAGCAGTCCTCTCCTATATCGCAAAGGCGTTCCTCTGGATTCTCGTCGTCGATTTGCTCGTGGCCGCCTTGATCGGTCTTTTGTTTAGCTCCAGATTGACCCGCCCCGTCTATCGACTGACCGAGCGCATTCACCAGCTGAAACGTCGGGATTTCTCGACATCCGAACCGAAACGTGTCGGCATTTATCGCCCTGTCTTCCACGACTTGAATGCGGTCTCGGAGACATTGACGACATACGAACGACAACGCGAGGAACTCGATGAGCGACGGAAAGAATGGATGAGTAATGTGTCGCATGATTTGAAGACTCCACTCGCCTCGATTCAAGGATATGCCGAACTATTGGATGACGAATCTCTAGATATAGCCGAGCGTAGCCAATACGTACACGTGATTGAACGCCAGGCGAAATATATGAAAGAATTGCTCGATGACTTCAACTTGACGATGCGTCTGCAACACGGCGACTTCCCGCTCGCGTTGGAAGAGACGCGCCTCGAGCCGTTCGTTCGCGAACTCATCATCGACGTGTTGAACGACCCTCGTTTCAGTGAGCGTCAGATCGAATTCGAGGCGACAGCGGCAGCGACCGTTTCGATTGACCGCCACTTTATGAAGCGTGCCCTGCTCAACTTCTTATATAATGCGCTTCTTCATAACGACGAATCGGTCATCGTGTCGGTTCGGGTCGACGAGGACGTCGTCACGATTGAGGATAACGGAAACGGGATTGCTGAATCCGACTTACCTTATATCTTCGAACGCTATTACCGTGGTACGAACACAGATGATGCCCGTGGGAGCGGTCTAGGAATGGCCATTTCGCGTGATATCATCGAAGCACACGGTGGAAAGGTCGAGGTCGAAAGCGATCCTGGACAAGGGACGACCATCCGAATTCTCTTCACCCCATAGCAAAAGGGACGCACTCAGGCGTCCCTTTTTTGTGTCATATAGTGATCAATCCATGTCTCTAGTTCTTCGAGCGGTAACGGTTTAGAGAAGTAATACCCTTGCATCTCATCACAGCCGAGTTCGCGTAACGCATGCCACTGCTCAATCGTCTCGATCCCTTCACAGACGGTCTTCAAGTTCAGTCCTCGCGCGAGGTCGACGATCGACTCGACGATGACGTTTCCGGTCGGATCGTTCTCCGTCACTTGGATGAATTGACGATCGATTTTGATCTCGTGAATTGGATAGTGCTTCAAGTAGACGAACGCCGAGAATCCGGTCCCGAAGTCATCGATTGAAATCGAAAACCCTTCTTCTCGGAACGCAACAAATCGGTCGATGACATGCTGTTGGTTTTCCATGCCGACACTCTCGGTGATTTCGAGGGTCAAATAGCTCGTACAGACACCCTCTTCACGGGCAATTTGGGCGAACTTCTCGACGACTCCTTCAGACAAGAAGTGACGTGCTGATAAGTTGAGGGCAAGTGAATACCTGTCTCCCCGGTCATGCCATCGCTTGAGCTGGCGACAGGCCGTGACGAATGCCCATTCTTCTAAGTCAATGATGACCCCCGTCGACTCGGCGAGCGGGATGAAGTCGAGCGGAGGGACGAGACCGCGCTCTGGATGATTCCAGCGCATCAAACCTTCGAACCCTCTGAGCACTCCGGTCGTCGCATCGATTTTCGGTTGATAATACAGCATGAACTCATTCCCGGCGAGCCCACTTCGTAAATTCATCTCTAAAATCAGTCGGTTCGCCGCTTTCGTCCCCATTTCTTCTTCATAGAAGACAATCGCAGCCCGTTGAAACGCTCGTTCACTCGCAGCGATGCGTGTTCGGTGAACCATCTCGAGCGTCGTGATATCCTTTTGCTCGACGGCGATAAACGCGCTCATCGTCAAGATGACTTCTAACTCATCAACAAGGAACGGGTCGCGTACGAGAACTTCACACAACTCATCCGCGACGGCATTTAGTTTGATTCGATCCCCGTACGGTAACCAAATCGCAAAACCTGACTGTGACAAGCGACTCAGGTTCGATTCGTCGACATAACGACGTAGGCGATTGGCCACTTCTCGAACAATCTCATCTGATTTTTCGATTCCAATCGCGTCCTCGATCGACCGAAAATCGTCGACCTTCAAATAGACTAAAGCGCCAAGTTGTTGAGGTTGAAGCTGGCGTTCCTCGTCCATTTTCTCGATGAAACCCGTATCTTTTAAAAGCCCCGTCAATTCATCTATATAGGCAAGACGACGAATGTGTGTCTCGACCGCCTGTCGATCAAGCCGGAAGTAGAGAATCGAAATAAAGTCTGTCAGTGTACTAATGATTAATTCCTCGAGATAGGTCCATTCTCGTGGGAAGAATGACTCACAACAGATGACACCTTTGACGCGATTATTCGCATAAATCGGCGCATCGAGCATCGATTGGATTCGCTGTCCTTCCACGAAATAGTCGGTGTATAGTTCCTTCACCCAAGGATGATTCCGAACATCTTCAATCGCAAGCACCCGATCTTTTTGAAGTGCATCAAAATAATCTGGAGCGAGGTTACGATGAATGGTTAACTTTGGATAATGCGTACCTGATTCAGGAGAATAGGCGATTTGGCACGAAATCGACCGATAGGATGAATCAAAATGCCAAATCGACACCGTATCGACCGCCAGCATATCGGCAACGATTTCACACATATATTGCGTTGCCTCTTGTACCGTGTCTTCCGTCACGATTGGCATGCGTACGAGCTCGAACAGTTTCTCTTGATGTTTACGATATGTTTGGTTTGAAAAGTTCTTCTCGACCATCAGTCTTTTACCTCACCACATTTGATTTGACATTATGATAGCATGAAACCTTTCGTCTCACGTTTTCCAAAATTCAACAGAAAGTCAATGCTTCCTACTTTTTCGAATGAATAAAATAGGTAGTTATTCCCACTTCTAAATTATTGACCTCCTTTACAAGAAAGAGACCCGAATTGACCATTTGTCCCATTGCTTGCTCGTTTCATCTCACCGTACAATGAACTTGTATTGTTTCACTTGTTGAATGTTTCGCTCTCATTTTTGAAAGGAAGTGACGCTATGAATCCAAAGTCAGGTCTCACCTATTCATTCGCGGCTCTCGCAGCGGTCAGCGTATTGGCTCATACAGATGAAGCCGCCGCCGCAAGTACACACACGGTGCGATCCGGTGATACGTTGTGGTCCATTAGCCGATCCTACGACCTTTCCGTTTCGGCATTAAAATCGTTGAACGGATTGACGTCTGATTCCATCCGAATCGGTCAAACGCTTCAAGTATCTGGTTCTGGGTCGACAGGCAGTTCGTCACTCTCAACGTCGAGCACGACGCGCATGGCGACGACGGATGCGTTAAATTTACGCTCGGGCGCCGGGACGTCCCATCGAATCCTATTGACGATTCCAAAAGGAAAAGTCGTCACGCCAATCCAAACGAACGGCTCATGGTCAAAAGTGAGCTACGGTGGTCAAACGGGGTGGGTGCACAATGGATACTTGAAAAAGACTTCAACGTCGACTCCCACAACACCTGCACCGACGACACCGCCTAGCGTGAAACCGAGTGCGACCACCGCGAAGACGAAAGTCAATTTGAACCTTCGTGCTTCTAAGTCGACGAAAGCCAGTATCGTATTGACGATTCCAAAGGGGAAAGCCGTCACGGTGCTAAAACGAGAAGGTTCATGGTCACAAGTCAAATATGGCTCACGCACAGGTTATGTCGCTCATACATATTTAACGACATCAGGATCCGCGACACCGTCCACACCTGTCACGACTACTCCAAACCCAAGTACTCCTACGGAAAGTACGGTGAACCAGCAGTTTATCACGACGGCGAACTTGAACGTACGCCAAGGCGCCGGCATCGGCTATGCACTCGTGACGAATATCCCGAACGGTACGGTCGTTCAAGCGACGAAGAAGTCAGGTGACTGGTATTACGTCACGTATAACGGTAAATCCGGTTACGTGAGCGCTGGGTATTTGAAGCAGACGACGACAACTCCAAGCAATCCAACCCCGAACGAAGGCGATGCCGGTGCCGGGAATGCGGAAGTCGATTATGTCGTGAACACACCGTCCCTGAACGTTCGGTCGAGCGCGTCGACGAACGCGACGATCATCGGGAGCGTCAAGGCCGGACAGACATTACGTGTCGTTCAAGCATCAAACGGCTGGCTTCAAATCTACTATGGCAATACGGTCGGTTTTGTCGCTTCCGCTTACGTCAAGACGGTCTCAAAAGGTTCGACCGGAACCGAAGGACCGACGTGGGTGGAAGGTTCGTATGATGCGAATTCATACTATACGTATTACCCAACGGCGATTCGGGCACAGGCGAACGAGTCGAGCAGTACGATCGGTTCGACGCTGCGCGGGGAATTGTTGAACGTGATCGGGGAAACGACGACCCACTACAAGCTCGCTTCAGGTTTTGTTGCGAAGTCAGCTGTCACCGAAATCACGGGTCAGAACGCGCAGGCGACACGACTTGCTACGATTCAGGTCGCCAAACAATACGTTGGTACCCCATATGTATGGGCCTCATCTAGCCCGGCAAATGGTGGTTTTGATTGTTCAGGTCTCATCTATTATGTATTCAATCAGTCAGGCGTCAGCATCCCACGCACAAACGTGGCCAACTACTGGGCTGGTGCTTACTTTGGTCCACAGTTACCGACGTCCTTCGTCCCTCAGGCGGGTGACCTCGTCTTCTTCGAGAATACGTACACTGCGGGACCTTCGCATATGGGCATCATGATCAATGCCGATACATTCATTCATGCCGGCTCGTTCGGATTAGGTTACAACCAAATTAGTAAAGAACCGTATTGGCAATCACGCTTGATTGGTTACAAACGACCGTGACTTTGGTCACGCCATAAAACCCGACGAAAGTCGGGTTTTTCTTTCGTTTTGCAGGATTTTCATCCAGTGAAACGGAATCGGAAGTATGATGAAGGAAAAAAGGAGGTGCCGGATGGGCCAACCCCGTTTTGCTAAAATTCCATACCGTACTTACACGATGGTACTCGCAATCGCTTGTCTCATCGGTGTCTTGATGTTCGGACTCGGGACGAGTTATTACTGGCATGAAAAACAAGAAGCGATCGACGAGACGATCACGAATTTGAATCAGGCGGCAAACCTCGCTGGCGTCGAAGCGTATGTCACCTTGTTCGAGGCGGCGACTCGCTATGAGGATCAATCGAATCAAACGACATCATTTCTTTCTATCCCTTATAAAGAGCGCGCGCTTCAATACAATGAACGACTGCAGAAAGACTTTGAATCAGGTGTAGACGAACAAGAACGAGAGACGCTTCAGACATTTTCGAATGACTTGGAAGGCGTTCTCGATGCAGAACAGTTCGAAGCGGTCCCGTCTGATGTCATCAGTTCAATCAATCGGCGTTGGCTCTATCAAGCGCTCGAACAGACCAATCAACCGAACGCCACGTATGAGCTGACGGATGCGATGATGCGAATGCAGTCAATGCTTATGCGCAATAGCGAGACGTTGTTCCAAGAGACGATTGACGAGGAACAATTGATGAGCACTGTTGATTTGATTGTCAATGAAGCGACAATCATTCAAAAAATCATCGATCAAAACGAAGCGTTACAAACAAAAGCCGTCATCGATGTCGCAGAAAGTGGTCAAACGTTTGCGAATATGGCCAGTCGTGAAGCGTCACTTGAAGCCCGTTACGTCAATTCGACGAACGTTTACGAAGATGCCTACGCTGCCCTTCGCTCGATTCGTTCCACGTCCGAGACGATGTTGCGAGAAGAAAGTAAGCATTATCAAGTCCTTGCCACGGCATCGTTTGTCATGACACTCCTCTTATCGCTCGGACTGCTTTTCCTGCTCTACTATACGCGTAAACGGTATAATCATGATTTGGCGCATCTGAAAGCACGTGCGCTCGCCATCGACCCAAGCTTAGAACCGGTCGAAGCGACATTCCCGAAAACACATGACTTCCGTGGCATCGAGGACGAATTACGTGAGATCGCGGTGAGCGTTCATTCGACCGTCCATGAACTCGAAAATCGCTCACAAGAACTCGTCCGCTATCACGAACGTTGGTCATCGCTCTTCTCCGAGACGGGTCTCGCCATCGCCTTGATGGACGATTCGTATAACCTGATGGAACGCAACGAGATGTTCCGTCAATTTTTCGGGGACCGAAACTTATACGAAATCAATCAGTTGTTCACTGATACGGGACGGCGAATGTTCGAGCAAGCACTTGAAGGCGTGACCGACCAAGGGACGAGCGCCCAGTTCATCATTCATTTA
This sequence comes from Exiguobacterium sp. s183, assembly GCF_018617655.1. Classification (NCBI taxonomy): domain Bacteria; kingdom Bacillati; phylum Bacillota; class Bacilli; order Caryophanales; genus Exiguobacterium; species Exiguobacterium sp. s183. The sequence goes on from NZ_JACSKN010000002.1 coordinate 105,618, forward strand.
AAAGGTGAACACACACGCTATTTGAACATCAAGCTGACCCCGCTCAAACGGGAAGAAAAACTGACGTACTATTTGATTGTCGAAGATGAGACCGACCGGGTCGAACGGGAGCGAAAAGTCGACCGACTCGTCCGCTTCGATTTGGCGACGAATCTCTATAACGAGTATGGATTCATCAGGAAGTGGGAGCGTCAAGAGATTGACGGAACGTTCGTCCTGATTCGACTGCACGACTACCATCACCTTGTCGACTGGTACGACCCGGCGTATGCGGACTTACTCATGACAGAGTTCGCCCGCTCTGTCGAAGCCCGTCTATCGAAATATGCGCACCATCTCTTCGGTCGATATCGGGATGATATGTTCATGTTATACGTGAAAGGTTTCACTGCCGAGGATGAACATGAACTGCTGGAATTGTTCCCGAGCGAAGTGACGGTCAATCACAAGCGACAAAACGTACACATCCAAATCGGCGCGACCGAGACGAAACCGGCGTATAACGATTGCCTATTCGAGGCGATGAAAGCTTTGCAACATGCGAAAGAAACACGTACGCCGCTCGTTTGGTATGACTCTGACATTCTAGCTCAGATGCAGCTCGCCGCCTTAATCGAACAGGCACTTCCGGATGCGATTCGAAAAGGTGACTTGACAATCGCCTATCAGCCGCAAGTCGAGCTGAAAACTGGACGCGTCGTCGGTGCAGAAGTACTCGCTCGTTGGACACATCCTGAGATGGGCATCATTCCACCGAACGAATTCATCCGAATTGCCGAGCGGTCTGATCAAATCCTGTGGCTGTCACACAACATCCTCGACCAGACGATTGAACAACTCGTCGCTTGGCAAGGAACTTCGTTTGAAGACATCTCTCTCTCGTTCAACTTGTCGGCCCACTCCGTCGACCCATCAATCGTGACGAAACTTCGGGATTCGATTGAGAAATATCCATGGTTACCGGACCGATTGAAAATCGAATTGACCGAGTCATCGGATATCATGTCGTATGCGAGCGAACTTGAACGGTTAGAAGATATCGCCGATCTCGGGTATTGTCTCTCGATTGATGACTTTGGGACTGGATATGCCTCATTCGAAGCGATTTGGCACTTACCGATTCAAGAAGTGAAAATCGACCGGATGTATGTGAGTGGGAAAGCGAAAGAGAGCACGTCATTCTTACGTGCCGTCTCACGCTTTGCGAACGAACAGCAGTTGACCGCTCTCGCGGAAGGCATCGAGACCGAGAGCGACCTGTCCCGTATGATTCGGGAAGGGGTCGAGCTCGGGCAAGGTTACTACTTCTCACCCGCACTCGATGCGGCTTCATTTGAATCATGGGTCAAGACGAAGGGACACTCGAATTGAGTGTCCCTTTCTTCAGCGAGAACGAATGTCCTCATATAACTGCCTCGTCGCTTCTGCCGAGGACTGATTCAGATAAATGGGTTCTTCCGACCAATCGAGTCGAATGACCGGCTCGACATCACGGTCGATAAAGAGAAGAACGTCCTCCCCTGCTTTCGTCCGAAAATGTCCCGTCAGACGTGATCCCGATTCCGCCCCGCTCGTCCGTCGCGCAATTTCGGGTAACGTCGTCCACGTCACATCTTCGAGTTCATCGAATGGGATCTCACGGCTATAGCTCCCCTCAATGACAATCGTTGAGTCTGTCACCGTCACCTCGGTCGGTTGACTGAACCAAAACATGAGCGCCGGCACTCCGACGAGTAAGACGACGGAGACGATGACAATCGGGATGAGGCGTTTTTTACCGCCCGGTCTCAAACGCCCTGATTCGTCATAGATGTTGCCGTCATACTTTTGCATACGCCAAAGCATAGCTACGATGAAGACAATCATCACGATAAAAAATGGAGCGAGTGAAATGTCCAATTCAAATCCTTCGATGAGCGCGATGAGGAGAAAGATAGCACCAATCCCGTAACACATCCACGCGACAAGACGTGCCACTTTTTGAATGTTCACCCGTTCCTTCTTCTCTCTCGACATCGTATTGTAGCCAGAAATCAAATCGTGCCATCCGAGACGGTCTACCGCAAAACCGAGTGCGATGACGATGACCGCCGCCAATACAAGAATCCACATGTGCCTCACCTCCTCTTCTTTCCTTTACGTCATGAGTTACACAAAAGATTCATCCCACACAAAAACAGGACCGCTGAATGAAGCGGTCCCTCAGAAGATTTAGTTTGATGTCGGGGTGTTGGACGGACGTTGCATCCGGCCGATGCCTTCGTACGCGACGTCACCCGGGTCACGCGCGAACTTCCACGCATTCCGCGCATCGATCAACCGACGTTGACGCATGCCGGAGAAGGCTTCCGGTGCCAAGTTCACAAGCTCTTCCCATTCCGTAACGAGAATCGCATAATCTGCATCTTTCAAGGCTTCTTCTACAGACGCTGCTTGTGGATATTCCCATGTTGCGATCGGGTCATAGCCGATGACTTCCACGTCTCGTGCGACCATATGGTGTGCGAGTAGAATGGACGGTGCATCTCGCATATCATCCGTTCCTGGTTTGAATGCCAAACCGAGAATGGCGACACGCATCTTAGGTTCTAGATGAAGTTTCGACAATACGTATGGCGCTTGTGTTTCGTTCACTTTCGCTGCCGCCTTGATGACGCGAAGATTGACGTCATTTTCTTTTGCGACATGAAGAAGCGCATCCATATCTTTCGGGAAACAAGAGCCCCCATATCCGATTCCAGCGTTGAGGAACGAACGCCCGATCCGTGGGTCGAGCCCCATCCCGTCCGCAATCGTCGTGATGTCAGCCCCTGCCTCATCGGCTAGACGAGACAAGTCGTTCATGAAGCTGATCTTTGTCGCCAAAAAGGCGTTCGAGGCGTATTTGATGAGCTCGGCATTGATCGGTGTCGTACAGATGAGCGGGACGCCAAGTCGGCCATAAATCCCTGCCAACTCTTCGCAAACCTCAAGGTCCTCACATCCGATGATGACACGATGTGGTTTCATGACATCCGCGAGGGCGCGCCCTTCCTGTAGAAACTCGGGTACGATCGCAAACGTATGAGAAGGATACATGATTTTCAACAAATCTGTCGTGCCAGGTGGGACCGAGCTACGAATGATGACCTTGTGCTTTGTCTTCAATTCAGATAGAGCTGTCTCGATATAAAAGAGGTCACAACTTCCATCGGGCTTACTCGGTGTGCCGACCGCGAGAACCAAATAGTCGACATGATCTGCATCCGCGATTTCGTCGGTCAACGTGATTTGATCGGCGTGCTCTTGTAACACGTCCGCCATGCCCGGTTCGTGGAATGGAGGGTGACCACTCTTCAGGAGAGCTAACTTCCCTTGGTGCGTCTCGACCCCGATGACTTCATGACCAGCTTTGGCCAATCCGCATAGTGTCGCCAATCCAACATATCCTAAGCCTATAATTCCAAATTTCACATCAGTTCCTCCTTCAATCATCTTTTCTAAGCGTACTCAAATACGCCCAAGAAGTGAAGCTTCTAACACTCTCTCGATGTTCTTTGCTATAATGAGTCAAAATGATGGGTGAAAGGACAAACCGTATGGGCTTAATCGCTTTCTTGTTGGTGACGTTATTGATTTATTTTTGGCTTCCAGTCCGGGGGGGACTGAAAACCTTTTTACTTGTGTTGATCATGGTGAGTGGTTGGCTCTCCATTTTTGAGCTCGTTTCAATCTTAGAAACTCGACCATGGGTATTCGCTCCAATCCTGATTGTCATTGTGTCAGTGATTTGGAAAGTACAACGCGACCGAAAACAGCAAATGAAGAAAAGTGTTTGACCTCGGTCGGGCGCTTTTTCTTTTTGTCCTATTCGAGAAAGTGTGTGAAATTCCTGCATGCATACAAAAATCCTCGTTTCATCGACGAGGATTTGACGTTATTGTGTCTTTAACTTTCTTCTTAAATGAACGATGTACAAGAATGCTACCGTCAACAGAAGCGCAAGCAACGACATCGTCCACGTTCCGCTAAAGAAGCTTGATTCTTCCACAATCGGTTGCTCGACACGTTCGCGAATCGTTTCCGCCTCTTCTTCAGAAACGACCAGTTCGTCTTCCCAAGTCCAAGTCGCCCCTGTACCCGATTCGGTCATCGTCATCTCGACTTGATAAGTGCCCGCATCTAGTCGTTTCGTCAGCGGGAAGCGAAAACCCGTCGATGTGTAAGGGACGAGCTTCGCCTCCATCGCATGATCGAGCTTCACATCTTGTTCATCCGATCGAATCGTCATTTGAACGTCCAAGTCTTGACTGATGGAGCCGGATGCATTCATCACTTGAAACGCGATGTGCGGATAATGATGCTCTTGATTGACGTTCACGCCTTGCCATTCTGGAAAAAACGGGACTTGTTTGACCGAAGTTCGTAAGACGACGCCAATCACATATTCATATCGATTTTGAAGTCCGACCTGTGCATCTTCTTGTCGCTCTGTCGTTTCTGAAACACGGATTCCTCCCAAAATGACACCGTCCACGTCTCCGTTCACGCTGTTCAACACGAAAGATACACGCTTCGACTCACCTGCCGCAGCCGTTACGTTTTCATCAAAAGTGGATACAAGTTCTGTGAAAGAGAGATGATTTGAGATGGCTTTCTCCTGATCATACATGACCACCCCGTTCTCATTCGTATAGCCATTCCCAATCTTTACATCGAACGTTTTGTCTTCAGACGCATGGTTGTGGATAATCACGTCTAACGTCGTTTCTTCATCTTGCTTCACGAGCAAGTCAAAATACCCGACACGGTCATTCGTTTGCTGAACATGTGGGACCCGTTCAACGGAAAAGCCCACTTCTCCGGTTTGCGCGCTTACTGGCATCGTGGAGCTGACGAATAGACAAACGAATAAGATGGAGAGTAATCCGTAACATCTTTTCATACCCGACCCTCTCACGGTGCCAAATCAGGACTGAGTGTCCATGTAAGTTCGGACGTATGCTCCCCGACTTGCTTCGTATTGATTGGGATATCCAAAAACACACCGACATTTTCTGGTCCAATCCAATGCGCAATCCATGTAAAGGGTGCTTCTCCCGTATCAGCCGACAAGAGTGGGACTGCATCGCCACCCGCGTCCACCCGAATTTCGGTGCCTCGTAAATCTGGTCCATCGAATACACTGTTCGTAGCCGGACTGTCCACGACGCCGTTCAAGAATGTCAAATAGGCACCTGTCAACGTTGCGACTCCATTGCTCATAAATGTTGAAGCTTTAACTGAAACCGTCCACTGCCCCGGGATGATGCGGCGATCGGTCACTTGAAGGAATGGACCTTTCGTGAGTGAACCACCTTTGGCAGGAAGCACTGCTTCATATCGCGCCGCCAAATCATTTTCAATCTCGTTTGACCCGAAATAAAGATGCGGAACGAAGTCGAGCGTCAGATCACCAGCTGTATCGTTCACGTCCCCGTCTCCTTCATTCGGTTGGGGGTCCAAGACGATATCCGGATTTTCTGGATCTAAAATCTCAGGCGGCTCGAGGTCGACAAAGTCAATGATGGCGTTTGTCGTCCCTGTCGTCGCAGCATTTACCGTCATCACATTTCCAACAACCCATAATCCAATCATCCAACCCGTTACTTTATTCCATTTCATCATCGGTCATCTCCTTTTCAAGGCGCGTTGACGAGTGTCCAAGTAATCGTTGAGTAATATTGTTGCGCACGTGGTGTTTGTGTTTGTAAATCGAGAACAATCCCTTCATCAGAAGGATAGGAAAGTGTTGTCGGTTCCGTTTCCATCACGCCGGACGTGATCAGTTGTGGTCCTTGTTCAAGAGGCAACAGTTGTCCATCCGTCGTTCGAAAGTGGACACTGTTTTCGAGAACATCTCCCTCACTCGTCTGTAACGGCGAGGCGTTGACTAGGAGTCGCCACGGATAACCGAGTGCCCGCTCATGCGACACAATTAATGTCATCATCATTTGGCGATTCACCGTTCGTCTCGCTTCGTGAAGGGGCACAATCCCAAAATCAATCGTGGAGGGCACAGTTAAATAAAACAGAGGACCCTCTAACGTAAGCGTCCATGAATCGCTCCCGTCGGAAAGGAGTTCAATGTCCACGATTTCGTTCGTCACCTGACTAAAAAACGTATATTGCTGTGGGTGTCCTAGTGGTAGCGATGACAGTGTAAAACTGAGCGTGAACTTATACGTGGACCTCGTGAGTAGCGAGACATTCAATAAGTCATTGACGTTTACAATGACTTGTCCGCTCTCAGGATCGACTGTCAACGCATTGAACGTCCCAGTTTTACGTCCAACCTCCGCACCAATAACACTAATAGACGGTACATCGTAGGTTCCAGTCAAACTCGCTTGATTGATGTAAGGAATCAAACGAGTCGGAATTTTAAAGATGACGTATCGGTTTTTTAACAGGTTCAAATTGAGAACCCCACTCCCCGTGGCTGTCAATGTCACGCGGTCTGAATATGAACCGTCCAAGGTGAGGTCATCAAGCAATGATATGCCGATAATCCCGGATACTTCCTCCGCTGTTTCTGCCTCTTCCTCTGTCACTTCGTCCGATGACGGAGGAGTAGAAGGAACGTCTACAGCAGGCATATCTTCAGTCGGGATGTCCTGATTTGGTTCCCTGGATTCGGTGACAGGTGGGGTGGTCGGGAAATCTCCCTCTTCGTTTCGTTCAGGCACTGTCGCACCTGAATCATCCGGTATCGGAATCATCTCAACCGGTTCTTGGATTTCCTTTTCGTCTACGTCAGCGTCAAGTGGCGGGGGATGTTCTTCTGATGGCGGAGATGACTCCGACGGATTTGGTGGAATCACCTCTTCCGGTGGGGGATCGGGATCCTCCGTTTCTTCAATTGGTACTGGTTCTTCCTGACATTCTACGCACGTCGCATCGTTCGTTGCTTCATACACAAGCGGATGATTCAACGAGATGAACCCAATTAACAGCATCGCGAACAGTAAGTACTTTTTTTCCATAGACCCCTCCATATGTTAAGAGACGACGGGAACAAGATACTACATACATTATATCCATTATCAGACAATTAAAACTTTCAATATGTCATAAATGTTCTATTTATGTATGTCGAACTCAAATAAACACCTTCTGCTTTTGCAAAAAGGTGTTTCAATCATGTATAGATTCATTTCCCATAAACGCTTCCATCGTCGCTGAGGTTTCAGAAGAGATCCCATCTCGTTTAAATACTTTATAAACCGTTTGAACAACAATTTTCCAGTCCCCTAAAAACGTGATATGGTCCACGTATCGAACATCTAAGTTAAACCGGTCTTCCCACGACAAACGGTTACGCCCATTCACTTGAGCAAGTCCGGTCAATCCAGGTCGCACCTCATGACGGCGTTTCTGTACCACACTATATCTAGGTAAATATTCGACAAGAAGCGGCCGAGGACCGACAATCGATAAGTCCCCTTTGATGATGTTGATCAGACTTGGTAACTCATCGATGCTAAGGGAACGTAACTTCTGACCGAATGGTGTCAAACGCTTCTCATCGGGAAGCAGTTCTCCATGTTCATCTCGTTCCTCTGTCATCGTCCGAAATTTGATTAAATGGAATACGACGCCATCCTTACCCGGGCGTTCCTGTAGAAAGAAGATGGGACCCCCGAGCTTGATTCGAATCATCACACCGACAACGAATAAGATTGGGCTCAATACGAGTAGTGCGAGCGATGCTAAGGTGATGTCTTGCATTCGTTTAAAATGACGTTCATACATATTGAACCTCCCCCTTTCTATAGAGAAGCGTACATTTTTTCGTAGTAATCGCGATAAGCTCCCGTTACGACGTCCTCCACCCATTCTTGGTGCGTGCGATACCATTCAATCGTCTCTTCCATTCCCTGTTCAAACTGATAACGAGGTGTCCAACCGAACTCTTCCCGCATTTTAGAGGCATCGATCGCATAACGTCGGTCATGACCAGGTCGGTCGGTGACGAACTGAATCTTATCGTCTGATAGTTGAAACACTTGTAAAATCGTACGAACGAGTTCGAGATTCGTCTTCTCGTTGTTTCCACCGATGTTATACACCTCACCGAAACGACCCTTCTCCCGAACGAGATCGATGGCTTCACAATGGTCTTGAACGTGTAGCCAATCCCGAATATGTCCACCATCCCCATATACAGGAAGCAGTTTCCCAGTCATGCAATGATGCACCATGAGCGGAATCAGTTTTTCTGGGAATTGATACGGTCCATAGTTGTTGCTGCAACGTGTCGTTTTGACGGGGAGCCCGTATGTTTCATGATACGAACGTACAAGTAAATCCGAACTGGCTTTTGATGCTGAATACGGGCTATTCGGTGCAATCGGTGATTCTTCCGTAAAATAGCCGGTCTCGCCGAGTGAGCCATACACTTCATCTGTCGAGACGTGAACGAAACAGACACCCTCTCGGTACTCCCGACTGTATTTGTCATCCGGATGTAGCTTCCAGTGACGCATTGCTACATCTAACAGCACTTGTGTCCCGAGTACGTTTGTCGATAAAAACAGCTCGGGCTCGAGGATGCTGCGGTCGACATGGGATTCTGCCGCAAAGTGAACGACTTCATCCACTTGAAATAGCGTGAACAGTTCATCGATGGCGGGACGATCCCGAATGTCCACTTTTCGAAACACGTAGAGCGGGTCGGTCTCAAACTCCTGGATGTTGTTTAGGTTGCCTGCATACGTCAACGCGTCGACGTTAAGAATGCGGGACGTCGGATGTTTTGCCCGATAGTGTTTTATGAAATTTGAACCGATGAACCCGGCTCCGCCAGTCACTAGGATCGTATGCATTTGTCTGTTCCCCTTCCTCTACGAGTGAGATTAAATATTGACCGTAGTCGGTCATCTTGAGCGTCAAGCCGATGTCCCGAAGCTGTTCACGTGTGATAAAACCACGGCGCCACGCAATTTCTTCAAGACAAGCGATATAGTAGCCTTGTCGTTCTTGCACCGTCTGGACAAAGATTGAAGCTTTGATCATGCCTTCCGGCGTCCCTGTGTCGAGCCATGCCATCCCCCGACCGAATAGGACGACGTTCAGCTCACCCCGCTCGAGATACATATTGTTGATGGATGTGATTTCAAGTTCTCCCCGTGGTGACGGTTTGACTTGTTTTGCGAATTCGACGACTTGATTGTCATAGAAGTATAGGCCGGGTACCGCATAGTTCGATTTTGGAACGGCCGGTTTTTCTTCGATGGACACGACACGATGATTCTCGTCAAACTCGACAACACCGAACGCCCGCGGATCTTTCACCGGATACCCGAAGACCGTCGCACCTTTCGTCTTCGCTTGGGCGTCTTTTAAGAATCGGGTCAAGTCAGGTCCGTAGAAGACGTTGTCGCCTAAAATGAGGCAGACCGAATCATCACCGATGAACTCTTCTCCTAACATGAAGGCATCCGCTAAGCCGACGGGTTTCGTCTGGACTTTATACGAGACGTCAATCCCGAGCTGATGGCCGTCACCGAAGAGGCGTTCATACCCTCCGATGTCTTGAGGAGTAGAGATGACGAGCACTTCTCGGATACCCGCGAGCATCAAGACCGACATCGGATAATAGATGAGCGGCTTGTCGTAAATCGGTAAGAGTTGTTTCGATACAGCTTTTGTCATCGGATAGAGGCGCGTCCCGTTCCCGCCCGCTAATATGATCCCTTTCATCGTGTCATCATCCTTTCTCTCAAGATGTCACAAATTCGCGTGACGTCGGTCGGTGTCAAATCAGGGTAGAGTGGCAACGTCAGGACGCGATTCGCGATTTGTTGGGCGACCGGTGTCCGGCGGCTCGCAAATCGATTTTCCATCCAGTCGTAGTCCGTGACGAGTGGATAAAAGTACTTTCTCGTCAACACACCTTTTGCAGCCAGTACCGTCTCCATCTCGTCTCGACGATTGACCGCATCCGTGAACACGATTGGATAGTAGGAATGATTCGGGTGGACGCCTGGTTGATATTCGAGTACACGAATCCCTGGGATTCCTTTCAAAGCGGCGTCATACAGTTCTCGAATCTGCTTCCGCTTCGCCATCACTTCATCGATATGACGAAGGTTACACAGTCCCATCGCCGCTTGAAATTCATTCATTTTGGCATTCCCACCTGGTTCTTTGACGGTTTCAGGACCCGTGATGCCAAAGTTTTTTAGTCGCTCGAAGCGTTGTTTAAGTGCCGGGTCATTGAATGTGAGTGCCCCGCCCTCAATCGTATGGAAGACTTTCGTCGCATGAAAACTGAACATCGAGACATCTCCGAACGTTCCGATTCCACGTCCGTTCAGCGTCACCCCGAACGTATGGGCTGCATCATAGATCACTTTCAACTTATGTTTTTTCGCGATTGCCTCAATGGCCTCGACATCACATACATTTCCATATACGTGCACGGGTAGAATGGCCGATGTTTTTGATGTAATCAATCGCTCGATTTTTGAAGCATCGAGCGTATAGTTGTCTGCTCGAATGTCTCCAAAGACAGGTGTCAGTCCTTTTCGAATCAACGCGTGTGTCGTCGAAGCGAACGTAAACGGTGTCGTGATGACTTCCCCTGTCAGTCCGAGCGCCTCGATTGCCGCCTCTAACGCCAAGTGACCGTTCGTGAAGAGCGCTACCTGTTCGACGTTCAAATAGTCTTTCAGTGCTTGTTCGAGTTGCTGGTGCTTCGTCCCATTGTTCGTTAGCCATTTTGACTCCCATAACGATCGAATCTCTTCCACATATTCTTCGAATGGAGGGAGTGCCGACTGAATGACCGGAATGACGGGCTCATGCGATGGTAGCGGTGGTGTACTCGACTGAAGATCAACGATGTGCAACATATGCTTCCCTCCTAAGTCGGTTGATGATTGGCGACAAGTTCGTAACGATGAAGCATCTCATGAATGTGTTGAGCAGAGCAGTTCATCATGCAGTCGATGATGGACATGTAAGGCAGATACGTATCCGTTCCCTGCCTGTAAGCCGGGAGGTCTGACTGTAAAAAGGATAGTGCTATACCAGCATGTTGGAACGATTCCTCATCATAGAGTGCTCGCCCATTAATCGCATTGATGTAATGGGTCGCGCCGAGCTGCCTACAATAATCGATTACACGTTCTTGTCCTCTCAAAGTCGGGTCTCGCTCAAGTTCTGATGTCAATAGAAAGCGAGTATCGATTTGGAGATAGCGCGCCACTTCTTGTAGACTTTGAGCGAGATAGATCGCGACGTTTCGTTCTGGATTCGACAGCGCACGTTCGAGAACCGGCATCACCTCATTGAAATAAGGTGCTTTTTGATATGCGTGATGCAGCTGTTTGATTTGCCGCACAACCGTCTCTTCCGCAAGCGCTCGTTCATGTTCACAAATCAACTTGTTCTGGCTCATCTTTTGAATGGATAAGGTGAATGGATGGGGTTCACCGTCGATCACGATCTGATTCCGATGAATCCATCCCTTTTTGATAAATTGGACATCGTCGAAGATGACAAATGTATCGACGGCGTGCATCAGTTGGAAGTAGCCGATGTAGGGGAAAAAGTACGGCTGCATGATGGCGACTTTCATACGAACACTCCTTCACGAAATGATTTGCTTCTCCCGCAACGTGTCATAGTACCCTTTTGCCGTCACATCATTTCGATGGAATTTCACGAGCTCACGAGAGAGTTTGCCGTGTTCGATCAAGCGTTCGGGATGCGCCAAGTATTGCTCGATTCCCGCTTCGATCGACTCCACCGTGACATCACACATGTAACAGTTCTCTCCATCTACCGAATGATGCGATACGTTGTTGATTTGATTGCTGATGACGACCCCCATGCCGGAAGCCCGTGCCTCGATGATCGTCCCGTTCCCGTTCGAGTAAGTTGCCGGGAGAATCAAGATATCGGCTTGTTCGTACACAATCGGCATCTCGTCCCACGCCCGAATCTCATCTAAGAAATGAACGTTCTCGAGATGATGTTCCGCGATGTATGATTTACAGGCTTCGAGTTGTTGACCCGAGTGGTTCAAGTAAAGCTCTAGGTTGTATCGTTTTGATAAATTGCGATACGCCTCGAGGACGAGCAGTGGCTGATACCGTTCGACCAGGCGATTCGCGAACAATAACTTGAACGTGTCCCCTTGTTTTTTATGACGGAGACCATGATCGAAATAGGCATCGATATCTTGTGCATACGTGGCATGCACGACTTTATCCGGATCGAACTGTAGCTCCCGTTTGAACTGATCGACCGCGACCGTTCCCATGCCGAAGAATAAATCCGCATCTTTGAACATCCAATGCAATAGCTGTGTTTTTCGAGGGTTATCGATCCGATTCATCAATCGATCTGACGGGTCATCGTCGTTTTGAAGTGGACGGAGCGGTTCACTCATGACGACCGTTTTGATCCCTAACCGTTTCGCCACTTTTGTGATCAATGCGTGCATCGGCATGAATCCTCCGAGCAAGATGATGTCAGGCTTGAAACGAATGAGTTCAGGAATCAACCCGAGTGAGAGATAGCTCAGTTTCGGGAACCGTTTCGAGTATTTTAAGATCTTACATTTGTCTCCGAGCGGGATTTTCCACCAGTCCGGTCGATTCGCATCCAAGTGTTCATAAAACCAAAACTCTGCATCGAAATATTCTTCTAAGGCGTAACAGAGCTTCACTTGGTACGGAGACGCGATATTACTGATAAAGACAAGCTTCTGTTTCATCGTTTATCCCTCCTTGACGACCTGTCTCGGGTCGACGCTACCTTTCCATACTTCACGTCGAACGTAATCCGTATAAGACAAAAGGATGCGTACGACCTTGTCTGAGACGTTCGGCATACTGTAGTCGTTGACGAGTCGTGGACGTGGTTGTGACAAGACTACAGAGATGCCTTGGAGGATGCGCTCTTTCTCGAGCCCGACCATAAGGACAGCCCCTTCCTCCATCGCTTCAGGACGTTCATGACTCTCGCGGATATTGAGACCTCGCAACCCGAGAATCGAAGACTCTTCACTGATTGTCCCACTATCACTGAGGACCGCCTTCGCATGGAGCTGTAAGTGATTGTAGTCGATGAAACCGAGCGGCTTGAGCAACCGGACGTGCGGATGGAACGTGATATTCAACTCTTGGATCCGCTTCATCGTGCGTGGGTGTGTACTCACGATGACGGGAAGGTCGTACACGTCAGCTACCGTATTCAAACTGTCCACGAGCGCGATAAACAACTTGTCCGAATTGATATTCTCTTCCCGGTGAGCCGAGACGAGGAAATAGCCCTCCCGCATCAAGCCGAGTCGGTCGAGCACGTCCGACTGTTCGATGGCCTCGCGCTTAGAGTGGAGCACTTCATACATCGGACTCCCAGTCTTGATCACCCGTTCTGGCGGTAACCCTTCACGAAGCAGATATTCCCGGGCAATATCGCTATACGTCAAATTGATATCCGACGTATGATCCACGATTTTACGGTTCGTCTCTTCCGGGACGCGCTGGTCGAAGCAGCGATTGCCCGCCTCCATATGGAAGATTGGAATCTTCCGTCGTTTGGCGGCGATGGCCGTCAAGCAAGAGTTCGTATCGCCTAAGATAAGGACCGCATCCGGACGCTCCTGTTCTAAAATCGGATCGATGTGAATCAAGATGTTGCCGATTGTCTCCATCGGACTACCGGTCGCGGCATTTAAAAAGTGGTCTGGCTTTCTTAGTCCAAAATCTTCGAAGAAGACCTCATTTAATTCGTAGTCATAGTTTTGTCCGGTATGCACGAGGATATGCTCGATGGCTTCAGATTGTTCAAGTTTATGAAGGACGGCCGACAGACGAATGATCTCGGGTCGCGTCCCGACGATGGTCATCACTTTGAGCTGTTTCATCTTGCACCTCCATGAAATAAGTATCCGGACGATTCGGGTCAAACGCTTCATTGACCCACATGACCGTCACCAAATCTACCGTTCCAACGTTTTCGATACTGTGTGTATAGCCGACCGGGATATCAATGACGCGCATCATCTCACCCGTCACATAATACGAATGGACGACGTCCTCCCCGAGTTTTCGAAAGTGAATGTTCGCTTCCCCGCTGACCACTAAAAACTTTTCGTTTTTCGTATGATGCCAGTGGTTCCCTTTCGTGATCCCGGGCTTGGCCACATTGACGGAAACTTGACCGCGGTCAGGTGTCCGAAGGAATTCAGTGAACGAGCCCCGGTGATCCTCGTGCTTTCGTAAGTCATATCCGAATGCGTCGACCGGCAAGTAGCTGAGATACGTGCTATAGAGCTGCTTCGTGAAGCGATCATCGAGCGCAGGGACGGCTAGATTCTTCCGACTATCGCGGAACGTATAGAGAAGGTTTGCCAAACGCTCCAGCGAGACGGGGTCATGTGTGTCAACCATCTGATAGCCAGGCTTGACCGGATGTTCCAACACGTTCACGAAAGCTTCCACGACGTCGTCGATATAGGCGAGCGTGACGGTGCGATTCGGATCATGAATCTCGACTGCCTCTCCTTTGGCGACCCGGTCACAAAATGTGGCGACGACACTGTTATAATCCGGTCGACTCCATTTCCCGAACAAGTTCGGAAGTCGATAGATCATCACCTGACGTCCGGTACGGGTCACTTCATCTAGTAGCAACTGCTCGGCTTGACGCTTGCTTTGTCCATATGGGTTGTCGAGCTCGGCTTGAACAGAAGACGCGTAAACGATTGGTGCCGAGTTATCGACTTGAGTGAGGACATCGAGCAGATGTTGCGTCAAGCCGACATTCCCTTCGAAAAACTCGCGTTCCTCTTTCGGACGATTCACCCCAGCCAGATGATAGATGAAGTCTGCTTCACGACAGTAGTTCATGAACGTCTCCTCGTCCGTATCACGTGTTTGAGCAAACACTTCATGCCCGGCCGCTTCGAGCGTCACCCTTAAATTCTTTCCGACGAACCCGTTCGCGCCTGTGATGAGAATCTTCATGAGACTTTCACCCAGCTTTTCAACTCTTGTTGGATATAAGGAAGTTTCATGAGCAGTTGTTTCACTTGTTCGACATTCAGTTGCTCGGTGTTCGCCGAATTATACTCGCCTTCGACGGTCAATTTTTGACTGCCTTCGCTGAAGTATTTTTCATAGTTCAAGTCTCGCGTATCCGCTGGTACCCGGTAAAATCCGCCCATGTCTTCGGCGACCACATTCTCTTCTCGCGTCAAGAGTGTCTCGTACTGTTTCTCCCCGTGACGTGTCCCGATGACTTTAATCGGGTTGTCGACACCGAACAGTTCGATGAGCGCTTGTGCCAACGTTCCAATCGTCGAGGCCGGTGCTTTTTGAACCATGATGTCTCCTGCGTGTGCGTTTTTGAAGGCGAAGACGACGAGTTCGACGGCGTCTTCTAAACTCATCAAGAACCGTGTCATGAATGGATCCGTCACCGTCAACGGCTCACCTCGTTTGATTTGTTCGACGAAGAGTGGGATGACAGAACCGCGTGATGCCATGACATTGCCGTAGCGTGTCCCGCAGATGAGCGTCTGGTCGGGACGAACCGCTTTCGCTTTCGCCACGAACACTTTTTCCATCATCGCCTTTGAGATGCCCATCGCATTGATCGGATAGGCGGCTTTGTCCGTCGAGAGACAAATCACTTTTTTCACGTGTTGCTCGACGGCAGCCGTTAAGACGTTATCTGTACCAAGTACGTTCGTCTTGACCGCCTCGAGCGGGAAGAACTCACAAGACGGGACTTGTTTCAATGCTGCTGCGTGAAAGACGTAGTCGACTCCGTACATGGCGTTACGAACGCTGTTCACGTCACGGACGTCACCGATATAAAATTTGAGCTTATCGTCCTGATAAAGCTTACGCATATCGTCTTGTTTCTTCTCATCGCGCGAGAAGATACGAATCTCTTTAATGTCCGTTTTGAGGAAGCGTTGCATGACCGCATGACCGAACGACCCAGTCCCTCCTGTGATGAGTAACGTCTTATCTTGAAACATTGCAGATCCTCTCCTTCATGATGTAAATGGCTTCTATCGGTGATTGGAAAACTATTGCAATGAGTGGATATTAACGTGATACCCTTCTCCTACAAGAATCTGAAAGATATGTGTATCATTTTTTTGAAAGATGGCTTAATGGCGCGTTCCCATAATTAGAAAAAGCATCCTCGATTGGGATGCTTAAGATGATCGGCGTAATAACCCGGTGATGAGTTGTTTTTCATCCTCTCGAAACGTGAAGAGCCACAAGACGAGGATGTAGGCGGCACCAAGCACCCCGGCTTTCAGTAAGAAGAGAAACAGTGAATTGACGGGAAACGTTTGCTGAATCATCCAGCCTGCCACACCCAAGACGATGAGAGCCGGCATAATCTTGAGATGACACTCTTTAAAGAAGCGCCACATGTTCAGCTGAAGAATCCGGAGATAGACCCAGTTCATAAACAAGATGGTGCCAAAGACATTCCCGATTAAGATAGCGACGGCCGCCCCAATGGCCCCGTAATGCGGCGATAAGATAGAAGATAAGATGACGCTGACGAGTGCGACAATCAAAGAGGCGAACGCCCGATATTTAATTTGGTTCGTCGCAATCAATGTCGTGTAGGCAATCTCTTGAGTCAATGTGATGAACCCTGGGGCGATCAAGAAGAGCGCCACCCAGTAAGACGTATGAAACGATTCGCCGACCCACAGTCGAATAAACTCTTGTCCCATCGTCATGAAGCCGACGATGATCAAACCGACAATGTACAGTTGAATCCGCCCGACCCGGATCAGCAAGTTTTCTAAATCCCCGTGCCGGTTACTCGTCGTCATCCGTGTGACTTTCGGAAGGAAGAGCGAGCCGATGGCCGAGGAGATGGTCCAAACGTATCCTTCGATGACCATCCCGATGGAGAAGAGTGCGATGGAGGCACTCCCCGCGACCGCACCCAAAATGGTCGGGGTGATGTTGAGGATGAATCGCTGCGCGAGTGCAATCAACGTCGTCCAAGACGAAAAGGAGAAGATGTCCCGATACATCGTGCGACTCGAATAGAGGAACTCGACGACGGTATCCGTCCGTCGCATCAAGTAGAGTCCTTTCCCGATGATGATGGAGAGTCCGACGAGCGCGTTGACGAACACGAGCGCATATAGTCCATATCCGAGGAGGAGCGCCCCAATCATCAAGACGACCGTGAGCACTTTTTCAGATAAGTTGAACCAGTTCAAGACGACGAACCGTTCATTCGCAATCAAGATGCCGTTGAACGGTTTTGTCGGAAAGAGGACGACGATATAAAAGCCGACCATGATATAGAGCGTCTTCAATGTATCGATTTCACTCGCGGACAAGCTCGCATAAATCGTCTCGATCATGACGTATACGCCGACGAGCACGAGACCGATCAAGATGGCGATTCCCGTGAACAGTTTGAAGGCGACACCTAAAAAGCGAGACGCCCCCTCTTCGTCACCGAGTGCGTGATAATTGGATAAGAAGCGCGATACGGCCGCTTCAAGCCCGAAGTCGAGAGCGAACATGCTGACGAGCGAGATGGACAGCATATAAAGTCCGTAACTGGCTTGTCCGATTTCAGCAATCATCCACGGCGTATAGATCAACCCTGCTAAAATATTGAAGCCGATGGCGGTATATGACATGAGGGCACCGATTTTGATTTGACGTGAGCTGCGTTGTTCATCGAATTCCACTTTCGTCGCCATTTCGACTTCCCTCCTTTATTTTTGCTGCCAGAAGAATAGATAAATCGGTTCGTTCCGGACGAATAAGAAGAGTAACGCTGTGATGGCCACGTAATAGATGAGCAGGCGCTCCCTTCGGTCAAACGATCGTAAGATTTCTGGAATGAGAAGCATGATAAAAACGGAGAAATATTGAACGACGCGCATCATCGATGGATTGATGAATGTGAGCGGTAAGAAGCAGAGTGCAAGCAACAAGGCGTTGATATAATGGACGGCATACGGGTTGTTCGCAATCATCTCGTCTTTACGCCAGACGGCGACGATGGTGATCAAGAGGAGGAGTAACGAAAAGTTGAGCGTCCCTGCTCCCGCATAGTAATCGTATTGGTCATACCCGCTGATGATCCGGAACAGTTCAAACAGTTGTCCTCTGAAGACGAATAAGAACGGGATGAGCGTCCCCATGAAGAGAAGATAACGGCTCGTCAATTGCTTGTTGGCTAAGAAATAAAACGGGATGAAGACGAGTGCTGATTTATGAATGGTCGCTGCGAGAAGGACGATGAGTAGGAATGGCCAAAACCGACGCGCCTTCACGAACCCATAACCGATCATGACAGCGATGGCCGTCGCAATCGTCTGACGGATTCCCGTAATGGCGAAGAACGCATAAAATAATGTCGAAAAGATGATAAAGCTAAGTAATGGTTCCGTCGAGTTGCGATAGATCCAAATCCCGAACGGTACAAGGAATAGAATCGCGACAATGAGCAAGTACCATTGGTAGTTATCTGTCACGAGCTGGGTCGCTTTTTGAAGAACGAAGTAGCCCGGGTCTCGCTCGTCCCCGCTCTCGAATAAACCGCTCATGAAGTTGTTGCCGATCTGCTCCCACGACATGACCTTCGACTGGTCATACATCCATTTGTACTGCATCGTATCCGCCCCGACACTCAGATGCCGGAAGCCAGACAACACGATCCATTGAACGGTCGCGATGATCACGAACAACAATTTCCCGTTTCGAATGCCGTCATCGCGAAGGAGTAACGCTGCCCAAGCGATGAGGAGAATGAGGTTGATCAAATAGATGAGCATGTCGCCCCTCCTTTTCGTTAGCGATAACGTAAGTCCATGACACCGCGATAGACAGACAACGCCCGATGATATAAATAGGATCTACCTTGTAGCCACCTCTGCTCCCGGTAAGATAACAGACGATGACCGTCGTAACGTGTCATCAACTCTTCCCGCACATCAGGTGCGGTAGAGCGATAGATAGCTCGAAAGACTGTCTTTTGCTTGGAAGGTGACTCAAGCCGTTTCAACAACTGTTCAAAGAAGCGCCGTGACTCGATCGGGGCCACATCCGAAATCCGCTTCGTCTGCTGTTTCGGATGAACGCGCGATTTGACATAAGGGTTGGTCGTCACGAGAAATTCGTATCCGGCAAGCGCCATATCGACCCAAAGCACCCAGTCTTGGATATAGCGATAGTTCGTCGGGAACATCCCTGCCTCTTCAAACGCCTGCTTCGGGACGAGTAATGCACACCCGCTCAGACACGCCTCTAACATTAAATAATCAAACATCTCGTCACTCGTGTAAAAGCCTTTCGTACGCTTCCGAAGTCGTTGAATCGGGCGCCCGACCTCATCAATCAAGTCCGTCCCACAAGATAGAATCGTCTTCTGTGTGGAATCCATTCGGTCGAGGAGTTTGATTTGATGTGCGATTTTCTCAGGTGTATATAAATCATCGTGACTGAGCCACGAGAACCATTCTCCTCGCATCTTCTCAATCCCAAGGTTCAAGGCGGTCGATACGCCACCGTTCTCCTTCTCAAAATAGCGAATGCGATCACCGAACTGTTTGGCGATGGCTGCCGTCGCCCCACCATCCGTCGACCCATCGTTCACGACGATCACTTCAATCGGTTCGTACGTTTGAGCGAGTGCACTCTCGATCGTCTCGTTCAAATAGTCCGCTCCATTGTAGACGGGGATGACGATGGAGACGAGTGGCTGTGCCATAGTGAATCCCTTCCTTTCTGATGGATCAACTCCTGATAGACGTCCAAGTAGTCTGCGACGCGATGTTCCATCCGAAACGCCTGATGGGCATGGGTGACACACGCTTCCGTATAAAACCCTTTTCCATCTCGTTTGATTCGCTCGATCGCATCGACGAGAAGTGCCGGATGACTGCCGGATACGACAGATCCGCACGAGGCCGGGACGAGCTCTGGATTTGCCGTCCCATCTAAGACAATCGCTGGCGTGCCACACGCCATCGCTTCTGCCGTCACTTTCCCGAATGACTCTTCTTCAGATAAGTTCAAAAAGACATCGGCGAGGGCATAATATTCTGCGAGCTCTTCCGGACGGTTCGTCGACGGGATGTGGATGATGTGTTTTGGTAACTCGATGTCTGGCATCGCACCGACGAGTAGGATGGTGACGTCCGGGAGCCGTTCCGCCAAATCCATCCACTTGGACAATCCTTTCGAGTCATCCCAAGAGCTCGCTACCCCAAGGAGCACAAAGCGATTCGTCAGCCTGAGTCTCCGCCGCAACAACGCCGTATCCCGTGGACGGAAAATATCGGTGTCGACCCAGTTATAGATTCGACGAATGATCGAAGATTGCCCGAGAAATGAAAACCTAGCCTCCGTCGTGATCCAATCCGATACACCGATGACAGCGAGTCGAGGAATCGCTTGAAACCACGTTTTCTTGTCTTGCCACATCCGCGCGGTCCGATCGAGTCCCCAACTCGGATTATCGAGGGCGAGTCGTGGACAGTTTCCGCACCCAGATTGCCAGCGGTCGCATCCTGAACTCGTGTAATGCGTACATTTACCGGTATAAAACCAGCAGTCATGCAGCGTCAGGACCGTCGGCGTGTCGGTTTCAGCTAACCACGTCAACAGCGTCTCCAAATGCATATAGTTGGAGTGGAGGTTGTGCAGATGGACGACGTCAGGTGGATTGGCTTCTAATCGACGGATCAGCTCTTCCGTCGCTCCTTTCGAGGCATATCCTTGCTTGCCGGTCAGTCTCGACAAGAAAGCATGACGCTTTTGATCGAACGGCGAGCCGATTCGAATACCCGTCTCACTGTCCGGTCCTGTCGCATAGGCAACGATACTCTCATGACCAGACTGATTGGCGATGGTCGAGAGCTCTTTACAAATTCGTCCTGTGCTCTTTTCCTCATTGATCGCGTTAATGTGTAAGATGCGCATCGTCCTTCGCCTCCTCTCCTGGCTCAATCGTATTTGTAGTGATAATGACGTTCTTTTCCTTTGTCTCGCTTATTCATGACAAGACCGAGGATGTTCGCACCCGACAGTTCAAGCTGCTCTTTCGCTTTCAACACATAGTCTCGGTTCGAGTTGTCGCAACCGATGACAAGGATTGTCCCGTCCGCCTCACTCGCGACAATCCGACTGTCCGCGACCTGCATGATGGGTGGCGCATCTAAGATGATCATGTCATACGATTGCTTGATCTCTTCAAGCACCCGTTTCATCATCGGAGAAGCGAGTAATTCCGAAGGGTTCGGAGGAATCGGTCCGGCCGGCAGCATATACAGCTTAGGTACTTGGGTAGCCTGGATGGATCGCTCGAGCGTCGTCCGTTTGGCGAGCACAGTCGAAAGCCCGAGTTGCCCTGGAAGTTGGAAAGTGAAATGGGCTGTCGGTTTTCGCATATCGCAATCGACGAGTAAGACACGCTTTCCTAGCTGCGCATAGACGATGGCCAGATTGGAAGCCGTCGTCGATTTCCCCTCTCCTGGTGATGCGGACGTGACCACGATGGTTTGTAAGTCCGCTCCAAGCGAGGTGAATTGTAAATTCGTCCGAATCGTCCGATATTGTTCAGCGATGGGAGACTGTGGATTCACGAGCGTGATCAAGCTGCGTTTCGCTTCACGAACTTTGTCTTGTGTCTTTGGTAGGTGGAACATTTGTCTCGTCTCCTTTCGCCACTGGATTGACGTCTTCTTTTACAGGTTCCGGTTTCGACCGCTTCGCGGCCATGTCTCGCTTTTCAATCACTGGAATGTTTCCGATGACCGGTAACGCCAGTAGCTTCTCCGCTTCCTTCTCATCACGGATCCGTTTGTCGAACGTGTAACGGATGAGGGCGAGCACACTTCCGATGACAAACCCGACAATCAAACCGATGCCTGTATACATGACCGTACTCGGTGCAACGGGATCGCTCGGCACGTCAGCAACCGATAAAATCCGGACGTTATCGATATTCATGAGATCCGGGATTTCATTGGCGAATACTTCCGTGATGACGTTCGCGATATTCGCGGCGACGACCGGGTCGCTATACTCGACGACGATATTGATGACTTGGGATTCTTCCTCACTCTCGACCAACAACACTTCGCTAATATCATCCGGCGCGTTCGCCACTTGCTCCTGTACCTCGTTTAAGATGGCAGGACTCCGCATGATGACACGATACGTATTAATCAACGAGAGCGATGACGAGACCTGGGTACTGTCGACAACGTTTGAGCCGGCTTCTTGCTTCGGTACGATCAGCACCTGGGTCGATGCTTCATACGTCGGCTCGATCACATATTGACTGACATAATAGGCCGCTCCTCCGATGATCATGACCGTCAAAAGAATCAACAGTTTACTCTTTTTAAAGACAGCGAGTAAATCCGATAGGAGCATCGTCTGACTATTCACGGGTGAACCCTCCTTCAACTATTCAGCTGCATTTCCTAGTGTCTAGAATCTTGGTGTGCTTACTACTTACCCCCGCTCTTCTGACAAATCAAAAGAAATGATGACCATCTTTTTATAAACTATCAGGAAGGACGTCGATTCCTGAACGTATCGTAAATCTGCTTCATCTCCTCATGGGAACGCTCGACATCAAACGCCTTGGCTGATTGTGAATTATGCAACCCCATCTGATGAGATAGCTCGAAATCCAGTCGCATCGTTCGAATGGCGCGTGCGAATCCTTGAATATCGTTCGGGGCACACTTGAAACCGGTCACCCCGTCGACCGAATAATCGTTGATCCCATGCACGTTCGAGGTGATGATCGGTAACCCTGCCGCCATCGCCTCAAGCGCCGCCATCCCGAGCCCTTCTCGTTTAGATGGGAAGACGAAACAGTCTGCCGCTTTCATCACTTCAAACACGTCATCTCGGAAACCGAGGAGCTGTACTTGATTCGTGAGGTTCGTCTCTCGAATGACTCGCTCTAATTGAGGTCTCGCGTCCCCAGTCCCGGCAATCCAGTAACGGATGCTCGGATCACCGAGTTCGGCAATCGCTCGAATGATGGTCTCGTGATTTTTGTTCTCGTTCAATTCTCCGACGGACAGTAAGACGAAATCGGTATCGGTGTCCACCCCGAGCGACTGACGTTTCAACGGGCGATTGATATGAACCTGTTCGATTCGTTTCGTGTCGACCCCGATCCCTGGAATGCGGAACGTGTGCGTCGTTTTAAATGTCTGTGCTCTCGAAAAGTCTTCCTGATTGATCGTCACGATGGTATCGGTCAATCGGGCAAGTGTCCGTTCGACCGGATAATAGAGCATCCAGTTGAGAGAAGGACTGCCTTTGAAGAAGTGGAACCCGTGAGCCGTGTACATGCATGGCGTATCTGTCTGTCTTGCGACAAGGCGACCAATCACGCCACCGATCGGGGAGTGACAATGAATGAACGCATACGACTGTGCCGTCATGACGCGTTTCAATTGTTGGAATGCCCGAACATGCCCGTTCATCTTTTTGATGTCTCGCTCGAAGTCAATTTGAAAAAGGGTGACCCCTTCCTCCCGTAAACTTTGTTTGACGCGTTCGACCTTTTCTTCGCTATACATACTGCCCCATTCAAAATTCGTGGCGACGTGCACCTCGTATCCCATGTTTTGAAGGGTCCGGATGTTGTCACGGTTAAAACTTTCAATCATCGATACGACCGATGCGACCATGAGGACTCGTTTCATGTTCGACGCCCCCTCACACGCGTTTCCGCAAATAGTTCACGCTGCGGAGCATCAGGACGAGTGGTACGGTCCGTTCGTGCTTACATAATTGGAAGAACGTCCGCCACTTCAAATCGAAGTAACGCATATCCATCTGGGAATACGCCTCTTTGTATTCTTTTTGTTGGAGCACTTGTCGCAACACTTCAGCTTGTGCGAACAGTGGTTTGTTGGAACTCAATTCGTTTAATCCGATCCCAATCATGCTGAGTGCGATCCGATTATAGAGGGCACGCGTATAATCTTCTCCGAGATCATGTTCTTCAATGTACGTCATGAGCATGTGGAAGAATTCGAGTCGTGAGTTCACGAGATTACGTTGATAAACACTCGTCTCAGACTGTCCGTTCGTCTTACGGTAGTGATAGATCGGATAATCGATGTAAATAAAGCGTTGGCAATGTTCGAGTGCCTGAATTTGAAAATAGAGGTCGACAAATGAACCGTACGGACTACGGAACGAGAGATGACGAATCAAATCCCGATGGTACAAGGTGATACAATTCGAATTCAGCGCATCGACCGTCTCCGGATGTGCCAGTTCTTCCCCGACGAGTCCGAACAAACGACGATGGACGAAACGTCTCGTCTCTTCAGCGTTGTACGATAAGAAATCTGCCTCAAAGATACGCTTCGGTAAGGACCGTCCTTCATACTCACGGACGTACGTGCCCATGACAGCATCGGCGCGTTCTGTTTCTGCATGTGTGACGAGAAGCCGAATCGCATCAAGATCTAACCAATCATCGCTATCGATGAACATCATGTATTCACCGGTCGCCATTTGAAGACCCCGGTCGCGGCAGAATGAACAACCACGATTCGTCTGGTCAATCAGAATGACGCGTGGGTCATCATCAAATTCCAGCATGATGTCGAGACTTTGATCCGTACTGCCATCATTGATACAAATGATTTCAAGGTGGGGATACGTCTGATTGACGAGACTGTTTAAACATTGACGTAAAAAAGCGCTCGTGTTGTAAATAGGCACGATGATACTGACGAGCGTGTCAGGACGTTGCATGTGCGTTCACTCCTTCTTCGGTGCAGAGTCATGGTGTCGGTGAGTTACTATAACTCGTTGTTCCCATTCGATTTTTTGAATAAATACGAATTGAAATGAGTAGCGAATAATTTTTTAGTGAATTATCATAAGGGCCTCTTTTGAAGCGGCACAACAAAAAAACAGACCGAATATTTCGGTCTGTCCCTCGTCACGTGGTAGATGGTTGTTCATTCTGTAGATTTGCGAGCACATTCTGGAAGAGTCGGTTGTTCACCTGATCCGATACATAGGAGTTGTGTGGCGTGAGACTCACCCACGCAAACTCATACAACGGATGACTCGGTTGAATCGGCTCCGTTTCGAACACGTCGAGCGCGACGCCGAAGAATTTTCCTTCTTGGAGCGTCTCGACAAGTGCATCCTCGTCGATGATTGCCCCTCGTGCCACATTGATGAGGATCGCATCTTCTTTCATCGCCGCAAGCGCATCCCGATCGATCAGATGATACGTCTCGTCCTTGAGCGGTAACGCCAAAATGACGACGTCGCTCTCTTTCAACACATCATGGAGTTCGTCCAATAACACATAGCGATCGACAAACGGCACGTCTTTTTCACGGTGCCCGACACCAATCAGATGCATATCAAATGCGCGCAGTCGTTTGGCGATCGCCTCACTGACGTTGCCGACACCGAGTAGTGTGACCGTCTTGCCCGTCAATTCAAGTAACCGCCGTTCTTTTTCCCATTGTCGGTTTTGTTGCTTCTCCCGAAACGCAGCCCCATGTTTCATAAAGTCGAGCAATTGCCAAACGACCCATTCCGCCATCGGCACGGCATATGTATCGCCGGCGTTATAGATGCGGATACCTCTTTCTTTTAAGGCTTGAACAGGTAAACGGTCAAGGCCGGCACTCACTGCTTGAACGACCTTCAATCGTGGAAAATCTTCAAGCGCCCGATCAGCAAACACGTTTTGGCAGACGAGCACCTCCACTTCAGATACATCTCGTTCTTGAATGTCCGACTCTTTTTCAAGAATGGTGACGTTGTGGCCTAACTGTTCAAGTCGTGCTTGTTGGTCGAGGGATAGACGCATCCCTGTCACCCATACGTTCATGACAACATTCCTTTCTGTTGTTGTATTTCTAATGTGATGGCTTGAACTTCGTCGACGAGCCGTAGACGATTTTGTTCAAACCATTCCACAGGCATCGTTTCGAGTTGTTGCTCATATGCCCTAATTCTCCATACCCCTTCTCGGAACGTTTGAGCCTGCCGTGACGACACTTTTGTCGCATTTCCGATATTACAGAAACTCCGAGACAAAATGACGCACGACGAACCGAGGCGGACATGCTCTGGAATGATTCGCTCGGCAGGCACCCGCCCCTCCCCGATTCGGGCGATCCCACCGAAGCCATACGGGATACCGGCATCACGGATTTGCGTGACAATCGCTTCGACGAGTCCATTCGTGAGCGGTTCAAATAGAAACGCCTGACCATAACTCAAATGAAGATCGTTCAGTCCGATATGAATCGAATCGATTCCGTGTAAACGTAATACGTCCGGCATGCACGCGACCGCTTCTTTCGTCTCACAGAGAAGACAAACTTTGACGCGCCCCCCGACCATGTCGATAAATGTCTCCACTTCAGCTACCGTTTTATAATATGGCAACATCAATATGTCTGCACCACGAAAAATCGCTTCGTTTATTTCGAAACGTGACCCTGCATGAATCGGATTGATGCGGACGAGCAACATCGCATGTTTCAAGACGGAGCGGATGCGACTGACATCGTGCATCGAATGTCTTGAAATGACCGTGTCGAGATGTCCCTGTCGTTCCTCTTTCCCATTCAATTCTAAATCCACAAAGATGAGATCGACTCCGTTTTGTTCAGCTAACTGTGCAACTTCTGGTTGATTCGTAATGTACATAAACGCCAAAGACATCGTCCTAACCCCCTTTTACAAAATCACTACGATTTGAAATTAGCCATCGCCAAAAACAATGAAACAGAAAAAAATAGCATCTTTTTGAAACGACATACGTCTTGCAAAATAGCATTCCAAATTCATGCTCGCCAATTCTTTTCCGTTTTGTTTGAAATCAAGAGATTCGGCAATACTGTCATTACAGACAAATCATTTCGACATTTTTCGGCAAGAAGGGGTGACTTCCAGATGGAATGGATTGTGATTTTTGGTGCAGGTGGTCACGCGCAAGTATTGATTGATATGTTGGAACTGACAGGGATTTATCGAATTGCAGGCATTTATGATGATAGTCCACATTTAATCGGTAAATTCATTCTTGGATATCCAATCCTCGGGAGAATCGGTTCAAACACGGCTATCCGAAAAGGAATCATCGGAATTGGGGACAATGATCAACGCGCACTCATTGAGCAGCGAATACGAGAACGAATGCCAGACTTTGAATTCATCTCTGCCGTTCATCCTAGCGCCATCATCGGCAAAAATGTCAAGATTGGTCCAGGTGTCGCTGTAATGGCCGGAAGTGTCATCAATCCGAACACGCGACTCGACGCACACAGTGTCGTCAACACGATGTCTTCTGTCGACCATGATTGCCACCTCGCACCGTTTTCTTCTGTGGCGCCTGGTGCTCACCTTGGTGGCAATGTTCGTCTTGGCGAACGCTCTTTCATCGGAATGGGCGCGACAGTCATCCATAATATTCACATCGGGTCCGATACCGTCGTCGGTGCCGGCGCGACCGTCGTTTCCAACTTACCGAGCCAAGTCATTGCGTTCGGGACGCCGGCCAAAGTCACACGGAAGCGTGACATCCAAGAGAAATATCTATAGGTAAAAAGTTCCAACCGTCATTCATCAATCGGTTGGAACTTTTTATTATTCTCATATATCTTTTGTCACATTATGTCGCATCCTTTATGAAACATAAATTTTTCGACTAAAAACGACAAATTATCAATGAAAGTCGTTTGAATTTAGGTAAATTAAAATATCCTTATATTATAATATTTCATACATATTTTTATTTCTTTATAAAATTATTTCACGAAGGAGATCGCCCATGAACATTCTCATTACAGGAGGCTATGGTTTTTTAGGCAGTTCGATCGCCGAACGGTTCTTCAAAGAAGGGCATCGTATACATATTCTCGACAATCTCATATCCGGCTCAAAAGATACAATCGACTTCAAACATCGCCACTTGTCGGCAGACGTGGCCGACCGTAAGTGTGAGACATTTTTCAAAACGTATGCGTTTGATGTCGTCATCCATTGCGCGAACAGTTCAACCGAAGAGCACTCACACCCAACGACAGATGGTCTATTCAATTTGTTGTCCTTGTCTGAAAAATATGGAGTCAAAGAGTTTGTCTCCTTTTCATCAGCTGATGGATTCGAATTCGATGTCGATACAGACATACCTGAGACAGCGTCACTCGTTCCACGCTCGCCTTCTGCGTTAAATGAGCGACACGGCGAGGAGTACTGCCTGCACTGGGGCAATCACTCTGCACTCTCTACATTAGTTTTCCGCTTGTCTTCCGTGTATGGACCGAAGCAACATGTTAGTCTCACGAGTCGATGGATCCACGACCTCATGTCGACGACAAATCCGGAGCATCTCCGACTTCCTTTATCGCGTGACAGTCAAACTGATTTCATTTTTATCGGAGATGTAGTGGAAGCCGTATATCGGGGCGTGATCAGTGAATTATCGGGACTGTATCACCTGTCTTCGGGTGAACCGACTTCGATTAAATCATTCTGCGCATACCTAGGGATCCAACCACCACTTGCGAATCAACATGTACCGAAACATCAGCCCAGCCTCGACAACCGTAAATTGAAGACAGATTTAGACTGGGTACCTCGATTCGGTTTGGAAGAAGGGCTGCACGTAACGAAAAGTTATTATGCACAACAATCGTCATCCACATCGCCCCACCCAATTTCAAAAGAACGTCGATTTAAGAACGTACTCAGCCATCCGATCCTACGAACGCTAGAGAACCTCACCTTGTTCCTTCTGTTCTACATCGGGTCTCTTTTACTGACACCGATTGTGGATACGCCGGACTATTGGTTCATTTATGTCCTCTTGGCAGCACTGTTGTTCGGTAAGTCCCAAGCACTCATCGCTTCCCTCCTCGCTGTCGGGGTCCATCTCTACGAGAGTGCATCGATTGGTCGAAATATCCTGTCTCTCTTTGTCGACAACTCGATTTTGGCCACGTTCACGATGTACTTATTGATTGGTCTCGTCGTCAGCTATGTGATGGAACGTCGAAATATTGAAATTCAATTTTTGAAAGATGAATTGGCCGCAACGACCGAACGGCATACGTTCTTGAGCGAAATCTACGAAGAAACGCTCACCATCAAAAATCAGTTACAGCAACAGATTCTTCACTCAGAAGAGAGTATCGGAAGTGTGTATGAAGCGACGCGTGCCCTCGACAGTTTGGAACCAGAAGGGCTGTTCGTCGGATCGATTTCGGTTTTGGAGAAGACGCTAAAAGCTAAACATTTTGCGATTTACATGGTCAATCAGTCATCTTTCGCCCGACTCGCGGCAAAATCGGCTGATTCTACTTTCGCACCACGTAACTCGTTAGAAATCGTAGAGCAGACGGTGATTCATGAAGTAGTCACTTCTTCCGATATTGTTTTCAATACATCGCTAACGCCTGGTGAGCCTTTATTCGGTGCCCCGCTCATTCGTCAAGGCGAAGTAGTGGCCGTTGTCCTATGTTACGAAGTACCATTCCAGAATTTGACCTTGTCTTACCGCAATTTGATTGATGTCATGATCCGCCTCATCAACTCTTCACTCGATCGCTCGCTCGGGTACATTCATGCGATTCAATCTGATCGCTATGTCGGCAACACGAACGCATTGAAACAAGAGTACTTTGAGCGCATCCTCATTCAAAAAGAACAGGCACAACAGGAATTAAATATCCCGTATACGCTCCTGCTCATCGCAGAAGACAACAGTGAATCCGTCATTCAGAGCACGGATACGACGCTACGGACGACCGACTATTTAGGCTTCCGAACAGATGATCGATTGTATGCCATCCTGTCGAACGCGACGAAAGAAGAGTCACAAATCGTCATCGAACGTCTCGCACGTAAGGCGATTCGTGCCGAAGTCGTGGAGGACGTCACCTATGTGGATTAATCTTTTGCTGTTTCATTATGGCGTGTCTTTACTCGCCTTGCTTCTTTTGTTCGTGAAGCGACGCGAAGACATCATGCCAAGCTTCTTCTTGTTGTTGGCACTCCCCTTTTTCAGTTGGGGAATCCTCTATTATTTGCAACGCTCGAAGCATAGAGATGCCGAACTTCCAGATTGGTTACTTCGAAAAGAGACGTATGAAGATGTGTCGCTTCAACGACCAGATTTGTTGAACGAGACGAATATGATTTCCCTACAGGATGCGCTCATCCTCAACTCCAACCAAGTGAAGCGGAAGACGCTGATGAACGTATTAAAAAATGACTTTCTTCAACAAGCCCCGCTTCTCGCAGCAGCGCTCAAGAGTGAGGACAACGAGACGTCACATTATGCGGCAACCGCGCTACAACAAGCAAAATCATTGCTGTCTAAACAACTTCGACACGTGGAGCGAGAGCTAGCAGAACGTCCGAACGACTTAAGTGTCATGATCAACTACTTAAATATTCTGAAACAGATGATCGATATGGAATTTTTAGATCGACGCACACAAGTGAAATATACGTATTCCTACTTACATGCGTTAACCACCTTGATTGAACTGGGAGGGATGATCAATCCCGATTATCATGTCGAACGAATCCGGGTTGCACTTTCTCTAGAAGAGTATGACCAGGCGCTCGCAGCGAGCGAGCTCTTTTTAAGACAATATCCACGTCGTGAACAGGCCTACTTCGAGGCGATGCATGTTCATTATGTGATGAAGAACGTCAAACAAGTGCATCATATGGTCGATGCGCTTCGTGCATCCGACATTCGTCTCTCACCAGAGGGACTCCAACAATTACGATTTTGGATATAGGGGATTTTTTATGAAATATACATTTAAGATTCAAAAAGGGATGTATTTAATCGGTGGCTTTATCGCACTTTTCGGCTTCATCTTCATCCTAATTCGTTCAGATGTTGTCTTAAAGTTCCCACTGTTCTCAGAGAGTAATCCGACATCAATCCAATCACAATCCGTCTCTCGTGCAGACGGGATGCTCGACTCCTATTTAATATTGAACAGTACGAATGATGAACAGCTTGCTGAGCGTCTTCAGGAACGTTTTCGTTCGATTGGTAAAGAAAGCACTCTCAAGAACATTGAACAACTGACGTCTTTGACGGATGAGAAGACGGTCATCATCGCGACAGAACATCTCGACCGTTTAAAAGACCGAGATATTCTTCTCGATTATGTCGAAAAGGGCGGGACCGTCTTGTTTGCGACACGCCCGTCGCCGAGTGATCGACTGATGGAGATGTATCGCCAAATCGGCATCATCGAAATCGGATCATTTGTCGAGACGACTGGAGTTCGGTTGACCTCTCCGTTTTTCGAAGAGGATGCCGCAAAGTCATTTGAGTCAGAACGTCTATTGAACTCGTCACTCGCCTTACGGATTGACCCAGAGGCCAACTTACTCGCCACGTCCTCACAAGACTTGCCTTTACTGTGGTCAAAAACATACGGGGCAGGCCGATTCATCGTATTCAATGGCACGATGCTTTCCGAGTTCAACCAGCAGGCGCTTCTATTTGTCGGTCTCGCCCAAGGGGAACCTGTGTTGAGACCGATCTTGAATGCAGAAGTCACGACGCTTCAAGGTTTCCCATTCTTAGCTTCGAATGAACGACTTGTCACCAAGTCGATGACCGACCGTGACTACTTCCGGAACGTGTTTTGGGCCGACGTACAGCGCCTCGGCGCCAAATACGGGTTGAACTATGTCCTCGCCACGACGAGTCCTTCGTTGAATCCGACACCGGCAACCTCTGCATATTCGGAAGACTTAGCGCTTTATGGACGAGAGACACTACGATCCGGCGGAGAAATCGCCGTCTCAGGTTCCTCTTCCGAAGAGATTCGCGCAACGAAAACACAGTTTGATTACGCGTTACCCGGTCTCACCATTAAATCGTCTTATCTGACTGATGGAGAGACAGCTCAAGGCGTGTTTGATGATCATATGACAGAGATCGGGACGGCCAGTTTTCCAATAAAAACGGAAGCGGTCGTACAACTGCCATCGACCCCGCTCGACTTTTCCGACCCGGACTGGACAACGTGGACGCTCTTCAACGAGCTCGTAACAAGTGGGAGTGTCTCGATGACGCTCTCCCCTCAAAGCATCACGTCACAAACAGAAGGCGAAGCGTTGGTCACAGCCTTTCAATCTGTCTTAGATGAACAACGTCGCGACGTCCCGTGGCTCCGCTCGATGAAAGCATCGGACGTCGCACGAAACCATCACTTTTTTGAAGGTCACGTGTATGTCAGTCAGTCAGAAAACGTGTATACCTACACGTTGGACGAAGCAGCTGGTGCGACGTACTTTTACCTTCAATCTTCACAAGAGATTGAAGAGGTGGACCAGTGCGAAGTCGAACGAATCGGTCCTGACTTATATCTCGTCAAAACCGAAGCATTATCCTTCTCAATCCGATTGGAGGCGAAATGATGAAGATTTGCTTGATTTCAGAAGGTGCATATCCTCACGTGACGGGTGGTGTATCGAGCTGGATTCAGTCGCTCATCACCGAGATGCCCGAGCATGAGTTCATCGTTTACTCCATCTCGGCAAAAGAAGTGAAAGGAAGTAAACCGAAATATCCCATTCCAGAGAACTTGGTTGAACTGCATGAGATTCACCTCGGTGATTATGTAGACCAAAAGATTGTCAGCGGAAAACGATACAATCTGACGGACGCGGAACGCCTCGCCTTCCTGTCCCTCATGTCGGAGCGCCAGACGGACTGGGACGTATTGTTTCAGTTCTTTACGAGCGGTCGCATCGATTCGGTCATGAACTTCCTTGGCAGTAAAGATTTCTTCGATATCGTCAGTACGCTTTGTGAGAAACGGTTCGTCCAAGTGCCGTTCACCGATATGTTTTGGGCGCTCCGCTCGATGCTGTTACCGTTGTTCGTCTGTATCGACCATAAAGTACCGGAAGCGGACGTCTATCATAGCGTCTCGACCGGCTATGCGGGCGTACTCGGCGCCCTCGCAAAATATCAGTACGGCAAGCCGTTGCTCTTAACGGAACACGGGATTTACACACGGGAACGTGAAGAAGAAATCATCAAAGCCTCATGGATCAAAGGTTACTTTAAAGACGTATGGATCGATTATTTCTATAGCCTCTCCTACTGCGCTTACGGCTACGCCGATGACGTCAGCACGTTGTTCGAAGGGAACCGAGGGATTCAACTGGAGCTCGGTTGTCCGCCGGAGAAGACGTTCCTCGTCCCGAACGGCATCGATGTGTCTCGCTTCTCACCTGAAAGCCGTATGACACGTCCTGGCGTACACATTGGTGCCATCCTTCGGGTCGTCCCGATCAAAGACGTCAAGACGATGCTTCAAGCATTCGCCATCGTCCAAGAGAAGTTCGCGGAAGCCCAATTTTATCTCATCGGACCGTTAGATGAAGACGAGGAGTATTACGAGGAATGTCTCGAGCTCGTCGATATGCTCGGGCTCAAGCATGTTCATTTCACGGGACCTGCCAACGTTCAAGATTATTTGTCCTTTTTAGATATCCTCGTCCTCTCGAGCATCAGTGAGGGACAACCGCTTGTCATCCTCGAAGGGCTCGCCATGGAAATCCCGTTCGTCTCGACCGACGTCGGGGCTTGCCGTGAACTGCTCGAAGGCCCGAACGACCGCTTCGGAAAAGCCGGCAGCATCGTTCCCGTCATGCATTTTCATCTATTGGCGCACGAGATCATCAAATTGATCGAACAACCTGACGTACGAGAGACGTATGGGGAGAATGGACGGTCACGCGTCACGAATCACTACACCTTACCGATGATGATTGATGCATATCGTACTTATTATGAGAAAGGAGAACATCATGGCCGGAATCGGATTTCAATTGAAACGACTGTATGACAAATCAGGATTTTTCGGGCAGCTCCGTGCGTACGGCTATTCAGCCATCACGGCGGTCGGTCCGATGTTTCTCTCCATTCTGCTAATCACTGCATCGCGTGAATGGTTGCTCTACTTGAACGTCGGGGCGAGCGAAGTGAACATCTATATGGCAGCCGTCCAGTACACGTTCATCTTCTCGCAGTTATTGACGGGTGGATTTTTATTTACGATCTCACGGTTCGTGGCGGACCAGACCTTCTTAGAAAAAGAAGAAAACGTCTTGTCCTCGCTCTACGGGCTCATCAGTCTGATCGTCGTGATCGGTCTGGTCATCTCTGTGTTGTTTTATATGAGGTCCCCCCTCCCGTTCAGCTATAAGCTCGTGACATATCTGTATTTCACGCAACTATCCGTCATCTGGATTTTATCGATGTACGTGTCTGCCTTAAAAGACTATAAAAAAATCGTCACGAGTTATGTCCTCGGGACGTTGGTCGCAGCGTTCTTCATTTGGTTGTTGACGTCCCCGCTCGGTCATCCGACGGCGACCTCGGTGTTCATCGGGCTAAATCTCGGCTTCTTCGTCATTTTGATCCGATTGTTCCGCGACATCCATCATTATTTCCAAGTGAATAACCGCAACTACTTCTACTTTTTAGTATATCTCGAGAAGTATCCGCTCCTTTTCTTGATTGGAACGGCCTACTACTTCGGGTTGTATGGCCATAACCTCGCCACCTGGTTTAGTGACCGGGCGATTATCGTCGGGGAGACATACTTGATGGCGCCGTATTACGACACGCCGGTCTTCTACGCCTACTTGAGCGTCCTTCCGTCGCTCGTCTTATTCATGGTGACGCTCGAGACGACGTTTTATACGTCTTATAAGAAATACTACGGTCGGATCTTAAACGGGTATCCGTTCCAAGACATCCAGACCGCCAAGCGTGAGATGTTCCGTGTCCTCGGCTCAGAGCTCTTATTCATGGCCCAAGTCCAGATGCTCGTCACGTTCATCTTCTTGTTCCTCGGTGTCCGTTTATTGCCGTTCCTAGGCATGACGCAAAATCAGATCGACATCTTTATCATCGTCGTACTCGGTAGCTGGTTCTTGAGTCTCGTCATCACGATTTTCTTGATTCTACTGTATTTCGACGAGCGACGCGCCGCCATCCAACTGACAGGATTTTATGCGGTCACGAGTTTCCTCGTGACGCTCGCCCTCGTCTTGTTGTTCGATGTATATGGCGTCGGCATGTTCCTCTCTGCCATTCTCGCCTTCATGTGGGGAGCACGATTACTCATCCGGAGCTTGAACGATATCGACTATACGACGTTCTGCTCGCAGCCGATCGTCTATCAAGAAGTGACGACAAAAACGGAGATGTTCTTACGGCGCATCGGAAGTCTGTCTTAGAAGGAGTTTATATGTATGAAGCGTTTGCCTTACCCGAGAGTGATGATCGGCCTCATCATTCTCTTCTTTCTCTTGTTAGGGATACAAGCCTTATTAAAAGCACCTGAATCAGGCGCGACATCGACAGAACGTACTGAGACGATGAACGAGGTCGCCACACTCGATTCGACATTCAAAGAAGATAAGCGTGTCTATGACAAGCATGACGGGAACAAGCTCGAGCATGTGTATGTCACCATCTTCGACCAGCGTACCGTTCCCGAAAATGACTTGACGTTGTATGACTTGAACGAGTCGTACAAACAGTACAGCAACCTCGAGAGCGGTCCGAAGCTATATGTCCATTTCGAGACCGGGGATGCGAAAGGACCGGACGGAATCCAATTGTTCGATGAACAGGAAGTGAATGCGACGATCCAACTGCGCGGCCGGTCGAGCCGTCTCGAACCGCAAAAATCTTACAAGATTCGTCTTCAAGACAACGCAGGTCTTTGGTACGGTCAAAGCGTCCTCAACTTGAACAAACATGCCGACGACCGCACCCGCGTCCGGAACCGACTCGCGTTCGCGTACTATGAACAGTTAGACGATATCTCCAGTCTACGAACGAACTTTGTCCAGTTACACGTCCGGGATATGACCAATCCCGACAAAGCCGATACGTTCGAAGATTACGGACTCTATACCCACGTCGAACAATTGAACGAAGAAGCACTCGCCGCACGCGGGCTCAATCCGGATGGTCATTTGTATAAAGCCGAGAACTTCGAGTTCTTCCGTTATCCCGACAAACTCTTGCCGAGCGATGACCCGAACTATGACAAAAAAGCGTTCGAATCGGTATTGAAGATCAATGGGTCCGACAATCATGACGAACTGTTGACGATGCTCGACGACTTGAACGACTTGTCGAAACCGTTCGATCAAGTGTTCGACAAGTACTTTGATGAAGACAACTACCTGACCTGGCTCGGGACGAACATCTTGTTCGGAAACTATGACACGATGTCGACCAACTATTACCTGTATAGCCCGCTCAACTCGGAGAAGTGGTACTTCATGCCGTGGGACTTCGACAAGGCGCTCGGTCGGGACACGGAACGTACCGACGCCATGCCGAGTTGGCAACAAGGGATTCAGCGCTACTGGGGAACGCTTCTCCATCGTCGCTACTTAAAAGACCCGGAGAACGTCAAAGCGCTCCAAACGAAGATGACGGAACTTCAAGAGGTGATCAATCCGACCAGAACGAAACAATTGATCGATGGCTTTTATCCCGTCGTCTCGCCACTTGTAACGAGCGAACCGGATTTACGTTTCTTGAAGATCGAGGCGTCTTCCTATGAAGCAAATTATAAGAGATTAGAAGGCATCACGGCGAAATACGCGACAGACTTTGAACGGTCGCTCGAAAATCCGATGCCAATCTTCCTGCAGTACGGTCGCGACGGAAAACAAGATGTGTTCCGCTGGGATGCGTCATACGACCTTCAGAACGAGGAGTTGACGTATCACTTCGAATTGAGCACCTCGCCTGACTTTACAACCTTACTCAAAGAACAAACAAACTTGACGACGTTCTCTTATTCGATGCCGGCTCTCGCGCCAGGTCGCTACTATTGGCGCGTCACCGTTAAGGATGAATCGGGCAACACGCAAATCCCGTTCGATTATTATCGCGACAACGACCGCAAGCTCTATTGGGGCGTCCAACAAATCGTCATACCAGGAGAAGCATCATGAAACGATTCCGACATGAATTAAAATACTTTATCAACGAACAAGACTATCATACGCTTCGTGAGCGTATCGCCACGATTTTGAAACAAGATGAGCATTCCGTCTCTCGTGACGGCTACTTGATCCGAAGTCTCTACTTCGACAATGTCTACGACCACGACTTGATTCAAAAGAACAGCGGCATCTTCCGTCGGAAAAAGTTCCGCATCCGCACATATAACTATTCGGATACTGTCATTCGACTTGAGAAGAAGAGCCGCCAAGGCGAATATATCCTCAAGTCGTCCGTCGCCATCACGCGCGAGGAATACGAACAGATTTTAGATTGGGAGTATGATTTCTTACTCGAGAAGACCGAACCGCTCTACCATGAGTTTTATTCGTATCTCACGGGTACGATCATGCGCCCTCGGGTCATCGTCGATTATGTACGTGAGGCGTATGTCGGCAGCCTCGGCAACGTTCGGGTCACGTTTGACAAAGAACTGAGTTTCGTCACGAACAGTGTCGACCTGTTCGAACCAAACCCGGTCTCCGAAGAAGTCCTTGATTATCCGAAGACGATTCTCGAAGTGAAGTACGACGAGTTTTTACCGGACTATATCCGGCAAGTGTTACAACTTCATACCCATCAACGTTCCGCCATCTCGAAATATGTACACTGTCGGATGGCGAGCATTCAATATCACGGATTTTAGAAAGTGAGAGCCTATGGACACAACCGTAAACTTTAACGACATTATCAAAAATAGCTTTTTAAACGAGTTCAGCTTCGGCAACTTGTCAATCGTCGACGTCATGCTCGGACTGCTCACGGCTTTCCTAGCGGGGAGCTTCATCTACTTCATCTATAAAATTACCTATCGCGGCGTCCTGTATAGCCCGAGCTTCAACGCGACCCTCCTCGTTATGACGATGATCACGTCGCTCGTCATCATGACGATTTCGACGAACGTCGTCCTCTCGCTCGGGATGGTCGGGGCGCTCAGTATCGTCCGCTTCCGGACGGCGATCAAAGACCCGCTCGACGTCGTGTTCATGTTTTGGGCGATCGCTGCCGGTATTTCGAGTGGTGCCGGGCTCTACTTCCTGACCCTGTTCGGTGCAGCGGTCATCGGAGCCGTCATCGTCAGCCTCGCTCGTAAAAAACATACGGATACTCTTTATCTTCTTGTCATCCATTACTATGAGGACGGGAACGATGAAGTACGACGAGAGCTCCAGCAACTCGACTACACGCTCAAGTCGAAGATTGTTCGGAAAGACGTCGTCGAACTGACGGCTGAAGTCCGCTTGAAAATCGACAACACGGCCTTTATGAACCGATTGAATGACATCGAGGAAGTGCGAGATGTTTCTCTTGTTCAATACAATGGAGATTATGCTGTGTAAGACCACGGGACCGATTGAAAGATCGGTCCTTTTGCTGTCTCAACATCTCCGGGTTCTTTACCTTCGCAATTGAATCCTCATTCTCGCGCGTCGCATTGCTTAAAAACCCTTCTCCATCTATGTAGGAGACCTTTCAAAAAACAAATAATGTAAGCGTTGACATTCCGATTTCACTCATGCTACATTTCAAGTATCAAATAACAACTGAACGGTCTCCTGCGCAGGAATGTTACCTTTAGTGGGCATAACCTGGCTCGAGTCAGATGAATGACGTGACTTCACGTTCTTCATTTGGCACGGGTCAGGTTTTTTATTTGACGCAAACCCAAAAATCCATTGAAAAGGTAGGGAACGGACATGAAGTATGAACAGCTCGCACGTGACATCATCCAGCAAGTTGGCGGCAAAGAAAACGTCAACAGCGTCGTCCACTGTATCACCCGTTTGCGTTTCAAATTGAAGGATGAACAAAAAGCCAATACTGAAGCCATCAAAAATATGGATGGGGTCGTCACTGTCATGAAGAGTGGCGGTCAGTATCAAGTCGTCATCGGCAACCATGTTCCAGACGTGTATAAAGCGGTCGTCGAAGTCGGCGGATTCCAAAATCAATCACCGATCGAAGAAGGAAGTGCACCACAAGGGTCCTTGTTCAGTCGATTCATCGATACCATCTCTAGCATTTTCACTCCTGTCCTCGGCGTCTTGGCCGCGACCGGAATGATCAAAGGGTTCAACGCCTTGTTTGTAGCACTCGGTTGGCTCGACAGCACTTCCGGCACGTATCAATTGTTGAATGCGATTGGTGATTCGCTGTTCTACTTCTTCCCGATTTTCCTTGGCTATACGGCCATTAAAAAATTCGGAGGAAGCCCGTTCATCGGTATGGCCATCGGGGCATCGCTCGTCTATCCGACATTGTCCACACTCACTGCGGGAGACCCACTCTATACCGTCTTTACCGGAACGATGTTTGAGTCTCCGATCCATATCACGTTCCTTGGTGTTCCGGTCATTTTAATGACGTACTCGACATCGGTCATCCCAATCATCATCTCGGCGTTCTTCGCAGCGAAACTCGAGAAGTTCTTGAAGACCATCATTCCAGACGTCATCAAAATGTTCATCGTCCCATTACTTACGTTACTCATCGTCGTGCCGCTCACGTTCATCTTGATTGGACCGATTGCGACATGGGCTGGTATGTTGCTCGGTAGTGCGACGGTCGCCGTGTACAATTTGAGCCCGCTCGTCGCCGGTATCTTCCTCGGTGGTTTATGGCAAGTGTTCGTCATCTTCGGTCTTCACTGGGGACTTGTTCCGGTCGCCATCAACAACTTGACATCACTCGGAGCCGATCCTGTACTCGCACTTGTCTTTGCAGCATCATTCGCTCAAATCGGAGCCGTACTTGCCGTCTTCTTGAAAATTAAGAACCAGAAAATCAAAACACTTAGTATCCCGGCCTTTATCTCAGGCATCTTTGGGGTCACCGAACCGGCTATCTATGGGGTGACGCTTCCGCTTAAAAAACCATTTATTATGAGCTGTATCGGTGGTGCTGTCGGTGGTGGAATCATGGGAATCATGGGTACACAAGTCTATATTATCGGGGGTCTCGGTGTCTTTGGTTATCCATCAAACATCTCACCTGAAGGTATTACGACCGGCTTCTACGGTTCACTAATTGGAACAGCCGTTGCCTTCATTGTCGGATTCGTCTTAACGTACCTCTTCGGTGGTGTCAATAAAGCAGCGGCTACGACACCGCAACCAGAAGTCACTCCGGTCGCCAAAGAAGTATCCGCGACAACTGTCGGTCAAGAACAAATCGTCAGTCCGCTCAAAGGAACGGTCGTCCGTTTGAAAGACATCTCAGATGTCGCCTTCTCATCCGGTTCAATCGGTCAAGGCGTCGCAATCGAGCCGACGGAAGGCAAGCTCGTCGCCCCGGTCTCCGGTACCGTGTCCGCACTCTTCCCGACACATCATGCCATTGGCATCACGACGGAATCAGGGGCTGAAATCCTCATCCATATCGGCATGGATACCGTTCAATTAGAAGGAAAGCATTTCAAGGCACACGTCACGCAAGGTGAATTTGTCGAAAAAGGACAACTGTTGATCGAATTCGATATCGAGGCAATCGAACAATCCGGTCGTGCATTAACAACACCGGTAATTGTTACGAATCGAAAAGCACTTTCACCGAACAATGCCAACAACGTTCAGACGGGCGATCCAATTTTCAGCATTTAATGAATCAAGCGGGAGGAATCTTCCTCCCCTATTATAGAAAGGATGGATTCGATGAGTTTTCCAAAAGGATTTTTATGGGGCGGCGCGATTGCCGCAAACCAAGCGGAAGGTGCTTACTCAGAAGGTGGCAAAGGGCTGACGACAGTCGACTTGTTGCCAACCGGGAAGAAACGCTTTGACGTCATGTTCGGAGAGCTACCTTCTTTAGAGCCGGTGCCCGGTGAGTTCTACCCATCGCACGAGGCAATCGATTTTTATCATCGTTATAAAGAAGATATTGCGTTATTCGCCGAGATGGGATTCAAGGCACTTCGTCTTTCCATCGCGTGGTCACGTATCTTCCCGAACGGAGATGATGCAGAACCGAACGAGGAAGGACTACAGTTTTATGATGATGTCTTCGATGAACTATTGAAACATGGTATCGAGCCTGTCGTAACGATTGCTCACTTCGACGTCCCAGTCAGTCTCATCAAAAACTATGGAAGCTGGCGCAATCGCCGGGTTGTCGATTTCTTCGAGACGTATGCGACAACCCTCTTCACTCGCTACAACGGAAAAGTAAAGTATTGGATGACGTTCAACGAGATTAATATGCTGTTACACTTACCATTTATCGGTGCGGGAATCGTATTTGAGGATGGAGAAGACAAACAACAAGTGAAATATCAGGCGGCACACCATCAGCTCGTCGCAAGTGCGAAAGCGGTCAAAGCGGCCCATGCCATCAATCCAGAACTGCAGGTCGGCTGTATGCTTGCCGCCGGTCATACGTATGCCTATTCGTGTAACCCGAATGATGTGTTAGATGCGATGGACAAAGACAGGGAATCGTTTTTCTTCATCGACGTTCAATCGCGCGGGGAATATCCGGGATATGCGAAACGTTATCTAGAAGAACACGGGATCACACTTCAAATGGAAGACGGTGACCTCGAACTGTTGAAAGAGCACACGGTCGATTACATCGGCTTCAGCTATTATGCGAGCCGGACGACGAGCACAGACCCAGAGATTAACGCATCGACCGAAGGTAACATTTTCAGCTCGCTTGAGAACCCGTTCCTCGAGAAGTCAGAATGGGGCTGGACGATCGACCCAACCGGTTTCCGAATCACGGCGAACCAATTGTACGACCGTTACCAAAAACCATTGTTCGTTGTCGAGAACGGACTCGGTGCGGTCGACACACCGGATGCGAACGGATATGTTGAAGACGATTATCGCATCGACTATATGGCAAAACATATCGAACAGATGCACGAGGCCATCAAGGACGGTGTCGACATCATCGGCTACACGAGCTGGGGTCCGATTGACTTAGTGAGTGCGTCGACTGGTGAGATGAAAAAACGCTATGGCTTCATCTATGTCGATAAGGATAACGATGGGAACGGGACACTCAGCCGTTCGAAGAAAAAGAGCTTCGATTGGTATAAGCAAGTGATTACGACAAATGGAGCAGATGTGACACCTCCTGTTAAAACGATATAAATACGTAAATCGAACCAATTCAGTTGATTGGTTCGATTTTTTTCGGTTGAAAAATCATGATGACAGGTTCATCTATTATATGAATTTATACAAAAATTCAATATGTTTTACCAATTAAAATATTTTCCCAACTCTAAATCATCTATAAGTATATAATAACTTTATAAACATAATATGGAAGGTGATACTTGATGAATATTAATACATATTTGAAAGATTACGCACATACTTTACTCGGTGACGGCACTCATATCGCACCGAATATACCTGATAAAAAGTTGAATGGAGCTATTAAGAATTACGCTGAGGATGCGCTCCCGGAACATGTCGTTGCCTTGTACGACTCGACACTTTTTAAGAGTGGTAAAGAAGGCATGCTGTTTCTAGGTGATCGTTTCTACTTCAAACCGTTGCTCGAAAAACCGATTTGCGTTTACTACAAAAATTTGCAGCGCGTTGATTTGGACCGTGAAGTGACATATAAAAACGACAAGCTCAAAGAAAAAGTACACATCGTCATGCATACTGAGGAATATGATTATAGTCTATCGGATAAACTCGCGACGTATAACGTCGAAGGCGTCGTCGAACTATTGAACGGAATTGCCGCTTTGAAAGATAAAGAAGATGAGCTCGTCAACGTTTCTCAAGTGACGCCACTCGCCGACTTACCGGAATCATATAAGCTTACATATTTGAAAGTCTTAGCCAACTTCACGTTCGTCGATGATCATCAAATTGATGCACAAGAATACAGCGAACTCATGTCTCTCGTCACCCGCATCCACCTCAGTTCTGACTATCGTTTACAGCTTCGAGGTTATTTGAGTAACCCGGACGAGCACACTCCGACGATGACGTTAATTGATGAGTTACGCGATTTGTCGACGACCATCGATTTCTCCATAGTCGAAAAATCATTATTCAAAGACTTACTTTACTTATTCAAATTAAAGCGTCCACTCTCGGCTTGGTTTGAAAATAAATTTCTTGAAGAATTGAAGGAAGTTCTATCCATTTCGCGTGAAGAGATCGAACTCATTTCAAGTGCCATTCAAAGCGACGAAGATATTTTGACGTTCCGTAAAAACGACTCAGAAATCGCCAAATCGATGAAAGACTTGGCGGCGAAAGCTGCTGCTGTCGGCGTTCCCCTTACAGCTATTTATTTATCGGGGTCGGTCGTCGGATTGAGTGCCGCCGGATTGACGTCTGGTCTTGCCTCGCTTGGTATGGGTGGACTGCTCGGCTTCTCGAGCATGTTCACAGGTATCGGCGTATTGGTCGTCATTGGTGTCGGTACGTATCAAGGATTAAAGAAAATCACCGGCATGAAAGATATTGAGAATAACAAACAGCGCGAATTTATGTTGCAAGCTATTATTCGCAACACGCAACAAACACTCAACTACCTACTAGAGGACATTAATGAAATCTCGCACCGACTCGTTGTCGCGATTCAACAAGGAAACACCAACTCAGCAAAAATAAATGAGTTATCAAATATGTTGCAAATGCTAAGTCAGAGTGCCCAATTCAGTGCTGACAAACAAG
This sequence comes from Exiguobacterium sp. s183, assembly GCF_018617655.1. Lineage (NCBI taxonomy): Bacteria > Bacillati > Bacillota > Bacilli > Caryophanales > Exiguobacterium > Exiguobacterium sp. s183. Next base: position 149,366 of record NZ_JACSKN010000002.1, read on the forward strand.
TCCACTCTCAAAAAGAACAAATCATCACGCAGTTGCCTCCAAAACTGAGCACAATCCGATTGGACGAGTTGACTTCGAAACCGACGTATCAGAAGCTACGCGAGTACGTCTACTCATGCTACACGCCACAATCAATTCAAATCGACGATCTGACATTCAGCGACGAGGAAGAATTTGTCTTGAAAGAGACTCTCACTTTAGAAGAGTTCGAACAGTTACATGAATCGTTCCAGGCGATTGGCTACTTCGAGATGTCTGGTGGTGGTTTGGCAGAAGTCACAGGTGGGGCAAAACGTCTTGTGAAGAACGTCTTTGGTGACAAATGAACCGATCCGATCAAGAAATAATTGATGAGGCAAAAGCTCTACTCGTTCAACAACATCAAGCGGCGCAGGCCGAGCAACGCTTAGGCGACATCCATTCACACTTGAATCAACTTGAAGACACGCAGGACGCTCAAACGGTAGCGCTCGACCACTTATTCGAGGACATGATGCGACTGATGAATGGTCAGGTGCCACAAGCAGCCACACCTCAGTTGACGCCACTAGCTGTCCCGACATTCGAGGATCTCGAATCAGTTCAAGTCTTAGACGTTTCATGGAATCTCTATTTAACGAATCTCGATTCATACGCGACCCGTCATGACGTGACGGGACTCGACGACCCCTTCGCCCATCTTTTGACGGCAAGACAGCGGCATGATTTGGCGACAACGTTCAAAGAGGAGTTCTTGCTGAAGGAAGCAGAATGCGACCGTTTTGATTACATGATCGCGTCTTTCAGCGGTCTTGTTGCGGGACTAATCGACAGCTTCTTTGTCGGCTCTCCGACCGATAGTAAACTCCGAAGTTGGTCGGATGAAACGGTCGACAACGTCGTCATCAAATTTGCGAATCTTGTCTGGAAACAAGACAAGAAGAACGGGGCAAACCTCCGCAAGCAACCCGATTCGATCGCGAGTGCTATCGGTTTTTTGGAACGACGCTTTAAAGTGAACTATGACGCACGTTACGCAAAAGATTTGAAGATGGGTGAAGCGACGCTCAATATGCGTCCGTCAGACCACCATTTGAAGTCGCTCGCCCACGCACCGGACATCATCGGCTTGTTCTTCTCGATTTTGGATCAGTTCACAGGGAAAGCAAGCTTCGTATCAGATGGTCGCCTGCTTCGACTCGAGCCAAAAGAAGATGGTACGCAAAAGCTACAAGGTGGTAACTTACTGGCTAAACTGTTTGCCGGGTTTGCCAACTGGTTCGGTCATCTCTTATCTGACATATCCGGTTCGAGTGGTGTGCGCGGACACGATAATGGTCGTCGTGGCGCCGGGATTCCGCTCCCATTTTTCGAACTGTTCCAATTCGCCGATTTCGGACAAGTTTCACATAACGGACAGACACTCTCCTTCGCTGACTTTTCAACAAAAGTGTTCGAGAGTGGGTACGATGCTCGTCACGGTGTCGCGATGGCAGTACCCGTCATCTTTAATGAGCTCGTCATCCGTCTACTTTGGGGATTAAAGAGTCTGTTCTATCATAAAAACGGATGGCTCGCCTCGATTCCAGTCGGCAACAAGCCGACACTTCGGAAAATGCTACTCGTCGGGCACGGCGCTTTATGTTTGACCGACGGGATGGATGCATATATTCGAAGTGGCAACGTACCCATTTTATTTGCGACACGCTTGAACTATGTAGCATGGAGCCGCTTCGCGTTCGCCTCGATGCAAGAGTTGAAGCACGTGCTCGGCAAAGACGTGTACGACTGGAAAGCGGTCGACGCTCATCTCGAGCAAGAATGGAAAAAGCTTAGATTGTGATAAGTAAACAGTTATTTTTTAATAGGTTGCTCTCTTTTTACTCACTTACTTTAATCTGTGATATTTTTATAATACATTTTATTAATTTTGTATCTTCCAAAGCAATTTGATATATAAATTAATCAATAAATAAAATGAAATAGAGGTGGTTTTTGTGGCAGAAGCTTTTAGAGAATTTTTCCATAATACACATTTAGACTTTAAAAACCTGGATTCAGATACTTTAGTTGTATTTGACACAAATACCTTATTAAATATTTATAGATATTCCAATGATACTCGAGAAAAACTTGTCAACACAATAAAGTCCATAAAAGAAAATGTTTGGATTCCTTATCAAGTCGGACTAGAATTCAATTTACAAAGAAGAAGTGTGCAACAACAAATTAAAGACAAGCTAGAATCTAAAGAAAGTGAAATTGATTCTTATTTTTCAAGTCTTGAAAAAGAAATCAATTCAAATTTATTAGTGATTCCTTTAAAAAGTAGCGATATTCAGAACTCGAAAAAAGAAATCTTAGATTTTGTAGCTTCAGAGCTATCTACCCTTAAAACTAAAACTAACGAAAAAATAAAAGAGTTATTTGGGATGATTGACCTCGAAAAAGATCTTATTGAAGAATTTGAAGAGATATTTAAAGATCGAATTGGTGAATGCTATACGCCAGAAGTATTATCAACTAAATTAAGTGATGCTGAAAGTAGGTTTGAAAAGCTCATACCTCCTGGGTTTGAGGATCGAAAAAAGAAGGACACCATATATTATAATGGATTAGAAATACCAGAAAAATTTGGAGATTTAATTCTTTGGTATCAAATTCTTGATCGAGCAAAAGATGAAGCAATTAATAAAGTTGTCTTTATTACAGATGATCAAAAAGATGATTGGTGGTATAGACTAAAAGGCAAAACAATAGGCCCACGTGCAGAATTAAAAAATGAACTACTAAGAATTTCAAATGCGGATTTATTTATGTATAGTTCTAATTCATTCTTAAACCAATTCTCAGATACAGGAATTAAAGATTTAATCTCTGAATCCGTAAAAGACACGAGCACTTCCTTCAAAAAAATCACATTTGTTACTCCTTCTAAGTTTCAAGAAACAGATGGTGATTCAGATACAGGTCTTAAGTTAAAAGACAATAGACAATACAAATATGAAAATTTCTTGTTTAAATTAGCATTAGAGAACATTCAAAAACAGTTAGACTCTCTAGAAAATGACGGAAAAGATCCATATTCAACTGAATATATAGATTTACTTATCAAAAAAGCTGAAATAGAAAACAAAATTGAATTAAATAAAAAGTTATTAGATATCTCAAATAAAGAACATTAAGCGTCACCCCTCAGCTGTGAGGGGTGACGCTTAATGTTCTATCTAGATTATAACCAATACCTATTCCACCCCAAACCGATACACCGTCCGCGAGTGATACAACTCACCTGGTTTCAGTTCGATCGAGGTCGCAACGTCCGGATGGTTCGGGGCGTCCGGGAACGCCTGTGCCTCGAGACAAATCGCGCTATGTTTTTGTCGGCCGTCGAGCGTCACTGGTGTCTCTTCACTGAGGAAGTTGCCCGTATAGACGACCATGACGGGTTGATTCGTCTCGACGGTCATTGTCCGTCCGCTCTCCGGGTCATGTAGCCTCGTCTCTCCGTCCTTCAAGATAAACGGATGATCGAGTCCCCCGGCTTTTACAATCGCTTCGTCTCCTGACTCGAGCGCCTCTCGAACCACTTTCCCATCTCGGAAATCAAACGGGGTCCCGCTCACGTCACGCAACTCTCCTGTCGGCAGCGATTCCGCATCGAGCACCCCGACCGAATCAGCTGGTAGCGTCAGCTCATGGTCATGGATGGTCGGGCGTCCACCGAGATTGAAGTAGTTGTGATGGTTCAGGTTGACCCACGTCAGTTGGTCCGTTTCCGCCGTCATCGTGACAATCAGTTCATTGTCATCTGTCAGCTCATATAACACTTTGAAGAAGACGTTTCCGGGATATCCTTCTTCCCCGTCCGGACTCACATACGTGAACTGGATGCACTGCTCGTCGGCATCCATCTCCCAGTGTCGAGCCGTGATGCCTTTGTCGCCTCCATGGATATGATGAGGCGCCTCGCTTGGGGTCAAGGCGACACCATCGATTTCCGCGTCACGGATCCGTCCAGCAATCCGCCCGACGACCGATCCGAGATAGACCGGATTTTCTAAGTATTGAGAGACGTCCCCATATTTCAAGATGACCGAGTCGAGATTACCGTCTCGGTCCGGGGCCGTCAGTTCCGTCATCGCACAGCCATAGTCGATAGCGGATAGTTTCATGCCGTTGGTGTTTTGAATCGTCGCTTGTTTCACTCGTACAACCACCTTTAGTTCGTTTTCTCTCTCATTCCCGACCTTGGTGTTCCGTACTCCACTTTATCGACATGACTCAAGAGCGAACGGACGAACACATCAAACCGTTCCTGCCCCGTTTCCGTCTGTTTGAAGACTCCTGCGTCTTCGAGTCCTTTCACGAACTTGTCGACGACGGCTTGGTCGACGATTGTTTTCGGGTCGCCCGCCTTCTTGCGTAGTGTATCGGCCCATTCCTGGTGCATCGCTTCGACTTCGACGTCCTCGCCCGCCACATAACGGACGACTTGTTCGAGTTCCGTCTTCAGGCGTGCCGGTAAGACGGCGAGTCCCATCACCTCGATCAAGCCGATATTCTCACGCTTGATGTGGTGCACATCAGCATGAGGATGGAAGATGCCGTCCGGATGTGCGTCGCTCGTCCGATTGTTCCGAAGAACGAGATCGAGCTCATAGCGCCCGTCCCGTCGTCTCGCAATCGGAGTGACCGTGTTATGCGGGACGCCATCCGTATACGGGATGACCTCACTCGATTCGTCCTCATAGTCACGCCAATAGCCGAGCAACTGATTCGCCAACATGACGAGCTGCTCTTGTTGACGGGAACGGAGACGAACGACCGAGAGCGGCCAGTAGAGCGTCTCAATCTCGACCTGGTCATAGCGTTCCGAGCGATACGTCGAGACGACTCGCGCATCATCCATCGCAAACCGGTAGCGGCCGGCCTGATAATGGTCGTGCGTCAAAATCGAACCGCCGACAATCGGCAAGTCCGCGTTCGACCCGGCGAAATAATGCGGGAACTGTGTGATAAAGTCGAGCAGACGCTCGAACGCACCGCGGTCGATGACCATGTCGCGCACCTCGTTCGACAACAAAATCGAGTGCTCGTTGTAGTAGAGGTACGGTGAATATTGGAACGACCACGGTTGACCGCCGAGTGTGAGCGGGATGATGCGATGGTTCGCACGCGCCGGATGTTTCAAGTGCCCGCCGTAGCCTTCGTTCTCAATCGCGAGCAACCCTTTCGGATAGTTCGACGTCGGGGTCGGCTGCGTCCGAGCGAGTGCGATCTCACGCGGGTCCTTCTCCGGTTTGGACAAGTTGATGGTGATGTCGAGCGTGCCATAGCGGGTCGGTGCCTTGTACGTGATGTTGTTCGCGATTCGCCGCGTCTGGATATAGTTTGACGCCTGGCTCATCCGATAGAAATAATCCGTCGCAGCCGTCACGTCAGTCGCACGGAGTTCATTGAAACGACGCGTCACTTCAGACGGTTTCGAGACGAAGACGTTCATCACTTCGGCCATAAAGCGGTCCTTTTCTTCCAGGATTGGTTCAATCAACTCCTGTTCGATCGCATATGCGACCAGCTCCTCTAATGCGTCCGGGATTTCTATCGACGGCACAGACGTCGGGACGTCCATGTCGAATTTATGAAGTGTGGCGAGTACACGGTTCCGTGAATAGATCCGGTCCTGTTCTTCAATCAACTCTGCACGAATCGCCGCCTCGACGAGCGCCTCAATCGTCACATCAATCATCGTCTCACCTCTTTCGCCTGATAACCGAATGGATGGGTCGCATGCCAGTTCCACGCGTCCGTCAAAATCGTTTCGACATTCGAGCGGGTCGGTGTCCAACCGAGGACGCGTCGTGCCTTATCGGAAGAGGCGATCAACTTCGCCGGGTCACCGGCGCGGCGTTCCCCGAGTCGGACCGGGATATCATGACCCGTCACGCGACGTGCCGCTTCAACGATTTCAAGCACGGATAATCCGTTCGCCGTCCCGAGGTTAAACACATCGCTCGCCCCGTCTTCCCGTAAATAACGGAGTGCGAGAAGATGCGCGTCGACGAGGTCTTGGACGTGGATGTAGTCGCGGATACACGTGCCGTCTTCTGTCGCATAGTCGTCACCGAATACGGTGATGGCGTCACGCTGTCCGTTCGCCACTTGAAGGACGATTGGGATGAGGTGTGTCTCCGGGTCATGGTCTTCCCCGATCTCACCGGTCGCGATTGCGCCGGCAACGTTGAAGTAACGGAGCGCGACCGAGCGGATGCCGTGCGCCTGGTCACACCAGCGAATCATCGACTCCATCGCAAGTTTCGTCGCCCCGTACGTGTTCGTCGGGTTCGTCAGCGCCGTCTCATCGATCGGCATGACGGTCTGGTCACCGTATGTCGCGGCCGTCGAGGAGAAGACGATCCGCTTCACCCCTGCGTCCCGCATCGCCTCGAGAAGCACCTGTGTCCCGAAGACGTTGTTGTCATAGTAGGCGAGCGGGTCCGACATCGATTCACCGACGAGCGAGTTTGCCGCGAAATGAAGGACGTCCGTGATTCTTTCTTTCGCGAATACCTCTTTCACGAACGCACGGTCACGCAAGTCTCCTTCATAGAAACGGACGTCTTGCGGGATCGACTCGACGTGTCCCGTCTGGAGATTGTCGAGGATGACGACGTCCTCCCCGTCTTTCAATAAGGCACGGACGGCGTGCGATCCGATATAGCCGGCACCGCCGACGACAAGTACACTCATTTCACTTCCTCCTCTACGAGTTCTCTGACGCCGTCCCCAACCGAGGCGACGTAACATGTCGGCGCGTAACCGATCGTCTCTTCGTACTTCGCAGACGTCTGTTTGATCATCGCATTCGTATCCGTTTGTCGGACGATGGCGATGGCACAGCCACCGAATCCGGCCCCTGTCATACGGGTCCCGATGACACCGTCACAGCCTTGGGCGGCCGCGACGAGCGTATCGAGCTCGAGCCCCGTCACTTCATAATCGTCACGAAGCGACGCGTGTGACGCGTTCATCAACTGACCAAACGTCTCGAGTCGTCCTTCTTGTAAAGCGGTATAGGCAAGTTTCGTCCGCTCGTTCTCCGAGACGGCGTGGCGTGCCCGTTTGCGGAGCGTCTCCGGTAAGTCAATCGCGACTTGTTCGAATGCCTCCATCGACAGCTGCCCGAGTGACGCCACGTCGAATTTTGGTTGAATCAACCCGAGCGCCGTGTCGCATTCACGTCGACGTTCGTTATATTTCGAGTCGGCGAGCTCGCGTCGTTTGTTCGTATTCATGATGACGATGTCATATCCGTCGAGTGCGATCGGTGCGTAGTCATGATGGAGCGTCTCACAATCGAGGAGCATCGCCTGCCCGGCCTTGCCCATCCCGATGGCGAACTGATCCATGATACCGCTGTTGACGCCGATGAATGTGTTCTCGACACGTTGTCCGAGTCGGACGAGGTCAAGTCGTTCGAGACCGAGACCGTACACTTCATTCAACATGAACGCCGTCACGAGTTCGAGGGAGGCCGATGACGAGAGACCTGCCCCGTTCGGGATGTTGCCCGCGAGGAGGAAGTCGAACCCGTGAATATCGTGCCCGTCTTGTCGAAGGAGCTTGACGACACCTTTCACGTAGTTCGCCCAGTCGTGGCTCGCCTCATACGTCCCGTCCGTCACAGGGAACGACACGATGCCGACGTCCTCAAAGTTACGTGAGTAGACACGAATCAAATCGTCCTCCCGCTTCTTCACGAGTCCATACGTCCCGAACGTGATCGCACATGGGAAGACGTGCCCTCCGTTATAGTCGGTGTGCTCGCCAATCAAGTTGATGCGACCCGGTGCGAAGAACACCCGGTCCGCTGATCCGGCGAACACCTCCTCGAATTGTTGTTTCAGCTGTTCCATATCAAATGAAAGCATACGGCTTCATCCCTTCCATCGCTCATGCCGGGTGGATGACCAGGCAATACGCGTCATAGTCTGTTTGTTGTGTGAGGTTTATGCCTTGTTCCATCAAGTAGCGTCCGCTCACGCGGCGCCCTTCTAGTTCGTACGTCCGTTCCGGGTCGAGTCCGCGCAACTTCACGCGCAAGCGGTTCTTCCCGTATTGGCGACGGTCGGCGTTGACGAGGACGACATAGTCTTCGCCATCCGTATAGCCGACGGCGTGGAAGCCGTCCCGTTTGAGCGAGGCGAGACGATGGCTCGTCCCGTGCTGCACGAGCGGGCGGATCGTTTTATACGTCGCGATCCATTCTTTCGCTTCTGCCAATTCTTCTTTCGTCCATTCGAGCAAGTTGCCGCCGATGCCGAGCGTCCCTTGCATGGCGCTGACGAACCGATATCCGAGCGGCAACGAACGATTGTTCAACCAGTTCGGCGCATCCGTCACCCAGCAGCTCATCATCTTGGCGTTATAGGCGTATGAGAAGCCTTCCTGAATCGTGAGACGGTCGAGTGCGTCCGTGTTGTCACTCGTCCAAACCTGTTCGACGCGCGAGAGGACACCGAGGTCAATCCGCCCACCGCCGCCGGCGCATGATTCGAACGCGACGTTCGGGTGTCTTTCCCGCAACGTGTCGAGGATGCGATACACGGCTTCCGCGTGACGGAGCCACAGTTCCTTCGCGTCACGTAGATGTGGGCTGTCAGGCTCGGAGAAGGCGCGGTTCATGTCCCACTTGATGTAACGGATGTCGTGTCGTCCGAGCAACTCGTCGAGCCACGCCGTCACGTGTTCCTCGACTTCAGGCAAGGCGAGGTTCAAGACGAACTGATTCCGCGACGTCGTCGACGGGCGGCCATCCGTATAGTAAATCCACTCCGGATGAGCCCGGTACAAGTCTGAATCTGGATTGACCATCTCCGGTTCGACCCATAGTCCGAACTGGAGACCTTTCTCCTCGACGTAGCGGACGAGAGGGTCGAGCCCGTTCGGGAACTTCATCTCGTTGACGTGCCAATCCCCGAGTCCGGCCGTGTCCGAATGACGCTCACCGAACCAGCCGTCATCGACGACGAACAACTCACAACCGATGGCAGCCGCCTCGTCGACGAGACGTTTCTGTCCGTCTTCGCTGACGTCAAAATAGGTCGCCTCCCACGAGTTGTAGAGGACCGGGCGCAACACGTCACGTGTCGCTTCCGGCATGATGACGTCGCGCTCGAAGTCGTGGGCGTTCTGGCTCATACCACCGAATCCGCGCTGCGTATAGCCGATATAGCCGGTTGGCGTCGTGAAAGATTCATCCGCTTGAAGCGTCTTCGCGAAATCGAACGGGTTAATCCCGCCCGTCACTTGGGTAAAGCCGAACTGGTCTTTCTCGAAATGGATTGCCCAGTTGCCGGAATGTCCGAGGAAGCCGTAGACGACTTCTCCATGTGTCTCCGTCGCGTCACTGTCGAGTGCGAACCACGGGTTGCTTTGATGGCTCGTCAACCCGCGACGGCTCTCGATTGTCTTCTTACCTGGGAGGAGCGGCCCTTCTTGAAGCTGGAACTCGCTCGTCCACGCCCCGCTGAAATGACGGAGGCGCATGTCGCGCTCGATGAGTCCGAGGCTGAATGACTGTGCACTCTCGAGTGTGACCGTCTCTCCTGCTTTGACGGTCATGCGGCGAGCGATGATGTCGTACGCCGGATAAAGCGTGAACTGTAGCGTCACGTGAAGGGACTGAATCGAGTCGATCAAATCGATCTCGAGCGTCTCTCCGTCAATCCGTGCATCACGGAGTGCGAACGCATGCAGCCGTTCCGTCTCGGTATGACTCTTCAACGTCGGTTCCGTATAGACGAGGTCGCCGAACGAGGTGAACTCGTATGCGGCCACCCCTTCCGGTGTCTCGAATGACGAATGCAACACGCGTGCGTCCGGTAGTTCTTTGATATCCGACTCATGTAGGCGTCCACCAAGATACTGATGGACGAGACGACCGCGTGCATCCACATCAAATACGTACGTGAGATTCGTCCCGATGAGGGCGAACCGATTGGCGTGACGAACAATCATGCTTCCACCTCCCGTTTGAGTAGGACGACCGCGAGCGGTTCGAGTTCGAGCGTGCCCGTCACCGTATCCCCGTCGAGCGTCTGCCATGTACCGTCGAGTTCGACGGATGACGTGACCTCGGTCGAATGGTTCATATAGAAGCGAATCAACTGCCCGTCCCCATGACGGTCGACTTTCTCGACATCGTCCGGGAGTCGGTGCGCGTCAATGCCGGCACGTGTGAGTGCCTCGTGATAGACCGTGTCGAGCATCGCATCGTCGACCGATGAGCCGATATACGTCACGTCACCTTTATACGTGTGGCGCGTGATGGCCGCCGTTCCTTTATAGAACGCCTGCCCGTAAGTCGCGAGCACATCTGCACCTTTTGGTGTGATCAAGTCGCACCAGATGTTCGCCTCAGATACTTGGTCGCCGAGGCGGACCTCGTTCGACTGGACGGCTTGTAAACTCTCGTACTCGTCAATCTCGATACCCGCGTACTCAGCGAACTTGCCTGGGAGCGTCAAGTTATGGCAACGGTTGATCGGGTCTTTCACCCCAGTGCGATACGTGAAAATCACGTTGCCACCGTTCTCGATATAGTCGATGAGCGTTTCGTCGAATACGTCATTCCCGAGGAAATAGAGCGGGACGATGACGAGTTTATACGCGTCGAGCGCATCCCCTGGGAAGACGATGTCCGTGTTGACCCCTTGACGGACAGCGGCACCATAGAAGCGGACGAACTCTTGTTTGAAGTTGAACGCGTCCGAGTGCGGTTGATGCGTCCACGCCCATAAGTTCTCCTGATCGAAATAGACGGCGACGTCCGACTTGTACGCAGCCGCGTTGATCATGTCCCCATGCGCGTGAAGCTCTGACATGACGTGCTTCACTTCTTCGAATTTCCGTTTTGGCTTCCCATCATGGTCGATGATGCCGTGACAGAACTCCTCTGTCCCGAAGTCAGCGGCACGGAATCGGAAGTAGACAATCGCCTCGGCGCCACGGGCGACGGCTTGATGTGTCCAAAGACGGATATGTCCTGGTCGTGGCAAGTAGCCGATGCGGCTCCATCCTTGGGCCCCACTGAGCTGCTCCATCACCCAGAACCCTTTTCCTTGTTTTGATGAGCGGCACAGGTCATGGTCGTGCGCCGTCTTCTCGAAACGGTTCGGCTCCGGCAATCCGCCCCAGACCGGGTAGTTGTCGAATGAGACGTAGTCGAGGTCTTGGGCCATCTGTTGCTGGTTGATCGCCATGTCGCTATAGACGAGGTTATGCGTGATGAACGCGTCCTCGTGGATGAGCGGACGGAGCGTGTCGACTTGGAGCTTGTTGAACGAGCGATACGCGTCCGAACAGAAACGGTCGAAATCGACGAGGAGCGACGGGTTGTGTTCTTGGAACACGGTGCGAGGGACCGGAATCTGTGTCCATGCCGTATATGTATGGCTCCAGAAGACGGTCCCCCAAGCCGCGTTGAGCGCGTCGAGCGTCTCGTAACGTTCTTTCAGCCATTCCTGGAATGCCACTTGATCGACGTCGCCGTACGAACGGTCTGACTGTTCATGTCCATACTCGTTGTCCGTCTGCCAGCCAATCACGCGTGGATGACGACCGTACCGCTCCGCCATCTTGCGGGTGATGCGTTCACAGTACTCGCGGTAGACGGGGCTGTTGACCGTATAATGACGACGGGCACCGAAACTGATGCGGACGCCGTCTTTTGTCACCGGGAGAATGTCCGGATACTTCTCGATGAGCCATGCAGGCGGTGTCGCCGTCGGCGTGCCGAGGACGATGTCAAAGTGTTCGCCGAACGTCTCGACGACCTCGTCCCAAAATGAGAAGTCGAACTCACCGTCTGCCGGCTCCATCATCGTCCAGGCGAATTCGGCCATACGGATGACGTTGACACCGAGTTCTTTCATCAAGCGGACGTCCTCGTCCCAAAGCGCACGGTCCGTCTGTTCTGGATAGTAATCTACTCCTAAATACATGCTATTCACCTCAATCGATTATTTGACCGCTCCCGAAGTCATCCCTTTTTGTAAGAAGCGTTGGAAGAAGATATAAAACACCATCGTCGGCAAGCTGATCAAGACGAGCGAGGCGTACAGTTTACCAGGATCCCCGCCGAGCGCTTCCGTGAAGAAGGTCGGTGCCATCGTCACCGTCTGCTTGGCCGGGTCCGTCATGAACGTGAGGACCATCAAGTACTCGTTCCACGAGTTGAGAAACGCATAGATCGTCGCTGTCGCGAGCGCCGGCTTGGCGAGCGGCATCATGACTTTATAGAAGATTTGGAACGTCGACGCCCCGTCGATATGCGCCGCTTCCATCAATTCGTTCGGCAGTTCGTCGAAGTAGCTCTTGATGAGCATGAGCCCGAACGGAAGGAAGAAGGCGATCTCGGCGCCGATCAATCCCCAATAGCTGTTGAGCCCGTCAAGCGTACGCAATGTGAAGAAGAGCGGTACGATGAGCGAGGCGACCGGTAGCATCAACCCTGCCAAGACGAGATTGAACAACAGGCGCTTCCCAGCAAACTGGAGCTTCGAGAATCCGAACGCCGCAAAGGCGAGAAGCGAGATCGAAATGAGAATCATGAAGAACGCGACGATGAAACTGTTGATGACGAACTGTGGGAAGTTCGGATTTTGAAGCGTCGCGATATAGTTTTCAAAGCCGTTGACACGTAAGCTTTCCTTGAACATGACGAAGATTGGGAACAACCAGAGGACCGCCATGAGCGAGAGACCGATATTGGTGAACCATCTTCCTTTTTTCGTTTGCAGTTCCATAGCTACTCCCCCTTAGTCCATTTTCTTCTGTACACGCATCTGGAAGTACGTGATGCCGAGCGCGATCGCAAGCAAGATGATGGCGACGGCACTGGCATAACCGACCTCTTGATGAAGCATCGATTTCCGGAACAAATACGTCGAGATGACCTCCGTCGAGTTACCTGGTCCACCTTGCGTCGAGATCCAGACGATATCGAACGTCTTCAGACCACCGATGACCCCGAGGATCGTCAATGTGAACGTCGTCCCTTTCAAGTTCGGGAAGACGACGCTCCACAGCGTGCGCCAGAAGCCGGCACCGTCAATATTGGCCGCCTCGAACACTTCCCGTTCGATCGCGAGCATCGCCATGTAGTACATGATCATCGACGAGCCCGTCCACTGGAAGATGTTGATCAAGATGATGGCATAGAGTGCGACGTCCTGGTCACCGAGCCAGTTCTGCTCCAAAGCACCGAGACCAATCATGCGAAGGAATTCGTTGATGTAACCGAACTGGAAGTCAAAGATTTGCGTGAACGCCGCCCCGAGGACGACCGGGCTCAAGACGACCGGGAAGAAGAACACCGATTTGAAGAACGTCCGGCCTGCGCCTTTCGTGTGAAGCAAATAGGCCAACACGAGCCCGAGACCCGCCTGAATCGTGACCGTCAAGATCGTGAAGATGCCCGTATTCTTGAGCGCGTTATAAAATTCTGGGTCTTGGAACATCCGTGCGAAGTTCTCGAAGCCGACATACACTTTTTCAAACGAGATCCCATCCCACGAGAAGAGCGAGTGATAGGCGTTATAGAAGATGCCGTAATAGATGAAGGCGATGACGAACAGGACAGTCGGGGCGACGAACGCCCAGCCGATTAAGTTTTGCTTCATCCGCTCCTTCTTCCGGATCGGGTTCGGCGCGCTCGGCGGCACCGACGCGAGCTTCGGCTTGGACTTGTTCAAATCGGTTGCTTGTTGCATAAGGTTCCCTCACTTTCAGATTCAAAAAATCGAGCGCCAGTCAGTCTGGCTACTGGCGCTCGTTCGATTATTTACCTTGGTCCGCAATCGCCTGGATGCGTGCGAGTGCTTCTTTCGCATCTTGTCCGGCAGCGATGTTTTGAAGTTCTTTCCCGAGTGCGTCGTACACTTTCGGGTCACGGATTCCGCGTCCCGCGACAGCATTCTTCACTGTCTCGTTCAAGATTTCGTAAGACTCACGCTCAACGTCGTTCGTGAACTTGTCTTCGTATGCCACTTCGATGTCTTTGACAGCTGGTGCCATCTCAAACTTCTCCATGTAGAGCGCCTGGCCTTCGCCTTGTGTCATATAAGCGATGAAGGCAGCCGCACCTTCTTGTTGTTTCGACTCTTTGTTGACACCGAGTGCCATGTCGATCGATGCGATGACCGGTTGTTCTGTGCCACCTGCGAGGTTAGGCATCGGGACGAAGCCGATCTCGTCTTCGAAGTTGTTCCACTTGTCACGCTTCTCGACCGTCGTCATCGAGTGGGCTTCCCATGAACCGATGATCCACATGGCGGCTTTCTTGTCGAAGAAGTTGTTCATGCCGTCCATGTATGTCGCGAGACCCAATGCCCCTTCTTGGAACACTTTGTCTTCGTATAGTTGTTGCCAAAGTTCAGCTGTCTCGACCATCTCTTTGTCCGTCCACTTCGCGTCGCCTGCGAGTACGTCTTGGATGTAACCTGGTGCGACTTGGTGGCTCAAGACGTTGAAGACGTCGACGCCGACCCATGCATCTTTCGCACCGAGCTGCATCGGGATGACCTTGTCGCCTGACGCGTTGATCTTGTCGATCGCTGCGACCGTCTCGTCATACGTCTTCGGCGGTGTCACGCCGTATTTGTCGAGGAGCGTCTTGTTGTACATGAGGTATGCCTGTCCTGTGAAGCCGACCGGTACCGCATACTGTTCGCCGTCGACCGTCGTCTGTTCGACGCCGAGCTCGATCAATTTGTCTTTCCAGCCTTCGCCGGCCGCTTTGTCCATATAGTCTTTCGCTGGCACGAGGCGGTCCTTGTATTGTGGGATCATCGGCTCTTTGAGACCGATGACGTCCGGACCGTCACCGCCGAGCATCGCGACTTGGAGCTGTTGCTCGTAGTCTTCGAGACGCTTGAATTTGACAACGTAGTCGTCTTGCGATTCGTTGAACGCCTTCGCCATTTCTTCCCCGACTTCAGGTTGTGGCGCCCAGCCCCACCATGTGATGACCGGCTTGCCGTCTTCCGTTGTCGCCGCCGCTTGTTCGTCGTCGCCGCACGCAGCGAGTAAAGATGAGAGCATTAAGACAGATGATGCGAGTGCAATCGTCGTTTTTTTCATGTTCATTCTCCTTTGAATGTGTTGTCACGCCACGATACGATGGCATAACTCCCGAATAAGATGGTCTGGCATCGGGCGATCCCCGAGCCGTGTCAACGTGTACGTGATCAGTTCCAAATCGAGCTTCGGTCCGTCTATGTATGGGCCGACGACGTAAAGGTCCGCCCCGAACGGCAATGCGTCTTGTTCTTTCAATCGCCAAAGCAACAGTTCGAACAAGCCGTCCATGTCGTCGAACGACACGTCGCGAGAGAGCGTCGATGCCCGGAATAATCGGATGTCACGCGTCTCCTCGTCATAGAGACGAAAGATGCCGTCGCGTCTTGAGCGCGTGATGATCATGCTCGTCTCCTCGCCTGTGAACGCTTCCATTTCGTCGAAGGCGAAGTCGTGTCGTGCGAACAATCGGGTCGCCCCGTAGCGACCGAAGATCGCGTGGAACTGGTCTTTCAATGGTGTCTCTTTTTGCATCGCTACCCCTCCAAACGTGTCGTTGAGAGTGTCACCCCTTACTTAGTAAATTAAATTTATTATCTAACTACATATAGACTATAGCATGCCCTTGTTTATGTTGTAAACGCTTTCTTGTGAAGAAATTAAAAATCGCCTTTCTACAAGAGAAAGACGACTCGTTGTTTCATTGGATTTCACCGAACATCTCGTTCGTGATGAGTGCCGCTGCCCCGAGCGCGCCTTGGCTGACGTTCCACGGGACGACACGAATGTCGGTCTGACGGGCGTCAAGGGTGAGTGCCGTCTGGGCGACACGCTCCTGGATGTTCGTCACGACGTCCGGCGCATAGTTGAAGAGTGGTCCCCCGAGAAGGATGCGACCCGGATTCAACAGATGGATCATATTGAGCGTGGCGATGCCGATATATTCACCGGCCCGTTCATACAGCTTTTGAACGTCTTGATTCGAGCTTACGGAATCACGGAGGTCGTCTAGCGTCAGGTCATGCGCGAGTTGACGGGCCTCGTTCAAGATGGCACGCTCACCTGCGACTGCCTCTAAACAGCCACGGTTCCCGCATGAACAAATCGGTCCGTCAAGCATGATGCGCATATGTCCGATCTCACCGGCGATGTGATGCTTCCCATCGATCAACTCGCCTGCGTGGACATACGCTCCCCCGATCCCGTACCCGGCATACACATAAAAGAACTCCTCGATGCCGATGGCTTCCCCAAAATACAGTTCGCCGAGTGCGAGCGTCCGCACGTCGTTCTCGACGAAGACGTGCTGACCGAGTCGCTTTTCAAGTTCATGCTTGAGCGGGATGTCGTGCAAGTGAAAACGTGGCGCGAACAAGACGACCCCGTCACCCGCCTCGACCATCCCGTGCACGGAGACGCCGAGTCCGATGATGTCCCCTTTCGTGCGGTCGTTTAACGTTATGTACAGCGCGACGATGGCGTCGATGAACTCCTCGTTCGTGTCGAACCGTTCGTCATGCCATGCCTCGTCGAGCAGTTCCCCGTGGATGTTCGTTACGACCCCGTGCAGCTTCCGCTGCGTCGCATCGATGCCGATGACGAAACGGTCGCTCGCCGCGAGCTCGAGCATGATCGGGCGTCGCCCCCCACTCGAGACACCAAGTTCCCGCTCATTGATCAGTCCTTCTTCTTTCAGTTCATTGACGATGTTTGAGATCGTCGGCTTCGTCAAACTCGTCTTTTTGGCGAGCTCGACGCGGGACACCGGCTGATGGAGCCGGATGAGCCGAAGGATGAGCGCCCGATTGTAGGACCTCATCCATTTGGAGTTGCGTGGTGTTGTGTTCCCCATGACCATTCCACCTATTCCTGTCATTTTCTTTTAGTATAGCATGTCTGAAATGACCGAAAGCGCTTTTGTTGAATGTGGTTCATTTTACATTTTTTATGTATCGCAGTCAGTATATTTATTCTTTTCTAGACTTTTGCTTTAGTAATGAATATTAATAATTTTTGACCTGTGCACTATTTTTATTTAATAAGGAGTTTGATTATAGAGTTGTCACTTTTGGATTTGGGTATAAATTACCATGTGTTTTTTTGATATTTAATTATTACTCCACTAACAGAAAGGATTGGATTCCCTTATGACAACTCAGAGACCAATTAACACACCAACCAATCTTCGAGAATGGCTAGAATTCAACCATGAATTAATTGAGAAACTCAAAAATCGAGACCTTACAAAAGAAGAGACGAAAGCATTTTATGAAAGAATCACACAAGATAATATCTTTGGCCTTAAAATAATTTTTCGTGTAACCAATAAAACAAAAATAGGCGATGGCAAAGTTCAAATAACGGCTCATATCATGGAAATGACCGAAAATGGATTAATCGGTTGCAAGTCCCCATTATCACCGAATCGAGATTGGGAAATAACAGCATTTTTCCATGGTGAAGTCAGAGTAGAAGAAGGTGAATTGTACGAAAGTAAATACACCTATCAATCGTATAGCGAGTATAGGCATCAGTTACTCACGATTCCTTCGAAAGACATATCTCCATTGAAAGTATCATTTCATGACATTTTACTTCTAAATGGAGGTAAGTCTTTAGCGTCAGTTGCAGAACAGGTTTTTGGGACCGATCTAGAAGCCGTTCTGTTTTCAAGATTTAGTGAATACCGTAATTCTTTATTCAAAGATGAGATTAAAAAAATTGAAACATTAAAGAAGAAGAATGAAGAGGCACAAAAACAACTCAGCATAAAAGAAGATTCGTTGAAAGATGAGTTACAAAAAGTTCAAAAAGATTATGAAAACGAGTTGTCTATTTTAAAAGAAAGCTACCAAAAAGAAATATCCAAACAACAGATTGAACATCAAAAAGAACTAAACAAGCTAAGTTCGCGTGATTTACAATTCTACAACATCCTTTCTAAAATCCATTCGAAACCGAAAGCACGAGAAGACGAGTATTACTTAAAACCAATTTTACAATGGGATCCCAATACAATCGTCGAAACACTTCAAACTCTATTTTATTGTGACCGTGAGGAATCTTTATATTACGATAAGTCTGTGATCGAAACATTTTTGAGAGCACTTCAAACTAATACACTCGTTGTGCTAAGCGGACCGTCCGGGACAGGGAAATCCAGTTTGGTAAGAGCATTTACTGACGC
The DNA here is from genome assembly GCF_018617655.1 of Exiguobacterium sp. s183. Lineage (NCBI taxonomy): Bacteria > Bacillati > Bacillota > Bacilli > Caryophanales > Exiguobacterium > Exiguobacterium sp. s183. The sequence continues at coordinate 167,616 of NZ_JACSKN010000002.1, forward strand.
GATTCAGGAAGCCACTGCTCATTTTATATCTGTTCAATCCAGTTGGACGGATAAGATGGACTTATTTGGCTACTTTAATGCAATCGAGCGCTCCTTCGTACCTACCCCATTCCTTGATTCACTTTTAGCTGCAAAGGAATCTAATAGTCTTTATTTAATTTGTCTAGATGAAATGAATTTAGCTCACGTGGAGTATTATTTCGCCGAAATTTTGAGCAGTCAGGAACTAAATAATCCGATTCCACTCTACCCACCGCGTTATTATGAAGAGGCCAGAGAATTCATAGATTTTTATGATTGCATCGATGACCCCACTACGGAGGATAGAAAACAATATCAAAACGCTAAAGAACTACTTCGATACCCTTACGAAATCGAGATTCCATCAAACGTAAGATTTGTTGGAACAATTAATATGGACCATACCGTCAAACCGCTTAGTCCTAAGGTGATTGATCGTTGCTTCATCATCGAACTTACACAACAATCTCCTAGCGCTGATGAACAAACGACACTTGAGTCCTCAACGCTCACAGGTAGAATTGAAATCGACTTAGAATCATTCACGACTCCTATATCATCAGAAGAAGACGTCAAACATGATGTTGAATGGTTAATCGAATGTTCGGATATATTACAGATGATTCCGAATGCACGACTAAATTCACGTGGTAAGAAGCAGCTTATAAACTATTTGCGCATTGGAGCGCATACATCTGAACGTACGTTGAATCAGCTTGTCCTCTCAAAATTGTTGCCCCGCATCAACTTTTCAAAAAGTCAATATCCTGCTGCAACCGATGCTTTTGAGTCCTTTACCAATAGACTACGCGAAAAAAAATTGAAAGAGAGCGCGCAGCGTGCCTCGCAGATGTATAACGATAGTCGACACGTCAACTTTTTCAAATAAGAATAGGAGTAGACATCGATGAAACTATTCAATATACAGTTCTCTAGCAAAGGAGAAGGTAATACGTCAACGTTTCCCGCTCTCCGACTTCCGACTCGTAAAATCAATGAACTTTCAAAATCAGGAGAGACATACTATTTTCAAGAATACAGCATGTATAAAGGAAAGCATCTCCATATTGGCGTTGAGATTGCAGGAGCATACTCGGTACGCCTTAAAGAATATCCTAAGTCTACTTTTATTCGCTCACTCAATGATGAGAATCTATGGTATATGCAATCGGGTGATGCAGAGTTTGGATTAAACGTATGTGGTCAATTTGAAATAGAGGCCTATAACGTCGATCGTCATCTAATTGCTTGCAAGAAATTGATTGTTACACCTGTCACCCTGACGTTACATCAATACGAGCGCATGCAGGCTGAAGTGCAAGATTTACTACTCGCTTTCAACACACAACCGCATGAATCAGAGGGTGTCACGAAAACAGGTCCGACCCATTCTTTTCCGTTGGATGATTTGTACGATCTAGTCAATCAGTTCAAACATACACTCAATACCATTGTTGACTCCCCAGCTGAAGTATTAACTCGTGCACCTGGGAAATCAACAAAAAATCAAATCAAGCGATGGACACCTCGAACAATGGCAGCCTACCAAGCAGGAATGGGTCAACCAAAAATCAATGTCGAGGTAGTCGAAGCTTCACACGACATCATCGAGCATCAAATGATCCGAACGATGGTTGACACAATCCTTTCCTTCCTAAGGAATACACTGAGAGTAGAACTCGGAAGGAAAGAGTTACTTGAAAATGAAAAAGAAGAGCGGGATTTTCTTCTCCCATCGCAAAGTGAATACTCAAAAATCATTTATAATATGCAAAAGAAATTACTAGACGTGATGAACCGACTCTCCATAGCGAATCAAAAAATTAATCTTCTCAACGAAATGATTGACTCGCTACAACCATTCACGAATTCAACATCTTTGTTTAATGTTTCTCCGATTGAAATAGAAGGAACACATTTATTTTTACATGAACCCCGTTATCGCGAAACGTTCGAATGTTTCGAAGACATACTAGCCTTGATTCCTAAATTCACCATCGAAAAGCAACAATTTGTTGAGTCGATGATTCGTTCGCCGTATCTATTCGAGATTTGGACACTGTTGCAAATTTATGCGGAATGTATACGCCTACGATTTCTCCCAGCCGATTCAATCACTGGACTCTTATTCAATTGGCACAACACATATGGTACGTTACGTAATCTCCGTATTATCTTTGAACACCTTGACACGAAGGACTGCATCGCCATCGATTACGAGCCGAATCTACAGTCAAATGAAGGAAATGATCGACGTCCTGACTACTTGATTTCTTTTTTTAATCGTAGAACGCAATCGATTATTCGTCATACACTCGATGCTAAATATAAACCTTATGGTAGTCCTCATGTCAAACTAAAAATCAGTCACGATTTAAAACATTCTTGCCAGCGTTATTTGAACGATTTTAAAGAAACTCCTTATGAAATAAAAAGTGCATCTCTTGTCCATAGTGCAGCTTCCCTTAATGTCTACAATCTAAATATTAAGCACAGTAATGGAACGCCTTATACGTACTCTCATTTCAATATAGCTCCTGGACAGACACATCATTTGTCCACTTATATGAAACGAATCATTCATCAGTATAATGGTAATATCGGTTATTGCCCGTCATGCGGCATGATTGTAAGAGGAATAGATGAAGGATACAAACGTACGTATATTTGCACTTGTCAGGAAGTGTGGGTCGACAACGTATGTAAATTCAAAAAGAATCATCCGGACCATTTACTATACATGCGACTGCTGAAGTATGCGCATGGGAACTATAATAAGCAAGTCGAAAACAATTGGGATGTTCATTGTCAGGTGTGTGGAAAGAATTTTCACGGAGAAGTGTATGAAACAGATGTGCTAGGGAGAAAAATCACTTAAACAGACATATAAAAATCAATACATTAGAGTGGATGATACTATTGAAATTGTTTTTCTCTTTTTCAACTTAATAATACTCAAAAAAGCATAGATGCTTGGTGTATAATCACCAAACAACTATGCTTTTTTGTTATATTTTTTGACTTTTTTGTGAAATCCCTTCCACAAATCGCTTCGCAATCTGTTGCGGTCTTGTGATGGCGCCACCGACAACGACCGCATGTGCTCCGAGTTCAAGGACACGTCGCGCGTGTTCCGGTGTGATCACGTTACCTTCCGCAATGACTGGAATCGAGACGATCTTCACCATTTCCCTTAAAAATTGAAAATCATTTTCATACACTTTCTTGCCTGCCGTCTCTGCGGTATACCCGTAGAGCGTCGGGGCGACGACATCGAAGCCTAGCTGTTCGGCACGGACCGCATCTTCCAGTGTGGCGCAATCCGCCATGAAGCGTTGATTCGAATATTTCTCTCTTACTAATGGAAAGAATGTCGCAATCGTCGAACCGTCCGGACGCTCCCGATGCGTCGCATCGAGTGCAATCAAATCAACCCCTGCTGATACGAGCGCATCAACTTCTTCTAGCGTCGGTGTGATGTAAACATCCGAACCATCGTATTCCCGTTTGATGATGCCAATGATTGGTAAATCGACGACAGCTTGAATCGCCTGAATATCTTCGATCCCGTTCGCGCGAATCCCGCTCGCCCCACCCTCTTTTGCAGCAACAGCCATGCGGGCCATGATAGCCGAACCGTGGAGCGGTTCATCCGGGAGCGCCTGACAGGACACGATCAACTGACTTCTTAATTGTTCAATCATTGGCTTGTTCCTCCAAACTCTAATCGGCATTCAAACATGCGGTTCCAAGGTGCCGATGTGTTGACTGTCCATGCTTCTTGGAAAGAATGACGGATTACATGTCGCGCCACTTCCGTCATCATCTGATTGCGCTCTTGCGAAATTGCTTCGGCATGTCTGCCTAAATCGAAATAGTTGGCTCCGTACTTCGGTAACACGACATCCGTCATCTTCATCCGAACTTTCGCTTGATAGACGAAATCATCAAGGACGTGATAGAAGACGTTCTTGCGAATCCGCTCTCGTTTCCCGACTTGGGCAAACACCCCTTGCGCAAGCGTCGTCCCGAGCGTGTTCCCGTTCGTATTCCAACCTTTGTAAGAGTCCAACTGTTCGAGAACATTCAATTCATCGAGCCACATGATCAACTCTTGATCCCCGCCGTTGGCATAGGCGCTGTCGGCGACGATGACTCGTTTCCCTTGCTTAAGCGCCGATTCGATTTTGGTGACGAATTGACGCATGTGACGAAAACTCGTGTACGTCACATCACGCTCGTCTTGATCCCACGATTCTTGCATCGTGCGTCCCGGTACATTATAAGCCAGAACAAGGTCCGCCTCTTCCATCGTCTGCACGAGGTGTAGTCCAATCGCATCAAGGTGAGCATACATGCTTTCGATGAACGGTCGGTCCTCATACATCGGGATCAACGTCGGACCGAGGACACTACTCCATATCGGATACACACGCGGTTTTGTTCCTCGCTTGTCCAAAAAGGCTCGGGCGACCATTGTGGCGCCCACTTCATCCGCTCCCGGATACATATGGACGTTCGTGAAGACACGCCGCTCTTGAATTTGTCGTAATACGTCCGTCTGGTCAATCGATGTATAGCCGTATTCGGCACTATCGTCTTGCGGGATGAACAATCGTTCGATGACCCCTTCCTCAACGAGTTGAATCATCGCCTCGTTGATGGATCGGTTGAAAGCACGTCTCGTCTCGTAGTCCACGACATACTCAGTCGGAATCAACTCATTCAAGTTCGCGAGTTCGTCCTGTTCCTCCATGGTCAACCCGTCCCGTTCGTCCCGGTCCTGCAACCAGGCTCGTCGATAGATCTCCGCGCCAAATTGTCCATAATAGTCAGGTTCTTCGTCATCCGAACTATACTTCGGCGTGCGCATGATCATCGTCGCGACATAAAGCGGTGCCTTCGTCTTACTCTGAAGTGTCCGGATCCACTCGATGAAGGTATCCCGGTCCGTGTCTGTCATATGATGAAGGCGTGACGGCAATAGTCCGCCATAGCAAAGCATGTCCGCGCTGAGGACGAGAGCGTCGCAGTCGTTGACACGTTGCACCCATTCCCGCATCCCTAATTGGTCGGCTGCTTCTTTTTTGTATCCATATAAATGATCGGGTGGCGTGAGCAGCGTCACCTCGTCGGTCACCCCGACGATCCGCTGCACCACATCGACATTGCATGGTCGTTCATCAATCGGTACATATACAATCTTCATCGTCACACCTCAAATCGTCTCACTGCTCGGCTCTTCCACCCGAACCGTGTGCGTGATGACATCTAATAGATAAAAGAGGGCCACTTCCCGAATGGAGGTCACGTTCGCGTTTTCCGTCGAGGCGACGGTCAAGCGGACGTCGGAGACAGAGAAGAGTGGTGAATCGCTTTGTGTCGATAAACCTACCGTGACGGCACCAATCCGTTTCGCATGTGTCAATCCGTCGATGACCTCCTCACTGTAGCCATCGCGACTGAGCCCGATGACGAGTGTCTCTGGACGAATCGCCCGTTTCGACAATTGAATCGCTTGCGCGCCCGAGAATCCGTCCGTCATGACACCAAATTCGAGGAGTTTCGTCTTGATGGCGGGTAAGAGCGGTGACCACTCATCCGTCGCGTATAAGACGACCTGGTTCGTCGATTCAAGCACTTCCTTCAGTCGATTCATCGCTTTTTGGTCGTACAACGACTCGTATTTCTTCATCATCATGAAGTACGCTTCATTGATATCATCGAGCCCATCGATATTCGAGGGACCGTAGTAGCGATTGCTGACGGTCGCCTCTTTGGCGAGTAGGCGCAACTTGTTATATGACCCGAATTCGAGCTTTTGACAAAAACGGGTGATCGTCGCTTCCGAGACGTTGATCTGACGAGACATCTCCGTGATCGTCTTGTTCGGAACGGCCTCGAGGTTCTGGATGATAAAGTCTGCGACGAGCTGTTCTCGCTTCGTGAAACGATGATGGTTCGACTCGATGATCGTCGTGATGCTCCGGAGCGGTCGCATCGATTCCTGGAGCAAGAAGTGACGAAGCGCCCCAATCATGCCTGCGTTGTTCAAGTTCCGGGCAATCTCGATTGTCGTCTTCTCTAAGATGGCCGGGATGATGTCGGCAGCCAGTTGCTTCATGATGCGAGGATACAGGTAGTCTTTTTGCGCCGTGATTCCGCCACCGATGATGATTTTTTCTGGGTTCATCATATACGTCACCGTCGCGATCCCTTTTGACAAGTAATAGACGAGGCGGTCGATTTCTTCGATGGCGATCGGATTACCCGCATGTGCCATCTCGAACACGTCTTTCCCGTTCAGTCCCGTCTGTTCCGTTCTCGCCTCGACACGTTCGATGAGGACACGCGTCGACGCCAATTCTTCGAACGCATATCCTTCGATCGGGATATATCCGATCTCACCCCCACTGAAGCTATGTCCCGTATGGAGCTTGTTGTCGAGAATGTAACTGCCTCCGATTCCTGTTCCGATTGTCAGACAGAATAAGCTTTTCGCTCCTTTGCCGCTCCCAATCCATGACTCGGCCAGTCCGGCACAGTTCACATCGTTTTCGACCTCGACCGGCAGACTGAACGTCGCCTCTAACGTTTCTTTTAATCGCGTGCCCGTGTAGGCCGGAATCAATTTCGAAGCATAGACGACAATCCCTTCTTTCGAATCGACTTGTCCTGCCGTCGAGATGCAGATGCCTTGTACGTCGTGACGCGTCTGCAAGTCACGGATGAAGCCCGTCACCTTCTCTAAGATGTGAGCCCCGCCCTGGTTGGCTTCGGTCATACTCTCGTGCTTTTCGATAAAGATCGCATCTTCCGTCAACACACCGTACTTGATAAACGACCCGCCAATGTCGAGCGCTACGAATTTTCTCATCTTTGTCACCTTCTTCGTTAAAGTCTATTTCTCTTCGCTCGTCACCCGGATCGTCACGATGTCTTTCGGTCGGACCGTGAACGTTTCACCCACTCGTTCGATGATGTCTCCTGTTAACGTTACTCTCTCTAATGTTACCTGTTGTGCGAACGTCATGGTAACCGAAACACGTTCCGTCGTCGGATTGAATAGGCGAATTTCACTTACATTCGGTTCAATTCCTGTCACACTCGAGAAGACGCCACCTGTCATCGTGAACCAATGCTTCGGTGCCGTTGCGCGTGTTTGCTGCACAATCGGTCGTCGACGGAAGCTCGTGATGTGTGTCGCCGACTCGTTCTCTCGGTTCAACACAAGTCCGTATTCGAACGTGTCGGTTCGCAGACATTGTGCACCCGGCACTTCAAATCCTGGTCCTGCCCCGTTTCCTCGCGTGCGCAAATCCCGTCGAGACAGCCAGCCGACCGCACGGAGCATCGTCAGCTCCACGACGTCTCGGCCGTCATATGTGCTCACTTCGTATTCTTGCAAACCGCGATGGACGAGGGTGTGCGCATTCGCCTGAACGAACGAATAGGTCGGTGCTTGCGCCATGACGCACTCTTCATTTTTCCCGGCATCAAATCGCTTGTCCCGCATCGTTTTCCGTTCGTTCCAATCAAACGCCGTGTCCGCTGTCGTGACTTCGCACGTTCCGACATCAAAGGCGACACGGAGCTTGTGGTCTTGCGCTTTGTTATCTACCGTCGTCTTGAAGCGGATGAGCGGGTCGTGTTCATAAAGTGTGACCGTCGTCGTGATCGGCATCGTCACCATCTGTCCGCTTCCTGTTTGACGTGAATCATCCAAAGATGCGGGGACCGTCAACGCATATTCGAGACGCATCGTTTGATGGGCTTGACCACGCTCCACCGTGGCATGGCGTAGCGTCGCTTTCGTCAAACGGTCTTCACGTGGTGGTGAATAGTTATATGTGTCTCCTGCATCGAGACTCGAGTAGAAGACATGCTGTCCTGGATATCGCGTCCCTGTCTCTACATCTGTGATCGTTAAGCCTTGATCGTCCACTTCGACTTTGACGAACGCATTCTCGATAGCATCATCTATTCGGTCGGGCCGTGCGACTTCTGCTTCAATCCGTTCAATCTCGCACACATAGGCTCCTGCCCCTTCGACCGGTATTGAAAAGACGACGTCATACTCGACATACTCATCGTAATGCGGCTCTGCCAAGATGTGTCGTAGAAACACTTCCTTCTCTTCCCGGCGCAAGACGTCGATTTCAATCGGTCGCCCGTTCATGCTGAGGCGAATCTGTCCGAGGTCGAGTCGTTTCGGGATGCGAATCGTCGTTTCCACCGGGAGCGTCCGCTCGATGGGAACGGTCGAAATCACCACGAGCTGATCGTTATACCCTTCACCGAAATACGGTGCCGGATAATGCTTGTCGAGCTGCGTCTGTTCGAACTGTCTCATGGCAGCAAGGGCACGTGCTGAACGCGTCTCCATCTCGTCATGGACGGCATCGATGCTACATCCGCAGATGCTGTCGTGCGGTTGGTTTTGTAAAATCAGTTTCCATACATACTCTCGGAATGAATCGTTTCGTGTCTCTGTTCCGAGAAAGGCGTTCAAAAATCCGAGTGTGTTGAGCGCTTCATCTTCAACGAGTTGATTATCCCGCTTCAGATACGTCCTTGTCGAGAGAACACCTGGTAGGATGAAGATTTTCGATGGGTCCCGCTGTTCACCGTGTATCGAGGCGGTCGGACGATGTGTCGCCACCGCGTCCGAGTAATCGGACATGAGTGATTGACGGATCGGCAAATTGATGGCATCGAGCCGATCCTTGATGTCAGGTACCGTAAACGTATGGTCGGCCCCGTTCATGACGAGGTAATGACCGCTTTTCACGAACGGTTCGTTACGTGTCAAATAGTCATCCATCTCTTTTTGAAATGCCTCATGCTTTAAGAACGTCTGATAATAGCCTTCGAACAAAGGCAGGACGAACGTCTTGACGTGCGACCCGTTCGGCGCGATCCACGTATTCTCGAATGAATCCGATACGGCGCCACGCCAGAGGATGGCGTGACCGATCCCGAACTGCTCTAGAATCTGTGGCATCTGTCCGATATGTCCGAACGTATCCGGCAAATAGCCGATATCATGTTTCGATCCCAGTTCGCGTGCCATCTTCGTCCCAATCTTCAAGTTTTGAATGAGCGACTCTCCTGCCACTAAAAACTCGTCGGCGAGTAAGTACCATGGTCCGACCTCGATCTTGCCTGCCCGGATCCACTCGACGAGCTGTTCATATTCGTCCGCACTGACCACTTCCCGGTAATCGTCGAGCACGATCGTCTGTCCGTCTAAGAAGAAGTTATCGAATTGTCCGGTCTGAAGCCGGTCGACGACATAGCGTAGTCCTTCTGTCAGTTTGAAGCGGAACGATTCGAACGATTCGTACCATTCCCGGTCCCAATGCGTATGATTCAAGACATGTACTTGTTTCATTGGAGGACCTCCATTCGTTCCCGAATCAACGCACCGTCGAGTTCATTCAGTGCCGTTTTCGTTTTCAATGCGAGTGCGACGGCGAGTCCTGTCGCTTCCCCGACGTCTCGTAGCGTCGGTTGAATCCGAAGGGAGGCTTGCATCAAGAACGTGCTCGAGATGTGTCGTCCGGCGAAGATGACATTCGTCACTTCGTTCACGATGAGGGCACGGTACGGGATCTCATAATATTCACCCGCCGTATATTTCTTCGGTAACGCCTCGGCTCCTTTGACGCGATGTACATCGACGTACCAGTCACCTTTAGCGATTGCGTCATGAAAGCGAGCCCGATTTGCATAGTCCGCCTCGGACAATACATACTTCCCTTGAATCCGGTACGATTCACGGATGCCGAGCTGTGTCGCTTCTTTTAATAAGAACGCGGACTCAAATCCTGGTAAATGACGGACCAAGAATCTGCTGAGACGCTGCATCATCTGTCGCCCGATCCGCACCGCTTCAGAGCGAGCGAACGGGTCGGTCGTATCCGTCAATCCAGGGATGTGGGGACAATTAAAAGAGAAGACACCCGGTTTGCCCGGTTGTGTGAACCCTTGGAAGTATTTCAGGTCGTCGACCGTGAGTTCGCCTGTTGCCAATCCGTCCCGGAATAACCCTTCGAGCACATGCCCTTTCCCGGGGACCATGACGATCTCGAAGAAATCTGGATCCTCGATCTGACAGAACGTTTCGCCGAGTCCGAGCACATAGTCCCGGACACGAGCAAGATCGACACCGCCCATCTCAAAACGGAACGTCATCTGTTGATTATGTCCGTTCTCATCTCCAGAAGACGTCGGGATGTCGGACACACGGGCGACGACGGCGTCCGCTGAAGCATCGATGACCGTCTGCGTCCGAATCGCGACGAGGCCGGCACATGTCTGGACGATCAGATGGGTGATGGTGTCATCGGCTTTTAACACATCGATGACGATGGCATCGTATAATACCTGACATCCGACTTGTTCCAACAACTCATCTAGCACCGCAGTGAGCGTCTCGACGTTGAACCACCGACAATTCGTCGTCCCATCGTCCGTTTTGACGCCGCGCTCTTCTAGTCGGTCTAGAATGTGCCGGTTGACGCCCCGAGGCTGGACGTGCGTCGGCATCATCGGAGAGACGAGTGCGTTCGTCTGCGTCCCCCCGAGTGCGATCGTCTTTTCAATGAGAAGTGTATCGATTCCTTCGTTTGCTGCCGTATAGGCTGCCGTCACGCCAGACGTCCCGCCGCCAACGACGACACACCCGACTTCTCGTACTACCTTGATTTCGTGTCCTGCGTAATGAATCATCTCTTCCGCGTCCTTTCTCTCTTAACCTTTCACGGCGCCATCTGTCGCACCGGAGATAAAGTATTTTTGGAGCGCCATGAATAAAATCAATGTCGGGATCGTCGTCAAGATCGATGCCGCGCTAATCAGTTTCAAGTTTGAGCCATCAAAGTTTTGCGACAGTTGCGCCAATCCGATCGAGAGGGTGTACATGCTACTCTCCGTCGAGTTGAGGAGTGGCCACAAGTAGTCGCCCCACGTCCCCATGAACGTAAAGATCGCCAACGTGACGAGTGTCGGTTTGACGAGCGGCAACGCCACACGATACCAGACTTGGAAGCGGTTCGCCCCGTCCAAGTAAGCTGACTCTTCAAGCTCTTTCGGGATACGCAAGTACGCTTGACGCATCAAGTAAATCCCAAACGCTGTCGCCACCTGCATCACGACGAGACCGATGTAAGAGTTGCGTAGACCGAGCTCTCCCGCGAGTTGGAAAAGTGGTGCCATGTACAGTTGGAACGGGACCATCATCGTCGCGATGATGAGTGAGAGGACGACACCTCTCCCCCGGAAGTCCATCCGTGCCAGCGGATATGCCGCGAGGCTACAGAAGAGCAAGTTCAGCGGGATGGCGATCGCCGTCACGATGAACGTATTCAAAAAGTAGAGACCGAAGTTCGCTTTCGAGAACGAATCGGTGAAGTTCGCGAGTGTCGGGTCTGTCGGATAGACCGTCCCGTAAATGCTTTCCCCTGGCGACTTGAGTGCCATGAACAACGTGACGAGGAACGGTCCGACCGTGATGACCGAAATGAAAATCATCAATAGATACAACATGATTTTTTGTGTCGTTTGTTTACGTTTCATCTTCACTTCTCCTTTATGCCCGTAAATCTTCTTCTCGTGAACTCGTCAATTTCATCTGAAGCAATGAAGCGCCGATTGCGAGAAGGAGCAGGACGACACCAGCGGCGGATGCGATACTGACGTCCAGTGACATGAACTTGTTGTAGATGTACATGACGAGCGTCGTGGTCGCGCCAGCCGGACCGCCACCTGTCGTCAAGGCGATTTCTTCGAACACTTTCATCCCGGCAATGATCGTCATGACCGAGACGAGGGTGACAGATGGTGTGAGCATCGGTACGGTGATACGCCAGAATTTTTGGAAGGCGTTCGCTCCGTCAATCTCGGCAGATTCGTAGACGTCTTTCGAGATCGACTGAAGTCCTGCCAAATAGATGATCATGTAGTAGCCCAAGCCTTTCCACACGGTGATTGCGGATACGGCGACGAGAGCGGTCGAGCTTTGGACGAGTAAGTTTGTCGGATTGTCAAACAGGCCGAGCGATACGAAGATCGATGAGACCGGACCACTCTGTGAGTAAAGCATCTTCCACATGAGCGCGGCGACGACCATCGGCGTGACGACCGGCAAGTAATACAAGATGCGGAACGTCGAGACGCCTTTGATGGCCTGATTGACGAGAACTGCTAAAATCATTGGCAAAAAGATATTCAATGGAAGAACGATGATCAAAAATAAAATCGTATTCCATAACGCGAGCCAGAACGACGTATCTGTAAAAATCTCTTTGAAGTTGGCGAGTCCGACGAACTCTCCAGTCCCCGCAATGATTTTATAGTCCAACAAACTCCAGTGGAACGCCTCGACGATCGGAATGACGAGGAACGTGCCGAGCACAACAATCGATGGGAGTAGGAACAGCCAAGGGGTGAGGAGGTTTTTCTTCTTCCGTCTGACGACCTTCGTTTTCGTGGTCGATACAGGGAGTGCTATATTCTCTTTATTCATCTTCAGGTCTCCTTCCAATAAAACGAGCTGAACCAAAAGAGGGGTCTCCTTTTGATTCAGCTCTCAACGTTTAGAACGTCACGCTCTCTCCAGATTTCTCGAACGCGTCATCCCAAGCTTTCGCAAGTGCTTCTACTGCTTCTTTACCTGACATTTTTCCTTGTAAGTTTTGAACGAAGATGTTCTTCGTCGCTTCACGGAGTTCCGCACTGTTCTCTGTCGGTGGGACAAGAACTTCAGCACGTTCGAGTGATTTCGAAGCTTCCATCATCCCGAGTGCTTTCGGTGAGTCGCCCGGATTCGTGAAGTAGTCATCCTCGAGTGAAGCTTTCGTAGATGGGAGGACCGTTCCTGCCGTCTTCGCGAATTCGAGCTGATTGTCGGCATTCGTGACAAACTCGGCGAATGCGACCGCTGCCTCTTTATTCTTCGTCTTCGCCGGTACGGCGAAGTTCATGACTGCAACGTTAACCGGTGCGTCTGATGCTTCAAGCGGCTGTCCTGCTTTTGAGACTTCATAGATGTCCGGTGCGCCGCTCTCGACCGGTCCGAGGAATGTGACGCCACCTTCGAGTAATGACGTGTTGCCTGCCATGTAGAGTTCTTGACCTGTCTTGATCGAGCCTTCAGCCGCTTCTTGCGGGATCAATCCTTCGTCATACATTTTTTGCATCGTCTCGAAATAGTTGATGATGTCCGCATTGTCGGCGAACGTCGCTTTTCCATCTTCGACGATCGGTTCACCCGCGATGGAGACCATTTTCTCCATGATGGCGTTCCCGTCATTGATGACCGGATAGAACGCCGGTTTACCCGTCTTGTCCGTCAACATTTTCGACGCTTCGTAAATGCCTTCCGTCGAAGTCGGGACTTCTTTGATGCCCGCCTGTTCGAAGTGGTCCCCGTTGTACCAAGAGACGGTCGTCGTCAAGTACCAAGGAAGTGCGTACAGTTTGTCTTCGAACATACCAGACTTGTATGGACCATCCACATAAGCCGTTTTCGCTTCTTCAGACAATATGTCGTCGAGTTCGAGCAATCCACCTTGTGCCGCGATGTTCGACATATAGTGTGGGTTCAAGTTGACGACGTCCGGAACGTCACTACCCGTCAACGACGTCAATACTTTTTGCTCCATCTCATTTTGTGGCACGTCTTCGATGACGACATCCACGTCTGGATGCATCTCTTCAAACTCTTTTTCAATCTCGTCAAAATACGAATCGAATGGCTCCCCTGCGAGTGAGGCCGTCCACATCGTCACCTTCCCCGACAGTTCCCCGTCACTCGATGCCGAACCGCTACCAGACTCTTCATTGCTACAAGCCATCAAGCCGACTGACAAGGCAGCGATCGATGCGCTCGCTGCGAGTTGTTTCGTACGTTTTTTCATCTTTCATTTCCTCCCCGAGATAAAATAGAAAGCGTTTTCACAAATTCATCATATCGTCTCAGAAATCTATTTGCAATACTAAAATCAAAATGAAAATAATTTTCTAAATAAAAACTCGCCCCTTTTCAGAGACGAGTCTAACGGTTAGAACCCTTGACGATCGATGGCGTATTGTAACCACTCTTTCATATCATCCGTTCGTGACTGTAAACGGTCATATAACACCGGCTCGAGTTGCTTGTTTGTTTTCATGACTTCTAATGACTGGTCGATTCGTTGTACGTCCTCTAGGTTGAGCGATTGTTTTCTCGCCGCCTTCTCAAGACGCTGGATCTCTTTGGCGAGTGCACGACCCGCTTTTTTATCCATCGCCCCTTTTGGCATATACAGGCTGTTCATCTCGCGGCGCGTGTCTTTCAACAAGGCTTCGATGGCGAGGAGCGGCTCTTCCCCTGGGTTGACGGCCGTCTCACGCCAAGGACCTTTCCCTAGCGCATCGACGGACGGGGCGCTCGCTTGACCGAATGCGAACATGTTCACACCCGACGTGCCAAACTTCGCCGACAGGACATCGTCCACCGCCGCTCCCTCGCTCAGGTGGTGATAGAACGAGTAGATCCCAGTGAAGTACATCGTCCCTTCCGGCATCAGCTTCTTACTCGCCTGGACCGTCTTTTGAATGCTATTGAAGTCATGTCCGTATGCTTGTGGAATGACGGCATCGATGTCTTCTTTCCAGTCACTGATATACACTTCTTCCGCGCCTGGTTCTGGCGTCGCCGTCAGCATGAACTTCGAATTATTTTGTTTGGAGACGTCATGCAACTTGTCGACGAATTCGTTCTCTCGTTCGCGCACCCATGCTTGGAACGCCTCCCATTCCGGCGTGTCCTTCTTCAAATCGACCGGGTCGATGCCGCTCACTTGCTCATAGAGCGCCCGCGTCGGTTCGCTAAATCCATACGCTTTGTCAAAACCATGATGCGGGAGTCGCATGTAATCGATGTTCAACCCTTTGATGTCGTAAGTCGATTCCATCTCCTCATAGAGCGCGAGCATATAGTCTTGCACTTCAGGCTGCATGATATCTAGCCAATAATAGCGGCTCGACGTGTCCGGCGCCGGCTGTCCGGTCGTATTCGTCCGTTGTACGGCCGCCCATTCCGGATACTGTTTGAACTGAGATGGGACACCGAGGCTCGCTTCCCCAACCATGAATCCATCTGTCCATGCGTGAACCGTCATGCCTCGCTCTTTCGCTTCCGCGATATAGGCGGCGAGAATGTCGGTGTCGTGCTCGCCGAAATCACCGTTTTTGAAGTTCGGGTGCTGGGTGGGAAGTCCATACTGTTCCTGGACCGCACTCGGATAGATCGGGTATCCCCAGAACGTCGTCTCGAGATAGACCGCATTGAACCCGGCCTTTTCCATTCGATCTAAGACGGTCTCGACGCCTGCTAACGTCGACTCTTTCGGACGATGCCACACCGCACGTTGCTCGGCGACACCTGAGTCGATGGAGTAATAATAGGCATCATACGCACGCTGCGTCGCTTGCCTTACCGCATCTAAGGCGATGACCGGGTCTGACTCCCCATCCGCCTGATCTAAATATGTCCGAGCGGAACGGAGCGCCTCGTCTGCCAAGTCGAGCGGGACGTCAATCCATTCCGCACGCGCTTTTGCAATCGACTGTTCAGCCTTCTCAATCGCTTTCTCACTTTGGAACGCATAGCTGTCCACATCCTGTGTGATCGTGATGACCCCGTCCGTCACGTCGACTTTCGCCCCGATGATGCTGTTCCCTGAAAGGAATGCCGAGCTGACACCATGGCCACTGACGACGAATCCGTTATCTGGGATGCTTGAATTCCCGCCCCCAAGCTTCGTCACATAGCCATCTTCGACCGTGATCTCATAGCCATATACGTTCGTCTTCGTCGACTCCCCGAACGCAGGCGTATAGACGATCAACTGGTCCGGGCCGCGGAATCCATCGAACGGTGCCCCGTCCGGGTTCGATGTTCGCGTCGGATCGACGGCGTTCGCCGTGCGTTCTTCTTGTTTGACGACCGGCTCCTCGAGCATGACGCGCTCCCCGACTTCGAGCTGACGCAAGAACGAAGCGACCGCTTCCGTCGTGTCTTTACCCGTCGACAGGACGAGACCATTCTCTGGGATCGGACTGTTCCCGCCTCGTTTCTCCGCTACCGTGTACGTATTGATTCCGACTTTCTCTAGCACGACTTCCGTACTCGCCGGGTTCGTCTCCGTGTAGTAGCTGAACTGATCGTTGAAGATGATGAGTTGCTGCTGGTTCGCGAGTTTGTTGATACCTCCGACACGCATCTCGTCACCCGAGGCGTCGATGACTTTCATCACCTCTTCAGCTGCCGCTCCTTGCATCGGTAATAAACTTCCCAACAACGTGAGGCTAAGTGCCGTACCAACTACGTTACGTTTGTTCATCCCATTCACTCCCTCTTCTAGTAAGTAACCGCTTACAAAAACAACATAGCATAGAGGGTGATAGGTAAAAATAATCATTTTACTTTTATGGAATTTATTGAAAATTATTTTCATTTTAAGAATAGAGCTTCCCGTCTTACGTTTGTCTGCATGAATGACTAGTTCCTTCGTCCCAATACGCCAATGAAGTCTGACTTGTTCACCCAGAATGAAAAAAACTCCGTCAAAATGACGGAGTGCTCACAGTAAAGGGGCGATGAACTTCAACTTTTCTTCCTCGTGGCGGCTCGAGAGACCATGTCCATATTCCGGATAGACACGGAACGCCTTCTCGCCTGAAAGTTCACGGAATAGCGCATACCCTGTCGACGGAGGGCACACCTCATCTAAAAGACCGACCCCGACCATGACGGGACAGGTGATGCGTCTCGCAAAATTGATCCCGTCAACATAGCGAAGCGTATCGTACAATCTCGCTTCCGACTCGTGAAGAGGATCATGTACTTTGAAGTAGTGCGAGATTTCTAAGTACGGGCCGTCCGTCGCGAGCTCGACCCCTCGCAGTATATCACAAAGGAATGGGATATCGACCAAGGCAGCCTTCACTTTCGGATGCAAGGCGCTAACCCCGAGGGCGATGCCACCACCCTGGCTCCCTCCTTCGACGATTGCTGATTTCGCACCTGACAGCATGAGGGCGACATCGAGCGCTCGGATTGAGTCTAGCATGACCCGCGTATAATAATACGTCTCTTTCTTGAAAATCCCTCGCGTCATCCATCCGGCGGCACCGCCCAAAGGCATGAGCACGGACTGCTCCGGGTCCATTCCTTGGTCTCGTGTCTCGACGAGCAGCACGGCCATTCCTTGTACGACATACTTCATGGCGATATGAGGCTCGTGCGTATTCCAGTTATACCCGTGATAGAGGACGACGACGGGAAGCGAGCGGTCAATCGTTGTCGGTTTGATGAACGTCGCTTTGTGTACGAGCGCCCCATGCGACAAGTAACGGATGTCTTCCATCTCGACGTTTCGGACGTAAGCGGGGATTGGATTCCGTTCGATCTGCATCGGAATGTCCCGTAACGTCTCGAGTTCTCGCTCCCAGAATCGATCAAAGTCGTCCGGCATCGTGACACTCGAGCGGTAAGCCTCTAACTCACGGACCGACACATCAACGCCCGGCATGGACGACATCTCCTTTCTTGATGGCGAGGGCGAGCGCTCCTTTTAATCCGGCGAAATCACCGAGTGTCGGTGGGACGATATACGTCTCCAACTCATTCACATACGGATTTTGAATATAGCCGTTCATCTTCTGTCGAAACGCTTCACGCACTTTCGGGAACAGGTGTGACTGCTTCATGACACCACCGCCGAGAATCATCCGCTCCGGGGCGAGAATGAGGGCGATGTTGACAAGCGCCTGTGCCAAATAATCCGCCTCGATGTCCCACGCTAGGTGGGTCGGGTCGAGCAAGTGCGCCTTCTTGCCATGTCTCGCCTCGATGGCAGGACCTGATGCCAATCCTTCAAGACAGTCTCCGTGATACGGGCAGACACCTTTCGACATGTCATCGGGGTGACGACGGACCATCATGTGTCCCATCTCCGGATGCCCCATCCCGTGGACGAGTTCCCCGTCAATCACGGCACCCGCTCCAATCCCGGTACCGACCGTCATGTAGAGACAACTTGAGACGTCAGTCGCCCCGCCAAACGTCATCTCCCCGAGTGCCGCTCCGTTCACGTCAGTATCGAGCACAATCGGGACTTGAAAGTGTGCCTTCAACACGTCATAGAGTGGGTAGTTCGCCCACTTTATTTTCGGTGTCGTGGTGATGCATCCATACGTCTCACTCGACAGATTCAAGTCGACCGGACCGAATGTGCCAACGCCGAGCGCCTCAATCGTTTCTCCTTCAAAGAACTCGAACACGCTTGCCATCGTCTCTTCCGGGTCCGTCGTCGGGATGGACGCGTGACGGATGACGTCCCCTGTCTCCGTCCCGATGCCACAGACGATTTTCGTCCCCCCTAATTCAATCGCTCCAAACATATGTAGCTCCCCTTTCCAGTGTGGTGTCCTACTCACTTCAAACTGCAATCGCTTACAATTAACTCCATGCTACCTGCCACGACACGCGGTTGGTCGCTCACCGTCACAACGAGATGATCGCCCTTCTCGAGCGGGACCCCGTCCAACGCCCCCTCTCCGTTCAGCACACTGATGAGACGGAAGCGGTCCAGTGGTCTGAGCACGAATCCGTCTGTGACGTCCATCCGATAGACGTTGAACTCGTCCGTCTCGATCAATGTCTGAACCGTACCGCCCGTCACGTCTTTCGTCGTCGGATGAACGATTGTAGGCATATCCGGTACCGTCGTCACTTCAATCGCTTGATCGAGATGGAGCTCACGGACATTCCCTTCGTCGTCTGTCCGGTCAAAGTCATATACCCGATACGTCGTGTCTGAAGACTGTTGCGTCTCAAGGATGACAATCCCTTCCCCGATCGCATGGATCGTCCCGCTCGGCACGAAAATGAAATCGCCCGCCTTCACCGGTTGACGACGTAACAACGTGTCCCACTCACCATGCGCAATCGCTTCGGCCAACTGTTCTTTCGTCTCCGCCGTATGTCCGAGAATCAATTCCGCACCCGGCTCTGCCTCGACGACGTACCAACATTCCGTCTTCCCGTATGGTTCTCCTTCTAGACGCATCGCTTCCTCATCGTTCGGGTGGACCTGGACGGACAAGTCGTCCGCCGCATCGAGCAGTTTGACGAGGAGCGGGAAGCTGTCGAGCGTGTACGCCCCAAACAACTCGCGTTTCTCCTCCCAAAGTTCAGCGAGTGTGTACCCTGCAAATTGACCGGAAGTGACGACGCTCATCCCGTTCGGATGGGCCGAGATGCCCCAACACTCGCCGATGTTTCCTTGCGGCAGGTCATACTCGAACGTCGTCTCGAGCTTACGCCCTCCCCAAAGTCGTTCCTGAAAGACTGGTGTGCATGTTAAGATCATGATTCATTCCCCCATTTCTGTGTCTACACCAAGAGGACGCTCTCCGTGAGCGCCCTAAAAGTTTACGCATGTACCGTTTCAAGTTGTGCCATGACATCCTCAACCGTCGTCGCCTCTTGAAGATGACGACGAAACTCATCATCGATGAGACGCCGGCTCAAGAGGGCGAGCATCCGTAAATGTTCGTCCCCTTCCGCTGCCTCAGGGACCCCAATCATGAAAATCAGTTTAGCCGGTTCCCCGTCGAGACTGTCCCACTCGATGCCGTTCGATGCTTTCGCGAACGCGATGACAGGACGTTTGACAGCATCCGTTTTTCCGTGTGGAATGGCGACTTCAAAGCCGATCCCGGTCGAACTGAGCGCTTCCCGACGCTCCAACGCCTCCAAGTACGACAATCGGTCGTTCAAATAGCCGGCACCTTCCAATTTACGCGTCAACACATCGAACGCTTCTTCCCGTGAAGTGACATCCAAATCAAGTTCGATCAGTGACGTTTCCATGTAATCCATCAGTTTCATCTCGATCTCTCCCTTAGCTGACTTGTTTCAAGGCTTCTGAGTTTGTATTTTTCCGTTGGGCACGCTCTTTCAAGAAGATGGTCGTAAACGCCGTAATGAGCGAACCGATGAGTACCGACACGAAGAACATGATGACGTTGTCGACAGCACCGAGCACCGCCACGACCGGCCCCCCGTGAGGAACGTTGTTCGTCACGCCGACCGTGATGGCGATGGCCGCACCGACCATGGCTCCAATCATATTGGCCGGGATGACACGCAGTGGGTCACCAGCCGCGAACGGGATGGCCCCTTCCGTGATACCGACTAGCCCCATCATGAAGGCTGCCTTTCCTGCCTCTTGCTCTTCTTTCACGAATAGTTTTTTACGAAGGAACGTCGCGATGCCCATCCCGAGTGGTGGGATACAGATGGCGACCGCAATCGCCCCCATGATGCCCGTCTGCCCTTCGGCAATCATCGATGCTCCGAATAGGAAGGCGACCTTGTTGACCGGGCCTCCCATATCAAAGGCGATCATGGCACCGAGCAACAGACCGAGCACGATCTTACTTGACCCTTCCATCCCTTGAAGCATAGACGTCAAGCCGTCCATGAGTCCGGCAATCGGTGCACCGACGACGAAGATGAAGAGTGCGGCGATGGCGACCATGCTGACGATCGGAATGACAAGAATCGGCATGATCGGCTGAATCATCTGTGGAACTTTCCACGTTTTGATCCAACGGACGAGATATCCGGCTGCGAAACCTGCCAAGATTCCCCCAAGGAACCCGGCCCCTGCCTCTGACCCATAAAAGCTACCGTTCGCCGCAATGTATCCCCCGACGATACCCGGTGCGAGTGCCGGACGGTCGGCGATGGCATAGGCGATATATCCAGCGAGAATCGGTACCATGAACATGAACGAAGCCGCCCCGACATCTAGCACCTTCTGCCAGACAGACCCTTCCGGAATGGCTAACCCGTTCGCGGTCGGTTCTCCCCCGATGGCGAGCGCCAAGGCGATCAATAAGCCCCCGACCACGACGAACGGGATCATATGGCTCACACCGTTCATGAGCGCCCGATAGACGATGTTCCCGTCTTTTTCTTTCTTGACGTCCTTCGTTGCTCCTTTTTGGATCGGAGCGGTCTTGACGCGTTCAATCAGTTCTGCCGGTTGCTTGATCGCTTCAGCGACCGGAACAACGACGATGCGTTTCCCAGAGAAACGGTTCAAATCGACCGCCTTGTCTGCGGCGATTATGACACCGTCCGCCTCTTTAATTTCCTGTTCAGTCAATCCGTTCTCGATCCCGATTGACCCGTGCGTTTCCACTTTCACGTCATGACCGAGCTCCGCACCCGTCTTTGACAACTTTTCAGCGGCCATGTACGTATGGGCGATGCCGACCGGACAAGCGGTGATGGCAACAATCTTCATAGTGATTTCCCCTTTCGAATAAAGTTGATTTATGCTTGGCTACATGTATACTTTACTCAAATATGAAACGGGTTTCAGATAACCTTTTGCCGTTGACTACGGCAAAAGCAAATCACGGAAGGCACGCGGGTCTTTCGATTCGACTAATTCTCGGACGAGTTTCGGATTTTCCGTCAATGCGGCAATCTCCTCGAACAGATGTGTCGAGAAGGTTTGGTCCGAATCCCGGAATTGAAGAAGGAAGATGAGTCGGACCTGTTCGTTCCCCCAGGTGATCGGTGTCCGAGACACGAGCACGTCGATTCGGTTCGTCTTGGCGAGCTCCGGGTCCCCGTGTGGAATGGCGACACTCTGTCCGATTGAGGTCGAACCGTTCCTTTCACGATTGTATACGCTTTCAGAATAATGTTCGTCAATATGTGCCGCTTCCATCAATACGTGTAAGGCATGACCGCGTGACAGGACGTCATCGACGAATTGAACGTGTCCGACGAGTGAGGCGATGGTCGCGTACGTGTTCCCGTTCACCCCAATCAGCTGTCTCAATTGGTGCACGTCCTGCTCGGTCAAGACGGCGGATACAACATGGACCGGAGTCTCCCGTTCTCCTAGCTGGACCGTCGATACGATCAAGTCCGGCTGACACCCTTCAATCTGTTTCTCGAGCTCGCGCAGCGACGAATACCCAACGATGTGAATGGCGTCGTGAAACTGGTTGTGGAGTCGTGCCGCAATCAATTTACTCGTCCCCATCCCATATGTACAGACGAGAAGGATTCTTTTTTTCTCCTGGCGTCGACGTTCTTCGAGCATCGTCTGGAAATGGAGCGTCAAAAATCCGACTTCATCTTCCGTGACATACAGGTCGAGCTCGCTCTCTAAAATCGAGGCATGTCGCAAGACAGCCGCATATGTGGCGGTGAAGCGACGTTTGATTTGATCGAGGAGCGGATTTTCTAAATAGGCCTTGATCAGTTGGCGATACACCATCGGTCGGATGTGGGCGAGGAGCGACCGATATAACTCCCTCTGCAAGGCCCCTCCGTAAATCGTCCCGTTCACGGCGAGAGCGAACCGATTGGCGGCTCGTGCGACTTCTGTCGTCACATCGTCTTCGGATGGATTGAACTCTTGCGCGCCAGATAGCGCCAGCATGAAGTAAGCCCGCTCTTCTGTCGGGATTTTCATCCCGAGCGATTGTTCCAACACATCTATCTGTCTCATCAATGCATCAAACCCGCGTGTCGCGCGTGCCATCTCGAGTCCTGATGGTGATAAGGTCACGTAGGCGCGGCGGCGTATCCGTTTGAGCGACACGAGCAGGCGTGCCTGCAAGAGTTCGGACGCCGTATCGGAATATTGTTTGTCGACCTCTCGTTCCCAATCCGTTAGGAACGTTTCAATGAGTCTCACGTCTTGCGCGTGTGCCTGGGGCAAACGCGTCTTTACCAAGAGCTGGGTCAACCATTCCCGTCTGACGAGCTCTTCCCCATCGACGCGACAATGTCGGCGATCAAACGTGAGGGGTGCGTCCTTCAGCATCTGTTCGATCGTATCGATGTCTTGTTTGACCGTCGCCTCACTGATATAGAAGGTGCTGGCGATGGCAGCAGACGACGCGATCTCATCAAACAAGAGTCGGATGAGGATTTGTTCGACGCGTCCTTCGTCGTTCGCTGTCTCTTGCATCGGGACGTAATGGTTCTCGAGGAGCCGCACCCCTTTCCCCCGACTCGTCTCAATCTGTACGTCGGACAGTTTCTCGAGCGCACGCAGCTCGGTCCGGACCGTTCGCTCCGAGCAATGGAGCGCCCAAGCGATATCCTTCGTCGACATCCATTCTTTATGTTGTAACAACGCGAGTAACTTTTGCTGTCGTTCCGTCATTATGCATTCCACCTTTGACAGTTTTCCACCAAAAGCATAGCACAAGTATTTCAGACGCCAAGACATTTCTTTGATGATGTGAATCAAGAGAACGAGTCATGCCTAATCCATTTTTCGTGAATTCCGGTCGTTTAGAACATAAAAAAAGCAAGAACAGGAAGGCGGCAAACCTTCACATTCTTGCGTGCATCGATTGGCTTAATCCGTTTGTTTTGCAACTTTCATGAGGATTAAAAACAGCTCGTTTAATTCTCACCAAAACTGGTCACTCTTATTATTTCGCTGGTTAATACAACGCTATCAGGAAAGAAACGCTATTCCCCCCGCCTAGCGACCGCCCTTATCACACATAAGCCCAGGGGATATTTCCGATAACATGGGAATTAAGGTGACAGAGGCGTTAGGCATTGGTGTAACAACGACTGAAAGGAGAAGAATAGCGTTTATACTCGCCCTAACCTAGGAATACGAAAGAGCGCTCGGAAAAGAACCGACGATGAAAACGATTGACGAACAAATCACAGAATGGGAGCCGATGATCCACTATGTCATCCGCCACTTGAACATCCACCAGAACGAGCAGGACGACTGTGTCCAAATTGCCCGCATCGCCTTATGGGAAGCCTTGAAACGAGGCTGCACGCTATCGAAGACGTACTGCTTCCAGCGCATCCGTGGAGCGATTCTGAACCATCAACAAAAGAACGCACGGCATTTGAAACATGAGGTCGCAGCCGAACGGCTCCCCGAGCAATGTATGACATCCGAGCGTCATCTGTTTGACTGGCTCGACGAACAACGGAAGAACCTATCCCCACGCCACTTCGAACTTCTCTGTCATCTGATTGATGGCACGGAACAGACGCTCGACTATTCCGCAAGCCGATTGCGCGCGTATAAGGCGGACGTTCAACGTGAGTTGCGAAAAGAGTTGTATTCGAAGGAGTGAACAACAATGGAACCGATTCAAATCAAAGAAGCAATCACAAGTTACTTGGAAGATGTAGAGATGCGACAACAACGATCACCTGAGACGGTGAAGACGTATCGGAACACGTTACGTCGATTCGAACAGATGATGCAACAGTCGAATGTGATTTTCTTAAAAGACGTGGATGAAACTGACCACGCGTTCCCTTATCGAGACAAACTAGTAGATGAAGAGCTTGCGTCCAACACGATAAAAAAATATGTGAGTGTACTCAAGTCGTTCATGTCCTACTCGGTCAAACGAGGATGGATCACACGTAATCCGTTCGTATTCGTCAACGTACCCGGTGCCGAAGCAAAACGGCAATCCATCATTTTAAGTCGAGAGCAAGTGAATCAGCTGCTGCACCATGCACACAATGCGACATTGTATAACATCTTTTTGATCGGCTGCGATGCGGGCTTCCGAATCAGTGAGACGTTAGATTTAAAACTCGAGGATGTAACGTTTGAGTCGAACGACTTGACCATTCGACACGGGAAAGGGAATAAAATGCGGGAAGTGCCGATGACCGATCGTATCCGAAAATCGTTGGAGCGTTATATTCAGGTCGAGCGGCCAAAGTCAGACAAGGACTCGCGATACTTGTTCATCATGCCGAACGGTTCAAAAGTCCGCGCAAACTATGTGAATGAATATCTCTTGGAAGTATCAGAGGAACAGCTCGGATTCGGAATTACGAGTCACGTCCTCCGTCACAGCTTTGCAACGGAGCTCTATAACGCCGATGTCGAAATCACGAAGATCAGTCGATTACTCGGTCATGCATCGACCGAGACGACCGAGCTGTATCTGCACATTTCGAAAGAACAGAATCAAGAAACGATTGAAGTGTTGAATGCGAAGAATCGGGAGGTGAACAACTTCTTAAAGACTAAGAAATGATGAACTAAAAGAGCGAACATCCATCATAGGGTGTTCGCTCTCATCTGTAAAACGTTTGTGTCACGCGGAAAGATTCATGTCCCTTCTCGCCAGTTGTATTGCAAAATACATACAATTGATATCGGACATTGTTAGCATTCCTTCCATCTCCGAACGTTCTTGTGTCGCAACTTAAACGTTAGGGTGAGATTATGATTGCTGGCAAGTCCTTTTTCTTTTCAAAAATAGGAGTGCAGAGTTGTGTACGTTTCCGTTGCACACTTCTGCACTCCTATTTTGCATTACACACGTAGAACACGGCTCAGTTCAAACAAGTATAGTCTTTTTATCGCATTTAATAATGTACTAAATTAATTATCTCTTCGAATTTCTTTGATAATTCTAGCAGGGTTTCCAGCTATTATGACATTCCCTTCAACAAAACTTTTAGTAACTACACTACCCGCACCAACAATAGTGTTATCACCCAGTATAACACCGGGAAGAATTACCGAATTCATACCAATCCAACATTTTCGTCCAAGTACGACATCTTTAGCTTCTTCATGTAAGTCTAAATTTTCAACACTATGGTTCGCGGTTATTATTCCTACATTAGGGGCAATGTAGCTACCTTTCCCAATATAAATGTCCGCCGCAAAATTATTATAGTAACAACCTGGAGACTGGAAAATATGCAAATCATTCACATCAAAATGAATTTTATCTGATCGATGGATTCTAACCGATGTATCACACGGAAACTCAATATTTCGGTTGAACCCAAAAATCTTGTTTCGAATCCCTAGAAGAACCCAATACCAACCCATCATTTTCTCTTCAAAATACCTTCCTCTTAAGTACTTTTTATTAAAAAAAAATGATGCAACGCTACCAATCATTATTTTTAGTAACTTATTTATGACGGGAAGATAGATTATTTTTTTCATTTACTCTCTCTCCTTTTTATAGAAAATTTCATCAGTACTACAAAATACAAAATATAAATTAACGTATAGAAGAAGTTTAAGTAAGACAGGAATTTTTCAAACGAAAAGTTATTTACATTAGAAATTATGAATAATATTATTGAAATCACTATAAACATACTTTGTAATTGAAAATCAATTATTTGTTTATTTAATATTAT
Organism: Exiguobacterium sp. s183; assembly: GCF_018617655.1. Taxonomy (NCBI): domain Bacteria; kingdom Bacillati; phylum Bacillota; class Bacilli; order Caryophanales; genus Exiguobacterium; species Exiguobacterium sp. s183. The sequence goes on from NZ_JACSKN010000002.1 coordinate 193,900, forward strand.
AAAAATAGGTGATAAAGACGTAACAATGAATCTAACTCCAAACATTAGTAAAAGGATACTTATAATATCACCAGCCTCTTCCCAATCAGATCCAAATATAACACCAAAGTACGGGGATACATAATAAATCGAGATAAAAACTGGAAATGACAGTGCAGCTAGAATCAATGCGTATCTTACAAAAGTATTTTTAACTGTTTGATCAGATTCAAATTCTAAACTTGCTTGTTTCATAATAATTTTTGACATGTTTCCACTAATGACGTTAAGCGGCAAAGCTAATAACCTAAGTGCCAAGGTATAGAATCCTACATAACTAGCTCCGTATAAACTCGACACTATAACAATTACTAGGGTATAAGACAAGTTATTTACGATTATAGATGGCATAGAGTATAGTGGTTGATTTTTATATTTAATCATTACCGCTAAATGTTCTTTCAGAGGGACACTAAACCCTTTTTTAAAAATAGCTAAAGTTCCTATTGCTTGTTTTTTCATACCAAACACTTGTCCTAAAATGTATGCTAGCAACAGACCAAAATACCCTAAGTTAAATAGACCAAATACTATTGACCCTAAGTTTTGAAAAATGGATCTAATCACAGTGATATATGATATCAACTGATAATTTTCATTTCTATTATTATAGGATATTAACACATTAATTATCCCGTAGGAACTTACAATTAAAAATATAGCTAGAATTGAATAGAATGGAACATCGACTAGTTTAGTATGCAAATTTAACACTGCAAAAATTATTGAAGACAGCATTGCTATTACTAAACTTATCCATAAACTAATTATCATTAAACTTGGTATTTCCTTTTTTTGACAAGACACAATTAACACATCATATCTAGCATTTGATGCCGTCATAAACAAACCTGTAAAAGATAATAAAATCATGTATTGACCAAATTCTTCAGGAGTAAATATCCTGGTCAACAATGGAGTTGAAACAACAGTAATGATTTGCGCAATAATCGAACCAGATACTAAATAGAAAAAGTTTTTCACTTTACATCTCCGAGCAAAACTATTTTATTACTTTTTTTGATAATTATTGAAAAAGTATATAAGATTCCTCCCGATATTATAACAATCGATGAGAGGTTAAGAAGTGCAGGTGTACTAGAGAAAATATTTGTGGCGAAACGCACCACCACGAACGCATACAAAAATTTTAATTCTAGCGTATTAGTTTCGTGCAAAAGGTTTTCAAATGTCAAAGATATAAGTAAGTTAAAAATAGAAATCATAAAGAAGAACGTTCCCAAATGAATATATCCATAACCTGCCGAAGATAACAGATGACCACTACTAACAGATGCATTATAAACAAATGAGTTAAACATTGAGGAAGTAAACTCTAAGTCATTATTTAATAGGAAACTCATCCCAAAAATCGAACGTATGTTTTCATAAATAACATATAATAGATTGCCCTCAAATAATTCACTGAATTGAATTGACAATCCTACATTATCCAATCCCAACGCATATAATTGAAGATTATTTGATATTTCCATGAGATTTAAGTTTGATTGTTGAAGCGTATCTATATATGAACCCGATCGAAATACATAGAAATGCTTATAAATACTCATCAATAAAATTATGAATAAACTTACAAAACTCAGTACATAGACTGTGATCTTTTTGAAGTGAGGAAATAATAAATTCAATACTAGTATTGTTATCACTCCAATATAAAGTTGATTGCTCCTTCTCTCTCCAATAATCAAACCAATGTAGGTCATAGAGATCATTAAAGCAAATAAATAATATCTTACAGCATGATTCTTTCTGTATTCTTTAGCAAATGTATCTACCAGTATCAAAAAGGTAAACATTGCCGCCAAAAATATTATTTGTTTTAAAAAAAACATATAAGTAGTGCTAGCATCGCCGAATCTTTGACTATTAGAAGATACATTAATAATTATAAAATTTAGAAGTTCTCCCGTCTTTCCACTTATTAATAAAATTATCGTGCTAACGATTATAAAAAGAATGTAGAATCCTTTACTCCCTTTGATTCTTATATAATCGCTAGTATTTCGAAACTTTTTAAAAGCCACATCATCTTTCACCATCAGGTAAAAATGAAGAAATGTACTTGAGATAACAGCTTCAATAACTAAAAGGTAAATAGAAAGATTAATGTTATCTTTACTGACCTCAACATAAGTTAAATACTCAAAATTCTTAGAAAGATAAATTGATAGTGGGATAATGACTAATCTAATCATCATTAGAGTATAAAATGACCAAAAAGTAATCTTGTATCTATTAATTTTATTACTCATCGGTATAAATAAAAGGATATAAATCAATATAAACGTCATAGGTAATAACCACATAGATTGATACTGATAAGGTAAAGAACTACGATCAAGCCATAAAAAGATGTTCACTATGATTAAGATAACCGGTAATACGAAAACCTTAAAAAGATTGAAGATCATATTTTTATCCTTTATTTTTTATTTTCCTTAAGTTGGAATCTAATAACTCATTTATTACTTGATTCTCCATCCTTGCTTCTTCAATAAATTTCTTGCAGGACTTCAAATATTCTTCGTAATTTAAATTACTATACCACTTTTCAATTAAAGCCGGTAAATCATGGTTTAAATGATCAATCACAAAACCTAAGGAATATTTTTGTACTAAATTTCCTATATATGTATCATTCATAGCGATTATAGGTTGTTTTGCTAGTACTGAATGATATAACTTTATAGAAATTGAATGATTTAATATTTTATCTTTTTTACCATAAATATTATTTACTAAATCACCTTTTTTTACGTAAAACGAGGTTTCAGATAAATCGAAACTATCATGAAATTCCGCATTATAGATTGAATTTATTTCGCAGTATTCTTTTAAGACATTCGCATTTGTACCAAAATACTGTAATTGAAACTTTTTATTATTCTTGAAAATGTCTAGTATACGTTTATTTTGCTCGAAAAATCTAATATTTCCTACAAAAGATAATTTTAATGGGAAAGAAGATTTTTCTTTTACTGTAGATTCAATATCGGTGGATACTTGTCCAATTATACTATGCATCATATAATATTTTTCAGGTGGTAAAAATTCTTCATATCCTTTTGAAGAAACTGTATTGAAACTGCTGTTTCGAACTGCTTTTTTTACGTTCTTTGAAATTAAAGGAATATCCTGTCCAAAGTAATCTCTTATATTTACACAGTAGCGGTTAGGGAAATTATCCGACAGAAAGCTCCCCAATAAGTGAATGGCTAAATCATTCCACAAAACTATAAAATCATAATCATTATTTAATAATATTTTAGAAGCAAACTTTTTATATTTATAATACTCTTTTATTTTCTGTATCTTCTTAGTATTTTTAGAAAATTCACATCGATATACATATTTATTTTGTTCTCCAATCGATTCTTCAACTCCATATTTATCAAAATATATTAAATCATATGAAATATTGTTATTTTTAAAGTAATCAGTATAGAATGTAACCATTGACATGTGTTTTATATTAACAGCACTGACGATGCATATTTTCAAATCATTTCCTCCAAATATTGTTATTAATATAATCTACATATGAAATGATAATTTTAATAACTTTATAGGACACATTTTCTACTTCGTAGTCTCGAACAATTATATTGTTTGTAAATTCGAATTGTTCTAAATTCTTTAAACCTTGAATTACTCTTTCTTTCTTCAAACCAGACATTATAACTGTAGTTTCCTCCATTGCCTCAGGTCTTTCATGCGCCTCTCTAATATTAAGCGCCTTTAAACTTAATATAGAGGCTTCTTCACTAATTGTCCCACTATCGCTTAATACTGCTTTTGCATTAATTTGAAGATTGTTATAGTCAATAAAACCAAGCGGTTTTAGTAATTGAATATTTTTGTGGAATTTCACTTGTTTCTCATCAATCATTTTTCGAGTCCGGGGATGTGTACTCAATATAATTGGCAAATCATATAATTCGGCAATTGAGTTTAATGAATCCACCAAATTTATAAAGTTTTTTTCTGAACCAATGTTTTCTTCTCTGTGTGCAGAAACTAAAAAATATTTGCCTTTTAGTAAGTTTAGTCGTGATAGTACATCTGAATTTTCAATCTCTGCTCGTTTCGACTCTAAAACTTCATACATAGGACTGCCTGTTTTGATAATACGGTCAGCTGGCAAGCCTTCTCTTAATAAGTACTCTCTTGCAATGCTACTATATGTCAAATTAATATCAGCGATATGATCCACAATTTTACGATTCGTTTCCTCAGGAACACGTTGATCGAAGCAACGATTTCCTGCTTCCATATGGAAAATCGGGATTTTACGTTTCTTCGCTGCAATTGCGCATAAACAGCTGTTTGTATCTCCTAAGATTAATACTGCTTCAGGTTGCTCTTTTTCTAAAATCGGATCAATCGCAATTAAAATATGACCAATTGTTTCCGTAGCTGTTCCATTCGCTGCATTTAAAAAGTAATCAGGTTTTCTCAAATTGAAATCTTCAAAAAACACTTCATTTAATTCGTAATCATAGTTTTGTCCTGTATGCACTAGCACATGCTCGATTGCCTCTGACTCTTCAAGTCGATTAATTGTCGCGGATAAACGAATGATTTCTGGTCTCGTACCTACAATCGTCATAACTTTTAATTTCTTCATTTATGTCTTAAACCTCCAAGTAATATGTATCAGGTCGATTTGGATCAAATGGTTCATTTACCCACATTAACGTAACCATATCTTGATTCCCTAAATTCTCGATGTTGTGTGTATAACCTACTGGAATATCAACTACCTCCAGCTTTTTTCCACTTACAAAATACTCAATGATTTCAGCCGAGTCGATTTTTCTAAAACGAATCACACCTTCCCCACTGACCACAAGAAACTTTTCATTTTTCGTATGATGCCAATGGTTCCCCTTCGTAATGCCTGGTTTAGAAATATTGACGGATACCTGACCTCGATCTGGGGTGCGCATGAATTCTGTAAATGAACCTCTTTCATCCTGATGCATCTTCAATTCATAAGAAAAATCGCGCTCAGGCAAATAGCTTAAATACGTACTATATAACTTTTTGACCAATCCATCATCCTGTTGAGCGATAGATAAATCACTTCTTGATTGTTTGAAAGATGTTAACAAATTAACTAATCGACCGAGTGTTACATCATATGTTGGTGATACGTTGTAGAAATCTTTTTCACCGTTTCGTTTATTCTCACTCAGTATAGAAATTAAGCTCGAAATCACATCGTCTATGTAGGCAACAGTCAACGTTGTCGATTCATCATTCACCTGAATAGGAATATCATGAGAAATGTTATGACAAAATGTCGCGATTACACTATTATAATTTGGCTTACACCATTTACCGAAAAGGTTCGGAAACCGATAGATCATCACTTCTACACTATTCTCTTGGCCGTACTTACGAATAACGCTTTCCGCCTCACGTTTGCTTTCTCCATATGGATTAGATAATTCAGCCTGAGTGGAAGAGGCAAACATGATTGGAGGCTTAATAGAACGCTTTGAAAGTAATGTTACTAGTTTCTCTGTAAAACCATGGTTCCCTGACTTGAACTCCTCATCTTCTTTAGGTCGATTTACACCTGCTAAGTGAAAAACAAAATCAGCTTTCTGTGTATACGAGAGTAGTTCTTCTTCTGTCGTGTTACGATTGCAAAGCATCAAGTGCTCGTAACCCTGATTCTTCAATTCAGCAACTAAATTTTTACCGACAAACCCATTTGAACCTGTAATTAAAATATTCATACATTGATCCGCTTTTCGAGTTCGTCTCGTACGTAATCCAATGTCAACAACCGCTGCTTAATCTCCTCAACTGAGAGACGCTCTGTATTGTTTGAATTATATTCAGTCTCTTGAGTAAGCTGTTCGTCTCCTTCACTGAAATACTTATCATAGTTTAAATCACGTGTATCTGCAGGGACTCTATAGAACCCACCTAAATCTTCCGCTACAATATGCTCTTCGCGAGTCAATAAAGTTTCAAAAGCTTTCTCCCCGTGACGCGTACCAATCACTTTGATTTCATTATCAGCTTCAAATAATTCTTTTAAAGCTAGCGCCAAGTCTCCTACAGTTGATGCTGGAGACTTTTGAACCATAATATCCCCTGCAACTGCGTTATTAAATGCAAACACAACAAGCTCTACTGCTTCTTCTAAACTCATTAAGAAACGAGTCATGTTAGGGTCAGTTACTGTAAGTGGTTCACCATTTTTAATTTGCTCAATAAATAAAGGAATAACTGAGCCTCGAGAAGCCATAACATTCCCGTACCGAGTCCCACAAATTAATGTCTGTGTAGCATCGATTGTTCTAGCCTTTGCAACAAACACTTTTTCCATCATTGCTTTTGAAATCCCCATTGCGTTGATCGGATAGGCTGCTTTATCAGTCGAAAGACAAATTACTTTTTTGACACCTACTTCAATTGCAGCATTCAAAACATTTTCAGTTCCTAGTACATTTGTTTTTACAGCTTCTAACGGGAAAAACTCACAAGAAGGAACTTGCTTTAGTGCAGCCGCATGAAAAACGTAGTCCACCCCATACATTGCATTTTTCACACTATTTTGATCCCGTACATCACCAATATAAAACTTCAATTTGCTATTTTGATATTTTTTACGCATATCTTCTTGTTTTTTTTCATCACGTGAAAAAATCCGGATCTCTTTAATATCGGTTTCTAAAAAACGCTCCATAACCGCGTTGCCAAAAGACCCTGTTCCACCAGTAATTAGTAATGTTTTTTCTTTAAACATAGTTAGTCCTTTCTTGGTCCATAAAATGTTTCTCTAGAATTTGTACAGACTGTTCGACACTTAAATGTTGCTCCATATATTTACGTCCATTTTTGCCTAATTGACTCAAGTCTTCTCGTTTAGATAAATCATCGATCTTATTCAAAAACTCTGATGTATTCTTCGAATGGACCCATTCACCACATTGCGCGGTATCAATTAAATCCTTTAAATCTGACACTTCATCCGTTACTGCCAGAACAGGCTTTCCATATTCCATATAAGATAAAATGCGAGATGGATAATTTGGAATTGTAAATCTCGGATCGAGTACAATTAATCCTATATCCGCTTCCTTTGTTATCTCGTTATAATCATCTCGAGGTAAATTTTCAAGAACTAGAGCATTTGAGATCTTGTGATGTTCAATGATATTTTCAAGTTTGTATCGCTCGGTTCCACGTCCTACGAATAGAAAGAATATATTCGAAGTATCTTTATAATGAAGAACTGCTTCACACAAGATATCAATATATTGCGGGACACCCATGTTACCGCCAAACAAAAACAAACATGCGCTCTTCGGAATATTGTATTTATTCCTCAATTGACCTTTAGAAATATCCTCAAAATTTACATCGCTCATTATTCTTTTTGTGTTTGGAAATATTGTGACTTTTTCTGGTTCAATTTGAGGGTTATGATTTAAGATGTATTTTTTATTAGCTTGCGACATGCAACCAATAGTATCTGCAACACGATATAATTTTTTCTCCTGCGACTCAAAATATTTGAACAATATCCCATTCTTCCGCATCATATTTAGGTCAACAGCATTTTGAGGAAAGATATCCTTAAGCATTAAATAAGCCGGACAATTAAACTTTATTTTTGCCCAAGATACAAGACTAACATTTGTTACTGGCGGAGCCTCAAATAATATGAAATCAAAAATATGATTACTCAGATATTTTTTAATTCCACTTCTCATTAAAAAAGGGATTTTCAGAGTGGTGAGCCCTTTTTCAAATAAATTCACATCATAATAATTACCTGTAACAATTCGAAGTACATCAAATCCGCGTTCTTTTTTCATAGTAGTGACATTTAGGTTTCTTGATTGCTCTGCTACTGCAACAGTTATATCATGTCCACCTTCATGGAGTGCTTCAGCTAAATCAGTATATATAGTGTCACCTTTATTCGGTTCTGGAAATGAAGTTGCAATATATAAAATCTTCAAAATTATTCATGCCCCTTACTATTAATCGAAAGAATTACTCTTTCCATAAGTGATATATTTGATGACAACCAACTTGTTTGCATCCTACTTTTTGATAAAAGTTAATTGCTTCTAAGTTTCTAAACTGTGTTCCTACACGAATATTAATACAGTTCTGGTTAGCAGCCTCATTTTGAACAGCCATGAATAATTTGCTTCCAATCCCCAGATTATTAAATTTAGGATTTACAGCAATCAATTCAATGAGACAGTCATTTTTAATATATGAAAATAAAGCATACCCCATAACTTCTTTACTCTGTTGATTATATGAAATAGCAAAATACTTATCTTCTTTTTCAAATGCATTTTTTAGCCATTCAAAATAAACCACCCTTCCATTTCGTTTTTCCAATTGAGGATCTTCGATGAATTTAGAATATTTAAAATTGGCTAATTTTAAAATTTCTTCATTTCTATTTAGGCCATTTTGAATTACAACATCGTTTGCTGTTTGGTGTATGCGTTCAACTTTTTTTTCAAATTGAATGTTTGTGTCTACTAAATAAGCAGAAGTATTCATACCTATAAAACATGAATTAATCGGTTCTGAGTTCATGTTAACAATAGATACAAATGCATACTCTTCACAGAAATCCAATAATTTTTGCCATTCTTTTAGAGTTAGGGTGCCACTTATAATAGCTTTAGCACTTTTCACATCGAAAAAATCGGTATCCCAGTCTAAGTGCTTGAATGAAAATGAATCGTTTGTTTTTATCACTATCAAAGCCCCCCATTTCAAAAACTCATTTATTTACTATGTCATCACTTTTAACTGCAAAAACATTTTTACGTCTCACCACAGACAAAATAGTAATAAAAACGATTTTCGTATCTAGCAAAAATGATAGATGGTCGACATAGTATATATCGTTCTGTATTCTCTCTTTCCAAGGTATTGTGTTTCTAAAGTAGGCTTGATTAAATCCCGTCACTCCAGGCTTAACTTCCAACTTTCTGTTTTCATTAGTTTCATATAACTCATAATGTTCAGGTAAATCAGGGCGTGGTCCGACGATACTCATATCACCTTTGAGAATATTTAAAAGTTGGGGTGTTTCGTCAATGCTTGTTTTACGAATGAATTTCCCTATCGAAGTTAATCTTGGGTCATCTTCAGAATTGAACGTTGAACCATCACTATTTCGAATATCAGGTGCATTCAATTTCATCGATCTAAATTTATACATTTTGAATACTTTACCGTTTTTTCCGAGCCGGGGAGCATTGTAAAAAATACTTCCCTTATCTTGAAAATATATAATTGGTCCAAATACTATTAAAATCAATAACCAGAACGGCAAAGCAAGTAATGAAATAACCACATCACTTAATCTTTTGAAGTATTTTTTATACATTAACGAGTAACCTCACTTAAGATTACTTTTAAAACCTTATGAAGCTTTTCAACGACATATCTTATGTCATCATCACTTAATAATGTGTGTAGCGGTAATGTGATTTCATTATTATATTGATTGAGCGCGTTAGGATAATTTTTAATATCAAAACCTAAGTTTTTATAAGCTGTAAACAAAGGAAGCGGTTTATAGTGTACATTACACGACACACCATTATTCGCCATCTCTACGATGATTTTATTTCGTTGTTCCTCAGTAATGTTGGGAATACGAACTAAATACAAATGTCCTGATGAACTAAAATCTTCCCCGTAATGCTCTAACGTCTCAACTTCAAGAGGAAGTAACAGATTGTCATACATCTTAATAATTTGTCTACGTCTAACCAACATTTCTTCATATCGTTTCAACTGAACCAGACCAATACTAGCCATAATGTCAGTCATATTACACTTGTAAGCAGGGTACACAATATCATATTCCCATGCACCCTTCTGTGTTTTTGCTAGGGCATCTTTAGACTGTCCGTGGAGACTGTAGAGCATATATTGCTTGTAGAGCCATTCATCATCTAGATCTCCTTCGTTTCGCCAAACTACCGCTCCGCCTTCTGCAGTAGTGAGGTTCTTCACAGCATGGAAAGAAAAGCAAGTAAAGTCAGCATGCTGACCACACTTTACACCACGTCTCTCTGCCCCAAAAGCGTGAGCTGCATCCGTCATAACAATTACTCTGTCAATTTTTCTTTGTAGTTCGTTCTTAGCTATGAACTGCTCTTTTTGACGATTCACAATATCAAAAATCGCATCATAATCACACATTTTCCCAGCAAGATCGACAGCAATAATGGCTTTCGTTCTCTCGTTTATTGCTTGCTCTAATTGTGTATAGTCCATTTCGTATGAGCCAGGAGCAGTATCTACTAATACAATCTTTGCACCTACGTGTTCAATCACAGAGGCAGAAGCTGTATACGTATAAGCCGATGTAATTACTTCATCCCCTGGTCCGATACCTAAAATGCGTAAAGTTAATTCCATAGCTGCGGTAGCCGAATTCAAACAAACTGCTTTATTCACTCCTACAAATTCAGCAATATTATTTTCAAGCTCTTTTGTTCGTGGACCAGTTGTAATCCAACCGGACTTTATAGCCTTAATGACTTCATTAATTTCCGCATCAGAGACATCCGGTGGAGAAAAAGGAATATTTCTCACTAATTCTGTATCAAGCATCTAACTGCCTCATTTCTGAAAATGATATTTTTATAAATATAATTACCATTAAACTGTTTCTTTCAAATTGCCTGTGTGATTTTTTTCAAATCGGTCGAGACAATCATTCGCCCAATTCACAAGATATAGACTAAGTGCTTCGTCTGTCATTAATTGATTCATATTTTCTAATTTGCCATCTAAATCTAGCTCTTCTGTAACAATCCCTGTGAAGATTTTTGGATAAACTGCTTCCGGATGCACTTCGCCTTCTTTCAACAATTCCTCATACATCTTCTCCCCAGGACGAATACCGCTGAACGAAATTGAAATCTGTTCTTCCGTAAAACCACTGAGTTGAATCATATTGCGTGCTAAGTCGACAATCTTCACTGGTTCTCCCATATCAAGGACGAATACTTCTCCACCGTTCGCGAGCGTACCCGCTTGAATGACAAGTCGACTTGCTTCTGGAATTGTCATAAAGTAACGTGTCATATCTGGATGCGTCACCGTCACCGGACCACCTTTAGCAATCTGTGACTTGAATAATGGAATAACAGACCCCCGGCTCCCTAGTACGTTACCGAAACGGACAATCGCATACTTTGTCTCACTTGATTTCGCTAAGTGCTGGACGACCATTTCGGCAATCCGTTTCGTCGAACCCATGACATTCGTCGGGTTGACGGCTTTATCGGTAGAAATCATGACGAAGCGTGAGGCACCAAATTCATCGGCCATCTCCGCCACATTCTTCGTTCCATAAATATTGTTCTTCACCGCTTCGTGCGGGTTTGCTTCCATTAAAGGAACATGTTTATGCGCCGCCGCATGGAAGACGAGATGTGGCGTATAGGTCATAAACACTTCTCGCAGACGTTCCACATCTTGAATATCAGCAATGACAGGGATCAGTTCAGCTTCAATCTTCGCTTCACGTAGTTCACGTTCAATGAGATAAATACTGTTTTCACCATGACCAAGCAATAATAATCGGTCCGGGTTAAACTTTAAGATTTGGCGACAGATTTCGGATCCAATCGATCCACCAGCACCTGTCACCAAAACGGTCTTCCCTTCGACCTCCGCCTGAATTCCTGTAATATCTAATTCGACCGGTTCGCGGCCGAGGAGGTCTTCGATGGATACTTCACGCATTTGATTGACAGCGATTTTCCCAGCTGCCACTTCTTCAATCATCGGAAGCGTATGAACATTCGTACATACTTTCTTCGCGCGTTGAATCAGTGCGACTCGTTCTTGATAACTCATCGATGGAATTGCAAACACGATTTTGTCAATAGCTTCACTCTCGACAATTTCTTCAAGTTGTTCGAGCGTCCCAAGCACTTTGACGTCATTCACTGTTAATGTTTGAAGATGCTTATTATCATCTAAAAATCCAATTGGACTCATCCGGTGATTATTGGAATGCTTCATCTGACGTACTAGCATCCGACCTGCCTGACCGGCTCCGATGATGAGCGTTCGCTTTTCATCTTTTCTTCGTTTCATCTTACGTCCACGCAATATTGACATCTGATCTTGCTTCCATGTCACATAAATTCGTGAACCGAGACGAATCCCACCTAACATGAGTAACGAGAGACAAAAACTTAAGAACAGCATTCTCTCCATCGCCTCACCGTAAACAGCGAATTGAAGTATGTATAAAAAAATCGTGCTAGAAGCGAGTGTCATCGCCAAACGAACTGCTTCCGTCATGCTTGCAAACCGCCAAGCCACCCGATATAAACGACTGAATCCTGCCATAATGATGAAGATAGAACTATATGAAATGGCCGTTTCGATAAAATGATTACGATCGATATTTTGAATGAATTCTACTGGATACAAGAAAAAATAAGAGATGAACATGGCGGATAGAATGGCGAACATATCTAAACTGACAAGTACACCTGTACGTAACGACTTACGACCTAAATCAGGTATCGACAACGATGATCCCTCCTTATGAATTTAAATGTCTGTCTAGTTTGGTCAATTATAGAAAAAAGGATGCTTTTAACATCCTTACTAAAATATATTCTAAGGTTAACACTTTTGACCTAATGAAAAAACCAAGGTAAGGGAATTAAAACCTATTTTCGTTCGACAAGTGTCGACAAAAATCACAAAAGTCATTAATTGTCAACGAAATGTGTAAAAATAAGGGGATTTACTTCTTCCATTTTCCTCGCCAGTTCTTTGTCGGTAAAATCGGGGGATCGACAAAGACGAACTCGTCTTTCACAATCGCCGTTGCGTTTTCTTTTAACGTTTCCCAACGATCTGCCCCTAACTCCTCCGTCACCGCTTGCTTGGCTGCTCCCCAGTAGAACGTACGACGTCCCGTACTATGGGCATCTGAAGCGACGAGTTGACTCAAGCCATTGCGTAAGAAGACGAACGCAATCTCTTTCACGTTCTGACCGAACTCCCCTGTCAAGCTGCTCGTCGTTACTTGAGACAACGCGCCTGATGAGACAAAGTCCATTAATCGTTTCGGGTTGGTCGCCAGTTCCTTGTTTCGTTCTGGGTGAGCGATGACCGGTGTATAGCCTTCCGTCTGCAACCGGAAGAACAATTGCTCAGCGTAAGCTGGGACCGTGTCACTCGGGAACTCAACGAGGACGTAGCGTGACCCAGCGAGTGAGAGCGCCTCCCCGTCTTCTAGCGCCTGAACGAGATCTCCGAACACGCGAATCTCTTGACCTGGGTAAATGTCGAGTTTGATCCCTTCTTGACGTAAGACGTTTTGAAGTGTTGCGGCGGCTTCTTGGACGTTCAAGTCTTCTGTCTCAAATTGAGGGTGAAACGCGTGGGGGGTGACCACGATTGCGGTCACCCCTTCCTCTACGGCGCGTCTCGCCATCTCGATTGTTTGTTCGACCGTTCCCGGACCGTCATCGACAGCCGGGAGAAGATGACAATGGATATCAATCATGGCGTGATTCTCCTTTTATTCGTACGCGTAGTAATAGTAGTAATCATCGCTGCCTTGTGGCTCGCGCTTGTTGAGGACGACTCCGAGGATATGGGCATCCGCAAGGACCAATTGTTCTTTCGCTTTGACGACCATCTGACGGTCTGACTTGTCACAACCGACGACGAGGACGACGCCGTTTACTTTGCGTGCCAAGAGGCGTGTGTCTGCGACTTGCATCATCGGCGGTGCGTCCAAGATGATGACGTCATAATGCTCTTTCAATTCTTCAAGCGTTCTGTCCATCATCTTCGACGAGAGCAACTCGGACGGGTTCGGCGGGATTGGTCCCGCTGCCATTAACTCTAAGTTCTCGACTTGTGTAGAGTGAATCGCTTTATCGAGTGTTGTCTTCTTAGCTAACACTGTCGAGAGTCCGATACCGTTTGAGAGACGGAACGTGAAGTGTGCCGTCGGACGGCGCATATCGCAGTCCATTAATAAGACACGTTTGCCTTGTTGAGCATAGACAACTGCCAAGTTTGAGGCCGTCGTCGACTTCCCTTCCCCTGACGATGATGATGTGATCGCAACTGTCTGCAACTCGTCATCGACCGCTGTGAACTCGAGGTTCGTCCGGATGGTCCGATATTGCTCTGAGATCGGTGACTTTGGTTTATGGACCGTGATTAAGTCACGTCCTGTCTTATCGTACTGAATATGTTTTGATTTCTTTTTTCCAAACTTAAACACGGACCTCTTCCCCTTTCACGTTGGCTTGACGTTGTCGCTGCATCTCGACACGATCGATGACCGGGATCGATCCGAGTACCGGAAGTTCGAGAATCGTCTCGACATCTTGCTCTGTCTTGATGCGACGATCGAGCACGACTTTGAGGAAGGCGATGGCGATTCCTATCATCATCCCAAGTACGGCTGCAATCGCAGTATTAAGTAGAATATTTGGTTTAACTGGGAACATTGGCACGTTCGCATCCGACAATACTTTGACGTTGTCGACACTCATCAATTCAGGTACTTCTTTCGAGAAGACGCGACTGATCTCATTGGCGATATCTGTTGCGACGACCGGATTCGTATGTTGGACGGCAATGTTGATGACTTGTGAGTTTTGTTCGCTATTCACGGTGATCAAATTACTGATGTTGTCGGGTGCCCCAACGACATTTTCTTGGACTTGTTCAAGGATAGCTGGACTTTGAATGATGACACGATACGTATTGACGAGCGTGACCGACGATTGAATTTGACTGCTGTCGATCATGTTGTTCTGAGATTCTTTTGGTGCGACGAGCACTTGTGTCGACGCCTCATACGTCGGGCTGATCACAAATGAGCTCACTAAAAAGGCAATGAGTGCTGCGAGGATGGTTAAACTTGCGATGAGCCACTTGCTCCGCTTCAAGATGGAGAACAATTCTCCAAGGGAAATCGTTTCTTCGTTCATATTCTGTCCTTCTCTCCTTTGTTCCAATAAATTCACTGCTGGAAAATTCCCGCAGATAATATTTAAAATGACAATACCAGAACAGTATAGCAAAATTTTCATCGGTTGATGACCCGTTTTTAAAAAAATGGGTTTTTTGACATGTAAATCTGCTAAACTTTGAAAGGAAGAACTTAACAAAGGAGGAGACCCCTAGTGCATGTAAGTGAGCGCCTACTCCAGCTGTACGCCACGCTCGACCGACAGACACGAGACATCGTCCAGCAACGTATTGAGACAAATTTAGCAGACGGCAAATCGCTTGCCGCCTCTTATCATGAACTGACTGGAGAGATGCATCCTTCACTCTCCACTGAAGAAAAATCTGGTGCGGACTTTTCGAACTGGTTGAAAGAAGGGAAGACGGAGCTAGACCTTTTGACCTATTACGTCGCTCTTCTCGAGAAGAGCGAGATGCTTCACTCGGAAGTGTTCGTCCCACAAGCTGCGAAGCCAACACCACAACCCGTTGCCGAACCAATCGTCTCTAAGGCGGTGGTTGAAACGCTTCCCGAAAAAACAACAGAACCGGAAACCGAAACATCCGCTGAAGCGATATCACCGAAACCACGTTACGTCCCGGAGTCGACAATCCCTTCACGGACGGAGCGTATGAAATCCCATCGTGAAATCAAACCGGCTCGTCCACGTCGAAAGAAAAGTCGTGGTTGGTTGATTGGACTACTCGCCATCATCCTTTTATCCGTCGGTGGGTATGCGGCTTATCCGATGGTATCTGACCTCATCACATCATCATCGACACCGACTGCTACCGAACAACCCGTCACACCAGAAGCTGAACCGGTCGCCGAAACGAAGGCACTCGAAGAAGTGTGGATCGGCGTCAAAAATGCGCCGCTCCTCAGTGAGCCGGACAGTGAGAACGTCGTCTACGTCGCCGACATCGGGGACCGTTATGACGTCATCGAAGAACGTGACGACGCCCTCCTACTCGACCTTGGCTTGAACGAGCTGGCAGGCTGGGTGTCACGCGATGAAGTGGTCACTGAATGGACGGCTACCTCGATCAATGATGCTGACGTATTGGACTGGTTGTCGACTTCCGTCAATCAGACGTTGTTTGACGAATCGCCGGAAGCTTACTTCGGGATGGATGAGAATGAATTGGTCGGAAATGTCGGTGCCGCAAGTGGCTTCGACTCGGACGCCCTACACGAGTATCTCGTCTACCCTGGTCTCTTCTTCACGATGAAAAATGACCAAGTCGAGGCGATCGACTGGTCGAACACGGATCAGACGAAAGAGACGTTCCTCGAGCTCGGCGAACCGACATACGAGACCGAAGACGGCGTCGTCTATGAGAGTGAGAACTATTCACTCCGTCTCTTCATCGGAGAGAACGGATCGACGCGTGTCCGTGTGACGAAATTAAATCAATAATGGAGGTTTTTATATGACCCAAACGATTCTCGTGACGGGTGGTGCCGGTTATATCGGTACGCATACCGTCCTCCAATTACTTGAAGGCGGACACGAGGTGATCGTGCTCGACAACTTGTCGAACAGTAGCCGCGAGGCGTTGAACCGAGTCGAGTCAATGACTGGAAAAGAAGTCACGTTCTATCTCGGCGACATCCTCGACCGGGCATTACTCGAACAGATTTTCTTGACGCATACGATCGATGCCGTCATCCACTTCGCCGGACTGAAAGCCGTCGGTGAGTCGGTGAGAGAACCGCTCCGCTATTACGAAAACAACGTCGTCGGTACGACTGTCCTGTTAGAAGTCATGCAGGCGTTCGATGTGAAACGGATCGTCTTCAGCTCATCGGCGACCGTGTACGGGATGCCGGAACGCACACCGATCGACGAGTCGTTCCCGCTCAGTGCGACGAACCCGTATGGTCGCTCGAAGTTGATGATCGAGGACATCTTGCGTGACGTCGCCGTCGCCGATTCCGAATGGAGCATCGCTCTCCTTCGTTACTTTAACCCGATTGGGGCACATCCGTCCGGTCAGATCGGTGAAGACCCGTTCGACGTGCCGAACAACCTCATGCCGTACATCACCCAAGTCGCTGTCGGCAAACTGAACGAATTGAGCGTCTTCGGTGACGACTATGACACACCGGATGGGACGGGCGTCCGTGACTATATCCACGTCGTCGATCTTGCGTCAGGTCATTTGCAGGCACTCGACTATGTGATGGAACAAACCGGTGTCGAGGCGTTCAACCTCGGCACAGGGACAGGGTATAGCGTCCTCGACCTCGTTCGCGCGTTCGAACAAGAGAGTGGCAAGACGGTGCCGTACAACGTGACGGCGCGTCGTCCTGGTGACATCGCCACGTGTTTTGCCGACCCGACGAAGTCGAAACAGATGCTCGGCTTTGAAGCGAAGCATGACATTCGTGACATGTGCCGCGACGCCTGGAACTGGCAGTCGAACAACCCGAACGGATATAACTAAAAAAATCAGCTGGCGTCAGAACGATTGTTCTTCCGTCAGCTGATTTTTTTGATTCGTCTTTCCTTTTCGCGACATCAGCCCGAAGTCGATGACCACGACGAGCAAGGCGACTGCAATAAATTTCCATACATCGACCATCATGAATTTCTCCCACACATACCCAAGTACCGTGAAACCGAGGAAGGCCGCATAGAAACTAATCCGCCACCATGTCCGATACACGTTCGCACGCCCCCGGTCCAACAAGTAGAGAATGAGGTATGCGCCAAAAGTTAAGAATAAAATCGCGATCATCCAGTACAGAAATGATTGCATCGTCAACCGAAACATCATGAGAAAGAAAGATGAATCCATTGGAAATCCGCTCCTTTGATGACTGACTATTGATGTGTACAAACTTCCTACTCTTCCATTTTCCACCTATTCATCATATGAGTCAATACACCTATGAACGAAAATTCATTTTTGATTCAAAAGACCTATTAGCGTACCCATACATAACCATACGGAGACAATGTGATTTTCTCGATTCGTTCCCCCGTGAACAGGTTCGTCCCTTGAACATCCAATTCAACCTCGCCCTCACTCACGTTCGTATAGAGACGCACCGTACGTCCTTTCCCTTCCCGCTCAACGGCGAACACGTGCGAGTCGACGTCGATGATCCGTTGAGTCGCATAAGGTGACAATGCCGGCTCTGTCCGTTTCACGTTGAGCTGCCCCATGATCCCCGAGAAGCGATTCAGTCGTGTCTCGTCTTTCTTCAGCGATTGGACAAGCTCTTCCTCGTCCGTCGGTCCGCTCACCCCGAATAGCGTCCGATAGTCGACAGACGGGATCCCTTGAAGCGAAAACAAGATACTATGGGCCGCAAGGAGCATCGGCTCGTGGTCATCTAGCAAATTTTTCTCGAAAGGGTCGCGCTCGGCGCTCGACAAGAAATGGAAGTACGTCTTGCCTTCAGGCGGTGCCGTCATCTTTCGTGCCCATTCGGTCAGTCGCGTCGCCTTCCCTTGCGCGAGTGCGAGCGTCACGTGACTCGCTAAATCGAAGTGACAGACGGCGTCCACGACATCGAGATACGGTTCTGCTTCATCGAGCGCGTCCTCAGCGAGAATGAGCTGCCCGTTCGGCTTATAGTGATGCAAGACGATATGCCACAGGTTGAGTACGTCCTGTACCTCGTCGCGTGTCATCCCTCGGAAGGACTGGGCATGGACTCTAATCTTTGTCGCCCCATAGGCGAGGCGCTCGATGAGTGCGTCCGTCTCTGAGAGTACATCGAACTGTTCGACGTTGTATGCGACCGGGTCGAGCTCGTACATGAGTTGAAAGTCGTCGCTCAACTCCCCTAAGTCTTCATACAACCGGATGCGCGGGTCGACCGCCGTGTCCGTCTGGCGCCCAATGTACGGAAAGAGCGAAACGAGATGCAAGTCGCTGATCGTGCCCGCGACATGCTTAGCCAGGACGTCATGAAGTGCCCCCATATCAGGCTTCCCGTCCGTCGTGACGAGACTCGCATCGACAAGTAGAACGTTCGTCTTCTCGCTCGGTGTCTCGTGGTCATGCCAGGCATGACTCTCCCACTTGTCAAATAGGCGATGCCACGCCTGTACATCGCCACCCCATTTATTCAGAATCGGTTCAATTTGTTGCCAATCCATACGTTTCCCTCCTTTTCCTGTCTCTCTACCTTTTTTCACTTCTCACCCATTTCAAAACAAAAAAAGCCGCCCTAATCGGACGACTCACTCCATCAAGCGCTTCAATTCGGTCTGGATCCCATCGAGTGACGCCGGGTCCGGGTTCCAATAATAGATGCCGTCCGACTCGAGTCCTCCACCGCCTTCGATGCGGAGCGTGCTCGCGTTGCGGAACGCACCCATATAGTCCGTCGAGAGCGTCACAAGTTCCTTGAACTCGATGTTCGTCTTCGCCCGGTTGCCGACGACGTCGAGCAAATTCGTCACTTTGTCGAGTGAGAAGTCAGAGCGCCCCTTCTCGATGATGGCCGCAACGACGTCACGCTGCCGCTCTTGGCGACCGAAATCCCCGTTCGGGTCATCGTAGCGCATCCGTGTGTAGGCGAGCGCCTTCTCTCCGTCGAGCGTCACTTCGCCGACGGGGAACGTATAGTTGTCTGAGCTGAACGCAAACTTGTTCATGACGGTGATGCCACCGAGCGCATCGACGACTTCTGTGAACGCCTCCATGTCCGCTTCGACGACGTAATCAATCGGGATATCTAAAAAGTTCTCGACCGTGTCCATCGCCATCTCGGCACCCCCGAACGCATAGGCGTGGTTGATCTTATCGCGATACCCACGACCGATGATCTCCGTCTTCGTGTCACGTGGGATGCTGAGCATCGCCCCTTCGTTCGTATCCGGGTTCATCGTCAGGACGATGATCGAGTCACTTCGTCCTTGTTCCGTTCCCCGTCTGTCGATTCCGAGTAACAGCACGGACACCGAGCGCTTCTCTTCAATCGTCTCGACTTGTTTTCGTTCCGGACTGATCTGTAAGTTATCATTTACTTTCGTCACCGTGTCATTGACCTCATCGACCATCGACCAGACGAACAAGCCGCCTGCGACAAGCATGAGTGTCAGTACGCCCGCTGTGATGCCAAGAATCCATTTCCACTTTGATTTCTTCTGATGTTTCGCCATATCGGGCCACCTTCTTCCGTAAATTCAGTTTGTATATCTTTTCCCAGACTGCACATTGGATTATAGCATGTCTCCAAAAAATGCTAATCATTTCTTTCCAATTCTTATGGGAAATGGGTCTTCATCGGGGTCCGGTACATATGATATGGCCAGGCGGCATTGATTTCTGCCCCAATGAGCATCGTCGTTGCCGTCAAATAGAGCCAGATTTGAAGTAAGATGACGACCCCGATCGTGCCATACGTGTCCCCAAGAATCGAGAACCGCTCGACATAAACGCTATAGCCCGTTGAGATAAGTTGCCACGAGATGACGGCAAAAATGGCGCCCGGTAACGTCTCAAAAAAGCGTACGCGTTGCTGCGGAGCGATCATATAAAAGAATGAGAACGCAAAGACCAAGATGATCGTCGAGACGGTATAGCGCGTGAGCGTCGAGAGACGATCGAACTCCTCGACCTGAGGATAGAGCGCATACAACAAGTCGATAAATTCTTGTCCAAACACGTGAAAGACGACGAGGATGACGGCTCCGATGCTACCAGCAAGGATTGTCATCAAACCAATCAGACGGCGCCACACATAGCCGCGCGCCTCCGTCTCCCCGTAAGCGAAGACGGTCAACTTGACGAGACGGGCCGTCCCGTTCGAGGCCGACCAGAAGGCGATGATGGCACTGACCGACACGAGCCCGCTATTCAAGTTGCCACTGACGTCGTAGACGATCGACAATAACTCTCGCACGCTCGATCCCGGGACGAGCGTCTCGATCTGTTCGATCAACAGCGCCTCGTCGATCTTGAACCATGCCATGACGGCGAACAGGACGAAGAACATCGGGAAGATGGCGAGAAACCAAAAGAAGGCGAGCGTGGCGCTATAGTCGTTAATATGATGGTCCTTGAAGCGATGTCTCACATCGATGGCGAGTCGGGTCAGTCGATTGAGCACGGCCGTCACTCCTTTTTCTTTTCATTATGCCACAAACGAAAGCACCCGATTCATCCGAATCGAGTGCTGCTGTCATTGTTCCATCAATTGTCCGAGGTACGACTTCACTTCGTCGAGTGATGCCTCGTCTGGGTTCCAGTAGTAGATGCCGTCGCTCTCTTTACCGCCGCTTCCTTCGAGACGAAGAACGCTTTGGTTTTTGAAAGCCGTCATGTAATCGCTCGAGAGCGTCCGAATGTCTTTGAACGTCACGTTCGTCTTGGCGTTATTACCGAGGACGTCGAGCATGTTGTTGAAGCGAGAAATCGAGAAGCTGTCCGTCCCTTTATCGACGAGTGCCGTGATGACGTCGCGTTGACGCTCCTGACGACCGAAGTCTCCGCTCGGGTCATCGTAGCGCATCCGTGTATAGGCGAGCGCTTCTGCCCCATCCAGGTTGACCGTTCCCGGTTCGAACGAATACTCACCCGACGTGAAAGCGAACTTGTTCGTCACTTCGACACCACCGAATAAATTGACCGCGTCTTGGAAACCTTTCATGTCGACTTCCGCGACATAATCGATTGGGATGCCGAGGAAGTTTTCGACCGTATCCATCGCCATCTCGGCGCCGCCGAACGCGTAAGCATGGTTGATCTTGTCAGTCGTCCCTTTTCCGACGATCTCCGTCTTCGTATCACGCGGGATGCTCAGCATCGCGCTCTCATCCGAATTCGGGTTGAGCGTCATGACGATGATCGAGTCGCTGCGTCCCTGTTCGTCCGCGCGACGGTCGACCCCAAGCAGTAACACCGAGACCGGTTTTTTATCCGAGATTGTCTGTTGGTTCATCCGCTCTGGGCTGAGCCCGGCCGATTCGTTCAAACGATCGACTGTTGAATCGACTTGATTATACAAATAGTAGGCCATCCCGGCTCCAATGAACAGGAACACTCCAATCACAGCACCTGCGATAATGGCGATGCGCTTCGCGGGTGACACTTTACGACGACGTTTCTTGACTCTCTTTTTAGGCTGTTGCTCTTCCATGACATAGCACCTTTCTATCCCCGATTGACCGTAATTGACACAGGTTTTATTTTATCACTCTAAATCGACAGAGTTTTCCGTTTTTTTATAAAAGAGGTGAATATTTGTCGGACGTTGTCGATTGCTCATATCGCTAGTATCGACAAGGTTTTTTGAAAGTTTAGCAAGTCGTTGTCCATCATAACATACGCCCTTTGAGAGAAATGACGGCATGTCCTACAACAGCCCTACACATTTGGTCACGATTTCAAAATGGATCACGTTTTTTTGCTCCAATATGGAAAGAATGTCGAAAGTTTATCGTTTTTCATAGTTCCTTTTCCTTATTTTCAGAAAACATAATGGTTCATTTGTTTTATTTTTTGTAAAATATGTATGAATGATTAACATAAATGTAATAGTAACCCATTTGATGAATGAGGGGATTAATTGATGCGCTTCATCGTGACGTGTTTTTTAGACCAAAAACAAACTTGTGAGTTTATCGTGTATGGCAGTTCCGAATATGACGCCTACAAAACATTTGAACAGACCCTCCAATCCTTAAACTCATTGACGGGACAGATTTCATTATCGGATGGTGAGATGATTCCGGTATCCCGCATCCTCGCTTATCGCGTCGACCCGATCAAGCCGCTCTTTTGAATCCCGATCGTTTCGGGTAACCCTATTAAGACAACAAATCTGAAAATGGGGTGGAACGAATGGAAATCGGAATGATTGGCCTCGGGAAGATGGGGCTGAACTTGGCATTAAATTTGACGGACAATGGACATCGCGTCTATGGCTATGACCCGGGGAACGTCTCGACGAGTCAGTTCGAGACGAAACAGTCTTTAGAAGAAGTCGTCGCTACATTGAAAGCGCCACGTGTCGTCTGGGTGATGGTACCGGCAGGAGAAGTGACCGAACATGTATTGAACGATTTATACGAAGCTCTCTCCCCTGGGGACATCGTCATCGACGGAGGTAACTCGAATTATAAAGAGTCAATGCGACGCGCCGAGCACTTCAAAGAGAAGCTCATCTATTTCTTTGACGTCGGGACGAGTGGCGGCATGGACGGTGCACGGAACGGGGCCTGTACGATGATTGGTGGGGACTTGGAGGCGTTCGGCAAGATCGAGCAACTGTTCCAAGACGTCTCGACCGACAACGGTTATCTATACGCCGGACCGAGTGGGAGTGGTCACTTCCTGAAAATGGTCCATAACGGAATCGAGTACGGGATGATGCAGGCGATCGCTGAAGGGTTCGAAGTGCTCGAGAAGAGTCCGTTCGACTATGAATATGAGGACGTCGCCCGTGTCTGGAATCACGGCTCCGTCATCCGATCGTGGCTCATGGAACTGACCGAGAGCGCCTTCTCAAAAGATGCGAAGCTCGATGACATCCGCGGGGTCATGCATGCGTCGGGTGAAGGTAAGTGGACGGTCGAGACGGCGCTCGAATACGACGTACCGACACCGGTCATCGCCCTCTCGCTCATGATGCGGCAGCGCTCGCTTCAAGACGACACGTTCTCCGGCAAAGTCGTCGCCGCACTCCGAAATGAGTTCGGGGGACATGCGGTGGAGAAGAAAGAATAGTACACATTCATGAAGCCTCACCTGATTCACTCAAGGTGAGGCTCTTTTTTATAATCCAATCCTATCGAAGTCAATGACTTGATCATCCACCATTTCTCCACCTCGATAATATTGAATATAAATTTGATGATTTAAATAATTGATTTCATAGTAAACACCTAATATAAATCTACATACGAAATCAGGTAAATTTTGTCCATTGTATTTCCAATCTTCACCGTAACTCGGTCGAGTCAACATCTTTAAGCGGTCGATATCTTCAGCGATTTTAATTTGCTGTTCTGAACTTCTTTGCTCGACTTTTTTCATCTCAAGAGCGAAGAGATTATCCTGTATCAAATTTTGACCTCGACTATGCACAATCAAATCACAAGTAATATTCACTTCTTCGTATCGATCATTACGTATTCTTTTAATCCTTCTTCCCACATTTCTATTATATTCGACGTCCACGTAATATCCTTTGTAATGATCATCCTTTCTAATTAAATCATTCAACATATTTTGAAACTGGGCACACATGGCTCTCTCTGAAATCCGACTTTCGAGTAGTCCTATATGATCATTTAGAAAGTTCCGGTTGGCTCTCTCAAAGAGTTCAATCATTTGAAAATATTGAGTCTTACTCGGAAAAGCGTTCATGGTTGTTCCTCCGTATGTTTCACTCCATCGTATTTCCTTCTGCTGGGATCGGATGTGCTTTCAACATACGCGCGAAATGGACGAGGTTGTACGCCATCGTCTTCCCGTGTGACTTCGTGAACGCGTTGTCGCGCCCGGCGTCGATATACGAGTCACCCGGTCCCGCTTCCCCGACCCAGTACGTATCGACGTTCGGCGGCACGGTGAAACCGATGTGGGATAAGGCATAGAGAATGCCGGCACACGCATGTTTCGCTCCGTCCTCATTCCCGGTGACGACGACCCCGCCGACTTTGTTGTAATAGATGGCCTGACCTGACTTGTTCGTCAAGCCGCTGCCCCCATATAACCGCTCGACCACTTGCGTCGCGACACTACTCTTCTCCCCGAGCCAAAGGGGTGTCCCGATGACGACGATGTCTGCCCCTTTCACTTTCTCAAAAATCTGTGGCCATTCATCCCCGTCCCCTTCATCTTCTGTCACCCCGAACGCGACGTGATAGTCGACGATCCGAACGATTTCCGACTCGACCCCAAGCGCGTCAAAATGCGGCAAGATGTCACGAATCAGTCCTTCTGTATGCGACGTCGTGTCGCCACCTTTTAACGTACAATTCAAAAATAGTGCTTTCATGGAATCCCTCCTCGAATAATCTCCAACAGTTACGTGTTCCCCTTCACTCTACTTCTTAATACTATAAACATGACAAAGCCGCCCTCTCCCATGAGAAGGCGGCTTATCTTATGATGCCGATCGTTCGTTGAGCCATTCCCCGACGCGACGGAACGTATCCGTCCGAGGAGGTGCCTCACTTCGGCTGAACGTATGGTAATCAATCTCCGAGACGTATCGAATCAATCGAATGAGCGAGAAGGCGAAAGCGATCGTACAGCCAATCGCAAAACTGAGCCCATAACTGTCCGGTCCGAGTGGAAGGAGCAAATAAGTCAGTCCCGCGTTCATCGTGATGAAGAGGGCCGATGTATACGCCGCTCCCTTATGGTCTTCAAAATAGAGCAACACGAGCGTGAGGACGAGGACCATCGCGTTCGAGAAGGCCCCGATCGTCGTCATTTGGAAGACGTCCCGAATCTCAGGCGAGAGCCCGAGTAACGGGAACAAGACGACTGCGAAGATGACGAAAAGAAGCGAGACGAGCCCTTGGTTACGGAACAGGCGTTGGAGCTCCTGTCGCAAGACGAGTAACATCGCCGCCTTCGACCGCTGAATCTGTTGATACGTCCCGCCTTCATTCACATATCCGTAAAACACGCGATACCGCTCATAAAAGCGCGTCTCGACCGATACGACGAAAATCGTCATCGTCGGGATGATCGTCAAATACGACAAGAAGATGGCCGTGTCATAGACCGGATGGTAACGGAACGTATCGAGATGGATAGCCCCACCTTCGGC
This sequence comes from Exiguobacterium sp. s183, assembly GCF_018617655.1. Lineage (NCBI taxonomy): Bacteria > Bacillati > Bacillota > Bacilli > Caryophanales > Exiguobacterium > Exiguobacterium sp. s183. The sequence goes on from NZ_JACSKN010000002.1 coordinate 219,737, forward strand.
GAACCAGATGATCCACGTCCCGACCCAGATCCCGATATTGTACAGGAAGCTTGTCCAAAACAGCGCCGGATAGCGGTCGAAATAGCGATAGAACGAGAACTGACCGACCGTGCTCCGATTCGGGAACGTGAGGAGCATCGATGTGAATAGTCCGAACAACGTCACGACAAGTCCGAGCGTCATGCTCGCCGTTAAGGCGAAGCTCTTCATGTAAGACTCTGTCAAATACGACATCAAGAACTGATCGGTGATGATGATCGCTGCGACGGCGACGACCCCACCGGCGACAAAACTATAGGCGACCGCCTGATAGAACTTCGCCGCGCTCAGGAACAAGAAGTGTACCCAGATCAAGTTGACCGTCATGAACAAGACGAATGCCAATGCGTTCAATAACGCCGGCAGCTCGGAGAACGAAAGGAAGACGGCGAACAACACCGAGGCGATGGCGACGGTCGTCTTCATCATCCCGATGAACGCCGGGAAGATGTCCTCATACCGCTTCTCATAGAAACAGTCCGCCAAGTAGCGTGTGACGACGAGTTGCTGCACGCCGAGCACGACTTGGGAGAAGATGAAGCTATACGAGACGATCAAGTTGAACGTCGTCCGTTCCTCGAGCGTCGCAATCGACAAGTAACTCGTCAGCCACTGCATGAGCGCGATCGTGACGATGACGATGAGCCACGGTCCGGACGTGACGAGACCGGCAAAGGCGTATGCTTTAATACGTGAGGAAAAATAGTCTTCTTGGAACAGCTGTTGTAACTTAAACCCGATGCCCGCCATATGCCGCTCTCCTTTCTTCATATAGATGTAAGTACGCATCGATGAACTGATCGGTGCGATAGTATGTCTCGACGCGCTGTTGCCCGTTTCGCCCGAGTCGGCGCGCGTCTTCACGATTCTGATGGAACCAGACGCAACGTTCCGCGATTCGTCGCGGATTGACCGGTGGTACGACGAACCCGGCGGGACCGAACGGCTCGTCCGGTCGCCCGTTCACGAGCTCTGCACAGGCCCCGACGTCCGTCACGATCCACGGGACGCCTGCTGCCATCCCTTCGAGTACGGCGAGGGGTTGTCCTTCCGAGATACTCGTCAACAGACAGACGTCAAACTCTGGAAGGTGTTTGCGGATATCGACTTTCCCGACCAAGAAGACGGCTTGTTCGAGCTCGAGTTGTTGGATGAGCGCTTCACACTCGGCCGCATATTCTTTGTCCTCATCGAGTGGTCCCATAATGGTCAACTCGAACGGGATGAGCATGTCTTGTAAGAGCTTCGCCGCATAAATCATCGTCTTAATGTCTTTGATCGGGACGACACGGACGATGGCACCGATGCGGAGTTTCTCTCCACCTGCCACGTGACCGAGTGCCGACAAGCCCGTCACGTCGATCCCGTTCGGAATGATGCTTAACTTCTCGACCGGTGCTCCGAGCTGACGTTGCAACTCACCGTTTCGTTCAAACAGCGTGATGACGTCATCCGCTGTCCGGTACGCTTCCCGGGAAATATGGTGGAAAAACTGGATCCAGTGCGAACGGAACTCCGGTGGAATCCATGCCGCCTGTAACAGTTCCTCTTCCCGCTCACGCGAGTAGATGCCGTGCTCGGTTAAGAGAAACGGAATGTTTTGACGCTCTTTCATCGCACTCGCAATCAATCCCGCGTAACCCGTCGACGCGGAATGGATGAGGTCGACTTGTGGCAGGTCTGCCTGCAGGAGGTCGAGGACGGGTGCATACATGCTGCGCCACATCCAGAAGTAATCGATGAACGAACCAGCCTGCCCTTCTTCTTGGTAGCTCTCCGTCACGAGTTGATAGAAGAGACGGCTCGAGAAGAACTGTTCCGGTATACCAATTTGTGACGCTAACATCGGGTAGATCGACGATTCGACTTGACCGAACGTCATCCATGTCTTGATTCGGTCACGTTCTTCTTGCGTCAACGCTTCCGGACGACGTTTCCGTGTCGCGCGCTGGTTGAGGGCGAGCGTGGTCACACCTGTGACGTTCTCCGGTAACGTATATTTATAATCCGCCTCAGACTTCTGGTTTGGCATGATCGAGATGATTTCAAACTCATGCATTGGCATTTGTTGCATCAGCATGTGCACCCAGCTCGACACGCCTCCGCTCACATACGGATAACTCCCTTCGACGACAATTCCAATCTTCATGGGCGCGCTCCTTCCAATATCGGGAGACGAACAGACGTCTCTTTTAGTTCGACTTGATATAACGTACCGCTCTCATCGAACGGTCTGACTTCCCCAAACGCGAAACTTCCTGTATCCAACCGTTTACCAGGCGCGACCCGGACGAGTAGCGTCGACGGGACCGGCAGTTGCTGGGCGTTGATGTCAATCGCGTCATTCGTATAGGCGACGTCGATTTGTGCATCTTGATACAGTTTGTATTTCCGATACGCATCATACTGGCTCAAACCTTCGAGATGTGGATACTTCGCATAGAGTGTCTGGAAGAGACCACCGAACGACTCTTTCATGATGCCCCATCCTTTTCCTTTCGAACGGTTTTCATCCAACACGTCATCCGGGTGAATGAAGTGCGAGACGAGCCCGAAATTGGCGACGGCGTCGATGACGACGAACAGATCATCTGGCGTCTCGTTATATCCGCTCGACACGCGCGGGAAATCATATAAATTCGGATAGACCGGGTCCGGTCCAAACTCTTGGATGTAACTTCCTTTACTCGCATCCCCGCTATAAAGGCCAGCGACAATCAATCCGTCCTCAAACTTCTCGTTCAGGACGCTCAGTCCGGACTGTCCGATGATGTTCGATGGTGGGACGTAGCTACGGATGCGTTCGTTCGGCAAATAATAGTCGAACGCCTCGACGACACGGTCGACGGCCGAACGCATGGCGTCTTTGCTCTCCCATTTCGCATAGCCGAGCTCGGGGTCCATCACCTCGTCACCCATGACAAGTGGTTGGTGGTTGAAGCCGTGGAGTCCGACTTCCCCGTTCGTCTGCAGCAACCCACGCCCGTATTCGAGCATCGGTGCCCGAATTTTCTCGATGAGCTGTTCGGTCGTCTCTTCGTTCGTCGCTTTATAACTGCCGATCAAGAAGCCGGAATACGTGACGTCATAATCTTCACCGATTTGTTTCATATCTTTCCACCATACTTCAGAGAAGAACTCTTTGATGGAGAGGTCGTACTCTTCCGTGATGACGGGATTCGAATAGCTCGGTACCGGTGCCGGGAAGTCGTCGAGATGGACGACCTTGATGCCCGCTTGTGGCATGACAAACGCCGGGAACAACATCGACAGCGACTGCACCATGAGACCGCGTGAGTTCTTATCGGTCAGAGACGTCGTATTCCAAAACATGACCTCTCCTTTCCCGTAGGAAGACTGCCATAAAATCGGTTCGTCTTTCGCCGAGATGAGGACATCCGCCTCATCCTTCAATTCGACGTCGGCGATACTATGGACGAACAAGCCAGAGTCTTGTGGCAAGTCGACATATCCAGGGAAAATTTCTTTCTCAAAAATCAGCCCGTTGACCCCATCCTTGAAGTCCCCGAAATCACTGACGCCGATAAGGTCGGCCCACTCCTGATCGATGAAACGACCAGCGACATAGAGGCGTCCCCCGTTCTCGACGAACGACCGAATCGTCTCATATGGCCATGATTTCGTATTTTCTCCACTGACGACAAGGACGTGTTGCGGAGAAGGCTCAATCGAGGCAATCTCATCTGCCTCGATTGACGTGTATGGCAACTTCGCGTAGTCGAGCGCGTATTTCAAGTTGTTCAAGACGGACGTCGACAAGTCGTCCTCGTTTTGATGGATATAGATTTGAGCCGGCTTCCCTTCCACTGCTCTCACCTCGCCTGCGAGTGTCGTGAACGCCTTCGGCTCATTTGCTTCTTGTGGGATGAGCCGGTGACCGTAGTCGAGCCGTAAAAACTGGACGACGACAATCATCGCGATGATTAAAGAGAACAAGGACGCGAGATACGTCGTAATCGATTTATTCATGGTTTTGCACCTTCTAACTGTTGAATGACAAAGCGATAATCTTCTGGAACGTCTCGTAGGTCGAGATGTTGATGGAGTCGGTCGAGGATTGGACGTAATGACGCCCAGTCCCCATTCGTCATATGATGTTCAATCAATAAGATATAACCATCCGGCACTTCCGGATGATACAACGTGAGTGCCTCCGCCAACCGTTCCCCCGTCTCGACGTCACCTGCTTGGAACGATAGACGGGCTTTCGTGCGCAAATAGGTCTCGTCTGTCGCATCGTGTTCTCCTAGTTGTTCAAGATGAAACATCGTCCGTTGCTGGATGCGGGCTTTCATATCCTCGTCCAAGAGACCACTCTCTAGAAACGAGACGCCCGTCTCGATGACGGGATAAATCGTCTCCGGTCGTTCCGGGTTCACTTGCGCGATCCGCTGCTTGAGCGTCAAATCGTATCGGTCGAACAGCGTGTTCCGGACGGTCGCCGCATAGTGGACGGTTTCCGTATCTTCATGCTCGAGACCTAAATGTAAGTATTCTTCTGTGTTCATAAGCGGTGTCGACATGAGTTGCGTGATTGACTGTTTCCGCTTCTTCCCGTCCATCTGCAAGGCTTCCGCCAATGGGACGAGGTCTAAATCTTCTTTTGCCTGTTGCTGCAAACGCTCCAAGTTGACCGTGTCGAAGTTGATGTATTCGTCATAATCGAGAAGCGTCTTCGATGAAGCAAAACGACGGGCAACCCCGTATGCGATCAAACCGAACAGTTCTCCGATGATTGGGACGACGGCACTGACGAGAAAAATGGAGAGCCAGACGCCCTTCTCGGCCGCATCCACTCTCGGACGGACGATGAGTCGGTAGATGACGAATAAAATCACGGCATGAAGGAGAAAGAACAAGAGAATCATCCATCCGGTCATAGGCGTTTCCCACCTTTCACATAGAACACATGCTCGATTCGCTCCTTGAATCGTTCAGCCGACTCGATCGGTGTGCCCGGGAGAAGGAAGTGAAGGACACGCTCCTCTTCGTCATATCCGATGACGTCGATCTCCCGCATCGATTGACGGAGGATGAGCTCGATTTCAATCAATGACAAGTCGACGCCTTCGACCGGGATCGTGACCGTGCTATACGGTTGGCCATATTGTTCATGGCGCAACACTTGCTGCGCGACTTTTTGTTCGAATGCGTCCATGCGGAACATGCGCGTCCCGTCGACGAGCTGATCGCTGACGAGCATCCACTCGAGCGCATCCGCTTTCTCGATCCGTGTGCCAGCCCAGTCGAGGACGAGCTTCATCATGTTCATCTCGTGACTGCGCAACCGAAGAATGTCGATCTCATGGACAATCAACACTTCTTTCACCGTTCCTTCATAACAGATCGGGGCGACGAGAAGGGGGCCCTCGAGTTCATCGGCCAATCGAATCGTCGGTTTTTGAGACTGGAACATTCGTGCGAAGATGCCTTGCTCCGAATCGATGAAGAGCGTCTGTGGCAAACGCTCGACATCCCCCGAACGGACGTGAAGGCGAAGCGTCCGGCGAGACGTATCGACGTGATAGAGGGCGAGCTGCCGTGCCCGGAACACGCGTGTAAACGTCCCGATCAAATGGTCACGCACCAAGTCTGTCGCGTCCTGGTCGAGTTGAAGACCGACCTCATAGATTCTTGAGAGCGTATACGTCGAATCGAGCACCCGCTTCCGCATCTCTCCTTGTGATTCTTGGAGTTGCTGCACCGTCTGCTTCAACTGTTCGTTCTCGTCGACCACCTCTTCCTGACGGATATGGAGTGACTGGTAGCGCTCACGGTAAGACGTGCTGAAGACGCCGGCGCTCAAGGCGACGAAGAAGTGAAGCAAAATCCACGCGAGTTCGTTCGTATCGTAAAGGAATAAGAGCAAATCCGTCCCTTCCATCAAGAGGAAAGAGAAATGATAGAGACTCGTCAATGCGAAGCTGACGAACGCCCCGAGTAAGCCATAGCGAAGCGAGAAGAGAAGGATATAAAAAATTAACGGGTCAATCGCCCATTCTGACAAAGAAAGACTAAACGTATAGTCCAAAATGCCGATAAGTAAAATAGTCACAATCATTTCAATCCATTTGATTGATGTGCGATGTTGGGTATAAATCATAGTGTCACTCATTCCTTTACGTGGTATTTTATTAAGTAGTAGGACATTCGATGGATTGTTCGACCAAAAATTTCATATCGAGACGGGCAAACTTACTGAAAAGTAAGGGCGCAAAGACATGGGTCGTCGATCTTCATAGATACCGATCGCCAGTCTGCAATAGCCGCAGCCGCTCTCTGATAACTATCAGGAGGGTTTTTTCATGGGTATTTTCTCAGCCAAACGTATCGTCAGCCTCTGTTGTGCATTCGTTGTCGGATTCGCATTATGGACGCCACACCAAGCGGTCGCCAAAGCGAGCAACCCGCTCGCAAACGTCGAGTCGTACAAGATTTATTACGATATGCCGAGTAAGAGCAAGATCAAAAAGATGCAACAATATGACCTCGTTATCATCGAGCCTGTTTATTATACTGCAGCTCAAATCAAAGAGTTACAAAAATTTGGTACGAAAGTGTACGGCTACATCAATACGATGGAAGCTGACAATTGGAACGTCGACTTCATCAAGCAGATGAACGAGTCGGACTTCTTCCACCGTAACGGACAACGTGTCCATTATGCGGAGTGGGATTCTTATTTGGTCGACATGACGTCGACGCACTATCGTGAGCTATTGACGCGTGAAGTGGAGAAACAAATCGTCGCCAAAGGATTAGACGGGGCGTTCTTAGATACTGTCGGAAACATCGACAACGAACATTCAGAACAACCGACCATCTTGAAAGCACAGCGCGACGGGATGAGTCAGTTCATGAAGACGATCAAGGCCAACCACCCTACCCTTTCTCTCATTCAAAACTGGGGATTTGCGACACTGAAGACGTATACGTATCCGTATGTGGATGGTGTCATGTGGGAAAGCTTCAACTATACGACTATTTCGAAAGACCAATGGTCAAAAGACCGGATTCAAGAACTACGTGACCTCGATGCGCGATATGGCATCAAGGCGTTGACGGTATCTTCAAAACAACGTCCGAAGAGTGCGGCATATGCAGAAAAGAATGGGTTTATCCATTTCCATTCAAATGCTACTTTAGATTATAATAAATTCTGACTTTCATTTACATGATTGTACAAGTATCTGGTAGTTTCTACAACGAAAATACTTTAAAAAACATCCTACGAGTTTGCCTTCTTTATCGGCAAATTCGTAGGATGTTTTGATGAAATCCTTTGATTCAACGGTTATTAATCATGCATCAAGCGGATGTGACCGTCCGGCTCTTGATAGATCACATGTTTTTCTGATAGTTCAGTCGGTGAACGGACCCCTGCTGCGGCTGTCATATTGTACAGACCTTCCCGGAGCGAGATGATATAGTTCGTCACCCGAAAACTCTTCTCGTCGACGACGAGGGCACGCTGCAGTTTCGGGTCGGTCGTCGCGACACCGACGGGGCATCGGTTCGTATGGCACACCTGCGCCTGGATGCAGCCGACGTTGAACATGAGCCCGCGGGCGATGTTGACGAGGTCGGCACCGAGTGCGAGGGCAATCGCCAACTTGTCCGCCGTGATGAGTTTCCCCGAGGCGAACAGTTTGATGCGGTCGCGAAGACCATGCTCGATCAAGAGGCGATGGACGTATGGGAGCGCCGCCTTCAATGGCAACCCGACCGTATCCGCGAGTTCCTGATACGTCGCCCCCGTCCCGCCTTCACTCCCGTCAATCGTGATGAAGTCCGGCACGATTTGAGACGTCGCCATCTCAAGGACGAGCGATTCCATGTCCTGTAGGTTGCCGACGACGAGCTTGATGCCGACCGGCTTCCCACCAATCTCACGCAACTTCTCGATAAAGGCCAACAACTCCCCATGCGTCTGAAACTCGGAGAACCGGTTCGGACTGTCAATCGTCTCACCGACACGTACATGGCGGATGCGGGCGATCTCCTCGGTCACTTTCGAGCCGTCGATATGTCCCCCACGCGTCTTCGCCCCTTGTGCGAGTTTCAGCTCGAACGCCTTCACTTGCGGGAGCGCGCTCTTCTGTTTGAACGCTTCCACCGAAAACGCCCCGTCTTCATCCCGGACACCAAACAACGCCGGACCGATTTGACAGATGATATCGACATTCCCTTTCAAATGATAGTCCGAAAGACCACCTTCTCCCGTGTTCATCCATGTCCCGCCCGCACGACCGAGTCCGATGGAAAGGGCCGTGATTGCCTTGTCGCCGAGCGAACCGAAGCTCATCGCCGACTGCCCGACGAGCCCGCGGACGTAGAACGGCTCCCGACACGTCTCTTTCCCGATGATGATGGTATCCTCTTCTGTTAATAAGTACGGCGAGATGTCTCGTTCGACGAGGTGCTCTTTTCGGGTGAAGAGGTTATCCTCATCTAATTCATACACCCACGTCGACACCTTCGTTGAATTGTCGATCCGTAGTTCGTTCCGATTTGTCGGATAAAGGGCGTTTTGAAGATAGAACCCACCCGTTTCAAAGTCTCGCTCCGAACCGAACCCGATGATGCGCGACTTATATTTCCCGGCAATGACAGCCGCCTCGTACTCGTTCTGCGAAAACGGTTTTGCCTCATTATCATTCAAGAACAAATATTGCCGAAGCTCCGGTCCCATCTTCTCGAACATATAACGCAGTTTTCCGAGAATCGGGAAGTTGCGGAGGACGGAGTGTTCACGTTGGTTTCGGTCACGTCGCCACAAGTAAAACAGAAGTAGCGGTGGAGCTGTCATCATCATCAATAAGAGCACAAGCAAGATGGTCAACATCGATGTATTGAGTGACACGGTCTTCCCTCCTTTTTCACTAGACAAAAACACCCTGTCGCAAACGGAACAGGATGTCATCAGTCGCTCGGGATCGTGACCCCGTCAAATTGTTCATTTCGGCAAAGCGTGATCGCCTGCATCGCTAGTTTATAGTCCTCTTCCGGCAAGGCAATCAATTCGGTCGGAAGGACCCATTCTTTTGAGTTATACAAGTGAATGACGAGTTTGGCGAGCACAAACTCTCGTTTATCGAACGTATTATCATCGATGATTGTAGAGGTTCGAATCTTCCCTGCTTCGAGGTCTATATAAGGAAGCAAGCATTCTCGGATATGCGAATGACCCGCAAGTACATATAGCGCGGCATAGTATTCGCGACTAGTACTGCCAGGATCGGTGAGTCGTTGTGCTAACCGTTTGAACTCGTTGTAATGGTCAGAAGACAAAAAATCAATATGGTTCATCGGTCCACCTTCTCTCTCTAAGCCTCGCTTTGCCCTCAGAGTTTATAATTTCCACCTTTTTGTAGAAGTTAACCCTGTTTTCTTTAGATTCGGCGCATTGAAATCGCCTCACGCATCTGTTGGAGAGACGCACGTGCCGCGTCCCCACGTCGCATCATGACAGCTGTAAACAAGGCATCGATCAAGCTGAGTTCCGCGATTCGGGAAGCGAGCGCCTCTGAACGAAACGCCGTCTCTTGGGACACCGTATAGAGCGACACGTCTGCAATCTTCGAGAGAGGTGACTTCGCGTAGTTCGTGATGGCAATCGTCGGAACCCCCTTCTCTTTTAATAACTTTGCAATATCGAGCGTCTCTTTCGAAGCACCTGAGTGCGAGATGACGACGGCGACGTCCGCTGTCGTCAATTGTGAGGCCGACATGAGTTGCATGTGTGACTCGAGGATGGCGCTCACTTGTAGCCCGCTTCGGACGAACTTGTGGTACGCGTCTAACGCGACGACCGCTGACCCACCGCTCCCGAAAAATTCGATACGGCGTGCCCCGAGGAACAATTCAACGGTTTTCTCCAAGGAGTCCCCTTCTAAAATCTGACGCGTCGACTCGATCGTCTTCCCGTTCGTCGAAAAAATTTTCTCTGCAATCTCGAGCACACTGTCTGTCTCTGCGATGTCTTCATGGATGTCTTGGAGCGGTGCGACGACATCCGAGGCGAGTGCGATCTTGAGCGCCTGATAGCCTTTGAAGCCGACGCGCTGACAAAAACGGAATACCGTCGATTCGGCGACGTCGAGGTCGTCTGCCACTTGATTGATCGTATGATGAATGATTTGCTCAGGTTGTTTCAAGATATAGTCGGCAATGCGTTGCTCTTTTTTGCTCAGTGTCGAATAGGCACCACGGATGCGGGCCGTCCCGTTCATCGTTTCCATCAAGAATCACCCTTTCTCTTCTTCATCTAACGATACCGTTTCGAAAAAAATTCCGCAATGTGTGATTGACTCAAAAAGATTGACCCACCTTACAAAAGCAGGCAAGCAGCCGGATTCTTGAATATGCTACTCTAATGAAGCACTTTTTAATTGTTTCACTCTTTGTACCATTTGAAATCGAAAGGACTGTTTCGTATCGAACATCACCTCAGTAGCTCCTACAACTTACCGCTCGTCATTCTTTCCATCGCCGTCGCGATCTTCGCTGCAGGTGTCGCCCTCGATATTAGCAGTCGTTTGAAATATGCCAAGAACGCTTCGCGATTCAGGTGGGTCGTCGCCGGTGCTTTCAGTCTCGGACTTGGAATTTGGGCGATGCACTTCATCGGTATGTTGGCGTTTCACCTGCACGACGACGTGACGTATCACCTTGGCATTGTCTTATTATCAATCGTTCCAGCCGTTGTTGCGTCCGGTCTCGCCTTCTGGATGATCAGCCATCCGAAGACACGACCGATGCAACTCGTCTTTTGTGCCTTCCTAATCAGTGTTGGGGTCGTTTCGATGCACTACATCGGCATGGAAGCGATGCAGATGAACGCCATTCTCACCTATGACCCGGTCATGTGGACTGCGTCTGCGATTGTCGCATTCGTCGCATCGCTCGTCGGCTTGTACATCCTCTTCTATATCCCGAACGTCTCACGGTTTCATTGGCGTCGTCTCGCCAGTTCCGTCTTGATCGGTGTGGCTGTCTCCGGTATGCACTACGTTGGGATGGGCGCTGCTCAGTTCACCCCGACAGATAGTGCCACGCAACCACTGAGCGGTTATGCGGTCGATAGTACCCTTCTCGCCTACGTCATCGCCGCAAGTGTCATGACCTTATTCATCATCATGTACATCTCACTCAAGACGGCCTCACAGCTCGAGGCACAGTCTGAGGAACTCGAATTGAAATTTGAATCCATCATCGAATCGGCGTCTGATGCCATCATCGTCGCCGATCATACCCGTGTCATCCTCCAATGGAATCAAGGAGCAACCGACCTGTTCGGATATACGCAGGAGGAGATGGTCGGGCAATCGATTGTCGCCATCATCCCGGAACGCTTCCGAGATGCCCATGAGCGTGGGATGAAGCGTTACGAGACGACCGGTGAAAAACGCGTCATCGGTCAAACGGTCGAACTGATCGGCTTACGAAAAGACGGTGTCGAAGTCCCGATTGAGATGTCACTTGGTACATGGAAGACGGATAAGGGGATCTTCTTCAGTAGCATCATCCGTGACATCAGTGAACGGAAACGAATCGAGGCGCAAATCAACGACCTCGTCTATTTGGACCCGCTCACCGGTCTCCCGAACCGCCGTCTATTCAGCGACCGCCTCGATGCGCTACTCGGTCAGTCCCAGCAAGAACCGTTCGCCTTGTACTATATCGACCTCGACAACTTCAAAGTCATCAATGACCGCTTCGGCCACTCGATCGGCGACCAATTCTTGAAGCAAGTGACGACCCGGATCCAGTCGACGATACAAAAGTCGGACACGCTCGCCCGTCTCGGTGGAGATGAGTTCATCATCTTGTCGCCGCATACGAAAAGTAACCTCGCGGCCCATCGTGCGCAGGAACTCATCAACATCCTCCATCCCCCGTTCGAACTCGAGAACGAGGAAGTGTTCACCGGTGCCTCAATCGGGATCAGTCTTCACCCGTCCGACGGGGATACGGCAGAAGATTTAATCAAAAATGCCGACATCGCCATGTATCGGGCGAAGGCTGACGGGAAGAACGGCTATCAGTTCTTCACGAACGAACTGAACGAATCGGTGTCCCGTCGCTCGAACTTGTCGATGGCACTCCGAAAAGGTATCGGTCGTGGTGAGTTCACCGTGCACTATCAACCGCAAATTCAGTTAGAGACAGAGATGGTCATCGGGATGGAAGCACTCGTTCGCTGGAATCATCCAGAACTCGGGATGATTTCGCCTGGCGAGTTCATTCCGATCGCCGAAGAGACGGGAAGCATCCACCGCCTCGGTGAGTTCGTCTTAAATGAGGCGTGTCGCCAAAACAAGGCGTGGCAAGATGCCGGCATCCCTCCGTTTCGGGTCGCCGTCAACATCTCGGCCATTCAGTTCGCCCAAAAAGACTTGCCAGAAGTCGTCAGCCGCGCACTCGACGCATCAGGTCTCGACGCGCAGTATTTAGAGCTCGAGTTGACCGAGAGCGTCATCCAAAGTGCGGACCGTGCCATCGAGACGATGCACGAGCTCGTCGCCCTCGGCGTCCATCTCTCGATTGACGACTTCGGGACCGGGTATTCATCACTCAGTTACTTGAAGCTGTTCCCAATCGATACGCTGAAGATTGACCAGCACTTCACGAAGAACATCGAGAGCGACGAGAAGGATGCGGCCCTCGTCAAAACAATCATCCGCATGGCGCACGAGCTCGATTTGAATGTCATCGCAGAAGGCGTCGAGACGGAGAATCAAGTCGCTTTCCTAAAAGCCGAATCGTGTAACCAGGCGCAAGGGTATTTCTACAATCGTCCGTTGCCGGCGGAAGAGATCGAAGTCTTCTTCCAGCAATATAAGAAAGCATCATCGAGTTGAACTTTATATAAAACGAAAAGCCAGCTCTGTCTCCTAAACAGAACTGGCTTTTTATTAGTTATTTCGAATAGAGTGAGATGTAACGTACACGATAATTGGAGTCATAAAATACGTACATCGGAAGCTTGTTGTTGATCTTGTATTCTGCCACTTCCTGAATATAATATTCTTTCAGCGTCTTCCCTGCTCTTGTGAACGTGAATGTTTCCCAATAGTTTTGATATGTGTCGCGAGGTTTTCCAAATGCTTTTTGGAATTCATACTTTGTGATATCTCGTTTTTGAAGAGCGGGTGACATCGTAATGATATTAATTTTTTGAGGTTTCGATGTAGACGTATACATGAAGTTCCCCTGATGACGACCTTTGTACATAAAATCATAGTCACTTTCAAACGTCCCAACCGGACCTTTTACTTTTGCATAATCTCCATATAATTTATGAGGACTATCTAAAAATGTCCCTCGAATCATTTGTTTCTTTTGTGAGAGTAACCAGCTGTGATCAGAAGGACGTGGGTCCGGAAGTACAGTAATCGTTCGTTGTGCCGTAAATCCTTCATACGTTGCTTTTAACGTGACAGTACCTTTACTCTTCGCAATGATTTTCCCACCACTGATATAAGCAGTTTGAGGACTATTCGTCGTCCAGACCACACCATCTTTTACACTGACTGTTTTTCCAGAAGCCGTTTTCACAGAAAGAGATGCGTTATAAGAAGTACCGGCTGTCAGCTTTTGATAAGCAGTCGGAATGTAGGCAGAGATAGGTCGTTCACCGAATCCGTTTGTAGCGTATACTTCCGTATCATACCAATTGCTCACCGTCATGTATTTCCCGTTTGGTGATAACGAAACAGAACGTTCGTTCAAATAGTGGTTCAAATGAATTTTTTTCAAATCAAATGAATAGACTGCGTTATCAATTACCACGAATTGACCGCTCGATTCAATTTTTACTCGTGAAGCTGTTTCATTAGATTTATATTTCGGTTCAGTATAGCGCCCTGCCTCATAACTCGATACAGACTGACTCGTCGCGACTATCAATCGATCATCTCGACTAATCGACATATCATTGACGTTTAACCATTCTTGAACAAACTCTCCAGTGTGCGTATAGAGACGCCCGTGCTTTTCATCTTCAACGAGTACATATGTCTCAGAAGTCATGACAGTCCCAGATTCTGCGCCACGCATCCATTTGACTTGATTCGTCACAACATCATAGGCAGCTAACTTTCCATCACCCGACAAAATCAAAACAGATGTGCCCGGTACGAATGCCCCACCGTTAAACCATTTCATTTCCATCTGACCCGCACCATAGGTCACCGTCTTAATCGTTGTCGTTACTTCCCCAAACGAATCGTATATGTTCACCGATCGATCTTTTCCAAGTGCGACGTACTTTTCATCATCGCTTACAGCAATATATGTACCACCATAACTCTCATCAAACCGTCTCAATGATACACCTGTCTTGACATCGTATAATACCAATTCACTGTAATAATCATCTACTAAACTATATAATTTGTCTCCTTTAAAAATCCCTTCCCCAACAATCCGCTCACTCAATTTACTGATTGTCGGAGCGGTAATTGCCGCATGCGCAGGAGCAATCCCGGTGAAGCAAAGCGCTAGCCCCAATAACAAAAGTGCTATTCTCTTCATAGTTTCCCCTCGTTTCAATAAATTACCATCCATTTTCATCTTATAATGATATGAATTACTGAAGCACTTAATTTTGAACACCATGGAAATAGGTTTTTAATATTTATTTCGTTTTAAAAAGAAAAAAATTCCGCGATCTGACTTGTAAATCGAATTTATTTTGATATGATGAATCTAGAGACGGAAAAAAATTCTTTTTCAGGGGTGACGATATGGAAATTGGTTTGATTGGTTTAGGAAAAATGGGGTACAACTTGGCACTCAACTTGAGCGATCACGGTCACACGGTCGTCGGGACAGACGTCGGGGACGTCACATCAAACGCGTTCACAATTGTGCCGACGCTTGAGGATGTCGTGAACAAGCTGTCGACGCCACGCGTCATCTGGGCGATGGTCCCTGCCGGAGACGTCACGGAAGCGGTGCTTGCGGAGCTATATGAGCGACTCGAACCGGGCGACATCGTGATCGACGGGGGGAACTCGAACTACAAACTGTCGGTCGCACGCGCCGAACAGTTCGCCGAGAAGGACATCAAGTTCTTTGACTGCGGAACGAGCGGTGGCACAGACGGGGCCCGGAACGGTGCCTGTACGATGGTCGGGGGTGACGCGGACGCATGGCCGACAATCGAACCGATCTTCAAAGACTTGTCTGTCGAGAACGGCTACCTGTATACAGGTCCTGCCGGAAGCGGTCACTTCTTGAAGATGATTCATAACGGGATCGAGTACGGGATGATGCAGGCCATCGCCGAAGGGTTCGATATTCTCGAGAAAAGCCCATTCGATTACGACTACGAACAAGTCGCACGCGTCTGGAATCACGGGTCGGTCGTCCGCTCTTGGCTCATGGAACTCACAGAGAACGCCTTCAAGAAAGATGCGAAGCTCGATGAGATCCGTGGGGTCATGCATTCGTCTGGTGAAGGAAAATGGACGATCGAGACGGCGCTCGACCTTCAAGCAGCCGCACCGGTCATCGCCTTGTCGCTCATGATGCGCTATCGCTCACTTGAAGACGACACGTTCTCAGGTAAAGTCGTCGCCGCGCTCCGCAACGAGTTCGGTGGTCACGCGGTCGTCAAGAAGTAAGAAATGCGGAAAAGGTCACGGGGAAATGGCCTTTTCCTTTGTCAGGAACTGTAAACGGTTACATATTTGGAATTTAGGGGGAATACTCAATGTCTGGCTCAACACTTATTTTGATCGCCTTAGCCGGGATCTTCTTGCTCTTATTTTTAGTCATTCGCACAAAGCTTCACGCATTCGTTTCGTTGTTACTTGTCAGTTTAATCGTCGGGGTCGCGGCCGGCATGCCGCTCGGGGACGTCATCGCCTCCATCCAGAACGGAATGGGCGGAACGCTCGGCTTCGTCGCTGTCGTCGTTGGTCTCGGTGCGATGTTCGGGAAGATGCTTGAAGTGTCAGGTGGCGCGGAACGCCTCGCCCAGACGCTCGTCAGTAAGTTCGGGGAAGACAAGGCACAATGGGCACTCGGGATTACCGGGTTCATCGTCGCCGTTCCGGTCTTCTTCGATGTCGGTTTTATCATTCTCGTCCCAATCGTATACGGTCTCGCCAAAAAGACGGGACGTTCGCTTCTCTACTATGGAATTCCGCTCCTTGCAGGTCTCGCGGTCACACATAGCTTCATCCCGCCGACACCTGGTCCAATCGCCGTTGCAAACTTGATCGGTGCCGACCTCGGTTGGGTCATCTTGTTCGGTGTCCTTGCCGGGATTCCAGCGATGATTTTAGCCGGCCCCGTTTTTGGGAAGTATATTGCTAAGAAGATTCATGTGACGATTCCGGATTACATGGAGTTCAAAGAAATCGATACATCGAAAGAATTACCGAGCTTCAAAATGATCTTGTCGCTCATCTTGATCCCGCTCGTGTTGATTTTGGCGAACACGCTCTCTGCGGTACTCTTGGATGAAGGCAACGCCGTCCGTGACTTCTTAACGTTTCTCGGACACCCGTTCGTCGCCTTGACGATCGCGACGCTTCTCACGTTCGTCTTCCTCGGTACACGCCGTGGGTATTCACGTGACGAAGTACAAGAAATCGCAACGAAAGCACTCGAACCAGCCGGGATCATCATCCTCGTCACTGGTGCCGGTGGTGTGTTCAAACAAGTCCTCATCGACTCAGGTGTCGGTGACGTGCTCGGTGAAATGATGGCCGGTTCACCACTTCCGGCAATCGTCCTCGCCTTCTTGATTGCGACGGTCGTCCGTGTGGCCCAAGGGTCAGCAACGGTCTCGATGGTCACAGCAGCAGGACTCATCACACCGCTACTCGAAATCCAAAACATCACGGGCGCGGCGCTCGGTTTGATCGTCATCGCCATCGCCTCAGGAGCGACAGTCCTCTCGCACGTCAACGACTCAGGCTTCTGGCTCGTCAACCGTTACTTCGGTCTCGACGTGAAAGACACGCTCAAGTCATGGACGATCATGGAAACGATTATCGGACTCACCGGCTTTGCCGTCGTGTTCTTGATTAGCCTGTTCATTATCTAAGTTAGGAAGTGATTGTGTGTTTACGATTGGGGTCGATATCGGGACGACGAGTACGAAAGCCGTCCTGTTCAACGGTCATCAACAACTGGCGGTACATAACGTGTTGTATCCGCTTCTCACGCCCGATACGGAGACGGCCGAGCAAGACCCGGTCGTCATCTATGGGGCCGTGCTTGAAGCCGTCTCGGCGGTCCGCGCCAAAGCGGACGGTCCGATTCGCTTCGCATCGTTCAGTTCGGCGATGCACAGCCTGATTGCACTCGATGCATCAGGACGTCCGCTCACGAACAGCATCACGTGGGCCGACAGTCGGGCAAATCCATATACGCAAGAAATCAAACGCGACTTTGATGCGAGCGCCCTCCATATGCGCACCGGTACCCCGGTTCATCCGATGGCACCGCTGTCGAAGCTGCGCTGGTTAAAGGCGGAACATCCTGACGTCTTTGAACAAACAGCCAAGTTCGTCTCCATCAAAGAGTATGTCTTTTACCGTTTGACGGGTCGCTTCGTCGTCGACCACTCCATCGCCTCGGCAACGGGACTGTTCAATTTGAAACAACAGGATTGGGACACAGAAGCACTTGAGGTTGCCGGTGTGACACCAGATCGTTTATCTGAACTCGTGCCGACGACAGAAATTTTACATGTGACACCAGACGTGACCGAGACGCTCGGCTGGGACTTCCCGCTCGTCATCGGGGCAAGCGACGGCGTGCTCTCGAACCTCGGGGTCGGTGCCTTCGAACAAGGCGTCGTCGCCGTGACAATCGGTACAAGTGGCGCCATCCGGACGGTCGTCTCAGAACCCGTCGAAGATCCGAAAGGTCGCATCTTCTGTTACGCGCTGACGGACAAGCATTGGGTGATCGGTGGACCGGTCAATAACGGCGGCATCATCCTTCGTTGGCTCCGTGACGAGTTCGCAGCAAGTGAGGTCGAGACGGCGAAACGGCTCGGCATCGACGCATACGACGTGTTGACGCGAATCGCCGAGACGGTCAAACCAGGAGCGGACGGTCTGTTGTTCCATCCGTATTTGATGGGCGAACGCGCCCCACTCTGGGATTCGAACGCCCGCGGTTCCTTCTTCGGGCTCAGCATCCACCACAAGCGCGAGCACTTCATCCGCGCCGTATTGGAAGGTGTCATCTTTAACCTCTATACAGTCATGCTCGCACTCGACGAGTTGACAGGCGCACCGAACCGCATCCATGCGACGGGCGGGTTCGCCCAGTCGAGCCTCTGGCGCCAAATGATGGCAGACATCTTCGATACACCGGTCGTCGTGCCGGAAAGTCACGAGAGTTCTTGCCTCGGGGCAATCATGCTCGGAGAATATGCATTCGGGGACATCGAGGAATTCCAAGAAGTTCCGCAAGTGACCCACGAGCATACACCGAACATGGAAGCGACGAACGTGTATCGCGAGCTCTTGCCGATCTACATTCGCCTGTCACGTCACCTATCGGAAGAATATGAAGCCATTTCGGCGTTTCAGCGGAAGCATGTGTGACATCAAACCGAGTCCTTCGAGGGCTCGGTTTTTTGAATCATGACAGGAGATTTCGTTTCATACATGGAAAGTAAGTGCGAGGTTGAACTGTCAACATTAGAGAAGGGATTGGTCAAATGGCGATCGCAATCGGATATCTCATTGCAAGTTTAGGCGCATTCGTGGCGTATTGGTTCAGTACGGGCGAAGCACGAAATACAAAATTTAAAATATGGGGTGTTGCGCTCATGATCCCCATTTCACCAGCACTAGCCTTTTCAATCGGACTCTCCTACGCCATCAGTATGCAGAACGGTTGGGCCGGATTGATTATGTGGTTTATTTTCCCTGCAATCTTCTTTAGTGGTCTTGCGCTTCTGTTGGTCGGTCTATTCAAAAAAGAAAAGAAAGTCGTTTGAGCGATATGATGATCACGCTCACGACACCACGTTGCCTCATCCGCCCTTTCGAACGACAAGACATCGAGTCGTTCATGACCTATCGGAACGACTTGGACTGGATGAAGCATCAATCGTTTAAAGGTCTTAGCTATACGGAATACGAGAACGCTCTACTCGGCGAACAATCGCTTCAACACGGCATGCAACTCGCCATCATCGACCAAGCGACGGATGAGTTGATTGGGGACGTGTATATCCACCAAGAAGGTACGACGTATTGGATCGGCTATACCATCACGCCAACTCGTGCTCGCCAAGGTTATGCATTCGAGGTGATGTCGGGATTGATTCGTCACTTGGCCGACCAAGGAGCAGAAGCGTTCAAAGCCGGCGTCCTTGAGACGAACGAAGCGTCGATCGCGCTATTGAAGAAATTGAACTTCACCTATCTCACGACAGAACTCGACGAACAAATTTATCGTCTCGATGTCTCGGATATGTGATAAGGTATGTGTCATATGTCGCTTGTTTTTTGACTCGAGGGAGCTATTGTCAGAATGAAGAAACGCGTTCTATTACTCATGTCTATTTTTTTGTTGATTGGTACGTTGTCACAGGCGGCGATCCCGGAACCGAAAGCCTATAACGACCCGAGCCTCATCTATCTGACGCTTGATGATGGGCCGAACTGGAAAACCGGAAAACTGCTCGACGTGTTGAAGAAGCATCAGGTAAAAGCCACTTTCTTCATCCTCGGGAAGAATATCGAAGGGAATGAGCATCTGCTTCACCGCATCGTCGATGAGGGTCATCTGATTGCTTTACACGGGATGACTCACAAACGTGAAGAGTTTTATGCATCACCGATGACGGCCGTCCGTCAAATGAAAGACGTACAACGTCTCGTTTACGAGGTGACCGGCATCCATACGAATATGGCCCGGACGATTTACGGGAGTGATGAAGGTATGACGCCTGCGCATTGGCAAGTGATGACCGATGCCGGGTTTGAGATTTGGGACTGGAATGTCGGCAGTCTCGATCACGTGTATAAGAAAGACAATGCCCGGGTCGAGCAGCGCGTGTTCAATCGACTCGAGGCGAATCGTGCTGCGAATATCGCTTCCATCATTTTGGCGCACGATCATTCGATGACACCGGAAGCACTCGATACAATCATCCGCTATGCGAAAGAGCGGGACTACGAATTTCGGACGCTCGAAGGCGTTCATCCGCCCCATAACTTTTCAGATGCTTGGGAACCACACGCTAGCGAAAGCACAATACCATGACTGTAGGCCATCTCGTGGTCTACAGTTTTTTCACATGAAAAAGCGCATCGGGATTCCGATGCGCCTTGTCTATCCGACGACACTCTCTGTCACGTGTGTACGGTTTCTGCCACTATTTTTCGCCTCATACAAGCATTCATCTGCCAGGCGAATCATCTCACGAAGGTGCTCGCTCTTGCCGTTCGCAATCCCAATCGAAACGGATAGATGAATCCGTTCGCCATCGAGTAGCTTGAATTCATGCTTGGAGATGCTGCTCCGAATCCGCTCCGCCACGTTGACCACCTCGGTCTGAGAGAGCATCGGAATCAAAATGCCGAACTCTTCTCCCCCGATCCGCGCTTTAATGTCTTGGTCTCGCGTCTCTCGGTGCAACAGTTCCGCAAACTGCTTTAACACCTCATCCCCGTTCGCGTGGCCATATTGATCGTTGATTTGTTTGAAGTGATCGATATCTAAAATCAAGACATTACATGTCGCATACTGTCCTTTGAACTTTTTCATCTGCATCTCCCATGCCCGACGATTGGCGAGACCCGTCAAATGGTCAGTCTCCGCCGAGATTTTATACTCTCTCACGCGGTGATGGATGAGGTACAGGTCAATATTCAACATGGTGATCAACAATCCGATCGGGAAGCTGATCATCGTAACCAACAACGCGACATCTACAGCATTTTCTGTAAAGCCTCCCCCGACAAGAATCCCCATGGCTGCGACCAAACACGTCCATACGTTCAACGTAAGACCAAATTGGAAAAGTCGTTTCTGTAGCCAAATAATCCGGTATGTCAGAATCGTGCCAATTACCATCGTAAAGAGGGCAACGCATGCCACAATCGAGTAAAAATCGATGCCGTAGCTGAATCGGTGAATCGACATAATGGTGGCTGCGATGAATAACGGTGAGACCAAACGGTAAAATCCGAGTAAAAGGAGAACGAGAAACCGAAAATCAATTTTTACGGTATTCTCAAATTGAATGCTTTGCGTGATTAGAAAAATCCCGAAACAGCCTGATAACACACCGATGAGAAGTTTCTGGATGTGTACATGTCTCGTATGATAGTTCATGATCTTCGAGATGAAATAGATGCCAGTAAACGAAATGCACGAATTGGCGATTAGACTCATGAACATTAGTTGTACTCCTTCACATTTGTCATGTTACTTCCACTCTCTACATATATCCAATTTCCATCATTAGCTAACGTATCGAAGTGTAAAACTTTCTACAACATGAATATTTTTCCTTTTTTCACAAAAAATCGAGCCCTTTCTGGACTCGATCCTCACTTATCGTTCATATGTCACCATCACAAATTGACCGGATGCGTGCTGACTCGTCAGTCGAAGTTTCGTCTCTTTTGTGCCTTCTGGGAAGAGTGGGATCCCCTCACCTAACACGACTGGGGCAATCGCAATCTCATACCGGTCAATCAAGTCATATTCCATCGCTGCTTTGATGACTTCACCCCCACCGATGAGCCAGATGTCTTGATCGACTTCTCCTTTCAACCGATGAATCAGTTCTTCGATTGGTTCATCCGTGAACGTGACATGCTCGGCTTCACGGTCAGGCTGACGCGTCAAAATATAGTTCGGGATGTCCTTGTACGGATAATCTCCTTCTTCTAACTTCAGTACTTCCTCATATGTCTTTCGTCCCATGATAACGGCACCAACGGTCTTAAAAAATTCAGCGTAGCCGTTGTCCCCGTCTCCCTCCACGGCGAACAACCAATCGAGTTGGTCGTTCAACCGGGCGATTTTCCCATCTAAACTCATCGCAATATACAACACTACTTTCGGCATCGTATCTTCCTCCTTGATTCGTGATATATTCAGCTTAACGAATAAACACGACAAAATATGACGGGAATGATAGATATGAAAAAACGACATTTACAACTGATTCGACTGCTCAATCGAGGACGACGCTTCACCGCTGAAGAACTGTCTCAAGAGACAGGCGCCTCTATTCGAACGATTCAGCGGGATATGCTGTCACTTGAGGAGCTCGGTTATCCGATTTGGAGTGTGCCTGGGATTGGTGGCGGCTACGAGATGTTGCCGAACCGACTGTTGCCACCGCTTCACCTCCGCGAACAAGAAGCCGTCGCCCTTTATCTTACGTTCAAATGGATGGAACACATCCCGGACGTGCCATTCGGTGATATACGACATACGCTGTCCGACTGGTACGCGAACGAATTACCGCAAGACTTAGAGACGAAGATTCATCGCTTAGAACGAAACATCCTGTGGCTCGGGAACAAACAGATTCCAAAGGCTCCGTTCACAAAGGACATCTATCAGGCTGTCGAACAAAGAAACAAGATCGAGATGACGTATCAAACAACGAAAGGCTCACGTACGTTCACCGTCGCACCGGTCGGCATGGCACTCCTTGACTTAAAGTGGTACGTCTTCGGGCTGTCTGAACTGGGGCTTCGTCAATATCGAATCGACCGAGCGGAAGCGGTCAAGTTGCTAGATGAACCGTTTGAGTCCGAGGATTTGGTGACCTTGCTTCAGGCAAGTGATGAACGAATCGGTGTGACCGTTCAACTCGAACTCACCCCACTCGGACGTCGTTTACTTGAAGATGTATTACCCGATATCGAACAAAAGAATGAATGGGACGTCCCTAAGGAAGAACTGCCGTTTTTATCGAGGCAGCTGTTGAAAGCTGGTGCGGAAGTGGAGGTCAAGGCGCCGAGTGCGTTGCGGGAGATGATGAAGGGGCATGCGGAACGTCTTGTAGCACTATACGTATGAAGACTGAAAAGGCTCAACCCGTGCGGTTGAGCCCGATTTCAATTCGCTTCATCCATTTCCTTATGAATGCGTAGCAATTCGTTTTTGTATAAATCAGAGCGACCTCCAAAAATCGCTTGAATGTTATTTTTCACTTTGACGACTCCAGCTGCTCCGAGTGCTTTTAGTTCATCCTCATTGATTTGAGAAACGTCACTTACTTCAACACGAAGGCGTGTGAAGCATGCATCGATATCAAGGATATTCTCTCGTCCCCCAAGTGCCTCTTCAATCGCAAGTGCTGTCGTTTGAATCGCTGATTGACCTGACTTTTTATCATTGTAGTCTTTACGCGTAAACAGTTTCGCTTCTTGTCCGCCACGCCCTGGTGTTGCCAAATTCCACTTCTTGATAGCGAAAGTAAAGATACTATAGTAAACGATGAAGAAACCAATGCCGACGACGATATTCATCCACCAGCGTGGTGTACCTGGTAAAACGTTCACTAAAATATAGTCAATCAACCCTGATCCTCCAGCCCAACCGATATGTGTATCGAGCGCATACATGAGCGCAAAGGAAATTCCCGTCAACACACTATGGATGACATACAAGACAGGTGCCACAAATAAGAAAGTGAATTCAATCGGTTCTGTGATTCCTGTTAGAAACGCGGTACCGGCTGCTGCGATTAATAAGCCTCGAACGACTGGACGTTTGTCCGGATCAGCCTGACGATACATCGCGAGCGCTGCCCCAAGTAAACCGAACATAATGATTGGGAACTTACCAGACATGAAGCGTCCCGCTGTCACTTCGACACCTTCTGCGATTTGAGCGAGGAAAATGTACTGATCACCGTTCACGACCGCATCACCGACCGTTGCTGTTCCACCAAGAGATGTCCACAGGAACGGAGCATACCAAATATGGTGTAATCCTGTCGGAATCAATAACCGCTCTAACATCCCATATAACCCTACGTATGCAGGATTGGTCGCATCACTCGCGATGACGTTTGCCATTGAAGTGAGTGCCGATTGGATTGGCGGCCAGATGAGCATCATGACAAATCCAAGTAAGATTGAGAAGAAGACCATCACAATCCCGACAGAACGATCACCTGCAAAGAATCCCAACACTTCTGGCGGATTAAATGTATGGAACTTTTTATAAACCCATACCGCGAGCAATCCGACCGCAATCCCTCCGAGTACACCGGTTTCAAGGGAAGGAATACCAAGTAACATGCCATATTCCCCACTCTCAGCAGCCATTTCTGCCGTGATACCAAGAGAGATTGAGATTGTCGTATTCATAATGACATATCCGACGAGTGCTGCGAGTGCGGCAATCCCTGATCCCCCTGACAAACCAACTGCGACCCCGATTGCAAAAATGATTGGTAAGTTCGCAAAAATACTAAGGCCTATTTGTAACATCCCAGCACTGATCGCTTCTACCGTTCCGTTCTGTAAAAAAGTCCAACTATCTGCTAAAGGACCTGTGAGTGCCGCACCTAGTCCTAGCAAAATTCCGGCAGCCGGTAATAAAGCGACCGGTACCATGAGCGCCTTCCCAAACTTTTGAAAAACTCCAAACCATTGACTCATTCGATTCACTCCTCATCTTGTAAGCGTTATCAATCTGGACAATGAGAAAGGGGATTGCCTCCCCTCTCTAGTTACCGAATTTCTACTGTTTCGCCCGATTTTAATTCCGGCCAGTACGTTCTGTTTTCCTCAATCAAATCATCTAAGATTCGACGAGCTATTGGTGCATCGACGACTGTACGATTTAGTGTCAACGCCTGAAGTGCCTTCTCATAACTGTTTTCGAAGTATGCGTCGACGACAAGTTGCTCGTAAGCAAGCTGTCCTTCAATCATTCCTTTGTAAAAACGAGGAATCTTTCCGACTGCGAACGGTTTCGGTCCACGATTGGTAAGCATCGCAGGCACTTCAACCATCGCATCGTCTGGCAAGTTCGAAATGATCCCGTCATTTTTCACCATGACGATGAAAATATCACCGCTATTATAGGCTAGCGAAGCAGCGACCCGAATCATATAGCAGCCGTGGATATCGACCTCAAGGTGAACATTTTCGAGCGAGTCATCTTGAATAATCTGATCGCACATCGAGAAGACACGTTCTTGACGTCCGTTGATTACTTGCCGCGCCCGTGTATTCGTGACATCTTCTTTTTCTGCCATGTCAGATGGATATAAATAATATTGAAGATACGTGTTCGGTAAGTACTCTGGGAAATCCGTCAGCATCTTCTCTACTTGTTTGAACGTCTTGATCCAAGATGGGTCATTCGCAATCTCCGAATCTTCCGGGATGAAACCGTCTTCTAAAATGGCGCGTTTGATATCTGCAGTCAATTCATTTCCTTCTTTATCGAAGATACCTGTGAACCAACCAAAGTGGTTGAGTCCGAAATATTCCGGAACGAGATCCCAAATCTCTTTACCGAGAATCTTCGCATAGCTCACCATGATTGCTGCCGGCATGTCGCAAATATTTAATATTTTTTGATCGTCCGGGTAAGCACGTTTGAGCGCCTCGGCGACAATCGCAGCAGGGTTCGTATAGTTTAAGATCCAGCCATCCGGTGAGCCGGCGCGAATGTCAGAGACGAGTTCAATCATATCTCCGATTGAGCGCATCCCGTATGACATTCCGCCCGGTCCACACGTTTCTTGTCCCACCACGCCATGTCGAAGCGGAATCTGCTCATCTTTTTCGCGCATTTCCAAACCACCTGTCCGAATTTGGACGAAGAAGAAATCCTTATCCTTAAAAGCATATTCTTTGTCCGTCGTGTATTCGAACGACTCGAGTTCTGGATAATGCTCACGCAAGATGACTTCACTCGCTTTCGCGACACGTTCTTGACGTAATTCATCTGTATCGTAAAACGTGATGGAACGAAGTGGGAAGTGTGCTTTTTCCTCAATCAAACTCATGATCATGCCGATTGTGTACGTACTACCTCCACCGACGACTACGAGACGCTGTGGTTTTTTCATGTGTGCGTTCCCCTTTCAATACATATCTAATTGATTACAATACAAATCTAATACATATTATTTGAACCGTCAACACCTTTTTAAAAACGTTTTATTTTTGTATACTATGAGTAATGAACGCATACAATCAGGAGGTTATCTACATGAAAGCCAAATCTCCGCTATACCAGCGGATTGCTCAGGAGATGCGCACGTTTATCGAGACCGGCGATTGGGCGCCCGGTGAAGCGATTCCGACAGAAGCACAACTCGTCGAGGAATTTAAAGCGAGTCGAGTCACCGTTCGACAAGCCGTCAAACTACTTCAAGAAGAAGGTTTGCTTTGGAAACGACAAGGGAGCGGCACATATGTACAATCCGAAAAGATTGAACATAATATGTACGAATTAAAAAGCTTTACTGAAGACATGAAAAGGGAAGGAAAGGACGTCACGAGTAAAGTACTTACTTTCACCGTTCAACCTCCAACTGAAAAAATAAGGGAAATACTCGAACTTGATGAAGACGCTCTTGTCTACTATATTCGCCGGTTACGCTTTGCGAACGGAGAACCGCTCATTGTCGAAGATACGTATCTTCCACTCCAATTGTTTCCGGATTTAACGTACGAGGTAATGACACGGTCGAAGTACGATTACATTGAAAATGTCAAAAACCTGAAGATTGCCGATAGTGTTCAGGAATTTATCCCAGTCTTACCGACGAAAGAAATTGCTGAAATGCTCGAGGTGAGCGATCGAACACCGATACTCAAAGTCGAACTCTATTCGTTTCTCATGGATGGCAGTCGCTTTGAGTTCACCGAAACCTATTTCAAGAGTGAGGAGTATCGCTTTATCATCCGTGCCGGTCGAAGACATGAAACGACAAACACCCAGTGAATTCAACGATTCACTGGGTGTTTTGATGAATGACGAGTGATAGTTTGTAATTCACGTATTTGCTGAGTCCATCTAAAAATGCATTCAGTTCTTGATTCGTCGGGAAGCGACACTCGAGTAAATAGCACCCATCCCCGCTCACCTTGTAGTTATGTCTCACGAATTGCCGATGCTCTTTAAGAAAGAGCAGGTACGGATCATGAAATGTACTCGTCGTGTAGATTGTAATCATCGCATGAATCGGTAGACCAACTCGTTCTTCGTTGATTCGAATCGTATATCCTTCGATGATCCCTAGGTCTTCTAACTTTTTAACACGCGTGGCTGTCGCTTGCCCCGTCAAGTGAATGAGTTCGCCTAATTCCTTCATCGTCATCCGACTATTTTGTTGCAAGGCTTCAATAATACGTTGATCTGTTGCGTCCATGCGGCAACTCCTTTCATCATTCAAGTCAATCAATAAAAAGACTTGAATGAAGTGATGTCTTCCAAAACGGGTACGTTCTACACTACATATATACTACATGGAAAAAGGAGAATCACCTATGAACATTCAATTGATCCGAAATGCGACACTCCGCCTTGAATACGCTGGAAAGACGTTTCTCATCGATCCGTTCCTTGCGAAGAAAGGCACATATCCACCTTTCCCAAACTCGGCACGTCAAGATGAGCACAACCCACTCGTTGAATTGCCGATTTCGATTGAAAATCTTCTACACGGAATTGACGCCGTCATCTTGACCCATCTTCATCTCGACCACTATGACGAAGTCGCAAAAGAGGTACTTGCAAAAGAGCTTCCGATCTTCGTTCAAAATGAAGCAGACCAAACCACCATCCAACAGGATGGATTCACAGACGTTCGCGTGTTGACTGAATCGACCAAATTCGAAGGTATTCATCTCGTCAAAACGGTCGGGGAACATGGTCGAGGCGACATCTTATCGTTGACTGGTGAAGTATGCGGTGTCGTCTTTACACATGAAACGGAAAAAACATTATACGTCGCAGGAGATACAGTCTGGTATGAAGGTGTCGCTGAAACCATTCAATCACATCGCCCAGAGGTGATTATCGTCAATGCGGGAGACAATCAATTCTTAGAAGGTGGTTCACTCGTCATGAATGAAGTGGACGTGCTTCATGTCGCAGAAGCTGCCCCGGACGTCAGCATCATCGCCGTCCATATGGAAGCAGTGAATCACTGGAACTTGTCACGGGCTGACTTACGAAAGTACGCAGAACAGCATCAATTTTCGAATCAGCTCTTCGTCCCTAAAGATGGTGACACACTCAGGCTGTAACATGAAAACCTCCCGAATCATCGGGAGGTTTTCATGTGGTCTCACTTCTAGGACTATTCGATTCCAGTTCATTCACAGAGTCTAACAGACGTTCGGTATTCTTAGCACTGCTCGTCAGGTAAATGGTTTCTAACAAGCTATTATATTCTCGTTCAGAAATGATAACAGCATTTTTCCCGCCTTCTTTCGAGATGAAAATCGTCTCGTCATTTTCACATACTTGATGAAGCAAGCAGTTCAACTTTTTTTGCGCTTTCTGGTATGGAATCGTAGACATTCACATCACTCCTCATTTACGCCCATTATATTATGATTTTTTATGAATGACGAAACATCTATGTTTTTAGATTCGTATAAAAGACCACTCATACACAAAGGCGGAATGCACATGCATCACGAGAACAAACAGTTCATCCACTTATTCAAAAACGGTCAGTTCGATGACATTTATCATCAAATGACCGCTTCGTGCAAATCTCATTATTCCATGGACACGTTTCATCACGAAGCGTCTTCGTTTCATCATGGAATTCGGCGCTATCGTCTGCTCAATGAGATGGTGTTGAATGGGAAACGGTGTGTATTATGGTCGGATTTGCGAAAAGAAAAGTTATTGTCCGTTCAATTCAATCACGTGAATCAGATTGAATCCATTCAGATGACGGTCACATCCTCTTCAAAAGAGACCAATCCTTTCACGAAAAACAAATACCGCCTTCCATTCAAAGAGCAGTGGTTTGTTGTCTCCGAAGGGACGAACGTCGGGATGTATCTTCATGAACCGATTCGAAAGAAACGTGATGGCTATGACTTTCTAAAAACAAAGAATCAGCAATCTTACAAACATAGAAAAGTCGGAATCGATGGCTCGTATGCGTTCGGAGAACAAGTTCTGTCACCACTCGATGGTACAGTTTATCAGGTCGTCGATGGATTAGCAGATGAACCAAATCCTGATCATCCACTCGGCAATCACGTCATCATTCAACACAAACATGATGAATACACGCTTCTCGCCCACTTAGAGAGTGGTTCGATTGTCGTCAAAGTTGGAGACCAAGTGAAGACCAAAAAGGTGCTTGCCCGCTGCGGACGCTCCGGCAACACAGTAGAGCCACGCTTGCATATGCGTGTCATGAATCACCCGACTGTGGACACCGCGACCGCCCTCCCGATTCGATGGAAAGGCCGAAAGCGACCTGTGCGTGGAAAAGTGGTCACCTCCCGCGAAGAGGATGGTTGGTCAAATGGGCTCGTAGCTCTCGATTTTTCAGAACTGCTTTTTTACATCATTCAGGCCATCCCGCGATTATTCTTTCGCTTTTTCGGATAAGAAAACCCCTCAGAAATCTGAGGGGCCCAACATCACATATCCAAATCTGTAAACGCGAGCGGAACGAGTTCCCCAAGCGTCACTTCTTTCACATCGGCGTTGCCGTTTGTAAGGAGTACTTTGAAGTCAGGATCGCCGAACTCGACCATGACCTGGCGACAGATGCTGCAAGGTGGCAAGAAGTCTTCCGTGTCCCCAGACACGGCAACCGCTTCGAAGTCACCTTTTTTGTATCCTTGAGCGATTGCTGTAAAGATGGCTGTACGCTCTGCACAGTTTGTTGCTCCGAACGAGACGTTCTCGACGTTGACACCGTCGATGACCGTGCCGTCCTTCATGAGAAGTGCCGCACCGACGCGGAACTTCGAATATGGTGAATACGCATTGTCCTTCAATTGGCGTGCACGCTCGACTAATTGTTGTTGGTTCATCTTAAGTCATTCCTCTCGAATACCGAATGAACTGATGCCAGTCCCCATGCCTCTCATTTTTGGGCAGGATTTATAGCATACACCCGCCCCAAAGAGAAGTCAACGACTTTTTTAGAACGCTTTCATAGAGAAACAAAAAAGAAGGAACTTCCGCTCCTTCTCCCTTCAAATTCATCTTTATACTAGTTCAAGCTGCGCGACAGGCGCCTCTTCCGTTTCTGGCTGCACATGATGGCGACCAATCGGAATGACGGACGGTGAACCGGATACAGGGTCACACATGACCGAACAGCGAAGGTTGAAGACCCGATGGATCAAATCACACGTGATGACGTCCGACGGCTTCCCTTCCGCAATCAACTTCCCTTTATCGAGTGCGAAAATATAGTCCGCATAACGTGCCGACAAGTTGATATCGTGAAGCACCATGACAATCGTCGTCCCGTACTTTCGGTTCAAGTCTGTCAACAAGTCGAGAATCTCGACCTGATACGTGATATCGAGATACGTCGTCGGTTCATCTAAAAAGAGGACGTCTGTCTGTTGAGCCAGTGCCATCGCAATCCAGACGCGTTGACGCTGTCCGCCTGACAATTCGTCAATCGGACGATC
Source organism: Exiguobacterium sp. s183 (assembly GCF_018617655.1). Taxonomy (NCBI): domain Bacteria; kingdom Bacillati; phylum Bacillota; class Bacilli; order Caryophanales; genus Exiguobacterium; species Exiguobacterium sp. s183. The sequence continues at coordinate 250,411 of NZ_JACSKN010000002.1, forward strand.
CGCAAACTCCGTGATGTTCATCATCTCCATCGCCTCGGCGACGGCCTCGTAATCGGCTTTCGTCCATCCCTTCAAGAACGATTGATGCGGATAACGACCGCGACCGACGAGATCGGCGACCGTGATTCCTTCAGGTACGACCGGGGACTGTGGCAACATCCCGAGGACACGCGCCAGCTTTTTCGGTGCCATCTTCGAGATCGGCTTATCATAAAGCGTCACTTGACCGGCACTCGGTTTAATGAGGCGTGCCATCGTCTTCAGTAGCGTCGACTTCCCGCAACCGTTCGCACCAATGATGATGCTGATCTGGTTGCTCGGAATTTCAAGACTGATATCGTTCAAAATCATCTTGTCCTCGTATCCTGAGGTGAGATGTTCCACTTTCATAATGGATGCCATTTAGAAGTCCCCTTTCTGGTTCATCCGAATCAACAAGTATAAGAGATAAGGCGCGCCGATGATGCCGGTGATGACACCGACCGGATAGCGTGCCGTGAAGGCGAATTGTCCGACGAGGTCGGCCGCGAGCACTAAGATGATGCCGACAAGCGCTGCCGGCAAGATCCCGGCGTGACTCGTCCCGACGAGGCGTTTGGCAATCGGTCCCGCCAAAAAGGCGATGAAGGCAATTGGTCCCGTCGTCGCTGTCGCGAGAGCGAGCATAAACACCGCCGCAACGATGAGAAGTAATCGGGTTTGGTTCGTATTGATCCCGAGCCCTGTCGCCGCCATTTCACCGAGCTCGAGCATCTCGAGCTGACGGGTGAGTAACAGTACGATCGGTAAACAGATGAGTACCGTGATGATTAAAGGCGGCAACTCTTCTAGCTTCGCCCCATTTAGGCTTCCTGTCAACCATCTCATGGCCATGGCGACATCATTTTGTCGGCTGATGAGCAGTAAATAATTGATGACCGCCGTGAGCATCGCCTGAATGCCAATCCCGACCAAGACGAGGCGTCCGATGGAGAAGGCTGCCCCTTTGGATAAGAAATAGATGACGAGCACGGTCACGAGTCCTCCGATAATCGAGGCAATCGAGATGATGGCCTCGCTCGACTGGAGGACGACGATACAGAAGACGGCAGCCGCACTCGAACCGGTCGTGATGCCGATGACGTTCGGGTTGGCGAGCGGGTTACGGAGCATCGTCTGAAAAATCGTTCCCGCGGCACCAAACGCCGCCCCCGCGAAGACACCGGCGAGCATGCGTGGTAAACGAAGGACCTCTACGGCGAACGTTGCCCCTTTCACATCTTCTCCGAGCAAGACGCCGATGACGTCCTGGACGGGATAAATCGTATTGCCTAGCATAAGCATCAAGCCGCTCAACGTGAGCGCGATGACGGTCAGGAGAAGCGTCATCCCGACGTAGCGACGACGGCGCTTCATGCGTCCTTGTCTGATTTGTTCAATCGCTGGTTGCATCATAGTCCTCGTACTTTCACTTTCATCGTCAATAGAATCAAGATTGGTGCCCCGATGAACGCCGTCACGATCCCGACCTCAAGCTCCCCCGGACTCCCGAGCAAACGTCCGATGACGTCCGAGAAGGTCAGAATGATGGCACCGGCTAGGGCAGACATCGGCATGAGATAACGCTGGTCTGGACCGAGCACGAGCCGAATCAAGTGCGGGGCGAGTAAACCGATGAAGCCAATCGGGCCGGCAAGCGCCGTCGCCGCTCCACACAGGATCACGCCAGCAAACGAGGCGGTCAGCTTCAACGTGCCGGTTCGAACACCAAGACTCTTCGCCATCTCTTCCCCGAGTGCGAGTGCGTTCAAGGAAGGCGCGGTCACAACTGCAATCACGAGACCAATCAATAAGAACGGTAAAAACGTATAGATGGAATCGATGTTTCCTGCCCCAACGCTCCCGACTTGCCAGAAGCGAAACTGATCCATGACGTTCGAGCGCGGGATCATGAGGGCCATGACGAGGGATGACAACGCCGCACTCGTCGCTGCTCCCGCCAAGACGAGTTTGAGCGGGGTCGCCCCACCTCGACCGAGCGAGCCGATGCCGAAGACAAAGATGGCTGTCAACAACGCCCCGACGAGCGCGAACCAGATGAACGCACTCGCTGTCGAGATGTTGAAAAACGCGATTCCGATGACGACAGCAAGCGCTGCTCCCGTGTTGACTCCGAGAATACTCGGGTCGGCGATTGGGTTACGCGTCACCGACTGCATGAGTGCCCCCGCCACACCGAGCGCTGCCCCGCACATGAAACTGAAGATTGTCCGGATGACCCGCTCCCGGACGATGTCCGCTTCATACGACTGAACAGCCGGACGGAATAAACCGTCCAGCAGTTCATTCCACCCGACTGTCCGTGAGCCGAAGGCAAGGGATGCCAGAATACATACCACCGTCAGTACGAGCGTCCCGATCAACAGGAGCGGGAAGTACTTCGGGGTATGCATCTGCTTCACCTGATGTTGCATCATTTTACTTTCGCAAGCGCATCCGATACGCGTGAGACGTACTCATCAATTGTATATTCAATCGAGAGTGGCGTCGGTGTACCTGCCGCTGCGAGTGGCGTGTTATCTTCGATCAAGACGACCGATCCGCGTTCGATGGCTGGCACTTTACTGTAGAGCGGGTCTGCTTGGAGCGCCTTCAACGTATCTTCATTCCCGTATGTGACGAAGATATCGACGTCGTTCAAGATATCAGCGTTCTCTTTGCTGAGTTCAAGATAGAAGCTGTCCGTCTTCCCTGCTTCGTCGACAATGTTTTGTGGATATTCCATCCCGAGTTCTTCGATGAAGGCACCACGTGGGTCACCCGTCGTATAGATATAGAATTTTGAAAGGTCTTCCGCGCTCATCGAGACGAATGCGGCTTTCTTTCCAGCAATCTCAGGAACGGCTGTCGCTTTGTCGGTGATCAACTGCTCCGTGTCCTTGATCAACTGTTCGCCTTCTTCACCAAGTCCCATTGCGAGTGAGTCATAGCGAACCATGTCTTGCCATGACGTGACCCAAGGTGTTTCTTGGTATGCCACGACCGGCGCGATTTGGCTGAGCGTGTCGTAGTCTTCTTGCGTGATCCCTGAGTAGGCCGCCAAGATGACATCTGGGTTTGAATCTGCGATTGCTTCAAAGTCTAATCCGTCTGTGTCTTGATAGATGTTCGGGTTCTCTTCCCCGAGTGCTGTCAACTTCTCTGCTGTCCATGGAAGCATACCACTGTCGTCTTGGACACCGTAGTTCGCAGCCGAGAATCCGACCGGTACGACGTCAAGCGCAAGTGCGACGTCATGGTTTCCCCATGAAATCGTTGCAACACGTTCTGGTTTCTCTTCGATAACCGTTTCACCGAATGCGTGCTCGATTGTGATCGGGTAACCTTCTGCAGATTCCTCCGTCCCTTCATTCGTGGAAGCGTTCTCAGCTTCTTCCGAACCACAACCGGCTAAGATGAGTGCAAAAGCCGATACAAAAATGAACATATGTAACCATTTCTTCAATGTGTTGTTCACGTGATTTTTCTCCTTTTCAAACTTCTCTATTTTCTCGATACTGATAATCATTATCATTTATGAGTATAGACCTGCTCCTAAGTCATGTCAACCGCTATTCGGCAAAGAAATATGAAAAAACCTGCCGTTTTAGGACAGGTTGCTTACGACTTTCGATGCCGTCGCATGACGTCTGCGATCGGTTCATCTTGTTTTTCAAGTTCGGATACGATCCGTTCATGGTCTGTGTCGCTTCGGTTTTGGCTCAACTTGAACGTCGCCTGCATGTCGGTGATGTCAATCCGAAACCCGACGACGCCCTGCATCTGTCGCTTCACCGGTTCCGATAATGTTTCCCAACGCACCGCATGCTCACGCTCCCCTTCGTGCTCACTTAATAATTCTGCAAGTTCCTCCACTAATTCTTCCTCGTTGAGAATCGTTGCACGTCCATACACGTGTACGGCTTGATAGTTCCATGTTGAGACGTCTTCATGACCGTACCATGACGCCGATACGTAGGCGTCTGGTCCTTGGAAGATGACGAGAACGGTTTGATTTTCAATCGTTCGCCATTGCGGATTCGCTTTCGAAATATGTGTCGTCAGTTGCCCATTTGCCTCATCGAATCGTAACGGGACGTGTGTCGCAATCGGTTTTTCCCCGTCATGCGTCACAATCGTGCCGAACGGATGGCTATTCAGAAATGCATAAATTTCAGCTCGTTCTTTGACGGAATATTGATTAGGAATATACATGTCGGACCCCCTTTCTCCTATTATATTCTGAACAAGACGGGTATAACGACACAGAAGGAGGAATGTTTTTTATGAAACCAACCATCAAAGCCATCGTCTTTGACGTATACGGCACCTTATTCGACGTCCATTCGGTAAAGGACGCCTGTGAAGAAGAGTTCCCTGAAAAAGGAGCAGCCATCAGCCAGGTGTGGCGGACGAAACAACTCGAATATTTCTTCTGGCGCCACATGATGGGACGCTACGAAGATTTCGATACGGTGACCCGTGACGCACTGCGTTACGCTTTAGCCGTCCATGACGCAACATCAACGGAGGACATCGAGCAACGTCTCATTGAATCGTATGCACACCTCACCCCGTATGAGGAGGTCGAATCAGTCCTGAAAGAGCTGCATGACGTGAAGACCGTCATCCTCTCGAACGGGACGGACGAGATGCTTGAGGCACTACTCCGTAACGCCGGCCTTGCCGATTATTTTGATGAGGTCTTCAGCGTCGACGGGATCAAACAACCGAAACCAACACCAGCCGCCTACATGCATTGGTTCAAGGCGTCCGGTCTCCGTCGTGACGAGGTGCTCTTCTTATCGTCGAACGGATGGGACATCGCTGGGGCGAAAAACTTCGGCTTCCACGCCGCCTGGATCAATCGGAACAACTTGCCGTTTGAAGCGTTCGATGTGGAACCGGATGCCGTCTATCCGAATTTGAATAACTTGCCAGAATGGCTTTAACCTGTGAACGATCTCGTGAAAATGAGGTCGTTTTGTGCATCCTCTCCCATGAAAAAGGTGTGCACGCCCGTCTGTTCGAACCCATTGCGCCGATAGAATTGAATCGCTTTTTCATTGTGTTCCCATACGCCCAGCCACATCTTCCGTTTATGCAACTTCTTCGCCAATTTGATTGCCTGAGTGAATAACGCTTTCCCCACCCCGTGACCTTGAAACGCTTCTAGTACGTAAATTCGTTCGATTTCAATCGCATCGGTGCCCATCGGTTCGGATTGAGCGTCGCGTACGTTCATTTTCAAATAGCCTGCCAACTCGTCATCTACATATGCAAAGTAGAAATGGGAGTCTGGGTGTGCCAACTCCTGCTTTAACTGCTCAGTCGCATACGCTTTTTCTAGGTAAGCGTTCAAGTGCTCCGGTGTATTGTGATGTGCGAACGTCTCCGTAAACGTCTGGATGCTAATGTGACGCAAGGTTTCTACGTCTGTCACTTTTGAAATTTCAATCATGTACCCTTGCTCCTCTCAGTATTCTCGATGCTTTCCTTTCTTCACCTCGGTCCAATCTGTCTCCACATTGCTTCGTACTTTTTTCAGTAGCTGCAATAATTGCGCTTTTTCTTGCTCGTCGAGTCCCGATAACGCGACCGATGTCGAATATTCATGTTCCCGAATGATGTGCGGATACAATGTCTCGCCTTTCTCCGTCACGTACAGACGTTTAATTTTTTGATTCTCCAAATCTGAGCGCCTTTCAATCCATCCTTCTTGCTCTAGTTTTTTGATGGCACGTGCGGCGGTCGTCCGATCTACCTTAATCAACTCTGCTAGTCGCTCTTGAATGATACCTGGGTGTTCAAAAATCCTGACGACGTATAAGTACTTTCCTTTTTCTAAACCAAGTGCCTTGAATTCAATGTTGCTGATTGAATCGAGGGCACGCGCAATCATCCCGATTTCTCGCAGATGGTCATGCATCAGCAGTCACCTCCGCCTTTTTGTTGTAAATGCAACAAAAATATTTGATATAAGCATACTCGATTTTGTGAGAGAATGAAAGGAGAGATTTTTTATGAAGAAGGAGATGAAAGTGCAATGAGTCACCGCATCTACACGACGAGCTTTGCGAGCGTCTATCCACACTACGTCGCCAAAGCCGAACGGAAAGGACGGACGAAAGAAGAAGTCGACACGATCATTGAATGGTTGACGGGTTATGATGAGACCGGACTCGAACGTCAAATTGAGGATCAAGTTGATTTTGACACATTCTTCGCTTCAGCACCTCGCTTGAATGAAGATCGCGCTCTCATCAAAGGCGTCGTCTGTGGAGTCCGTGTCGAGAACGTCGAAGAGCCGCTCATGCGCGAGATTCGCTACTTGGATAAACTCATCGATGAATTGGCGAAGGGGAAGAAAATGGAGAAGATTCTACGGGGAGGCAAATCATGATGGACGTGACGACACTTGTGGACGAAGAACGGCTCGATTCCTTCATTCATCTGATCGAAGTCATCGATGACCATTTACCAGAAGGCTTTGAAAAGACGACGGACGGACATGGTGTCCATTACGTCGTCCCGCTCGAGCGATATCCGTCTGGTTATCACGTCACACCGGGTACACCGCTTCCCTTTATCAGCGTGATCGCGCAAAAGCGCCATGTCGGACTCTATCATATGGGGATTTACGCCGACCCTGAATTGCTCGCTTGGTTTGAACAGGAGTATGCGAATCGCGTCCCGACGAAGCTCGATATGGGGAAAAGCTGTATTCGCTTCAACAATGTGAAACGGATCCCGTTTGATTTGGTCGGGGAACTCGTCGAGAAGATGACGGTCGATGAATGGATTCAGCGCTATGAAGGAAACCGAGGCTAACGCTTCGGTTTTTTCGCACATTCGTTTTCTTGTGTGAACCGCGTATACGGTATGCTTAGAAAAAAGGAGGGACGCCTCATGCCACGCTGGCTAAAAATCACTTTGTTCTTGCTCGTGTTCGGCACGCTGTTCTATATTACCCACTTCCACTATGAGTTGCGTCCATCTGACATTCGGGACATCGTCTTGTCGTTTGGGTTTTGGGGACCGCTATTCTTTATATTCCTTTACGCCATCGGTCCGGTCGCATTTTTACCGACGTCCGTGCTGTCACTTGGAGCCGGTCTCGCGTTCGGCGTCTGGCCAGGGGTCCTCTATATCATCATCGGGGCGACCGCTGCTGCGACGACCGGTTACGTCATGGGACGCTTTTTCGGCCGCTCGGTCGTCAACGTCGATCGCTATCTGTGGTCAGAGAAGCTATTCACCCAGATGGAGCGCCGCGGTTTCTTATATGTGTTCGTTTTACGACTCATCCCGCTCGTCAGTTTCGACTTGCTCAGTTACGCAGGAGGCATCTCGCGCGTCCGTTTCCGCGCGTTCGTCCCGGCGACCGTACTCGGCATGATTCCAGGGACGTTCGCCTACAGTTTTCTCGGTGCGAGCCTCGCGTCAGGTAGCGTCACGACGATCTTCATCGCCGCACTCGTCTTCGTCGGATTGATTGTCATCACATATATCTTCCGTGAGCCCGTTAAGAGATGGCTTGGGTTAAATTGAGGAATTATGAAAGGGAGCTTTACGCTCTTTTTTTGTGCGCTTAATATGCAATTCGAATAAACTTCTGGGACATCCGTCCGATATGTATAGAGCCACAACAAATGAACACGAGAATGTGAGGAAAGAAACATGAGTTTGATGAAACGAAATCAGTTGATGTTGTTGACGACGTTATTGATTGTGATGACGTCGGTTGTCGTCCATTTGCTTCACCGTTTTACGGAGTTTGCCTACACGTATACGATTTTACGAAACGGCGCGGATGGCTATGTGTACTCGAATGTGACATGGGTGCTCTTCGCGCTCCCACTCGTCTTCCTCGGGATGATGCTCGTCAGCCTGAAGCGAGAAAGCAAGATGTTCTCGTATTGGATGATGCTGACGCTCACCTTCGCGAGCATCTCGACGGTCGCCGGTGGACAAGGACTCGTCGAGTATCACTTCTCCATCTTTGTCGTCTTGGCCATCCTGTCGTTCATGCGTCGTATCGACTTGATTTTATATAGTGCCACCATCTTTGCGGTACAGCATTTGGCAGGATATTTCTTATTTCCTGAAATGATTTGTGGGACGAGCGACTACCCATTTAGCTTGTTACTCGTCCACGCGGTGTATTTGATTCTGCTCAGCGCGGTACTCGTCGCTCAAATCCATTTCCGCAACAAAGAAACGAAACGTGTCGAAGCGCACGAACAGGAGACGCGACAGTTATTGCAACAAGCGATTCATGATGTCAGCTCCCTCGTTCAGTCCTTGAATAGTCACGCGGAAGAACTTGAATCGGCTGCGAACCAGTCGCTCGAATCTGGGGAACAAATCGCCATCACGGTCGACCCAATCGTCGCGCACGCTTCGTCTCAACAAGCTTCGATGGTACAAGGTGCAGATGAGATTCAATCGATCCGTTCGCTGACCGCACTCATCCAAGAACGAATGGCGCAGACGGCAGCGGCTTCGTCCCGTATCGCCAAAGACGCCCTCTCCGGAAATACGGATATGCGCCTCATGGAAGAAAAAGTGCATGAAATCATCACGGAGTCCGAGCAACTTGAGCAAATCGTCACGACGATGACGAATCGCTCCTCTGAAATTCAAGGCATCTTGCAGCAAGTCGGCTCAATCAGTGAACAGACGAACATGCTCGCCTTGAACGCATCGATTGAAGCGGCCCGCGCTGGAGAAGCTGGTCGTGGATTCGCGGTCGTCGCCTCTGAAGTCGGGAAGCTTGCCGTCCAGTCTCGAGAATACGCATCAGAAATGACGCGCGTCCTCGGTGGATTGATGGAAGATACGACGGTCGTCTCGAAGTCGGCTCACCTCTTCAAACAAGCGACTGAAAACTGTCAAACGGTCACTAACGACGTGACGGCTGTCTTCGGTCGTCTCACGGAAGACGTATCGGAAATAGACGCACAAATCGCCTCAATCCAAGAAACGAGACAACTCGTGACGACACAGATGGAGACGCTCGAGACACGCCTCGAATCGACGAAACATGCCTCAAGTGAACTGCAACAACAGATTTACCACGTGGCTGCCGCAACGGAAGAACAGGTCGCCGTCCAAAAAGAACTCAGTTCCATGTCGGACCGTCTCGCTGTCACGGCGAACGCACTCGAAGATGTGACGACCCAACTCGAAGATCACGCATCCCGCGCCTAACACAAATGCCCCCGACCGGTTGGTCGGGGGCACATTGTTTATCGGTCAAGCAATTGACGAATTCCTTCTTGTAATGGTGTGACCGGACGTCCGAGAACCGGTTCAAAGTCGCTCTCGTGAATCTCAAGCGTTCCTTGACGGATGCTTCGCTGGATGCCGGCGAGAAGTGCGACCACGTCATCAGGCATCCCTGCCCCGCGCATCGTCTCTTCATATGCCTCAAGGTTCAGCTCCTGCATCATGACGTCACGTCCTAATACTTCACTGAGTGCATCGACTAAATCTTTTTGCGTATGGAGCGGTCCTGACAATTCATACACCGCACTCTCTTGCTGTTCTTTCAACAGGACGTTCGCCGCTGCTTCCGCATAGTCTTGTTGAAGCGCCCAGCCGACCTTCCCGTCCCGAGCCGCCGTGATCCACGGTGCCCCGTCAACGACTGCCTGCATGCTCGGCAATTCGTTCTCTAAGTACCAATTGTTCCGCAAGAACGCATACGGAATCCCCGATTCCACAATCGCTTCTTCCGTGACTACGTGTGGAGGCGCCATCAAGTTCTCACTGTCTGTCGCATCGGCGAGACTCGTATAGGCGATGAAGGAGACGCCAGCCCGTTTTGCCGCCTCGACCGCGTTCGTATGTTGACGAATCCGCGTGTCGTTATCGCCATCTGCCGAGATGATCAACAGACGCTCGACACCTTTAAACGCTTCATCGAGTGTGTCCGGCTGATCGAAATCTCCGTGTCGTACATCAACCCCGCGCTCTTTCAGCGATGCTGCTTTCTCCGGATTTCGTACGCTGACAGCAAGGTCACTCGCATCGATTGATTTGAGTAATTCCTCTACAATTTTTGATCCTAATTTACCGGTAGCACCGGTGACTAAATATTTCATACGGTCATCCCCTTTCTCATGCTTCAGACCATATTCCCCTTCTGTTCGTGCAATTAACGTTGCGACACATTCCAACAAAAATAATATTTGACTTTAAGTTCATTTGAACTTAAATTAATTATATAGAAGTTCAAATGAACTTAAAAGGAGGAATTGTTGTTGACCCTACTCATCGGGTTTTTACTCATCGTCATCTTCATGCTCGCGCTTGACCTCGGGGTGTTCCACCGTAAGGCACACGAAGTCTCGCTCCGCGAGGCATGGACATGGACGTTTGTCTGGATTGGGATTGCCATCTTATTCGGGGGCTGGTTGTTCTACACGCAAGGTAGTACGGCGGCAACGGAATATGCGAGCGTGTACTTCATCGAGAAGGCACTCGCCATCGATAACGTCTTCGTCTTCTCCCTTGTTTTCGCTTATTTCGCCATCCCGCTCAAGTATCAGCACAAAGTGTTGTTCTGGGGGATTCTCGGAGCCATTTTCTTCCGCGCCGTCTTCATTGTCGCTGGGGTATCGCTATTAGAAAACTTCGGTTGGGTCTACTACGTGTTCGGAGCGTTCCTCGTCTATACAGGTTGGATGATGTACAAGAATATCGGGAAAGACGAGTCACTTGAAGAGAACAAGACGATTCGTTGGCTCGAGCGACGCCTTCCGATCACACAAGACATTTCATCTGGGAAGTTCACGAAACGGATCAATGGCAAGTTGTTCTTCACACCGCTCTTCATCGCGCTCATCTTCATCGAATTGTCGGATATCGTCTTCGCCGTCGATTCGGTCGCCGCGAGCTTCGCGTATTCGCGTGACCCGTATATCATCTTCTATGCGAACATCATGGCGATTCTTGGACTCCGTAGTCTCTACTTCGTCCTCGCCAACTTGATTGACCGTTTCTACTATTTGAAACACGGTCTCAGCTTCATGCTCGTCTTTATCGGGGCGAAGATGATTTTAGGTGATGTGTACAAGATGCCGATTTGGATGTCACTCGGGACAATTGTTCTCGTCATCTTGATTAGCGTCCTCTATAGTTTCTACAAAACGAAACCTAGTTCGTCCAAACACGTATCATGAATCAATCGGTCCATTTCATCGGTGTTCTTTCTTTGAAAATCGGGTAATCATTGAGGTGCACAACTAAAGAAAAGGGGATTCACTATGTTTGATCGGATTGGCCTCATGAGTATCGGTCTCGTCTTCGGGATCATCCTCATGCTACTCTTTAATAATTTATTCGGATTGGTGTTCGGGATTGTCCTTGGCGCATGCCTGATCATCGCCAACCAAATCGGACGAAACAAGCGAACAACGATCCACTAACCAAAAAGCACGCGCTCCCAAATATGGGGCGCGTGCTGTTGCGTTAAAACATCGTATATGGATTGATACTGTTGGCAGGAGATGAACTGCTATACACGTAGCTGTTCCGATGTACTTCGAAATGAAGGTGGTTTCCGAACGAGTTGCCCGTATTCCCGACGGCTCCGATCGTCGTCCCTTTTGCGACCGTCTGTCCTTTCACGACATTGAGGCGGTCGAGGTGTGCGTACACCGTGATATATGTTTGTCCGTTCAACTGATGGGTCATCATGATATGGTTCCCATACGCCCCGTAATTGCGGGAGACGATGACTTGTCCAGACGCGGCAGCAACGACCGGTGTCCCTCTCGGTGCCGCCAAGTCGATGCCGTTATGGAACGTATAACCGTATTGCCCGCTCGCCGGACCATATTTTTGCGTCAACGTCCCTTTTGTCGGAATGACCATCTTCGCTGTCGACGTCGTCGAGAGTGTCGTCACACTGTACTTCTTCACATATGTACTCGATACGTAACGGGCTGTGCCGTTGAAGTTAATTTTCGTCCATCCCCCGCTCACGCCGAGATATTTGAACGACTGCCCCAACTTGGCACTGCCGACGATCGCATACGTCGTGCCTGGGCCCGAACGGACGTTTAAACTGTTGGTCGTGACTTTGACATAATACGTGGTCGCCGCTTCAGCAGGCGTACCAGCTGGAGTGAAGATTCCGATGGTGAGCAACGCAGCACAGAGGAGGGAGAGCATCTTTCGTTTCATGTTATGGTAAATCCTTTCAATTATGTATTTAAATTTTTAATTTTTATATTATCTTGATGAAAAAATTTTACCACCAAAATGAACCGACAAATATGTCATTTATATTTCAAATAAAGGAAAACAAAATATAACTTACTTCCCTTATTTTCCCTCAAAAACAAATAAACACAGTCGATGATGACTGTGTTTGTCTATTATTCTTGATTCTCTTCTGCGTTCTCTTCTTCATCCTCTAAATCTTTAATCAATTGCTTCATCTCTTCGATTTCACGGCGCTGTGCCTTGATGATCTCTTCCGACAGTTCTTTGACGCGCGGGTCCTCAATTTCGGCGCGCTCACTCGTCAAGATCGCGATCGAGTGGTGCGGGATCATCGCCTTCATCCAACTGACGTCATCGACCGTCGTCTGACTACGCACGAGCCAGAGCGAGGCACTGAAGACAAGGGCGCTGACCCCTAGGATGATAAAGTTGAGAGTTTTATTCTTATACATTCCCCACATGAAGAGAAGCATGACGAATGCCATGACCGATCCCATGATGAGTGCCATATACAACCTCGTCTGACTAAAGAAGATATGATTGATTTGAAAGACGTTCAAATACATGAGCCAATACATAATAAATGTAGAGACCGCAATCATGATTCCAAATTTACCGTACGATTTCATCTCGTTCACCCTTTCTTGTTATGCATGTAGAAGTACTTTTACCTACTTGTGCTGCACTCAAACCTGCATGTCTTTTAGCCATGGCACGTTCTTGACACTTTTCACTTCTTTTTCACAAACGTCGGGTAGACTAATGAAATTGAGATTCTGCAAGGAAGGGGAACGACAATGCAAGAGCTGACATTGCGTGACGTATTGGCAACACTAGATTCTGTGTTATCTTGGTCGTATCTCGACCGTCCAGAAGAGATGGCGATTCACGGGGTCGGGGCGACACCAGAAAAAATAAAAAAAATGTTTTTATATGTATGCAAACGTCCGATCAATGAACGTGGTGTCGATTTAGTGAAGGCCGCCATTCGTAACGGCGCAGTGGCCATCGTCACAGATCGACCGATTGATGCGAGAGTACCGGTCATTTACTGTCGAGACATCTCACGCGCATGTGAACAACTGCAGGCTCTTTTTGGCACAGAAGGAAATCACGCGAAGCACGCGGAACGATAAAGAGGAAGGAGGGATTGTAAGATGACGATCCTCATTGTAGATGACGAAGAAAAAATGAGACATTTGATTCGTCTGTTTCTTGAAAGTGACGGGTACACGTGCATCGAGGCGAGTAATGCCCGCTCGGCACTCGACAAAATCGAAGAACGCCCGGACCTCGTCCTTTTAGATATTATGATGCCAGAAGTAGATGGCATCTCGCTTTGTAGACAGTTAAAGACGATAGACCCGTCATTACCCGTCGTCTTGTTGACGGCACGTTCAGACAACGAGACGACCATCCGAGGATTAGATGCCGGAGCAGACGACTACGTGACGAAACCATTCGACGGAAACGTCCTCCTCGCTCGAATTCGTGCCGTCTTACGACGGACCCGCGTCGTCAATATCCAATACGGTCCGCTACGATATGACGAAGAGAGCGGACGGATCCTCTATGAGGAACAAGAAATCGTCCTCACGCCGAAAGCAACGGCCATCCTGAAACTGTTCCTTCAACATCCAAATCGCCTGTTTAACCGTTTGGATTTATATGACCTCGTCTGGCCATACTCTGCCGAATCCGACCCACGTACGGTTGATGCACATATTCGTATGATTCGAGAAAAGTTAGGGGATGCCGGCTTTCCAATCGACGACTATTTGAAGACCGTTTGGGGACGTGGTTATCGATGGACCGAGGAGCGTTCCGGATGAAGCGGAGTCGCGATAGCCTCCCGTTTCGCATCAGCCTCGTCTTCCTCTTATCGACGTTGTTGATTGAAGGCGTGTTATTCCTTCTCCTTTATCACACGTTACTCGGAGAGCGCGTTGTAGAAGAAATCGATCGTCTCGAGTCGAGGGCAGAGAGCCATGCGAACGTGTTGGCGATGAACTTTTCAGAGGAGACAATCGGTCATGTCGCCACGATGGAAAGTGAGACCGACACGAAAGTCGCCATCACAAACTCTGCACATGACCTCCTACAGGCTTCCCGTTCCTTCCCTCAAGTCTTAGTCGATACTGTCGATACGAAACAGCGCATCGGACCTTTCGATGACACGACTATTTTAGAGGACGATTGGGAGAATGAGCCGTACTTGAGCGTTCGTACGCCAATCGTGGATGATACCGGCACTCAATATGGATATGTCTATATGTTTTTACCGACTGAAATCATTCATGGAATCAGTCACCGCCTTCAGTTGCGATTTTTATATATCACGGCCATCGCACTCGTGACGACGATCTTGACCTTCATTCTCCTAAGCCGTCTCATTTCAAAACCGATCGAGTCATTGAGACGGGCGACGGAGAACGTCCTCACGAACCCGGACGATTTACAGTTACCGACGAATCGAGTGGATGAAATCGGAGAATTGGCACGTTCGATTGAATCGATGTCGGTTGAATTATCTCGACTGCGACGTGAGCGACATCAGTTTTTATCCGATCTCTCGCATGAAATCAAGACCCCCCTCACCTATTTGAGAGGATATGCCGAAATCGCTTCGAAAGACAGCACTCCAGAACCGCTTCGGCAACAGTCGATTCAAACGATTTTAGATGAGAGCCGCTCGCTCACGGAACTCGTCGAAAATGCGTTTCAATTGGCACAGCTCGATGAAAACACGTTCTTGTTGCATCGAGAAGAAGTGACCGTCACGACGTTTTGTGCGGACTTACGTCGAATGCTCGATACGATGTTCCGAATGACGACGATTCGCTTCGATGCTGCACCGAACGCGGGACAACAAGACATCGCCCTCACATTGGATCGGCACCGGATGCTCCAAGTCTTCCGCTCCATCGCCCATAATGCGATTGAACATAGTGAGGCCACACATGTCTCCCTGCGCTCAAACGTCACGGACACTCACCTGATCCTGACCATTACAGACGACGGGAAAGGCATTCCTGAAGAAGATTTACCGCACATTTTTGACCGCCTGTATCGTGTGGAAAAATCAAGGTCCCGCCAGACCGGTGGCAGTGGACTCGGACTCGCCATCGCTGACCAAATCGTCAACCGTCACGGCGGAGAATTGACAGTCACGTCTGACGCATCGGGCACTTCTTTCACCGTCATGCTTCCGCTCGACAAAAAGACGCCTATCCTTTAATGGAAAGGCGTCTTTTGATCAGTTGAGCTCACCTTTGTCGAGGCGCATCTCCCATTCCCCGTCTGTAAACTCATATACGCTGTTATCCGATGTGACAAGCAACATGCGCTCCTCTTTGACTGCCAATTCGATTGGCACAGCGTCCGCTTGAAGCTCTGGAAGATTGAACGTCTCTGTCGACTCATCGTCTAAGTTGAAACGAACCCCTTCGAAAGAACCATCTGTCTGTCTTACGTAGGCCAACTGCCCCTCATCTGCTCCGACCGTGACAACCTGTTCTGCTTCAACAAGTGGCTCGAACGAATCTCCAGAGTCATTCGAAACGAGGATGCCGGACGGTCCATAGAAGAAGACGCGCTCCGCATCCGTCGCATCGGCGACGATTCCTGCCACTTGCGTCTCCTCTATTCCTTGTACCTGCATCGGTTCAAACGTTCTTCCTCCGTCTGTCGAGCGATGGAAACCTGTCTCGAGTTGAGACGTCGCCACCTCTAAATAGACGTAAAGCGTTCCTGTCTCATAACCGGCACTCATATAGTGGAAATCCGCTTCTCCTTCAAGCGACCGTGCTTCTAACATTGTACCGTGGTCTTTCCCATGCAACACACCAAGTGGATTTTTGAAGTCTGTTCGGCGGTCGGGGTGACCGCTTGCGTAAAATCCATCCTCGACGACTTCAAACCCCATATAGTCATGGCGATTTGTCGGAAGCGTGTACCAACCGTCTTCTCGATATTCCATCAACCCAGCATGTGTTGCGATGACAGGACGTTCGTCATCTTGCCAAAATCCTGCCCCGTGGATATGGGAGACCATCTCATCCCCCTCGACGCGTTGCCATGCATCTGTCGTTGCGCTCTCTGATTGATTAGTGTCTGACGGTGCCTCTTCCGCTCCACAAGCTGATAAAAGCAGTGGCGTCAGGGCTAGTGACAACATTAGCGTTCGTTTCATCTCGATCCCTCCATCATTAGCATCCCATCTAGCATACATGCTAAAAATGAAAAACTTGTTAAATCTTCAAAAGTCGGGCGTTGATAGCGACAATGACTGTGCTCAAGCTCATCAAGACCGCACCGATGGCTGGTGACAGGATAATGCCAATTGGCGCCAACACGCCTGCAGCGAGTGGGATGGCGACGATGTTGTAACCAGCGGCCCACCACAAGTTTTGTATCATTTTTCGATACGTGTTTTGTGAAAGTTCCAATATCGATAAGACATCTTTCGGATTACTGCGGACGAGGACGATGTCTGCCGTCTCGACGGCAACGTCCGTCCCGCTTCCGATGGCGATACCCACATCCGCTTGTGCCAGTGCCGGGGCATCATTGATTCCGTCTCCGACCATCGCTACTTTACTCCCATCTTTCTGGACGTCCTTCACTTGGTTCGCCTTGTCGTCCGGCAATACTTCGGCATACACGTCATCGATGCCCAGCTGACCTGCGACCCAATGTGCGACCTTCTCATTGTCCCCCGTCAACATGATGGAACGGACACCTTTTTCACGAAGGGCCTCGACGGTCTCCTTCGCCTCTTCCCGTACTAGATCGGCCATTGCGATCATCCCGACCCATTCTCCGTCTTTCAAGACAAAGACGACGGTCTTTCCTTCTTCGGAAAGTCGTGCGAACGTCTCTTCATCGATTTGAATGTGTTGTTCACGGATATGACGTGGACTGACGACTTGAACATGCGCTCCGTCGACCGTCCCTTCTAATCCGACACCCGTCATCGAACCGAAGTTGTCGACAGTCGACAGCTTCAATTCCCGTTTCTCGGCTTCTCGCAAAATTCCTTGAGCAAGCGGATGTTGCGACTCCCGTTCGACAGCTCCAGCTAATCGCAATACATCTTCTTCTGTGAAAGATGAGCTCGCTTGTACGTCCGTGACGCCGAAGTTGCCTTCCGTCAACGTACCCGTCTTATCAAAGATGACCGCATCGAGGCGACGCGCTTCTTCAAATTGAGTCCGATTTCGGATGAGGAGACCTTGTTTCGCCGATAACGCTGTCGAGACGGCAACGACGAGAGGTGTCGCTAGTCCGAGTGCATGGGGACATGAGATGACCATGACCGTCACCATCCGTTCGACTGCCGTTCCGACCGAATAGCCGAGCATGAACCAGATGATAAATGTGATGACGCCTGCTGCAATCGCGATATAGAACAAATATTTCGCCGCACGGTTCGCTAGGTTTTGAGCCCGTGATTTCGATTTTTGTGCCTCGCTCACCAATTCGATGACTTTTGACAAGTACGTGCTTTCTCCCGTACCAATCGTTTCAATCGTCAAACTCCCTTCTTGGTTGATTGAGCCCGCAATGACATCTTCGCCTTCTGTCTTTTCGACCGGGACCGATTCGCCGGTCAACATCGACTCGTCGATCGTCGTTCGTCCTTTGATGATTTTCCCATCCACGGGTACCTGTTCCCCCGGTTTGACGAGGATTCGGTCTCCTTCCTTCAGTTCAGAGATCGGGACGTCTTCCGTTTCTTCCCCATTGATGCGATGCGCCTCGTTCGGGAGCAGTTGCACGAGTTGTTCTAATGCATTTGACGCCCCCATGACAGAGCGCATCTCAATCCAATGTCCGAGTAGCATGATCACAATCAGTGAAGCGAGTTCCCAAAAGAAGTCATGTCCGCTTCCATATCCAAAGACGACAGCTGCGCTATAAAAATAAGCGACGCTGATCGCCAAGCCAATGAGCATCATCATGCCCGGGCTACGATCCCGCAGCTCCTCTACACTCCCTTTCAAGAATGGCCATCCTCCGTATACATACACAATCGTCGCCAACACAAATAAGATGGTCTTTTCAAGCGGAAAATCGAGTTCGAACCGTAGCCATTCTTGAATCATGTCCGACAATAATAAAATCGGGATCATCAGACCGAGCGATACGAAAAAGCGTCGTTTGAAATCGTCAATCATATGCTCGTGTCCGTGTCCGCCATGATGAGAATCGTGACTCTCCTCATGATGTTCATGGTGTTGATTGTGTTCATGTTCCATCATTTATCCTCTCCTTTACACGGATTGTATACCCCTATGCGGTATACAACTAAACGGATTTGGACTTTCATGTTTCTTTCACAATTAGGTGGTACAACAAAGTGAGGACTGAACAATGAAGGAGTGTTATCAGATGAAATCAAAAGGAATGTGGTTCCTGTTGACGGGGATTTTGATTGGGGTCATCCTCGTCTTACTAGTCGTCCTCTTCAACGGGACATGGAACCATAACAACAATATGGATCAAGATCATATGATGGGAAATGATTCGTCGACCGGGCAAATGAGTGACCACATGATGGGGAATAACGGAATGGATGGCAATAGCGGACCGATGGGACACGGTGCGACCCAAGATCTCCAAGCATCGGATGAACCGGAACAGCCGCTTCCGATTCCGACTGCCTTACAGCCAGACCGCGTCACGGAAGATACTGTCTACTACACGGTAGAAGCGACTGAAGGCATGTCTCAATTTTTCCAAGATGGAAAGAAAACGGAGACGCTCGGATATAACGGAGACTTGCTCGGACCGATGCTCGAGCTCCCAAAAGGAAAGACGGTTGTGATTGATACCATCAACCGATTGGATGAACCCACAACGTTTCATTGGCACGGTCTCGTCATTCCTTCCGACATGGACGGGGGACCGCATCAAGCTGTAGCAGCGGGTGAACGTGCACAAGTTCGACTCGATATCGACCAAGAACCGAGCACACTTTGGTTTCATCCGCATCCTATGGGTGCAACAGCTGAACAAGTATACAAAGGTCTCGCCGGTCTCCTCTATGTGACCGATGATACAGAGAGCGGCCTGCCGAATGAATACGGGGTCGATGATATCCCGCTCATCGTACAAGATCGCCTCTTCACCGATAACGGTGAGCTTGATTATGATGCCCACATGAACGTCGACGGAACGACGGGCGATACGATTCTTGCGAACGGCGCCATCAACACCACGTTCGATGTTCAGACTGAGACGCTCCGTGTTCGGCTCGTCAACGGTTCGAACGCACGTGATTTCGACTTCACGCTATCAAACGGGCAGGATATGACACAAATCGCAGGAGATGGTGGCCCACTCGAGCGTCCGGTCACGATGAATACCATCTCGTTGACACCAGGCGAACGGGCCGAGGTGCTGATTGATTTTTCACAAGTAGAAGATGACGTGGCCTTAGAAGCGGACGGGGTAACGTTCACTACGTTCCGTGTCGGTGAACTCGACAAGGCATCCATCGATATTCCGACGACCGAAACGATAGAGCGCTCGACAGATGAGAAAGCAGATCGCCGACTCACGCTGTTTGGAATGGGGAATATGGTGTCGATCAACGGAAAAACGTATGACCCGGAACGTATCGATATCGAAGCGAAACGCGGAGACACCGAAGTGTGGGAGATTGAAAATAAACCTGACATGATGGGTGGGATGACGCATCCTTTCCACATTCACGGCGTCCAGTTCCGAATCATCAGTCGGGACGGCAACCCACCAACCGATCATGAGAAAGGTTGGAAAGACACGGTCGCTGTTGCTCCTGATGAACGGGTGAAAATTGAACTTACCTTCACCGAAACCGGCACGTTTATGTATCATTGCCACATCCTCGAGCATGAAGAGAACGGCATGATGGGACAACTGAAAGTCACGAAATGAATCGAATCTCTCCGCTTACGACGCGGGGAGTTTTTTTGTTGCGATTCGTATAATTCGTCCCGATTTCAGCACATTTCTGTTAGGACTATTGCCTGTATAGGGATTCCTGCCCGAATGTCGTATACTTGTTGTGAATGAATGTACAAATGTGCGCGAGGAGGTAAGTGGATGCATCGATTTCGAAGGGTAAGGCAGAAACAATCCGCTCGTCAAAAACAGGAACGCCATACGTTCTCCATCGCTTCGATTGTAGAAGAAGTGCAAGATGCGATGTGTTATATCGACTTTTCGAAACATCGTCTCTATACAAATGACCTCCTTCATCACTGGTGCCCTTCCATGACGACCCAATCGTTCACCTCGATGGAAGCATTGACTCGATTTCTGTATACGACGTTCGAAGAGCACGGGGCCGACATGGCGCAAGTCACCTATTTGATCCAAGAATTGCTTGAGTGCGAGACAGAGAAATGGCCAAGCATGACGTCACGCCGAATTCAATTCGATGACCGGACGCTACACTTGATCTTCAATTTTACCCGGACACCTCGGGGCGTCTTCATCATGTGGCGTGATCAGACGGAAGCCGTCCGCTTTGAAGAACGAAAAGATGCATTTCTCGCCGAGTTGTCTCATGACTTCCGTACCCCGTTGACCGCAATCCATGGCTTTACCGAATTGTTGATGGCGCGTCATGAAGGTTCCGAGAAGTCGTATCACATGTTGGAACAAGTGAAACAAGAGTCGGAGCGGCTCGAGCGCCTCGTCGATAATTTTCTAGATTATCAAAAGGAGAGTTACTCGGCCGAACAATTGACCGTGTCCACGTTCGCACTTCGCCCATTGTTAGAGGAAGTTATGGCGAGTTATCAATCGACTTCGCCGCTTCACACGGTGACGTTTGAGACGAATGACGTATGGATTCAAGCAGATCCAGAAAAGTTACGGCAATTGCTCCATAACTTGATCGGCAATGCCATCAAATATTCTCCCGACGGTGGTACGGTCCATACACAAGTCGAGGAATGTGACGGTACGGTCATCTTGTCCGTATCAGACAACGGTATCGGCATTCCGGAAGATGCGCTTCCGTATGTGTTTGATGAGTACTATCGTGTCGACTCGATCGCCCATCAATCGATTAAAGGTACAGGACTCGGTCTACGGATTTGCAAACGAATCGCTGAAGCCCATGGTTGGGTCATCCATGCGGATTCCGTTTACGGCGAGGGAACGACCTTCACCATTGAGCTTCATACAAGACATACTTGTCCTTTGCCACGAACATCCTTATCCATCACGTCCGACTGATTCGTTTAGTCGGACGTTTTTTCATTTCGTGATGTAAAGCGATTCAATTTCGGGAATAGAGAATTGATGAAGAGAGGAGGAACTCAAGATGAAACAACGTGGATACTTATCCATCCCGGTCGCCGTCGTGTTCGCCGTCGTTTTTGGTCTCACCCTCGATAACTGGTGGCTCGGGATTGGTATCGGCATCGCTATGTTCTTTGCGTTTCGGGGAACGAAGAAAAAAGCGTGAAGACGAAGTGCATTTTTGCACATCTCTGATTGACATTATTTTGAAGACTGCTACGGTTAATGTATAGTCTACCGAAAAGGTCGTGAAGGAATGACGCTCACCGTCTTGTTACTGAACGCCTGTGTTGCGTTCACCGGATTTTACATCATCTCAAAGATTTATCACTCTTCACTATTCAATTCGCAACGTCTTCGTAGTTTTGTGATTGGATTATTAGCCGGGGCGCTCGGTCTCTTTTTAATGTACAATGCCGTCGAGGCCAACGATACGGTACGTGTGGATTTACGTCATCTACCGCTCGTCTTACTCGCGTTTTACGGCGCTCGGATGCCATTGTTTATTGCGACACTCGTCATTGCGAGCACGCGCTTCCTGTTCGGGATGACGGAACAAGCTTTCATCGCCTTTATCGCGACGTTCATCGTCAGTGTCGGGATGCTATGGATTCATCGTCTCCTTCGCGAACGACTTTTCATGCAAAGTATCTTCTTAAACGTGTGGGCGCTATTCGTCATCTCGATTGCCGTCTACATCAACATGGGATGGAATACAGCATACGTGTCCCTCGTCTTGACCATTTGGATGGTCGGCATGCTCGTCGGTCTGCTGTCGAGTATACTCACAATCGACTTAGAAAAGACGACTCGACGTGCGCTTGAATATAAACGCTCTGCTGAACGAGATCATCTGACAGGTCTGTTCAATCGTCGCGTCTGGGACCGTTACACCGCCTCGCTCGGTGAGGACGACCGCACGTACAACATCCTCGCGCTTGATATCGATCACTTTAAGCACGTGAACGATACATACGGTCACGGAAATGGCGACCTCGTTTTGCAACAGTTCGCTGACATTTTAAAGGTGGAGACTCGCGCACACGATACCGTTGCTCGGATCGGCGGCGAAGAGTTTGTCATCTTGATGTACGATTTGACGCCAGAAAAGGTGGATAAAGTGGCCAACCGGATTCGGGAACGGATTGCTGCTGAAACGTTCTACTTGAACGACTTTCCACCGATTCAAATCACGACGTCCGTCGGAGTCGCCCACGGTACCTCGCTTCCAATCAAACGGATGGTCGACCTCGCAGACTCGGCGCTCTATCAAGCGAAAAATGAAGGGCGCAACCAAGTCGTCGTCTCGACGGTTGCATCACCAGAACCGATCATGACATGAACGAACCCCGCTCCTTCGTAGGAAGCGGGGTTTTGTCTGCTTATTTCGCGAACCGTTCAACTTCATCCGTCATGATGGCTGCTACCGGCATCAGCGGCAGGTCTTTCACATCGTTGATTGTGTAGACACGTGTCTCGAGTGCCGTCCGTCGCATCTCTTCCCATACTTTCGAACCGATAAATTCGGACTGTGCGTGAATCGCCTCGGCTCGAATCGTTTCAGCGAACGAGACGGTGTCCGACTCTCCCGTGAGCGTCAAGACGGCAAGGCGTGCGTGCGGTGCCACATCCCGCATTCGAACGAGTGTCTCCCGATTGAACGAGGAGAAGACGACGCGCCCTGTCATGTGAAACTCATCGACGGCGAGCCAGGCGAGTCGTTCGATGCCCGGATACACATATTGATCTGTCTTCAATTCGACGTTCAGCGTGATGTCACTCCGTTCAATCAAGCCGAGCACTTCTTCTAGTGTCGGGATGCGTTCGTACCCGTCAATCTTCAATTGACGTAGCTCCTGGAGTGTCATGTCTTTTACCCACCCGGTTCCATCCGTCGTCCGATTGACGGTCTCGTCATGGATGACGACAAGCCGACCGTCCTTTGACAGTTGCACGTCGAGCTCGATCCCGTCCACATATGGGAGGGCCGCCTCGAACGCCGACAACGTATTTTCCGGATAATTAGCGCTATACCCACGATGTGCGTAAATCAGCATCTCACTGCCCCAAGGTGGAAGTCGTCTCTTCGGCCGCACGTTTTAATGCGTCTTCGACCGATACGCCTTGATACAAACTCTCCATCGCATTGACGACGCTCTGACGCGATTGAGGGAACGTCGAGATGAGCGCACCTTGTGTCGCTGGTGATGGTTTTGTCTCGCTGAGCTGGTCGACCGTCACTTTGAGCTGTGGATATTTCGCCCACATCTCTTCGACGACCGGTTCGTTGTATGCGTCAGGATTGATGGCAAAGTAACCTGTGTCGACATGCCACTGGGCTTGTGCTTCCGTTGAGGATACATACTTCATGAACTCCCAAGCGCCTTCTTTCGTTTCTTCGGCGATGCCGTCACCCATCCAGAGTGATGCGCCACCGATGACGACGCCTTGACGGTCTGCTTCGTTCGGTACTGGCAAATATGAGGCACCGATCTCAAAGTCTGCGCTGTCCGCTACGGTGCGGATACCGGCTGACGAGTCGAGATACATGGCGACTTTACCCGATTGGAACGCCGCACGCATATCGTCCCAGTTTTGACCGACGTTTAGGAACGTCTGCTCATCGTACATCTCTTTGATCAAATTGAACGCATTCTGCCCTTCTTCCCCATCGAACACGGCCTTCGTCGGCTCACCACTGCGTCCGTTATCGTTATCGACGTAAAGTCCACCTTGCGCGGCGACGAGCTGTTCAAAGAACCAACCATA
Organism: Exiguobacterium sp. s183; assembly: GCF_018617655.1. NCBI lineage: Bacteria > Bacillati > Bacillota > Bacilli > Caryophanales > Exiguobacterium > Exiguobacterium sp. s183. The sequence goes on from NZ_JACSKN010000002.1 coordinate 274,735, forward strand.
GTTGAGCATCGTGAAGCCGGTCTGGTCGTCCGTCGTCAACTTCTTCGCTGCTGCTTTCAATTCGTCATACGTGCGCGGCGCCTTCTCCGGGTCAAGTCCCGCCTCTTTGAATGCATCTTTGTTGTAGATAAGGACAGGTGTCGACGAGTTGAACGGCATCGAGTATTGCTTGCCTTCCACTTGGTAATAGCTCAAGATGTTCTCTTCCCACACGCTCGTGTCAAAGTCCTCTTTGTCGATGAACTCTTGGACCGGTGTGATTTTATTGGAGTCGATCATATATTTCGTTCCGACCTCGAACGTCTGCATGATGGCCGGCGCGTCTTCCGAACCGGCGACCGCATTGAACTTCGTCAACGCCTCTTCGTACGTTCCTTGGAAGATTGGTTTCACTTCATAGTCGTCTTGCGACGCGTTGAATGCGTCGACCTGCGTATTGAGCGCTGTCTCCAAGTCCCCGCTCATGGCGTGCCAAAAGACGACTTCTGTCTTTCCGTCTTCTGTCGTCGCCGCGACAGGTGCCGCTTCTTCACTTCCACATGCCCCGAGCAATAACACTGAACTTGCCAACCCTGCGAATAATCCAAACTTTTTCATTTTGTCATGTCCCCCTATTATTTGATCGCGCCTTGCGTCAATCCTTCTTGTAGATGTTTTTGTCCTGCGAATAACAATAAAAGTGTCGGAATGATGATCAAGACGACCGCCGCCATGACGACGCCCCAATCCGAGGCGACCTCGTTCGACTGCATCTGTTTGATTCCGATTTGGACCGTCCGCGCCTGTTCCGTGTTCGTGACGAGAAGCGGCCATAAGTACATGTTCCAAGTCGTCAAAAAGCTATATACCGACAATGTGACGAGCGGTGTCTTCGATACTGGCAAGACAACGTTCCAGAAGAAGCGGAACCGACTGATCCCAGCAATTTGAGACGCCTCATACATCTCATATGGAATCGTCTTGAACTGTTGCCGGAGTAGAAATGTTCCGAACGCAAGTGCGAAGAACGGCACCGATAGTCCCCAGACGGTGTTGAGCCAGCCAAGTGACTGGATTGTCAAAAAGTTCGGCACCATCGTCGCTTCCCATGGGACCATCATCGTCGCGAGGAAGAGCATGAAAATGAGCCCTTTTCCTTTAAAGTCGATGAAGACGAATGCGAATGCCGCGAGGCTCGACAAGACTACCTGTCCGACCATCACGAGAAGCGCGACAATCAGACTGTTCACTAAGTAAGTCAGCATCGGGATTCGTTCGAACGCGGCGATATAGTTCTCAAATGACGGGTCGCGTGGGAGCAGATGTCCCTGGAGCACTTCCTTCCCGTCCATCAGACTGATCGAGAACGCATAGGCAATCGGGAACAGCATGACGACGGCGCTCAAGACGAGTAAGACATATACGCCTATATTCCGTAGTCTCATTGGTAATGCACCTTCCTTTCGACAAGTTTAAATTGGAGCCATGTCAACAAAAGGACGGCGATAAATAAGAGCACGGCTTGTGCACTGGCACTCCCGACGTTGTAGTTGATGAACGCGTCTTTATAGATGGCATAGACGATGACGTTCGTCGCATTCGTCGGTCCGCCTTTCGTCAACAAATCAATCTGTCCGAACGTCTGGAAGGCGTTGATGAGTGAGATGATGCCGACGAAGAAGAGCGTCGGGGACAACATCGGGATTGTGATCGCGCGTAACTGCGTCCAATAGCTCGTTCCGGCAATATCCGCACTCTCGTAGAGCGTTCGGTCGATGTTTTGCAGACCGCCGAGAAGAATCAAAAACGTGAAGCCGATATTCATCCAAACGGTCGCAATCGAAACGGATAGGAGCGCATATTGCGGGTCTAGAAGCCACTGTACGCCGCTGGCACCGATTGCTTCGAGAAACCGGTTGAAGATCCCGATTGACGGGTTATACATGAACATCCAGATGACCGACGAGGCGGCGACACTCATCCCCATCGTCGCCGAGAAGGCTGTTCGAAAGATGCCAATGCCTTTCAACTTCTCATTGGCAAGGAGTGCGAGACCGAGTGCAATCAGAATCGTCAGCGGGACCGTCAAGAGGACGAATCCGACCGTCGCCTGGATGCTTTGCCAAAACGCCGCACTCGTGAACAAGTTGCTGTAATGACCGATGCCGACAAATTCGAGTGGCGTCCCTTGCGTATCCGTCCGAAAGAAGCTCAAGTACATCGTCCGGAGGAGCGGATAGACGAGAAAGACACCAAACAAGATGATGGACGGAGACAAGTACAACAGCCCGCTCGCCGCGTCCGACAGTCTCGTGCGGACCTTCTCCCTCGGTAAGGCGACCGTCATTGGAACACCTCCAACGCCTCAAACAACTTCGGCTGTCGTGGCTCGATGCGATGCCCGTTCGCGTCAAAGAGCGACATCTGTTTCGGATCCACATAACACGCGACTTTTTCTCCGACGGTGAGTGGCCATTGTCCTGACCATTTCGCCAGCCATTCATTGCCACCGACATCGAACGCAAGGATCGTCTCGGTCCCGAGTACTTCGATGTTTTTCAGCTCTGCATAAAACGTCACGTCTTCGTCTGCCGGTTTGATCTGTTCCGGACGTACGCCGAGCGTCGCTTCTGACACTTCTGTCAATGCGTTCGGATGGAACAGGCGGCCGTCTGCTGCCATCCACCCTTTTTCTTGTCGGGTGACCTCGACTAGGTTCATCGGTGGTGATCCGATAAACGAAGCGACGAACGTGTTCGCCGGTTTGTTGTATAGGTCAAGCGGCTTCCCGACTTGTTGCACTTCCCCTTCATTGAGAAGCATGATCCGGTCCGCCATCGTCATCGCCTCGACTTGGTCGTGTGTGACATAAATCATCGTCAGTCCAAGTTTTCGCTGTAACTGGCGAATCTCCGAGCGCATCTTCGCCCGTAGTTTCGCGTCTAAGTTCGAGAGCGGCTCATCCATCAGGCAAATCGGCGCCTCCGTCACGATGGCTCGTGCCAACGCGACCCGTTGTCTCTGACCACCTGAGAGTTCACGTGGCTTCCGTTTCAAATAATCGGTGAGTCCGAGCGTCTCGGCCGCCTGTAGGCAACGCTCACGCTGTTCTAGTTTCGTCAGTCCTTTCGTATGTAGGCCGAACGTGATATTTTTCTCGACCGTCATATGTGGATAAAGGGCATAGTTTTGGAAGACCATCGACAAGTGACGTTCGCTCGGTTTCATCCCGTTTGCTGCCACTCCGTCGATGCGAAGCGTTCCGCCCGTGATGGATTCGAGCCCGGCAATCATGCGAAGCATCGTACTCTTGCCGCAGCCGGATGGTCCAACGAGCGCGAAGAATTCTCCTGCTTCGATTGTCACGTCGATCCCTCGAATGACTTCCGTCTCCCCGAATGATTTTGTCAGTTGTTGTAGTTGGATCGTTTTCATACCAATTCCTCCTTCTGACTTTGGACCTGCCAAAGTCGTTCGTCCCCGGTCGAAACCGCGAATGCCCCATGGTCGAGGGCGCGATGTACATCGATTGGTTGACGAATCATGCCACCCGTCACAATCGGGAAAGAGACTTCCTGGGAAATCTTCTCGACGACTCTCGGAATCAGACCAGGCATGAGTTCAATCGCGTCCGGTTGCTGTGCTTCGGCGAGTTTGAGCCCGCTCGTGACCGCGTCCGAATCGACGAGAAACAGTCGTTGAACCGTCAACAGCCCTGCCCGTTTTGCGTGCTGAAGCACCGATGCTTTCGTCGTGACAATCCCGTCGGCGCCGACACGTTTGGCGAGATAGTCGATTCCATCCCGGTCGAGGCTGATCCCATTGATTCGCTCGGCGTGGAGGAAGACCGTTCGGTTCTCTCGTTTCAAATGCGCCACATAGCGGTCGAGCGTACTGAGCGTCCCCATCATGAGGAACGTCGTCGTCACATCCGTCTTTAAAAACGCTTCGATTTGTTTCGGACTCTTGATTGAGGCAATCATCCGCTCCTGCCCCATTCGTGCAATCGCTTCATTCACTTGAATCATCCTTTCTTGAAAAAAAGGACCAACAGAAACGACACGTCATGGACGTACGGGCTTCTGTTGGTCTCTCAAAGGTTCTACCGGTAAGTATTCACTTGGAAGTGAGGGGGTCTCACAGCTCTTATCGTAGCGGACGATTGTAAAGCTACCATAAAGGAATCGCTAAGTTTCATGAAGGAAACGTAAAAAAACCGATTCACGGGGAATCGGCCAATGTCTGTTCGGCTTTCGCTAATATATCTGATTTGACATCATCGTCTCGCCCTTGCCAATTGCGAACCATCATCTTCATCCGCTGATTTTTTGAGAAACGCTCCTCGTGCCGATCGATGAAGCGCCAGTAAAGGGCGTTGAACGGACAAGCATCCTCTTCGGTCGTATGTTTCGGGTTATACGGGCAATCTCCACAGTAATCACTCATCCGGTCGATATACTTCCCAGAGGCGACATATGGCTTCGTGGCAAGTTTCCCGCCGTCCGCATGCAGGGCCATCCCGAGCACGTTCGGTAAGACGACCCAGTCATAGGCATCGATATACATCTCATTGAACCAGTCGCTCGTCTGTTTCGGTGAGATTTCAAACAACGTCGCGTAGTTTCCGAGCACCATCAGCCGCTGGATGTGATGGTTGTGGGCATGCGCCACGACCGGCTTCAGACTTTGATGCAGACAGTTCAAGTCCGTCTTCGCATCCCAAAAGAAGGTCGGTAAATCGCGTTCATGCTTGAACGTGTTCACCTCTTCATAGCCCGGCATAACAGCGAGATAGACGGCGCGCATATACTCCCGCCACCCGAGGATTTGGCGGACAAACCCTTCAATCGATGACAAGGGAGCGTCAGCCTGACAAGCCGCCTCGACAACTTCATGTGGCGTCAACAGACCGATGTTGATGGCAGCCGACAACAGGCTGTGTGACATCTCTGGTTCATCCGTCATCATCGCATCTTGATAAGGACCGAACGTCTCGAGCCGCTCGTTCACGAATCGATTCAACGCCCGTCTCGCCTCGGTGTGTGTGACCGGCCAATGAAACGGGATCACCTTCCCTGGGTGATCCGAGAATGTCGACTCGACTTTTTTGATGACGTCTTTCGTGATAGCATCCGGTCGGAAATGGATCGCGGACGGAAACGACAGTCCTTCTTTCGGTGGTTTCCGATTTTCCGTATCAAACGACCACTTCCCGCCACGCGGCTTCCCGTCTTCAATTAAAACATCGAACCGTTTGCGCATCTGGCGATAAAACCGATCCATCCGCCACGGTTCGTTTCCGAGCGTATCGGTCGCTTCTTCTTTCGATAAATAGAAGAGCGGGACATCCGTATGTTCGACTAATTTATGTTTCTTACCGAATTGCTTGAGCTTTTTAGTCATCGGTTCGTCCGTGACGGCGGTGACATGAATCTCGTCCGGCTCGTACTGTTTTAGGTGATTGTCCCATGCCTCCTGAAACGAATCCGCTTCATGGTAATCGACGGTGTACCCTTTGTCGCGCAACTCTTCTGCAAAGTGACGCATCGCCGAGAAAATGAGGACGAGTTTTTGCTTATGGTACGGACGCCACGTCGCGCGAGACGTCGCCTCAATCATGACGATGACGTCATCTTCTTTTATATGCTTCAACATCTCGAGTTCGTGTGAGAGTTGGTTGCCAAGTATCCAAAATGAACGCATGTTGTTGACTCCTTTGTTTCATCGATATGCTACAATCAAGCTACTCTTGAAATGAGGTGACATTATGCTCCCACAAGTGTTCAAAAACTGGGTGGACAGTCAGTACGAAAACCCACGTGGTCCCGTCGGAAAATATATCGGGGAAAAGATGGTGCGCCAACACCGTATCGAAGTCGAGTGGACGATCGAACAGTTACATATGCATCTAAACGCCACCGTACTCGAACTCGGGTGTGGAGCCGGTGATGCGTTATCGACGATTCTTCAAAAGCGGGAGGATGTGAACGTGATCGGTCTCGATCGCTCGAAGACACTCATCGCTTCGGCCAAGAACCGGAATGCCGCGTCCATTCAAACGGGACGAGCTCGCTTGATGGAAGGCGATTTTCATCAGTTGGCGATGATTGACGCATCTATCGATCACGTGTTCAGCATTCACACGCTATATTTTTGGGAAGATGTCACGACCGTCCTGTCTGAAATCGAACGCGTCTTGAAACCGAACGGCACATTCGTCATCACCTATTGCGATGGGAAAGGCGATGTGCAGTGGAACGGGATTGCTGACAGGATTCAGAAAGAGTTCATCCCCGAGGCGACGAAATTCGGATTTCAGGACGTGTCGGTACGGCGAGGTCCCGACTCGCGCGACTATCGTACGGTCGCAGTGATGGGACGTAAACCGCATTCTTAATCAGTACCCGTTTTTCATTCGATTCTTTCACGACAATCTGTTCGGCATGACTGAACATAAAATAATAGGCTAAGCCGATGGTCATCCACGGGCTTAGCCTATTAGCGTTCATCTACAAATTTGATACGTGTTCTTCCCGCCCGCCTTTGATTGGTACAGTGCGACATCCGCATCTTTCAACAATTGACGGAGGTCTTTCTCCTCATCAGGATTGTATGGAGCGATACCGATACTTGCTGATAACGGAAGATGGGCGTCCCACTCTTTCAAGACAGTTAACATCCGTTCAGCATACTCGACGACAACTACTTCAGGTAACGCATGTGCGACTTTCACTAAAAACTCATCGCCACCTAAGCGATATACCTTCGAATCATGAATCGGCTCCATCAAGCGTTTCAGACGACGTGCGACTTCTTTTAGAACGAGGTCCCCTTCGTCATGACCAAACGTGTCATTCACAAATTTAAACCCATCTAAATCGATGAGAAAAAGTGCGCCTCCTTGATTCGGATTTGTCTCGAAATAGTTATATAAGTAGTGTCGGTTATACAGATCCGTCAGTTCATCCCGTGAAGCCCGACGTTCGAGCTCTAAGTAATAACTGAACATACGCACTACGCGTTTCAGCAATTGGACACTTTTCGAATCATACTGAGCACTTTTATGATTCGCGACACAAAGCGTCCCGAAGATATCCCCGCTCTTCGTCAAAATCGGGATGCCTAAATACGACTTGATGTTCACTTCCCTCAGTAATGATTGAAGGCGTGTCGACTCGATTTGTTCTTCGATGTCTTCATACATCAAGACTTCTCGCTGATTGAAATCAATTCGATTGCACACCGTATCCTTCAAATCAAAAGACATTCCTTCTTCAAGCATGATGGGAGAATCTTGTGACGACAGTTTGAGGATATGCTGGGTGTCATCTTCAATTGATGTAAGATAGACCAATTTATCTGGCATAATCTCTTTCGCTAACTCAATCATGTCAATCGCGAGCTCATCAAAATTTCGATACATTTGGAACTCATATGAGTGCATATTATCCCCCCCAACCTCATTCATATCTCATTATAACGAATTCTGATGATTTTTATGTAAAAAAATTACATAAAAATCTCCCGAACGTCATGGTCGGGAGATCCTTCATTATTTTGTGACGACGACGTTAACCCGTTTTGTCGCATAACCGGCGCGCGTCATCTCCACTTTCAACGTACTACCTGCTCGTTGTTTGTTCACATACACTTTAAAGTTACCCTTCGTGTCTACCTTTACGGCTTTCCCCACTTTAGAAGAGCCCTTATATACTTGGATTGTCGCACCCGGATGTCCCGTTCCCGTCACAGAAGTATGTGTTGCTCGCAGCGGCTTGACCACAAGCGGCTTCATCACATACTTAATCGTTTGTGTCGAAGCAGAAGAGACATTCCCAAACGCATCTTTGGCACGGACAGAGACCGTTTTGCCCGGTGTCCATTTTTTGATGGTATAGGCGTATACACCTGAGTTGTTCGCTTTCGTCGTATAAGTGCGACCATTATACGCAATCAGGACGGTCGCCCCTTTATCTGTTTTTCCCGTGATTTTCGTCGTCACGGCCGATACTTCATTCACCGTCGGCTTCGCCGGTGCCGTATTGTCTTTCGCTTTGAGGGAAACAGACGTTTTTTGACCGAGTTTATGATACGTGACAAATTGTAATGTCTCCCCTTCTTTATAAGCACGAATCATCGATAGTTTAAACGTCCCCGTGCCATCAATGACCGTTTGACCGAGTTTTGATGCACCGCTCCACACTTCAACTAACGCATGCGCTTCACCTTTCCCGGTGATGTGTCGGGATGCGTTTTGGAATTTGACGTTCGATACATTTTTTCCTTCATACGGCTTCGTCACCGTTTTCGTCAGTTCATACTTCACTGTCTTATCTGGGTTGATCAGTTTGACCGTCACCTTGGCAGGGAGCGTAATATCGTTCGCCCATGTCACGACGCTTCCCATCTCATTTGGATTATATGTTTTTCCATTCACCGTGAATGTATACTGACGTTGATCCATATGGTCGAGTGGTGAATAAAACCAGATGTATTGTCCACCATCGAGGCGAATGTCTTGAATCTTTTCACCAACTGGAGCAACGTATGCAAACGTACGATTGCCTGCCGCATCCATCGATGTGATTTTCACATGACCGTAGGAGACCCCGTTTTTCGTGAAATAAATCGGATCGGTCGTCTTGATGACGAAATCACCTGTCTTCGAAACGGAGACGACTTTTTCTTTATCACTTCGGTACGTGAACGTGACTTTTGCTCCTGGCTCAGTCTTCCCATAAATCACATGTTCGCCTGGCAATACATGCTTTTGCTGCGTCAATTTTGGTCGAGTGATATCCTTCACGGTCACTTTATTTCCCTCTGACCAGTTGCCGGCGCGGTCTTTCGCTTTGATGACCAGATGCGTGACGCCGTCCGTCAATAAATTGGATACAGGGAGTTGGGCAAACTTCGTGTACCCTGAGCTATGGACAGGTGACACTAGATTTGGTTTTACAACCCCTTCACGCAGTAACGTTGTACCCTTATAATAAGCAACCGTAAAGTCCTTCACATACTCATTCGCATGCACATCAATCTGTTTACTCGTGTCTGAGAGAACCTCATACACTTGAAGGATTGGAACCATACTGTCTTCAATCGTATACGAGAAACGTTGGTCGGCTTTTCCAGTTACTTTGACGAGAAGTTCGAACGAATTTGTCTTCTCTACGTTGACTGGAAACTCAAATCGTCCTGTGCCATCGGCGGTGATGTCTTTCGTAATTCCTTTAGAAAATTGTAAGATCGCTCCAGGTTCAGTTGTCCCTTTTAATACTTTGGAATGGTTCGTCAACTTTTCGATGATTGGTTGTTGAATTGCATCGAATGTTCCTTCCACCCAATCCGAGACACGACCATCCGACAATACTGTCCGTGTCATGAAACGATCGTTTACTTCAAGTGGGACAATCGGGTTGGTTAGCGGTGTCTTTTCGACAAGAGATTGTCCATTCGCCTTCTCGACTTTCGTTTCAAATGAAATCGTCTGTCCCGGATAATGGAAGGACGGTAGACTCAACACGAGACGATTCGATTCAAGCTTGATGTTCGGTTTTGGGATGATGCGGTTGTCTTCCGCCCGTACTTCCAATAATGGGTTATTTGAGTAGTTGTATTCATCGACATAGTTGACCATGAATGAGACACCATACAGTTTCGGCAAATCGAACACAATATTGCCGTCCGCGTCACTCGTTTCTCGGAAACGGACTTGTGCATAGCCTGCCCGTGGGTCTTGATACGTGAGCACGAACGTTTGATTCGGTGTCGCTTTCGCAATCAACTTCGCTTCCTCTAAATCAAACGATGTCTTTTCAAAAGAAATCGTTCGAATATCTCGCTTCACCTTCACTTCTTTCGTAAAAAGTGTCTCTTTGTTTTTCGTAATGGTGAATGTGCGAATCGACTGGTCGTTCAATTCATAATCACAGTCAAAATAACCATTGTCATAACTGGTCGTGCAATACTCGCCATCGAGTTCAATCGTCGCTCCCGGGACTGTGATTCCTGTTAGCTGCGTGAACGATTCTTTAATGACGAGAAGCGGATTCTCCGCTGTCGGTTGAAACGCTGGCATTTCAAACGTCTTCCCATCCGTAATCGATTTGTCTACAAAATGAGAAAGTTGGACCGTGTACGTTTGTTTCTCATAAGCACGTGACTCCCATCCTGTAAACGGAAAATCAAATTTCCCTTTCGCATCAGCGCGTCCGGTCCGCACTTCAAAGTATCCAATTTTCACGTGCACTTCCGCATAAGGAAGAGTTGTTCCTGAAACACGTAATGTTTCATGTGGCGGGGCATCTAACGTCAATTCTGCCGGACTTTGAGATGCTTGATACGTTTTAATCGGAGTTGACGCCTTCTCAGGGCTGCTGACGTATACGCTTACCGTTTCTGATGTATTTTTAGGAATGCGTAACTCACCTTTTGCTTCTTTCACACGCCCTTCATATGTCGCATGAATCGTATGGGTTGGATGTGTGACAAATACAAATTCATTGTTAATGAGGCCAAGTAATGTTGCATCAATTGGAGTCACAGGATTCGATGGGGTGACTACTTCTCGCTCAATGACACGAATCAATTGATCAAAGCCATTCGTCTCTCGTTGATAGACTGCGACTTTCCCCACAAGTGGTTCTTCAAATGTATGTGTGTATGTAGAGTTAGCATCACTGACGAGTTTGATAACCTTTTCATTCGCCACAATCGTGACAGGTTGATTCGGTCGATCCGTCGTCCCCTCTACTGTTTTTGGATTAGAAGTCGTCGTACTCACGGTAGCTGCTTTCGTCTCATGAATCGGGAACATCGATCCGATAAGCATACATACAATGAGTAGCGATATGCTTTTTTTCATTGTTGCAAACATCATATTGTCTCCTTTTGGTAAAATCTGATTAAACAATAAAAAATATAGCATGATTTCCAATATTCTAGTCTATGTTTTTTTAAACAAGGTCAATAAAAAGAGCCCTCTATTTTTAGAGTGACTCCTTCCGAACTGATACGTGTTGTATCTGCTCTCACTTATCCCCGACTCTTCCGCGTCAACGTCAATCCACCGAATCCACTAATCACGGCGATATAAAATCCTAAATCGTAGAACCAGCCGGTATTGTTCACTTCGTACACCCGATACGTGTCATTGAATAACCCTAAAATGAGTGAAATCGGTGCAATCCATCCGTGCCAGATTCCCCAGAAAAAGCCTGCCGGGTCCGTCGTGTACGTCCCGTCGCCGGGCACACATCCACCGAGTAGTGTCACGAGCGTGAGCATAATGAGTATGATGCCAAATCGTTTCATCTTTCATCCCTCCTGTTATGTGTATTCCCGTTTCTACAAAAAAAGCACTGACAAATGTCAGCGCCAAAGTTGGACCGTATTCGCAAACTCGATATCGGTCGCGAGTTCCCCGTCAAGCGCATGAAGGTCGAAGTCTTCTCCGTCGAGCCATTTTTGGAAGTCGAAGATGACCGGGTCCCGGTCTCCGCCGAGCGCGAACCACGTCTCGAGCGTTTCTGGGAAATAAGCCGCTGTATGAATCGTCCCCGCCCAGCTCTTATACAGTTCTGAGAAGACGCCCTTGTCGGTGTCGTTCATGAGGCGGAACGCACTCTCTGCGTCTTGAATCAAATGCTGTACCACTTTGATTTCCATCATGCGACGCGTGGAATCGTCCAGGTGGTAGCGATTCTCGTGTTGCAGTAACTCGAAATGGTTCGTGCATATATTGGATTCCCGTACTTGGATATCCCGTGGTGTCGCCTCGATTACGCGTGTCTTCGACGACTTGTCGTGGACGACGTACGTGAAGGAACCGCGATGCGGAATCTCTTTTAATAAGTCGACTGCTTCCTCCACGGTCGCGCACGTCTCGAGAATGATGCGCCCAATCATCTGGCAGACAAATCCGTCACCTGGTCGACGTCGGTTAATAAAATTGTACCCCATCGCGAGACCTTTCTCATTCATCCCGTCCATGCGTCCCGTGACACGAGAGACTGGTCCGATGACGGCATATCCGTCGTCCGGTTGAAACACGTTGTAGCGCCCATCGTACGTCATCGGATGATAGTCATAGTTTCGCACGAGGAAGTTGTCTCCTGTCAGAATCGAACACCCGCTGATTGGATTATTGACTCGGAAATGTCCGAAGTGAAGCAACGTATCATTGAGAGACAGTTTGAGCTCGTCTTGAAGCCCGATCAACTCTTCCCAAATCTTCGGAGCCACTGCATCAAAAGCAGCCTTCGCCTCCTTCGCGTCAATTTCAAATCGGGGCACGCGTAGTTTCCACTGGTCCGTCCGATTCTCGAGCAGTTGACTGCGTTTTATATATTTACCTTGAAAGCGACCGAAGTCATAATGACTTCCGCGAAATTGTGTCAGTTCACTAGAGAATTGTTGCATAAAAAAACCTCCCTTGCGCCCATTATAGCGGACACAGGAGAGGTCTGTCTGAAGTGAGACTGCTTATAACTTGAACTGACGACTCATCTGTTGCATCGATTCCGCTGTCGTCGACAAATCTTTGACGAGACGGTTCATCGTCTCACTTGTCGCCGACATCTGCTCCGTCGAAGCGGCCACTTCCTCGTTCCCGGCCGTGCTCTCTTCTGAGATGGAAGCAATCTCTGACAAGCCGTGCTGGATATGGTCTTGGTTCGTCTTCACCCGATCGAGCTGACTACGCATCGAGCCCGTCAGCTGTTGCATATGGCGGACACTTCGTTCAATTTCCATGAAAGCGTGCTTCGTCGACTCGAGCGTTTCCTTCCCTTCCTCTGCCGCCGTCATACTTTCTGTGAACGTCTGGCCGAGGGCGATCGAATTTTGTTTGACGCTTCCGACAATCTCTGAGATCTCACTGACAGACTCGGCGACACTGTCAGATAGCTTCCGAATCTCCGAAGCGACGACCGCAAACCCTTTCCCGTGTTCACCCGCACGAGCCGCCTCGATCGCTGCGTTCAATGCGAGCAGGTTCGTCTGTTGTGAGATTTGGCGAATCATCGTGACGAGCTCCGTCACCTCGTCCGCCTGTTGCTCGAAATCACGGACTTGTCCTTGTGACGACTTCACCTGTTCATGGATATGTGTCATCTGGTCGACGGCACTCTCCATATAGCGAAGCCCATCCATCGTCACCCGACTGACGACTTCTGCCTGTTCGCTCACTTGGTCTCCGTCTGACGTGGTTTGCTCGACGAGCGTCGAGAATTCGTTCATATGTCCATATAAGCGCATCGTCAATACACTTTGATTTTCAACACCGCTCGCAATCTCTTCCATCGTATAAGCGATTTGACGAGACGCATCATTCACTTCTTCCGAGATGCTCGAGACGTTTCCACTCTCGTCCTTGACCGTTTGCGCCGACGTTTGGATCCCAGAGATGAGGTCTTTCAACATATGGGTCATCTTATCCATTGATACCGTCAGACGTTTGATTTCATCATTCGATTTCAATTGAATGGTTTCGACTTCTTTCGTCGCCGTCGCCAAATCGCCTTCGGCAATCGACGTCGCGACGCGTTCTAACGCTTGAAGAGGACGTAACTTCCAGCCAAGATAGCGCCAAATGATGACTCCCGATCCTGCAAGTAAAATGAGAAGACCAATGAGGATTGGTGGCAAACTCTCGGTCAACACATCTCCTGTGATTGCTGAGACTTCTGTGGCTGCCTTGTCAATTCCAAGGACCCCGATGACCTCGCTACCACGTTTGATTGGAACGAGCACTGTCACATACTTCCCGTATTCCGGATCGTCAATGACGTTCGTTGTGACCGTATCGCCATTGAACGCATTCATCGCTCCTTCGTATGTCATCGCCGTAGTAGGTGTCCCGATGTCTGCTGCATCCGCTTGACTCAAACCATCGATGATGATTTGGACTTCTTCGCCCTCGGTGGCAATCGTATACACATACATGGCCCCGATTTGTTGGCGATATGTATCGAGATATTCTCGCAACTGTTCGTACTGCTCATTTTTTGACGGATTTTTCATGAATGACGCATATGCATCCGCATCTAATGTCTCGTTAATCCGTTCTCCATCTTCAATCATCGTCGCATGCAACGTGCTGAGTACGGAATGCTTCGTACTAAAATATTGCACGACCCCGAACAAGACGATGAGCAAGGTGACGAAGGCTAACATCGCTAATACAATGCGCTTTTGTAACGACTGTGTTTTCTGTTTCATCTCGATTTCCTCCATTCTATCCTTACTCTTTGTATCGGACAGAATGCATCAATCTCCACAAAAAAACAGACGATTTTCGACAAAATCGTCTGTTTTTATTCAAGATTTGTCGAATCGATAACTTCGAGCGGAATCGTAACTTCCGTCTCGCCTTCCTCTACAAGATGGAAGAGTGGAAGTGTATCCGCTACGAAAAGATCAGGGTCGACGTCGGTCTGATATTCATACGTTCGAATGTCTTCTTCCCGCTCTGCAATCAGTTCGCCGAACGGAATCGCAATCCGTTCTCCATCGACCTCATAACTCATGACCGTCGTCGGATCGAGGCGGCGATTTTCTAGCATGCGAATCGTGAAGAGCATTGTTGTATTGTTCGTTCGTTCAAGCGAAACGGCAATCGCATCGGATTGTCCCGCCCGCTTCTCAATCATCGCCTCATCCACGTTCTGTTCATAAACAATGTTCTCTTCGTTCGACTCTTCCGTCTGTAGTTGCTGACAGCCCACAATCGTCATTAAGCCAACTAGTAACACAATTACTAAAGCACGCATCCCATTTCTCCTTACTTCAAGGCGAAAGTGAGTTCTGCTTCACAAGCAACTTCTCCATCGACTGTGGCCACGGCACGTCCTTTACCGATTGGACCACGAATTTTCATGATTTCTACTTCAAGGCGAAGCTGATCACCCGGGACGACTTGACGTTTGAAACGACAGTTGTCAATCCCTGCGAAAAAGGCAAGCTTGCCTCGATTCGATTCGTCTTTCAACATTGCGAAAGCACCGACTTGTGCGAGTGCCTCGACAATCAAGACGCCTGGCATGACGTTATAGTCTGGGAAATGCCCGTTAAAGAACTCTTCGTTCGCCGTGACATTTTTTAATCCGACAGCACGCTTCTTTTCTTCGACTTCGATAATTCGATCAACTAACAGAAACGGGTATCTGTGTGGGATTACTTCTTTAATTTGCTCAATTGTATACATCCATCCACCGCCTTTAAGAGGTTAGCCAAAAATCGGTGATATGGCGCCACGTCTCGATGTCAAACACATCTTTCCAGTCGCCTCCGCCAATGACGCTATATCCAATGATTGCTCCAAGGGCGAGCATCGCGATTGCCAACACTAAAACGACGAGTACACGCAGTAAGATCGGGAATCGACGATGATTCGACAATCGTGATCGCTGCTTCTGCTTCGTCTCTTGTTCTGGTGAACCTTTTTGTTCTTCCGAACTCGTTTGTTCATCGTTCGCCACGTCCAACCATCCTTTCAGCTAAAATGATTATATCATATTAGTACCTGGTATTAAAATGCGTAAATTGCTACCTTTTTAGTGTACCCTATGCACAAATGTCGAACAAGCATCCTTCCCTGACAGAAGCTGAACGATTTTTTCCTTTCATCATAAATATGCTAAGCTTATGCTATTCCATGTCAGGAGGTTTGTTTATGTTAAAAGAGTTTAAAAAATTCGCGATGCGCGGGAATGTCATCGATCTCGCTATCGCGGTCGTACTCGGTGCGGCGTTCACGGCCATCGTCAACTCGCTCGTCAATGATATCTTTATGCCGCTTCTCGGAATCATTATCGGAGGAATTGATTTTTCGAACTTAAAAGCGAGCGTACTCGGAGTGGACGTCTTATACGGGAACTTCATTCAACAGATTGTATCGTTCATCTTGATTGCTTTTGCCCTCTTCCTAATCGTCAAGATCATCAATCGTCTACAACGTGAGAAAGAAGTCGAAGAGGCCGTTGCCCCGACCCCTACGAAAGAAGAGCAGTTGTTGACTGAGATTCGTGACTTACTAAAAGAGCGTCCATGACAAGCTAAAAACGCTTTGACGAATCGTCAAAGCGTTTTTTCGAGGACATGGCGAACCCGTTGGACTGCATTCGTCAATAACGGGGCGGCTTCCCATATTGCTTCTTCTAGTGTCATGATGCGTGACACGATTGGAAAGACGGCGACAATCCCTGATTCCACATGAGCGGTCAAGTCAGATTGTCCGGCAAACACGAGTGTCGGGACCCCGTATGTGTGGGCGAGACGCGCCAACCCGTAAGGCGCTTTCCTCTCTAAACTTTGTGCATCAAACTTCCCTTCTCCTGTGATGAGCCAATCTGCCCCTTTCACATGGTCTTCGAACCTTGACCAACGGACGACTTCTTCGATGCCACTCATATAGGTCGCCCCAAGTTGCAGGAGCGCGAATCCGATACCGCCTGCCGCACCGGCTCCGTCGAGTGACTTCATATCCTGATTGAAGTGACTCGCATAGTCGTCGAGTAACTGATTGTAGCGAACCACATCGTCCGCTGCCAACCCTTTCTGGGGACCGAACACGTGCGCAGCACCTCGTTTTCCCGTCAACGGATTACGTACATCAGAAGCCATTCGCCACTCAACGTCCCTTACTCTCGGGTCGAGTCCTGACCAATCGATGGAAGCGACGTCTGCAAGTTGATGTGGCATCGAGGATACAGCTGCATCGCTCGCATCTAGAAAACGAACACCTAGCGCCTCAAGCATCCCTTTCCCACCATCAATCGTCCCGCTCCCGCCAAGCCCGATGGTGATAACGCCCGCTCCCCGGTCTAGCGCATGAACAATTTGATGCCCGACGCCGACTGAACTATAGCGCCATGGGTCGACGTGGGTGAGGAGCGTTAACCCTGTCGTTTCCGCCACTTCAATCACGGCGTGTTTCGTTAATGGTTCAAAACCGAAACGTGTAGGACGCTTCGTCCCATCCAAGCACGTAACGACCTCTTCCACGATGACCGCATCCTCATGCGTTGCGAGCCACGCATCAAGAAATCCTTCTCCTCCATCTGAAATTGGAATAGCGATGACGTCATGCCCCGGCAAGGCACGACGGACAGCTTGATTCGCTTCCATACTCGACAATGAACCTTTGAATGAATCCATGGCGACCACGATTCGCATCTCGTTGACCTCCCTCTCCATAACTTATACAAAAACCGCCTCTCTCACGGAGAAGCGGTCATACTTTACGGACGTAATGCCGTGACAAGTCCCATCATCTGATCACTCATCGAAAGGGCACGCGAGTTCATTTGATAGGCACGTTGTGTGATGGTCATGTCGGTCATCTCTTTCGTCAAATCCACGTTTGACGACTCGAGTGTTCCTTCCATCAACAAATTCCCTAACGGACGATCGACTTCGGTCTCAAGGTCGGCTGCGAATACGTTATCACCGAGTGGACGCAGTTCAGACGTATTCCGGACTTCTACGATATCGAGTCGTCCAAATTCCTGCTCGACACCGTTCACGCTCGCCACGACTACGCCGTCTTGACGAATGCGATGATTTGTCGCCTCGTTCGGCATCGTGATTGCATTGCCGTCATCTCCGAGGAGCGGGTTTCCGTTCACATCGACGAGTGTCGTCTCATCACCGACAGACAGCTGCATGTTTCCGCTACGTGTCACGCCGACACCGTTCGGCGTGTCCACGACGAAAAATTGACGGCTCGCCTTCAAGAAGACATCGAGACCGCGATCTGTCATGCGGACTTGTCCAATATTGAATTGTTGGGTGATATCAGCGACGTGGCCGCCTACCCCGATGCGAATGCCATTCGGCGTATCCCGACCGACTTCGAATTCTGGACGTGGTTGGTTATCATACGCTTGCGATAAGAGTGACGCGAAGTGCCCTTGTTGACGTTTGAAGCCAACCGTATCGACGTTCGCGATGTTATGACCTGTCACATCTAGTTGACGCTGAAGTTGAGACAGGGAGTTGACCGAATTATAAATGGACTGCATGGTGTTCCTCCTTAACGAACGCGAGCGATTTCGATGGCTCGCTCGGCACTTTTATCATACGCTTGGACGACTTTTTGGTTCGCTTCAAATTGACGATACGTCATCATGAGATCGGCCATCGTCTGGTCGAGGTTGACGTTTGCTTCCTCGATGAAGCCCTGTAACACGTCAACTTGTGCCGGTGCAGGCGCGTCGCCTGTCACGCGCCAATCGTTCCCGACTTGTTCGAGTGTCGTCAAGTCATCGATCTGATAGGCACCGAGTGTCGCCACGTTTTGACCGAGCGACGTGATGACCCCATCTTTCCCTACCTGAAACTCGCTCGAAGGGAGCTGGATGCGTTCCCCTTCATCAGAAAGTACGTATCCACCGTCTGCTGAACGAAGGAATAACCCCTCATCAATCGAGAAGCGGCCATTCGTCGAGTATAACGTCTCGCCTGCCTGTTCGATCGCAAACATCGGTGCACCTGTAAAATCAGCAGGAGCCTTCAAATAAAGATCGGTTGGACTTCCTGATTCCGTGATACTCCCTGCCGAGAAGCGTGGCATCGTCTCTTGAAGGTAGACACCCATAGAAAGGGTGCCGACTTCCCCGTTCACGCGCGACTTCCCATTATCGGGATTGCTCACCTGCGCGAGCAACATCTCTGGAAACGATCGGACCACGCCGTCAGACGCCTTGAAGCCCGGTGTTCTCACATTGCCAAGGTTATTGCTTAAAATTTCTTGTTGGCGCTGAAGGGCATTCATCGCGCCTGCCGCTGTATATAATCCGCGTAGCATTATCGTCTTCCTTTCGTCCTGTAACATGATTCACTCTTTATATCGTACCAAACGAGCGATGCATTCACCGTTTTTTCAAAAAAAGTTCATCCTACGTTTTAGGATGAACTTTCTTCGTTTATATGATCGACCATCGGTAACTCGACAATCATCGTCGTTCCTTCTCCGATTTGAGAACGGACATCAATTGTGCCACCGTGCAATTGGACGATTTCTTTACAGATGGATAATCCTAATCCGGTGCCACCTATGCGACGACTTGCTTCGGATTGTGACCGATAAAATTTATCGAAGATTCGACTGGCGTCTTCCTCGGAAAGCCCCAGACCTTCATCCGTGATGGCGATTTGAATCGTGTCTTCTTCACACGTCACATCGACACTCACATTTCCACCGTCCGGGGAATACTTGATGGCATTGTTCAAAATGTTCGAGAACACCTGTCGTAGCTGGGCCGGGTCTCCTGCCACAAAGAGCGTTTCATCACAGTCGAAGTGGAAGAAATGGTTCTCCGTCGACCCTGCGTGAATCTCGAGTAAGTCGGATAGTAAGTCGTATAGACTCTCGACTTTAAACTCAGGCGTCCCCATACCCGCCTCCATTTTTTGAACGTCTAACAAATCGCTCACGAGACGTTCGAGACGTTTCGTCTCACTCGCAATCATCTCCAAGTAGCGCTCTCGTTTCGTCTCATCTAATTGACGACTTTTCAAGAGCTCGGAAAAGCCGAGAATCGATGTGAGCGGTGTCCGCAACTCATGCGATACGGTTGCGACGAGTTCCGTCTTCACTCGATTGATTTCTGTTTCCTGGGTAATATCACGTGATACGAAGATGACACCGACACGCTCGTTCTGCAAATCGATTGGTTCGGCATACATCCGAATCGTCTTCTGACCGTCTTGCATCGTGTACGTGAACGTCTCATCGAACATTCCCTCTTCCTTCGCACGTTTCGTGAAGCGGTTCAGTCCTTCTTTGTCATCAATCTGATTCATGAACATCGGATAATACATCGCAATCGGATATAAACTCCCACGTTCGGTTGTCGGAATCGGATGTTCATATAAATCAAAGAGCGCGCTGTTTCCGAATCGTTCATTCGTCTTGAGTTCCGTGTAGACGATTGAGTCGCGCATCGTGTGCAAGATTCGGGCGGTCTTTTCACGCTCAAGGTCGACTTGATCTTGTTGAGTCCGAAGCGATCTCGCCATCTCATTAAATGCCTTAGACAATTGACCAACCTCATTTTGTAGCGGTTTAATCGGGATGAGAGTCGCACTCGGATTCGTTGCGAGCCGCTCACTGTTCGTCATGAGCGTCTGCAACTGATTCGTCAGTCGTAAAATATACGGTTGTAAGCCAACGAACAACAAGAAGAGTGCACCGAGCAAAATCAAGAGCCACATCCATTGGGCTTGCACTAACTGTTTCGAGAGTGCATCGCGTAATTCACTTTCTTGAAAGTCGAGATCTGCCCGATAGTCGGTAAAGACCGACTCCATATCGACGATGCTTGCACTCATGTCCGCAGCGTTACTTGAGTTGAGCTTAAATCGCGTCTGAGTAGACGTCTCATTTTTCGGCATGAATTGCCCGACCGTACGCATCTGCAGGAATTCTTCATCCACTTCCCCTGCCTGCTTCGCAATCACATATTGTTCAAGCGCGGGCATGACGCGTGTCGTATAAATCGAGAATAGGAGTCGCGCATCTTCCGCGAACTGCGTTTCTTCCTCATTACTTGCCTGTGTTTCAAACCAGGTCGTTTGTTCATCGATATTCGTTTGAGCCTTACGTACTTCCTCTAACAGGGCGTTTTCCCCGAGGAGGACGTGACCACGTAACTCATACTGCATCGATTGCCACGTTTCAAATAAATCTGTCGCCCGTGCACGTTGCTCACTGATTCGCTCCAATTGAACGGTCGTTTGTTGAATCGATTGTTGCGTATAAAAATAGGTCCCAACCGATGTAAGCGTCACTAAGGCAATCAATATATAAAAAATGGTCATCACTTGTCGACTAATGCGTTGTTCAATCCAACGTTTCATGGAATGCCTTCTTCCTTTACTCCTGGACTGCCTCATTTCGTACGGTGAATGACTTTTTCTGTTCAAACAAAAAAAGTTCGGGTACGATGATGAGACGGAGAGTCACTGCAAAAAATCCATTCACCTATTAGGAAGAATAACGCAATGACCTCACAAGAAACTCACAAAGAATGAAGGGAATGTGCGCATGACTCGTAATCGAATGACGTTTATCTTCATCCTTGTGATGTTGATTGGCGTCAGCCTCACTTTATTGATTCGACATCAGTCAATCAATCCAACTGTCACCGTGAAACAAGGTGAAGCCTCGCTTCTTTCTTCTTCGGTTGACGAAGAGATTCTGCGCCTCGATGGATCGTGGCGTTACGAATCCGGGATTGTCTCAAACGTTGATCGTCGCTCCTATCGAACCATCCCATTTACGACACCATACAAAGAATCCACATATGAAATCGACCTCTCACTTCCAGAAGGAACGTATGCGTTACTCATTCCTTCCTCACTGTCCTCCTCTACGATTTTGATTGATGGAGCCTCTGTTGACACAACGCGCATCGGAAATAATCGTTCAGGTGAACAACCTTCACTTCTGTTACTTGACGATGGAATGAAAGAATTCAGATTGACGGTTCAACAGACACAACAAGCAGGGAATTCAATGCCTATCGAAGAAAGTATATTGGTCGGCCCGTTACACCAGATTATGACGACTCAAAATGCTTATACCGGATACGAATTTTTCATGTTGCTCATTTCACTGCTGATTGCCGCGTTCTATGCCATCGTTTACTTGTTCCATCGAAACGAGCGGTTGTACGGCTATGGAACGGCCTTCTTTATGCTGGTGAGCCTCTCCCTCATGTCTCGGGACGGCATGTGGATCTCAGGAAGTGATAAGTTGACATTAAGTTTGACCTTATTGAGCATGAATATGTTGATTGAATTTTCGAGATGTTTAGAACGTGTACCGTTCGATCGTTTTTTAGCGATTTTGAGGTACCCGCTTTATGGAATGACCGTTTTAGCTGTCCTCCTACCTCAATCCATCTATAGCGTATTCGAATACTTTGTATGGATCATTGTATTATTCATCTCGTTCTTTTGGATCGGATTGAACATTGGATGGCTTCTTGAAAAACAAAAAAATACGAATAAGCTCGAATTATTAACATTCACACTTGCCCAAATCATTGGGTATATCGGCATTATGATGTCGACGTTTATCGTGTCTTCCAATCAACAATTGTATGCCAATACGTTTACCATCGTTTACTTCTTATTGATGTTTTTACTACTGCCGATTCACTTGTCTACGGACAAAAAGAAAAAGCAACAAGTCGAAGCTTTGGCCTCACAACATGAGATGTCATTCTTCAACGCCCAAATCAAACCACACTTCCTCTACAATACGTTTGGGAATGTGATTGCACTGTGCTATACGTCACCACCTGATGCCGCTCGTCTGCTTAGTCATTTAAGTACGTACGTCCGTTTTATTTTCGAAAATGGTCGTACCGATCACGATATCTCCATTCGACAAGAAGTGGACATGATTGACTCTTACCTCGCCATCGAACAGACTCGGTTCCGCGATTCGTTCGAGGTCGTGAAGGAGATTGATGACTCTCTATTAGACTCTACGATTCCGTCGCTACTGATTCAGCCACTCGTTGAAAATGCAGTTCGGCACGGTCTTTACCGGCATCCGGGGCAAAAACGGATTACGCTTTCCATCCAAGAACAAGGTGGGATGATTGATATCCGAGTTCGTGATACAGGGAGCGGATTTGACACTGGTCAATCGAACGAATCATCAGGCATTGGAATCTGTAATATAAAACGCCGAATTGAACATCTTCCTGGTGCAACATTTGATTTAACTTCTACTCTAAATAGAGGTACTGCCGTTCACTTGCGATTACCCAAACAAGAAAGGACGAATCACGTAAATGCGTACGATTTTAATTGAAGATGAACATCATATTCTAGGGATGATGGAACGAATTGTGAAAGAAGAGCCTTCTCTTGAATGGGTCGGTTCGTTCCAAAGTCCGACTCAAGCTCTCACGTTTATTCAAGAACATCCGGTCGACCTCGTCTTTTTAGATATCGAAATGCCTGAGATGACCGGTCTTGAGCTTGCGACCTATTTACCGGAACGGACGCAAGTCGTCTTCACCACCGCACATCAACAGTATGCCGTCGAAGCGTTTAATCTGCATGCGACGCATTACTTGCTGAAGCCGATTACAGAACAGATGATCCATAGCGTCATTCCACGTATCGTTCAGCGCTATGAGGCAATCCAACAAAAAAATCCACATCAATCTTGTCGTATTCAATTCCTGGATCGTTTTTCGGTTCGAACGCAGGATGGAAATCTTGTGAAATGGCCCACTCAAAAAACCGAGGAGTTATTCGCCTACCTGGTCTATCATCGAAAACAAGTCATCAACAAATGGGTGCTCGCGGAAACACTCTATCCGGACATCGATGAACCACAGCGCGCCCTACACAATGTGTACAACGCCATCTATCGTTTGAAAAAGACGCTAGCAGAGCACGAACTCGATATTACGGTGAAGACAATCAATAATGGTTACTCCATCGAACTCGGTGAGTCCTGTGCGTGTGATTATTACGAATGGCTTGATTCAGCACAACCTTCAATCCCTAAGACTGAACTACAGAATCGATTGTTTATCGATAAAGACTATACATGGCACTAAGAAAAAGCATCTCGCGCAAAAAGCGAGATGCTTTTGTATATTAACGCCCCGTGAATCCACCATCTACATGAAGATGTTGCCCATTCACCCATGCTCCGTCTCTTCCCATCAAGAAAGCCACGAAACGCGCCGTATCTTCCGGCGTTCCTACCCGATTGTATGGGAACAATGGGAGCAGGTGCTGACGAAGTTCATCGCCAATCCATCCCGTATCTGTCGGACCCGGATCGAGTGCATTCACGGAAATCCCGTACTTCCCTACTCCGTTTGCGAGTGCAGGTGTGATCGCAATCAATGCCCCTTTTGTCGCAATATACGCTAGGTTATTCGCATCAGCCCCACCCGATACTAAAAACAAAATGCGACCGTCTTGATATCCCGCTTGCTGATAACGTTCAACAAACGCAAAAGTGAGTCCGAGTGCTCCTTCGTTGTTCACCATATAATGTTGCCTCAATACGTCGGTCGTAAAGTTCTCGGCGCTCACATGACGCTCATAGGTCGCGTTATGAATCAGTCTGCTTGGTATGCCAAGTTTGGCTTCAATCCGATCAAGTAGTGCAACTTCATCACCCGAGGCCAAGTCATACGCCTCATGCTCCACACGGGCACCCTGCTCGGTCAACTCTTGAACGAATCGATCGATGAAGCCTCTCTCTTCCCCGACTCCTTCGGTCGCGTCAAACGGACTCCAGTGCGTCAAATACAAGTCATGACCCTCATGTGCGAGTTTTCGTGCGATGGCAGCCCCAATGCCTTGATTACGACTGACTCCGGTAATGAGTGTAAGTGGTTTGTTCATCATGTCCTCCGATTCGATTTTTAATGTTGTTCAGTCATTTAGTGAATCGGTGCCATCATGATTCCCCTCTCATTCCTTAATGATTTCATTATATACAATTTCACCCATATATAACCTATATATTTGTAGTCCCTTCAGATATGATGAAGGTATATGATTCATCACATCGGTATTTGGAGGCGTTTATATGAAAAAGTTAATCATGACGACATTCTGTACACTGACCATCATTGCTGTCTTCTATGCCGCTTGGTCAGATGAATCGTTTGTAACCCTTACCCAATCCGTCGACGTAGATCAAAACGAATTGGAGCGTTACTTGACGACTGAAGTCATGTCCCCTAATTTCGGTGGGGACGTTTACGCGAGTTATCATATTCTCGGGACGAGTATGACTCGACAGGAAGTGTATGTATGGGCGCTTCTTCAAGAGTATTACCCAAATCATCAACAACTCGAACGAGGGACAGGGATGTCTGTTCCAATCGTCTTACGCATTGACCAATCCACAGGGGGATCACGAATAGTCGATCATACGTTACCTCGCGACGGTTCCTATTATCCTAGCGATTTATACACCTTATTCCCGTTACGTATTTCTATCGGCATTATGTATTATCCAATCGAACTTACCAACCGTCTACAACATCAACTTGAAACAGAGTTACCCCTTCCTGTATCGAATGAGTACTGAGGTTGAAACTCATAAGTCTCAATCTACCCAACATAAAAACAGGCGACCGCGCGCGGTCGCCTGTTCGTTTATTTCAATCGATCTAAGTTTTCGAGCATGATTCCTGTTCCGTGCGCGACACTGAGCGTCGGCTCTTCAGCCATCATGACTGGGAGCATGACACGCTCGGCGACGAGTTGATCGAGACCGTGAAGGAGTGATCCCCCACCTGTCATGATGATACCACGGTCGATGATGTCAGCCGCGAGCTCCGGTGGTGTCTGTTCAAGGACACGTTTCGTCGCTTCAACGATCTCGTTCGCTGACTCGGCCATCGCTTCACGGAGTTCTTCCGACGTGATCGTCACTGTACGTGGCAATCCACGTACCATGTCACGTCCGCGAATGTCCATCGACTCGTTACGTCCACCTGGGAACACCGTCGCAATTTCTTTCTTGATTTGCTCAGCTGTCCGTTCCCCGATGATGAGTTTATGCTTCTCTTTGATGGCACGGAGAATGTCCGTGTCGAAACGGTCCCCTGCAATCTTGATTGTTTCACCGCACACGATATCACCCATCGAGAGGATGGCGACATCTGTCGTCCCCCCACCGATGTCGATGATCATGTGACCGACCGGCTTCCAGATGTCCATGCCCGAACCAACAGCTGCTGCTTTTGGTTCTACGGCGAGGAAGACTTCTTTCGCCCCTGCTTTTTCAGCAGCCTCACGAATTGCTTTCGCTTCGACTGGCGTCACGTTCGCAGGTGTACAAATCAACATGCGAATGCCTCCGAAGAAGCCACGGACTTGAATTTTCTCGATGAAGTGACGGAGCATTTCTTCTGTGGTGGCGAAATCGGCGATGACTCCATCACGAAGAGGACGGATCGCCACGATATCACCAGGTGTACGACCAACCATCTCATACGCTTCTGAACCGACTGCTAGCACTTTCCCTGTAGAGCGTTTCATCGCAACGACTGAAGGTTCGTCTAAGACGATTCCTTTCCCTTTTACGTGAATGACAACGTTTGCTGTCCCTAAATCAATCCCGATATCTTTTGAAAACATGATGTATAGGTTCCTCCGTTCATTTCTTCATTGAAAAGAGCGAGAAGAGTCTCTCCTCGCTCTCGAATTCGTGCTCGTTTCTTAGTTCTGAACCATTTCACTCGTGACTTCGACAGTTCCTTGAATGCGCTCGATGTCGGCACCGAGTGCTTGAAGTTTTTTGTGGAAGTCCACGTATCCACGGTCGATATGATATAAATCACCAACGCGTGTCTCTTCTTCTGCGATGAGACCCGCTAGAATAAGTGCTGCTCCGGCACGAAGATCTGTTGCGACGACCTCCGCTCCTTGAAGACGAACGCCACCTTTGACGATTGCTGAACGTCCTTCAATTTTAATGTCCGCATTCATGCGACGGAATTCTTCCACGTGCATGAAGCGATTCTCAAATACTGTTTCTGTAATCACTGATGTGCCGCCTGCTTTCAAGACGAGAGCCATCATTTGTGATTGCATGTCTGTCGGGAATCCAGGGTGTGGCATCGTCTTCACATCGACCGGCTTCAACTGATCCGGCGCTGAGACGCGCATGCCTTCCGCTGTATCTTCGAAGTGTACACCCATCTCTTCCATTTTTGAAATCAGTGGACGAAGGTGTTCACGTTCTGCACCGATGACTTCGATGTCACTTCCTGTGATCGCACCAGCGACAAGGAATGTCCCTGCTTCGATGCGGTCAGGAATGATTGAGTGTTCTGCACCGCGGAGTGTTTCCACACCTTCGATGCGAATCGTTTCTGTACCTGCGCCACGTACGTGTGCGCCCATTCCGTTCAAGAAGTTCGCAAGGTCTACGATTTCAGGCTCTTTCGCGACGTTCTCGATGATCGTTGTGCCTTCTGCAAGCACAGCTGCCATCATGATGTTCTCCGTCGCACCAACAGATGGGAAGTCCAAGTAGATTTTCGCGCCTTGGAGACGACCTTCTACAGAAGCTTCCACGAATCCGTTGCCGATGACTGTCTTCGCACCCATCGCTTCGAATCCTTTTAAGTGGAGGTCAATTGGACGTGAGCCAATTGAGCAACCGCCCGGCATTGCGACACGCGCATGACCGAGACGAGCTAAAAGAGGTCCCATGACGAGGATTGAAGCCCGCATCTTCCGAACGTACTCGAGCGGTGCTTCATCTTTGATGTCGCCCGACGCATCGACAATGACTTCATTCTTCTCTTCATTGAACGACACCTCTGCACCGAGGTGACGAAGTACTTTATTAATCGTGTACACGTCCGCAAGACGTGGTACGTTTTGTAAGATTGACTTTCCTTCGCTAGCTAACAGAGTGGCAACCAATGTTTTGAGTACAGCGTTCTTTGCTCCCTCAACGCGCACAGTACCTGACAGTTTACGTCCTCCACGGACTACAATCAAATCCTTCATATCTCTCTTTGTCCTCCAACTTCATTGTTTTTTTATATAGTGCGTCGATATCCGATTTCGGATGTGATGATGTCGATTATTAGAATGGTTTGTAAAACGTGACCGTTTCTTCATTCGTAAATAAAATCGTAATAAATAAGTTCAAACAGAATGAAAAAAACATCATGTCAGACGAATTTATCCTACATGATAAACATATAGGAGTCGTTACAGCAGGATTACAGTTTGTTAAACATTCTGTGGCTACTGTATAGGTGCGAGCTCTTGTGCCAATCGGATATACTCCAAAAAGAACTGAGCAATCAACGAACCGAAGACGACGGCTACGAGAACGCGCAAGACAGCTGCTTGCGGGCTCCTCACTTGATTAAGCAACTTGTCCCATTTGACGGGTAAGAGTGCCCACCAAGCGACGTAAATCGCTATGACGTAAATCGCTAGCGAAAATACGGTATTGATCATCGACGATTCCCCTCTTTTCTAAAATTCGTACCATTTTTAATCATATCATGTCATGTTAGAGAAAAAAAGACACAGTGTCTCAAGCTTCGAGCGGTTTTAGACCATTCGATCAACTCACTTTCTCCACAAGCACACCAAAAGGGACGTCATCCGCAGTAAGGCCTTACTACAGTAATTGACGCCCCTCACATATTTCAAACATTATTCACTCGATTCGTCAAGGTTACGGGACCAGCGGATGGCTTCTACGTAATATTGAGCCCAATCGGAATCTGTGTTATGAATAGGGATTGTCAATCGCTCATAGGCGATGACATCCTCGAGTAACATCCGCAACCCGTTCGGTTCTCCGAGTAGCGCAGCTTTCACTGGCGGGGCTACAGGCAGCTCTGCAATCAACGTCTGCATCGCCTCATCAAGAATGACATCGAGCGATGAGAAGATTCCCGTGATAAAGGCATCAAAGGAATTGACGCCACTATTTGTATCCTCCGCAATCAACTCCATCATCTTCCCTCGAATGACGCTTTGTTTAATCAATTCCTTTGATTCGGATGTCTGCATCTCACGAAGTAACATTAAATAGGACCAGCGTTTCAATTCATCTAACCCGATTCGGGCGACGGCCTGTTCGATTGACTGAATCGTGCGACGTCCTTTTTGATACACCGTATTGACGGAACGAAGCATTTTATACGATAAGTCGACACTCCGTTCGATTTGTGCTGAAATGCGTCGAAAACTAGGCTCTGGGCGATCCAGTTCTTTCAACACCTCAATGAGCGTATGACGCAGCGGATGGACTTCAGCCCCGTGTATGACGATCGGTCGGCTAAAGAAATAACCTTGGAACATCTTATATCCTAATCGTTTCGCAATCTCGTACTCTGCCGGTGTCTCGATTTTTTCTGCCAAAAACTCGACCCGGTGTCCGAGAGCATCGATTAACCTTTGCTGTTGCTCAACGGGTGTAGCTTGGTAATCTATCTTGATGATGTCAGCCAATCCAATCAAAGGGCGATACTTCTCTTCAAACACGAAGTCATCAAGTGCAATCGTATACCCTTGGCGTCTGAGCGATCGAAGAGACTGCAACACTTTCTCGGTCGGTTCGACGTGCTCGAGTACTTCAACGACGAGGGATTGACGAGGTAACAATGAGGGCACCTCTCCTTCAATCAACGTCTGTGGAAAGTTGATGAAAGCCCTCGTCCCTTCTGTTAATTCCCGAAAATTAAAGACGAGATAGGCGTTATGAATCACGTCAGCCGTTGCTAACGAATCATCGACATTCTCGAAAATGTTATTTTCGCTGCGGCGATACAACAGTTCGTAGCCGCAAACGCGTAATTGTTGGTCAAAAATCGGTTGTCGCGCAACGTAAACTTTCATTTCCTACTCTCCTTTACGATCATTCCCTCCTTTATTATCGGTCATCGTCTCTATATTTTTTACTATTTCCATGATTTAGGTTTGTGACGAAAGACCTATCTTGTCCGTCAAATACAAAAAAACTCCCACACTTTCGTGTGAGAGTCATTGTTATTCTTTCATATCGCGAATGCTCAAGCGGTTGATCGCTTTTTTGAGCGCAAGTTCCGCACGACGGAATTCGAGTTCTGAGAGCTTCGTGTCTTGGAGACGGCGCTCGGCCCGAACTTTCGCCGCAGAAGCGCGGTCATAGTCGATCTTATCCGCCATTTCGGCTGTTTCAGCTAAGATCGTCACCGTATCGGGACGAACTTCCATGAAACCGCCGCTGATTGCGATCAGCGTGCGTCCACCATCTTCGTGGCGCAGTTTGAGGACTGAGACGTCGAGTGGTGTCACCATCGGGATGTGCTTCGGTAAGATACCGAGCTCACCAGTGACCGATTTGGCGATGACCATTCGTGCGTCCCCTTCAAAGGCTGCACCATCCGGGGTGACGACGTTGACGTGAACAGTATTCATCGTCTAGTTTCCCCCTTCCGCGTAGGTCTTAGACCAACGTCTTCGCTTTTTCGATGACGTCTTCGATTGGACCAACGAGACGGAATGCATCTTCAGGAAGATCGTCGTGTTTACCTTCGAGGATCTCTTTGAAGCCGCGTACTGTCTCTTTGACTGGTACGTACGAACCTTTTTGGCCCGTGAACTGCTCAGCCACGTGGAAGTTTTGTGATAAGAAGAACTGAATACGACGTGCACGGTGAACCGTGAGTTTGTCGTCTTCAGACAACTCGTCCATCCCGAGGATTGCGATGATGTCTTGAAGTTCTTTATAACGCTGAAGCGTCTGTTGAACGTTACGCGCGACTTCATAGTGCTCTTTCCCTACGATTTCAGGAGAGAGGGCACGTGAAGTCGATGCGAGTGGGTCAACGGCTGGGTAAATCCCCATCTCCGAAAGACGACGCTCGAGGTTGGTTGTTGCATCAAGGTGAGCGAACGTTGTTGCTGGAGCCGGGTCCGTATAGTCATCGGCTGGTACATAAACCGCTTGAATCGATGTAACCGATCCTTTTGCAGTCGATGTGATCCGCTCTTGAAGCATACCCATTTCAGTAGCAAGTGTCGGCTGGTAACCTACCGCCGATGGCATACGTCCGAGAAGGGCCGATACCTCAGAACCTGCTTGTGTGAAACGGAAGATGTTATCAACGAAGAGAAGAACGTCTTGTCCTTGCTCGTCACGGAAGTATTCTGCCATTGTCAAACCAGTCAAGGCAACACGGAGACGTGCACCAGGTGGTTCGTTCATCTGACCGAAGACCATCGCTGTTTGCTTGATAACGCCTGAGTCCGTCATCTCGTGGAACAAGTCATTTCCTTCACGCGTACGCTCACCGACTCCTGCGAATACAGAAATCCCGCTGTGCTCTTGCGCGATGTTGTTGATGAGTTCCTGGATGAGGACGGTTTTCCCTACACCGGCACCACCGAAGAGGCCGATTTTACCACCTTTGATGTATGGTGCGAGAAGGTCGACGACTTTGATCCCTGTTTCAAGGATTTCAACTTTCGTTGACAATTCGTCAAATGTTGGCGCTTGACGGTGAATCGGTGCACGAAGCACGTCAGCTGCCACTTCTTTATCATCGATCGGGTTACCGAGAACGTTGAAGACACGTCCAAGTGTCATTTCTCCAACTGGTACCGAAATCGGTGATCCTAAGTCAAGTACTTCCATACCGCGGCGAACGCCGTCAGTTGAGTCCATCGCAATCGTACGGACCGTGTCGTCACCAAGGTGAACAGCTACTTCAAGCGTCAAGTCGACACTAACATCGTCTGCTGTCGCTGCCACGTGTGTGACTTTGAGAGCGTTGTAGATGTTCGGTAAGTGGTTGTCGAACTTAACGTCGATAACTGGGCCCATGACTGCGACTACGCGGCCTTTCATGCCGTATTCGTTCATCGTGTTAGCCTCCTACAATCTAGAGAGCGTGCGCTTATTCAAGCGCCGACGCACCTCCGACAATCTCTGTGATTTCTTGTGTGATCGCTGCTTGACGCGCGCGGTTGAATTTGAGCTTGAGTCCGCGAATGAGTTCATCCGCGTTGTCTGTCGCACTCGACATCGCCGTCATCCGTGCTGCGTGCTCTGATACTTTCGCATCGAGCAATGCACCGTAGATGAGTCCTTCCGCATAACGTGGGAGGAGCGCCGCTAAGATCGTTTCTTCTTCTGGTTCGTATTCATACATCACATTGGATGCGGACTGTTCGATATCCCCGAGCGGGAGCAATTGTTGAATCTTCACTTCTTGGCTGATGACCGAGATGAACGAGTTGTAGCAAAGCTTCAATTCATCAATCTCGCTCTCGCTGAAGGCACCAACCGTCTGCTTGACGATTTCTGCGACTTCAACAAAAGTTGGTTGGTCGTTTAGCCCTGTCATCGCGCTATACACCGGAATGTTGCGTGACTTGAAGAACTGGACACCGACTTTTCCGATTACGTAAAGACGATACTCATCTGTTGATGTGTGCTTGTCTTTGAGTTCACGGTACACGTCACGCAAGACGCTGGCGTTGTATCCACCTGCGAGTCCGCGGTCTGACGTGATGACGATATAACCAGTCCGTTTGACGGGACGTACTTGAAGCATCGGGTGTGTCGCGCCTGATGTACCACCGGCGATCGACGAGATGACTTCTTGCAACTTGTCCATGTACGGCTTGAAGTTGGCGTTGTTCCCTTGGGCCCGGTTCAACTTCGATGCCGACACCATGTTCATCGCTTTCGTGATTTGCTTCGTGCTTTGGGTCGAGGTGATCCGCATCTGGATCTCACGTAATGATGCCATTTCGATTCACCACCTTAATAGACGCTCGTCACCGGATTAAACCGATGGCGAGAACGTCTTTTTGAATTCCGTAATTGCGTCGACCATTGCCTCGTCTGAAGGAAGGTTTCCTGTCTGACGGATTTCACGGCAGAGGTCTTTACGGTTTTGGTCGAGCCATGCGTTCATTTCTGTTTCGAAACGACGGATGTCTGTGACTGGGATGTCATCGAGATGACCTTTCGTGAGTGCGTAGATGATGATAACTTGCTTGTCTACAGAAAGCGGTGCGTTCAAGTCTTGTTTCAAGACTTCAACCGTACGCTGACCACGGTTCAACTTCGATTGTGTCGCTTTGTCGAGATCTGACCCGAACTGAGCGAACGCTTCGAGCTCACGGTAAGACGCGAGGTCAAGACGAAGTGTACCAGCAACTTTCTTCATCGCTTTCACCTGTGCCGAACCACCAACACGCGATACCGAGAGACCGGCGTTGATCGCTGGGCGTACCCCAGAGAAGAAGAGGTCCGACTGAAGGAAGATCTGACCGTCTGTGATCGAGATAACGTTTGTCGGGATATATGCTGAGATATCCGATGCTTGTGTCTCGATGAACGGAAGTGCTGTCAATGAACCGCCGCCGAGTTCGTCGTTCAACTTCGCTGCACGCTCAAGAAGGCGTGAGTGGAGGTAGAAGACATCCCCTGGGTAGGCTTCGCGGCCTGGAGGACGACGGAGAAGGAGCGAGAGCTCACGGTAAGCTGCCGCTTGTTTCGAGAGGTCATCATAGACGACGAGGACGTGTTGTCCACGGTCCATGAAGTACTCACCCATCGATACCCCAGCGAATGGCGCGAGGTAAAGAAGTGGTGCCGGCTGTGATGCCGATGCCGAAACGACGATTGTATAGTCGAGTGCGCCGTTTTGACGAAGCGTCTCTACTACGCCACGTACAGTCGATTCTTTCTGACCGATTGCGACGTAGATACAAATCATGTTCTCTTCTTTTTGGTTGATGATCGCATCGATGGCAACAGATGTTTTACCTGTTTGACGGTCACCGATGATGAGCTCACGCTGACCACGACCGATTGGAACGAGGGCGTCAATCGCCTTAATTCCTGTTTGAAGTGGTTCGTGAACCGATTTACGAGCCATAACGCCGTAAGCTTTACGCTCGATCGGGTTATAGTTGTCAGTCACGATTGGTCCAAGACCATCGATTGGTTGTCCAAGCGGGTTCACGACACGTCCGAGGAGTGCCTCACCGACTGGTACTTCCATGATGCGACCTGTACGTTTGACAGAGTCGCCTTCTTTAATGCCTTTGTAATCGCCAAGGATGATAATCCCGACGTTACCTTCTTCTAAGTTTTGCGCCAAGCCCATTACGCCGTTAGAGAACTCTACGAGTTCCCCCGCCATAACGTTATCGAGTCCGTGTGCACGAGCGATACCGTCACCTACTTGAATGACTGTACCTGTCTCGCTGACTTCGATTTCAGAACCGTACGAAGCGATTCGTTCTTTTAGCAGGGCGCTAATTTCTTCAGCTTTGATTGTCATTGAATTCACCCCTATTTCTTACGCATTCAACAATTCAC
This sequence comes from Exiguobacterium sp. s183, assembly GCF_018617655.1. Taxonomy (NCBI): domain Bacteria; kingdom Bacillati; phylum Bacillota; class Bacilli; order Caryophanales; genus Exiguobacterium; species Exiguobacterium sp. s183. The sequence continues at coordinate 308,579 of NZ_JACSKN010000002.1, forward strand.
GCTCGAGGCGTGTCAATTTCGTTTCGATCGTATCATCGTACGTCGTGTATCCGACTTGGACACGGAGTCCACCGATGACTTCTTCATCGACGACGTTCTTCAATTGGAGCGTCTTCCCGAGCTTCTGTCCGAAGACGAGTTCGACGTCTTTCAAGTCTGTTGCCGACAACGGGTAGGCGCTTGTGACAATACCCTCTGCAATTCCACGGTAGTCGTTGATATAGTCGCGGACGTATCGTGGCAAAGCGCGAACCTCTGCCGCACGGTCGTTTTCGACCATGACGAGAAGTGTGTTCACGACAATCGCCGTCATATCACCAAAGCTGTCTTTTAAAAGCTGTGCAAGCTCGCTGTCACTGACTGCAGGATTCGTTAAGAGATCCATGAGTTCAGGAGTCGCGTGGAGCACTTCATCGAGCAGACGCACTTCCGCTTCGACTTGGTCGAGCGTGCCTTGTTCCCGTGCTAAGTCGAAGAGCGCTTTGGCATAGCGTTTTGCTAGTGATGCGTTCATCAGTTCGCACCTTTCGCTTTAGACAGGAAGTCTGTGACGAGGGCACGTTGTTTCGCTTCATCGCCTTTAAGGTCTGATTGAAGGACGTGGCGTGCTGCCGAAAGCGCCTGTGTGACGACTTCCGTTTGAAGGGATTGTTTCGCAAGCTCGCGCTCACGCTCAATCGCTTTCTCTGCCTCGATTTTAATTTGTTCAGCTTCCAAACGCGCCTGCTCCACCAAGCGTGCTTGTTCTGCTTCTGCTTGTCGACGGCTTGCGTCGAGCATTTCTTTCGACTCTGTACGTGCTGCACTGAGTGCATCACGTTGTTCGACGACATAGTTTTCCGCATCTTTGCGGCTCTTTTCAGCGAGCTCAATCTCGTTCGCTACATACTCTTCACGCTGTCTCATCATTCCAAGGAGTGGTCCCCAAGCAAATTTCTTCAACAGGGCCAAGAGTACGAGGAATGTGAAAATTGTAAAGATCATATCTAGAATGCGGAGGCCTTCGCCACCAGCACCAGCTGCAATCATCATCGTATCCATGCATACCCTCCTCTTGACTAAATAAGTGAGGGAGACGTGCTCCCTCTCATGCTATTCTCGTTAACTCGGAATCAAGAGTTGAGGAGAAGGAAACCGACAGCCACACCGATGATCGGGAGGGCCTCAACCAAACCGATACCGATGAACATTGTTTGACGAAGTTCGTTTTTGAGTTCTGGTTGACGTGCTTGTCCTTGTACTGTTCCGTATACGATCAAACCGTTACCGATACCAGCTGCGAGTGCTCCAAGACCGATAACAAGTGCTGTTGCGAGAAGATTAAGTTGTTCCATTGTGTATATTCCTCCTAAAAGTTAAGTAAATAATTTGTTTGTAACGCTTTGGCGAGATGTCCGAATCAATGTTCGGCCGAAGCTTTGTGCCCGATGTACACCATTGCAAGCGTCAGGAAAATGTAGGATTGGATAACCCCGATAAAGATTGAGAAACCTTGCCATAGAATCATTGGGAAGACCGCAAAGATTGCGCCGAGCGGGTTGAGTGCTCCTTCGGCTGTAATCGCGAGTCCCAAGATGATGGTAATCATGATTTCACCGGCAAAAATGTTACCGTATAGACGCAAACCGAGCGTCAACGTGTTCGCAAACTCCTCGATCAATTTGATCGGAAGCAAGAACCAGACTGGTTTTACGAATTCCGCCGAATAGTGCTTGAACCCATGTAGCTTCACCCCGTAGTAATGCGACATTGCAACGACGAGTGTCGACAACGCCAGGGTTACGTAAGGATCGGCCGTCGGTGAGTTGAACCACAGATAGTGTCCGGAAATGACGTTAAACGGTAGACCCATCAAGTTTGAGAAGAGAATGAACAAAATCAATGTCATCCCAAATCCGATAAAGCGTCCTCCTGTCTTCCAGTCCATCGCACTAGCGATGATTCCACGCACGAACTCCGCGAAGAATTCCATGAAGTTTTGTTTGCCAGTCGGCTTCATAGCCAAACGTCTTGTTCCCCAGATGGCGAATACGAAGACGAGTAACGCTGCTATTAGCACTGTAATGACGTTCGTCCAGCTCCCGTATAACGTATAGTCCCCAAAGTGCAGAGAATATGTGGGAAACTCATGACCCATTAATATTCACCTCTTTTCCTGCTGAGCTGGGCAAGTGTGAACTCGCCAAATTGTATGATGTGGCCGGCGATTAGACCAGTTACCACCGCGATGACGGACACCCGATCTTCATAGAAAAGACCGACTATCACTGCTAACGCACCGACCGCCATTCTTGAAACGGTCCCGTGCGACTTTGGTCGACGTCCATGCTCGATGACGTCATACATGCGAATGACGCTTCGATTCTGCATATGTAGAATGATGAGACTTCCGACCCCACCGATGAACAACCCAAGAAATACGGCTTTATACATCGGGATGATGAATGCGCCGATGAGCAAAATCGCAAACCAGACGGTAAACCATTTCGTATAACGCTTCATCAGTTCTTTCTGTGCTTTTCTGTCTGCTTGAATCGTATTCATTCGTCCTCTCCTGTCAATAAACTCCGAAGGGTGAGAACTAGCGCCGTAATCCCGAACACGAGTCCGAGGATGATCGACACATTCCAACCAAACGTGCCCCAAAATTCACGTCTTTCGCCGTACTGTCCGACGAGATAACCGATGACGATCGGTCCAGCAAGTGCTGTTGAAATTTGTGAAGCGAGCGAGGCATAGGATAGGTAACGATTGTCTTTTTTCGCCATCCCGGTCCCCCTTTCACGCACGGTGCGCTTCTCTCTTCTTCACGGATTCACACTCGCGTGACCATCAAAAGTCACACAAGTTCAGAGTAATAGAAATGGCATAAGAAGTCAATGAATTTCACAATTATAAAAGCGCTTTAAATCAAGTCGTATCAATAGTTTTACGCACTTCATAAAGTAAACGATTGATGCACTTTTTAAAGAAAGTGTGAAGAAACGTTGAAATAAAAATGTTAACTTTATAACATTTCACAAACGGAATCAGATGAAGAATAGTTCAGTTATACCCCCACGTTTTGGAAATTTCAATCGGTAAACGTTTACGTTCACAAAGAGTTACGAAACGGTCGTTGACTTCATTTTGAAATCGTTTTCAACGTCCTGTTTCAGTATACCGAGGATGTTTTTGCCATGTCGAGCGATTTTGCCCATTTTTTTGTGAGGAATCTCATCGCTCTTTTTGGATGCATTTTTACGTGGCGTCTAAATGAAAGATTGCCGGATTCCTTTAAATAAGAAGAAACAGCATTCAAGTGTCTCGTGTTTTGATTTCTTTCCGTTCACTTTTGTGTCTATTTTGTGACATTCAAAAATGACAAAAATTATTCAAGATGCATTATGAAAAAAAGCAGAAATCGCATCGACGATTTCCGCTTCATTCTTACTTCGTACCAAACAAACGGTCACCCGCATCCCCAAGTCCAGGAACGATATAACCGTGATCATTTAATTTTTCATCGAGTGCTGCGAGATAAATCTCTACATCCGGATGTTCTGCTTGTACACGCTCGACGCCTTCTGGTGCTGCACACAGACAAGCCAACTTGATTGACTTCGCTCCATGTTTTTTAAGAGCCGCGATGGCATCAGCAGCCGAACCGCCCGTTGCGAGCATCGGGTCGACGACGATGAAGTCGCGTTCCGTCACGTCTGTCGGGAGCTTCAAGTAGTATTCGTGTGGCTCAAGTGTTTCCGGATCGCGATAGAGACCGATATGGCCGACTTTTACGTTCGGCATCATTTTGAGGAACCCATCCACCATACCAAGTCCTGCACGTAAAATAGGGACGATTCCCAATTTCTTGCCGGCAATCATCTTTTGAGTGGAAACAGAGACCGGTGTCTCGATTTCTACATCTGTTAGGGGTAGGCTGCGCGTGATTTCGTATGCCATAAGTGAAGAAACTTCGTCGACGAGTTCACGGAACTGCTTCGTCCCCGTCTCTACTTTTCGCATAATCGTCATTTTGTGCTGAATCAAAGGATGGTCATAAACATGTACTTTTCCCATCTTGCTTCACTCCTCTCTCATTCTCTCTCGAGCATTGTACCCTAACTCTGTTGAGATGGGTAGAGCCAACTTCTATTTTAATAGAGGTCAGACGCCCTGAACGTTAATTGATTTGGAAATAGTCGTTCGCAGGGAGTTCATATGACCGAGACGTATGTTGGTCAATCAAGTAAAGTTCGGTTTCCGTCTTCCATACGTCAAACGACTGTTTCGTCAATTCTCTATATAAATGTAATTGCCCTATGTTGACGGCATTCGTCGGCTTCTCGCGCATCTGGACGTGAGACAATTCATCAAACAGTTCTTGAGTTTTTGGTCCATCTAACCAGACCGTATCTCGACTTGATTCAAAGACAGCGAGTTGCATGTCCTCATCCGCTGGTCGTGAAGACATCTTACTCTGGACAGGTCGGCGGACGTGCCCCCAGATTTCAAGGACGGTTCCATATGTTTTCGAGAGTGCGAGTGAGGTCTGTTCAGACACGTCCCCTTCGATTGGTTGTTCCGAGAGGATGATTCGTTTCATCAGTTCTCGATGGTTTCCAACGAGCGAGAGGTCCTCTTCTTTAGCATCGACTTTCATGTACGGCGCTTCGTACATACTCGGAAGAACGAGTTGTCTGAGCGACGGTCCCTTTCCAATTTGCAGGGCGATTCGATCATCGGCCCTCTTCGTCAAAAAGACATAGCCTTCATTTTCTCCACTTTGAAACGGAAAGAGTCTCGGTTCGACAATCGGGTCGAGCGTCCGTCCGTTCCGAATCGTCTCAAACGTCACGTAAATTGCGCCCGTGTCCGGCGTCGTGTAACGAAATGCAGAATCTGGGATGACCGTTTCATGTGCATCGTTCACCTTAAACGCACTCGTAATTTCTTTCATGTCCTCGACGCGATCAAACTCAATCGTCGAGACGACCTCTGACTCGACAAATCGTTCCTTGTCGAGTGCTTCAAACTCTGGAATCGGTTCGATCGCAAACGTCCGCTCCATCAATTGGTTACTGTTGGCACAAGTGAGATATCGCTCTTCTCCCGCAGCAAAATACTTCACATTTTTATAGCCGAGTGCTTCATAAAGGGGATGACGGAATGTCACTTCCGCCACTTTTGCTCTTCGTTTCGGTAAGACATCGGTCGGACGCTTCTCGCAATATGTAAGTATATTTTCTTTCGTTTGTTCGGTTAATGCCACCTCAGGCTCTTGTTCGACTCGATAAGATGACAAAGGACGTAATTCAATCGCGTTCAACGTCTCGGCACCACATCCACTCAACAAGATACAACTGAGTAAGATTCCCCAGTACGTCCGCATTGATGTTCCCCTCATTCCCAATTAGGTGAAAACCACCTAAATTTTTCTTGTACATCATAACATATAACCTATTTTTGTGATGATTTCAGAATTATTACGTTTCTGATGGCTGAGTAGAAGCTTTTGATTGGATAGATTTCTACAAAAAAACCAACCTCTTGAGAGATTGGTTCTTTCGAGCCTTCAATTAATCATTCTCACGTTCATCTTCAGAAGAGTCATCTTGTGATGAATCGTCCTGTGAAGAATCCTCTTGCTCATATTGGTCATCGTCGGATTCATTGTCCACTTCGATGACTGCTTGATCTCGATTCAATTCAAGTTTGACAAGATCTCCGACCCGAGGTGTATCGTCATCGATTTCAGATCGTGCAGCGAGCGGATACGTCTTATCTTTTCCATCGATGTTGATTGTGACTTCTTGATCTGTGAGTTTGACGAGTGCTCCAGTAATGTATGCATCATCATCTCCGCTCTCACGGTCCACTTCTTTCACTTCATCATCTCGATTCAATTCGAGTTTCACTCGGTCACCGACTTGCGGTGTATCGTCGTCAATCTCATGTGTTTGTGCTAATCGGTACGTCGATTCTTTCCCATTGAAGCTGATTGTGACATCTTCTTTTGTCAGACTGACTAGCGTTCCATATAGTTCATAGTCATCTTCTACTCGTGAAGATGATGAGTCGTCGGATGCGTTGACGCTTGAATCCTCTGCTGACGAAGAATCATCCGATTGGTCTTGTGCTGAGTCGTCACTCGCTTGATTGATCGCTTGCGGGACGATGACCGTGTCCGTCTGATTCCCACTCACATAAAATCCAATCCCTACAATTGCCATGACACCAAGTAAAGCTCCGATGATCCAGCCGATGCGTTTCATGTTCATTTCCTCCTCATAATGTGTTCTTCTTATTTTCATCATAAGCCTCGTGTGTGAGAGCGCATTTAAGGCTTCATTAGAAGTTGATGAGAAAATGCGAAATGTTCATCATCGAGTGAGGAAAAATACACTGCCGTCAGGATCATTCGGTTCGCTTCCGATTGTCCAGCCGTTCACATCTGCGACTTCCTTCGCAATCGCAAGACCAAGTCCACTGCCGCTCCGGTCCCTCGCCTCATCCAATCGATAAAAGCGGTCGAACAAACGAGCTCTAACTTCATCTGATAAGACAGGTCCTCTGTCTCGCACTTCGATTCGATTATCTGTCAGGTGAAGACTCGTCTCTTTTGCATATTTCAAACTATTATCGATCAAGATGACGAGAATGCGTTGTAACGATTCACGATGTCCATACCAGCTACCGTTCGCATCGATGGGAAGGTGTACGCCGTGCGACCGTAAAAATCGTTCTGTTAACATGTCTCCAAGCTCAGCCAAATCAATGTCTTCTCGGTCGACCTCTTCAAGCGCAGCGAAGCGATTTAACTCTAGCATCGGTTCAATCAAATCGTTTCGCATCTGTCGCGACTCCGTCAAAATATGATCGATGGCCTCGGCGCGGACACTCTCGTCCTCTTGTCCCCAGCGCTGCAATAATTTCGCGTAACCTTCGATGACGGTCAGTGGTGTTTTTAGTTCATGTGAAACATCGGCGACGAAACGACGCTGTTGGTCCATTGTCCCTTCGACCCGTTCAATCATATGGTTGAATCCGTTCGAAAGGAGCGTCACTTCGTCCTTCCGGTCATCGACCTCAATCGTTTCTAATTTGCCCGATTCGGTAATCCGTTCCATCGTCTCCGTCAATCGCCGTAACGGCGACAGCCCTTGGCGTAAGATCCACCATGTACCGAGGAACGTCAAGAGCACGGCTAGGAAAAACATGACGAGAAAAATTGTCGCCAACGCTTGAATCGTGTCACTCACCGCTCGGTCTTGAAACCCGAATGCCAGCCCATCCGTCGTGGCGACGACGAACCAGTCATCGATGAGTGCGGGTTCTCCGTAATTGATGGGAAATGTCGTCCCGTCCGGCACTTCTCCACCGATGATTCCCCACTCCCCGTTTTCTTGACGCTCTAGAACGACACTGTCTTCATGAAGGGACAGCACGGCATCGCTATTTCGGACGTCTTCTTCTAATAAGTTTAACGCTTGTAGTAACACATCAAAACGTGAATCGACGATCTCTTGCCTCGCGACGAACCATGTCACGCCAAACGAGACGAGAAGGAGCAGCAACATGAACCCGGTCATCGCCCAGGCGATTTTTGTACGTAACATGCTCACTCACCACGCTTCAACATATACCCGACACCACGGACGGTTTGAATCCAAGAACCGGTCAGTTTCTTTCGGACATAACGGACATATACGTCCACAACGTTCGTGTCACCAAAGTAATCGAATCCCCACACATGTTCGACGAGTTGATCACGGGTCAAGACGCGCTCAGGGTTCTCTAAAAAGAAGACCAATAAATCAAACTCCCGTCGCGTCAAATCGATTTTATTTCCCTCGCAATACACTTCATGTCGATTCACATCGACTTTGAGTGTCTCATAGGTCAGGACATGCTCAGAATGGTCCTGCCGAACGAGCTGGCGCATGCGCAAAAACGCCCGGATTCGAGCGAGCACTTCTTCAATTTCGAATGGTTTCGTGATGTAGTCATCGGCACCTAGGTCGAGTCCACTCACTTTGTCATAGCGGTCTCCCCGAGCCGTCACCATGAGAACGGGCAACAGTGGTCGTTCTTCTTTTAATCGACGGACCACCTCGAGTCCGCTCATTTGAGGCAACATGATATCGAGTAAGACGAGATCGATTTCGTCGGCGACGGCCCGCTCTAAACCACTACGCCCATCTGTCGCCACGACGACTTCATACCCTGCATGCTTCAACTCTAGTTCCAGTAACCGTGCAATCTTCGAATCATCTTCTACGACCAGAATCGTCTGCATCCTGCTCACTCCTTTGAAAAAACGCCGAGCGGACCGCTCGACGTATTGGTATTCATTTCCCGAAATCAATCCTCAAAAAACAGACGGACGCCTTCCGGGATTACCGATTCAACTTTTCGTTCAAAACGGTCTTCCCATTGGTCCCACGTTGCATCCACTTGCTCGATTTGCTGCTCGATGCCCGTTGCCGCGAGCGACAATTGCGTGAGGCTTGATTGCCCCGGTGTCGTAAAGAACAAGAAACCGGCAAGTCCGATTCCCATCAGGCCGATTGCCAACAGACTACTCCCAATCATTTTCATTAAACGTTTCATTCGTGCATCCCTCCTACTCGCATCATACGAGGTGAAAACGAGAAATCGAGGTGGAGTTCATTAAAATTTCATGAGAAAAGGCGTTGCTTGCGCAACACCTCACTCGTCGAGCACGGATTTCGCAATCGGCGCCCAATACGTTCCTTTCATTTCTGACACGGTCGTCAGCGTATCCCGATAAGCCGGATCGTCCGCTTTTTTCTCGGCAATCCCTTTCATCCATAGGACATCTGCCTTGTACCCAGACTCAGGATAGGAATCGAGATAAGCCGCGTAATCCGCGATTTTCGCTTTTCCTAACTTATTGTCGACAAGGAGTCGATAAAATCCAACCGCCTGCTCTTGACCTGCTTTCGCTTTCCCGTCGAGCAACTGTTCAGCTTGCTCGTACTGTTTGTCTTGTACGAGCGCTTCGACCTCCGCTAACGGCACGACGTCAGTCGCTTGATCCGGCTTCTCTTCCGCCGAATCACTTGACGTTTCTTCTTGACCTTGTAGCTGTTCATTTTCCTTCTCAAGTCGAGCGACTTCCGCTTCTAGTTCCTTCAAGCGCTCCGCCATCGCCTCTTCCTCGGTCACCGTCTCGACGACGACTTGATCGGTCTCGCTTGGCGGGACAATCGGAGGTGGGGTATCTGGCCAAAACACGAGCGCAGCGGCAGCAAGTCCCACGACGAGCGGAAGACCGAGCCATTTCTTATCAAACTTGAACGCCTGTCGCCACTCGGCTAAATCTGAGTGCTGGATGACGGCCGGAGAAAACGAACGAAAGCGGCGCTTGGCCGCTTTTTTCCCGTTCGCCTTCACTTCTAGCGCAAGACCTAGTCGATGGAACGCAGCGGGCACTTTCATCCCGAGGAGCGGTACGATTCGTTCGCTCGCTTCTTCGTAATAGCCATGGTCGAGGAGCGTCGTGATGACCCCGAACTCACTGGCGACAAGACGGAAAGATGGGTCGTGTTCCCCCTTACGAGCCAACCATTCCGTCATATCGAACAATGGGAGTTCGGATAGCTCTCGTTCTGCGAGTGTCCGGATGTCCATTGACTCAGCCTCGTTCTGGGTAAAGTGGGAACTTCGCAGTTAACGTACGCACGTCTTGAAGTGCTTCTGCGAGTACCGACTCATCTTCATGTTGTTTGAGTACACGACCGATTAGGCGTGCCACTTCTTGCATATCGTCCTCTTTGAAGCCACGCGTCGTCATCGCTGCCGTACCGAGACGGATTCCGCTTGTGACGAACGGTGATGCTGGATCGAATGGGATCGTGTTTTTGTTGACCGTGATTCCTGCAGCGTCGAGCGCATGCTCCGCCGCTTTCCCTGTGATGTCGATTCCTTGAAGGTCGACGAGTAAGAGGTGGTTGTCCGTTCCGCCCGATACGATTCGGAGCCCCTCTTCTTCAAGACCAGCCGCAAGTGCCTGTGCATTGGCGATGACTTGACGTTGATACTCTTTGAATTCTGGTTGGAGCGCCTCTCCGAACGCGACTGCTTTCGCTGCGATGACGTGCATGAGCGGTCCACCTTGAATTCCTGGGAAGATGGATTTGTCGATTGCTTTCGCAAACTCTTCTTTACAAAGAATCATACCGCCACGTGGTCCACGAAGTGTCTTGTGCGTCGTCGTCGTGACGAAATCCGCATGCTCGACTGGGTTCGGGTGAAGACCTGCTGCCACGAGTCCAGCGATGTGCGCCATATCGACCATGAGGTACGCATCGACACTGTCTGCAATCTCACGGAACTTCGCGAAGTCGATTGTACGTGGGTAAGCCGATGCTCCCGCGACAATCAATTTCGGTTTATGTTCTTTCGCGAGCGCTGCGACGACGTCATAGTCGATGTGTTCTGTCTCTTTGTCTACACCGTATTCGACGAAGTTATACTGCACTCCCGAGAAGTTGACCGGGCTACCGTGCGTCAAGTGACCACCGTGTGATAGGTTCATCCCGAGCACCGTGTCTCCTGCTTCAAGCACTGTGAAATAAACTGCCATGTTCGCTTGTGCACCAGAGTGTGGTTGTACGTTCGCATGTTCTGCACCGAACAATGCTTTCGCACGGTCACGCGCCAAGTTTTCAGCGACGTCGACAAACTCACAGCCACCATAATAACGGCGTCCTGGATATCCTTCGGCATATTTGTTCGTCAATACGCCTCCTTGCGCTTCCATGACTGCTTCTGAAACAAAGTTTTCTGAAGCGATGAGTTCGATGTTGTCGCGTTGACGACCGAGCTCGTGTTGCATTGCCTCAAACAATTCTGCATCCTGCACTTTTAACTTCGTCGTGTTTACCATGTGAAGACCCCCTCTAAATGTCTAAAAATCAACACCCCCATCGTACCACACGCTTGTTTTTTTGGGTATCGCTATAATCTGACGAAAAGTTGGGTATCATTTAGAGAGAATCCAAAGGAGGTCACTTCATGATTGAGACAAAAGAAATCACAATTACACCGTTCGAACGCACCCGAACGCTTCGGGTCTATACACCTGCCGATTATGAGACATCGGAAAAACGGTATCCCGTTCTCTATATGCATGACGGGCAAAACTGTTTCGCCGACGAGGAGGCAAGCTATAACATGAGCTGGCGCGTCGGTGAATATTTAGACGCCTCGAAACGTGACTTGATTGTCGTCGCTCTCGATAGCGCACCTGGGGAAAAGCGACTCGATGAGTACGGACCGTGGGAAAATCCATACATCGGAGACAGCCTGCTCGGACGAGACATCGTCCTCGGCGGAGAAGGATCGGCATACATCGAATATATCGCTCAAGAATTGAAACCAAAAATCGATACCGACTACCGAACCATTCCGGAAGAAACGGCGATGATGGGAAGCTCGATGGGTGGACTCATCTCGGTCTACGCAGCGTGTGTGTATCCTGAAATCTTTAAGCGTGTCGCTTCCTTATCATCTGCCTTTTGGTTCAATCAAACCGAGCTGGAGCAATTGATTGAGGCGAGTGACTTAAAAGGTGTAGAACGTCTCTATTTAGATGTCGGTGCCAAAGAAGTCGAAGAACCGATGGAGAACGGACCGACGAACGAGATGTACCGTGAGTCGAGCGAACGGGTGTACAACCTGTTAAAAGACAAGGTCGAGCACATCCGTTTCGAAGTGATCGAAGAAGGCGTCCATAACGAACTTGCCTGGCGCGAACGTTTCCCGATGGTCGTGTCGTATTTATTCGGAGAAGAATTATAACCACAAAAAAGAATCGCATTCGGTCGAAAAACCTGAATGCGATGCTTTTTATTTGTTTGGATATTGAGCCCTTGGCCCACCAATCAGTTTTGGTCTCGTGACTGCGAACGTGACGTACGCTTCGCCGAGATGTTTCGACGATAGTCGGACCGGGATGGCCACTGGCTTCAAATGCATCCCAATCAACGTCGAGCCGATATCGATTCCCGCATCCGCTTGAATCGATTCGACGACACATGGTTCCTCGAAGTTCGCATATGCCTTCTCCGACATCGCCCCACCCGCTGAACGGACAGGAACGACCGTCACTTCCGTGAGACCGAACTGCTTGAGCGTCCGTCGTTCCAGGGTGAGAGCACGGTTGATGTGCTCGCACCCTTGAAACGCCAAATGGACACCTGTCTTCTCTCTAAACTCAAGGAAAGCTTCCATCAACTCTTCTGCGACGTCGATGGACCCTGCCTTCCCAATCGTCTTCCCAAGCACTTCACTCGTGGAGCATCCGATGACGAGAATACGCTCATCATGTAACGGGAACCGTTCGTGAAGCTCCGTTAATAATCCGAGAAGTTCCGTCTTCATCGGGCTCACTTCGATTCGTATGCGCTCATCTTGTCGACACGATTTGAATGGCGACCGCCTTCAAAGTCTGTATCGAGCCACGTCGCCACCAAGTCGACCGCAAGACCAGGTCCGATGACACGCTCGCCCATCGTCATGATGTTCGAGTCGTTATGCTGACGTGTCGCTTTCGCACTGAATGAGTCGTGAACGAGTGCCGCACGAATCCCTTTGACTTTGTTCGCTGCAATCCCGATTCCGATTCCTGTACCGCAAATCAAGATTCCGCGATCGAATTCGCCTGCCGCGACAGCTTCTGCGACCGGAATGGCTACGTCTGGGTAGTCAATCGAGTCAGCCGAGTGCGTGCCAAAGTCTTTATACTCATGTCCGAGTTCCTCAAGCAATGCTACGATGTCTCTCTTTAAGTTGAATCCGCCGTGATCGGCGCCAATTGCAATTTTCATTCGTTCATTCCCCCGTCTTCTTTGGTAGGCGTCTCGGTGGTTTCGTCACCTTTGACCCATCATTCGTTAATTTTAGCACAAGTCGATTCACGAGTGGCTCGAGTTCGTTTCGCACTTGACGATACACATTCATCGAACCGCCGAACGGGTCGTTGATGTCTCGCTCAAGCCCTGTCACGAATTCGTAGAGCGTGTACGTCCGCTCCGCCAAATCCGGGTATGTATCCCGAATTTGTTCACGGTGCGCACGTGTCATCGTCAAGATGATGTCCGCCCAATTTCCTAACACCTCATCGAACGTCTGGGTGACGTGATCGAGCTCAATCCCACGTTCTCTGAGAACTTGCAGTGCATTTTCAGAAGCATCGAATCCTTGCATCGTCCGTAGACCGGCTGAGCGAATATCAAACTCGTCCCCAGTCATTTTCGAACGGAGCAAGGCCATCGCCATCGGGCTTCGGCACGTGTTGCCACTACATATGAATAATACGCGTTTCATTGACATCGCGTGTCCTCCTCTATGTCTTTAGGCATCTTTCGTCGGGTGAACGACCTTCCCTCCCGCCGCTTTGTACAAGCGGTTGTAAACGGCTAAGGCGACCCCGACCGGTTCAATCTTGTTCACATAAATCTCATCGACGTCCGTTTCATCAAATCGACGAAGGGCATCGTATAAACGTTGCGCCGCCACTTCCATCGAAGTACCGAGGGAATAGGTGACATCAGCCATTGTCGGCTCTTCATCGAATACGAGTGCACCGATCCGCAACCCTGTTTGCTTCCGCTCCTCGATGACACGTTGCAAATCCTGACGTGTGCCATCGACTAAAAAGACGGGCGCCGTTGGGGCATAATGCGTGTATTTCATTCCCGGTGATCGTGGTGCGGCTTTGTCGTCACTCAAATTGGCATCTAAGGCAACCGGTCCGATGACAGCTTCGATTTCTTCTCGCGTCACGCCACCCGGTCGTAAAATCGTCACCGTGTCACCCGTACAATCGATGACGGTTGACTCGACGCCGATTCCAGTTGGTCCTCCATCGACAATCCCCGCAATCCGCCCGGCCAAATCGTCAGCCACATGTTGAGCGGTCGTCGGAGACGGACGCCCGGAACGGTTCGCACTTGGTGCCGCAAGTCCTAAGCCTGACTCGCGAATCAACTCAAGTGCCGCCGAATGATTCGGCATCCGAAGTCCGATGGAATCCAGTCCTGCGGTCACGAGCGATGAGGCTCGGCCGTTTGAAGGCAAGATGACCGTCAAAGCGCCTGGCCAAAACGCATCCATCAAGCGCTTGGCAACAGGAGGAATCGTATCGACAAACAACTTCGTTTGTTCGATTGAAGCGATATGGACGATGAGTGGGTTATCCGACGGTCGGCCCTTCGCCTCAAAAATCTTGCGAATCGCCACATCATTCATGGCGTCCCCTGCGAGACCATAGACCGTTTCTGTCGGCATGGCGATGATTTCACCCGCTTGAAGAAGACGTACCCCCTCTTCAATCTCATTCGATTTAATCCATTTCGTTTCCATACGCAATCCCTTCCCTTACGGCATAGACGATACGGTCCTTGCCGTTTATATCTTTTAAAATACCCGTTTCTGCTTCAGGATAACGTTCAGACAGTAATGATTTCACATCTTGTCCTTGGTTATACCCGATTTCAAACGCAATCAATTGCCAATCGGCACGTAAGACGCGCACTGACTCTGAAATCAGTTGGCGATACATATCGAGCCCATCCGCTCCGCCAAAGAGTGCGAGATGCGGTTCATAACCGACAACCGTTTCATCTAATAGCACGTCTGCCTCGATATATGGTGGGTTCGAGACGAGAATTCGAATCGATTGATCGGCAATCGGGGCGAGCCCGTCTCCTTCATAAAAGAGAACATTCGCACCGAGCGCTTCCGCATTCCGTTTCGCGACCGCAATCGCTTCCGGGGAAATATCGACCGTCTGTACCCGGACACCGAGTTCTACACTGAGCGTGATCGCAATCGCCCCGCTCCCTGTTCCAACATCCACGATTTCATCGTCCGCTACGTGACGAATTTGTCCGAGAAGCCAGTCAATCAACTCTTCTGTTTCCGGTCTTGGGATCAAGACGTCCCGATTCACTTCGAACGAGCGACCATAAAACGGCGCCTGTCCGATCACGTGTTGCACGGGTTCTCCAGTCAATAGACGCTCGATTCCGGCTTCGAACCGTTCCGCTTCATCCGCGGATAGTTCATCCGACAATCGAATGAGGAGACCCGTCCGGTCGACATCGAGCACGTGCATGAGCCACCATTCGGCAGCCGCACGGTCACGCCCGGCCTCTTGAAGCCGCTCTTCTGTCTGCTTGAGTAGCGCGGCGACACGCATCATTCCGCATCCTCCATGAGACGTGCCTGTTCATCCATGATGAGGGCGTCAATGATGTCCTCGAGTTCACCCGCTAATACACGATCTAACTTTTGGAGCGTCAATCCGATACGGTGATCGGTGACACGACTTTGTGGGAAGTTATACGTGCGAATCCGTTCAGAGCGGTCCCCTGTTCCGACAGCAGATTTCCGCTGTGCCGACAGTTCTTCCATATGCTCGCTTTGCATTTTGTCATATAGGCGTGCCCGAAGGACCTTCATCGCCTTGTCTTTGTTTTTATGTTGCGATTTCTCATCCTGACACGAGACGACGAGACCAGACGGGATGTGTGTCAAACGGACAGCGGACTGCGTCGTGTTGACGGACTGTCCCCCTGGACCTGACGATGTGAACGTATCGACACGTACATCTTTCATATCGATGTGCACCTCGACATCTTCCGCTTCAGGTAAGACGGCAACCGTCGCCGTAGACGTATGAATCCGTCCACCTGACTCCGTCGACGGGACGCGTTGTACACGATGCGCGCCGTTCTCAAATTTGAGTTTTGAGTAGGCACCTGCCCCGTTGATCATGAACGTGACTTCTTTGAACCCACCGAGCTCCGTATAGTTCGCGTCAATCAGTTCAACTTTCCAGTTTTGACGCTCGGCGAAGCGCGTGTACATCTTATATAAATCGCCTGCGAAAAGGGCTGCCTCGTCTCCTCCTGCTGCACCCCGGACTTCGACGATGACGTTCTTATCATCGTTCGGGTCTTTCGGAAGCAACAAAATCCGCAACTTCGCTTCTAACTCTTTCACTTCCGGCTCCAAGAGGTTCATCTCTTCTTTAGCAAGCTCGCGCATGTCGGCGTCGAGTGTCCGGTCTTCGAGCATCGCCTTCGCTTCTTTGAACGCCTCGCTCTTCTCTTTATATTGACGATACATCTGTACCGTCTCTTCTAACTGCGCCTGTTCTTTCGAATATTGTCTCAACTTCGTCGAGTCGCTGAGCACTTCTGGGTCGGCGAGCATTTCATTCAATTGCATATAGCGATCTTCTAATACACTTAAACGGTCAAACATGATGATCCGTCCTTTCTCCGTCAAATCAAACTCTATCTATTATAGCAAAAAAACGGACCGCCGAGGGCGGTCCGTCGATTCATCAGTCTGCCACCGTATGGCGGACCGGATGTGGTTTATTCGGTACGTCATGACAATGACGGCATCGCGGTTCGTACGACTCCGAAGCCCCAACCAAGATGACCGGATCTTCATAACGAGCCGGCTGTCCGTCAATCAAGCGCTGCGTCCGTGAAGCCGGTGCACCACAAGACAAGCAGATCGCCTGCAGTTTCGTCACAAACTCTGCACGCGACAACAGCTCAGGCATCATTGTGAACGGTTCACCTCGGAAGTCCATATCGAGCCCGGCGCAGATGACGCGTTTGTCCTCGTTCGCGAGTTGTTCGATGACATCGACGATCCCTTCGTCAAAGAACTGTACCTCATCGATTGCGATGACTTGCGTTTCTTCGCGCACGGCATCGTATAAGTCTTGGCTCGACGCGACGGGTACCGCCACGACCGAGTTGCCCGTATGTGAGACGACGTTCTCTTCATGATACCGGTCGTCGATTGCTGGTTTGAACACTTGGACCGGAATCTTTCCATAGTGAGCGCGGCGGACACGGCGAATCAATTCCTCCGACTTCCCTGAAAACATACTCCCACAAATCACTTCAATCCAACCATATCGGTTCGTCACATGCATCATTGTTCTTCGCCCTCTCCATCGATAATCGCTTTCCGATTATACCTATCTTTCGAGTTGAGGAAAAGGGTTGACTTCTTCCAAATTCTCTTTGAAGTGAATCTGTCCTTTACTCGTCAGCTTTCGCTTCTTTTTGCACATCAATTAATTTCAATTTTCGTGCGAGCGGACGAATCGTAAGACCGTGTAACGTTACGGAAAGGAAGACGAGTCCGAGCGTGAGCGGCAACATTTGCTTCGCATCGTCAATCCCGAGATGCGCGACTTCTTCTGCAAAAAATCCAGCGACCGTCATCGCGACGATTCCACGCGGTGCAATCCAGCCGATAAATCCTCGTTCCGCTAGCGGCAATCCTCCCCCAATCGTTGACAAGTAAATCGCAACCGGACGAACCAAGAAGAGAATCCCGGCAATCGTCAAGAGCAGCGGCCATTGGAAGATATTTAAGAGTTCTGCGCGTGAAAGCGACGCCGTTAATAAGATGAAGACAGACGAAATGAGCAAGATTGAAATGTCTTCTTTAAACGATTGCAGTTCTTCGATAATCTCTTCGTCCCGATGTTTCGTATTGGCCATCGTCATCCCCATCGCCGTCACGGCGAGAAGACCGACTTCATGCATCATGAGTTCGCTGAGCGAGAACAAAATGAGGACGGCCGTCAATGTGACCGAGGCACGCAGGTAACGTGGTACTTTCTCCGCGACAAACCACCCCATGAGGAGATGCCCAAACAAGTACCCGAGTCCGATCCCGACAATACAAGCACCGGCAAACAAGAGCTGCATCCATAAGTCCATTCCTTCATATACGATGTATCCGAGCCGGACGACGAAGAGCCCGAGCAGCGCCCCGACCGGATCGACGATAATTCCCTCCCACTTCAAAATCGCTCCGACACGATCTTTCAAGTGCGCCTGTCGCAATAACGGAATGACGACAGTCGGACCCGTCACAACGAAGAGTGCGCCCATCGTCCACGCGACGACCCAGTGTAGCCCGCCGACATATTGAATGAGTAGCGACATTCCGACGAACGCCAGGGCGACTCCCACCGTGACGATGCGGACGATCGACCGTCGGAATTGATTGATTTCGCTGAAGTGAAGACCGAGACTTCCTTCAAATAAGATGATGGCGACCGCAAACGAGATGATGGGACTATATAAATCCCCTAGTAGTTCACGCGGATCAAACAGCCCAAGAATCGGACCTGCCAACACCCCGGCGAGCGTCATAATGATGATTGCCGGAATTTGATAGCGCCATGCCAACCACTGTGACATGATGCCGACCCCGATTAACAAGCTGATACTGATGAGTATAAGTTCCATAACGGCCCCCTAACGACAGTCTTTTGTCTCTTTACCCGCGTCTATGCAACAAAAAACCGCCAAGGGCAATCCCTAGGCGGTGAGCATACAACTTTACGATTAACGTTGATATTTCTTGTTGAAGCGCTCGATACGACCATCTGCAGATGCGAATTTCTGGCGACCTGTGTAGAACGGGTGCGAATCAGAAGATACATCGACACGGATGAGTGGGTACTCGTTTCCATCTTCCATCGTGATTGTCTCGTTAGAGTAACGAGTTGAACCAGTGATGAATTTGAATTCTGTCGTCGAGTCCATGAATACGACTTTACGGTATTCTGGGTGGATTCCTTGTTTCATTGCTTTTCAACTCCTTCGGCCCTAAGTATTCTTTCAACCTAGAGAAAGTTCACTAGAATATAATATCACCCTACTATAGGATTTACAAGTCTGTTTTCGTTTTTTTCACCGGTCGTCTTTTTTTCTTATCTGCCTCTAACGCAGCGAAAAAGTCTAGGTTCGTTTTCGTCTCACGGACACGGCGTAAGAAGTGTTCGACAAAGTCCGAAGACTCGTTCATCGTGCGGCGAATCGTCCATAGCGAGTCGAGTTCGTCCTTGCCGAGTAACAGCTCTTCTTTCCGCGTCCCCGAACGACGAATATCGATTGCCGGGAAGATACGGCGTTCCGCCAATTTCCGATCTAGGTGGAGTTCCATATTCCCCGTTCCTTTGAATTCCTCATAGATGACGTCATCCATTCGTGAACCGGTATCGACGAGTGCGGTCGCAAGAATCGTCAAGCTACCTCCGTCTTCGATATTACGGGCTGCCCCGAAGAATTTTTTCGGTTTGTGGAACGCTGCCGGGTCAATCCCCCCAGAGAGCGTCCGTCCGCTCGGCGGAACGGATAGGTTATACGCACGCGTCAATCGTGTGATGGAATCAAGTAAGATGACCACGTCTTTTTTATGTTCCACGAGACGCATCGCCCGTTCGAGGACGAGCTCTGAAATGCGCGCATGGTTTTCCGGTGTCTCATCAAACGTCGAGAAGGCCACGTCCGCATCCGGTACAGAACGTTGGATGTCGGTCACTTCCTCCGGTCGCTCATCGATTAAAAGAATGATTAATTCGACGTTCGGATGATTCGTCGTGATCGAGTTCGCAATTTCTTTTAAGAGCGAGGTTTTCCCCGCTTTCGGTGGTGCGACAATCAATCCACGTTGTCCGAATCCGACTGGCGCAATCATATCCATGACACGTACTGAGAGATGTTTCGGCTCTGTCTCGAGCACCATCTGTTGTTCCGGGTAAATCGGCGTGAGCGCTGGGAAGTAATCGCGTGACCGCGTCGAGTCCGTCGACTCCCCGTTGACCGCCTCTACACTCAACAATCCTTGGAATCGTTCGTTCTCTTTCGGTTTGCGGACTTTCCCCGTCACGAGGTCCCCGTTTCGGAGGTTGAAACGACGAATTTGTGAAGCAGCGATGTAAATGTCTTCTGAAGATTGAGAGTAATTGATTGGTCGGAGGAAGCCAAATCCGCCGTCATTTTGCGACTGAGGATTCGGTGGAATGATTTCTAGAATACCTTCGAGGAAGTATAAATCTTTTGATTCGGCCTGAGATTTCAAAATTCGAAACATGAGCTCACGTTTCCGTGCTTCTCGGAAGTTTGGAACTTTGACTTCTTTGGCGATCTCATATAATTCTTTTAACGTCTTCGTCTCGAGTTCACGAAGCGTGTAATTTTTTGTCGGTTCTGTCTGTTGACTCATTCAAGTCACCTATCTTTCTACATTTCATTACAAGAAGTATTCAACTTGATTCTTTTTGTTCTGTCATCATCTAATCACATTTTCTTCGTGTCGTCACCGTGCAAAAAACACCTTTTGTCTAACGGTTTCCCTCTTGTACAAATCCTTACACAATAATAGATGGTTTTGTAACAAAATAAGTACTATATCCACATATTGTTTCATTTCTGTTACAAGAAAACGCTTTTTTGACTTGTGATTGAAAAATGCCATCGGTCTTGCGCATGATATAGTTTATTTGCACAGGAAACCGGGTAATACTCGCAACTTGTGCTCGACTATTAAAATATTACTCGACTTTGTCATATAATAACGATTTGATTTTAAAAACGGAGGGAATTACACAATGTTAAAGCGTATTGCATCTATCGTCGTCGCTGCTACTGTTGCTTTCTCGGGTCTCATGTTCTCAACTGGTGAACAAGCAGAAGCCGCTACTGGCACTTTCGCTTACTCGAAAGTCAATGGCTTGAATATCCGCACTGCCCCGTCACTTACGTCATCGAAAGTTGTCGCGAAGATGGATAAAGGTCAACGCTATACATACCTTGGTAAATCCGGTTCGTTCTATAAAATCAACTACAAAGGTACACACCGTTACATCTCAGCTTCTTCAACGTACACGTACTTGAAGCCGAGAACATCAACTTCAACAACGACGACAGTTTCAACGTCATCGTCAAGCAAACGTGCGAAACTCGTTGCTGAGTCGAAAAAGTACCTCGGTACACCTTACCGTTACGGTGGAACAACGACTGCTGGATTTGACTGCTCAGGTTACACTGGACATGTTTACAAAAAAGCAATCGGCAAAACACTCCCACGTTCTTCACGCCAGCAATATTCAAGCGCGAAGAAAATCTCGAAGTCATCGATTCAAGCTGGTGACCTCGTCTTCTTCTCACATTCAGGTGGGACGATCCAACACGTTGGGATGGCACTTAGCAAAACACAAATGATCAACTCAGAAACAGGCGGCGTGAAATACGCGAGCTTCACTTCTGGATACTGGGCACCACGTTACGTTGGCGCTGGATCATACCTCTAATACAACATCACGACTCGGTTCATTGGAACCGAGTCGTTTTTTATTTTTGTTTCAATGCCCCTCTCGCATTCGTCGCTGCGAAGACAATCATGAGTACACTCATCGTTCCTGCCACTGCGAGTCCAGCCGATAGAGCACCCCAGTCAATCTCCGGTTGGGTCAAGACGGCCCGCATCCCTTCAAAAATGTACGTGGTGGGATTGAATGTCGCTGCCACTTTCAACCACTCTGCCTCAATCAATTCTTTTGGAACGAAAGTCGTCGATAAGAAAATGAGTGGGAAGAACAACAGCGTGCCCGCCTGCGCCGCTTGCGCATTCCGTGTCTTCAATGCAACACCTACGGAATAGCCTGCAAATCCAAGACCGAACCCGATGGCGAGTAATACCGTGAAGAAGAAGCCGACCGCCCCTACCGGAATCGTGAGACCGAGTAAAAATGCGACCGCAAAGATGAGTAGCGTTTGGACAAGTAACTGCAACATCCCCGCAATCATTGGTCCGAGTACGATCGCAGTCCGGGTCGCGGGAGTCAATAATAATCTCGCAAAATATCCACTCTCGATATCACGGACAAGCGCCTGTCCTGTTCCCCCTGCCCCACCGACCGCTCCCGAGACGATTGATACCGGTAAAATGAAGTTCAAGTAGTCACTTCCTTCGAACTGAGGAAGGGACGCCACGCTCGACAGACCGCTCGTGTACACGAGTAAAAAGAAAACAGAGATGATCAAGTTCGGAATAAATGAAAACGGATTTCGGATTGTCGTGACTAAACTCCGTTTCGTGAATAACCACGTCTCAGTCCACACGAAGCTCGCCCCCTTCATAAGATTCGCCCGTCACTTGTAAGAATACGTCATCAAGCGACGGTTGTTTCACCGTCAAACGTTCAGGTTGTAGCCCTTGTTCATCTAACGCCCGAACGATTTCGGTCAGCGTCACATCACGCAGTTCGAACGATACATGGTTCCCGTTCGCCGTCGTCTGAAAGAGCGCGGCGGCAGTCGTCGCATCTGACTCGTTCGAGAAATCCATCGCAATCGTCTCACCGCCGACGAGTTGTTTCAGCTCCTCTGCCGTTCCTTCACTGACAATCTTCCCGTGATTGATGATGGCGATTCGGTCAGCCAATTCATCCGCTTCTTCTAAGTACTGGGTTGTCAAAAAAATCGTCGTCCCAAACTCTTGGTTCAGTCTGCGCACTTCATTCCATATTTCAATCCGACTCGCCGGATCGAGACCCGTCGTCGGCTCATCTAAAAACAAGACGGTCGGGCGATGGACGAGCGTAAGGGCTAAGTCAAGACGTCGCCGCATCCCCCCAGAATACGTGCCACTCCGTCGATCTGCGGCATCTGTCAGGGACACGACTTCTAACAACTCATCCGCACGACGACGCGCCTCCTCGTTTGACATCTTAAACAATCGCCCTTGTAAGACGAGCAACTCACGCCCCGTCAGCACTTTATCGATCCCGGTTTCCTGTAAAGCGACCCCAATCGACAGGCGGACGTCTTTTTCTTGTTTGACGACATCGAATCCGTTGACTCTTGCCACTCCGGATGTCGGACGCACGAGCGTCGTCAACATTTGCACCGTCGTCGATTTACCGGCGCCGTTCGGTCCTAAAAATGCAAAAATCTCTCCTTCTTTCACGGAGAACGAAACATCGTTCACCGCCGGAACATCTTTAAATGTCTTCACGAGTCCTTCCACTTCGATCATCACACCCACCTCCTGACTATCCATTCCCGTTTTCACCACAAAAAAGTCGCGGACGTTTACACATCCGCGACTCCATGTTATTCAGGTTTCATGACCATTTTCGGTTTTTTCGTGAGGGAATGATTCCCTTCTACGAAGCGTACAGTACCAGACTTGGCACGCATGACAACGGAATGTGTCTGCCCACCTTGCGACGTGAATTGGACACCACGTAACAATTCACCGTCCGTGACACCTGTCGCCGCAAAGATACAATCCTCACCTTTTACTAAGTCATTAAGGAGAAGAATCCGATCCGTGTCTTCGATGCCCATGTCATGGCAACGTTGTTTTTGTGCCTCGTCTTCCGGGAGCAGACGTCCTTGGAAGTCTCCACCGAGACACTTCATCGCGACAGCGGCGATGACGCCTTCCGGTGCCCCGCCTGAACCGAGTAGCAAGTCGACACCTGTTTTCGGGAAAGCCGTGTTAATGGCTGCGGCGACATCTCCGTCTGGAATCAACTTGATTCGCGCTCCAGTCGCCCGGACCCGCTGAATGATTTCTTCGTGTCGGTCCCGATGTAAGATCGTCACAACGACATCTTCCACGTTTTTCTTCTTCGCCTTCGCCACAATCTCGATGTTCTCTTCAATCGAGTTGTCGAGACTGACGAGACCAGCCGCTTCCGGTCCGACCGCGATTTTTTCCATGTACATGTCCGGTGCGTGAAGGAGGTCTCCCGCGTCGGCGACTGCTAGAACAGCGAGCGCTCCCCACGTTCCGGTTGCCACGATGTTCGTCCCTTCTAACGGGTCGACCGCGACATCGAGACGTGAGCCATAGCCGTTCCCGACCTTTTCTCCGATGTAGAGCATCGGGGCCTCATCCATTTCGCCTTCTCCGATGACGACAATCCCCTTCATCGGAATCGTATCAAAGACGTCACGCATTGCCGTCGTTGCTGCATCATCTGCCTCGACCTTCAAACCGCGACCCATCCAACGGGCTGAAGCAAGTGCCGCTGCTTCTGTGACCCGGACCAGTTCCATCGATAAACTTCGTTCCACCCGAAATCTCCCCTTTATGCCTCGGTGTGATCTTCCACCCAAATGAGCGCACCGAGTTGTTTTAATTTGCCGACAAAGTCGACGTATGAATCATTCAATCGTTCTGCATGAAGTAACGTCGATTCTCCAGACGCCTGAAGTGCTGATAAGACGAGTGCTGCGGCACTTCGTGCATCTGTACATTCCATTTCTGCGTTTGCGAGTTGATTTCCTCCGCGAATGACCGCCGAGGAATCTTCTAGCGTGATTTGCGCGTTCATTCGGCGCATCTCGGCGATATGTCGGAATCGTTGAGAATACAGTTTGTCCGTGACAACGCTCGTCCCGTCTGCCTTCAACAAAGCCGCTGACATGATCGGCTGCAAGTCACTCGGATATCCTGAATAATGGAACACGCGAATGTCTGTCGGCAAGGATTGATTGGCGGTCACCGTCACCGACTCCTCGCCAACTTCCACTTCCGCACCATAATCCAATAGTTTTTGGATGACTCCTTCAAGGTGAGTCGAAATGACCGGTTGCACGGTCACACTCCCCGACACCGCGCCGAACATCATGAACGTTCCTGCCTCGAGGCGATCGGGGATTAACGTATGCGTACACCCATGCAAACGTTCGACTCCTTTGATACGAATCTCATCGGTACCCGCTCCACTCACGTGTGCGCCCATTGATGTGAGCATCGTTGCCACATCGACGACTTCAGGGTCACAGGCCGCATTTTCGATGACCGTCGTGCCTTTCGCCAAGACCGCCGCAAGCATCGCACTCACAGTTGCCCCAAACGACCGTAAGTCTAAGTAAATCCGATTCCCGACGAGTTCTTCGACCCGGACGTGATAGAGACCGGATTCATTCTCTACATGAATGCCGAGACGTTCCAACGCTTTCAAGTGTAAATCAATCGGCCGTGGACCAATCGCATATCCCCCAGGTAGCCCGACCGCTCCTTTTCCGAATCGAGCGGCGAAGACACCGAGTAAATAGACAGCGGCACGAACTTTCCGCGTCTCCGAACCGAGGAGAGGCATGGCGACCGCTTCATTCGAATGAATGGTCATCCGTTCGCCTTCACGCTCGACCCGAACCCCTAACTCTCTCAACAAGTTGACCATCACTTCTACATCTTCAATCATCGGGACGTTTTCAATCGTCACCGATTCTTCGGTAAGAAGTGCAGCCACTAGACAAGGGAGGGCGCTTTGTTTCGCTCCGCTAATTTCGACGGTTCCTTCTAATTTTTGCTGCCCAACGATATGGAGAATTTCCACGCTGATCAAAACCTTTCTACGACGGACTTATTTGGATTGAGCGTTGTTCCAATCCGCTAAAAACTGCTCAATGCCTTTGTCTGTGAGCGGATGTTTCATCATCTGTTCGATGACTTTGTAAGGGACTGTCGCAATGTCAGCCCCGAGGAGTGCGGCTTTCGTCGCGTGAACCGGATGACGTACCGATGCCGCAATGATTTCTGTCTCGATGCCATGAATCGCAAAGATGTTGGCAATCGTCTCGATGAGATCGAGTCCATCTTGACCGATGTCATCCAAACGGCCGATGAATGGAGAAACATATGAAGCGCCGGCACGTGCCGCGAGCAACGCTTGGTTTGCGTTAAAGATGAGCGTCACGTTCGTTTTGATCCCGAGCTCTTTAAACTGCTTGACCGCTTCCATCCCCGCTGGTGTCATCGGTACCTTTACCGTAATATTCGGCGCGATGGCAGCAAGTTCCTTTCCTTCTTCCACCATACCCTCTGCATCCAGTGCAATAACTTCCGCGCTGACTGAGAGATCCCCGACGATCTCACAGATTTCACGAAGTCTTGTATGGAAGTCGACACCTTCTTTCGCGACGAGCGACGGATTCGTCGTCACGCCCCCGATGACGCCCATCTGATGAGCTTGTTTGATGTCTTGCACATTTGCTGTGTCAATGAAAAAACGCATATGTGTCTCCTCCTCAATTTGTGATCGCTTACAATCTCTATTATGAGGAAAGTCATGTCGAATTGCTATACCCTTTACGTCAACGCCGCGATCAAGAGCATGGATGCTGCGATGAGTACAATCCCTATCACCGTTCCAATCGCGGTCCATTTCCGAATTTTCGCCTGCTTCTTATAATATGCCTCATGAGGACCTTCCAGTTGGCGGTCCGCACCGTATGTCTCAATCCATGCTTCGGCAGCAGCCGTTTCATCCTCGGCAATGTTTCCCGTATAGCGGAACGGAATCAATTCGTTCGGTCGATTGAACAGTTCAAATCGCTCTTGACGTGTCGCAATGTTCGCTCCAATCCAATGTAACCATTTAGGTGTATAAAATAGCGGTGTTTCTCGCTCGTGAAAATAAGAAATCCATCGCTCGAACTGATGCACATCACGCATATCAAACAAGATTTCCACCGATTCATTCGCTGTCAAAATGGCAAGCATCGGACAGAGCTCAATCGTCGGTCTCCCGATTGGAATGGTCGGGGACGGTTGGGTTTTGCGAACGATTGCCGGGAAGAACACGACCCGTTCAATCTTCTCTAGTGGGATCGATTGCTCAATCGACTCCTCTGCTTCAACTCGCCATGTTCTTCCAAATAAGTCGGTCGATGTGACCTCATAATGAGAACGGTGTCGCTCTTTCCACAATAACTGACGAAACGTCAGAATGAACCAATACACCCCAAACCCTCCTAATGCCACAATCACTAAGAGCGGGATGAGGTAAGGTTGTGGATTGTACCAAATCAACGCGAGCGGTGCGACCATGATTGCAAACGATAGGCTGATCAACATGAGAATCGCCACGATATAAAAAATCCACCAAAACAGTTCTGTCTTTCGCTCTGTATAACTCATTGAATCCCTCCTCTGACTCATGATTACGGGTTTCACCGAAAGAAAGTTTCAAAAAAAGCCGACTCTTCGAAAAGAGTCGGCTTGGTAAGACAGGATTATGCTTGGTTGCTAGAACCAAACTCACGCATTTTGCCAGTTACGACGTTGTAGATCGCTTCGATCCCAGGTCCGATAACTTTACGTGGGTCATATACTTTCGAGTCAGCGTCAAGCTTCTCACGTACCGCACGAGTCCACTCTTGTTGGCACTCAGTGTTAACGTTGATTTTGCTGTGTCCGAGCTCGATTGCTTTTTTAACTTGGTGCTCAGGAATTCCTGATCCGCCGTGAAGAACGAGTGGAGTTTGTGTCGCTTTCGCAATTTCTTCCATCTCTTTGAAGCCAAGCTTCGGCTCACCTTGGTATGGTCCGTGTACAGAACCGAGTGCTGCAGCAAGTGCATCTACTTTCGCTTCTTTAACTACACGTACACACTCTTCGAGGTCAGCGTATTGTACGCCACCGATGACGCCGTCTTCTTCGCCGCCAACTGTACCGACTTCTGCCTCAACAGAAGCGCCTTTAGCGTGCGCGTACTCGACAACTTGTTTCGTCATTTCGACGTTTTCGTCGATCGGGTGGTGTGAACCGTCGATCATGACTGATGTGAATCCAGCGTCAATCGCTGCTTTACACTTGTCGAATGAAGAACCGTGGTCAAGGTGGATTGCAACTGGAACAGTGATGTTGTAGTCGTGCATGAGACCTTCAACCATTTTG
Source organism: Exiguobacterium sp. s183 (assembly GCF_018617655.1). NCBI lineage: Bacteria > Bacillati > Bacillota > Bacilli > Caryophanales > Exiguobacterium > Exiguobacterium sp. s183. The sequence goes on from NZ_JACSKN010000002.1 coordinate 336,122, forward strand.
ACAACTGTTGTGAAGCCACCCATGTACTTCGCTGCACCTTCTGATACACCGAGGATTACTGGTGATTTCTCGTCTTCCGCAGCGCGAAGAATCGCTTGCGTCCACTCGAGGTTGTTGATGTTGAATTGGCCTACTGCATACTTGCCTTCGAATGCTTTGTTAAGCATTTCTGTCATTGATACTAATGGCATAATGACATCCTCCTGTCTGTTCGCTATTATACACGTTTGGGAAAAGTTCCCCCGTGCAATTCGTTCCCATTATAACACACCGTAAAACATGTGCCTATGCTATTCGGGCATAGAAATGGCTTAGCGCAAGCGTTTACATATGTCATCTTGGTGACGAAACGTCAAATTTTCAAGACTTCCTTCACTTTTTCAATCATTCCGTATATATCAAACGGCTTCTCAAATTGCGCAGTAATTCCGAGACGACGCACCTCGTCAATAACCGTTTCTTCTCCGAACGCCGTCATGATCATGACAGGTGTCTCTAGTTCCTGTTCTCTCATCCGACGCAATACTTCGTGACCGAACATACGGGGCATGTTCATATCGAGAAGTACTAAATCGTATTGCTCTCGCTCTAAAAACTCCCAGGCTTTGATGCCGTCTTGCGCAGTGTCCACGTCAACCCCCATGTTCGTGAACACTTGTGCGAGCATCGTACGAATTCCGTCCTGGTCATCTGCAATCAACATCCGTGACATGTATGTCCCTTCTTTCATTCATCATTTTCCATAATCAAGCAATTCAACCATACCAAACTCGTCTCTTTTTCGCGATGCTTATCTTTTGAAATCAAGGGAACATTGGCTCGGATTCATCTTCTTGCTGTTCTTCTTTCAACTGTGCAGGTACTTCTAGCGCGTTCACGCGTTCATAATCGGTCACTTCAGGAGCTTCCTCTTTGACATACACTTTCAAAAAGTCTCCTTCTGCTAATAATGAGGGAGTCGCAATGGCGAGCGGTCGCTTCTTCCCATCTTCATCGTAGCCGATGAGATCGTACCGATATCCGTGCGATGTCTGTGTCGCCACTTCCGCGCTCGGGACCTTGACATAATACACATCGGCTAACAGACGATCCAGATTGACATAACGCCAGCCTACTATGAATAGAACGCCGATTAATAAGACGGCGATGAGCTTTCGTATCATAAACAGTTCTCCTTCAACGTGAGAGTGACTACTTATGAGATATACCGTTATTCCGAAGTCATGAAACCATTCCACAAAAAGAGGTTCATCCTGTTCAGAATGAACCTCTCGTGTGACGCGTTGGATATTATGATTCGACAGTCACTGGAACGACTGCGATTTCAATCTCTTTCTCGACCTCTTCACGTTCCTCTTTCAAACGCTCATCTGACCACTTGAAGACATCGGCCATACAGCGAAGGACACCGTCTTTGTATTGACGGACGAAGTCGATATCAAAGAACATTGCGCCCGTGCGGCGAATTAAGAAGTCGATGGCACGAACGACTGATTCTTCTTCGATTCCGTAAACCAATTGCGCATAGACGATTTCAGGAAGGTCATATGCGTTCGCATCCATCCGTTCGATGACACGATCGATATTCGATCCGTATAGACGAACGAGTTCTTCCGCATGATTTGCGTCTAAGCCATGATTTTGAAGTTCTTTTGTTTTCTTCTCAAGGAAGTCTTTGAAGCCTTTCGAACCGCCGACGTGACCACCTGACATCGGCATATGCTTCGTCCGGCTAGCCAAATAGACGACACCGTCTTCTTCTTTCAACAGTTTTGCGACGAGGTCGACGACCGTTTCCGACATCTTGCGATACCCTGTCAATTTACCTCCGGCAATCGTGATCAAGCCGCTGTCTGACTGCCAAATTTCGTCCTTACGTGAAATTTCAGAAGGGTCTTTTCCTTCTTCGTAAATCAACGGACGAATACCTGCCCAGCTTGATTCCACATCATCCGCTGTGACATGGACGTCTGGGAACATATAGTGAATGGCTTCTAAAATATAATCGCGGTCTTCCGTCGTCATGCGTGGATGCGCTTTGTTTTTATCGAAGAACGTATCCGTCGTTCCGACGTATGCTTTGTTTCCGCGTGGAATCGCAAAGACCATGCGACCGTCCGGTGTATCGAAATAAATCGCTTGTTTGAGCGGGAATTTCGACTGGTCGATAACCAAGTGAATTCCTTTTGTCAGGCGAAGTTGCTTCCCTTTTTTCGAGTTATCTTCTTCTCGTAACTCGTCGACCCATGGTCCGGTCGCATTGATGACTTTTTTCGCATAGACGTCATACGTCGACCCGTCAATCTGGTCTTCGACGTGTACACCGGCCACTTTGCCGTTTTCATAAATCAATCCTGTCACTTTGGCGTAGTTCATGAGAAGTGCACCATGATTCGCTGCTTCTTTCGCCACTTCAATCGTCAATCGTGCATCATCTGTGCGGTACTCGACGTAGTAACCGCCTCCTACCAGATCATCTTTTTTCACGAGCGGTGCCTTTTTGATGACCTCATTTGGTTTGAGCATCATGCGACGTTCTGCACGTTTTACACCTGCGAGGAAGTCGTATACCATCAGTCCGATCGATGTTGAGAAGGGACCGAACGTACCTCCCTTGTGCATCGGTAAGAGCATTTGTTCCGGTGTCGTGACGTGTGGACCATTCTCATATACGATCGCACGCTCTTTCCCGACTTCTGCGACGAGCGCCACTTCGAATTGTTTCAAATAGCGGAGTCCCCCGTGAACAAGTTTCGTCGAACGACTTGATGTCCCCGCCGCAAAGTCTTGCATCTCGAGGACAGCTGTCTTCATCCCACGCGACGACGCATCGAGCGCAATCCCCGCTCCGGTAATCCCTCCACCGACAACAAGAACGTCATGACGTTCACTTGTCAGTTGCTCATATCGTTTCGCTCGTTCTTTCGCTGAGAAATTTCTGATTTCCATCTTATTCCCTCCTATAGTAAGTACGGTTCAATGAATAGAAAAAGAGACCACAACAAAAACAAGGCTTCCCCCTTCTGTTGTGGTCTCTCTATTGTCTCGAACCGAATATCAACTTTTCTCCTGTATTATACCCTATTCTTTTGAGTTCAATCATCTCTTACGCTTGAGTAACCTGTAATGTGTTCATTCACAAGCATCCGACTCGCATTTTTGAGTCGAGAAGCTTAGACTTCAAGGTATCATGTCGAAGGAGGATTTCAGATGAAACGTATGTTACAACCTTTTCAGTTCAAAAATGGCGTCGAAGTACCGAACCGCCTCGTATTGGCACCGATGACACATTACTCATCAGAGCCAACGGGCGAAGTATCCGAGCATGAGCTCGCCTACTATCGGAAGCGGGCGCAAAACGTCGGGCTCGCCATCACGGCTTGCGCCTACGTGACAGAAGACGGGAAAGGGTTCCCGAACGCATTCGGGGTCAATGACGACAAATTCATCCCGGGTCTCCGTCAATTGGCGGAAAGTTTAAAAGCGGAAGGCGCAAAAGCCATCCTTCAAATTTTCCACGCAGGACGGATGTCACCACCTGAACTCGTCCCGAACGAACAACCTGTCAGCGCAAGTGCCGTCGCACCTGTCCGCGAAGGAGCCGCTACACCACGTGCCCTCGAGACGTCAGAAGTCGAAGCCATCATCGAGGCGTTCGGCGAAGCGACGCGTCGCGCTATCGAAGCCGGATTTGACGGAGTCGAGATTCACGGGGCGAATACCTACTTGATTCAACAATTCTTCTCACCGCACTCGAATCGCCGTGAAGATCGCTTCGGCGGTGATGTCCATGGACGTTTGACGTTCCCACGCGAAGTCATTCGCCGTGTCAAAGAAGCAGCCGCAGATGCAGAAGACTTCCTCGTCGGCTATCGCTTCTCACCAGAAGAAATCGAAGAGCCAGGCATCACGCTCGACGACACGGATGTGTTGCTCGATATGATTTTAGAAGAAGGCGTCGATTATATTCACGCGTCTCTCTGGAACTTCAATACGGCTTCCATGCGTGACGAGAACGTTACGGAACGTTCGATTGACCGCATCGCCAAACGCATCAACGGTGCCATCCCGCTCATCGGAGTCGGGCAACTTCAGCGTCCGGCGCAAGTCGAAGACGCACTCGAGGTCGTCGACCTTGCCGCACTCGGTCGCGAACTCATCATCGACCCGGAATGGCTTGAAAAAGTGAAATCGGACCGCGAAGACGAGATTGAGACAGAACTCGACTTGAACAAACAAGCCGAACTCGCTGTTCCCGCTCCACTCTGGAACGCCATCACGACTCGTGCCGGTTGGTTCCCGATTAAAGATCAAGAAGTGAAATAACACAAAGCACCGCGGACTTTTTATCCGCGGTGCTTTTGCGTAATCCATTCTTCCCGTAACATACCCATCCGAATCGAATCGTAGCGCTTCTCGTTCACGACACGCACTTGACGAATTCGACCTTCCAGTTGCATGCCTACTTTTTCAGCGACCCGCATCATCCGTTCATTTCCTGACCATGTCGTCAAGCCGACACGGACGACTGGTAACGTCTCAAATAAATGTTCTGTCCATAGACGAAGGGCACGCGTCCCGACACCACGATTCCAGCGGTCGGACTGATGCAAGATGATGCCCATCTCGAGCCACTCTCGTCCGGCATCCTCAAAATAATAAGAAACAGTCCCATATACGGTTCCATCCACTTCAATGACCCACATGTCATCTTTTTGGATGAGCGACTGCTCGATTTGCTGAAACTCTTCGTAGGACATCGCCTTGTGTTCAAAGTAAGGGGCGTCCCATTGTTTCCACTCCGGTGTCGCATCCCGATAAATCAATTCCCATAGTCGTGATAAGTCTTGTTCTTCAATCGGTCGAATGACCACTTCATTGTCTTGTCGCATCTTGTCTTCCTTTCTATAGATCGTCCTTACCTTATTCTTGCGTCCCGTTCGAATCCCCTTTTTTTCGCTTACGCCAGATGAACGCAAGAATCAAGACGATCAAACTCGCCATGACGGAAGCGATCGCAATTGGACTCGAATCGGTCATAAACAATTGTCCGATGGAGACAGAATAGGCAAGCCCGAACGACGTGACGAGTTTTGCACCGAACGCGATGCCCGCGAAACGCGGGAACGGCACGCGACTGAATCCGGCCGCAAGACAGATCACCTCGTCCGGCAAAATCGGAATGATGAATAAGACGAGCAAAATGCCAAGACCATACTTCTCGACATATCGGTCGTACGTCTTCAACTTCTCCTCATCGACCCAGCGGATGATTCGCTCACGACCGAACCTGGCCAACCCATACATGACAAAGATACCAAGCGTAGTCGAAATACTTCCGACTAAAGCTGCTCGAAACGGTCCGAGCGCTACACTTCCAATCGGCACACTAACCGCTTCCGGGACCGGTAAGGTAATCGGCTGTAAAAAGCTGAATGCCGCGAACACCCAGACCGCCTGTCGTTCATATTGTTCTAATAGACGATCTAATCCATATGTGTCATAGAGAACAAGTCCGAACGAGACGTAATAGACGAGAACGAAAATCAAGAAGAGAGAAAACGTAATTTTCCACATCTGCTTCAGGATGACGTTCGAGCCGTCCCGAATCGCCCGCAATAGCCCGACCGAGAGGGCTAGTAAGACAATGCCCGTCCACCCGAGCTGGTAGGGTAATAGGAGGGAAGGCAAGACGATGAACGGCAACAGACTGAGCGCCACAAGCCCCAATCCGTATCCAAGATAAATCGAATGTCGTTCTTTCATGAGCCATCACCCTCTCCCCGTTCTACTTCTAGTGTACCCAGAAAGTGAAGGGGATGTATCCTGCCAAGGGCACCTTCCCTCTCATGCTTTTGATGTAGAAAAAGCCACGATCCGCAATGGACCGTGGCTTTCAATCACTTATTCTCCAAGTGATGCTTGGATGAAGTCATGGAATAGACGTTGTGGACGTTCTGGACGCGAAATCAATTCTGGGTGGAACTGTGATGCTACGAACCACTTGTGTTCTGGGATCTCAATGATTTCTACGAGACGACCGTCCGGGCTCGTACCTGAGAACTTAAAGCCTTCTGCTTCAAACGCTTCACGGTACTCGTTGTTGAACTCGTAACGGTGACGGTGACGCTCGTATACGAGCTCTTGATCGTATGCGGCGTGCGCGTTCGTCCCTTTTTCGAGTTTACATGGATAAAGTCCGAGACGGAGTGTGCCGCCGAGGTCTTCGATGTCCTTTTGCTCTGGAAGAAGGTCGATGATTGGATACGGTGTCGATGGATCGATTTCAGCCGTATGGGCACCGTCCAACTTCAAGACGTTACGGGCAAACTCGACCGTCGCGAGTTGCATCCCGAGACAGATTCCGAAGAATGGTACGTTGTTTTCACGAGCGAAACGTGTCGCTTCGATTTTCCCTTCGATCCCACGCTCACCGAACCCACCAGGAACGAGGATACCATCAGCATCGCCGAGGATGTCTGAGACATTTTCAGCTGTCACGTCTTCTGCGTTGATCCAGTCGATGTCGATGTCCGCATTGAATGCATAACCCGCATGCTTGAGCGCCTCTGCGACTGAGATATACGCATCACGCAACTCGACATATTTCCCGACGAGTGCGATTTTCACTTTCTTCTCAAGGTGTGTGACCGTGTGAACGAGCTCTTTCCAAGCCGTCATGTCGGCAGCCGGTGTGTTGAAACCGAAGTAGTCGTTGACGAGTTGGTCCATTCCTTGTTTTTGGAGGTTGAGTGGTACTTCGTAAAGTGTCGACGCATCTTGTGCTTCGATGACCGCCTCTTTACGCGTATCACAGAAGAGTGCGATTTTCTCACGCATGTCTTCCGGGATATCGTGCTCTGTACGGAGAACGATGATGTCTGGCTGAATCCCGTAGCTGCGAAGCTCTTTGACGCTGTGTTGTGTCGGTTTCGTCTTCATCTCACCTGCCGCACGAAGGTAAGGAACGAGCGTACAGTGAACGTACATGACGTTCTCTTTTCCGATGTCATTTTTTACTTGGCGAATGGCTTCGATGAACGGAAGAGATTCGATATCTCCGACTGTTCCACCAATCTCTGTAATGACGACATCAGCGTTCGTCTCACGTCCTGCACGGAAGACACGGTCTTTGATTTCATTCGTGATATGCGGAATGACCTGAACCGTTCCACCGTTATAGTCTCCACGACGCTCTTTTTTCAAGACAGTCGAATAAATGCGACCTGATGTGACGTTCGCGTTTTGCGACAAGTTAATATCGATGAAACGCTCATAGTGTCCAAGGTCAAGGTCAGTCTCAGCGCCATCATCTGTGACGAATACTTCTCCGTGTTGATACGGGCTCATCGTACCTGGGTCAATATTGATGTATGGGTCAAACTTTTGAATCGTGACGTTGAGTCCTCGATTTTTGAGTAGACGCGCGAGTGAAGCTGCCGTGATCCCTTTACCGAGCGAAGATACTACCCCGCCTGTTACGAAAATGTACTTTGTCATGTTTCTTTCTCCTCTCTTGAATACCAACCATCGGGAAACGAAAAAACAAAAAAAGCAAAAGTGCCCCCGAAAATGGAGGACACTTTTGCTGCATCGTTACGTGCTAAACTAGCCCATGACTAATTTACGCCAGAGACGATACAGTCGTCAAGATATTATTTTTTCTTTTTTTCAAGTCGGTGAAAACGACTAAAAAAGAAAAAGAGACACGCCTAGCCGGGCGCGATGCCCGGCTTTTTTTGCGGTCTCTTATAAATCATCCTCGTCTTCGAGATCGAGGTCGTCGTCCAAGTCGTCGTCCTTGAAGTCATCAAGGCCTTCTACTTTTTCTTCTTCGTCCTCATCGTCAAATTCAGATGAATCATAATCTTCTACTTTTGCGAATACATCCAAGTCATCTTCGATGTCGACGATGCCTTCGTCTGCTTCTTCGAACTCTTCTTCGAATTCGTCAAGTTCACCACGTTGACGTGCTTCGATGACGAGATCTTCATCCGACTTGTCGAATGGGTACCAAACGCGAAGCGCCCAACGGTTTGCTCCCAAGTTGACGAACAACCCGTCGATGTTCAAATCGGTGTAAAGTTGTGCGATTTTCTCGAGCTCTTCTTCTTCACTCGCAAACGTATAGTTTTGCTTGATCTTTTCGCGAATCTCATCAAAAGAAACAGGCTGTTCGCCAGTTTCTTGGAGAAGTTCATAAACGAAATCAATCAACGATTTATTCATTAAAGGACACTCCTTTTCCGTCACTAGTTAAACATCACTCCTCATTATAAACAAAAGCGATATGAAAAAGCTAGAGGAAATTATGATTCATTGGATGCCTCGGCTCGAACACGGAACCAATAAACACTGATCAATCCGATATTGAACAACCACGTCAGTCCCATAACGCCAAACATCCATCCTCGCGGGATTTGAAATGACAATTCCGCATTGACGGTCTGTCCAACGTATAAACCGTACGCTAATAATCCGACCATCAGAAATGAGTAGGACACGACCATCCCGAACCGCTTCCACAATTGAATGAGCAACGAGGCAAATTCTTTGTTCTCCCCGTACTCTTCGAATAAGTAAGCATGACTGACACTTGAATACATGGTTTGTGTATAACCACTGACAAATAATACTGGTATGAATGCGAGAGGTTCGATAAACCCTAGAAAAAAAACCAAAGAGGAAATGAGTAACACAAGATAAGGATGGCGCGCAAAATTAAATATATGACCAAACAAGATCCAACCAATCACGCCGGCTAAAAACGGAACGAACACATATATCATTAGCACTTGGAACGAATAGAGAGCAATGCTGACAAATACAGCACCAATCAACGTCCAACCGCCGAACAACCCGATGACAAATGACAATAATTGAACTTGGCGCGTCCGACTCGCCCCAATGAAGGTCCGAACCCGTTTTTGGAATAACAACCAACCCACATATGCTAACAAAATAATCATCAGACTAAACACTTCGATATAGCCACGTGCCCCTTCTAGAAGACTGAGCAGACGACTAATCAATGTAAAGACAGTGACCGCAATAAAGGCACGGAGAAAAGAACGGGTGTCGAACTGCCATGTCGCAGATTTTTGAAGGGACAACTTTCGTACGAATAGCCAAGGTAAAATGAGACTCACTAAGAATAAGGCGATGGCAAAATTGTACGACTGCGTCAACGCATAGGAGAACACGGCAATCCAACCGACTAACCCGAGGACTAATGGTAATGAACTGCCACTCTTTTCATTCGAGTCAGTTTCTACAGCAGGCTTCAGTTCGTTCAATTGCGATAAAATCGTCGTCATGATGGTACCGACTCCAATCGAGCCGACGCCTACCAAAAACGCGCTCCACTCAATGGCGCGATCAAATGGAAGCACAAAACACACGAGACCGACGACAAGGACAGACAAAGCCATTAAAAACGTATCCTTTGAACCGCGTCGACCGATGACATACACCCATAGTAAAAGACCAGACATACTCGCCACATAAAAAATCAGGAATGGAATGAGACGCCCGACCCCTTCTTCGACTGCCATGATGGATAAAAACAAAATCTGGGGAAGGATTTGGCTACTAAGCGCACTGACAATCGTCAACAAGACAATCATATTTTTCACGGTCCGCACCCCTAACTCAAGATTGAATATTCTGCTCTTCCATCACCTTTTCCCATATCCATTTATCGGTGAACCTTTTTCGAAACACATCGACTTCTCAGTTTCTTCACACTTCTGACGATATAGAAGAGAACGCCAATTTAGATATGACATAAAAGGAGAAAAAAATATGGCACTTTTTCGTAAGACAACCTCAACAGGTTTCATTGCTTCCGAAGGTTTTCCCGACATTCAGACAATCGCCAAGCCATCTGACTCGAGTTTGAGCGGACGTGCTCACTATATGGGGTATACGGCCTCTCAAGTGAAGCGCCTACAAGACATGGCTCCACTCGTGGAGTCCCTGCTAGATGAAGTACTTGAAAACGTACTCGATCACTTAATGCTTCAACCCGAAATGGTCAGAATCGCGAACGCCTCATCGACGAGAGATCGTTTAAAAAACGTATTCGCCGATTACTTTCGTAGTTTGTTGACGGGGAACATCGATGACAAATTCTTAGCCATGCGAAAACGAATGGGACAGACACATCACCACTTCGCGGTCCCTGTCGTCTGGTTCTTGGCGACGTATTCTGCTTTCAACACACTACTTGTCCCAAAAGTCGTCGAGACGTATCAACATGACCCGGCTACTTTGACAGAATCTCTTTTGGCGTTATCACACGCGATGAACTTAGACGCACAAATCGTTACCGAACAATACGTCAACGCCCGACTCGATGAACTCGAGTCCGCAAACGAGGCCCGTGCCACATTGTTAAGCGACGTCTCACGCGTCAGTGCAGAAGTCGCTACGACGATGGACCGAACAGGGCAAGCGATGTCTGAAACAAGTAATCGCGCGCACCAAGTTCTTGCGGAAACGGAGCAAACGGAAAAGATGAGTCGTCACTTGATGACGTTGACACATACGAACGGCGAACAAATCGAACAGATGGAAGTCGAATTCAAACAATCTGCCACTTATGTAGACACTTCGCTCGATCGCATCACAGCTCTAAAAAATGGTTCTCAAGAAATCGTCAACATGACGCGAAGCATCGAACAAATCGCCAACCAAACGAACTTGCTCGCCCTAAATGCCTCAATCGAAGCGGCTCGAGCGGGTGAACACGGGAAAGGATTCGCTGTCGTCGCCACCGAAGTGCGCACACTCGCGGAGAACGCGAAACAACTGAGCAGTCAAATCAATGCGCTCATTAACGAAAATGAAGCCAATATCGCAGCACTCTTTGATCAAATGGAACATATGCATCGGACGAACGATGAAGCCATGCGTCAATTGAATGACGTCAAGGTTAGTTTCTCGACCGTTCAAGAAGAAATGGGGCAATACGTCCTTTCGTTTGAACGGAACAAACAAGATCTCGGACAGATGGTTGAAACCATTTCATCCATCAACGAGACGACACAAGGTTTGTCTCATTTGACCTCTTCGCTTCTTTCCACAGCTGAAATGCAATAAACAAATAAGGCACGGTCCGCGGACCGTGCCTTCCTGCATTATTGTACAACCATTATTGTACAACCGGTTCTGGTATCTCGATGGCTTTCAGCGAACGATCGAGTAATTCGACGACGTCGAACGTGCCGACCGTCTCATCGACTTCCTTCGCTTTCGTTCCATCAGACAACATCGTCAAACAGTACGGACATGCCGAACCGATGACCGTCGGTTTCGTCTCAAGCAATTGTTCCGTCCGGGCCACGTTTACACGTGTCCCGACTTTCTCTTCTTGCCACATGAGACCACCACCGGCTCCACAACACATGCCGTTTTCACGGTTACGTGTAGCTTCGACGAGTTCGACACCCGGAATCCGTTCGAGGACGAATCGTGGTGCATCATAAATGCCGTTGTAACGACCGAGGTAACATGAGTCGTGATAGACGACACGTTCGTTCACTTGAAGATCCGGCTGAATCCGACCCGTATCGAGCAATTCGGCGAGTAACTCCGTATGGTGATACACTTTCACACCATCAAGTCCGAAGTCTGGATACTCATTTTTGAATGTGTTGTAGGCGTGTGGGTCAACCGTGACGATCTTCGTCACCCCATACTTCTCAAACAATTTAATGTTCGCTTCGGCGAGTTCTTGGAAGAGTAACTCGTTTCCGATTCGACGAGGTGTGTCCCCTGAGTTCTTCTCTTCGTTTCCGAGAATGGCGAATGAAACGCCCGCCTTGTTCAACACGCTCGCAAAGCTCTGCGCGACTTTTTGGCTACGGCTATCGTAAGATCCCATTGCGCCGACCCAGAAGAGGTATTCGAATTCTTCGCCTGCTTTTTTCTTCTCTTTTGCCGTCGGAATGACGAGTTCTGTATCCTTGCGCCAGTTCTCGCGTTCTTTCCGGTTCATTCCCCATGGGTTTCCTTGACGCTCGATGTTTGCGACCGTGCGCTGCGCCTCCGGATCCATCTTCCCTTCCATCATGACGAGGTAACGACGAAGGTCGATAATTTTATCGACGTGCTCGTTCATGACCGGACATTGATCTTCACAGTTTCGGCATGTCGTACACGCCCAGATTTCTTCTTCCGTGATGACGTTGCCGATCAATTCGTCTGCGACGAGCATATGGCCATCTTGCGCCGCTGCTGCGATTTCAGCACCTTGCGTGTTTTGGAACATGAGTGCCGGTGCCCACGGTGATTTTCTTGTGACCGCCGCACCTTTCATATTCATATGGTCACGAAGTTTGACGATCAAGTCCATCGGCGACAACATCTTCCCTGTTCCCGTTGCCGGACATACATTCGTACAACGTCCGCACTCGACGCAAGCGTACAAGTCGACGAGTTGCTTCTGGTTAAAGTCTTCAATCTTGTTGACCCCGAAGACGATCTCTTCATCTGATTCTTCTGCTTCTTCCATCGCTGAAAAATCAACAGGTGCCAAGCGACCGACTTTATGTGTGCGCCCGAGCCAGACGTTGAGCGTCCCGGCAATCAAGTGCGCGTGTTTGCCTTGCGGGATGTAGACCATAAAGCTGAGTAAGAATAAGAGGTGCATCCACCAAAAGACGACGAACAAGGCGAAAGCGACCGGACCCGGTACCCAAGCAAACGCTGAACCGATGAGTGTCGCGACCGGTTCACCCCACATCGGAAGCTCTTCTTTATAGACGAGGTAAAACCCGTTCCCGAACAAGACGGAAACCATCAACCCGCCGATGAAGATGAGGGCGAGACCTGCTAAGAAGTTTCGTTTCAAGCGCACGAGCTTCTCGACGTAACGACGGTAGAATCCCCAAACGACCGCGACGAGAATCATGAGCATGACGATTTCTTGCATGAACGTGAAGATTGGATAGAGTGGACCGAGCGGGATGTGTGGGAAACGTGTTCCAACCGCTAGTCCTTTCCAAATAAAATCAATCGCCCCGAATTGGACGAGGATAAAGCCATAAAACATCATGACGTGAATGGCGCCACTCTTTTTATCCTTTAACAATTTCTTTTGACCGAACACGTTGATCATGACCTGTTCGAGTCGTTCTTTGTTCGTTTGGCTCCATTCTGCCTTCTTCCCGAGCTTGATGAATGTATAACGCTGGTGGACCAGCGAAGCAAATAAATACACCCCATAGCCGAGGACGAGCAAGAATAGAATCCAGTTGACGATTAAAAATGTAGACATCCCCAAAATTCCCCCTTTTGAAAACGGATTCAATCTTGAATTCAGTATATCAAATGATGAATGAACAGTCATTCATTTTTGTGAAGTTCTCGTCAGAAGTTTAGAAGATGTTTCAAGATGAGCAATAATCCCCCATAACTACATACGGCCAAAACGAATGTGCGGAAGTGTAGATTTCGGTCGGATGGGAGTTCAAACTTCACGATATTGAGAATCATCGCCCCGGCCACGAACGCAAAACAGAGCGCTTCGACGTGTGCAGCCAAGTCAATCCAGCGTGAAAAGAACCCACCGAGCAAAATCCCACCGCTCAACAAGTAGCGTCCTTGTCGCATGTAACGTTCACCATAGTGCCGGTTCAAGTCATGACCGAGTGCCAAAAAGTGGACACCGAGCGCCGTCGCATAGAAGCTTCTCGCAACGAACGTCACGGAATCGGCCGTCACCACATACGCTGAAAATGTCATGTATGCCGTGAGCAGGGTCACTTGTAGCCAATACGAAACGGCCCGATCGACCGCTTCATCTTGGAAGTGAGGCGTCCGAACGAACCGCATCGTGCCATAGAACAATGTAAACCCGATGAGACTGACGATGTAAATCTCTGAAGGTAGGGCCAGATTCAACCAATCGATACGAAGTGTGTCCTGGCGTTTATTCAGCGACGGCAAGAGATACATGAAGAAGTACGTGATGGCGACCCCGCTCGAGAAAGAGAACCACTTCTTTGAAGGAACGGTCTCTTCCCGGAACAAATAGATGCCGAAGAAGTTAATCAGCGCCAAATAAATGATGATCCAGTTCGCCATCTCGTCTTCATCCTCTCAAGTCAATCCAAAACCGCTCAACGATCGTCCCGTCTTCTTCCGTATACGGTGTGTCCGCGACGCCACCGTTGTTTAAAATGACCTGACGGGAAGCGACGTTTGTCCGGTTACACGTAATGAGTGCACGCTCAATACCTAGCTCTTTCACTTTCTCAAGCGCAAGTTGTAATTGAATCGTAGCGAGTCCCCGTCCGCGCGCACTCGGCTTTACTCCATATCCGACATGCCCGCCAATCTTCAAGAGCGATTCGTTCAACTCATGACGAATGTTCGCCGCCCCGAGAAGCTCCTCTCCGTCCGTGAGCCAATACGTCGTGCTCGGGACCCAGCCTTCCTCTATGTTCTCACGTAACTCTTTCTGACGTAACGTGTTGACGTACGCCTCGAAGTCTGTCGTTTCACGGTCCACCGAGGTCGGGACAATCCGCTCATCCCGTTCGTACCATTCCTCTAAAAATGCCAGAATCTGTTCTTTTTGTTCGACAGATGTTTTGATTAGTCTTAACATCACATTTCCCCCTTTATTCAATTCCATTCGTGTTCTCTAAATTGATTTCCTTGTTCCTTCATCTTAAAGAGCGCACAATCGAAATAAAATGGACGTTCTCGTCGAAGTGTGTCCCCTTTCAACCATAAAAAAAAGTGCCATCCTGTTCGGATGACACTGTCGGTATGCTTATTCTTCGAGTCCGAGACGTTGCGGCATATGTGGAGCGAGTTGTCTCGCTTCTTCTAACCGTCCTGCTTCGACGAGCGTATGGAAATGTAAGAACTGTTCGTGCGATGCATCGCTGATGGCTGCCAAATAATCGACGTACCGATCGTAGACCGCTTTGTCTTCTGGGCGTGCCTCGATGAGTGCGATATACAGGCGAACGGTATCCTCTCCGTAAAGGAGCGGGAACTCATCGTTCAATTGAAGCAGTTTATCGATTGAATTGACATCGACACCGTTCTCCTGGTCATAGTGCGTGATGACTTGTTCGGCATGATCCTCGAGACGACCGCGCCACTCTTCATACTCTTCTTCGTTCGTTTCGAGCATCTCGAACCAGTCTTCGTTCAACATCTCTTCAATCTTGTTTACGCGTTCTGTAAAGTTCATCAGTCTTCTCCTCCTTCAAATGTCCATGTGACATGTACTTCATATATGCCAACATCTTCTTCATTCATGGACA
Source organism: Exiguobacterium sp. s183 (assembly GCF_018617655.1). NCBI lineage: Bacteria > Bacillati > Bacillota > Bacilli > Caryophanales > Exiguobacterium > Exiguobacterium sp. s183. The sequence goes on from NZ_JACSKN010000002.1 coordinate 351,409, forward strand.
ACTCATATACGAACGTACATGATTCTTCTGACACATCGAGGTGCGATGTCGTCGTCGCCATCGTCATCGACATATATGGATTCTTGTATAGGCTTTGCGTGAAGCGACCTTCGATGAAGGAGTGATTCATCTCGATCGGTCCTTTACAGATCAGCGCCAATCGTTCCGGCGTGTACTTGATTGTCGTCGGGACCGGTCCGTCCTCTTGTTGTTGGTCAAACATTAAAATAAAGCCAGTCTTCAATGGATAATATAAGCCGTCAGCCGAGAGTTCGATTGCCTCTGGCATATCACTCATCCGTGTTGTTTGCTGGACACGCACGCGAAGTGGTTCAATCGCCATGCTCATCCCCCTTTCCGTCAACTCATCGTACCATATGTGGTAGGAGTCGTTCTATCGACGGCGCTTTGTTTTCACGTAGACGAGATGGTCTACCCAATCTTCGTTCTCAAAGATAAACCCTTCTCTCGTGCACTCATACGACATGCCGACACACTCCGCGAGACAAATGGATGCTTCATTATCGAGATTGATATGTGCCTCGATTCGTTGAAAGTTCAAGTCGTCAAAAGCGATACGCATCGCCAGGTCGACTGCTTCTGTGCCATACCCTTGACCCCAGTGCTGATTATGAATCGTATACCCGACCCTCCCCCATTGAAACGCATCTCGCGCAAGCGTAGAAAAATCCACCATACCAAGGTGTGCCCCATCGTCAAGTCGGAAAATGGCGAAGACATGTGCCTCGTCTTCAAGCGCAAGTGATTGATGATTGTCGACTAGCTGGTCAAACCAAACGGACGTACAGTCGCTCATGTCTAATTTCCCAGGATCATACTCATGTTGCGAAACAAGACGATTCGTAAAACCACTTAACCACGCGTCATAATCTTGTTTCTCTAACGGTCGTACGACGATTCGATTCGTTTTTCGTTGATGTGTAAATCGATTCAATCTCTCAGGTCCCCTTCCTATTGGTTTTATACAGTCAGAAAAACTTCTTCCACTTTCCTTGCGAAATCACATCGATCTTTCCTTCATTCACACGAATCGCGGTCTCGTCATCGATTGCATAGGCGGGTGCCTGTAACGCTTCCGCCCACTCTGCCGCATCTCGTGACGTGTTCTCCGGAAGCATCTCGTGATCAAGGTGTGGAAAGATCGAGAAGTCGACAAATCCTAACGTCTCATCGTTTTGGTCGTCGGATGCGCGCCATCCGACAAACTCTTCCCCGATTCGTGGGGTCATCACCATACTGCCCGCGCTCAATCCGACATAGACGCCTTCCCAAGATGGGAGTAATGCCGCCACCCCGGACTGTTTCATCCAGTGATGTAAAAAGAGCGGATCGCCACCGTTCACTAACAGGACATCGGCCTGTTCAAACGCTGGTCTCCATACCGATTCATCGATACTCGGGAGCGCGCTCAGTTCGAGCACCCCAACCGACTTCCAATCCAACTCACACATCGGTGTCGAGAAATCTCCGTTAAAAAAGTTCCATGCGTGCTGCGTTCCACCGTTCAACGCATAGATGGCTGTCGGGATACAGAGTGCCGTACACTCTTCAATCGGCTTATCCAATAACTCGAGAAGTGCTTGTTTGATGCTTTCGTTCTTAATACCTGCTGACGTTAATAACAGTTTCATCTCCGTTTCCTCCTTCTTCATCTTCCTATAAGGAGTTCGCATGAGTCGCCGTTATCCCCTTTTTCCAACAAAAAAGGCCGTAGACGAATTTTCGTCCACGACCTTGGAGTTCTGAAAAATTAGCTGATTTTATACACGCGACCTTCGAACGGCTTCAAGTGAAGAAGCGTCGATTCTGCATCGCCCTCGACTGGCATGTTGCTCAAGACGACATCTTTCGCACGAAGTGTCAGGTCCATATCGAACATCGTCTCTTTCGCCGTCAAGTTCGTGACGACAAGGTACTGCGTGTTCCCGAGCGTACGCGTATACGCATAGACTTCCGGGTGATCCGGTAAGACGATATCATACGCCCCGTATACAAACGCCTCATCATCTTTACGAAGTTGGATCATCTCTTTATAGAAGTTAAAGATGGAGTCCTCATCTTCAAGCTGTGCTTCGACGTTGATGTCTGTATAGTTCGGGTTGATGCCGACCCATGGCTTCTCTGCGAATGTGAAGCCGGCGTTCGGAGCGTCACTCCACTGCATCGGAGTGCGCGTGTTGTCGCGTGACGAGTTCCACGTGATCCGCATCATCTCGTCATGACTCTTCCCTTGCTCGACGCCGATATAGTAGCGATTGCGTGTCGCGATATCGTCATATTGATCGATTGAATCGAATTTGACGTTCGTCATTCCGATTTCTTGACCTTGATAGATGAATGGCGTTCCTTGCATGAGGAAGTACATCATCGCAATCGACTTCGCGCTTTCTTTCCAGTAACGCTCATCGTCTCCCCATTTCGAGACCGTACGTGTCTGGTCATGGTTTTCGACGTAAAGGGCGTTCCATCCGTCAGCCTCAAGTCCTTTTTGCCATTTCGTCAACACGTTCTTCAAGTGGACGACATCGAGTTTCGAATCGGCGTCCTCACTCCATAGGTCCATGTGTTCGAATTGGAAGACCATGTTCATCTTCCCTTCTTTTTCACCGACCCAAAGGTGTGCATCGTCAGGTGATACGCCGTTCGCCTCACCGACTGTCATGATGTCATGTTTATTGAACGTCTCGTCACGAAGCTCTTCTAGATAGTCGTGAATCCCGTCCACGTTCATGTGCATCTCGAACGACGGTACAAAATCAAGGTCGTTCGGGTTCGGCAAGTCGGCGAACGTCGGATTCTTGCGGATGTGGCTAATTGCATCGACACGGAAACCGTCGATTCCTTTTTCAAGCCACCAGTTGATCATGTCGTATACGGCTGTACGCATCTCAGCGTTTTCCCAGTTGAGGTCTGGCTGTTTTTTCGAGAAGACGTGCAAGTAGTATTGCTCCGTCGCTTCATCGAATTCCCAAGCCGAGCCGCCAAAGATGGATTCCCAGTTGTTCGGCTTCGATCCGTCCGGTTTCCCGTCGCGCCAGATGTACCAGTCACGCTTCGGATTGTCTTTTGAGCTCTTCGATTCAATGAACCAAGGGTGCTCATCCGACGTATGGTTGACGACGAGGTCGAGCAACAGTTTCATACCGCGCTGATGCACTTCGTCCAATAAGCGGTCGAAATCTTCCATCGTACCGAATTCGTCCATGATGTCTTGGTAGTCACTAATGTCATACCCGTTGTCATCGTTTGGCGATTTATACATTGGGCAAATCCAGATGACGTCAATACCGAGGTCTTTCAAATAGTCGAGCTTATCGATGATTCCTTGAATGTCTCCGATTCCGTCTCCGTTCGCGTCATAAAAACTGCGCGGATAAATCTGATAGGCGACGGCTTCTTTCCACCAGTTGCGTTTAAGCGTTTGTGTTTGTTGTTGTTCTCGTTGTAAAAGTTGCATGTGATCTAGATACTCCTTATCCCAAAACTCACTGCTCATCATTTATAATTATCTTATTCGTGCTGTGAACTTTATTTCATTAGCGCAATCGTTTGCACGATGCAATAAATTTATCTTACCAAAAAACATTCGATGATACAAAGATGTTTCATCAGCATACTCAACGTGTACCCTACACGATTTTGAAAAGAAATGAAAGCGAGGTGCCTCATCATGTTTCGATTTGCGACATTTGATGATTTTTCAGCCATTGACCAATTGATTGTAAAGAAAGCGAAAGAGTTTCAGACAGCCGGGAAATCCCAATGGGTCAAATATTTAGAGCCGAGTCGCTCGGATTATGTGCGACACGATTTAACGAAAGGGACTGTGTTTGTATATGAACGTGACCACCACGTCGTCGGTGCCGTCAGTCTCATCCCACCGACCGATTGGGATCTTGCTCTCTGGGACAACCCGGACGGTGCCGTCTACTTGCATCGGCTCGTCACGGATTCGAGCTTGAAGGGGGAGCGGATCGGTGAACGGTTGATGCAGTATGCCCTCTCTCACACTGCTTCGACCGTCCGATTGGATTGCGTGGCAGACAACACGTTCTTGAACGGATACTATCCACAGTTCGGCTTCCGTTACATCGGGGAGCGGAATGGATTTTCGTTATTTGAAAAACAGGCTTGACCTTGACGTGACGTCAACCCTTACGCTTGTGCTAAGGAGGTGAAGGGATGTATACGATTCAACAACTTGCGTCACTCGCCGGCACGACGGCGCGGACGCTTCGACATTATGACGCGGTGGGGCTCCTCGTCCCCACCCGAGACGACAACGGTTACCGACGTTATACGTCAAGCGACGCCGAACGTCTACAGCTCATCTTACTGTATCGAACACTCGACGTTCCGCTCGATCAAATCGGACAACTACTCGATGCATCGACGTTTGATCGAGTCGAAGTATTGAACGAACATGTCGAGGCGTTACGACAAAAAGCCGCCTATTTCGCGCAACTCGCTGAGACGGCGGAAGCGACCCTCACCTCACTCAAAGGAGGGATTCCGATGGAAGACAAGTCATTGTTCAAAGGATTGTCTTATGAAGAGATTCAAGCACATGAGGCAAAACATCAAGACGAGGTAATTGAGCGTTGGGGAGACAGTTCCGCTTATAAAACCGCACAAGAACGGGCATCGAAGCGCTCGAAAGCGGACTGGGAGCAAATCAACCAGATGCAACTCGATTTGATTGCACCACTCGTCGAGCTGTTCCGCTCACAGACCGCAATCGAGGATGACCGCGTTCAATCGGTGGTCAGAGACAATCATCTGTTCATCCACACTCACTTTTACGATTGCTCGCTCGACATGTTCAGCGGACTCGGACAGATGTATGTAGCGGATGAGCGATTCACCGCCTATTATGATCGCTTCGAACCAGGTCTTGCATCGTATTATAACGAAGCCATCCAATATTATTGTATCGCCAACAGTTAAGTCCAAGCCTCAGGCTTGGACTTTAATTTGTCGTCGATCTAGTTGTACGAGATCCAGTGTTTCGATGTGTCGACGCAACATGGGCAAGACCGTGGTCAATTGTAAATAAGGATAGGTGGCAAAATTGTCGCTTCCGCCTTTATAGATGACCGCCCGATCGAGAACGCGCCATCCTTGTGTCGTCCATTGTTCGAGCGTCGCCTCACAAAAAGAAGGCACGGATTGAATCGCCCAATAGGCTTGTAGCTGCCCTTCCGCCATCGATGGACGAACGGTGATGATAGGGCATGACAACTGGTTCAAACGACTCGACTCGATTGGACCGGTTTCATGAATCACGAGCAACTTCGGTTCAAGTCGTTCGAGCCACATGAGCGTTTTGTCATCATTCAAGGATGAGACATGGATGAGGTGATGAGGAGGAATCGGAGAATCCTGTAACGGATAACGCTCTCTCACTTCTCGAATACGCGCTTGACTCGTCCATTTCATATATGGCGTCGCCCATCGAATATATAGATGAGTAATCCACTGTTTGAGCGACTGCGGTCGATGTTCAGTGGGACCGTCTTCTTGAATGACATGTGTCACGCCTAAATCGCGGATCGCGTGATAGACGAAAGTGGATGTATGATGGTCACTAATCATGAGTACAATCGGTCTAGTCATCTCTCGATCCCTCCATTGATCACTTTTGATCCGTCATTTCATGAATCCCTAGTTCGCATAACGCTCGTTTCCAAGAACCAAATCGTCTCGATACTTTCGCAACGCTCGGTTTATTAAAACGTTTAGCCCACTTTTGATACGTAATCGCATTGAAAGGCGTTAATACTCGATACGCTTCATATAATGCTTGTACAATCTCCGCTTTGTCTTTGGCAGGTTGTACGGTGAAATGCTCTTCTTCTAAACGCTCGACCGCTTTGACGGCGAGACTCCACGACCCGAAGTGGGTAATAATATCACCTAATGAAGGAACACTTCGTCCCGATGCCCAGTGCCGATATTGAGCACTCGTCAGCCTTCCTTCTTCTGCCGATGCGAGCCGAAGTGCCTGAATCATATCCTGGGACTCGTATCGTCTAACTTCTAACAGTCCGGATGCTTTCAGGGCATTCATCCACGTTCCATAAACAGATAAAATCTCGAGAAAGGTGGGAACGTCTCGATTTTGGCTCCATCGTTGATATTGTGTCACCGTGAGAGATGGAGTCAGAGATGCTGCGGTTTGAAGCGCTTGAATGATCTCTGCTTCCGTTTTCATTTCATTTCCTCCTTACACGCTTTTTTCTTTTACGAAATGGCGTGTATCTAGCACGGTCTGAATGACTTTCTGTTGTTCACCAATCGTCAAACTCGAGCTCGATGGTAAGCAAATACCGTTTTCAAATAAGTGACGACTCACGTCTTCTCCGTCAACCGTGACGTATTCGGCATCTCGATAGAGCGGTTGTAGGTGCATCGGTTTCCAGACTGGGCGTGATTCAATTTCGGCGTCGCTCAACTGTTGAATCAACTGATCACGGCTGGCGATATCGCGTCCGACTTGCATGGCGGTCAACCAACGATTCGCACGAGAGAAAGGAATTTCTTGTTGATACGTGACATCAATCGTCGAAAACATTTGTTCATACCGACGAAAGACGTTACGTCTCGCCCGGACTCGTTGTTCGATGACCTCTAGCTGTCCTCGACCGATTCCTGCCGACACATTACTCAAGCGATAGTTGTACCCGACTTCTTCATGTTCGTAATGTAAAACGTTCTCTCTTGCTTGCGTTGCGAGTTTCAACGCATATTGGCGCTGACTGTCAGAGCCTAGCAATAGCATCCCTCCACCGGATGTGGTGATGATTTTGTTCCCATTGAACGAATAAAATCCGATGTCACCAATCGTACCGGTCATCTGCCCTTTCCAAGTCGCTCCGAGCGATTCCGCAGCATCTTCAATCAATGCCACCCCGAACTCTTGGCAAATTTGACGAATCTCGCCAATCTTCGCGACTACCCCGTATAGATGAACCACGATGACCGCTTTCGGTAACTTTCCTTTCGTAGCGGCTTGAACCAATGCTTTTCGTAATGCTTCCGGTGACATGTTCCACGTTTCTTTTTCTGAATCGATGAATACCGGTGTCGCCCCGACATACATAATTGGATTGACTGAAGCGACGAATGTGAGGGACTGACAAAAGATCACATCTCCTCTTTCAATTCCTAACGTCAACAACGCGAGATGGAGCGCCGCTGTGCCAGAACTCGTCGCGAGTGTATGTGTGTGATCAACGTACTTCCCAAGCTCTTCTTCAAAGGCGTTAACGTTCGGACCGAGTGGCGCAATCCAGTTACTAGCGAATGCTTCTTCTACGTAAGCCATCTCTCGTCCGGACATGTGCGGTTTTGATAATAAAATAGTCATGTGCTCATGTCCTCCTTCATCATCGTTTGATAGGCGTTGTACCATTCGATCGTCTTCCGTAACCCCTCGTGAAGCGGGGTACGTGGTTGAAATCCAATCATCGCTTCTAGCGTAGGCAAATCTGTTTCTTGAAAGACTTGGTCACGCATCGGTAGAGATACATGGACCGGTTGATGCATCTGGTGCCCGATTTCGGTGAGCAGCGTTTGGACGTGTACATAATCCGAGGCATCGATTCGGAACTGTCCAACGATTGGCAAGCCTGACTGAATCAATTTGATGACACGAACGACGGTTTCGACCACATCATCGATATAAGAGGCTTTTACAATGTCCGTTGCATAGAATCCGACCATACGATGACCTTGGTCAATCGCGAGTACCGCTTTCGAAAACAGGGTTGTCGAATCATCCCAAGGTCCGTATACATCCTCTGTTATCAGATGAAGCGCTGATGAAGAATGACGAGTCTGTTCAATTGGAAGGTCGAACGTGATGAACGACTGAATCGACACCCGACTTTTTTGATTCATGACGAGCTGCTTCACTTGTTCGTATCGCTCTATTTCACGATTTTGATAGACCCCACTGCATAAGATGACGTGATTCGGTTCATACATCGTCATGATTTGGCGCATATGTGGCTTATGTGAGACATCCGTTCGAATGAGATGAAACAAGGGGTGAGACAAGACGTATAGCCGTTGTCTCGCAAGTTGCGTTTTTGATTCTCCTTCGTCATCAATCCCAATCACTTCGTATCCGTCTTTTAGTAGTCGCCTGGCAAGATGAAACCCTTTGAACGTGGATACACCGATCACCATGACACGATCCATTGCACTCCCCCCTTTAATTTCCATCGACGACCCGGATGCGCACTTGCTGGGCTGGGATAAACTCGAATCCACTTGCAAAAATTCGTTGCAAATCTCGGTCAATATCATTACTGTTTGCGACGAATAATAACGCGTCTGTCAGTGCCGGACCGTTTTGTCGGAAGTGTTCAATCAACCGTAAGATGGGAGCGACCGATGTGAACGGGCGGGTACAACCGACAAAGATTTTCGGGAAAATGTTCGCCTCTGGGTCGAGTTCGTTTGTAGCCAGTAATTCTTCATATAACTTTTCACCCGGGCGAATCCCCGTCACTTCAATCGGAATTTGATCGATGGTGAACCCGCTGAGCTCAATCATCTTTTTCGCTAAATCGATAATTTTGACCGGTTCTCCCATATCGAGCACGAAGATTTCTCCACCTCGGGATAACACACTCGCTTGAATGACGAGTCGACTCGCCTCTGGAATGGTCATGAAGTAACGTGTCATCTCTGAATCCGTTACCGTGACCGGTCCTCCTTGAGCAATTTGTTCTTTGAAGAGAGGGACGACCGAACCACGGCTACCGAGAACGTTACCGAATCGAACAACAGCGAAAATCGTATCGCTTGAACGCGCTTTTTCCTGAACGATCATCTCTGCGATTCGTTTTGTCGACCCCATGACGTTCGTTGGGTTGACTGCTTTATCGGTCGATACCATGACGAATCGATCGACCCGATATTTCGAAGCCACATCGACCATATTCTTTGTGCCATAGATATTATTTTTGACTGCTTCAAGCGGGTTATCTTGCATGAGCGGAACGTGTTTGTGTGCCGCTGCATGATAGACGATTTCTGGACGATACGTTTGAAAGACGTGTTCGAGTCTCTCTACATCTTGCACATCCCCGATCACTGGATGAAGTTTCGTCTCGAGTCCAAGTCCGTTTAACTCTTTCTCGATTAAATAAATGCTGTTTTCTCCATGTCCGAAAAGGATCATCTCGGCCGGTTTGAACTTAATCAATTGACGACAGAGTTCCGAACCAATCGACCCTCCTGCCCCTGTCACGAGGACCGTTGCTCCTTCCACGTGCTTCGAGATACCTGAAATATCGAGTTGTACCGGCTCTCGTCCTAACAAATCCTCGATTTTCACTTCGCGAATTTCGTTAATCGACACATTTCCGGTAGCAAGTTCGGACAACATTGGGAGTGCATGTGATTCAACGCCAGTCTTTTCAATACGTTTCAACAATTCGATGCGTCTTGCGTGTGCTAGACTCGGGATAGAGAAAATGACGACTTCAATTCCTTGTTCTTCGATGATGCGTTCTAAATCGTCTGTCGTACCGAGAATCGGGACACCGTGTACATATAAGGAGGCGAGCATCGGATCGTCATCGATAATTCCAACCACATGGAGGACGTTCGTCCGATACTCTTTCAACTCACGTACGATGAGCTGTCCAGAGTTCCCGGCCCCGATGATCAGTGTTTTCCGACCTTGTGGGGCAGGATGCGGTTTGAACGTATGCAAGACGTGATGACGGGCCAAGAAACGTGTGAATAAAATCATGTTGAATGCTAATAGCCCTTGAACCGCAATCATGACGCCGAGCCCGCGTCCGAATTGAAATTGATTGTAGGCGAATAGAATCAAGTCGCTGCTAATCAACGCAATGGTTACTTGTTTCATTTCATGGATTGAGGCATATCGCCAATCGATTCGATGAATTTTCAATAGCGCCCCGACAAGCATGAAGCTAAACATTTTAATCGACACCATCAGCAACAAATCGTATGTTGTCGCTGTGAACGGCATCACTTTCGAAAATAAAATGTCAAACGTCATATATAAGACGATTGAGACGATTGCGATATCGACGCAGAAGAATAATAAGTTTCTGCGATTTCTTCGATAGACGTTAACGAGTGTAGCCATCGTGTATTGCACCTCCAAATGTCTAAGTTGTGTAATCGTGTTGGGTATGGTGTGCGAAGAATGCGTTGATGCTAGTAAACTACCCGAGTCGTTGTAACAAATTTAAGGATAATGCGAGCTTTTTGTTATTAATGAAATCGCTGTAACAAATAAGTTCACAAAGTTATTCTCATCTTTTCTTTCACATAATGAATAATTTTCTTCCGAGCGGGAATGGAAAGAACATACCAAATAAAATTGGGTGTTGTTGACAACTGTGTTTTGAATGAAAAGGAGGAACCTGTACCGCATCGCTGTTTGACTTCTGTACGACCAATCTGACAACATACATGTTCATTCACACCAAGAGACCTTCTGAGACGCCCGTGAGCGTTCACACAAAAGGAGAGACACCAAGATGAAAAAATGGACAAGACCTCAAATCGTACAAGCTTTGCAGTTGGCTGCCCAAGAATACGCAGAACTTGATTCCAAACAATACAGCGTTTGGTCTCATGACAAAAATGTCCCTTCCCTTTCCACCGTCATTCATCAATTTGGTTCGTGGCGCGAAGCCCTCGTTGCGGCACAAATCAAGCTTTCGTTTCATTATTATTCAGACGAAGATATTCTACGCGCGTTAAACAAAGCTGCAGAAGAGCTCACGCTATTCACGAGTCAAACGTACCGAGAATGGTCAAAAGTGACACGATCGCCTTCTCTCACCCTCATCAGTAGTCGCTTTGGTTCATGGTCGAATGCACTCCGAGAAGCGAAACTTCAAACAACGGCCGCTAAAAATAGTGAAGAACGCATCATCCAAGCCTTGATCGAAGCATCGGAAGAACTCGAACGCCTCACGTCTCAACATTATGCGGTGTGGGCGCAAGAACGCGGCTATCCGACCGTTGCGACCATCGCTAGAAAGTATGGTTCTTGGAGCTACGCTCTTTTCGTATTGGACATCGCTCCACCGAAACGGAAATGGGATGAAGAAGATGTGATTGAAGCGCTCCGGCTCGCGAAGAAAGAATTGCCTCATTTCAGCATCCTCCACTATCGAAAATGGGCGGAAGGACGGAACGTGCCGAGTACATCGACGATTAACGTCCTCTTTGGAAGCTGGACGGCCGCTCTCAAATGTATGGAAGCGCAAAAAGTGACACAATAATGCTCAACGAACACACAAAAAGCGCCGACTCAAGAGGAGTCGACGCTTTTTCATGTGACGATTGCAATATACAACGGAATGCCAATCAACAAGTTGAACGGGAACGTGACCGCAAGGGAGAGGGTCAAATAAAAGGACGGTTTCGCTTCCGGGACCGAAGCTTGTAGCATCGCAGGCGCGGCAATGTATGAACCACTCGCCGCTAATGTCATAAGAAGTATCGTTCCTCCTTCTGAAAGACCCGCGACACCCGCTGCCAAAAAGCCAACAAGTGCCCCAATCAACGGGAATAACATCCCCATGGCAACGAACTTCAGCCCATACGTCGGCACCGTCTTCGACTGTTGTCCGACTTTTACCCCCAATCCTAATAAGAAGAGGAGCAACACCCCTGGGAACAAGTCCACAAAGAACGGTTTGAGCGGAGTCGCATCTGGCGTCACGAGTCCGACCACAAGACCTGCCAGCATAAGCAAGATGCTCTTCGAAAATAAGCTATCCCGGAGGACAGACAGCGAATTCGTTTTGCCCGACGTCGCGGTGATCCCCATCACCTGCGTTTGGTTATACAACAGTAACGCCACAATCAGTCCAGGGATTTCAAGAACGACGACCAATGTCGTCATGAACGGTTCATATCCAATCCCTAGGCGCTCCAGCTGCGTCGATGCAGCCACATAGGTCACGAGCGAGACGGAACCAAACGTCGCAGCCATAGCAATCCGTTCGTGGAAGGTAAACTTCAGGAGACCTCCTGCGAGAAAAGCGAGGAGCGGTAATAAAATCCCAATCAACAGCGTCACCGTCAATGGCAGTGCAATTTCTTCAAATGATACCGAGGCGAGTCCCATCCCACCTTTCAATCCAATGGCCAGTAGTAAGTAAATGTTTAGCGTCGTGCTCAGTGAATCAGGAATCTTCAAGTTCGATTTCCCGACTGCGGCAATCACGCCCGTCACAAATAGAAGCACGGGAGCGCTCGTGAGTAAAAATAAAAACAAATCCATACATGTTCCTCCTTGGCGACAAAAAAGCGCACACCTAAAGAAGGCGTGCGCTGTATGCCGACGGCTCGACTATTCGCTCCGTCAGGCCGACAACTGTCGGTTGATTAAATTGTTCAGTAGCTCCGTAAGAAGATCTCGAAAGCACGCTTCGTGACGACTCGTCCATTCGCTCCTCTCACGTCTCTGAATTTCATTTTAAAAAGTCGACGTTCCGTTGTCAATCGGTTTGATCCCAAGGCGCGTCCAAACGAAAGACGATGAGACGCTCCCCTGTTTTCGTACTGATGTCCGTGTGGAGCGAAACAATCGAACGGCCGAGCACTTGCCCGACAATCGTTTCAAGTTGGCTCCGTCCCGATTCGACGAGATTGTTGCGGTATTTCTTCAATTGCTCGCGACCTGACGACTTGGTGGCCAAGTCATACTCGGCCGGCGTCAACACACCTTGGAGTGTGACGATGGCGAGGTCCCGAAGCAGGTCTGCCTTACACGTCAATGACCCGCGACCCAAATATTCTTTCTCCCATTGGGTGATCCGGGCGCTCAGTTCCATTTCCAGCTGACCTTTTTTCCGCATTTATTTCACGAATCCAATCATCATCTCACGAAGAATTTTTGCTGCCGCGATGGCCGTCATATCCGACTGATCGTATGCCGGTGACACTTCGACAAGGTCTGCGCCGATGATGTCGAGGTCTGCGTTCGCGATAGCGTGTACCGCTTCTAGCAATTCTTTCGTCGAGATGCCGCCGATTTCTTGTGTACCTGTCCCTGGTGCTGCTGACGGGTCAAGAACGTCGATGTCGATCGTGACATATACTTTTTTCCCAGCGAGTGTCGGTAAGACGCGCTTGAGAGGCTCGATGACTTCAAATTGATGCATGTTGTAGCCGACTTCACGTGCCCACTCAAACTCTTCTTTCATCCCTGAACGGATTCCGAACGAGTAACAGTTCGATGGTCCAATCAAGTTTGCCGCTTTTTTAAGCGGAGTCGAGTGTGAGAGTGGCTCGCCTTCATACTCATCCCGAAGGTCCGTATGCGCATCCAAGTGGATGATGACAAAGTCGTCGCCGTACACGTCGTGCATCGCTTTGATGATCGGCCATGTGACGAGATGTTCGCCACCCATTCCGAGTGGGAACTTGCCTGCTTTGACGACATCTTTGACGAACGCCTCGATCATATCGAGCGACTTCGGTGCGTTTCCGAATGGAAGTGGGATATCTCCTGCATCGTATACCGCTGCATCTGCCAAATCACCGTCTAAATACGGGCTGTATTCTTCAAGGCCGATCGACACTTCACGAATCCGGTTCGGACCGAAACGTGAACCCGGACGGAAACTGACCGTCCAGTCCATCGGCATCCCGTAAAGAACCGTCTTCGCCTCTGTCACCTCTGGGAGACTGGCGATAAACACTTTACCTGAGTATGCTTCATCAAAACGTTTGATCATTTTGTCAAATCCTCCACGAATTTTGGAAGGACGAACGCCGCGTTGTGAAGCTTCGGCGTGTAATATTTTGTTTCGATGTCATGGAAACGCTCAGCCGATACTTGTTCCGGATCGTATTTCTTCGAACCGATTGTGAACGTCCACATCCCGCTCGGGTACGTCGGAACGTTCGCCGTGTACAATTTCGTGATCGGGAAGATTTCCTTCACGTCACGTTGAACCGTTTGAATGAGTTCTGGTGTGAACCACGGGTTATCCGTTTGTGCGACAAAGATGCCATCCTCTTTGAGCGCTTTCGAGATGCCTGCATAGAATCCTTTTGTGAAGAGGTTCGCTGCTGGCCCAACTGGTTCTGTCGAGTCGACCATAATGACGTCGTACTCGTTCTCTGATTTCGCAATATGCATGAAACCGTCACCGACGATGACTTCAACACGTGGGTTATCAAGTTCACCGGCAATGTTCGGCAAGTATTTCTTCGAATATTCAATGACTTTCCCGTCAATATCAACGAGAACTGCCTTTTCAACTGATGGGTGTTTCATGATTTCACGGATGACACCGCCGTCTCCCCCACCGACTACAAGCACATGCTTTGGATTCGGGTGTGTAAAGAGTGGGACGTGTGCGACCATCTCGTGATAGACGAATTCGTCCTTATCCGTCGTCATGACCATCCCGTCAAGTAACAACATCGTTCCGAACTCGTCCGTTTCGACCATTTCTAGTCGTTGAAACTCCGTTTGTTCGCTCTCATAAACGTGGTTTACACGGAACGTGATCCCGTAATCTTCTGTTTGGTGCTCCGTAAACCATAATTTTAATTTTTGGTCCATCGATAGAACCCCTTTCTGTTCAAAAAGTTGTTCGTATGCGAGTGGCGTTTTGAGGCGCTTCTTAATCATACGATAGGAAGTATACAAAACCTGTACCCATTTTGCACGAATTTTTTGAAGAATGGTTCCTGAATGTGAGTTTTTTGTGAGACGTGACCGATATACTGAATGAACCAATTTTGAATGGAAAGGTGGAATAGTATGTGGTCACCCTGCGCTTCTTGTAATACAACAATTCCTTTGATTGCTCAAGGGACACTCGTCACAACATTCAAGGAATACCCGTATACATCGTTTGAAGAACTAGATGTACTCCTCACACAAGCAAACGGAACGGTATACTGTGTCGATCCTGCATCGAACCGTCAGACCCCGCCGCTTGAGGTCGAAGTATTAAAAGATCAGCTTGCTAACCGGCACATCATTGAACAGATTCAGCACGGCACGTTCGAGAGTCATCTCCAGCCAATCATCTTCCTCGATTCTACGGAAACGTTCGGGTACGAGGCACTTCTCCGTAGCGGTGCCAACATCTCGCCTTATGATTTATTCCGGACGGCAAACCGTTTCGGTCTTCATTCGAAGCTCGATCAACGTGCTCGTGCCGAAGCCATCAAAGCGACATATGAAGTCGTCGCCCCTCACCAAAAGACATTCATCAACTTCTTACCGTCGACGATTTACAACCCCGACTATTGTTTGCAGCATACGTTCGATATCATCGACCGATATCAACTTAACCCGGACCGCTTTATCTTTGAAGTCGTGGAGACGGAGAAGGTACATGACGTCGATCATCTCCAGCACGTCTTTTCGACGTATAAAAAGCGGGGCATGCAAGTTGCGTTAGACGACGTCGGTGCAGGTTTCTCGACCATCGATATGTTGAAGCGGCTCGAACCGGACTATGTCAAAATCGACCGTTCGTATGTTTCATTTTGTGACGAGGATGCCGAGAAGCGGGATTTCCTCAAAAAAGTGCGTGCGTTGACCCATTCGATGGGCATCACACTTCTCGCCGAAGGTGTCGAGCGCATCGAAGAAGCGGATGTGTGCCGTGAGCTCGGATTTGATTTGGCACAAGGGTATTTCTTCGGAAAACCGGCTCCTGCGAAAGAGCACGTTATCAAAACAGCATAAGCACGTTTCTTTATTCCAAGTGTGGGCATCGACTTCATCGAGTGCCCGCACTTTTTTGTTTTTCGTATGAAGCGGTTGTCGTCTTCACCACTTCGAGACGGTTTCATCGATTTATAGGTTTCGGTCTGAGGTGTTCAGGAGATAGCATATTATAGAAGGTCGACGCGAGCGAAAGAGGTGGAGATGTAGATGAAATCATGGATTGTCAGTGGCTATGCCATCGTACTCGGAATCATCATCGGCTTAGTGAGTTGGCTTTTCTTATCGGTTGTTTATAAAGGGATTCACGTTGTGTGGCATACGATTCCTGAGCAATTTGATTTTCCGTTTTATGTGTTTCTCGTACCGGTCATCGCCGGTATATGCATCGGTCTGTTGCAACGTCGATACGGTCAGATGCCCCGTCTCATGCCTGAGGTGTTAGAAGAACGAAAAGGAACGGGACGCATTGACTATCGTTTGATCGGCTTCACGACGTTGACCGCCCTCCTCGTTCTCATTGGAGGGGCAAGTCTTGGCCCTGAGGCCGCGCTCGTCGGAATCGTCGGCGGGCTCACGACGTGGTTCTCGGAGCGCATCCGGCACGTCCGTCAAGAATTAGCGGAATTGCAAGAAGTCGGTCATGCCGTCGTGCTCGGGATTGTCTTCAACGCGCCACTCTTCGGGGCAATCGCAGCGGAAGAGACCGAGCAGAAAAAACAGCCGATGCTGAACCTGCTTGCGACACTTGCCGGAATCGGGACGTTTTATTTACTCAATCAACTTGACGAACGTCCACCGTTCATCATTAAGTTCCCTGCGATTGAAAGTGTCCAGATCGATTGGACGATGTTATGGATTGTTCTTGGCGGCATGGTTCTCGGCTGGCTTTACTTGGTCAGTGAACATGCATTGATGCGGCTCTTCTCAAACGTGCCTATTCTAATCCTCACGACACTCGGCGGCGTCGGAATCGGGATCATGGCTCTTCTTTATCCGGACCTCCTCTTCTCTGGAGAAGAAACGATTCTTGAGTATATCGACGAGTGGAGTCTGATTCCGCTCTACACCCTTCTCTTATTTAGTGTATTGAAACTGCTCTTTACGGCGTTCTGTCTAGCGACTGGATGGCGCGGTGGACACATCTATCCGCTGCTCTTCTCTTCTTTCACGCTCGGTTATTTTTTCAGCCTCTTGTTCGAACTAGATATGACGTTTACGGTCGTTCTGACGACGAGTGCCTTACTCGCCACGGCCATGCGACAACCGTTGGCCATCATCGTGTTACTCGTGCTCTTTTTCCCACCGAATAGTTGGCTCTATGTATTCGCAGTCGTGGCCATCGTTTCTAAAATTCCACTTCCCTCATTCATCCATCCGCCAGTGAAAGCTTGATTTTAGATGTTGAAAAAAGGGTAATGGATGTATAGTTATGCAATCTGTCGAAAGGAGGAACGGTTGTGAGCGAATACGAAATGGCCATTGAAAACCTAATTGACGCAGTTAGCTCGGATTGGATTAGCATCATTTTAGCTATTTTAGTCGTGATTATGGGGATTGTCGTTTTCATCTACGTCGTCATGACAATCGTCGACATGTTTTTATCCAAGGACATCGTCTGGGGAATCGTTGAAGTCATCGCTCTATTCGTAGGACTGGCAGTGCTCTTGTCCGTCTTCTATTACTGGAATCGAAATCGGGTCAAAGCACAGTTCGGTCTCTTCCTCGTCTTGTTCTCTCTCGCAGTAAATGTGTACTTCTTCGTTCGTTATGCGGACGAAATTAACGCTGTCCTGAACAGCGTTTACTAAAAAACGAGGGGAATCTCCCCTCGTTTTCATCGTTCATGGAAAGGTGGTGTTTCCTTTGAAACGTCGCGTCATTCAACTCATCATCATGATCCTCAGCGTCATTTTGCTCGTCGGTCTCTTGTTTTGGCTCGATATCCTCATTCCCGTATTAATCGGGATCGCCATCGTCGCACCGCTCGTCGTCGGTTGGCAGATTTTATTTGACCAAGTACAGCCCCAAGGGAAGCTCGCCTGGTTATTGACCGTATTCTTCATCCCGTTCATCGGCGTCTTGGCATGGGTCATGTTCGGCCGTACGCCGCGTCGCCATCGACGCTTTAAACGAACATCGTCAGAAATCCGGATGCTAAAACAAGCGATCGAGAGTGAAAAAATCGAGACTTCTCCTGATATCGTGTCTGCTTATCCGTTGACACGGACACTTGAAAAATTAGGAGCAAGCGGTGCGGACGCTCACACGTCGACAACTCTCCTCGTCAACGGCGAAGAAAAGTTCGAGGCGTTATTAGATGCCATCAACAGTGCGACCGACCATATCCACATTCAATACTATCTATTTAGAACCGATGAGATTTCATTAAAGGTCCGAGATGCACTCATCCAAAAATCAAATGAGAACGTCATCGTTCGCTTTTTATATGACGGACTCGGTAGCCAAGAAATCGGGGAAGATTTTATTCAGCCGTTACGGGAATCCCGCGTCCACGTCCAAGCGTTCGATCCGGTCCTGCACCCTTATCTCGTCTTCAATGCCAACTTCCGCAACCATCAAAAACTGATTGTCGTGGATGGACGAATCGCGCTAACAGGCGGGTTGAACGTCGGTGATGAATATCTCGGAAAAAATGAGAAGCTCGGTTTCTGGCGTGACACGCATCTACGTCTCGAAGGTCCGCTCGTCCGAGAACTCCAACAGCTTTTTGTCGAGAACTGGCTGTATGCGGGACAAGGGACAATTGATGAGACGTGGGACCTATTCGCAGATGAAGAGCACCTCTCTCAGTACTTTGTGAATGAACCGAAAGGACAAAACGGGGCGACACAACTGCTCGTCACGTCACCTGGTAAAGACGTGACGATTCGCGATGGGTTGATGCGTCTGTTGATGGAGGCAAAAGAGTCGATCTGGCTCACCACCCCATACCTCGTTCCTCCACCTGAACTGTTGGCGATTCTCGAAGTCGCAGGTCGTAGCGGCATTGATGTGCGCATCGTCGTACCGGGCAAGGGAGACGAATGGTTCAGCTTCCATGCGACCGAATATTATTTCGAACAGCTGTTGAAGCGGAACATTAAAATTTATAAATACAATCGCCATTTCATCCATGCGAAAACGCTCCTGATCGATGGCAAAGTTGCACTCGTCGGGTCAGCCAACTTCGATTTCCGAAGTATGTTTCTGAATCACGAGATGATGATCGCCCAGTTCGATACGACGTCAATCCAACAACTTCACGAAACCTTCTTAAAAGATTTTGAGGAATCGATTTTAATCGACTGGGCCGTGTTACGGAAGAAAACGACCGGTAAGCGTTTCGTCGAGGCGTTTTGTCATATCTTCTCGCCTCTTCTCTGACGCATTCGCCAGACGAGGTAAGAAACCCCGACGAGACCGACCAAGAACAGTTGCCATCCGACCGTCAATTGCATCGCTGCCGTCACCGCCAGCCCTTCCATGATGAGGGCAGGCACTTTCCCAATCGTACTTGCGACCGCAAATGAGGCGAGTGTCATACGACTGAACGCTGCCGATAACGTGACAAGTCCCGACGGTACGAACGGCATGAGACGCATGCCAAGGACGAGAAACCATGCCTCCGCCCCTGTGGCCTCACGGAGTCGCTGAAACCGGCCACCGTCCGGGGACGTATAACGATGCAGCGCTTTTCGGTAAAGAATGAAACTGACGATGGCTCCTACCGCCTCACCGACAATCGAGACGAGAATACCGGGTACGAGACCGAGGACGCTCACGTTGATCGCCGTCAAAAAAGCACTCGGTAACACCCCAGCCACCGCAATCACACTATTGAGTAAAATACTCATTATTAAAAATAAAGGGAGCGGGAGCAGTTCCCATTCCATAACCATCACTCTTTCTATTCACAAAATAAGGACCATGACGCGTTGTCATGGTCCTTTACTATATCATAGCGATGATGAAGAGGTCGCGCCTGCTTCATCCCACGAGTCTTCGTCGACTGGTGGTAAATGTTTTTCTTCCAATTTCGAAACGACAACCGCACATGCCGCATCCCCCGTGATGTTGACAGATGTGCGAAGCATATCGAGAATACGGTCGACCCCGATAATGAGGGCGATTCCCTCTACCGGTAAGTTGACCGACTGAAGGACGAGGGCAAGCATGACAAGCCCGACTCCTGGTACACCTGCTGTCCCGATTGAAGCAAGGACCGCCGTAATGACGACCGTCAACAATTGAGTCATTGTTAAGTCAGACGCGAATACTTGCGCAATGAAGATGGTAGCAACACCTTGCATGATGGCCGTTCCGTCCATGTTGACCGTTGCCCCGAGTGGTTGCACGAACGACGAAATCGAACGTGGTACACCGAGTTTCTTCTGGGCGACTTCCATCGATACCGGAAGCGTCGCATTCGACGAAGATGTCGAGAATGCGAATGTCATCGCCTCATAGAAGTTTTTGAAGAAGAACACTGGGCTCATCTTTCCGATGAAGTAAACGGCTGCCCCGTATACAATCGTTGCGTGTAAGAAGAGCGTCAAGACAACGGCAATCATATACCATGCCATGGCGACGACCGCATCGAGACCGATGCCTCCGATTGCCGAAGCAATCAATGCGAATGCACCGTATGGCGCGAGCTTCATGACGAGATGAATCAAGTACATCATGATGCGATCACCTTGTTTGACGAATTGACGCCATGTCTTCGCCTTGTCACCAAGGGCAATCAGCGCGAATCCAATCAATGCTGCAAAGACGATGATTTGAAGCATGTTTCCTTCAGCGAGTGCCGTAATCGGATTCGTTGGAATCATATTGACGAATGTCTGTACGATATTTGACGATTCCTCGGTCGCTGTAGATTCAAATTCAAGACCTGTTGTTTGGAAGTCCCCACGCTCCCCTGGTTGTAAAACAGATGCGACGCCCATCGCCAACATAATCGCGAGTGCTGTCGTCGCTAAGAAGAACAAAATCGACTTCGTCCCGACCCGACCTAGCTCTTTCGGGTCCCCGAGACCCATGACGCCTAAAATAATCGAGAAGAAGACGATCGGCACGACTAACATTTTAATCAGATTCAAAAAGACCGTTCCGACCGGAGATAAAATATACGGATTCACAATCTCATAAATTGAATCCGGCAATCCCGCCAATCCGAGACCAACTACAACACCTAGCGCGAGACCGATTAAGATTTTTTTCGTTTCGCTCATCGTATCACCCTTTCTTTTTTTCACAATGTAGTCAGTATATCATAATACTGAATTTTCATACAATTACAAATGAATATCTCTTCAGTTACATAATTTCCTTTTACTCCCAAAAATGCGAAACAAAAAAGATTGGAGACGAAAAAATCGTCCAATCTTTTTACTCGGCACCTAAGCGCTCGAGCTCTGCATGAAGTTCAGTCGAGTTCGTCCAAATTTCTGGGCGATGTTCTTGTAGGAAATTCGCCAATACGTCGCGGGACGGAGCGTCCATCATGTCGATTAAAATCCGACCCTTCAACGATTTGTCCATCTGATTGACGTGATAAGGCAATAATTTATAGCCTCGTCTCGCTTCGACATCTACCGACATGTCACATGCCGCGACGCCGCCATAGTAAAAGCCTTCTCGTTTTCGACCGACCGTCACCCAAATGATCCAATACGGTTTCCCGTTCGGTACCGCTTCTTGGTCCGTCAAAAACTTGATTCGCTTCTCGATGGCAGACTTGGCGTGCATCGCACCCATATCGATTGTCGCCGTGCCCGCCTCGACATCGATGATGACCGGGGACATGTTATTTAAACTAAGCGAACCGACACCAAAACCGCCGTGCCCGTCCGTCGCGTCGTCTGAAATGATATTAAAATTAATGTCTTTCATGTTCCACCCTCCCTCTCTACTGTACACAATGATATAGGATGGTGGCAATCCTGAGTCACTTCCAGTCAATTTGAAAACGTCTTCCCGGTCCAATGTGACGGATGAGCGTGCGGTCCATTTCAATGACCCGACCGATGACGTTGACCCGTTCATCTGCCGGCAAATCCCGCTTCGTTACTTGCAGTTCTCCCTCATAACGCCCATATCGTTCGTTGTCCATCGTGATGCTGCCGAGCAGTCGTTCTTCTGTATGTTGCGGTTGAATCAAATGGTCCCCGGGTCGTCCGTAAGCTCTCGATTCGACCGAGCGAATGACATCTCGGGCTGGGTCCATCCGGTTCGTATGCAGTGTCGGTAATGAATCGACACTGTACTCTGAAGTTGCACGAAGGACGATGATTCCTTCATCGTACACCTGAAATTGTCGCATCGCCTGATTGGACACGCGCGGGTCACCAATCAAAATTCGGTCGACCGTCGCTTGTAAATCGATATAACACGAAAGCGGAGACTGATGGCGATGCTCCTCGAGTGTCGGTAACGTCTCATGAAGAGGTCCACGTAACTGTTCATCTCCAGGAATGAACGCCTGTACTTTGATTCCTTGTGCATGTAACCAGGCGTTTCTCTCGTCAAACCAGGAGCGGTCAAGCCCCGTCTCGGGACGGGGATAAAAATTATGCCACGCTTCGACGTGGTCCCGTCGTAGCCCTTGTCGCAACATCTCTTCAAGCTCTGTTTCCGTGAGTGTACTGGCATTAAGTGCGACCATCATATGTCGTGACAAGTCGGCCACTTGTTTCGGTGTGACGCCATAGTCGACACGTAACCCCGTGACGCCCCAGTCCAACAGTGTATGGGCATCATTCCAGTCCTTACCGAGCGCCTGTAGAGATGACGGGGCGATGTCTGCCACGAGTTCCATGTTTAGGCGTCTTGCCAATTCCCCTAACTGCTGGAGCCGTCCTGTATATAACGTCGAATCGTCTTCCGGAATATGAAGCGACGTGAAGATGCTCGTGAACCCGCTCTCTCGCATGCGTTCGATCCAATCAATGGACGCAGACGTCAATTCCTCACTTAAGTAAACAGAAATCCCTCTCATCTATTTCCCTCCTCACAAAACGTATAGAAAAAGATGACTCGACCGAGCCATCTTTGTTTGTCAAATCCCATCCGCCATCTCTTCTTTGAAGCCGAAGAAATAAGTGAACAGGAAGCCTGCCGTATACGAAATCAATAGTCCGGCGACATACGTCAAATACATCCCGTCGTCAATCAGCGGTGTAAGGGATAGACCCGATACACCAATTCCAAGTGCAGCCGTCTTCATCGTTGCTTGGAAGGCACCACCGACCGCTGCCCCGAGACATGCCGTTAAGAACGGACGTCCGAGCGGAAGTGTGACCCCGTAAAGGAGCGGTTCGCCGATTCCAAGGAAACCGACCGGGATGGCCCCTTTGATAATATTACGGAGTCGCGGGTTGCTTGTCTTCACAAAGATTGCAAGCGCCGCACCGACTTGACCGGCACCCGCCATCGCCAAGATTGGAAGAAGCGCCGTCGTCCCGACCGTATTCAACAGTTCTAAATGGATCGGCGTCAAACCATGGTGTAACCCGACCATGACGAGCGGTAAGAAGAAACCGGCCAAAAGTGCCCCAGCGACAGGTCCCCCGAACTCAAGCGTCGCATTAATGCCTCGCATGATCCCATCTGACAATACACCCGCGACCGGCATGATCGCATAGAGTGCTGTAAATCCGACGATGAGGACCGTGAAGAGTGGTGTGAAGATAATATCGATCGATACCGGCATGAAGCGACGAATATGCTTCTCGATATACGTCATGAGCCAACCGGCAAAAATGACACCGAACAAGCCACCGCGTCCGACGACAAGCGGTTCCCCATAAATGACGATGTCCGCGAGGAGCGGGTTGAATAGAATCCCTCCGGCAATCGCCCCGAGCACCGGTGTCCCCCCGAACTCTTTCGCCGTGTTCCACCCGACGAGGATGGCTAAGTATGCGAAGACTGTGCTACCGAGGACGAGTAAAATCTGCATCCACGTCTCCGTCCGGTCGACACCGGCGTTGACAGCAAAGTTCGCCGCACCGTTGATGATTCCTGAAGCGACAAGACCCGGAATGAGCGGGATGAAAATATTCCCGAGTCGACGGAGGAATCGTTTAAACGGTGACTTTTGCTTTTCTTTTACTTTTTGACGCTCGACCGCTGCGCGTTCCTCTGGCGTCAAGTTCGCGTCCACTGACTCTTCTCCGATCGCAAGGCCTGTCTCATGACTCATATAATCCGCGACCCGATTCACCGTTCCCGGACCGACGACGATTTGTAGCGTCTCATCATCGATGACCCCCATGACGCCATCAATCTTCTTCAAGGCGTCAAGATCGGCTTTGGTCGGATCCTTCAACGACAATCGGACACGCGTCATACAGTGAGCGAGTTGACGAATGTTCTCTTTCCCCCCGACTTGTGCGAGGATGTCCCGTGCTAAAACCTCTTCTTTCTTCATCTCGATTTTCCCCCTTATAGCGCCTCGCGGACAAACCCGTTCGCACGCTCTAATCGTTTGATGGCTTCTTCATAAGAGACGTCCGCCAAAATCATGACGATTGCTGTTTTGACATGTCCTTTGGATGACGCAAAATAACGCGCGGCCGTTTCCATGTCGACCCCTGTCGCTTCTGCAATCATCCGCTTGGCACGTACTTCTAATTTTTCGTTCGTCGGTTTCACGTCGACCATCAAGTTTTGATACACTTTGCCTACTCCAATCATCGACGTTGTCGAAATCATGTTGAGGACCAATTTCTGTGCCGTCCCTGCCTTCAATCGTGTCGAACCGGTCAACACTTCCGGTCCTGTCTCCACTTCAATCGGATAGTCTGCATGGCGGCTGATGATTGCGTCCTGATTACAGGAGATGGCCGCAGTGGTTGCTCCAACTTCCCGTGCATAATCGAGACCTCCGATCACATACGGCGTCCGCCCGCTCGCCGCAATCCCAATGACAGTGTCGTCCGCCGTCAGTTGAAGCGCTTTCAAATCATCGACTGCCAATTCCTTGCTGTCTTCTGCTCCCTCGACCGCTTGAATGAGCGCACGCTCGCCACCGGCAATCAACCCGATGACCTGATCCGGGGACACCCCGAACGTCGGTACGCACTCTGCGGCGTCTAAAATGCCTAAACGTCCACTCGTACCCGCCCCGATATAAATCAAGCGACCGCCTTTACGAAAGGATGCGATGACCCGCTCCACAACTTGCGCGATGACGGGAATCTGATGTTGAATCACTTGCGGGACTTGTCGGTCCTCACTGTTCATGATCGTCAATCGCTCCTCGATCGACATCTCATCTAGTTGCATCGTTCGTTCATTCCGTCTTTCTGTAGCCAATTTCTCTAGCATCGCCACCATCCTTTCTTCTCTATGATTTCATGGTACTATATTGAAACTTAAAGTCAATTTATTATTAGTTATTTTTGAAATTTAATTTCAGTATTTACGAAAGAAAAACTCACTCCGGTCGAATGAGTTGTTTCTTCAGGACGTGAACGCGCACGCCTTTATTCGTGGTAGAATCCTTTTCGTATACATAGCCGTTTCGCTCCCAAAACCGACGAGCGCGCAGATTGTTCGGAAGGACACCTAATCGAAACACCGTCTGATAGGGGCGCATATACTCTTCTTCCACTTGTTCATATAACGTTTGCGCCAAGCCCGTCCCGTGAAGGGTCTCATCGACGACGAACAATCCGAGCCAAAGCGAACCGTCCACGGGATGTCGTTTCAACAGGTCCGCGATGGCGACAATCCGTCCATCTGCACGAATAATCAGACTGACGGTGCCGTCCTCTGCAAAATCCGCCACGTTCTCATCACGGAACGCTTGAATGGACTGTCCATTCAAACGGGCAAAGGTACGTTGTCTCACCAAGAAGTCTTCCAATTCCGCGCGATCTTCTTTCGAATACGGTCTGATCATCGGCGCAACTTCACCATCTCATCTCGCGCTTCGGCATAGCGATCAATCAAGCCTTCTCCTTTTCGATGCAAGAGACCCATATATAACGTATCGACAATTGTTAATTGCGTCATCCGCGAGGCGATGCTCGCAATCCGGAAATCGCTCTCGACGTTCGGCGTACAAAGGCGTACGTCCGCTTCCCGATAAAGTGGCGACTTGTCCAAGTTCGTGATGGCGATGACGGGCACACGTTTCTTCTTGGCGAAACGAACGAGTTCGAGCACATCTTTCGTCCGTCCCGACGTGCTGATGGCGACGAATACGTCTGATTTTCCTAAATGCGGAATCAACGACAACATATAATGAAAGTCCGACGATGTCGTAGCCGCATACCCGAGCTTCGTGAATTTATATTGCGCATCCATCGCTGCAGTCGACGATCCACCGACCCCATAAAAGATGACACGATTCGCGCGCGCGAATAAGTCCACCGCATGTTCGAGCTCGCGTTTGTCCATCGCTTCGGCACACGCCTCGATCGCCGCTTTATTCACATGGATGACTTTTTGAAACGAATCGTACGGCGTATCTTTTTGCTGGAGAACGTTGAAGTCCGTCAATGTCGTTTCTGTGACGGCCAAGTCTTTCACGAGCGCAAGCTTAAATGCTTTAAAGCTATCAATCCCGACTACGCGGGCGAAACGGACGATACTCGCCTCGGATACATCCGTCTTTTGGGCAAGTTCTTTCGTCGTCATATTTGGAATGAGCGTTGAATGGGACAAGATATAGTCCGCGATTTTCTTTTCAACCGCCGTCATATCGTCTTTTGCTAAATCAATTTTCGTAAGTAAGGATTCCATCGGGTCATCCCCTTCCTGCAACTGTTGTTCTTTTATGATAGCGGATTCTTTCCTCATATTCCAACCGGCTAAAAAGGTCGAGCGTGCGCCCGACCTATAAGTTGTTCGTATTGAACGTATCTCCACCTTGAATCGACCCGTTCTCAAAGCCTCTCTCGAACCAGCGCATCCGCTGTTCCGACGTTCCATGCGTGAACGAGTCCGGCGTCACGTATCCACGCGCCTGACGTTGTAACGTGTCGTCACCGATCTGGTGAGCTGCATTCATCGCTTCTTCGACGTCCCCTGCTTCGAGGTAACCGAGTCCTTGCGCGTGATGCGCCCATACGCCTGCGTAGTAGTCCGCCTGTAACTCGAAACGGACGAGATAGCGATTGAATTCAGTCTCGCTCATCTCATTCCGAAGCGGCATAATCTCTTCTGTCGTTCCGAGAAGCGTCTGGACATGGTGCCCGACCTCATGGGCGACGACGTATGCCATCGCAAAATCACCCGGCGCATTGAAACGCTGACTCAGCTCATCATAGAAACTTAAATCAATGTACAGCTTTTGATCACCCGGACAGTAGAAGGGGCCGACCGCCGACCCGGCGATGCCGCAAGCGGATTCAACTTGTCCCGAGAACAGGACGAGCGTCGGTTCTTGGTACGTCATGCCGTTCTCCGCAAAAATATCTGTCCATACTTCTTCCGTATCTTTCAAGACGACCGCCACAAAGTCCGCCATCTCCTCTTCTCGCTCCGTACCGGTGTATGTTCCTTCAGTTTGCGGCTCACCTAGTCCGATATTGTTGACGAGGTCGGTCGGGCTTCCCCCATTCAATAATGTAAAGACGATGACGAGAATCAATCCGAGACCACCCCCGACCCCGGCAATCCCTTTTCCTCCGATGCTACGCCCTCTTCGGTCCTCGACGTTACGGCTCTGTTGTCTACCTTTCCACTTCATCTTCATTCCTCCTACATTCGCTCTGTCTTGTTCCTTACCCGAAATGTTGAAAAAGTGAGCGCAAGCTTTGAGGTGGACGAAAATTTTCTTTTCTCGAGGAAGTGGATTCACTACAATGAAAGAGACTTCAGCAAAGGAGGAATGACCCATGCCTTACGTAACGGTAAAAATGCTCCCGGGCCGTACCGTGGAACAAAAACGCGCGTTAATTGAAAAAGTGACGGATGCAGTCTCAGAGACAACGAATGCTCCGAAAGAGAACATCACTGTCTTCATCGAAGAGATGGATGCGACGCACTACGGTCAAGCCGGCGTCATGCACGCGGACAAGAAATAAGTAACGAACGGACTCCTTGAATCGGGGTCCGTTTTTTCGTCTAAGCACCACGTCAAATATGTATTCGTTGAACTTCTTGAATTTTCGCTTGTAGCCCACAAAGAACCTCTTCAATGAAATCATCGACCTCTTCAGGTGACATATATACATATTCATGCTGTGGGTCAAACGGATGTGTTTTATAGAAGGACGTGATGTTTTGAATTTGTTGTCCCGTTTGTCCTTGTGGGAAAAACGGTAAGACGTCTTCGAACGAGTCAATGTGACAGAAGTCCGTCCAAAAGATATGATTCGGATGTTTTGCCAAGTACTCAAAGTCAATCCCATACCAGTCCGTTTTGACTAAACGGGTATAGTCTGGTGTTCCGACGATTGCCCGTACAATCGGTTCTTCTTTTTTCGCACGGGTCAACTGCACCC
Organism: Exiguobacterium sp. s183; assembly: GCF_018617655.1. Taxonomy (NCBI): domain Bacteria; kingdom Bacillati; phylum Bacillota; class Bacilli; order Caryophanales; genus Exiguobacterium; species Exiguobacterium sp. s183. Next base: position 379,600 of record NZ_JACSKN010000002.1, read on the forward strand.
AATATTCGTCTGTGACCAGATGAAAATAATAACCGACTAAATAAGACCATTCTGTATTCGATTTTGTGGTCCCTCCATCTAAATACGTCTGTTTGAACAAATCAGAGGAGATCCCGTTCTCTGTTTTGAAATGGGTGATGGTTTTCGGTGGTTCAGGACGTCCATCCGCTCCGACCAACCCACAGTCTGGACCGATATTTCCTACTAAAAAAGGTATGCGTTCAAACGCGGAATCTGTCTCGAGAATCCGCTCCGCGATACGAAAGTGAGTCACCCATGTCGCCATTTTCATTCCTCCATTTTACTTCAATCTTCTCGGTTCACTTCGAACCGTTCACTCGGCATGGTCGGCTTAATCAAGTGCCGTGTTGCCCGCCAAATGTGGTAACCGATCCGGTCAAGCCACAGCAATACTTGTACTTTTTGGATCGTCTGGTCCATCTCCAACTGATTCGCCGCCGTTTCTTCAAGCAGCTCAGAGCGATGTGCCTTCCGATATTCCGCCAATTGTTTTGACGCCTGTTTCCACATCTTCGAATCTTCCGGTGGCGTATGATGGTTCAATTGATGAACGAGATCGAGTTCGTGCAAGACGAGTTCGCGCGCCGCTAAAAAGTCCGTGTCCCGCAGTGACTGGACCGGTTCGATTTCACGCAATACGTACAACCACCGTTCGAGATGGTCGATTGAATGCAGGAGGGACAAGTGTTGCCCGTAGTCATTTTGCTTTCCGACATCGTCTAGTTGAATCGTACTCAAAAAGACGCGGACATCGCTCAGCGTCTTGTCGACGAGCGTCAATTCATCTTCCCGGAGACGTCCCTCCCGGACGAGCAACTCGGTCTCGTTCCCTAAATAGCGTTCAATCTCGAGTAAAGACCGGCGAGCCGCCTCAAGGGCGACCGTTGGGAGTTGCGACATGTTCTTGTCGAGCAGACGTGTCAATTTTTCTGATCGGCTCGGAATCCATTTTAGTAACCTTCTTGCGAACGGCTGATAAAATGGCAAGAACAAGAGGACGCCTAACACATGGAACGTCGTATGGAATAGGGCGAGACGTAACAAGTCGTTCCAGTTGAACCAATCGGCTACTCGATTGACGACATAGAAGAGAACGGGAAACGTCAGCCATCCGATGAGGACGATGGACACGTGATAGATGGCATGCCCCAATACGATGCGTCGGGCCGACTTCCAGCCTCCGATTGAACCGAGTGCCACGACAAGACTCGTCCCAGCACTTTGACCGAGTACCAAAAAAGTGGCTTGCGGAAGTGAAATCGCGGCGGTCGCAAGAGCCGTCATCGTTAAGACGAGCCCAATCGTCGACGACTGAAGGACAACCGTCATCGCAAACCCGATGCCAATCAGGAACGCCTGTTGAGAAAAACGCATCGACTCGATTGGTCCGAACGAGAACGTGACGACATCCCGCATCGCCTCTTGTAGCGTCCCAACCCCGACAAAAATCAAACCGATACTGACGAATAATAGCCCGATTCGTCGTAGACGTGGTCCTGAGAGACGAAGTGCCATCCCGAGACCGATGAGTGGCAAGAACACTTGACGTACGTCTACGTTATAGCCAAGGACGGCGATGATCCATCCGGTCGTCGCGCTACCTACGTTCGCCCCGATGATGAGCGGCAATGCTTGCGTGAACGTGATCAATCCTGCGCTCACAAAACCAATCGTCATCAACGTCGTGACGGTAGAGGATTGAAATAAAGCCGTCAACATCGCGCCAAGTGTCGCCCCCGACAACGAGCCATCGGTGAATTGGTTCAACCGATGACGAAGTCGAGTACCGGCCCATTTTTTCAGCGTGTCTGTGAGTAACGTCATCCCGAGTAAAAAAATCCCGATGCCACCAATCAGTGTCGCAATCTCCATCGTGTCACGCCCCTTTTCGGGTTATTCGGATTTCAATGTCGACAAGAGCCACGATTTTTCATTCGCATGATCCCTTAAGTTTAGCAACACATCTTCTGGATAATAAATTTTTTCATCCGATTGTCTCGAGTTCAAAATCGACTGGACGAGCATCGACACTTCCGAAATCTCTTTCCGTTCCCCATCGTTCATCTGAAGATAAATGCCTTCATACTTCCCCTGCCCTTTGTACAAGTCATACGGCAACTGACTCAATTGATCTTCGAGCAAGTAATATTTCGGCGGAAGTCCGATGCCTTCCATCGTCTGCCGCAACCGTTCCATATAGCGGACGCGGTTCGCTTCCGGGAAGTTTTTATATTTCAATAAACGACGATTCACGAAACGGCTCGATAAATCGGCTAGAATCGCGTCGTCTTCCTCCATCCATTCCTGGAAATAGAAGTAGACGACCGTCTCGTCCAACTTTAAATATTGTTCAAGCGACATGCCGTTTTGGTCAAAAATTGGTAAGAAATGTTTCGGCATCATCTTGAATGCATAGCCGCTCTCATATAGTTCCTGCGCTCGCTCGAGAATCGCTTTCAAGAGGAGGTCACTTGAACGTGTCGCTGGGTGAAGGTACACTTGCCAATACATTTGATAGCGGCGCATGATATAGTCTTCAATCGTATGCATCCCCGACTGTTTGACGACGACTTGGTCCTCATCTGGTCTAAGAACACGCAACATGCGCTCTAAATCAAACTTTCCATAACTGACACCCGCAAAGTGCGCATCACGTAATAAATAATCCATCCGATCGACATCGAGCTGCGAACTGAGCATATTGACGATCAAGCGGTTCGGATGCGTCTTGTTGATGATGGAGGCCACCTCTTCTGCGAACCCGACACCCATCTCCGACAACACTTGGTTGACCTCGGTATCGCCTAAAATGATGCGCTCGGTCCACACTTCATGGCGAACAGAGAAGACATGTTCGAACGCATGTGAGAATGGGCCGTGACCGACATCGTGCAAAAGCGCCGCCGCTAACAACAGTTCACGGTCGCGGTCATCCCATTCCGGATATTGTTGGAACTGGTCAATCAATTGGCGCGCAATCTCATAGACGCCGAGAGAATGATGGAATCGCGTGTGCTCTGCGCCGTGGAACGTCAAAAAGGATGTCCCAAGTTGCTTGATGCGGCGTAAACGTTGAAACTCTTTCGTGTTGATCAGTTCCCAAATAAGGTGATCGTAGACGTAAATATAACGGTGTACCGGGTCTTTAAACACTTTTGACCCAGATAATTGTCCTCGTGACGAGTACATGACATGCCCTCCTACGTTTCGTTATGTTCTAGATTCGACTTCAAACGAATCGTTCCCTCCATGCTATAATGAGAAGGAAAATTATTTGTGAAAAGGAATTAAGTATATGATCCATCCATTATTAAAACAACCGAGCTATCGTGTGATCGACCAATCGAGCCTTGGCACGATGTTTCAAGCGGAACAATCGTTCGCGACTGATGACACGTTATGTGCTTCGACCCAACAATCAGGCGCTGTCTTGCGCGCATGGGTGCACACGAATACGATTGTACTCGGAATTCAAGATGCAAGGTTACCTCATTTAAAAGATGGGGTCCGGTATTTGCACGAGCGCGGCTTCCGGCCGGTCGTCCGTAACTCAGGTGGGCTCGCCGTCGTGTTAGACGAGGATGTCCTGAACTTATCTTTAATCTTACCCGAGAATGACGGCATTCAAATCGACAGCGGCTATGAGGCCATGACTTCCCTCATCCAACACATGTTTCAAGACGTCACGAACGACATCGTCCCAGGTGAAATCGTCGGCTCGTACTGTCCGGGAAGTTTCGACTTGTCGATTGACGGCAAAAAGTTCGCCGGTATTTCACAACGACGCGTCCGTGGCGGCGTCGCCGTTCAAATTTACTTGAGCGTAAGACAGAGCGGGAGCGAACGTGCCGAAATCATCCGAGACTTTTATGAATTGGCCATCCAAGGGGAGGCGACCAAGTTCACATACCCGACCATTGTACCGGAAACGATGGCGTCGTTAGAAGACTTGCTCGGCATTCCTCTCACGGTTCAAGATGTTCTGACACGGGCCTACCGCGTCCTTTCCACTGTCAGTACGCTCCAAAACGCGTCGCTGACGGCTGAAGAACAAACGACACTCGTGAGCCAGCTCGAACGGATGTGGAAACGGAATGAACCATTACGCGAGATCGAACAACAATTAACAGAGGAGTGATTCATCCAATGTTTAAACTGATCACAGACACCGGGGCCGATTTGACGCACGATCAAATCATTGAGTACGGTCTTGAGATTTTACCGCTCGGTGTCATCATCGACAACGAAGAGTTTTTAGACGGGGAGACGATTCAACCGAAAGACGTATACGATGCGATGCGTCAAGGTAAGACACCGAAGACGTTCCAAATCGAGGCGTCGCGAATCGAGCATTGCTTCCGTCAACATCTCGAAGCCGAAATCCCGTTTTTATACCTCACTTTCTCCGGAGAACTCTCCGGTACATATCAAACGGCTGTCATGGTCGGTGAGATGCTCAAAGAGGAGTATCCAGACAGCACGTTCAAGATTATCGATACGCGAACGGCTTCTGTCGGACAGGCATTGTTCGTCAAGACGGTCGCAGAGTACGGACAAGACCATACGTATGAAGAAACAAGTGAATATGCTGCTTCACTCGTCGGAAAGATTCGCCACTTGTTCACGGTCGAGTCACTCGAATATTTGATGCGGGGCGGACGCGTCTCGAAAGCGAGCGCTTTCATCGGTGACTTGTTGACGATTCTGCCGTTACTGACGGTCGAGGACGGGAAGCTCGTCCCGATTGAAAAGGTACGCGGTCATAAAAAGGTCATGCGCCGTATGGTCGAATGGACGATGGAATCGAAGTCACTCGTCGAGAACGGGGACCTTTTCATCGGTCATGGCGACGACTCTAAAAAAGCGGAACAGTTTGAGAAGATGGTCCTTGGACATGTCCAACCGAAACACATCACGAAAACACTTGTCGGCTCTGCCATCGGTGCCCATACCGGTCCGGGTCTACTCGTCATCGCCTATTTCGAGGCATAAAAAATGAGCTCCCCGCCATCGGGTGAGCTCATTTTCGTTTAGCGGTTCCAGTTTTTAAATCCATCTCCAAACTGTGCATAGTTCTCGTCTTGGAATACACCGTCCACAAATTCCGGCACGTCTACCGGCAACGTTCCTTGCGGCTTCACTTCGCCAAAAATGGCACGAATGCCCGCCGGCAAGTTCGGTCCGGCCGATTTCAAGTTACCCGCTTCCGAGTCCGGTCCGTTCGGATCGCCTTTGAACCCATAGATCAAGAGCTGCGCCGGAGCGTCTGGCTGAACGGCTACATCGTATGGGTTACGCAAGCTGAGTAAGACTGATTTCTTCCCTGTCTCGTTGGCGTAACGGAACACTTCCGCCGGCACGTAATGGTCAGCCGATGTCGGCTTCAATTTTGCGCTATTGTTCACGTTCGAACCGACAATAATGTAATCGGCTGCCTCGACTTTTTGCTGAAGTGCCGGATTTTGCGTTAAGTGTGGCGTTGATGCCGAATAGTTGGCCGTGATGACGTTCACGCCTTTCATATTCCCGGCGTTCTTCTCAAGCGACTTGATTGTCTTCACCATACTGTCCGTTTGATCTTTCGCTGGTGACAAGACGAGCACCGTGTCCCCTTTTTTCGGTTTGAACGGGAGTGTCTTGTCCTCATTCTTCACAAGTGTGACGGCTGCTTCCGCGATTTCACGCTCTTTCGCTTTATGCTCCGCACTACCTACGACTGCGTTCGCTTCTGTAAGCTTCGCCTCGAGCGTCGTCGAGTCAATCGTCTCTCCCCAAATGCCGCGCTCTGCCTTCAGTTTTAAAATACGCTCGACCGACTCATCGATAGTCGCCTCTGATAAACGTCCATCCTTCACCGCTTGGATGACTTCATCAAAGATGGCTTCAAGTTTGATTACGTCTGCTTCCGAACGCAAAATCGTCGGCATGAGGGCGATATCGACGCCCGCTTCAAACGTCTTGATGACCGCTTCTGCTTCCGTAAAGTTGTCGGAGATGGCCTGCATGTTGAGCGCGTCGGTCACAACAATCCCGTCATATCCGAGTTCCTCACGTAGCACTCCCGTGATGACATCGTCCGAGAGCGTCGCTGGGAGTGGGAACGTCCCACGATCCGACTCGACGACCTCATCTTCGATTTGCGGCATGCCGATATGTGCCGTCATGATCATGTCGATCCCTTCTGTAATCGCACGTTTAAACGGCAACAACTCGAGTCCACGCAATTCGTCGAGCGACTTATCGACAATCGGTAGTCCATAGTGTGAGTCGACTGCCGTATCCCCATGACCCGGGAAATGTTTCGCCGTCGCCGCGACACCTTGGTCTTGAATGCCTTGTGTCATCGCTGACCCGAGTTCGCCGACTAGTTCAGGGTCGCTCGAGAATGAACGGACCCCAATGACAGGGTTTCCCGGATTGTTGTTGACGTCGAGTACCGGTCCGAAGTTCACGTTTACCCCGAGTGCGTTCAATTCAGAACCGATGATGTTTCCAGCGTCATACGCATATTGACTGTTCCGAGTCGCCCCGATTGCCATATTTCCTGGTAAGTTCGTCCCTGTCCCAAGACGCGTCACGATACCCCCTTCTTGGTCAATCGTGACAAAGAGCGGAATGTCGTTACTGTCGTCTTGCTTCACGACTTCCTGTAAATCGTGAACGAGTTTCGTCGTCTGTTCCGTCTCCTTCACGTTCTCCGCAAACAGAATCACGCCACCGAGATCAAAACGATCAATCACACGCGCCACTTCCGGTGCAAGAGAAGTATGGTTCGCCCCGTTCCAAAGCCGGAAGTCCGGCATGATCATCTGCCCGATTTTTTGTTCGAGCGTCATCGATTCTAGCTTCGTGTTGACGCGCTGGTCGATCGACATCGTCGGCGTCCCTTCCGCTACGACCGCATCCGCTGCCGGAATCGATGAAACGAGTAGTGCCGTCGTCAATCCGAGTGTTGCTGTCCAGTTCAATGCCTTGTTCATGTTCCCCACTCCCCTTAGTCCAATTTGACTGACCCCCAAACGAAAAGGCATGGAGGAAGAAGCGTTGCCTCATCAACGCTCGTTCACCCCATGCCTGATCGCATCAGTTACATTTGGTTCTTATTCAGGTGGTCAACAACAGTATAGCAACTCCATTTTTCAGAAACAATGACTCATGTGAAAGCGTAACCATTTTGAAACAATGTTTCTGTTTTGATACACAGAAAACTGTATTGGCAAAACCAATAATTTCCGTGGTTCGTTTTTGATTCTTTTTTTGGTAAACTCAATTCGATACAGGTTAACTTTCAAAAAGGGGGAAATTATTGTGGCAAGAGGGGAACTGAAACGAAAGCCGGAATGGTTGAAGATTAAATTAAATACGAACGACACGTATACCGGTTTGAAGAAGATGATGCGCGAAAAAAATCTACATACGGTATGTGAGGAAGCCAAGTGTCCGAACATCCATGAATGTTGGGCGGTACGTCGGACCGCGACGTTCATGATTTTAGGAAGTATTTGTACACGTGCCTGCCGCTTTTGTGCCGTCACGACCGGTAAACCGAACGAGCTCGATTGGGAAGAGCCAAAGCGCGTCGCCGAATCCGTACGCCTCATGAACTTGAAGCACGTCGTCATCACTGCTGTCGCCCGTGATGACTTGAACGATTACGGGGCTACTGTCTTCGCAGAAACGGTTCGTGCCGTCCGTGCTATGAATCCAGAGACATCGATCGAAGTGCTCCCGTCTGACATGATGGGTGACTTCTCTGCCTTGCAGACGTTGATTGATGCGGGTCCTGACATCATGAACCATAACTTAGAGACGGTTCGTCGCCTCACACCGAGAGTCCGTGCCAAAGCGACATACGACCGCACACTCGAATTCTTGAAACGCTCAAAAGAATTGAACCCGGATATCCCGACAAAATCGTCAATCATGGTCGGACTCGGAGAAACGAAAGAGGAATTGATTGAAGCGATGGATGACCTCCGCGCACACAACGTCGACATCTTGACACTCGGTCAATACTTGCAACCGACGAAGAAACACCTCGAGGTGGAACGTTACTACCACCCGGATGAGTTCGCCGAGTTGAAAGAGATCGCACTATCAAAAGGATTCTCACATTGTGAGGCAGGTCCGCTTGTCCGCTCGTCTTACCATGCGGATGAACAAGTACACAAGGCGCGTCGCCACACGATGTTGCCAATCGACTAATAGAAAGAAGAGAGATTATGACTGGTACGACGTGGCACTTACTTAGAACTGAATCCACTTCACCGGCTGAGAATATGGCGATTGACGAAGCCATCGCCAACTGGGTCGCGAAGGGAGAACTCAAACCGACGCTTCGTTTTTATTCATGGGCACCTCATGCGATCAGCGTCGGACGTTTCCAGCGGGCTACGCGTGACTTGGACCGTGACGCCCTCACGAAGAACAACATTCCGGTCGTCCGTCGCCTGACCGGGGGACGCGCCGTGTTGCACGCCGATGAGTTGACGTATAGCGTCATCTTGCCCGAATCGACCCCGGCCCTCCCAACGAATATCATCGAGAGCTATCGCTTGCTCACGGAAGGAGTCCGTCGTGGTTATCACGAGCTCGGTGTACCAGCCGAGTTTTCGGTGCCGTTGACAGAAGAGGACCGTGAGGCGCTCCGCAAACCGAAATCAGCCGTCTGCTTCGATGCCGCCTCCTATTATGAGCTGGCCGTCGACGGGAAAAAGATTGCGGGTAGCGCACAAGTGCGCCACCAAGGGGCCGTGCTTCAACATGGATCCATCCCTCTTTCTGTCGACGATGAGGTATTGTTTGACTGTTTCGCGATGGAGGAGCACGAAAAACGTGAAGCCAAAAGTCGGTTCAGCGAAAAAGCCGTCGCCTTGAACGATACGTTACAGCGCTTCGTCTCCTTTGACGAAGTAGCGGCCGCGTTCGAGACCGGCTTCAAAGATGCCTTCTCGTTGACGTTCGAACCGCTCGTCTTCACGAAAGAACAGCAAGCCGAAATCGATCTGCTCATCAAGAAGTATGAGAGTGATGAATGGGTCTGGAAACGCTAAAAAGATTGTCCCTTTTGACTGGGACAATCTTTTTTTATGCCGCGTTCGTTCGGCGCAACAGATGGCGCACTTCCCGGAACGTGACGAATGTTTTATTGTTCGCATCATACAATTTGTAACGTAACGATTTCAAACTTGAAAACAGTCCGATTGTCGTCGCCCGTTGTAACGGTGGTGTCGACGTATGTGCCTTCTCCAAATGATAGTTCGGGACACGCGGACTCAAATGGTGGACATGATGGAAACCGATATTCCCGGTCACCCATTGGAGCACTTTCGGCAATTCATAGTATGAACTTCCTTCGATTGCCGCCTTCACGTAATCCCACTCCTGCTCATCCTCAAAGTACGAATCTTCGAACGTGTGCTGGACATAGAACAACCAAATCCCAAGTACGCCAGCGATGAACATCGTCGTGCCTTGAACAATGAGGAACGCTTGCCATCCGATGACATAAATCAACGCACTGTATAACACGACGAGTGAGAGATTAATGATATGTGTGTTTTGGCGTTCTTTCTTACGGGCGTCTTTTCGATTGAAGCGGCTCGTCACGAGAATGAGCCAGAGCGGTCCAAGACCGAACATGACGAGCGGATGACGATATAGGCGATACTTCAATCGCGTCCATTTCGAGGCTTCGATGTACTCCTCAATCGTCATGACCCAGATGTCCCCAACGCCTCGTTTATCCAAGTTTCCGCTCGACGCATGATGAATCGCATGCTCTCGCTTCCACTTCTCGTACGGGAATAACGTCAAGATTCCTGTAATGGTTCCGACAATCGCGTTCGCCTTCTTATTTTTGAAGAACGAACCGTGTGTGCAGTCATGGAAGATGATGAACATCCGCACAACAAATCCTGCCGCAATCAACGTGAACGGTAATGTCAGGAAAATCGAGACACTCAATAGTCGATACGCTAAGAACCATGATACGAGAAACGGTAAAATCGTATTGATCATCTGCCGCACACTGATCCGGATATCGGACTTTTCAAACGGCGAGACGTGCTTTCTTAATTGGGCAATCTTTTCTTTACTCATAACAACCTCCTTGAATTCAACAGCGTCACAACGCAAAAATATAAATGAAACCAACAACCAACGTTGTTCAATGTGAATTCATGGATCGGAAAGTCCTCCCTATCAAGAATTAACACTAGGTCATTATATCATGTATAAAAAATATGTGGTGAAAATTCAGAAAAAAGACTTGTCTCATTTTTAGGTGAGACAAGTCTGATGGATTTATTGCTGCGTATAGATGGAAACCGAGCCGCCGTTGACGAAGAACTCGCCCCAACCATCTGCATTGATCGTCACGAGACGACCATTGTTGCCGGTCATGTCTTTCCATACTTCTCCCGCGTTCTGCTTCCCGACATACATCCACTTCGAACCACCAGGTCCGTCCGACAAAATTGTCGCAAGACCTGACTTCGCACGGTCTGTCACACCTTCACGTGTCCAACCGATGACGTCTTGGTGGTTGATGTAGTCATGTTGTGTGCCATAGGCAAAGTCTTTACGCGCTTTCAAAATCGGTTGAAGAGACCCTGACATGTTCGGGATCTCACGGTTCGTTGTCCCTTTCGTCCCGTAATAATCCCCGTAGAAGAGTGTCGGGTATCCTTGACCGCGTGTCATGATCGTCGCATAGGCGAGCGGTTTGAACCAATTGGCAACCGTCGACTCGAGTGATTGCCCAGGTTGTGAGTCATGGTTGTCGACAATGGTGACGGCGAGTGTAGGATGCTGCTCGACGACCGTTCCTTTTAGAATGTTGCGCATGTCATAGTAACCGCCACCGTTCCCTGCCGCTTGGAAGTTGTAGTGGAGCGGTACATCGAATACCGAGTGAGTATAGCCCGTCTTCGCCAAGTAATCATTGATAGCCCCAAGGTCGTTTTTCCAATACTCCGCGACGGTGAACATCTCTTTCCCCGTCGTCTGACGGACGCTTGTCACCCACTCTTTCAAGTACGAATGATTAATATGTTTGACCGCATCGAGACGGAATCCATCGAGACCGAGCGAATCCGCGTACCATTTCCCCCAGTTTTTCATCTCTTGTCGCACTTCCGGATGCTCAAAATCAACATCGGCGTACATCAAGTAGTCATAGTTCCCGTTCTCCCCGGACACTTCACTGTCCCACGCTTTACCCGTGCTTCGGAATTTATAAATCCGGCTTAAGTTCCGTGACTGATCCCAATCAGTCCCGTCAAAGTGATACCAACGCCACTTGAACGGCGAGTATGTATTGTTGCGGCCCGCAAAATTGAATCCTGTCCAGGCAGAAATCGAATATTCCCCAGACGTCTCCTGATTCCGGTTAGAAGGATTGACCTCGACAGCCTGAACGGACTCGGTATAATCCGCTCCGCCCTTATGGTTCATGACCACATCCCCGTATACGCCAATCCCTTTTCCGCGTAAGTTGGAGATGGCCGACTGTAGCTGCGCTTTTGTTCCATACTTCGTCCGTGTCGTCCCTTTTTGATTGAACTCTCCTAAATCATACAAATCATAGGCCCCGTATCCGACATCATTTTGAGATGTCCCTTTATACGCCGGCGGAATCCAAACCGTGGAGATGCCGATGTCTTTCAAGTGCTGCGAATCGTTCGAGAGACGGTTCCAATGGAGCCCATCGTTCGGGACATACCATTCAAAGTATTGCATCATCGTACCGTTCTGTGGAGTTGCCGCTTGTGCGACCGGTTGCCCCGAAAGCAGTGCAATCGATGTCACTCCAGCCAGCACGGCAATCCCTTGTCGTTTCTTCAACATCATTCATTCCTCCTCAACTAAATAACGAAAGCGCTTGCATGAATTATTGTGAAGGATTTTGATTTTGTTGCATAGACTAATGTCTAAAAACAGTTCTCTCTCCCTAACTATTTTTCATTTGAATAGTTCAGTTGAACGAAACAAAGACGGATGGCTTGTGCCATCCGCCTAATCATCCTTGACGGCTTATTCGTTTTCGCTTGAAACGGTAGCCAATGTACGGTAGTCCTGTAAATACGAGACCGATTGTCACGAGTAGTTGAACACCGATCAATATCGTCTCGACGACGATTGGCCACTCAAACTGAAACAAGGAAAACAGGGCAATCCATAAAATACCTAGGATGAGCGCAGCTCGTCCCATCTGACGTTCCATGTCATGATATTTCTCCTCTGCCGTTTCGACATCCGAATAAATCGGCTTGGCATCTCGATTCCCTTTGAAAATATGAATCTCATCCCCGGTCGATGTGACATGTTGCCATCCGCTCGATGCAAACAGGTCAAAGTAGTCTTCATCCGGACGGGTTCGATAATCCAAACTATATTGAACGTCTTCCGGTTCCCCTTCAACGAGCGTGTATCCTAGAGGTGCGAATTGCTTCAAATGCCAACCCTTGGCTGCCATTCGTTCTAGTTTTCGCATCTCACGCTCTTCGGCAAACGCTAGTCCCCAGCTCGACATATACTTCTGTCTCATCGTGATCCCTCCATATCTAAAATGGCACAGGCATCTTCGACCATCGCCTGTCGTCTCTTCACATCATCCGTCAGAATCGAACGCCCTTTACGCGTAATCTGGTAGTTCTTTTTCTTTCCGTCCCCGTCCATCGGTTCAATCAGTTCGGCGTTCAATAATTTTTTGATAATCGTATACATCGACGCAGGACCGATTTGCATTCGTCCTCGTGTGATTTCTTCGACAAATTGCATGACCAAATAACCATGACGCGGCGTCGTGAGCGCCAATAAGATGTAAAACATACTATCCGTCAGTTCTCCTAACTCCAAGGAGTCCGTTCGCGGCATCTTCTTCACCTCCTATATCATTGAATGATACATTTCTTACGTTCAATATATATCGTTAAATGATATATGTCAATAAATGATATAAAAAGTCGCGAACAATTAAGTTCGCGACTTCTGTGTGAATCGATTTAGCTTGTGACGTAATCCAGATCGTGCAAAATATAGGCGAGGAAGAAAATCATACTCGGGTTTTCATAACGCATCTGGACTTTACGGAGCTGCTCGCGATACGTGACCTCATACTCGGCCCCGTTCATCTTCCGCTCCATGTTCATCTTGATGAGGGCATCGAGTTTGTCCATCATGTCGACGAGCATCCCTTCATACGTATCATCTTTCGAATCAGCCATATATCGACGGAACGCCGGTTGCATATATGCCGGCAACAGCCCGAGAAGACGTTCACTCTCTGCCCGTTCGTACGCCTCAAATGCCGCTCCCGTCTCTTTCGTCGAATGCTTGACCGGTCCAAGCACATCTCCGGTCACCCCTTCGACTAAGTCGTGACATAGTAGTCGAGCGACGAGCTCGGCGACATCGACGTCAACATCATACTTTTCACGTTCTAGGAGTCCACTGAACATACCGAGCGCGGCTGCCCGGAAACCATGAATCGCATCGTTATCGTCAATCGTGTTGAAGCGACCTTTCCAACGACGGACACTGTCCATTCGCATGACGTTCTCGATGAAGCGTAACACATCAGTCTCCGCCTCAACCTGATCGAACAGCCAACGCACCGAATCAATCGGATGATGACGGAGAGCGGCTTTCATCTCTTCTAACTTGTCATCGAAATGAGGAGAGCCATGGGCGACTTCCCGTCGTACGAATAGCATCGCATCAAAAGAATCGATTCCGTCGACAATCCGTCCTTCGAACGAGTCATCTTCCGCCTCAACAACAAAACGGTGGAAGTGAGGACGTAACGACTGTGACAACAATTCGACAAGACCGAGGCTCGCTGTCCGTTCCATGCGCTCGATGTGACCAATCAAGGTCGGCTCTTTTTTCGTCCGGTGCATGATCGGACCGGTCTGTACTTCATTCATGTCGTGGAAAATAGCTTTCCCGAGCAAATCGAGCAAGTCGACGTCACGCCCGTTCTCTTTTTCCACATAAGCCGCGATCAAGCTGAAGACCGCGACACGAAAGCTATGACTCGCTGCATTATCATGATAATGTGGGGCATATTCGTCCCATCGTTGCACGTTTTGCATGCGTGTCATCTTTCGGATAAACGTTCCGTTATGCATGGTTTCACTCCTTACGATAATCGTTCAAATACATCGTCATGACAGACGACATAGAGCATGTCTGTGTCTTGTAGTGGCAAATCGAGCATCGTCGCCACATCCAAGCGGTCATTGACCGCGATGAGTGTCACCCCTGATTCAAGTAATGCTGTATTTGCTTGTCGAACATTTTGCCACTCGACTTTTGGTTTCAACGCTTGGATGTTCCCACCCGACTGTTTGCTTAACAATTGACGGAAAATCGCCGTCGTCCCCGGTTGTAATGTCGCTTTCGCCATCAAGAGCGAGACTGAGTCATTCGCTAAAATAAAGTCGTCGACGCGGACGTGTTTGAATTTCGAGATATTCCGCTCTTCACACACTTCAACGACCGTGTGCAAATCCACTTGATATTCAGAAGACAGCGCCTCGACCGCTGAGGCAATCAAAAGCGATTTCCCATCGGCGAGTAATGTCTCCGTGATTCGCGCATCCGCAAAAATGGCCACGCGTCGTGCTTTCAGGACGTTCGCCTGCAATAAGACCGCTTCATCTGAGGCATCCCCTGAAACGAAGTGCACTTGATCGTGCACGTACGGCTCCTCGATCAATTGATCGATCAAGACGATTTCCGCTTTCGGTTCATAGTTAAGCACTTCATCAATTGCCTTTTTCGTCTTCGGGGACCACCCGATATACACATAATGTCCTTCTCCACGATACACTAGTCTTCCCTCCCGTTTTAACCGTTGAAACGTCGCGCCGATTTCAACTAATTTTCCAATCAACGCCCCGATAATCCCAATCCCGAATAGGAATAAGAAAATCCCGAGCCATCGTCCTGCCACGGAGGACGGATAAAAATCCCCATATCCGACAGTCGTCAGCGTCGTCATCGTCCACCAGAACGAATCAAATAACGACCCGAACGTCTCAGGCTCTAACCAATAACCGAGCACGGTCCCTAGGACGATAATGCCAATCGAAGCTAGAACGACATTTAAAAATGATAATTTCGCTAATCCTTTCCACACACGAAATAAGATATGCACTGTTTCCCCCTCCTTCTCTCTTATATACTAAACGTATCTACAAAAAGATTCACGAAACCATTTTGATCGTGATTCCGTATAAGAAGAAAAAAGGAAGGACTGACATATGAACTCAATCGTCTTAGAGTATCGTCTCTATAAAAATGAATTATCGTTCGAACCACTATACCACTACACGTCTCTCGGATTAGACGAAGTGCTGGCCCGTCGCGAGTGTGAGTTTTTCGTCAAAGACGGCATGACCTATAAGCAACGCTCGTCCGCCCTAGAAGGCGATCAATACTTCTTGATTTACGTCGACCGTTACACAGAAGGACCGATGGACAAACACGAAACGAGCGAAATCAAAGTCGAGATTCGTACGCTTGACGACCGCTTTGACAACCCGCTGCTCGAAGCCTATTATGTCGACCGTCACCTCGATGCGCTCGCCATGCTCGGGAGCCAGTACTTGTACGTCGCCGGCAAAGAATATGAACGTGATTCAGCAGAAACAGATGAAGATCGTGGTGTGTATGTCATCTATGTCACACCGACAGGTTATGAATTGGAGGAATCAACATGAAGACAAGCAAGAAAATTTTAAGTGGACTCTCGGTCGCCGTATTGACCACTTCCCTTGCCGCGTGTGGTGGGGACGAATATGAAGAGGCGGCACTACCGGAAGAACCGACCGGCTACGAATGTGACGATTGGGACTGGGATGACGAGACAGAATCCTATTATTGTGACGATGACCGCTCTCCTCACTTTGGCAGCTACTTCTTACTCGGTAGCCTGTTCAACTCAAAAAACGCATTGAAGAGCTCTTCGTCGTATAAGACGTATAAAGCAAATGGTGGCGCGACTGGCGCCGTATCGAACGGTTCCAATTCAGGATCGTCAAAATCTGGACTCGGTAGCGGCTCTAAAGGTGGATTTGGCGGATGACGCGTGACGAACTTTACAGTCAAATCCCTTATTTTTGGCCTGATTTAAACGATGAAGAATATGCCTTATACGATTGTTTCGAGATGACCGCCTCGCAGGTTGCCTCTGTCCGAGAGGCGACCGAGGCGGTTGACTCGATTTTCCGGAAGACGAATCAATTGTTACGCACGCTACCGGACGAGACGCTCCGACTGCTTGGTTATCCCGAGGCGAGCCTGCCGTTCTTACGGGAGAAGACGATGCCACAGGAGACGATCATCGGTCGTTACGACTGGATCATGAAAGACGGTCAACTCAAGTTGATGGAGTTCAATGCGGATACGCCGACCTTTATTAAAGAGCTGTTTGATGTGAACGGCGTGGTCGCTTCTGAGTTTGGTCTCCTCGACCCGAACAGGGAAGCCACCGCCCAACTGAAAACCGAGCTGCGGAAAGCTATCGTCGCCGCGTGGCAACGACTTTCTCGAGAAGGTACTCCAAAGATTGTCTTTACGGCACATGATGACAATATCGAAGACAAGTGGACGGCGCGCTTCTTACAAGAAACGCTCGACTTACCGTCTGAATTCGTACCGTTGCACGCTTTACTCGTCGACGAAGACGGTGTCTACACACCATCGGGGGAACGAATCGATATCTTGTATCGTCAAACATATCCAATCGAGCATCTCGTGGACGACCGAGCAGCAGACGGAGACTTGATCGGCATTCGGTTGCTCGAATTGAACCTACAAAAACATGTGTCGCTTCTCAACCCGCTCTCGGCATTCCTCATGCAGTCGAAAGGTGTCCAAGCCTTGATTTGGGAATTGTATGAGACCGAGACATTGTTCGATGAAGCCGAGCGCGACATCATCGGAACTTATTTTTTACCGACTTACTTAGAAGAGACACCGTTTCTCGGCGAATCGGATTACGTCAAAAAGCCGGCGTTCGGACGCGAAGGGGACTCCGTCATCTTGTACACGAAAGACGGCCAACCGTTTCACCGAGAAGCACTGCAAACGTATGCGGAAGAAACAGCCGTGTACCAACAGTTCATCGAACTTCCGATACGGATGACGACGACTGTCAAAGGTCGTGTCGAGACACATTATATGGTCGGATGTTTCTGTTTGAATGGACATCCGTCCGCACTCGGCGTCCGTGCCGGTAGCATGATCACGAACAACCAATCTTACTACTTAGCCGTTGGCACACCTACTCAAAAGGAGACAAACTCATGACTTTCATCACACTCGACTCAATTTTAAGCTTCCTCGCCCACCTCGGGACAGGGTTCGGTCTCATTCTCGCTGGACTCATCATCTTCGCACTAACGACCAAATATTCGGAACGTAAATTAATCAAAGAAGGCAACATGGCCGTCGCGTTGAAACTTTGGGGGAAAGCACTCGGACTCGCCATCGTCATCTATACAGTTTGGGCGAACAGCGTCAACTTGCTCGATGCGTTCATCTGGGGACTCGTCGGCATCGCTGCCCAAGTATTGGCATTCTGGACGTTTGAATATATCCTCACACCTGGCGTGAACTTAGAAAAAGAAGTCGAGAACGGCAACATGGCGATCGGTTTCAGCTTGTTCGCCGCATCACTCGTCGTCGGTATCATCGTCGCCGCGAGCTTGACGTACTAATTCAAACACCCCATGCACGCATTCGCGAGGCATGGGGTGTCTCTATTTATAACAGATTGGAGGAAGAATCATGTCCAAACGAATCATCCTACTCACGATCGTCTCCGGTCTTATCATCGTCGCCATCGCTGTCGGTGTCGGACTGTATACGTACACGAACATTCAGTCTGACAAGTCATACGAAAATGCCCAAAAAGAACTGAACCGTTATATCACGATGAATGACTGGTACGCCTATGAATTTCATAATCGGGAAGAGTCGATTCTTTCTTTTTATTCAAACGAAGATCGTTCCATCATCGGTCTAGCCGAAATCGATGTCAAGACAGGAAATTCAGTTTCTGTCACGAAACAAGTGACACCAGACCAACCGTTCGATTTTGTTGTGCTTGAAGACGGAGAAACCGAGTATATCGGTGTACGTCTCAATGACCGACCAGAAGAAGTTGTTTACTTACGGTTGAACGGTGACGATGTCTCAAAAGATTTTCTCGTCAACAATCCCGAGAACGAAGGCTACGCCATGACATACGTCATCGAAACAACAAAACGGTCAGATGGTGTGTGGTCGCTTGAGACGTTGGATACCAACAAACAAGTCATTCATTCAAGTGAACTCACGGAATAACCTATATTATGCGTCAAGACGACTTTTTCTAGTCGTCTTTTTTAGTTGGTCGCGAGTACAGCAGACGGTCCGAAAAACTCATATCGTGCCTGAGGAATCACACGTACAACCGTCTCCATCATGGCGTTCGGTCCGCACGTATAGACGTCATGTCCTTCGACATCAAGTGCCTCAAGTTGCGTCGCATTCATACAACCCGATACGTCATCCACGTGTGTGATAAGGTGGAGCCCATTAGCCACAAGTTCATCAAGTTCGTCTCCGAGCGGCCGGAGTGTTGTGCTGCGAATCGCGTGCAACAATGTGACGGAACGCCCTTGTCCGAGTGCCGTCTTCGCCATATTGAAGAGTGGTGTAATGCCGATTCCTCCCGCAATCAGTGTGAGCGGTCGATCTGACGCCTCAAGCGTAAATTCACCGGCTGGTGCGCTTACCGGAATTTCGGTACCGACCGTTTGTTCATGAAGCCAGTTCGAAACAAGCCCTTCTTGTTTCGGTGCGATCCAGTACCCGTTTTCTGTCGTATCGATGACGCTATATTGGCGGTGGTGCAAGATGTCCTCGCCAGCGATTCGCGCCTGAACCGAGATGTATTGTCCTGGGATGGCTGCACCGACGACCCCATCTTTCGCAACGAGACGCAATCGCTTCACTTCCGGTGTGTCTTCAATGATTTCTTCGATGACGAACGGTTTGAATCCGACCCACGGTGCGTCATCATACATCTGTTTCTCGAGTGAGATGAAGACATCGGCAATCACGCCATACGCTTTCGCCCATGCATCGATGATGTCTGGTGTTGCCGCTTCTCCGAGGACATCTTGAATCGCTCCGAGTAAGTTTTCACCGACAATCGGATAATGTTCTGGACGGATATTCAAACTCTTATGTTTATGGAGTGCCGGTTGAATGGCAGGAAGAATCGCTTCGAGCCGGTCGATATGAAGCGCTGCCGCATAGACCGCGTTCGCGAGTGCCTCCGGTTGGCGTCCTCGTTTTTGGTTCGTATGGTTGAAGAAGTGACGAACTTCTGGATTTTGTTCAAACATTCGTTGATAAAAATGCTTCGTAATCGTCACACCATGCTCTTTCAAAACAGGCGCCGTCGCTTTTACAATCTCAATCGTTTGTTGATCTAACATATGTTTATCCCCCTTTTGTTTCGTACACGTTCATTATGTGATTCAGGTCACTTTAAATCAATATATTAAATACTTGTTTAAAACGAGTTTCACGATTCCGACTCATTTCTGCCACCATCCTTTCACATTTACACGAATCGCACTTTTAGACGTTGTCTTGTACAATGGAAAAAGAGGTGATGATGGATGAGACTCACGCAAACGTGTGACTACGCACTCCGGACGTTAATGTATAGCGCCACGTTTTCACATCGGCTCGTCACGATTCAAGAAGTGGCTGACCAATACAACATCTCCAAAAACCATGTCATGAAAGTCGTATACGAGCTTGGCAAACATGGTTACTTGGAGTCGGTTCGTGGCCGTGGTGGCGGGTTCCGTCTCGCGCGCCCGATGGAAGACATCAACGTAGGCGAGGTGGTTCGAACGATGGAACCGCTCGAGCTCGTGGAATGCTTCGGGGAAGGTCGATGCGTGATCGCACCAGCCTGTGACTTACGAAGTGTGTTGAATGAGGCCATGCTGGCGTTCTTTCAAGTGCTCGACCGTTACACGATTGCCGATCTCGTCGCCAATCGAACGAACGAACTGGCCCTGCTCTTAGGCGTACAAAACCCGACGGACTGAAAAAAGTCCGTCGGGTTTTTGTATGTCTCTATTTTTAGGACTCATCGCCACCAACGTTTCATCATTTTTTTCACATATAGTTCTGGGGACGTCTGATGCATGAAATCTTCAAAACATTCATTCAGGTTGTTTTCTAACTCTTCATCGAGTTCATTTCCATCTTCGTCATACAATTCAAAATGTGTATATTTCCAATCGTTATACGCATCAAACAATAAGTCGTGGTAGCATTGCCAATGCTTACCGAAATTTGATGTGAATGTTGGCACCCATTGATTGATATAAATGTTGTGTAGCAACTCTTCGAATTCGGATGAGTACCAATGGTTATTTCCGAGCTTGTTAACCAAGTCTTGAAATGTTTCCAGCGTCATCGGTTCAACCTCTCCAGAATAGTCATAACTCACTTTATTGAACTGATAAGGATGGGGAAACGCCTCTTCTGTTTTTATCCATTGATGAGGCCGGTATTGCTCGATCATTTCACCTAGCAATCTGGCAATCACAAGATTGACTGCTTGCGTATCCAATTCATTCACCTCATTACAGTTATGAATGTTCATTCGATTACAATTTCTTTAGTCTCGATTCGATTTCCGCTCGTCTCGACTCCAGAAACGGCGGCAAGGCCAAACGTTCTCCGAGTGCTTCAACTGATTCATCCGTCGCGAATCCAGGTTCATCAGTTGCTAGTTCTACTAAGATCCCACTCGGCTCGCGGAAGTAGATCGACTGAAAATAGTAGCGGTCAATGAGACCGGAGTGACTGATCCCATGTGCGTCAAGCTTCTCAATCCACTTCGCCATATCGTCTGTATCTTCCACTCGAATCGCCACATGATGCACACTTCCCCGCCCTGGTCGTTCCGATGGCAAATCCGGCCGATCGACGAGATGAATCTCTGTCGCCACGCCACCTTCTCCCGTCTCAAAAACACGCACATCGTGACCATCCCGTTCAAACGTCGTCACATATCGATAACCGAGTATTTCAGTCAGCACCCGTGCCGTCTTGTCAATCCGCCGTACCGTCCACTCACTCCATCCGAGCCCGAAGATGCCGACGTCTGCTGGCACAGGACCCTTTTTCCAAGGTGTCCCGCTCCCTCCTTCCACCAGACAGAGACGTTGGCCTTCATGATCTTCGAACGAAAGGGTTGCCCTTCCTAAAACTGACTCGATTTCACCGTAAGATACATCGAACGTGTCAAAGCGCTCCTGCCAGTACGCGAGCGCCCCACCCGGCACTCTGAGCGCTGTCCGGGAAATACTGTTTGACCCTCGATACGTCTGTCCGAGAAACGGTAACTCAAAGAACGTCAAATCGGTTCCAGGCGTCCCGGTCTCGTCTGCATAGAACAAGTGATACATCGATGGGTCATCCTGATTGACTGTCTTTTTGACGAGCCGCATCCCTAGTATTTCCGTGTAGAATCGTAAGTTCTTTTTGGCATCCCCGGTCATCGCCGACACGTGATGTTGTCCTCCAATCGCTTTCATCCGCTATCTCCCCTTTCGACTATAACGTTATTGTATCACCTCCAACTAAGTAAAGTCTTCTTTACATTATGTAAAGTTTGTTTTACACTAGTGGTAGAAACTAGAAATGAGGTGGCACGATGCCATTAGTCAACCGCGTAAAAGAACTGCGTGCTCGGCACCAGTTAACCCAAGGGGACCTTGCCGAAAAGGTCGGTGTGACGAGACAGACGATCATCTCGCTCGAGAAAGGTAGCTACACGCCGTCACTCATGCTGGCGATGCACATCGCACGCGTGTTCGAGGAACCGGTCGAATCTATATTCACAATCGAGGAGGAAACAAAATGAAACACGTCGTCGTTCAGTCAATTTCCAGTATCATCTTGTATATCCTGATGGCTTTTCTATTCAGCTCATTTCTATCTGATGTATCGAAGACCGTCATCGAGTCTGACAGATTTCTCATTGAATTCAACTTACTGCCTATACTGTTACTGGTTATTTTCGGCATTGTTTGGACAGTCTATTCGTTTAACACCCGCCCGAATAAACAGTTGAGCTTTGCCCAATGGTCTATCCGCATGACCGAGTTCAGTGAGGTCGATGAGCGTGAACAAATCATCACAGCGAAAGCGACAAAAGCGGCATACGTCTCGTTCGGCATTTCCGTTCCTATTTTCATGGGATCGTTTATGTTCTATCCATTGTTTGAAGATACACTCCCCGCCTATCCAATTTATGCACTCGCCTCAACGCTCATCATCGCGACACTCGTCTATATGACGACCTGGATTCGCGGCTATCAACATTAAGGAATTCATCACGAATTCCTTTTTTTGTGTCCATTTTTCATCGATTCGGACATCATGATTGCCAATTCTATTACACCGTGCTTATATATAACTAAACGGTTATATAAAGAATGTAAGGAGTCTTGCTTTGTGAAAACTGTCGATTTGACGATTGGAAACGTGCAACGTGTCATTCTGGCTCTCGCCCTTCCGCTCGTCGGTAGCTCGTTATTACAGTTTACGTATAGTCTCGTTGACATGTTTTGGGTCGGTGCGCTAGGGAGCGATGCTGTGGCAAGTATCGGTGCGGCCAGTTTTTATATCATGCTCGGACAGGCGATTCAATCGTTGATTGTCGTTGGCGCCGGTATCAAAGTATCACAAGCTGTCGGGAAACGTGACCTCGATCTGGTTCAGTGCTATGTCCGGGCCGGCAGACGTCTGAATCTAACACTCGGTCTTTCGTACGTCTCATTGTTGATTTTGTTCGGTCATACCTCCATCGGCTTTTTGAATATGGGGGCCCCCGCTGTGGAACAGCTTGCGTACGAATATTTATTCGTCAGCGCGCCGATGCTCATCTTCTCTTTCTTTAATTTGCTGTTTGCTCGTCTATTCAGTGCATATGGCAATACGACAACAGCGATGCGAATCAATGCGACAGGCGTCATCCTCAACATGATTCTCTCCCCGATCTTCATTTATCCATTCCAACTCGGTGTGATTGGGGCTGCTCTTGCGACACTTGTCGCCAACGTCATCATGTTCGGATTGTTTTGGCACCGCGCTCGTACATTGTTCAGTTGGGATGAAGTCGTTCAGCCGACTCGAGCTGATTATGTAGAGGTGTTCCGTCTTGGTTTTCCGATGGCAACCCAACGGATTTTGTTCACGGTAATCAGTATTTTTCTTGCCCGCATGATTGGCTCATACGGGACGGAAGCGATTGCGGCACAGCGCATCGGACTTCAAATCGAATCGATTGCCTACATGATGATTGGTGGCTTGAACGGAGCAATGGCTAGCTATACGGGACAAAATCTCGGGGCACGAAAAGTAGATCGTGTGTATGAAGGTTACCGGGTAACGACCCGACTTGGGATGATCTATACGGGATTCATCATGTTGTTATTTTTAATCATCCCGGATTTGCTCATTGGTCTATTCGTCGATGACGTTCGAACCATCGAGATTGGGGCAAGTTACTTACGAATTATCGGCATTTCGCTCGTCTTCTCATCGATTGAAATGATCGGAAACGGATACTTCTCAGGACTCGGATTACCAAAAATCCCTGCGACCATCTCGATTATTTTCACAGTGGCCCGTATCCCGCTCGCATTTGTTCTTGAGCCTTATCTCGGAATCGATGCCATCTGGTGGAGTATCGCCATCTCAAGTATCACGAAAGGACTTGTCTCCGCCCTCTTTGTCCGATTAACGAAAAAGGAAGTGATTTCCCTTGCAGAAGCAGTTTAATCAACTACCCTACCAGCTCATCACGAGTGGAAAATTTGCCATCGAGCGAGAAATGTTACGGGTCACGTCAGACGGCACGCTAGCTGTTTCGAAGCATCCAAAAGCACTCGGTCATAAAGCGACACATCCATATATCACGACCGACTTCTCGGAAAGTCAAATCGAGCTCATCACCCCGACATTTCCGACAATCGAGGAAGCACATCACTTTTTAGAAACGCTATACGACATCACGGCGCTAAACATAGGCGACGAACGCCTGTGGCCACAATCGATGCCATGCGCATTGCCGGAAGGCGGTACGATTCCACTCGCTGATTTTGGTGTGACTGGAATCGAAGCTAGCCGTTACCGGGAGCATTTGCTCCACAAATATGGGGCGAAAAAACAACTCATTTCCGGAATTCATTTCAATTTTTCGTTTTCCGATGAAATGTTATCCGCACTGTACGAAGGGTCTCCTGAACAATATCGACACTTCAAAGATCAGCTTTACTTAAAATTGATTCGTCAATATTTACGGATGCGTTGGCTCATCGTCTATTTGTTCGGTGCTACACCAGCCGTTCATGTGAGTTATGAAGAACAATGTGTCAGTCAGATGCAAGCGCTCCACGAAGATACTTTTTCAAATAAACAAGCATTGTCATATCGGAATAGCGACTGTGGGTATACGAATGTTGAACCGCTTTATCCAAATTATGCGACACTCTCAAGTTATATAGATGATGTAAGATGGTTCATTGCCAAAGGCGAGATCGCCAATCCGAACGAACTCTACTCACCCATCCGATTGAAAACGTCGAAAGGTGGTAACGATTTAAATCAACTCGAAGCACACGGCATCGATTATATCGAAATTCGCAATATCGATTTGAATCCGTTTGAAAAGACAGGAATTGCGCGTTCGGATTTACGGTTCCTTCATCTGTTTTTGCTGTACTTGACCTTTACTGAGGAGACACCTTATTTCGATTGGCAAGCTGAAGCGTACAATAATCAACAACGTGTCGCCAAAGAAGGCATGTCTCCTACAAGCATATTGACTCGAGATGGCCTCGCCATACCTTTACACATGTACGCGACAGAACTTCTCGACGCCATCGATGCGTTCAACACACACTATGACCTCGGCTTCGAAGATGTCTTTCCCGCTCTACGCGAAAAAATTGATCACGTGGACCGGACGTACGCTTCCCGATTGCAGACGATTATGACCGAGACAGGTTATCACGCATGGTCCCTCGCCCAAGCAGAACACTTTTATGAGGACGCCTATGCAAATCGTTTTCGCATCCACGGTTATGCCGACCTGGAACTGTCTACTCAAATCTTAATGAAATCTGCAATTAAACGTGGCTATCGTGTCGATGTCATCGATCGTTCCGACCAGTTCATTCGTATTCGAAACGGCAAACACCATGAGTACGTTAAACAGGCAACGAAAACATCAAAAGACAATTACGTTTCCGTTCTAATGATGGAGAATAAAACGGTGACAAAGTTTGTACTCGCCGAACATGGAATTCGCGTCCCTGAAGGGGTAGAACTTCAAGAGGAATCAGATTTATCTCAGGCATGGCATTCATTTTCAAAACAACCCATCGTCTTAAAACCAAAGTCTACAAACTTCGGAGTCGGTATTCACATTTTTAAAGACGGAGCGACGTATGAGGAAGGACTCTCTGCATTTCAGTATGCGAAAACATTTGACGATGTCGTTTTATTAGAGACGTTTTTACCTGGGAAAGAGTATCGCTTCCTCGTCATCGGGGAAGAGGTCGCAGGCGTCCTTCATCGTGTCCCGGCGAACGTGACTGGGGATGGCACCTCTTCCATTCGTCAACTCGTTGCGACAAAAAATGAAGATCCGTTGCGTGGGAAAGGATACAAGACACCACTCGAGAAAATCGAAATCGACGAGGTCGTCTACTCATTTTTACATGCTCAAGGTAAGACACCCGATAGTATTCCAGCTCTCGATGAGCGCGTCTTTTTGCGCGAAAACTCTAACATCAGTACCGGCGGAGATAGTATCGATTACACTGATCAAGTTCCTGACATCTACAAGCGTATTGCTGTCGATGCAGCTAAGTCAGTGGGGGCAACGATCTGTGGTGTCGATATGATGATTCCCTCTCTCGATGATGCGCAAATCGAATACGGCATCATCGAATTGAATTTTAATCCTGCGATCCATATCCACGCTTTTCCTTATGAGGGTAAGGAACGACCGATTGGTGAAATGTTACTTGATTTATTATTTAAACAGTGAGTATTCCTGTTTTAGAATATTCTAAATTGGGAATATTCTAAACTAAGAGGACGGTGACGAGAAATGGAAGAGAAACTGGCTTCTTTGTTTCAAGCGTTAGCCGACCCGAATCGGTTGCGGATGATTGAATTGTTACGGAAACAGGAGTGGACGGTCGGAATGATGGCAACACAGC
The DNA here is from genome assembly GCF_018617655.1 of Exiguobacterium sp. s183. Lineage (NCBI taxonomy): Bacteria > Bacillati > Bacillota > Bacilli > Caryophanales > Exiguobacterium > Exiguobacterium sp. s183. The sequence goes on from NZ_JACSKN010000002.1 coordinate 405,951, forward strand.
TTGGAATCAGTCAACCGCAGACGTCAAAGCACTTGCGAATCTTACATGATGTGGGGCTTGTCACGGTAACGATTGATGCCAACCGGAGACGCTACGCGCTCAAGTCTCAAGCACTTGAACCGTTAGATGCTTGGCGGACCTATATCGCGCGGGAAACAGAGCGTCTCGATCGATTGGAATCGTTTTTAGCGGAGTCACAACGAGAGGAGAATAAATCATGAGTACGGTCAAATCACATGTAGAGGGCACGACATTGATTATGGAACGTCTGTTCAAGGCACCACGGCAACTTGTATTCGAAGCATTCTCGACACCCGCACATTTAGAAAAATGGTGGGGACCGGCTGGATGGGAGACGAAAGTATACAGCTTCGACTTCAAACCAGGTGGAATTTGGCACTACTGCATGACGTGTGTTGACAAAAATCAAGGTGACTTTTACGGCATGGAGTCATGGGGCAAATCGACCTTTATCGAGATTGATCCCTATTCCCGAATCGTCTATACGGATGCGTTCTCAGATGCGGACGGACACGTCAATCCGGACTTACCTGTCATGACCATCACGAATGAGTTTCTCGATACATCGGAAGGCACGCTATTCATTAGCCGCTCCGAATTCCCGAATGAAGAAGCTCTCCAACAAGTCGTCGAGATGGGGGCTGTCGAAGGATTCACCTCTCAACTCGATCGTCTTGAAGCGATTGTCAGCCAGTAAAAAACATGCACCATTCCCGAAATAGGAATGGTGCATGTTTTGATTTATCTGAACTGTCGAAACAATACGTCAAGCTGTTCTGGCGTGATTTCCTCAAACGTATCCCCGATGCTGACTTCGGTTGAACAAAATCCTACTTTTTCAACGAGATATCCCGTAATGCCCACCCCAGTTTTTTCTTGAATGCGCGCAATGTTCTCACTTAGTTCTTCCTTCTCCCCTTGAAAGTGGAGGTGGAACATATTTGTGACCGGGATGCGTGGCGTCGTCCAGACGCCGTCGAGTCCGTTGAATCGCGCTGCCAACTGTACGGCATGATCCCGATACTCGGCCATCTTATCTTTCCGCATCTCGTAATAATAATCTGAAGAAAGAATATACGGGTAAAGGCTAATCAAATCACCGCCGTAGCGTCGCTTCCACACCTTCGACGTGTCACAAAATGATTTCGGTCCAGCAAGGATGGCACCGGCAATCCCACCGATTCCTTTATAAAACGAGACGTACACGCTATCAAAAAGTGCACAGATTTCAGATGCTTCTTTTTCGTAATACGGTAGCGATTCGAACAGTCGTGCCCCGTCCAGATGCAGGTAGATCCCTTTCTCACGACAGTGTTCATGAATCGCCACAAGCTCCTCGAACGTCGGCAATTCCCCGCCGATTTCCCGTTGTGGTAGTTCGAGCAGTAGACACGCGATGTCTGGCAACGCTTGAATCTCTTCGAGTGTCATCACCCGATTTTCGTCCCCAACTAAAATCGGTTCGATGTGATGTAACTCCTTCAAGCCATCCTGCTCATGGATTTCAAGGTGGCAGAGCGGATGATACGCGACCGTGTTCTTCCCTGTTTCATCACACCAAATGCGTAACGCGATTTGTTGCGCCATCGTGCCACTCGGAAAGAATACCGCCGACTCTTTCCCAAGAACTTGTGCCATCTTCTCTTCAAACTGTCGAATCGTTTTCCCCTGTCCATACTGGTCACTCGGCTCATCGTCACGCACATGCTCAAACGCCCGTTTCAACACTCCAATTTCCCGTTTGCCGTGACCGCTCAACTGAACATCTGTCTGTCGATACGTGTCTGCTAATCGCTCCATATATTCCCCTCCTCAACAAATAAACTCCCTGTCAGTATAACAGGGAGTCCTCTACTCAGTCGCGAATGCGGACGATGAGTTTACCGCGCACTTTCCGCGTTTGTAGTTTTTCGAGACCTTCTTTCAACTGGTCGAACGATAACACTTCTGTGACGAGATCGTTCAGTTCACCTGCATCAAGCAAGTTCATCATCTCTTCGGCCATATACGCCAAGTTGCGAATCGCATGTTCGTCCTCGCTCACATGTGCCGCCCCGAGTGCCACTTCATGAATCGAAGGGGATAACGTGAATCCTTTCATGTTCGTCATATCTGGTGGACCGGCAATATAGGCGAGGTGTCCGCTGAACGCGAGACGATCTAGGTCAGCCGTCGCGACGTCGCGACCGACCGTGTTCAAAATCAAGTCGACACCACGTCCATCCGTCTCTTCCATGATTCGTGCCGTCACGTCTTCCACGTTATAATCAATCGCCACGTCCGCCCCGAGTGACTCTACCCACTCAAAGTTTTCAGGAGATGCCGTCGTGAACACTTTTAACCCGAGGCGTTTTGCGAGTTGAATCGCAAAGCCACCGACACCGCCTGCCCCAGCGTGTACGAGAATCGTCTCCTTATCCCGCGTGTTCAGCTTCTGCATAACCGCTTCATAAGCTGTCATCCCCGCACACAGGATGGAAGCCGCCGCTTCATCGCTCACACCTTGCGGAACGACCGCACAGGCCCTTGCATCGACAACCGTGTACTCGGCAAACCCTCCATATTTCGAAAGATCCGTATGAACGGCTACACGTGAACCCGTAATGATGTTGGCGATACTCGAACCGACCTCAACGACTTCTCCGACGAGATCGACACCGAGAATATGTGGGTATGCCCAGTTCGGGTTTCCGTTTGAGCCGACTTTATAGTCGACCGGATTCAAGGCGACCGCTTCGACACGAATCAACAATTCTCCCGTTCTTGGTGTCGGTCGGTCGATTTCTCCAATATGCAGATGATCTAGACCAGGTTGATCGAGTAGCCATGCTTTCATGTTTAGTAAGCTCCTTCCGAATACGTGAGTTCGTATGAGTGTGAATAAATTTCAACGAGATTGCCGAATGGGTCTTCGCAGTACACCATGCGATACGGTTTCTCGCCTGGGTAGTATTCGCGAATCGGCATCCGCTGTTTGCCGCCATGGGCGACAATCTTCTCGACAAGCCCTTCGATGTCAGGGTCTTGTACACAGTAGTGGAAGATCCCTGTCTTCCAAAACTCGAAGTTGTCTTCTGGTGTTTCGTTGTTCGGGAATTCGAACAACTCGATTCCGATTCCGTCTCCCGTTGACATATGGGCGATTCGGAATTTGCCCCAGCCCGGTCCGAAAACGTCGGTACACATCACACCGATTGGCGAATCATCCTCGACGACGTCTGATGGTGTCATAATCGTATACCACCCCATCACGTCCTCATAAAATTTTACGGCCTCAGCGACGCTCGGTACAGAAAGACCGATGTGTGAAAACGTTCTTGGATATGTCATGTTTCATCTACTCCTTTTTGTTTGCTCAATTTAGCGGATAACGATAAGATACTGTCATTGAAGCAAGAAAAAAAGTACGCACATTGAAGTAACTACCCGAAAGTGAGGCTCTTTGAACATGACCACATCGTTCCCCGTCAACCGCGCACTCGAGATTATCGGCGGCAAATGGCGCCCTCAAGTGTATTGCACGCTTCAAGATGGACCGCTTCGTTTTTCCGATATTCAACGGGCGATTCCTGACGTCAGCCGAAAAGTGTTGACCGACCAATTGCGTGAACTCGAGCAACTCGGTATGGTTCGCCGTGTCGACTATTCGACCGAGAAGCACCTCCATGTCGAGTATTCATTGACTGAAGATGCCCTCGGCCTGCAGCCCGCCATGAATGCCCTTTGTTCATGGGGAGAGTGCCACGACAACAAATAATCCCGAGCCACATGGCCCGGGATTATTTTTATGAAGCGAACAAACTGATCAAATTCCCATCCGCATCGTACAGGATGGCGTAACGTTGTCCCCAAAACGCATCCCATGGGGCTTTGTGTGACGCATATCCTTGTTCAAGTACCTTGTCATATAATCGGTCGAGCGCCTCACGGCTTTCACATAAGAAGGCAAGCTCGATCCGATGCCCGTCTGCCTGTTTCCATTCCCCGTATACTGATTCGGCCACTTCCACCGTATCGAACGCGAGACGCACGCCTCCTTCATCAATCTCTACATGCGCTTCCCCGTTCATCGCTTCTGGAATCTCAAACCCGAGTGCACGATAAAAGTCGAGCGACCGCTTCATATCCGTCACGACGATCCCGACCATGTCCAACTTGACTGCCATCACGTTCCCTCCCCTTGTTTTCATGATACGATTTGAGTGTAGCACGACCACTTCGATCAGAGAGGAGGAATTTTCATGAGCCATACGTTTCATCCACTCACCCAAGAGCAAGCCGAACTGATCGCCTTCGAGTGGCGCTATGAAGGCGAATACGCATTTTACAATATGGACGCCGACGAGGAAGACCTCGCCTTATTTTTAGATGCGAATGAACGGGGAAACACGACGTTCGCCATTCTTAATGATGATGAACTGATTGGCTTTGTCACGTTGCAGTTTGAATCAGCGGACACCATTTCCATCGGTCTCGGCATGCGTCCTGATTTGACGGGGAGCGGCAACGGACATCGATTCCTCACTTCAATCTTGAATTGGATCGGGGCGACATATGGGACTCGCACAGTGCATCTTGCCGTCGCCACGTTCAACAAACGGGCCATCCGGTTATACGAGTCGCTCGGTTTCATCCCACAAGACACGTTCATGCAGGAGACGAACGGCGGTGTGTATCCGTTTCTCACAATGACGCGTGAACAAAGCGAACCCCCGAACAACTGATGTCCGGGGGTTTTGTCATGTCCGCTGTTTCTTTTGAATATACGAGAGACCGAGCGCTCCAATGAGAATCGTCCCTTTGACGATATCTTGCGCATAATACGGTACGTCCCACATCGTCAGCCCATTCAAGAGAATCCCGATTAAAATAGCTCCAATCAATGTCCCAATGACATTCGGACGCCCCGTCCCAAAGACGGCATAACCGATATAAGCAGCCGCAACGGCGTCCATCAAGAGGGGCGCCCCAGCCGAAACTTGCCCCGTCCCGATCCGAGATGCGAGAATGATGCCGCCGATGGCCGCAAACAACCCGCTGAGCACGTAGGCATACAACTTGATCCGATTCACGGCAATCCCGGAGCGGCGGGCCGCTTCTGCGTTCGACCCGACGTAATAAAACTCACGCCCGGTACGTGTATACGTTAAAAACAGATGAGCCCCAATGAAGAACAACAGCATAAGTAGGGCAACGAACGGAATTGGACCAATCGTTCCTTGACCGATGAATAAGAACGACGGAATGAAGCGTCCTGGCGCCGTCCCCCCTTCAATCGGCATGTTGTCATAAATCGAGAATCCTTTCGTATACGTCAACTGAATCCCATTAATGACGTACATGATGGCAAGTGTCGCTAGTAAATCCGGTAACCGGAATTTGATTGTGACGAGCGCATTCAATAATCCGACGAGAATCCCCAGTGCGAGCGGAATCAGTAGGGCGACGAGAAGCTCTTGTCGATGAAGGACAAGGCTTGCCGCTGCACCGATTGTCGCGAGACTCGCCGTCGACCCGACCGATAAGTCGAAACCGCCGACGATGAGCGAAAACGTGACGCCAAGAGCAAGTAACGACACGATTGAAACTGATTTGATGATGTCACTAAAGTTTGCATACGTCAGAAATTGATCGTTCGTCACGGTAAAGACTGCGATCAACCCAATGATTGCAAGTAACGTCCCGTATTGACCGATCTGACCGCTGATTCGTTTTCGTTCCTTGACCACTAATTGTGCCATGTCATGCGCCTCCTTTCTCTACAAATTGTCCACGGTCGAGCCAAAGAATCCGATTGGCGACCCGTTCAAGTTCATGTCGCTCACTTGACGTGAACAACACGGTCTTCCCTTGTTTCGCGAGTGCAATGACGCGTTCATACACATCTTGCTTCGCTGCAATATCAATTCCTTTTGTCGGTTCGTCGAGCAAATAGATGTCGCGGTCGTCGAGTAACCATTTGCTAAAGACGACCTTCTGCTGATTTCCACCACTCAGCTCACCGACCGCTTGTTTCACGTTCGCATAGCGAACGCGAAGCGATGCCAATACGTCAGAGACCCCATCGGTCTTTCCTGCGACAGAAATCACATTCCGCTCAATCGTCTCGTCTAGAAATAATCCGTGACGACGTCTCTCCTCCGGAACGAGTGCAAACCCTAAACGTACGGCGTCTGTCGGTTCTTTGATCACGTGTATTGTTCCATCAACCGTGATCAATTGACGAAGCCCAGAAAGACCGAACAAGGCTTCTACCAGTTCCGTCTTCCCGCTTCCCGTCAATCCTCCAATCCCGAGCACTTCCCCACGGTACGCTTCAACGGAGAGATTCGTTCCGAACGCAGGGAGAGTCAACTGCGCGGATAAGCGACTCTCCTCCTCAGGGGTTGCCTTTTCTTGTGTCCATTCAAATGTCGTCCCACTCAAAAAGGTTTGAACGGCTTCCGTGGAAAGGGGTTGAAACGGTCCCTCATATACGACGCGTCCGTCTCGAAGAAACGTAGATGTTGACGTGACGCGCGTCAGTTCGTCTGATCGGTGCGTGACCAACACGATGCCTACCCCTTCTGCCGCCAGTGTTTGTAATAATTCAAGCAAGGCATCGGCATCCGTTTCCGACAAGGCGGCGGTCGGTTCATCGAGTAATAAATACTTGGCATCACTCTCAAGCGCCCGAGCGATAAGCAGACGTTGCTTTACGCTGAGCGGGTAGTGACCGGCCGGACGCGTTGGATCGATGTCTAACCCGACCCGGGATAGCACGTCTTTTGCCCGCTGTTTCAACAGTTGTGGGCGAATCCGTTTCACCGTCTGCCATGGAAGAACATTCTCGTATACAGGCAAGTCCAAATAGAGCGCGTCATCCACTTCTTGCGACACCGTGATAATGCCTTGACGAATCGCTTCCGCCGGTGTGAGACGCGTGGTCGTCCCGTCAATGGACAGTTCGCCGGACGTCGGTTCGACCGTGCCGTTCAGTAGCTTGATCAGTGTACTCTTACCCGCCCCGTTCAGACCGAGGAGTCCATGAATGTCTCCCGGTTTTAGGCTGAACGACAGCTGATCGAGTACGGTCACTTCACCATACTGTTTCGTGATTCGTTCCAAGCGAATCATCAGTCGGTCTCCTTCATCCAGTCCGACCATGCCGCATTCGACTCACCCCAACCCGGAACGTATTGTCCGAGGTCACTCATCGTGACAGGTTCATCCGGCAAGACGTCACGGTCCACTAAATAAGGATCGACCGAGTGAATCGAAGGGGTTTCTTCCCCGACCACTTTTTGATAAGCGTAACGGACTTGGATGCGACCGATTTCAGCAGGATCCGTCGCGGCCGTCACGCCCCACGGACTCCCATCTTCTTGCATGAGTTGTAGATCTTCGTCACTCAAGTCAATCCCGTAAACCGCAATCTCGTCACGTCCTGCTTGCTTGATGGCACGGCTCGCCCCTTTGGCGAACTCATCCCACATCGCAAACACCGCGTCGATTTCGCCTTCCGGATACTTCTTCAAAATCGCCTCCATCTGACTTTGTGTATCGAGCGCCGTGTTGTTCGTCGCCGAACCGAACTTTGCGACTTCCTGGATACCTGGATATCGTTTCAAGAACGCGTCATAAATCGTATGACGACGTTCCATCGGCGTGAATCCGCCGACCCAGATTGTGACGATGTTCCCTTCCCCGTCCAAATCTTCAGCAAGAGCTTTGAGTGAACGCCAAGCGAGGGAATAATCATCTTGATCGATGACCGTCACCCCTTCATTCGTTAAATCGTTATCGAATGCGACGACTTTGATGCCCTTATCGAGTGCCCGTTGAACAGGCTCTTTCAAGGCATCGGCACGTCCGTGGTCAATCAAAATCACATCGACCCCTTGCGTCGTGGCCGTATCGACATAACTCGCCATCTTCGATAAATCATTATCGGCGTTATACACTTTCACGTTGCCACCGAACGCTTCGACTTGCTCGGTCACCCCTTCGATATATTGCGAAGAGAACGTCCCAATCGACATCTGCATGACGAGGGCGACTTTTAGGTCTTTCGGAAGCGTCTCATTTGATACGCTGACTGTTTTCGTCTCCATTTTATTTGTTGTCGCGGTCGTTTTCGGTTGCGCCTGTTCGTTCGTGCATCCAGCAAGTGCTAAGATGACGGTCAACAGGAAGAAGATGATTTTTTTAGACATATGCGTTTCCTCCTACGTGTTGTACAATGACCGACTCGGTCGGTTCGAGCACACCTGTCTCTGTGATCAGACCGGTGATGAGTTCTGGTGGGGTCACATCAAACGCCGGATTGAAGACGGTGATGCCGACGAGTGCCGTCGGGTGTCCCCCGATATGGGTCACTTCATGCGCGTCCCGTTCTTCGATTTGAATCGTGTCGTCTGCTTCCAAATCAAACGTCGAATGCGGGGCTGCCACATAAAACGGGATGCCGTAATGCTTCGCCAAAATCGCGAGCTGGAGTGTCCCGATCTTGTTTGCCGTATGACCGGTACGGGTGATGCGGTCCGCCCCGACGATGATGGCATCGATTTGTTTCGTCTGAATCGTCCACGCTGCCATATTATCCGTGATCAATGTGACGTCGATGTCTGCCCGGTCGAGCTCCCACACCGTCAACCGTGCCCCTTGAAGCAGTGGACGAGTTTCCGACGCGAATACACGAAACGGGATGCCTCGTTCTTTTCCGACATAAAACGGAGCGAGCGCGGTACCGTACCGTGACGTCGCAATGGCACCGGCGTTACAAATCGTCAACACGTTCCCTCCAGCAGGTAACACAGTCAACGCATGTTCACCAATCGTGCGATACGTGGCCACGTCTTGTTCATAGATTTCAATCGCACGCACTTTGATGGCTTTTGCAATCTGCTCAAAGTCTTCCCCCACATTCAGTCGAAGGAGTGATTCGATGACATGCTGTAAGTTGATCGCTGTTGGTCTTGTCGCAATCAACCGTTGACCAACCTGATTCAATTGGAGATGAAAATAGGGATTGTCTTGCAGGCGTGACGCTTCTTTCGCAAGGACGAACGCCCCGAAGTAAGCGATGGCCGGCGCACCTCGGACTTGGAGCGACTTGATCGCCTGTTCGGCCTGTTCGAGCGTTATCACTTCGACATAGCGCTCTTCTTGCGGCAACTGTGTCTGATCTAAAATCGTCAACACCTCGGTGTCGGCATCGAAATGAATACTTTGCACACTCATACCCGCACCTCCGATAGAACCGGGATCAGCTGGTCGATGGATTGAATCTGATGACGCTGTTTGATGAGACGCGTGCCGAGTTCTAGGGCATGACGTTTCCGTTCGATACGAAGGTCGTCTGGCAATGTTTCCAAGTCAGCGACGCCCGCTAGACCGACCGTCCGACGAATCAATTCGCAGCCCGCGTAGCCGATCGCATCACTCAAAATCGATGGCAACAGTTCGTCCACGAATCCTACTGTGTTGAATGTCTCGACCGCCTGTGTGAAGCGTGTACGGAACGTTTTTTCGAACGTTTCCCAGACAGTGAGCACTTCTGTGAAGCGTTCGAACCGCTTCAACGGATGTGCATACGTCGAGAACACCAAATGGGCGATGATTTGACCGATGTCAAAACCGAATGGACCATAAAATGCAAACTCAGGATCGATGATTTTTGTTTCCTGACGCGTCGCAAAAATGCTTCCAGTATGTAAATCCCCATGTAGCAACGCTTCGTGTTTAGTCACGAACCCGACCTTCAATTTCGTCACTTCAATTTTCAAGGCGAGGTCTGACCAAAGCTGCTCCACGTCCGGACGAAGAGGCGTTTCGATTTGATTCGATTCTGCATCACGATACGGATCAGTGAAGATCAGTTTTTCTGTGATATCGCATAGCTCTGGATTGTAATACTCTTTTTCGATTTGTTTCTTGGCGAGCGGTCCTTTCGCATAGTCAGATGTCGCAAACAACGTTTCCCCGAGGAATGTACCGACGTGACGCGCCAAATTCGGATAGCTCTCTCCTTTTAGGAAACCCGTCCGGACGATTTCAAACGCTGACAAATCTTCTAAAATCGTATAGGCGAGTTCACGGTCGCTACCGAGTACATCTGGTACGAATTGTGGTACGACTTTTGAAAACTCACGGAGTGCCAGTTGTTCAATCCACGAACGGTCAAGCGTGAGCGGCCAGCTCTCTCCAACGACTTTTGCGTACGGCAACGCCTGTTTCACGATTAATGACGTTTCTCCTTGACGAATGCGAAAGACGAGATTTAAATTTCCATCTCCGATTTCCTCACATTCTGCAATCCCCTCTTCTAGTAACCCCAACTGTCGAACGTGTTCGACGACACTTTGTTCTGTAAACGCCTCATAAGCCATGATGATTTTCCCCTTTCTTGAATCTATGCATGAAAAAAGCCCCTTTCTCCGCGAGAAAGAGGCACACCCAAATTGGTTGTTCCTCTCATCTTTCAGACATATGTCTGGTGGATGTAGCACCGTGCCAAATGGTCGGTTGCTGCGGCGTCTTAGGGCCAATTCCCTCTGCCAACTCGCGATAAGAGTAAATGATGTAATTGTGTTTGACGTGTTGAGACGAATATTACGGACTAGGCACGCTAGTTGTCAATCCTCTATTTTCGGTCGACTCCCTATTTTTGACACGCATATATAGAAACATTATTTTCAAACTTTTTTTCTCAAAAAAAGGAATTGACGAGTGAGCGATTCTATGTAAAAATTCAATTAAATTTCACAACTTCACAACTATTCTTATCAAGAGCAGACGGAGGGACAAGCCCGATGATGTCGCAGCAACCGACCAGAAATGGCACGGTGCTAATTCTTGCAGCTATCGCTGAGAGATAAGAGTTCATTGTTTTCGAATGACCTCTTGCCAAGCCAAGAGGTCATTTTTGTTTGACCTGAAAGGAGGAACTTATGGGAATCATCGCTACTTATGAAATCAAACATACCGATCACGTCGAGCACGTGGCTGAAAAAATCGCACATGAGCTGACCGTCGGCACATGGACCGAATTGAACCATCTCGAGCAGCATCAACTACAGGCATTCCGCGGTGAGGTCATCGATACCTCCCAACAGGAAACGACGAGTCGCTTCTCGATTCGTTACCCGCTACATAATGTGACGCCGGACTTTTCGTCCATTCTGACGACGACATTCGGAAAGCTGTCGCTCGACCCAAGCGTCCAACTTGTCGACCTAACGCTCCCAAACGAGCTCGCATCGGACTTTCCGGGTGCCGCATTCGGAGTCGAAGGTGTCCGCGACATCCTTCGAGTATACGACCGACCGCTCGCCATGAGCATCTTCAAAGGCGTCATCGGGCGTGACCTTGATTTTTTGGCGACACAACTTCGTGACCAGTTTACAGGTGGCATCGATCTTGTGAAAGACGATGAGATTTTATATGACAATCCGCTCACCCCATCGCTCGAACGGGCTCGGATTGGAGCATCGATCATTCAAGAACACCAAGAACTAACGGGTCGTTCCGTTCTATACGCCGTCACGTTGAGCGGACCCGTTTTCACCTTACGCGACCAGGCGAAACGTTTGATTGAGGCAGGCGCGACCGCACTTTTGTTCAACGTGTATACGTACGGGCTCGACGCGTTACGGGAACTCGCTAAAGATCCCGAGATTCACGTCCCGATTTTGGCACATCCCGCTTTTGCAGGAGCGTTGACCGGATCGATTCGTCATTCCCTCCTTTTCGGGAAACTGATTCGACTCGCCGGGGCGGACTTGACGCTTTTCCCGTCACCATATGGTTCACTGTCGACACCGAAAGACGAAGCAGAACAGATTCAAACTTACGCGACAGAACCTCATTGGACGAAACCGATTCTGACGGTCCCTTCTGCCGGAATTCACCCAGGACTCGTCCCGGATTTGATTCGTGACTTCGGAACGGATGTCGTCATCAATGCCGGCGGTGGGATTCATGGGCATCCCGACGGTGCGGCTGCCGGAGCGAGGGCATTCCGCCAAGCAATTGACCAGGCAATCGGTAAGATGAGCGAGACCGATGCGTTATCGACCGCGTTGGATGCGTGGGGTACGCGATGAGTACGCACGTCATCTGTGATTTCGACGGCACCATCACGGAAGAAGATAACATCATCGCGTTGATGCGACGCTTCGCCCCACCTGAATGGGTCGAACTCAAAGAAGGTGTTTTGAACCAAACGCTCTCCATTCGAGAAGGCGTCGGTCAAATGTTCAGCCTGCTCCCGAGTCATCAGCAAGCTTTGTATCATGACTTTCTGCAGTCAACCATCACGCTTCGGCCAGGGTTCATCAAGTTTTTACAAGAGACACAGTCACTTGGCTTTCGATTTGATGTCGTCAGTGGCGGTATGGACTTTTTCGTCCATCCGATTCTAGAAGGTCATGTGGCACCGGAACACATCTACTGCAATCACGTTGATTTTTCAAGGGAGACGGCACGTGTCATATGGCCTCATTCATGCGATGCCCATTGCTCGAATGATTGCGGATGTTGCAAGCCGACGATTGCCCGACAGATCGTCTCACCTACCGATACGTTGATCGTCATCGGGGACTCCGTCACCGATTTTGAAATCGCCAAACGTGCCGACGTCGTGTATGCGCGGGGTCAACTGATTTCACTTTGCGAGACAGAAGGAATCCACTATGTTCCGTTCGAGACATTCTATGACATTTCAGCTCACATGAAAGGAGTGAACGTATGACCGTACAAGAACGATGGGTAGAACTCGCCGACATTAAAGACGAGCTTGCCGCCCGGGACTGGTTCCCCGGGACGAGTGGCAATCTGGCGATCCGCGTATCGGACGACCCGTTGACGTTCCTCGTAACGGCAAGCGGTCGTGATAAACGAAAGCGCACCAATGAAGACTTCGTCCTCGTCGATGCGACCGGTCAATTGATTGGAGAGCAAACAGGCAGACCGTCCGCGGAGACGTTGCTACACGTCGAAATCTTTAACAACACGAACGCAACCTGTTCTCTTCACGTGCATACCGTCGACAATAACGTCATCTCAGAGCTTTACGCGGCGAACGGACAAGTCACGTTCACGGGCCAAGAAATCATCAAGGCACTCGGCTATTGGGAGGAAACGGCCAGTGTCCGGATCCCGATCATCGAGAATCATGCGGATATCCCGACACTCGCCCGTGCATTTGCCCCACATGTCACAAGCGATGCCGGAGCCGTTCTCATCCGGAATCACGGGATCACCGTTTGGGGAGAGACGCCCGCTGCAGCAAAACGTTATTTAGAGGCATATGAATTTTTGTTTAGCTACTCATTAAAATTACGCGCCTTAGGCGTCCATTCATAAGGAGGAATTCAACATGGCAACGATTTATTTTCAACAAACCGAAGAACGTGTCAGTGATCAACAAGAGGTACGTGACTTTTTAGACTCACGAGGCATCCTTTACGAAGCATGGGATATCGCGAAATTACCAGCTTCCCTTCAAGAAAACTATCAACTGACAGATGAAGACAAAGCCGTCATTTTATCGACGTTCCAAGACGAGATTCAAGACGTATCGACGCGACGTGGTTATCAAACGGCTGACGTTATTTCCTTGTCTGATGCGACGCCAAACTTAGACGAACTGCTCGTCAACTTCCAAAAAGAACATCACCATACGGATGACGAGGTTCGCTTCATCGTCAGTGGTCACGGCATCTTTGCGATTGACGATGCAGAGCGCGGGTACTTTAATATCGAGCTCAATCCGGGTGACCTCATCTCGGTGCCGGTCAACACGCGTCATTACTTCACGTTGCAAGAAGACCGCCAAGTCGTCGCCGTTCGTATTTTCGTGACGACCGAGGGCTGGGTGCCGATCTACGACAAAGAAAATGTGAATGCATAATAAAAACGGGCAGGTGCGTCATGCATCTGTCCGTTGCTTTTGCTCGTGTAAAGACCGTTCACCCAATCGCTCTTTTGCCGAATTTCTTCCTTTGCCTACATCCACAGTACCAAGCGCTTTACCGAGACCACGATCCGGTAGATTGACATACATCGTCTCATAATTACTCCCTGCGTATGTTTCGTGGAAAATACCAACGACATCCGTCGCCCTTGCCTTTTGATTGAATGCTTTCCACGCCTCAAGATGCGTGTTCCCGTACGCATAGTCGAGTAATTCATCTGTTGACCGCCAATATTGAATCAACGTGACCGAGCGCCAACCAATCGTCAGATCATGTGACAGAAAGCCAAGTTCCTTCTGTGTATACAATTCTTTCAGCATGGCCGGCATGGCATTGAAGACCGGCCACCATTTTCGAATCGATCGCAAACGATTCACTCGTAAGCCAATGACAAACACCACTACTTCTTCATTCGGGACGGCCATTTTGAGCGCCATCGTTTTCTCCTCCTTTGAGGGTGATCACAGCTGCTTCACACCATTCAATCAACGCCTTCGTTTGGCGTTTTCCATAATCGAGTGTCAACAACCAATAAACAGCGTCAGGTGATTGCGAGTCGCTCGCTTGAATCATCGTCTCGATGGCTTTATACGTCTCCAGTCGTTCCCGTAGCAATCGTTCATGGTGTGTAATTTTGCTGATTGTTTGCTCCATCGTCTCATGTCGAGCGAAGAACAATTTTAGCAAGAGCTCATTCCGTTGAACTGGTAACGTATCCGGCTCTTCTGCAATCCATTGTCTTAACTCGTCGTGACCGCTTGACGTCAGCTCGTATGCTTTCCGTTCATTGTCTTCCACCTGATGAATCAATCCTTCTGTTTCTAACGTCCGGAGCATCGGATACACTTGACCGAAACTAATTTTCCAAAAATGGTTAAGGCTACGATCAATCATCTGTTTCATGTCATATCCTGTTCGACACTCCGTCGTCAATAAGCCTAAAACAGCGTATCGTGTCATATTTTCACGAGGCATTCGATCCCTCCTATCTAAAAGATAGTATCTATTTGATATATTCCCTCGTATCACAGAAATGAAAACAAAAAAAAAAGCGTACTTCCCGTGAGAAGATACGCTTTTGGAGATTATGCTTGTTTTGCTGTTGGTTTCGATGAGAACCAGCCCCATGTCGCAATCCCGACCATGACTGACCAGAAGAAGATGGTCCAAGCTGTCGAGTGGACGAATCCGTCTGGGAGTCCCATGAATTCGAACGGCGTACCGGCAATCAACTCTTTGAACCCTGGGTGCTCGAGTACGAGAACCGTCAATTTGACCCCGACCCAACCGACGATGATGAAGGCGGCCGTTTCAAGTGTAGGACGCTGATGAAGCAACTTGACGAAAATACGTGCTGCAAATCGCATCAAGACGACCCCGATGAGTCCACCTGTCAACACGACGAAGAACTGACCCGAGTCAATCCCACCGATTTCACCAAGACCGAGCGGTGGCAAGCTGACCGCAAGTGCGACCGCTGCCAAAATCGAATCGACCGCAAAGGCGATGTCTGCAAATTCGACTTTCGCAACAGTGAGCCAAAACTCTTTCTTCGATACCGGCTTTTCTGTGACAGCCGTCTCTTCTTTCGCTTCGGCCGCCAACTCCTGTTGCGGCTCCATCTTCCTCGCCTTATAGGTCATATACAGGTGTCGCGCACTCATTCCGATTAAGTAAAGTGCACCGAGTGCCTGTACTTGCCATACATTGATCAAGAACGAGATCAAGAACAATGCGATAAATCGGAAGACGAACGCCCCTAAGAGTCCGTAGAACAATGCCTTCTTCTGCTCTGTACGCGGCAAGTGTTTGACCATGACGGCCAAGACGAGCGCGTTGTCTGCAGATAACAAGCCTTCCAAACCGACGAGTACGACGACAATCCAGGCATACTGCAGAACTAACTGCCAATCCATAAAAACATCTCCTTTTTTCTTTCAGTTCCTTCATATTTAACAGTGATCTATTTTTTAAGTTCACAGGACCATTTTATTCCCGTTCACAAAGTAAATCAATCCTCTTTGTTCAATATCTGAAGGATTTTTTTGCAATTGCATATTGAAAACATGTTATGAGAGCAAAATCATACCCGTTCAGCCATCATTTCGTGATAAAATCCTAACAAGAACGAGTGGTCCTTTGAACCGCTCTAAAAAAGGAGAATCCGATTATGTCTACAAGCCATGTCGCTTTACCTACTAAAGCAGAACGACATAAATTGTTCGGGTCGGTCCCACCGATTAAAGGAACAAAGCCGACCGAGAAAGAACAGATGGTCGATTTACAAAATACACCGAAAAACTTCTTATTCGCCCTCGACAGTGTCGGCATCTCAAATGTGAAGCACCCTGTGAACGTCGAGACGCCAGAAGGGGTCCAATCAACGGTCGCTACATTCGAATTGACGACATCGCTCGTTCAAGATCGTAAAGGAATCAACATGTCCCGTTTGACTGAACAGCTCGACGCGTACCATCAACAAGGATGGACGGTATCGAACGGTTCGTTGATCGAGTTCGCACAGGAGCTTGCCGAGCGTATGGAACAAACGGAAGGCCAATTGACAATCCGTTACCCATGGTTCTTCACGCGTAAAGCACCTGCGACAGGTCTTAGCGGTTTGATGAACGCAGACGTCATGCACCGTGTGACGTACAACCTTGAAACGGGCGTCGCAAACGTGACGGTCGGTCTCGTCATCAACGTCACAACGCTTTGCCCATGTTCAAAAGAAATCAGTGAGTACAGCGCCCATAACCAACGTGGATACATCACGATCGAAGCAGGTCTTGATGAAACGTCGATGGACGGATTCGACTGGCGTGCGGCACTTCTCGATGCAGCGGAGTCGAACGCCTCAGCACCACTCCATCCGGTCCTCAAACGTCCGGATGAAAAACGTGCGACTGAAATCGCGTACGAAAACCCACGTTTCGTAGAAGATATGGTCCGCTTGATCGCGGCTGACTTGTACGAGATGAAAGAAGTCGTGAACTTCTTCGTCGAATGCCGTAACGAAGAATCGATTCACCAACACGATGCCATCGCATCGATCACATTCGATAAGCGTCAAGACGCATAAAAAAATGCGGAACCTCTTTTGCAAGATGGTTCCGCATTTTTTTATAGACTTGTCACGAGTTCAATCGTCAATAAGATGATGATGAGCATCACCCAGACTGCCCAGACGAGTCGCCACTTCTCCCAGTCAAATCGCTTCATCACCGCATAGACAGTAAGGTAAAGCGCGATGAGAAGCGGTACGACGACCCAAGGATTTTCTAACATCACGCTTCGATGTCGCCATCCCAAGCGAGCATCCCGCCGTCGACGTTGACGACTTTGTAGCCTTGTGACTCTAAGTAATCACACGCTGTTTGACTTCGTCCACCTGAGCGACAGATGACATGATACACATTGTCTTGTGCCAACTTTTCTGTCACATGTGGGAATTCAGATAGTGGATAGAGCGGTACGTTCGGGATATGCCCTGCATCATATTCATCTTGTTCGCGCACATCGATGATATGGAGAGACTCCCCGTTCTCTAACTTTTCTCGTAATTCCGTTGCATGAATGCTTTGCATACATAGCTCCCCTTTCGATAATAGATTCCTCTTTTAGTTTACCTCAGCTACCATTCAAAAAAACACAAAAAAAGCACCCTTCTATTAAGAAGGATGCTCCCAACTTACGCTTCGTTGCGCTCGTCGATTGCTTGTGCTGCTGTGATGAGCGTCAATTTGTAGACGTCCTCTTCGTTACAGCCACGTGATAAGTCGTTCACTGGTTTGTTGAGACCTTGAAGGATTGGGCCGATCGCTTCGAATCCACCGAAACGTTGAACCATCTTGTAGCCAATGTTTCCTGCTTCAAGACTTGGGAAGACGAATACGTTCGCCTTACCAGCTACGTCAGAACCCGGGGCTTTCTTCGCCGCTACGCTAGGGACGAATGCCGCATCGAATTGAAGTTCTCCGTCGATTGGAAGGTTCGGTGATTTTTCTTTCGCAAGACGTGTAGCTTCCACGACTTTCTCTGTTTCAGGTGACTTTGCAGAACCTTTCGTCGAGAAGCTGAGAAGCGCGACTTGTGGGTCGATGCCGAAAGTCTTCGCTGTCGCTGCAGACAAGAACGCGTTCTCTGCTAAGTCTGCTGCATCCGGTGCGATGTTGATTGCACAGTCCGAGAAGACGTATTGCTCGTTATCACGTACCATGATGAACACACCTGACGTCTTTTTGATACCTGGTTGCATCTTGATGATTTGAAGTGCCGGACGTACCGTATCGGCCGTCGCGTGCATCGCGCCTGAGACAAGACCTTCTGCTTTTCCTGTGTGAACGAGCATCGTTCCGAAGTAGTTCACGTCTGATGTGAGGAGTTCGCGCGCTTGTTCAGCTGTCGCTTTCCCTTTACGACGCTCGACGAATGATTCGACAAGAACATCGATGTCTTCGTATGTCGCTGGGTCGTATTGTGTCAAACCTGAGATGTCAAAACCGTGTTTTGCCGCAACCGCTTCGACGTCTGCTTTCGCACCGACGACGATCGGTTCTACCATACCGTCCGCCTTTAATCGAACAGCTGCTCCAAGAACACGCTCATCGACGCCTTCCGGGAAGACGATTGTCGGACGAATCGGACTGACTTTTTGCTTCAACGTTTCAAATAATTTCATAACGAGTGAACCCCTTTTCTCAATTTACAGCATGACTGCTAATGGTTTTGCCGTTGACTTGTGTCTTTACGCGATTTCAATTATACACAGTACCCTTTTTAAAATAAACTATTCTGCCCATTTCGCCATAAATCGCTTAGAATCAATCATTATATGAATAGAACAGTTTTGACAAATCGACTGATACAGCCATTTTTGTAGCCGTTTTCATGTTTCTGCCCTCTGTTCTTTACCCTTCGTGAATCGTGATAACCCTCACAGTGTCTCAAAGTTGCCAGTCAGTGAAGCGTGTATGGTAAAATAGACGGCGAAGCCAAGTCCCGAAAGGAGATTTTTTTATGTCAGAACGTCCAGTACCTACAACAGATACACAACATGCCGCCGCCACGTTAGACGGATGGTATACCCTTCATGATTTCCGCACAATCGATTGGGCCCGTTTGAAGCTCGTCGACGCCGAGAAGCGTCAACAGATGATTGACGAGTTCACTGCGTTCCTCGCCTCTCTTGAAGAAGTTGAAGCAAAAGGCGAAGGAAGCCACGCCTTCTACTCGATTCTCGGTCAAAAGGCAGACCTCGTCTTGATGGTCCTTCGCCCGACATTCAACGACCTTGAAGACGTCGAGCGCGCATTCCGCAAAACAGCGCTATACGACTATATGATTCCGTCGTATTCGTACGTATCGGTCATCGAGCTCGGTATGTATCGTGGATCTGGAGATGGGGACCCATATCAAAACCCTCATATCCGCTCACGTCTCTACCCGACACTTCCAAAAGCCGCACACATCTGTTTCTATCCGATGAGCAAGGCTCGTCGCGACGGCGACAACTGGTACATGTTGTCGATGGATGAGCGCAAAGACCTCATGTATCGCCACAGCATGATCGGTCGTAGCTACGCCGGTAAGATTCAGCAGTTCATCGGTGGGTCGACTGGATTCGACGCATGGGAATGGGGCGTCACGCTCTTCGCTGAAGATTCACTTCAGTTCAAGAAGATCGTCTACGAGATGCGCTTCGATGAAGTGAGTGCGAAATACGGTGAGTTCGGCGACTTCTACGTCGGAAACATCTTACCGAAAGAAAATTTGAGCACATTCTTTAGCGTGTAAAAGGTTTACGCGTATAGCACCTCGGGAATTAAGGATGATGTAAGCAAGTAATCCTGATTAACGAGGTGAACAACGATGCGCGTGTTTAAAGAAACCGATCGTGACACTGCGGAACGTTTAGATTCGTTCATCGAACGAATGGCACCGACAGCAGAATTAGTCCAACATCGATTTGAAGAGCAACTCAAACATACACAGCAAAAGGGTCAGGCGAGCGCCTGACCCTTATTTTGTCGTGGTGACGTGAAGTGCGTCGCCTAAGAAAGTAGCCAATTCAAGCATCCCATAGCGCCCTGCTTTCGCTTCAGCGTCGGAATTATAATTCGTATTCGTATTGACGTCGTAGGCGTAGACGTTACCGTCTCGGTCTCGGATAATCTCAATTCCGGCGATATCAATCTCATTCGCTTTCAGGAACTGTTCAAGCTGTGAAATGATCGGGTCATCGAACCCTTCGACGATTTCAAACTTCGCCGGTGGCGTCTCCCCGACTGGGCAGAACTGGTCTTCAATCGAGCAGGCATCTGCCGGGCAGAGCTGGAATCCTTCCGATGTATCGACACGCACCGCATAAAGGAACTTCCCACCGATGAATTCACAACGGGTAATATACGGCTCTGGGGCTTCGATATATTGTTGGATGAGCGTGATGCCGTCAACCGAGTCCTCAAACGAGGGACCGTATACATATTCCTTCAATCCTTCGATCGTATAGAACAATTGGACACCAAGTCCTTTTCCGGCACGATTATGTTTCGTGATGAACGGTGTCATGTCTAGCTTTTCAGCCGCCTCGATGATTTGGTCTTTACCGACCGCCGCAATCGTCTTCGGCACACGAATCCCTTCGCGGCGAAGCGCCGTGTACTGATTGACTTTGCTTACTTCTAGGCGGATGGCACGCGTTCCGTTGAACACGGTACGGTCATGCGCTTCTAGCCAAGCAAGGACACCTTCCGTCAATTCGGGTGCATACCGATGCCCGCGTGTGTGCGAAGAAGCACTCATGCGATTATAAAAGACACCTTCCGGGGGCGTTGCTTCGAGATCAATCGTCCCTTGGTCCAAGTGCCATAATTCATAAGGCAACTGTAGTTCTTCTAAGCGATGAACCAGATGGTTCGTCCATTCTTCGTTCTCATGAATGACGTGAATTTTAGACATCATCATCCCTCCCTATTCTTGTTCTCACTTTACCATACCCATAACTTATAATTCCAATGTGTAAGGTTGGTCTAATCGTCAATTCTGAAATATCAGACGATTTCATGGTATAATGAACCTAAGAGTATTGTTTTAGAAAGGAAGTGTTGTGTTTGCCCGTACCTGTCATCAGTACTGATGTACTCATTTTACTCTTCGGTCTCCTCCTTGTAGCCGGTGTCATGGCAACGCGAATCTCGACTCGCTTCGGCTTGCCTGCCTTGATCTTGTTTATGGGGATCGGCATGATCATGGGAAGTGATATTACCGGTCTCATCTTCTTCGACGACTCCAACCTGGCACAGCTGATCGGGGTAGCCGCCTTGATTGTCATTTTGTTTGAAGGGGGTCTTCAGACGAAATGGTCATCGATTCGGAGTGTCCTCGCGCCAGCTGCCTCACTTGCGACATTCGGTGTCTTAATTACCACGACCGTCGTCGCTGTAGCCGTTCGTTTCGTATTTGGTTTCGACTGGATTGAATCTTTCTTATTCGGTGCGATTATCGGTTCGACCGATGCGGCTGCCGTCTTCGCTGCATTTAAAGGTAAGAACATCTCACCGAAAGTCGGTGCGACACTCGAAGCCGAGTCCGGCACGAACGACCCGATGGCGATGTTTTTGACGATTCTCGCTCTCGACTTCATGATGAAGCCAGGCACGACCATATGGGATGGCATTTGGATGTTCATTCTTCAAATCGTTATCGGGGCCCTCATCGGCTTTGTCCTCGGTCAACTGTCCCGCCTCATGTTGAACCACCTGAGACTAGAGTCGAGTGGACTTCATGCCGTCCTCATGATTTCGATGGCATTCCTCACATATGGTGTCACGGCTTACTTATTGGGAAGTGGACTGCTTGCCGTGTATATCGCCGCCATGATTGTCGGAAATGCGGATACGGCGCATGAAGTGACGATTGTCCAATTCTCGGAAGCACTTGCATGGATCATGCAAATCATCATGTTCGTCATTCTTGGGTTGCTCGTCTTCCCTCGTCAACTCATCGAACCGGACTTGATTTGGAAAGGACTACTCATTTCATTCGTCCTCATGTTCGTGGCTCGTCCGATTGCCGTCTATTTATCGACGCTCGGGATGGCTTTTACAAGAAAAGAAAAATTCTTTATTTCATGGGCTGGTTTAAAAGGAGCCGTACCAATCGTCCTTGCAACCTTCCCGCTCATTGCCGGCACTGAAAATAGTCAACTGTTATTCAACGCCGTCTTTTTCGTCGTCGTGACGAGTGCCTTGATTCAAGGAACGACGTTGACGCCGCTCGCTGAAAAATTGGGGTTGCTCGGACCGGACAAAATCCGTTCGCCGTATACGATCGCCCTCGTCTCGAGTAAACAGTCTCAACATAAGCTCGTTCCTTATGTTGTCACGGAGAGCTCCTCGATGATCGGCAAAACGTTAGCGGATATCACGCTCCCACCGAACACCGTCGTCAATGCCATCGTCCGAAACGAATATTTGATTCCACCAAATGGACAGACATCCATCGAGGAAGGCGACCTACTATATGTGCTCGCCTCGATGTATCGTCATGATCAACTAGACCAATCATTTGGTGAAGACGGTCTCGACCGAGTGGAACTATGAGTAAACGAATAACCGGCGCCTCAATCGAAGCGCCGGTTTTCTTATGCATGTATGTGCTTTGCCGATTGGATCAACGTCTCGACGTCATCTGTTCGTCCTTCATGAAGTGCCTCGACGATGAAGCTCCCGACGACGACACCATCACATGCTTGTCCTAACGTCTGCACTTGCTCCGGACGATGTACGCCGAATCCTGCCAAGACAGGAACGCGTGACTGCTCTGTCAATCGAGTCAAATAAGCGAGTAACTCGTCCGGAAACACATCGGCTTTCCCAGTCGTCCCTTTGAGCGTGACCGCATAGACGAATCCTTCCGCTTTCTCTAGGATGGATGCCGTACGCTCTTCGCTACTTGTCAATGTAACGAGCGGGATGACGGCGACGTCATGCCGGTCGATATCTGCGAATAATTGGAGACTCTCTTCAAACGGGAGATCCGGAATGATAACCCCGCTTACGCCACATTCATTCGCCCGGTCAAAGAACGGTTGAACCCCGAACCGAAACACTGGATTCAAGTATGTCATCAAGACGATTGGAACGTTAAATTGATCATTTCCTTCTATTAAATGGTTTAATACCATTTCGAGCGTCACACCTGCTTCAAGAGCACGCATTCCTGCCGCCTCAATGATTGGACCATCTGCCACCGGATCGGAGAAGGGAATTCCGAGTTCAATCGCCGTCGCACCCATCCGTTCTAGTTCTACGATGGTCGGGATGAGTCGGTCCATCCCGCCATCACCAGCCATGATATATGGGACGAATGCTGCCCCTTCTCGCTCTCGAATCGCTGTTTCTAGTTTCATCGTGTCGCCACCTTCTCTCGGATTGTGTGGACGTCTTTGTCTCCGCGCCCTGATAAACAAATCACTAATGTTTCGTCCTCACCCATCGTCTTCGCGAGCGTCTCCGCATAAGCGAGAGCATGTGAGGATTCTAAGGCAGGAATGATGCCTTCTTGTCGACTGAGTGCGAGACACGCATCGAGTGCCGCGTCATCCGTGACGGCTGCGTACCGCACCCGCTCGATGTCTTTCAAGAAGCTGTGCTCTGGTCCTACCCCCGGATAGTCGAGCCCGGCTGAGATTGAATGTGCCTCCTCGATTTGACCGGCCGCATCTTGCAACACATACATGAGCGAACCATGTAAGACACCGACTTTCCCTTTCGTAAGGGTTGCCGCATGTTTATCTGTATCAATGCCACTGCCTGCCGCCTCGACACCGTAGAGGGCGACCGACTCATCGTTCAAGAACGGATAGAACATGCCCATGGCGTTACTTCCTCCTCCGACACAAGCGACGACGGCGTCTGGGAGACGTCCGGTCTGTTCGAGGATTTGACGACGCGTCTCTGTCCCGATCACGCTTTGGAAGTCACGAACCATCTGCGGGAACGGGTGCGGTCCGAGTACAGAGCCCATCACGTAATGCGTATCGTCGACATGTTTGACCCAGTAACGAAGCGCTTCATTGACGGCATCTTTTAACGTACGGCTGCCTGATTTGACAGGGACGACTTTCGCTCCGAGCAGTTCCATCCGAAAGACGTTCAACGCTTGGCGCTCGACATCGACCTCACCCATGAAGATGGTGCACTCTAAATCGAGTAATGCACATACCGTCGCAGTCGCGACGCCGTGCTGACCGGCACCTGTCTCCGCGACGACTTTCTGTTTCCCCATCCGTTTCGCGAGGAGCGCCTGCCCGATTGTGTTATTGATTTTGTGGGCACCGGTATGGTTCAAGTCTTCCCGTTTCAAATAAACGTTCGTCCCGAGGCGACGACTCAAGTTCGATGCATAATAAAGCGGCGTCTCACGTCCTACGTATTCACTTAATAAAGAAGAGAAGCGTTCTTGAAACTCAGGGTCTTGCTTCGCCTCTTCGTAAGCGACCTCTAATTCTTCGACCGCTTGCATGAGCGTCTCCGGAATGTACTTCCCACCATATTGTCCAAATTTCCCGTTCACTGGTTGTGCATACATCATAGTTCCTCCTTGGCGCGTTGAATGAACGCACGAATTTTTTCGATATCTTTCACACCGTCCGTCTCGACACCGCTCGAGACGTCGACGCCGTCTGGTTGAATCGTTTGAATCGCTTGTCTCACATTATTCGGGGATAGGCCGCCCGCTAGCCAAAACGGACGTTCCGGCCGATCGATTGCGTCCCAGTCTAATACTTGCCCACTTCCCGGATTCGGATGATCCATCAATCGGACATCCGCCGTCTCCTCGGTCGACGCATCGATAATCGGTAACCCGAAGATGCGGAGTTCTTCCATTGATTGTGTCCGATGGTGAATTTGTAAATCCGTCAGCCCCACGTCCATCGCTTGCTCGATGTCTTCCATTGAAGGACTTAAAAACACACCAACGATTCGAACCGATTCCGGGATCTGTGTAGCTAGCGTCTTTGCTGTCGTCACGTCGATTTGACGAGAACTTGGCGCGAATACGAACCCGATGGCATCCGCCCCCGCCTCGACCGCTGCTTGGACAGCTTCTTCTGTCTTTATTCCACAGATTTTAACGAACATGTTTTCAACTCCTCGAGTAGCCGGGTCGGGTCTTCTTCACGCATGAGTGCTTCCCCGACGAGAATGGCGCTTGCCCCGGCTTCTTGTAAGCGTGCAGCTGCCTCGACTGTGCTGACTCCACTTTCGCTGACGAACGTGACGTCGGGGTAGCGTTTCATCAAATCGATCGATGTCTCGAGGGATACCTCGAACGTTTTTAAGTCTCTGTTATTGATGCCAATCAACACGTCATCGAGTTCGAGTGCAATGCGTAACTCTGCCTCATCATGTACTTCGACTAAGACGTCGAGACCAATGGAGCGGGCATATCGCGTCAACTCGTGGAGGCGTGTCGGATGAAGGGCTGCCACGATGAGAAGTGCGACACTCGCCCCGTAATGCTTCGCATAGTCGAGTTGTCGTTCATCGATGATGAAATCTTTACAGAGCACCGGGATTGTGACGACGTCGGCGACTTGTCGTAAATCGTCAAAGGAACCGTTGAAATACGTTTTGTCTGTCAGAACGGAAATCATTGTCGCACCGGCTTGTTCATATTGACGAGCTCGTTCGGCAACGTCGACCGTTTCTCGAATCATTCCTTTTGAAGGAGACGACCGTTTAATTTCCGAGATGATATGGAATCCATCATTCATCATAGTTAAAAGAGCGACCGGTTTTGTCACAGCAACATCAATGGGCTGCATGCGACTAACCTCTTCGATTTTCGTTCCGATGATTTTCGTTAAATAACTCATGCCTCTACCTCCGTACGTTGTAAGTGTTGTAACACGCGCAATGCGTGTCCTTCGTCAATGCTTCGTTTCGCCTCTTTCACTCCCTCCCGGAGCGTTGAAGTCGTGCCGTACGTACAAAGGGCCAGCGCCGCGTTCAGTAAGACGACGTCTCGTGCCGGACCTGTTTCTCCGTTCAACACGGCGAGCAGTGTCGCGGCGTTCTCTTCCGGTGTCCCTCCGCGTAATGCTTCGAGTGGCGCCCGCATTAAGCCGACATCTCGTGGGTCGACCGCGTAACGCGCCGTCTGTTCCCCATCAAAGAAGTACACATCGTTCACACCAGCAAGGCTCGCTTCATCGAGCCCTCCCGCACCGTGTACGACCATGCCACGCTCTACGCCAAGATGCCGCATCGCGGTCGCCATTTTCTCAAGTAGCGACGGATGATAAACACCGATCAATTGTCGTTTCGGACGAAGCGGATTCGTCAACGGTCCGATTTGATTGAAGATGGTCGCCGTTGCGAGTCGTTTCCGGACCGGCATGACGTGCTTCATAATCGGATGGACATGTTGGGCGAAGAGGAAACTCAAATTCGTTCGCTTCAAGTCGGCATGTACTTCTTCTGCCGTCTTCACGATTGGAACGTTCAATGCCTCGAGGACGTCGGCACTTCCCGATCGACTCGATACGCTTCGGTTTCCGTGTTTGGCGACCGGAATGCCGAGACCGGCTAGGACGAACGCGACGGTCGAACTGATATTGAACGTGTGCGCCCCATCGCCGCCAGTGCCACACACATCGAGTATCGGTAAATCAGTCGGGGGGAACTGTGCCGCTTCACAGATGTACGCCGCGAGTCCCGCCATCTCTTCTGCCGTCTCCCCGCGTTCTTTCATCGCGAGTAGCACCCGTTCGATTTGCGCCTCATCCGCTTGGAACATCTCGCTTGCTGCCACTTTCATATCTGCTGTTGATAATGCGTTTGTCTCCAATTGTTGAATCATCGTCTGTTCCCCCTCTAAAAATGTGTATAAAAAAACTCCACACGACAGTCGTCGTATGGAGGACGGTTCTAGACCGCGGTGCCACCTCTCGTTGATTCCAAAGAATCCACTCTCCGATGCAATCACATCGTATCCCGATAACGGGGGAAACCGTCACGACCTACTTCATTCAGCCATGCTCTCATGAGTCCATTCACGCGGACGCCTCGGTCAGGATCTCACCACCCCTGACTCTCTGGACGAAACGTCTTCTCGCGCTACTCTTCTCAATCCTCGATTTGTGTTATTGAAACGAAAAAGGGGTCACCCGTCTCCTCATAGCTTACGCTACAAGAAGGACGAGTAACCCCGTGGTGCCACCTTCGTTGGTTCTAACAGAACCCACTTCACGGACAATCATCCGCTTCCCCATGATAACGGTGGGTAACCCGCTAAAGCCTACTCAAAGTTCGGTTTAGAGCTCAGAAGTCCATTCGCGACGTCCTATATACTGATTCGCACCACCCATCAGCTCTCTGTCATACAGGATTCGTCGTTACTTCTCTTCGTCGACGCCTTTATTCGTTTCAGTTAAGTTAACTCGTACTATACAGGGCGGATCATTCCATGTCAAATAAAAAAATTAAAAAAACTTTGCCTCTATATGTGCACTCGAAAACAGGGAACCTTCACCGATTTTTCGAATTGACATCGTTTTTTTCCGTCTGCTATAGTCGTCCACAACAACATTTCACTCAACTAAAGGAGAATCGATTTTGGAAACAAACAAACTAAAACGTGAGCTGTCCACCCGGCAACTTACGATGATTTCCCTCGGGAGTGCCATCGGAACCGGGCTTTTCCTCGGAAGCGGGCTTGCCATTCAAACCGCTGGTCCGAGCGTGCTCGTCAGCTATGCCATCGGGGCGTTCATCGTCCTCTTACTCATGGGTGCACTCGCCGAAATGACGGTCGCTCATCCAACATCTGGATCATTCGGAACGATTGCCGAGCGCTATGTCCATCCACTCGCAGGCTTTCTCGTTCGTTACTCTTACTGGGTCGCGAACGTACTAGCTGTAGGGGTTGAAGTCAGTGCCATCGCCATCTATATGCGTTACTGGTTCCCGGATGTGAACGGGTTCGTTTGGATCGCCCTCTTCGGTGGACTACTCATTTACGTCAACGCCCGTCACGTTCATACGTTCGGAACAACCGAATACTGGTTATCATTTATCAAAGTAACTGCCATCATCCTATTCATCGTCCTTGGTGCCGCTACATTGTTCGGCGAACCAGGATCACCGATCGAATCGATCACGACAGGAAACGAAGGATTCTTCGCTTTCGGATTTTACGGGATGTGGGTGACGATTTTTATTTCCCTCTTCAGTTTTCTCGGAACCGAACTCGTCGCCGTCACTGCAGGTGAAGCAAAAGACCCGGACCAAGCCGTACCACGCGCTTTACGCGCTACCGTGTTCCGCTTGACGTTCTTCTATGTCGTCACGCTCGCCATCATGCTCATGCTCATCCCATGGCAGCAAGCAGGGATCGATCAAAGTCCGTTCGTGCTCGTCATGGAACAGTTTGATGTCCCGTTCGCGGCAGGCATCCTCAACTTTGTCATTTTGATTGCTGCCTTGTCTGCCATGAACGCACAGCTTTACGCGTCGACACGTATGATGTACTCACTCGCGGAAGCCGGTGATGCACCGAAAGCATTCAAAACAATCAGCAAAAATGGCATTCCGATGTTCGCGCTACTCGTTTCAACGGGCGGGATCGTCCTCGCTGCTTTACTACAAGTATTCATGGAGTCATCGTATCCGTTCTTAATGGGGATCTCGATGTTCGGAGCCATTTTCACTTGGTTCATGGTCTTCGTCTCCCACTTGTTCTTCCGTAAGAAATGGACTGGGCGAAAACTTCCTGTCCGCATGATGGGGTATCCGTTCCTCCCATTGCTCGGAGCAGTCTTACTCCTCAGCCTAATGATCACGACATGGTTCACGGACTTCAATATTTTGCTGAAGTTCGGCATCCCGTGGTTAATCGGCTTGACGATCATCTACTACGTGCGTGAACAAATGCGTAAGAAACAAAATCATTCAAGTGATATCGAACAAGCCAACTAACAAGCATCCCTTCGCGACAGTGGAGGGATTTTTTGTACGCACGAAAGCCCCTTTCGCAATCGAAAGGGGCTTTCTGTATGAGGCATCAGAAGAACTGACGCGGGTTGACCGTGCTACCTGCGCTCGTTGCCGAGTATGAGTAGCCGCCTTTATGAATCTCAAAGTGCAAGTGCGGACCTGACGAGTTCCCTGTGTTTCCAAGTGTCCCGATGTTCGACCCTTGTGTCACACGCTGTCCTGAGCTGACAGATACCGAGTTCATATGGGCATAAACTGTCGTCCAAACTTGACCGTTGATGACGTGCGCGATCATGACGTGGTTCCCGTATGCGCCACCCCAACCTGCACGAATGACCGTACCTGTCGCAGATGCACGAATCGGTGTCCCTGTTGGACCCGCGATGTCTACACCGTTATGGAACGTGTAGCCATACGCACCGCTCGCCGGACCCCATCCTTGTGAGTAGCGTCCTGAAGCCGGTTGAATGAACATCGAGCTAGATGGTGCTGGTGTCGACGTCGTCGGTGCCGGTTTTGGCGCTGGAGCTGGTGCTGGCTTCGGTGCCGGCGCCGGTTTTGGTTCAGGTTTTGGTGCTGGTGCTGATGAAGCCGTGTTGTTTGAAGACGACGAAGACGGGGTATTCGTCTTATTGTCCTGCTTTTGTTGTGCAGCTTGCTTCTGTTGTGCAGCTTCACGAGCCGCTTCCGCTTCTCGTGCTGCCTCCGCCTTACGAGCTGCTTCAGCTTGACGTGCAGCTTCTGCTTGGCGTGCTTCTTCTGCTTTACGTGCCGCCTCTTGACGAGCTGCTTCTTCAGCACGACGACGAGCTTCCTCTTCCTCACGACGTTGTGCTTCGATTTCAGCCGCAATCGCCTGTTCTTGTGCGACTAACGTCGCTTCAATCTCTTGAAGATCGAAAATTTGCGATTCGAACTTAATGTTCTTCTCTTCAAGCTCTTTGATGCGTTTTTCACGTTGCTTCATCTTCTTCTCAAGCTCGGCTTGACGAACTTCGAGTGCTTTTTGCTGTTCGAGAAGTGAAGCGCGTTCTGCTTTCAAGTCAGCCTGTGCTTCTTTCAACGACTTTTGTGTCGCTTCATAGTCATCGAACAATTCTTGGTCACTTCGCTGGATTGTTCCAGCCGTAATCATACGCGTGACGAGGTCAGAGAGATTTTTTGAACCGAAGATGAATTCAGCCCAGTTGATCGATCCGCCACCGTTCTTTTGCATCGTGGCCATCCGTTCTTTCATCATTGCTTCTTGTGCCTTCATTTTTTCTTGGTAATCTTTAATGTCGGCTTCAAGATCCTCGATTTTCATCTCGGTACGCTTGATTTCTTGGCGCTTCATCGCGACATCATTGATGATGTCTTGCAATTGTGCGTCCATTTTATTGACCTCTGCCTGAACTTTTGAAATCTCTTCTTTGTTCACTTCAATCTTTGAAGACGTGTCGGCTTGGTCTTTTTTCACGCTATTGCGTTTTTCTTGTACTTTTTGTTGTTCTTCTTGCTTTTCTTTAATCGAAGTCGATGCATCGGCAACTGTATGTGTGCTGATGAGCATCACACCAAGCGTCAGCGTCGAGACTGTGCGTTTCCAATTCATGAATGGGGTACATCCTTTCTTAAATAACAAACGTGGGTACCTACTACACTACATATTTTTAAAGCCGTTTCAGTATGTAACAAAAACGATCATTTAGTTAAGTTTCAACACGACTAATTATATCTAACTGTTAGATATTTTCCTGTTAAAGTTATATTTCAATTTTATTACGCACGAACAGGCGCACAGGCAACGAAATCGTCTAACTTATTATTTATCAATACCTTTTTAAATCGTTCGATTTGACATCTTCCTGTAATGTTTTATGTAAATAGAGAACGCTTTACCCTATTTTCAAATAGTAATCTGATTACATCTTTTTAAGGTTTCCAATTGATGGAATGACCCCTCAAAAAAATCCACGCCCTTGCCTCATGTACACATGAGCAAAGACATGGATGTCGATTTGATCGGCCTTCTGTTATAACTTTGTTGCGCCAACAATCACAAAGATCCAAGCGGCGATGAATAACACGCCACCAATCGGAGTCACGGCTCCGAGTTTTGTGATCCCCGTCAACGCCATGACGTACAAGCTTCCCGAGAAAAAGATGATTCCGGCAAACATGAGCCATCCGGCAATGTTAAATTGGCTGATGCTCACACGCATGAGCAGTGTCGCAATCCCAATGATCCCGAGTGCGTGAATCATATGATAAAGCACCCCGGTCTGCCAGTTCGCCAACATATTCGGTGACAGTCTCTCTTTTAAGGCATGGGCACCGAACGCACCGAGTGCCACGCCGAGTGCCATCAATCCGGCACCAATCATTAATAAGATTTTCATTTCCGTTCCCCCTTATCTGACTTTACGTGCTGGTAAATTCCACTTCCGATAGTAGGATATCACTCGAAGTGTCGCTACGACAATTAATAGTGCATAGACGGCAAGGCCACCTTCGAGCTTGAAGTAATACGTGATGACCGCGATGAGAATCGCCCAAATCGCGTACACTTCCGATTGTAAGACGAGCGGTTTACGCCCGGCCAGTAAGTCGCGGACCACACCACCCCCGACACCTGTCAGGACAGCCGCCGCAATCGCTGCCGATAATGGCAAATCTAGCTTGATGGCGACTTGTGCTCCTTGGAAGGCGAAGGCGACCAAACCGATGGCATCGACAATGACCCCCCAGCGTTCCCAATGTGGCAATACGACACTCGGTAGCAGGAAGATGAGGAGTGCGACAAGAAAACATAAAATAAATAAATCATTCTGTTGCCAAATCAAACTGACGGGGTTTCCTAATAGGACGTTTCGAATCGCACCGCCCCCAAAGGCAGTGATAAACGCGAGTAGCCACACCCCAAAAATATCGTATTTTTCATCCATCGCAATGATGGCTCCGCTCGCCGCGAACGCTATCGTTCCGACGACGTTGAGCAATTCCCACTCCATGAACATCCCTTGCCCTTTCTTCAACGCATTGTATGGTAAAGTATAGTTACAAAAAATCAGGTCAGTCGAGCGACTGTCGTAAAGGATGTCGGTATTACTATGAAACGTATCGCTTTGTTCCGTATATGGATTATCGTCACCATGTTCGCCCGATTCATCATTCGGCTATACGCCTTTTCACGTAAACAACAACAAGGCGTCGCCACGACAGAAGAATATGAAGCACTCATGCTCAAGCTCGCGCGTGAGTATAAACGAAATGCGTTAAGACTCGAAGGCTTATTAATCAAGCTCGGACAATTTCTATCCATTCGTGCGGATTTATTGCCACCGGCCGTCCTGAATGAGCTCTCTGAACTCGTCGACCGTGTCCCGACATCGGGTTGGGAGAAGTCGCGCGCGATTCTAGAGGCTGAATGGGGCGTTCCTTACTCGCAAGTCGTCAAAGACGTCGGAATCGATGCCGTCGCCTCCGCCTCGATCGGGGAAGTATACGGCGCCACATTGCTCGAAAACGGGAAACGGGTCGCCATCAAAATTCAACGTCCGAATATCGAAAAAATTATTCGTACGGACTTCCGTGCTATGCGAATTGTCACGTCGATGTTGAAGCGGACATCCCTCGCTAAATCGACCGACTTAGATAGCTTATATCGCCAAATGATTTTTGTCATCGGGGATGAACTAAATTTTCAAACCGAATTAAAAAATGCTCTCTATTTTAAAGCAAAATATGCTGATAATCCGGACGTTTATATCCCGGATTATCACGAGCATCTCTGTACGAACCGTGTCTTGACGATGGACTGGGTCGATGCACGACGCATCACCGACCTCGCCTTCTTGAAAGAAAATGACATTGATCGCTCCGCACTAGCCGAACGGTTGTTCACGCTCGCCGCCGAACAGTTGTTGTTCGGTGGACAGTTCCATGCCGACCCACACCCCGGAAACGTCCAAATCCGGGCAGACGGCACCATCATCTTACTCGACTTCGGTATGGTCGGACAGACGACGGCACATGACATGGCGACGATTCGAAACATTCTACAGGCGTTCATCTCGCTCGACTATGACAGTATCGTCGATGGACTCGAAGATTTACGATTCCTGTTACCGACGGCGAACAAACAAAACATTCGCCAAGCACTCGAAAAGGCCGTGACGTTTTATTTGGAGACCGATATCGATACGGTCGATACAAGGTTGATCGAGAAAGTATTACAGGATATTCAGTTGCTCGTCAAAAACGAACCGATTCAACTCCCGGCGGAATTTGCCTTCTTCGGGCGAGCCGCCTCGACCTTGCTCGGCATCCTGCAAATCCTCGACCCGAAAATCGACCTGTTCACACTCGGTAAACCGATTGTCATCGAATGGCTCGAGGAAGACGGGACAACGCTTCAAAACCGATATGTGAAGACCGGGATCAACTACGCGAAGAAGTTATTGAACGTCCCGCCGCTTCTCGACAATTACTTAAAAGAACCGACGCGAAAACGCCTGTCGGAGCAAGCGATGTTCCAACGCAACTTGGAATCAAAAGAACTGTTGCACCGCCAGACGTTCAATGCCATCGTCATCTTGCTCGGGTTGCTCGTCGGACTACTCGGCTATATTCGACCAGATGAATGGCTGTTCTGGTCGGGCGGCGTCGTCTCCGTACTGGCTTACTTCAATTGGAGACGCCTCGGACGAAAAATTCGTCACTTGGCACGTCAGGATTTTCGAGTTTGAGCGAACCGTCACTCTCAGGAGTGGCGGTTTTTTGTCGCATCCACTCGGCAATATAAGCACCGACGTCACGCATCATGCGAGGTGTCGTCCAGCCCATCGTCGATACTTGGATGACGTTCGCTCGCTTCAAATATTCACTCTCGTATTGCACGAGATAACCTTGATACGACAACTGTCGACCGAGCTCGATTGAAGACTGTCCGAATGGGACCGGGATCGTGATGATACCGGGTGACTGGGCAGGATTCAGCTCGATCTGTAAGCCGTTCTCACAGAGTGAGTTGATCAGGACGATCATCTTCTCTTCGTGCGACGCGACTTCCGCTTCCGTCAGTTCATCCAATGCAATCGCCATCGCCGAAAGGAGCGGTTCGGATTGGGTGAAAGCAATCGGTTGATAGAGGGATAAGTCTAAGTAGCGAGGCACGTCTCGTAACGCTTCTGCTCGCCCTCTCATGGCAACGAACGCGAGACCTGGGGCGTTCCGTAGCGCCTTTCCTGAGGAGAAGGTCACAAAATCAGCAAAGGAATAGTCATAGACGAGTGTCCCAACAGCACTAATCGCATCGACGGCAACGACACCTTGCCACGCATGAAGTGGGGTGAGATCGATTAAAATTCCTAAGGATGTCTCACAATGCACCGTCCACACCCAGTCTGGTTTAATGCGTTCAAGTTCAGAAACATCCCACTTCCCTTTCCGGTCCGCTTGAATGACGTCAAACGAGAGACCAGCGCGGGATGCATGATCCATAAGACGTTCTCCGAATTCACCGGCGCATAAAATGACACCGTGTCCACTCAAGCGTGAAGCGACCGCATCATTGGCAACCGTGCCGCTTCCTAAGAGCGTATAGACGTAAGGAAGTCCGACTCGTTGCGTCAATTGTTGCTGAATGGATTTGAGCATGCGGCTCGTCTCGTTTGAACGGTGTGGGAGCGGCTGTCTCGAGAGTCTCGCCCTTACACGCTCCGAGCATTCGACAGGACCTGCAAGCAAACTCTTTGGCCGAAGCGTCGATGCTGACTTTGATTCATAAAATGCTGAACGCGTTAACACCATCGGCACATATCGCGCTTCCTCAGGACCGATTGGATCCGCAAATGGGACAAATCCGAATCGGTGATAGAGCACTTGTTCACGCGTCGTTCCGCTGATGACGATACCGTCGACTTCACGTTCTGTCGCATCTCCAATGACTGCTCGCATCAATCCGGCGAACGTACGATTGCGCCGATACGCTTTCTTCACAGCAAGCAGACGAATCTCGAGCCAATCCCCGTCAGGAACACACACCCCTTTTTGTTCTAACGAAAAAGGTCGTTCGCCACGTAGCGCGCACATGGCGACCACTTCACCGCCCGCTTCCCCAATCCAATATGTATTCTCTTCATGAAACTTGTCGACGAGTCGACGTTCTAGATTCGGCGGATGTTGCGGAATCTCTTCGACGAACGTTTCATAATTTAATCGATGAATGGCGTCAAAATCAGATGAACCGGCTTTTCGATAAACAATCATGCTTTCCCCTCCTTCACATGATGATAGACAATCACGATGGCAATGAGTGTGGCCCAGATGATATTTCCGATACTTCCAAGTGCAGCCAACGGAAGTAGGACGAGCATGATGAGGCCGGTCTCACGTGAATTACCCGTCACTTTAATCAAAAGTAATAGAATCAAGAGACCACCGATAAACCACCACGGGTCGTATGCCCATATGATTCCAGAAAAAACGGCATATCCCTTCCCGCCTGCGCGGATTCGCCAAAACGGATAAATATGACCGAGCGTGAGCGCTAGTGCCGTCTGCCAAAAATACGGTCCGCTCACCTGGAGGACAAGTATCGTCTTCAGCACGTCAAATCCATATACGATCAAAAACGCCTTCACCCCTCCGATGCGATGCGCATTGCGGGCACCGGTATTGTTTGAACCAGATGTCGCTAAATCATGACCACTTAACAACCCATAAAGTCTTCCCCCGAGCAGACTACCGACTAGATAGCCGACGATGATGATCCACATAGTATCCCCTCATTTTTTGGAAAATTGTGTGCGTTTCAGAAAAACGGGTATCCTCTAATTAACTGTGCACTTTTTGGAAAGGGGAAATCAAGATGCGAGAAGAGAAAAACTTCATTAACGGGGAATGGACAGAGACGGAACAGACAATCGAGGTACGCAACCCGGCCACAGGAAATGTGATGGCCGTTGTGACGAAAAGTGATACCGCCGAAGCGACACAAGCTGTCGATGCGGCGCATGAAGCGCTACAGGAATGGCAACAGAAGACGGCGGACGAACGAGGGGCTCTACTGAATGAGTGGCATCGTTTGATCGCAGAACATACAGAAGAACTTGCCCGGACGATGGTCGAGGAGCAAGGAAAGCCCCTGAAAGAAGCCATCGGTGAAATCAACTATGCGAACGGCTTTATCGACTGGTATGCGGCAGAAGGACGACGCGTGTACGGAGAGACGATTCCCGCCTCTTCGAACAAGAAGCGAATCTTCGCCATCAAGCAACCGGTCGGCGTCATCGCCGCCATCACACCTTGGAACTTCCCGGCTGCCATGATTACGCGGAAAGTCGCACCAGCGCTTGCTGCCGGCTGTACGGTTGTCATGAAACCCGCATCGGCGACTCCGTTGACGGCAATCGAATTAATCAAATTAGCCGAAAAGGCAGGCTTCCCAAAAGGAGTCATCAACCTCGTGACAGGGCAAGCGTCTGATATCGTCAAAGCGTGGCAACAAGACAAGCGGGTACGAAAATTGACGTTCACCGGGTCGACAGAAGTCGGGAAGATGCTCATGCGTGACGCTGCGGACACGATGAAAAAGATTTCCCTTGAGCTCGGAGGGCACGCCCCGCTCATCGTCACGGCCAAAGCTGACTTAGATAAAGCCGTCCCGCAAGCGGTCGCCACGAAGTTCCGTAACGGTGGGCAGACGTGCGTCTGTGCGAACCGAATTTACGTCGAACGTGCCGTCGTCGATGAATTCTCGGAGCGTTTCATCAAAGAGGTCGAAGCGCTGAAAGTCGGGAACGGGCTAGAGGAAGGAGTCGACATCGGTCCGCTCATCGACGACGATGCGCTCAGTAAAGTCGAAAAGCATATCGAGGACGCTCAAATTCGCGGTGGTGAAGTATACGGTGGTGAAGTATTGGACGGTTTATTCATTCGTCCGGCAGTCATCCGTTACGCGAATGAAGACATGCTCTGCATGAATGAAGAGACATTTGGTCCGGTTGCCCCAATCGCGACATTCGATTCACTCGAAGAAGTAATCAAACGAGCAAATAATACACCGTTCGGCTTAGCCGCTTATCTATTCACGCAAGACATCAACGAAGCGGTCTATTTAGCAGAGTCGTTAGAGTATGGAATCGTTGGTGTGAATGATGGTCTTCCGTCAACTCCTCAAGCGCCGTTCGGTGGATGGAAAGAAAGTGGACTCGGGCGTGAAGGTGGTCACCACGGCATCGAAGAATTTTTAGAAGTCAAATACATCTCACTCGGGTTGTAAGTATAGGCATACAAAAAGGCTTGTCGCATGTGCGACAAGCTTTTTCTTATCGGTTGACCCATTCGACTAAATCGTTCGGCGATTTGATGACGTGATCCGCAAGCGCCCACTCTTCTTCATTTCCAAATCCGAACCCTGTCAAAACGACTGGGAAATCATGTGCCCGTGCTGCCTCGACATCCGATTTGCGATCGCCGACCATAATATAGTCTGCCTCACCGTGACGGACACGGTGCGCTGTCAGAATATCCGCTTTCTTTTCGCCACTGACAGACTCCAAGCATTCCGGTGCCGTCATGTAGGAGCGAATCTGTTGCGTATCTAAAATCAAGTTCATGTAATGGACGCCGCAGTTGCTCGCCGTCGTCAACGTATGACCTTGTTCGTGAAGCGTCTCCAACATGTCACGAATGCCATCGAATAAGACGTTTTGCCCTTCCATCGTCTTCTCGAGCGTCGTGTGACGCAATCTACGAATGAGACGAATTTCTTCGAGCGTCGCTTCCGGGATGACATGCTCCCAAAACGCGTTACCTGCCAAGCCATATCCTGAACGGACCGCCTCTTCACTCGGTTTCGGAAGGTGAGGAAGTTCCTCGAGCGCCTCATGAATCGCCTG
The DNA here is from genome assembly GCF_018617655.1 of Exiguobacterium sp. s183. Taxonomy (NCBI): domain Bacteria; kingdom Bacillati; phylum Bacillota; class Bacilli; order Caryophanales; genus Exiguobacterium; species Exiguobacterium sp. s183. Next base: position 443,820 of record NZ_JACSKN010000002.1, read on the forward strand.
CGTCATCGGTCCAGTCGTATCTACTAACGTGCCATCGATATCAAATAAAATCACTGCCATTAGATGAATCTCCTCTCTTTCAATTGCTTCCCTTACCGTAGCAGAATCCCCGAAAATGCAAAAGAGAAAACGTGGTGACAAAAAAACGACTGAACCGATTCGTTCAGTCGCATCTATTATCCACGCCAGAAGTTCATTCCGCCTTTTACTGAATAGACGTCGGTATATCCGGCACTCTTGAGCATCGCTGCAGCGCGTTGGCTACGCATCCCGCTCTGACAGATGACATAGACAGGACGCTCCTTTTCTTTCGGATATTTCGCTTGAGCATTACCGAATCCGGATAAAGGTACGTTTTTCGCCTGCTTGATATGTCCCCCGCGGTATTCATGCGGCTCACGTACATCCAACAATTGAATGTTTCGCTCTTCTGCGATTCTACGCTTCAAGTCATCCGTCGAGACCGTTTTGACATTGTTACGACGACTCCACCAAAAATACACGATTCCAATGACGACCGCTACAAAAAGAAAATCCAACATATTCACGCCTCCATTTGCTTTTCATTTCTTACACCCATTATACCCCCCATGGTATTTAAGTCAATGAATGTGAATCCACAAAAAAAACCACATGTGTATCACATGTGGTTCAAAAATCGAGCAATGAATCGGATTTGGGTTGTTCGTCTTCTTCCATGGGAATCCCGAGGAAAGCGGCCATCTGACGATCAAGCGGAGGTTTTCCCTCACTCGCCGGTGTCGTCATTTGTGGCGCGCTGACAGGTTTCCCTTCAGACGTCTCCGCTAGCAGCAGTTCGCAAAAGCCCATCAACTTTGCCAAATGACGCTTTTGCACTTCGCCCGTCGACGACTCAATTTGTGTCATCACCTGACGCATCTGGGCGATGACTTGTTGTTCTGTAATCATGATCCTTACACATCCTTTACGCTTCCATTGTGCAGGATTTCCCCTTCGATTCGCAAGTGTCCTCAACGTTTCCTTGATTCGACCCAGTTCAAAAAGGCATCGTAATCAAAGCGAACTTGATTTGCATAAAAATCGGCCCATCTCGACAACTGCCGGATGAATAACGATGGGGAGTCCCCGATGGCCGCCGTAATTCGTTCACTCGCCGTATAATCTAGCACGTTAGACGTTGCATCGGCCCTTGCGTGAATTTTCGCTGTGATTTGTGCTTGCACCTTCAACGTCTCAATGAGTGACGTCTCGTCTTTCATATGCTTCGCCTTCACTTTTCGTTTGTACGGCGAACGCTGCCTGACATAGTACTCTTTCCCATCAATCGTCAAATAGCCGAGATAAGGGTCACGACTATGAACCATTGCCCGCTGCGCGGCAACGACACGCGCCCCTTGGTGCGACAATCCATTCTCAAATAGCGGATGCGTCGGCAGAAACAGCGATGGGACAGCCGACTGTGCCTGTTTCATCTCTAAAATGACATCTTCATCGTGCTCTTGATCGGCCCCTTCAATCAAAATATAATAACGCTCTAGACCGATGGAGGCCGTACCGCTTTGCAGCTTGATGGCGATGTCTTTGATTTCATAATGATCGGCGTGATGTCGATGCTCATCCGACAAGGAAGATAAATAATCTCCCCAACCCGCCTCGATTTTATCTCGTACTTCAGGCGAAACGGCAAGCAAATCGTCACTCGTTGAAAAATAACGTTCCTCGTCCCGTACTTCCGTCCGTTCGGACATAAATTCGTCTTTCTTTTTCTCCGCTTTTTTAATGACTTTCTTCACGGCTTTACACGTATTCTCTTTTGTAAATTGAATATGTTCACTTTTTCCTTTCGCATGCTTCTCAATCGCCTCCGCATACGAGCGTGCAAATGCCTCAATGGCTGCTTTACCGTCAAACCCCGACTCGGCCGCGAACAAATCGACAGAGACTGCCATCCGCAACAAGTCGAACAGATAGGAACCGATATACGCCTCGTCAAAGTCGTTTACGTCATAAATGATCGTACCGGCCCCGTCCTCGAACACACCGAAATTCTCAAAGTGCAAGTCTCCTTGAATGAACGTCGGATGGTTGGGACCCGTGTCAAACGCGATGGGGACTTTCGCAAAGTCGTAATAGAACAAGTGCGAGCTCCCTCGAAAGAAGGAGAACGGGCTCGAACTCATTTTGGCGTACTTCTCTTGTCTCGCTTCTTCCGAAAGATGTCGAATCGACTGGTCGTAAAAATCAAGGACGGTCCCAATCGTTTCGCACCGAATTTGTTGTTTGACGGCTGTGAACATACAACTCTCCCCTTCACTTGTTGAATAAGTGTTTATATTCCCCGTACCCAGCTTCTTCAAGCTCTTCTACAGGAATGAATCGGAGAGCGGCCGAGTTGATGCAATAGCGTAAACCACCGAGTTCTTTCGGTCCATCATCAAAGACGTGACCGAGGTGACTGTCACCTTGTTTTGAACGGACTTCTGTCCGGACCATGTGGTGCGTCGTGTCCATGTTCAAGTCGACTCGTTTCTCCTCGATCGGACGCGAGAAGCTCGGCCATCCACAGTTTGACTGGAACTTATCGTGAGATGTGAACAGTGGTGTTCCATCAACGATGTCGACGTATAATCCTTCACGTTCTTCGTCCCAGTATTCGTTTTTAAACGGCGGCTCTGTTCCGTTTTCTTGTGTGACTTTATATTGCATCGGCGTCAAGCGCTCACGGAGTGCCTGTTGCTTCTTCCGATCACTCCATGCTTCTTTTACGAATTTCGCGCGACCCGAGCCGACCCGGTACATTTCGTAGCGGAACGGATTCTTTTTATAGTAGTCCTGGTGGTAATCTTCCGCTTCCCAGAACGTTTTCGCAGGGCGAATGTCGACTTCAATCGGACGATCAAACCGTCCTGAGTCTTCTACTTCTTGTTTCGAGCGCTCCGCTGCGTCCCGTTGTTCTTCTGAATGATAGAAAATTGCCGGACGATACGATTCGCCTCGATCATTAAATTGTCCACCGCCGTCTGTCGGGTCGATTTGACGCCAATAGATGCGAAGCAACTCCTCATACGAGATGACCTCAGGATCGAACGTGATTTCGACCGCCTCTAAATGTCCCGTCGTCTCTGAACAGACTTGTTGATACGTTGGGTTGTCGACATGTCCTCCCGTGTAGCCGGAAATGACACGTTCGACCCCCTCATATTTATGAAACGGTTTGACCATGCACCAAAAACAGCCTCCCGCAAATGTAGCTTTTGCCATAAAAAATCCCTCCTTACTTTGTAGTGTACCCAAAAAAGTCGCAAGACAACAAAAAACGAGAACCACAAAATGTGTTCTCGTTTTAGTCTTCTTCGACTTGGTTCACATGACGCATCACTAAAAATAAGATGACTCCTACAATCGCAGCCCCTAAAAGCGTCAACACCATGTTATCTCTAGCCGATAAAGTATAAAAGATCGCTAATCCAATCAAAATGAGCGCAATCGGAATAAACGCTCGCTTAAAATGATCCCAGTAACGCACGGACAGTCCTCCTTTTCTCTTATCATACCAAACTTTCGATTTTCGATAACGAAAGTTCTAAAAGTTGAAACATGTCTGTGAAACCGAAAAGGAATGATTGGAGTTGGACTTGAATTCTAAATCAGAAGAACTTATATTTTTGGTCGCAGGTTAATCCTACCTGTTTCCGACAAGATGATTTATACTATAACTAAATATTTCCATACAGGGTAAGGGGGAGCTTCGATGCTCACAATCGTCAATGCATTCTTTATCAACCTGTGTATCTTATTCACGCTCTTCACGATTTCCTTTTTGCCGTTCCGTAATCGACCTCGGTTGACACCACAGTCTCCGTTAAAGGGAAGAGTTTTACTCGGTGTACAAACCGGACTGATTGCCATCTTGTTGTTAGTGAACGCCTTACCTCTTGAAGGGGTTCTCATCGACTTGCGTAACATCCCAATCATACTCGCCGTTCTATTTGGCGGATGGGTAAGTGGTGCCGTCGCGGGTGTCATCTTATTGACGGGTCGCTTCCTTGTCCTACTTTTTACAGATGGGGCCATGATCGGTCTCTACCTTGCCATCGCGACAATGATTGTATTAGTTGGGGCGACAAGCATTTTACGTAAACGTATGGATAACACACGCCCGACATTACTTGTATTCACGACAATCAGCATCGCCATTTTTGGAGCAGCCATCTATGCCGCACTGCCGCTCAATCTGTTCTATCCCGTCCTGATTGTCTACACGTTAATGTCTTATGGTGGAGCTTGTGCCGCCTATCGGTTATTGCTCGAATTACGCCGTCACTTTGAGAACGTCCAACATCAACAACAGCTTGCGCGCACTGATGCGCTCACCGGAATTGCCAACCGTCGTTTGTTGAATGAAGCGATGGCTAACTTGACGGTCGAGGCAGAAGAATATGCGTTAATCTTAGTCGATATTGATCACTTCAAGCGGGTGAATGACACGTACGGGCACGACGTCGGCGATGACGTGTTACGTGAACTCGGTATGCTGCTCGTCAACGAAAGTGAAGAACGGCACCTGGTCGGTCGCTTCGGTGGAGAAGAATTTTTAATCGTCATGCCTCACGCTACGCGAGATGAAGTGTCTCGCCTCGCAGAATCTATCCGAGAAAAGGTTTCGACGTTCCCGTTTGAAACGAGTGCAGGTACGCTACACATCACCGTTTCGCTAGGAGCCTGCCATTCAAACGATATTGAAATCGATAGTGTGTTGAAGCACGCAGACGAAGCGCTATATCACGCAAAAGAGTCTGGACGAAATCGATTCATCCTCGCTTCTTAAAGGATTGAACACTTCACACTTGAGCATGTTTTCTCGCTTTACTTTCTCGAAACGAATCGTTAAACTAGGCTAGACTTTGGTTCAGATTGGTACATCAGGATTTATTCAGAAAAGGGGAAACATCGTTCATGTCAGTTTTGTTATCTTTGTTTGGAATTATGTTTATCAGCTCGTTCGCGATTGACTATAAACGTGGGAAGACGCTTCAACAATCGGCACTCGGGGGAATTCGTTCGATTCAACAAAACTTATGGATTTTCTTCCGTACGTCGCTCTCGATGATGATCGTCATCGGCCCACTCTTACTCATTTCAGGACTCGTGTTCTCAGATTTAGTGGCATTTAACACCGCCCCATCTTTCTTGATTGCCGTACTTAGTATCGGTTTTGCTGAACGGATTATCGGAATGACCGTCGCACCACTAATCCGTACGTTTTGGCATCAACGTGGTCGTCTCATGCCACTTTATTTAGACGCTGCTCTTTACGTATTCTTGCTATCGATTCTCGTCTTAGAGTTTTTGATGAACATTCCTGGGATCGACCTCCAATCACCGTTCATCGCGCTATTTTACGCGTTCGCGCTCTTCTTCACGAGATACTTGTTCAGTCTCATTCGATTCACGGTTCAAAAAGGAGTCCCCTCGAACTGATTCGAGACCCCATCCATACGTGTTAGCACGTATGGATATTTTTTTCGTTATTCTCGTTGACAATGAGAATCGTTATCAACTATACTCTAGATGTAGCTTCCTAAAAGCTTGACGTGCACGTTCCCCAAACACATCACGTCACGTGGATTCCCCTCCACGACACTCTTTTTGAAAGCATTGCTGCGACAACCCCCATTTGTTGCACCCATATTTGCCAAAAACAAGACGAGCAGCCCACCGACGGGGCTGCTCGTCTTTTTGTTATGCGAACACTTCTTGTTCGATTTGTTTCAATTCGTAAAACATACCACGTTTCATCATCAATTCCTCATAAGATCCAATTTCAACGATTCGTCCGGCTTCCATCACGATGATTTGGTCAAAGGCTTCGAGTCCCGTCAAGCGGTGACTGACAAGGATGAGCGTCCCTGCCCCGGCCTGATTCACTAGTTCAGAAAAGACATGCGCTTCCGTTCCTGCATCAAGCGCAGAAGTAGGTTCATCGAGCAACCAGATCAGCCCGTTTTTAAGAAGGGCTCGCGCAATCGCTAACCGTTGACGTTCCCCACCTGACAAGTTCGCCCCTTTTTCAAGGACCGGCTCATCGAGTGAAAACGATAAACGGACACGTTCGAGCGCCACAAGCATCTCCTCATCGGTAAAGTCACCGGCTAGTGCCAGGTTCTCCCGTACGGTCCCGTAAAAGAAGTGATTGTCTTGCAAGACGACACTCGCATGTTGCCAGATCGAAGTCTGTTTCATGTCATTCAAGTTGTCTTGATCGAGTCGGATCGTCCCGTCTTCTGTCCGGACAAATGCCAACAACAGTTGGAGCAACGTCGACTTCCCGGAGCCGCTCGGTCCGACGATGACCGTCTTCGAACCACTCGGGATGTGTAACGACACATCGTCAATCACGTCCCGATACGTATCCGGATAGCGATAGCGAACATGCTCAAATGAGATGGATGGCGATGCCGTGAACGTCACATCCTGACGTTTCGCTTCGAGCGCCTCAATCGTTTCGCTCGGCTCCATCACTTCAAACAATCGATCAGCGGCTTGTTTGCTGTCTGCAAAGTGTCCCGGGAACACAGCCATCGGTGTCGTGTTCTCAAACGCTGTGAGCGACATCATGATGAGCATCGCCAAGAAGAGCCCGTTCAAATCTCCATCTACGACTTGATAGGCACCGATTGCCAAGACGCCCCATGAGACGAGTAAAGAGGCGGCGACGACGAGCGCGGAGTTGAAAAATTGATTCGTCGTATCTTTCCGCTCCGCTTCCATGTAGCGTTCGCTACGCGCATAGACAGCTTGCTTCGTACGATCGAGTTGATGATGTAGTTTTAAATCTCGATATCCGTACATCATCTCGGTCAATTGAATCGATACATCCCCGCGCAATGCACGAATCGTCTCGTCATGACGAGCGCGAATCCGAGCAAATCCGAGTGGGATCAAAAATCCGGTGACGAGCACACCGAGTAAGATCCATAGACTGACCGCGAACGAGAAGAACGTCACAAAGAAGATCGTACTCAAGAACACGAGCACGAGTATGATTGGCGGATAGAATACGCGGAGAAAATAGTTTTGTAGGCTCTCCACATCTCCGACGACACGTGCAAGCAAATCCCCACTCCGATATTTTGCAAAAATCGAGGGGACGAGCGGTTCAAGTTGTCGATAAAAGCGGACACGCAGCTCGCTCAATATCGTAAACGTTGCCCGGTGTGACGCGAGGCGCTCCCGATAACGACTTCCTGCCCGAATGACCCCGAACAGTTTGATGAGAACGACGGGTACCATGAGCGCATACAGTGGCGGAACAAGCCCTGCCCTTGAGACGAGGTATCCGCTTGCTGCAAACAGGGCGACCGCCGCAATCCCGGCTGCATATCCAAAGAAGATGGAGAGAAGGATATCTTTCTTCTCGCGCATCATCCATTTTGTAATCGTCCAAAGCGAGTTCATCGGCTCACCCCTTTCTGAAGCGCAAACAGTTCCGCATACTCTGGGACGGCGAGCAACGCGTCATGTGTGCCTTCCGCAATCCGTTGCCCGTCCTCCATAAACCAGATGGTATCCGCCTCTTTGATTGTATGCAGGCGATGAGCCACCGTGATCAACGTTGCCTCTTTCGACAACTCAGCAATCGAACGTCTCACAATCTGTTCGGTCTTCAAATCGAGACCGGTCGTCGGCTCATCGAATAAGAGGATACCAGGTCGTTTAAAGAAGGCACGGGCGAGTGCGAGACGTTGTCGTTCTCCACCCGATAGACCAAATCCACCTTCTCCAAGCTCCGTCCAGATCCCGTTCGGTAATTGATCGATCACCTCAGACAGTCCTGCCGCATCGGCTGCTTCCCGTAACGCAAGCTCATCGGCCTCTTCGCCTAAGGCGATGTTATCGGCAAGTGTGCCGGCGAATAGATAAGGGTTTTGTGAGATATAGGCAATATTTCCGTACCAGGCAGACTCGTCAAACGACTGAAGAGGTTCACCATCCACGAGGACACGTCCCGATTTCACCTGTAGCAGTCCGGAGATGACATTCAGTACTGTCGTCTTCCCGGAACCACTCGCACCGACCAAGGCCAGGTGAGTGCCGGACGGAATCCGACCGCTCAACGGTTGAAGCGCAAAGCGTCCGCCTGCATATTCGAAGGAGACGTCTTCGAGTTCAAGGTTTGGTGTTCGTGAACCCAGTGACTTCGTTCCCCATTCGATGCGGTCATCGGGGGCGTCTAATACCTCAAAGATTCGGTCGGCCGCACCCATACTTCCACGTCCCGTATGGAAGGCACTTCCTAAATCTTTAATCGCTAAATAATACTCTGGCGCCAATACGAGAATCAAAAAACCAGAGAAGAACGTGAGGTTTTGCCACACGACCATCTGCAATGCGACTTCTAACGCGACGACTCCGGTACTGAGCATCGAGATGAACTCGAGCATAAGTCCTGATAAGAACGCCGTCTTCAAAACGACCATCGTCGCATCCCGAAAGTCGAGGCTGCTCTTCTCAATCGCCTTCGCTTCTTGCTCCGTGCGATTGTAAAGCTTGAGCGTCGTCAATCCTTGTAAGACATCTAAAAATTTACCGGAAAACTGATTCATCTTCTCCATCTGTTCTTCTGATTTTTTCTGAGTCGCAATCCCGATGATGATGAAGAACAGCGGAATGAACGGTGCCGTGACCATCATGATGACTCCTGAAATCCAGTGTTGGCTGAAGACGACGACCAAAATGAGGAGCGGGATGATCGACGTTTGGATGACTTGCGGCCAATATTGACTGAAGTACGCGTCGACCTCGTCGACAGCATCCATGAACACACTGACCTTTTTACCTGATTGTCCTGTCAAAGATGACTCGACCGGACTCGTGGCGTACCGCTCCAACAGTTGAAGGCGTAACGTCTGTTTCGCCTTTTCGGATAAACTCGCACCGATGCGTCCCGACACGTATCCAAAAAGCGCTCGTGCCAGTAAAGCAACGACGAGCCATAGTAAAGCCGGAAGGATGGCTTCGAATGATTCATCCTTTAAAAAGATTCGGTCGACGATGTCGACGATTAAATACGCTTGCGCCAAAATCGATAGTCCAATCATGACCGCGGATAACACGAGTCCGATGATGTGACCCCTTTCGGCGAAAGCAAGGGCTTGCAGTCGTTTCACTGCATTCATCCTTTCTCTATTTACAATTCCATTGCTTTGTGAGATTCATCACTAATTATACAATATGCCACGTGTTGAAGCGAACGCCCCGCTCGTTCGAACATGTAAAAGACGCCCTCATCCGAGTGGCGTCAGTCGATGTCTTGCTCAAAATATTCAGGATGCCCGATCACAAGTTGATGGGCGTCGATACGAAGGATCTCTTCTTTTCGAAGCTTCGCTAAAATCGTCGAAACCGTCTCCCGGGACGTACCGGACAGACGAGAAAGTTCGATTGCGGTGAATGGGCATCGGACACGGACACCTTGTTCGTCCGGTTCCCCTAAATCTTCAATTAAGAAATGGAGCGTATTGATGACACGCTCTTTCGCACTCGGTGTGATGATTTCTTGGACACGCCTTTCATGCAAATCAAGAATACGATTCATCTGGCCAATGATATAGAGCAGCATGCTCGACTGCGTGGACACGAACCGCTCAAAGCGATCTGTCGGGATGTAGATGACCTCAATGTCCGTCACCGCTTCAGCTGTATGCCGATAGTCTTCCCCTGTGAATAAACCGTTGTATGGGAAAAATTGTTTCGGTTTCACGTAATCGGCGTAATGATGGGTCGCATTCTCGTTCATCCGTTCGAGTTTGATATAACCGCTCATCAAGAAATACACACGCTCCCGCGGGTCCCCTTCCATGAACAACAGTTGTCCTTTCCGATACGTCCGGCAATAGACGTGCGGAATCAACTGTTCAAGTGCTCGACTTGGACATGTCGCAAACAGCGTCAACTGCCGTAAATCGTCAATCGTCCACATGTGTCGCATGTTCATCCCCTCATTTCTATTCTTCTATCTTCAGTATAATGGGATTTTCAATGAAAACGCTTTCTAAATCCGACAGTTTTCTGACATGACAAAAGGGGGTCTCCCCCCTTTTTCAGTCCAACATCAGTTCCAATAGCGCGTCCTGTAAATCACGATCGAGTTCTAACGCATGGAGGTCAAACAGCCATGCCTCGAGACGCGTCTTCGTGGTCGCCATCTGATATAGACGATCTTTCAAGTCATAAGCGATTTCAGCGCGATCTAAGAAGCGATAGAGACGGTCGAGTCGATGTGCGTTTTGTGTCACATCGACCGGCAGCGTCACGGTCTGCTCCTGTTTCCATTCACCGAGTGGGATGTGTAACGTCTGCGTCTCCGCATCATAGTCCCCTTCTCCGACGACCCCACGGACTAGAATCGTCAACGTTCGATTCGCCGGGACGAGTGTCAAATCACCTGACGTCTCGATGTGGAGCGTACGCGCTTCCCAATCGAGTGTGAACGTCGTTTCGAGTGACGCCCCCGTCTCATAATCCCGGCTTTCCCCGTCATCTTCGTACATCGTGAACGTGTTCGAGGCACCTGGAAAGACGAGTACTTCTAGCTCGCTCGGGTTCCCCGTTTCGTTCGCATGCGGTTCATGCGGCATCATTGGAATGATGGCACCCGCTTTGGCGAAGACCGGTTGCCCTTCGAGTCCACGGAACACACGAATCGACTTGTCGCCTTCATAACGATGTCCTGTAAAGAAATCGAACCATTGCCCTTTCGGCAACCACACGTTCGCACCCGCGACATGGAGCTGTCGGTCCATTGGTGTGACAATCGGGGAGACGATGAGTTCACTTCCGAAATAAAACTGATTCGGCACCTGATAAGCCGCTTCATCATCGGGATGTTCGATATACATCGGTAACACGAGTGGCAACGCTTCTGCATGGTTCCGATAGTTCATCGTATACAAATAAGGAATGAGTTGATGACGCAGGCGTAAGAATCGCTTCATTGACTGTTCGGCTTCGATTCCGAAACGCCAAGGCTCTTTTCCGTTGAACGTGCTGAACGTCGAGTGGAGGCGCATTATTGGACTGAACACTCCGTATGCGACCCAACGCGCCGCGAGCTCATCGTCTTTTTTACCACGATGATGCCCTCCGATGTCATGACTCCACCATCCATAACCAATGTTCGTCGCTGTTGCCGTGAAATACGGCTGGAATGCGAGCGATGCCCACGAGATGATCGTGTCCCCTGAGAAGCCGACCGGGTAACGGTGGCTCCCTGGTCCTGCGTAACGAGAAAAAATGAGGGGGCGTTTGCCGTCACGAGCGATGTCGATGGCGTGATAATGATTCAACATCCATAACGGATCGAGTCCTTCCATCTTCGACGTCGACCCTTGTTGCCAGTCGATCCACCAAAAATCAACGCCGTCTGCTTCATGCGGGTGATGCATCTGTTCGAAATACGCTTGAATGAATCGCTTGTCCGAAAAATCGAAAGGGATTCGGTCACCCGATTCCGGATCGACGCCCATCGCCTCAGCCATCGCCGCATACTGGTCTTCAAACGCACGGACCCCGTCAGCGGGGTGTAAGTTCAACGTCACCATCATCCCCTCGTCTTTTAACCATTTGAGGAATCGCTTCGGTTCAGGGAATAAGTTTTTATTCCACGAATAGCCCGTCCAGCCACTCCCATACTCTTCCGGGATGTCTGTCACGTGCCAGTCCATATCGATGACGCTGACCGAGAACGGGACGTCTTCGGATTTGAAGCGGCGCATCAACGCCTTATACTCTTTTTCGTCGTATCGCCAATAGCGGCTCCACCAGTTTCCGAGCGCTTTACGAGGAAGCATCGGCGTCGGCCCCGTCAACGTGTAAAAGTCTCGAAGTGCCTGTTTATAGTCATGACCATATCCGAAGTAGTAAATATCATGAATCCCTTTTCGTCTCGGCTCGACGAAGCGGTCATCTGTCATCAAAAACGAGGACGAATCATCAATGATCGCATATCCTTGTTTGGAGAGAATTCCTTCTTCTAATTCCGTCGCCCCGTCCACATGGTCGAGCGTCCGCGCCGTTCCTTTCAGCGTCCGCTCGGGACCGTTGAACATGTAGCGGCTGTAATACGTACTGAAGTTCCCTTTCACGTCCACATAGAGCGTGTTCGGTGCGAACGGTCCTTTCGTATAGTATAAGTGAACGTGTTCCGTGATGATTTGGAGCTCTGCCTCGTCTTCGATCACTCGGAACTGTGGAACGTCAAATTCTCGATTCCACGCCACTTGGGTGGCACGGTCTTCAAAAATCCCGTCTTCTGCATACTCCATCCGAATTAACTGACTCGTCAATACGGTAAAACGATAACAGCTTCCTTGCACGATTGCCTCTTCTCTTGCTTTCGGTCTCATCCACGACTGATATACATGATTTTCTTCGAATAGGCGCATAAACTCGAGCGTTTCCGCTCTCCGTCACTTCCTTCCTGAAATTAGTGCAAACGTTTACACTGAATATGATAGCAATCTCATTTTTGGCATACAACATTCCTTCCCCTTGAATCGGGACAGAAAACAAAAAGTCGCAAACGTTTCACGTTTGCGACACATTCTTATTGTTGGAGGGATGGAGCCAAACGGACGCGTGTTCCGGCATCCCCATAAATGGCAGCTAGCGCCTGGTCGAGTGACGTGATGATGGCGATCCGGTTCGTGCCGGATTCTGCGAACTGTAGTGCCGCTCTTACTTTTGGTAACATGCTACCCGGAGCGAACTGTCCTTCGGCGATATACGTCTCCATCTGTTCCTTTGAGGTCTCTTGGAGCGCCGTCTCATCTGGCTTCCCGAAGTTGACATACACATGTTCGACCGCAGTCAGGATGAGCAATACGTCTGCGTTGACGAGGTCCGCGAGTTTCGCAGCCGCAAAGTCTTTATCGATGACCGCCTCGATTCCGACATACCCTTCAGTCGTCTCCATGACCGGAATACCACCGCCACCGGAAGCGACGACGATATGCCCCGCTTCAACGAGCGTTCGGATGACGGCGTGTTCCGCGATTTTCATCGGGACTGGGCTCGGGACGACACGACGGTATCCACGACCTGCATCTTCTTTGAAGACGTAACCCGTCGTCCGTTCGAGATGAAGTGCCTCTTCTTCCGTATAAAACGGACCGATCGGTTTCGATGGATGATGAAACGCACTATCATTCGGATCGACCACGCTTCGTGTGACGAGCGAAGCCACATCTCGTTCAAGACCGCGCGCACGCAGTGCTTTCGTCAGCGCATTTTCAAACCAGTATCCAATCATTCCTTGCGTCATCGCACCACATACATCAAGGGGCATCGCCGGCGTAGCCGGACTGTCTGATGCGGCTTGTTGTAACATTAAATTTCCCACTTGCGGACCGTTCCCGTGTGTGATGATGACGTCGATCCCTTCTGCAATCAGTGCTGCGAGAGATTCTGCCGTCGCCTCGACCGCTCGCATTTGTGCTTCCGCTGTCGCATCTTTACCTTGTTGAATCGCATTTCCGCCTAGGGCGATGACCACACGTTTTTTCTCCATATCGATACCCCCGATCAGATGACTGAGATATTACCAGATAGTATGCGTACGACTGCGAAAATGGCGAGTGCGGTCAACACTCCGGCGACCAACCATTCCGTTTTGTTGAGTGACTTGATGCCATTTTCACGTTGCGCTTTCATGTAGAGAAGTGTTCCTGGTGCGTATAGAAGGGTCGTGAGCAGTAAATAATCGATTCCTGCCGCATAGATGAGCCACAATCCGTAAATGGAAGCGACCAATCCAATCGTCAAATCGCGTGTTCTCCGTTCACCGGTGCTATAACCGATTCCATTTTTCGATACCTTCACTTGGTAAAATGCCGAGAATACATACGGGATCAAAATGGCACTGGAAGCGAGGGAGAACGCAAAATTATAGGCGGCATCTGAAATCAAGAAGGTGAAGAGGAAGAGCTGAATCAATCCGTTTGTTAACCAAAGTGCGTTGACAGGTGCCTGATTTTTATTCTCTTTCGTGAACCATTTCGGGAACACGCCGTCTTTCGCAGCAACGAACGGAATTTCAGCCGCGAGAAGCGTCCAACCGAGCCATGCCCCGAGTACGGAGATGACGAGTCCACCGTTGATGAGCATCGCGCCCCAAGGACCGACTGCTGACTCGAGCAAGTAAGCCATCGCCGGTTGCGAGGCGTTCGCCACGTTTTCCGGTGTCATGAGGCCGAGTGACATGATGGAGATGAGTAAATAGATGACGAGTGTACCGAGCAATCCGATGACAGTTGCCTTTCCGACGTCAGAGCGCTTCCGGGCACGACCCGAGAGAACAACCGCCCCTTCGACGCCGATGAATACCCACAGCGTGACGAGCATCGTCGAGACGACCTGGTCGCGAACACTTCCCCATGAGAAGCCGCCTTGTCCCCAAAAATCGAAGGTGAAGTTTTCGAGATTGAAGAAGAACAACGTAATCGTAATGAATGCAAAAATCGGAACGAGCTTGGCAATCGTGGTGACGATGTTGATCATCGAAGCCTCATGCACCCCACGAAGAATGAGCGTGTGTACGAGCCACAGCATGATGGAGGCTCCGACGATGGAGGCAATATTTTGTCCCCCTTCAAAAATCGGGAAGAAATAGCCGACCGAACTGAACAGCAGTGTGGCATACGCCACGTTTCCGAGCCAGGCAGATAACCAGTATCCCCAGGCCGAGTTGAATCCGACGAACGAACCGAAACCGGCACGGGCATAGCTATAGACACCACCGTCCAAATCAGGGCGACGCATCGTCAAGTTTTGAAAACTGAGACCGAGTGCGATGATCCCGATTCCGGTGATGACCCACCCGATGAGAATGGCACCCGCGTTCGCGCCTTGCGCTAAATCGGCGGCCAAGTTGAAGGCGCCACCGCCAATCATCGATCCGACGACAAGTGCCGTCAACGCTCCGAGACCTAATCGCTTGTCTTGCTTGTCAGGATGTACTCCAGCCGAACCACCTGAGTCATGCTCCAACTTCGTAGACATTCTACTCATCCCTTTCGCTTATTTTGAAACGGGAGGGGAAGTCCCCCTCCCCGTCAACGTTCAAGCCATTCGCGTGTCTCCGTGAGCGTTGCCGCCATTACCGCCTTAATCGTATGCATCCGGTTTTCCGCTTCATCAAATACGAACGAGTGACGACTGCGGAACACCTCATCAGTCACTTCCATTTCCGTCAATCCGTACTGTTCATGAATCGACCGCCCGACCTCTGTCTCTAAGTCGTGGAAGGCAGGGAGGCAGTGTAAAAACATGATGTCCGGGTTGCCGCTCTTTTGAAGCATATCCATGTTCACTTGATATGGTCGCAACAGTTCGATCCGTTCTGCGAAAGCCGCCTCTTCGCCCATCGACACCCATACATCCGTGTAGACGACGTCCGCCTGATCCATCGCTTCTTCAATGCTCTCCGTCAACGTGATGACGGCGCCTGTTTCAGCAGCAACCGATTTCGCATAATTGACGATTTCGTCAGATGGCCAAAGTGATTTCGGTGCGCAAATCCGCATATCCATCCCTACTTTTGCGCCACCGATCAATAGCGTGTTCCCCATGTTGTTCCGGCCGTCGCCGACGTACACGAATTTGATTCCGGCCAATTCTCCTTTTTGTTCTTTCACCGTCAAGAAGTCGGCCAAGATTTGTGTCGGATGATAGAGGTCGGTCAATCCGTTCCAAACCGGCACCCCTGCATCTTTCGCCAGACCTTCTACCGTCTCATGGGCGAACCCTCGGAATTGAATGCCGTCAAACATGCGCCCGAGGACGATAGCCGTATCGCGTACCGACTCTTTCTTCCCGAACTGGATATCATTTTTGCCTAAATATTCAGGATGCATCCCTAAGTCGATTGCGGCGACCGTGAACGCACAACGCGTCCGCGTCGATGGTTTTTCGAAAAGAAGAGCGATGTTTTTCCCTTCACAAATCCGATGTGGGATGCCTTGTTTCTTTTGACGTTTGAATGCAGCAGACAAATCGATCAAATAATTGATTTCTTCACCAGAAAACTCGTTTAACGATAAAAAGTGACGACCTTTCAAATCAAAATTGAACGTTGTAGACATACTGCTTCCTCCTTATCATATTTAGATGTCTTGGCGGATAATCGGACAACTCATGCAACGTGGACCTCCACGTCCGCGCGATAGTTCACTCGACATGATTTCAATCACTTCGACGCCTTCTTTACGAAGCAGTTCATTTGAGACGTAGTTCCGGTCATATGTGACCACGACACCCGGTGCGATGGCAAGCGTATTCGATCCATCGTTCCACTGTTCGCGCGCCGCTGCAATCGGGTCGCCGCCTCCACAAGGAATCAACGTCGCTTCCTGTAAGCCGAGGACGTCTTTTAACACTTTCAACAAATCGGTGTGCTGCGTGATCTGCAATTCACCTTCTGCACTCAATGAAAGTTCGAAAATATTCATCTTTCCTTCCGGTCCTTGAATGAACGGATGGATGGTGAATTTATCATGGTCGACCATCGTAAAGACGGTATCGAGATGCATGAAGGCGCGTGATTTTGGAATTTCGATGGCAATTACTTTTTTGAAGCTGTCTCCATGTTTGAGCAAATTGAGAGCGACGCGCTCGATTCCTTGCGCGGTCGTTCGTTCAGAGATGCCGATGGCGACAACTTCTTTCGATAAGACAAGCTCGTCCCCGCCCTCCATCGCAAATCGATAGTCGCGGTCTGACCAAATCGGAACATCATGTTTCGCAAAGCGTGGGTGATAGCGCATAATATATTGCGTGAAGAGTGATTCACGGCGACGTGCCGGTTCTTTCATTCGGTTGATGGAGAGACCATGACCGATTGCGGCGGCCGGATCTCGTGTGAAATAGAGGTTTGGCATAGGATCTAAAAAGAAGGGGTACGTATCTTCAATCATTTCGTGTAAATGTCGGCGTTTCTCCGGCTTGATCTCCGATTTTCGGATACCGGCCATCACCGTTTCAATCAACATCTCATTATCAAAATCCAGTAAATATTCTTTTAACGTTTCATAAGAGCCGTTGATATTTGATTTAGACTCCGATAAGATATCCGCGACAAACTTTTCGCGCACACCAGGGAGCGACAATGTCTCAGCCATTAATTTTTCGAGATAAAGGACTTCCACACCGCGATTTTGGAGCGCACTCGCAAAATAGTCGTGCTCTTTTTGAATGACCGGCAAATGGGGAATATCATCGAACAAGAGGCGCTCTAAATATTCCGGGGTGAGGTTTTCTAATTCCCTTCCCGGTCGTTTCAGTAATACCGTTTTTAATTCTCCAATTTCTGAATACACATGAATCGGATGTTTCAGCGTCGTATCTTGTGAAATCGGTTGATTCGTCATTGAGATCATCTCGCTTCCTCCTTGTGATTCGGGTGTGTGACTACCCTTACCTTATCACTTTACCAAATTTACGAATGTCTAATCCGGCAGTTCACCTGTTAGTGATTCCACATGGCTATGTATAAACCTTCACCTTTGTGAATGAACAAACAATGCATGAAAAATCGAAGTCGTGACAAGGGGAAATGAGATGTATGGATGATGAATACAATCCTCCTAAAAAACATGAAAAACTTTTTTTTGAGACCTGCAGAGTAAGCTGAAAAATGCGAAAGATCAGGATGTGAGCAAATGAAAATAGAAGAAATGGAATACAACGAACATGAAGCGGCACTTCGCACATTGATTCAAAAGGGAGACCCGGTCGATTTTCAAGACCTCTTCCTCTCCCTCCACCCCGGTGAACAGGCCGATCATTTTATCGAACTCGATCAGCATGAGCGTGCGTTCGTATATCGAACAATCTCACCTGAAGTGTTTACTGACCTTTTTGAAAAACTGACGTTAGATGAACAGTGTTCATTCATCCAAGAAACGCCTCAGCCGTATGCTGTCCGGATTTTAAATGAGATGTATTCAGATAACGCCGCTGATTTGATGCGGGAGCTACCCGATGCGTTCATGGACACACTATTCGAGCAGATGGACGATATCGAGGAACAAGAAGTCAAAGATTTGATGCAATATCCGGAAGAGACGGCCGGAGCGCTCATGACGACCGAGTTCGTCGTCCTTCAAGCGAACAAGACGGTCGGACTGACTTTAGAAGAGTTGCGTGAACTCGGACCAGACGCTGAGACGATTTATTACTTATATGTGGTCGACCAAGCACACCAGCTTGTTGGTGTCGTCTCCTTACGTGATTTGATTGTCGCGCCGCTCGATGCAAAAATCGAGGACATCATGGGCTTTCGCGTCATCTCGGCAAACGTCATGACCGACCAGGAAGACTTGGCTCGGATTGTCCAAAAGTATGATTTATTGGCCCTTCCTGTCATTGACGACCAGCAAAAGCTACTCGGCATCATCACGGTCGATGATGTGTTAGACGTGATCGAGCGCGAAACGACGGAAGACTTTGAAGAACTTTCCGCGACGAAGGGATCATCCGATATCAACATGAGTCCGTTCGAGGCGGCGAAAAAACGTGCTCCATGGATTGTCAGCCTCATGTTTCTCGGGATGATCACGGCCTCGACAATCGGTGGCTTCGAAGACACGCTTGAAACGATTGTGCTCCTCGCCGTCTTCATGCCACTTGTCATGGGTTCTGCCGGGAACGCAGCCACCCAGTCACTCGTCGTTGCTGTTCGTTCGATTGCGCTTGGCACGATCAATCGTAAGAACGTTATGAAGATGATTCGACGCGAACTCGGAACGGGCATTATCTTAGGGATTGCTTGTATGATTGTCATCTTCGGGGTCATCACGATTCTTTATGACAACATGCTCATCGGCTTCATTGTCGGGGTCTCCATCTTTGCAGCACTCAGTGTCGCCACGATGATCGGTACGATTGTCCCGCTTCTTATCAATCGCCTGAAGTTAGACCCTGCTGTCGCCTCCGGACCGTTCATTACGACGCTGATGGACAATTTAGGGCTCATCATCTATTTCACGGTCGCGACATCCATGCTTCAGTTTTTATGACATTTATAAAAGTTCACACGAAAAAGCGGTGCTGATTTCGTCAGCGCCGCTTTCACTCGTTATATCATTGAGATTCCTCTAACAGACGTTCTTGGGTCTCGTTGAAAGCTTCAATGTCTTCATCCGTCATCACGTCGTTGTGTTCTGCCATATAAGGATTGTCGTTCAATAATGTCTCTAGTTTACTCAAGTCAGCACTTCGCCCGCTTTCTTGATAAAGATTGGATTCTCCTACCGAAGTCAATGTTCCCGCCCGATTCACTTTGAAATGTCCTTGTTGTAGACCGACAATTCGATACGCGTTCTCAATCACGGGTCCCTCGTATTTTTGTAAATACAAGAGAACGTTTTCTCCTCGTCTGACGAGCGGGTCTTCTTCCATATCGTTTTGTAAGAGGGGGATCGTATCGGTTTGCTTGAGTTCATGACTCACGTCTCGATAGACACGCTGCACGTGAATATCTGATTCAAAGAAAGTAACCGAATGATATTCAAAAGATCTCGGGTGACTGCTGACTTTACCGACGATGACGACCGGCGAGCGTGTAGCTAAATCGTCTATGTGTCGGAAGCTTTCGGTCACAGCCAAATCACTCGTGTTTCCTTCTTTCAGGATTTCGCTAAACATGACATAACCTGCTACCACTGCAACAGATAATATTCCAATCATCCATTTCCTCAAAGAGATTCCTCCCACCGATTCGCCCTATTGAATTTCTAATCGATCACATTGAGAACTTTATTAATTTATGCCTAGCCCATGACTTTTTATCATTCTATCAAGATAAGAGGACTACTTTCTTACACTTTAGGGTATTTTCTACAAATAGATTATATAACATAAGTAAGAAGTGAGGGGATTCTATGACGATTCAGCAAGTACTCTACATACTCGTGACTGGTGCTTTGTTCATGGCACTCGTCGCCTACGTCTCATATCGCATGACGCGAGGAAAAGTCGAAAGTGCCGATGATTATTTCTTGGCCGGTCGCGGATTGACGGGCGTCTTCATCGCAGGTTCGCTCCTCTTGACCAACTTGTCTGCTGAACAATTGATCGGTTTAAACGGTCAATCGTTCGCCGGCAACATGTCGGCAATGGCTTGGGAAGTCACAGCTGGAATTGCTGCCATCATCATGGCGCTCTTTTTACTACCGCGTTTTCTTGGTATCGGGATCTCGACCATCCCTGAATTTTTAAGTCAACGCTATGACGAGGACGTTCGTCGATTGACCGTCCTGCTGTTTTTACTCGGCTATATGTGCGTGACGATTCCGTCTATGCTGTACTCAGGTGGATTGGCCGTCCTCCAACTATTCGACGTACCTACCCTTCTCGGCATCAGTTTTGAACAGTCTCTTTGGATTGTCGTCTGGTTCATCGGAATCATCGGGGCGATTTACGCCATCTTCGGCGGGCTTCGCGCGGTCGCCGTTTCCGACACGCTAAACGGGATTGGTCTCATCATCATCGGCTTCCTCGTTCCGACGCTTGGCTTCCTCGCACTAGGTGACGGGAATCTGTTGGACGGGATGAAGACGATTGCAACAACAAATCCCGAAAAGTTGAACGCCATCGGTTCAGCCAATGACTCGGTTCCGTTCCTGTCTATTTTCACCGGGATGATTTTTGCGAACTTGTTCTACTGGGCACTCAATCAATACGTGATTCAACGCGCTCTCGGCGCAAAAAACTTGGCAGAGGGACAAAAAGGAGTACTTTTTACGGGTTATTTAAAACTACTTGTTCCCATTTTTATGCTCTTGCCTGGCGTCATCGCCTTCCATTTGTATGGATCGAACGTCGAGAAAGCCGATTTAGCGTATCCGAGCTTGATTGCCGAGCTACTTCCAATGTGGCTCATGGGCTTTTTCCTTGCCGTCTTACTCGGTGCCGTGTTCAGTTCATTTAACTCACTGTTAAATAGTATCGCGACGCTGTTCGTCCTCGATATTTATAAACCAAAGTTCAAGCCGAATGCCTCTGACCAAGATTTGATTCGCGTCAGCAAATGGTTTGGCACGTTCGTGGCGCTCGTCTCTTTCTTTGTCGCCCCGAATCTCATGTATGCACCAGATGGGCTATGGGATTTGATTCGACGTTTTACAGGCTTCTTTAACATTCCGATTCTTGTCATCGTCTTGATCGGTATGCTCGTCAAACGAGTTCCCCCGATTGCTGCGAAGACCGTCGTTTTCTTCCACGTCATCGCTTACTATTTCCTCGTGTGGGGAACAGACCAATGGTTCGGTGTGGAAATCGGGATTAACTTCATCCATATTTACGGTATCCTCTTCGTCGTCGAGACGGCCATCATGCTCATCTTCGCTCGCGTACGACCGATGCTCCAAGCGAATCCGATTCGAATCGAGCTCGGACGAGTCAAACCATGGCGTCACGCGTTATCGACTTCAATCTTGCTTGTCGCTTCGATGATTTTCGTCTATCTCGTCTTTTCACCAATTGGACTTGCCTACGCGGATGGAATTGTTTCCGGATGGTTCGCTCCATTGACGATTGGGCTCATTGCCGTGACGACCCTTCTGATTTGGGCATCTTATCGTTATGGACTCGCGCGATATGAACGTTATCTCAATAACTTAGGTGAAGAATCACCTGAAGTAGAGGAAGCGAGTAGTTAACGAAAAAGAGATTTTCTTGAACTAAACGTCAAGAAGATCTCTTTTTTGTTGCTGCTTTTGTTCATACATTGCGTCATCTGCTTCTTGCCAGAGTACTTCGATTGATTCTGGATGAGATGCCCAAGCCAATCCGATGGCCACTGAGATTTCCTCTTCCCGGCATGTCGTTTCAATCTCATGAACCATCTTCTCGCATGCCTCTTTTGACATCATCTGAAGAAACAAGACAAACTCGTCTCCTCCAATCCGATAGACAGAGGACTCGATGGTTTGAAGGAGGTTACCGACACGCTTCAACAAACAGTCACCGGCAGAGTGTCCTTTTTGATCGTTCACGACTTTCAAGTCATTCACGTCGATGACGATGATTCCGACGTTTCTCATCCCCTCAGCTTGACCGATTGTCTCTTCAAACGCCCGACGATTGAAGACACCTGTCAAACTGTCATGACGACTTTCATACAGAAGACGCTCACGCTCGGTCATGGCCTCCTCGATGTTCCGAATCACACCTTGCACCGCCACAATCTCACCGTTCTCATAGATTGGGGTCGTATACTCTTCAAACCATACATAGGTGCCTTCATTCGTCCGCCACCGCTGAAGAATTGCTTCTTCATAGTCGACGCGCCCCAATACTTTGTCTAGCAACAATCGTCGATCGTCCGGATGGATTCTGCGGAAACATTCCTGCGCATTCGAATAACTACGCATGACGGTCCCTTCCCCTAGATATAAATCTAAAGAAGGACTGATATACCGAAAACGCCACGTTGGTTTCGTTTCAAAAATATAGATGACATCTTTCGTTTGGTTCCCGAAATGCATGAACGAAAGCGTCTGTGGATGTGGCCGTTGACGCTTATGTAGCCACAAAGCAATCAAACATCCAACGAGTATCCCTAAAAAGAATAGCGTCATTGAATACACTTCCTCTCTGTTCGCCCATATCGTACCACGTTCGAGGTCAGACACCTGTCTCAATTCCTGTTATTTGGTAAATGTTTTTTTGAATATTGAGTAAATTTATGGATAGTCCATTTAGACGTGATATAGTCGAAGTACTTGATGACGCAACAATTGGAGGTTCTTTTGCAAAACATCACGCATCTCACATTGGACGAAACATTCTCTGGTGTCTATTCCGTCACCAACCCGGATACGTCCATTCATCAACCCCTTGGCTATGCTAATCGCTCGGAACAGATTCAACACGAAGTCAAAACGAGATTTGGAATCGCTTCCGGCTGCAAACTGTTCACAGCAATCGCCATTTGTCAGTTAGTCGAACAAGATCGACTCTCTTTTTCGACTTCACTTGATTCGTTTCAGACATTCGACCTACCTTACATATCCTCAAAAGTTACAATCCATCAGCTATTGACTCATACGTCGGGGATCCCTGACTATTTTGATGAGTCCGTCTCTGACGACTTCGAAGGGTTGTGGCGTGATGTTCCGATGTATCGACTTCAACAAGTCCGTGATTTTTTACCGCTATTTCAACAAAAAACGATGAAGGATGAACCAGGTTCTCGATTCTCCTACAATAATGCCGGGTATATTCTGTTAGGGTTGATTGTCGAGGAAGTGACCGGGCAATCTTTCACCGATTACGTCGAACAGTCGATTTTTCAACCTGCTAACATGAACGATTCCGGATATTTCTCACTCGATGCCTTACCCGCCAAGACGGCGCTCGGCTATATCGATCATTCGGACGGTTCATGGCGTACGAATCAATATGCGATTCCGATCAAAGGAGGAGCAGATGGTGGCGCGTATGTGACCGTTCAAGATATGACTCATTTTTGGGAGGCATTGTTTTCACATCGACTTCTTGACGCCGCTTCCACGTCGCTCCTTCTCACACCACACGTGACGGTCAATGACCGAGGTAGCAGTTATGGATACGGGGTTTGGATTCAGCATCATTCGTCAGGAGACATTTATAAGTACCATGTGATGGGATATGACCCAGGCGTCAGCTTTCATTCCGGGTATTACCCAGAAACTCAGGTCATTTCGGTCGTTTGTTCGAATCAATCAGACGGCGCGTTTGATGTGATGAAGCAAATCGAAGCACAGATGGGAGAGCGAATCGAATGAAAATCCGTGCATATGTCGCGTCAGATTTTGAACACATCCAGCAGCTCAATCGTGAGGAAGGTTGGACTCAACTCGTCGAACAGGGAGAGCTGACCCGTGAAGCGTGGCGTCAATCGAACGTCACGTATGTCATGGAGTCTGATAATGGAGAGATTGTCGCCTACTTACGGGGACTGACCGATACGACAGTCAGCTTGTATGTTTGTGAATTGTTAGTCGCTTCCGCCTATCGAAAACGAGGTCTTGGTGAACAACTTCTTCAACATGTCCATGCGCTCTATCCTGACACGCGTCTTGAGATGCTAGCGAGCCAAGCCTCGCACACATATTACGAAAAACTGCGATTCCGTCCGTTTTACGGCTTTCGGAAAACGATTCACGAATAGGAGGAATATATATGAAACTTGCACTCGTCACCGGGGCATCACGCGGTCTCGGCCGTGCCATTGCCCAAGAGCTCCAAGCTCGAGGTTATGACGTGATCGGTCTCTCACGTTCACAGGCCGAAGACGTCACACATGAACAACTACCCGTCGACCTCTCAGACGTCTCAGGAATCGAAACGGTCATTCAAGACATTACTCCGCTTCTAGAGAATGCCGATTCGATTCTCCTCGTTCAAAATGCCGCATGGATTGAACCGATTCATCGTGTCGGACAGTTGGATGGGAAGAAAGTGACGGCTCATGTCCATGCCAACCTACTCGCACCGATGCTATTGGCGAACGCGGTCCTCGCTTTCAACAAGCCGACCGATTTGATTCATGTGACGTCTGGCGCGGCCAAACGTCCGATTTCAGGTTGGAGTGCGTATTGCGGCACGAAAGCAGGACTCGACCATTTCACGGAAACGCTAGCACTCGAGCTCGAAGGTACCCCGCATCGGGCGGCACTCTTCAATCCTGGCGTGATGGATACATCGATGCAGGCGGAGATTCGCTCTTCTTCGGAAGAGGCGTTTGCAGACCTCGAACAATTCCGTTCATACGAAACAGAGGGACGACTCCGCTCTCCCGAGACGGTCGCGCGCGTGTTCGTCGAACAATTGATTGACCGCCCTCTTGAAAACGGCAAGACGTACTCGATTTACGACTTAATCAAATAATTTACCTGGTCAAAAATAAAGTCACCCTCTTATCAATAAACCGTCTACACTACTTTCATAGACATGTGAAAGGGTGGATCATGATGAAGACGATTGCCGGAGGATTACTGTTATTTGGATTATTTAGTTTGACGATGTCGTTCACGATGATTGGAGATACCGCTGTCGTCGGGGCAATGGTCAGTGGTGTTGCACTATTGTGTAGTGTCGGTCTCTTTTTCGGGTCGACCGAGCTTGCCCGCGTCCGCAGCGACTTGCTTCATGACAAAAAAACGTCTTTCCCATCTGAATGAGGGAAAGACGTTTTTGATTCAGTCTTCTTCGTATTCATCTAATAAATCGTCGACATCATATTCTTCAAAGTCTTCTTCGTCGATAAAAATATCGCGATCGTTCACAACGTGGATTGGACCATTGGCCACATCGATGCGAATCGTCCACGCCCAAGGAATGCGTAATCGGTTATGAACCCCTGTCCAGAACTCCATCGACTCTTGCTCAAACCGCTCAAATTCTGTTAGGAGCTCTTTGAACGAAACACCTGATAGCTGGAAGTTTGAGTCTTGGAGACGTTGAAGCGCATGATGTTTCGCTTCTAATTCGGCCGCTCGGACCATTTCTTCAGCGGTCGCCATCTCGAGGATCGTGCCGTCTGGTGGGAGAATATCGTATACGTTGAACAATTCGCCTTCTTCTACTTCTACATCGTCAAACTCATAGTCATCGTGCCGCATACTACATTCCTCCTTACGCAATTTGAATCCTCTTTATTATACCACTCTCGATCTGATTCCCCCTAAAGATTCGTGCATATATTTTATTTGTCACGGGAAACACTGTTAGAGTGAAGACATCCATAGGAAAAGAGGTTATGCACATGAACGAGTCATTCCAAGCACTCGTGCTCGACCAGCACGATGAACACCTTCATGCCGAAGTAAAAGAAGTGAAATCTGACGTCCTTCCGAAAGAAGAAGACGGAAATGTGTTAGTGGAAGTCCACTACTCCGCGTTGAATTATAAAGACGCACTCGGATTAACGACATCAGGCAAGATCGTAAGCCATTATCCATTTATTCCAGGATGTGAATTTGTCGGGAAAGTAGTCGAATCGGATCATCTCGATATCAAAGTTGGAGACGAAGTCATCGCAACCGGTTTCGGGATCGGGGAACGTCATTTCGGCGGTTTCAGTCAATACGCGCAAGTACCCGGTAACTGGCTCGTCAAATTACCGAAAGGGATGAGCATGCGAGATGCCATCGCAATCGGGACGCCTGGCCTCACAGCCATGCTTTCCATTGATGCTCTTGAACATGCTGGCGTTCGTCCTGGGGAAGAGGTGCTTGTCACGGGCGCGACGGGTGGCGTCGGAAGTTTCGCCATTACGTTACTTCGTCGTCTTGGCTATCATGTCGTCGCCTCGACTGGTAAAACGGATTCACCATACTTACGCTCACTCGGTGTCGAGACAATCATTGATCGAAGCGAATTAGAAGGGCCTCCTCGTCCACTGGCTAAACAACGTTTCGATGCCGCCATCGATTCGGTCGGTGGGAATACCCTCGCCAACATTTTGAGCCAAACCCGATATGAAGGTGCTGTCGCCGCATGCGGTCTCGTCGGTGGCGCCGACTTGCCGACGAGTGTCTATCCGTTCATCCTTCGTGGGGTGAAACTGATTGGAATCGATTCGGTTATGCAGCCGATGGCACGCCGTACAAACGCATGGGAACGCCTTGAGGAACTCATTGATCCGAAAGTGTTGAATGACATGATCCATGAGATTCCGCTACACGACGTCCCACGTCACGCCGAAGCCATGATGCGCGGCGAGTTGAGTGGTCGCACGGTTGTCCGTCTTCGCTAAACACATCAAAGGAGGCTGAATCGCTCGCGATTCAGCCTCTTTTCTCTCTATTCTCCATGGTGTGGAATTAGATGGTAAAGCCAGCCGGTGCGTCTTTCACAACGACGAGCACTTTTCCTTTGTCTAGTTTTTCTTCTAAACGTTCCGACTCTTCTTTCGTGAAGCCGAGTTCCTGGAACTCAGCACGAAGTTCGTCCCCTTTTTTGCGGAACATGTTTTTAGCGGCTGTCCCCAAGCCGACGTCACTTGCAGAAACGGTGTTCGCATCCGCGTTGTCCGCAACACGTTTACTTCTGTCATCGTCATGTGTGATGACGTAGATGTTGGATTCATCTATCCCATTTGATTTCATCGATTGAACGGCGGTTACGACTTCTTCATCATTTGTAAATTCTTTGTACAAAACTGACATGTCTATTCTCCTCCTTCAATTCTACTACACTATTATGTATTACCTTCCTCGTCATTTTTCACACATTAAAAAACGATGACAAACGTCATCGTTTTGTTAAACGGCAGGTTCCTGCCCTTTTTGTTTTTTCAATTCTTCCAATAGAATATCTGATTCATTGAACGGAATCGAATGTCGACCAATCCGCTCGATGTGATCGTGTCCTTTGCCGACGACCACGACTCGTTTCCCTTTTAACGCCTGCATCGCCGCATGGCGAAGCGCATCTTCTCTCGCTTCAAATGTCACGTACTTCACGTTCGGCTGGATCCCTTTGACTAAATCGCCAATGATTTGTTTCGGGTCTTCCATACGCACGTCATGTACAGTAACAATCACCTCGTTTGAATATTGACTCGCGATGCGACCCATGTCTTGACGTTTCGTCGGATCGCGGTCTCCTGCCGCACTTAAGACGACGACGAGCGATTGGTCGTCTTGTTGTAACGTGGATAGGCATTTCTCTAGACCGTCTGGAGTGTGTGCATAATCAATATAAATTTCGGCATCTTCTGTATCGAGGCGCTCAAGACGTCCTTTTGGCAACGTAAGACCTGGTACGTTCGAGACAATCGTCCGAAGTGCCATATCAGAAGTGGAGACAAGTCCGATTGCCGCCGCCAAATTCGAGGCATTGAATGCGCCCATAAACCGGACGGGAACTTCTAGCTTAAATTCTTTCATATGAACAAGAACCGTATCCTCACGCCAGATGACTTGAATATCGGCCTCTATTTGCTCTGATGTACTATACATGATGGTTTGGCGTGTCGGTGCAAATTCGGACATGACTCGGCTCGCCTTGTCTTCCGCGTTCAACACGATCGCGTCTCCATTCGTCACTTCTACCTGTTCAAATAATCGTGCTTTTGCACGAGCATATTCATCCATTGAACGATGATAATCCAGATGATCATGCGTCAAATTCGTAAATGCGGCCGCGTGAAAGTGGATTCCGGCCACACGTCCCTCCATCAATGCATGCGATGACACTTCTAGTACACAGTCTGTGACACCTGCATCAACCATATCCGCTAAAATGCGATGTAAGACGACGGCTTCAGGCGTTGTATTGGCCGTCTCAATCGTTTGATTGTGGAAACGAGCGCCAATCGTACTGACAATCCCTGCACGAAGTCCAGAGAGACGCAATAAATCATAGGTCAACGTCGCTGTCGTTGTTTTTCCATTCGTTCCCGTCACACCATATATACGCATCCGATGAGACGGATGATTATAAAAAGCGCTCGCAACCGCTCCTGCTGTCTGCTTCGTATCGGCAACAACCACATTCGGTACATCGAGATCGAGTGGATATTCTGAGATGACCGCACTCGCACCATTCGCCACGGCGTCTTCGGCAAACTTGTGCCCGTCAACCGTATAGCCACGAATGCAAATAAAGACATTCCCTGAACTGACCTTTCTGGAATCCGTTTCGACTCCGGTCACCCATGGATCAAGCTTTATGTCATCCATCTCATTTTGTAAAATGGCGGATAAACGTTTCGTTCTCATGCTGTGTACGTCCTTTCTCATGGGTGTCGCTAGGTGTATAAACCTTATCGTCATGTTACTAGATTTTAACGGCAATTGAGATGACAAATATATTACTTCCCGTTTTCAATGAAAAGCAATCACTTCACGAAAAAAACCTAGACGTTTCATTCACGTACTAGGTTCCTCTCTTTTGAATGTTAGATGATGTTTAGTTAACTCGTTTTGCAGGACGCGGATGGCATTAGGACCAACGCCATGCCAACTCTCTACTTCACGACGCGTATAAAGAGACAAGTCATCCAAGGAATCGACTCCTTTTGACGTCAAAGCTCTTTTGGCCGGTGCAGCCAATTTCGGTAAGGCAATCATCCGATCTCCACCTTCCGCTTTCTAAATCGTTCGTTGATGGGAAGACAGGCAAGAACTTGTTCGATTCGAAATGTTCGTCTGGCCCGTTTATTCAAATCCCACGCCACGACATGTTCTCCTTGCACTTTAATCAATTTGACCCGCCGCTTCGAAAATACTCCATGTCGATCCACATATACCATTTCTGTGACCAGACCCGAACGCATCCATCGTAACAATTCTTCTCTCATCCTGTTTTCCCCTCCTTTTATTTAGTATAAGTATACAGAACATTTGTTCTCATTTCTATTGATAAGCTGTTCGCATATGCAAATTTCGATTATGATGGAAGAAATTCAACAGGAAAGGAAAGAAGACGATGACCTACGTTTTATTACTCGTTTTAGCGGCCTTTTTATTCGGTGCGATGATTTTCGCTGCACTGGCATTACCAAATCTTCGCAACATTTTATTCAATCGCGGCACCCTGTTCAATCAACAGAGTGAAACCGTCACTTGCCCGAAGTGCAAAACGTCATTTAAACGCGCGCCGGGAGATGCGCAGACGTGTCCAAATTGTTATCATACGTTCTAGATGGAAGAAGTAGGTTGCATATTTAACCATGTATTTTGACATTCTTTTTGTTTGAATGACCTCAAATTAGTGAAATAAGAAAAAGGATGCTTTATCTAAGTAAAGTTCCTTGTTTTTCACTGTTGAACCTTTATTTCATACGAAAGGAGTTGCATATGCTTCCTACACTCGACGAGCGCCTAATCGATCAAATTCGTTTAAAAAATCGACAAGCCCTAGAACATTTATATGCCCGCTATGAAAATCTTCTCTATCGATATGCGCTTCATCTAAATAACCATCCCGCGACTGCTGAGGCAGCTTTGACGGACTTATTTTGTCACGTCTGGCAACAACGCCTCAACTTCGAACCCCATAAAGAAACCGTTCGCGCGACTCTTATGCGTTCGTTAGAACAAATCATGCATCATATGAACGAAGAAACATCCGCCTCCAGTATTTCTAAAATTCCTTCCGCATAGGTGTTTTTTGTCACCTTTGAATGCAATCGCTTCGCCTGTTCGGTCGCGTTGTTCACTAAATATCCGTTTCCGACATATGCTAGCATGCCAATGTCGTTTCCACTGTCGCCAAAAGCGTACGTATCTTCTCGTGAAAAGGAAGCAGTGGCGTTTACATATTCCAAGCTTGATACTTTCCCCGCATGCTTTGGATAAAAATCAACATCGAACGCATCGGCCGGGTCACCTGCGTTCGGATTGCATCGACTGATGTTGACTGCGATGCCGGCTGAATCTGTCAGCATCCGAATCGTTTCTCTCCATGAACCGACTTGGTCGCGGGCATAGTAACTTCGAATCCAAGGACTCATCCCATTCCCCGGCTGTTCATTTAATTGAATACGCATCTGTCCAGTCTGTGACACGATACGTTCCACACGTGATGCAAAATCGCTCGGAAATAGTTCTTGATAGACCTTGTCCTCAACGAACGTTCCGTCCGTCTCGATTCGATATAATTCTGTGCCTAAACTTGAGGCGATCCGATGAGGCCAAAAGCGAAGATTCGCTCGTTTTACTTTTTCGTGTAACGACGCAAGCGAGCTACCCGTCACCCACATCGTCGACACGTTTGACGAATGTCGTTCCAAAAAATCCTCGAGCCGACGGATGGAAGCTAGTTGCTCATCAGAACACGCATGTGGAAAGTAGGTCTCATCAAAATC
Organism: Exiguobacterium sp. s183; assembly: GCF_018617655.1. Classification (NCBI taxonomy): domain Bacteria; kingdom Bacillati; phylum Bacillota; class Bacilli; order Caryophanales; genus Exiguobacterium; species Exiguobacterium sp. s183. The sequence continues at coordinate 474,664 of NZ_JACSKN010000002.1, forward strand.
AAAACAAACAAGTATACGCCCTTCATCTGTGAATCGTTTCATTCTATCGTCTCCTTATCGTTTTCCCTTTCCTGTATAGTACAATGAAACGGAGGAGGGATCTTATGATTCAACGTATCGCTCAAATCTATTGCCAAATAAGTAGCCTGATGACGGGGTTGATCATCGTTCTCGCTTTCCTACTTGGCATTCGATCGTATTTCTTTTGGATAACGGTCAGTTCTCCCTTGGTCGCCATCGGCTTGATGCTCATGACAGCGGTCGGGTTAAGTGTGATCACCTATACGCTCTCAGAGAAATTACGATTGTTCATTTATACGAAACTTCCAATCCCATCATCTACATGTTCAATAAATAGTCACACAAAATAGTCATCCATTTTTCTGTTTTGTACGTTAGATCAATACAAGGGACATCCCTTCTGCGCAAAGGAGTATGTTATGACTGACTTAGAATTATACGAGCGTGTCCGGCAAAAGGACAAAGAAGCGCTCGAAATATTGTATGATCGGTATGAGCGAATTTTATACGCTTTTGTCCTACAGCTGACAAAGGATCGTGATTTAGCCGAAGAAGCTATGCAAGAAGTATTTATCAAGTTGTGGCGTGGCGGTGGCGTCTACGATGATTCGAAAGGCAAGTTCAGATCGTGGCTCTTTACGATGAGCCGTCACGTAGCCATCGACTTGATCCGCAAGCGGAAACCTGATTTACAACTAGACGAATCGTACGCCGAGGCCATTCCTTCTGAGTCACCATCCGTTGAAAAAGAAGTGGAGTGGCAAGAAGAACGCGCTCAAATCGAGACGGCCATGGCGACACTGCCGGCCGAACAACAGCAAGTCGTTCGACTCATGTACTTCCAAGGGCTCAGTCAGCAAAAGATTGCTGATGCATGTGGCATCCCGCTTGGTACAGTGAAAGGAAGGATTCGACTGGCGCTGAAGCAACTGAGGAAACAGTTATCCCATGAATTCATCGGAAAGGAGGTAGAACAATGAACGCATGCGACCAATTGATTGACTATTTCAACCAACATCTATCGGAAGATGAACGAGCAAAATTCGAACAACACTTAGTATCGTGTAAAGATTGTCAAGAAGAGCTCGAGCAACTCGAAGCACTCGTCGGTGGCGTCGCGTTCTTGTCTACTCCGATTGAACCACCCCGAGGCATGAAAGCACGTGTCCTCGATCGTGTATTCGAAGAAGAAGACAATGAACCTGTCCCATCGCCCGCAACATCCGAATCTGTCCCACCCGTTACACCTTTCAAACAGAAACGAGAACGGAAAGTACCTGTCTGGGGAATGGTTACGCTCGCAGCAGCGCTCCTGCTCTCTTTGATTGGAAACGGGTATCTGCTTACCAATCAACCCGATTCACCTGGCATCGCACTGACCGAATCGATTCCACTTGAAGGTGAGTCTGAAGGAACCGCTTATCTTGCAGAACAGGATGGTACAACACAATTGATTGTTCAAACGAACGGCTTAGCCTCACTCGACGACAATGAAGTGTACCAAGTGTGGCTGTTAAAAGATGGTTCCCCAATTCCTACCGGTGCCTTCGTCACAGACGATAAGGGCAACGGGACGGTCATCTATACGCTCGACTCGGATGAAGTCGACGTCGACTGGGATACGGTCGCCGTCACAAAAGAACCGAATCGTGGCAACGAGACACCAGAAGGCGAAATCGTCTTAAGTGCCAGCCTTTAACCTCAACCGGACACATATACTGTCCGGTTTTTTTGTTATGATGGACCAAAGGAGTGAATGGGATGCAAAAACCTAAAATCGGGATTGTCGGACTCGGAAACATCGCCCAAAAAGCGTATTTACCAATCCTTGCGAACCACCCCCTCATTGATGTAATCGGTGCATTTTCTCCGAACACATCGAAGCGGGAAAAGATTTGCCAAACGTATCGGATGACCTCGTTCGACACATTGGAGGAACTCGCCTCATCGGTCGATGCGGCATTCGTACATAGTTCGACTGAAACCCATTATGACGTCGTTTCGTATTTACTAGAACGCGGGGTCGACGTTTACGTGGATAAGCCCCTCGCCGCAACATTGGATGAGGCGGAACAACTCGTCGAACTAGCCGAGCGACTCGGCCGCAAATTGATGGTCGGGTTCAATCGACGCTTCGCCCCGATGTATAGACGTCTTCAACAAGAATCACCCTCACATATGATCGATGTGGTGAAACATCGGGAGAACGATGTCGGTCCACAGGATGCGATGTTCACCCTTCTTGATGATTATTTGCATGTCGTTGACACGTTACGTTTCCTCGCCGGAAACGAGCTTCGACTCGTATCAGGTCAACTCGAGGTCAATGACAAGCAAGAACTTCGCTTCGCCCGTCATATATGGCAAGACGAGCATGGGATGCATACGACATCGATGCATCGTTCGGCTGGAGCGAACCATGAGCACGTCTCCATCGTCCGTGACGGAGAGCAGCTATCCGTCGACGAGATGGTCACGCTACATCGCTTCAACGATGGACGACATGAAGTGGAGACGTTCGGATCGTGGGACCCGACACTCACACAGCGAGGGTTCCAGGGAGCAATCGATCACTTCATTTCAGCCCTCATCGATGATACACCCATTCAAACAGACGGTCGTGTTGCGCTTGAGACACAGCGGCTTGTCACAAAATGTTTCGAGTAAAGGAGGGATACACATGGATTTCTTTTTCTACATCATGGTCATGGTAATCGTCGTTTCGTCGATCGGTGCCAATACGATTATCAAAACGAGAGAAGCTCGTGTCGAAGAGCGTCGCCTAAAAATTGAAGAAGAGAAGCTCGCTATCCAACGTCTTCAACTCGAAATGAAACGCGAACAAGACAAGCTCGAGCATCACGGTTTTTAATAAAAGCGGTCGCCCTCTAAACATGAGAGCAACCGTGTTGTCGTCAAAGATTTCGTTCTGACATGGGCAGTTGTTGTCGCCGTTCTGCGAGCGTCGACCACGTCACGGCCGTCATGATACAACCGGCACCGATAAAGAAATTCAGATGGAGCGTCTCATTCAAGACGAGCCATCCGAGCGTCCCTCCGACCAAAGGCTGGAAGAAGAAAAAGAGTGACCCGACACTCGCATCCATTAACTCAAGCCCCTTGTTCCAAAAGAAGAACGCCCCTGCCGTCGACACGACACCGATATATAGGACACTGAGCCAAAGAACACCATTCAATTCCGGAAAGCCGTTTTGCATGACCTCCATACTCATCAAAGGGGTCATCAGCAACCATGCGACTCCAATCGCAAACGTCGTCAGTGTCAACGTCGATAAGGTCTGTGTCCCGATTTTCACGTAAATGGACATGAGCGCCCACGTCACGGCGGCTAATACGAGTATAAAACTGCCTACGCGATACGTCCCTTCCCCTTCCCAACCGACCACAATGAGAACACCCACCGTCGCCAGTCCGAGGGCACCTACTTTGACAGGGGTCAATCGCTCCTTCAATAGGATTCGAGCGAATAAGACCATGAACGCTGGCGTCGCTGCGGTCACGAGGGATCCGGTATGCGCATCCGATAGCTTCGTTCCGATAAATTGAAACGAAATCGAAGCGACGTACCCGATGACACCGACGAGTCCAATCCATTTCCAATCTGTCCGTCGAATCCGCTCCCGTCCAAACCGAAGCCAGACGGCGAATAGGACGGTAAATGCAACAGCATATCGTAGCCAGACAAACGTGAACGGTTCAATATAAGCGAGCGCATACTTACTGACCACATACATCCCGCCCCATATACTCGCCGCAAGTGTCAAACTGAGTGCTCCTAGCCATTCTTTCCTCATGCTTTCGCCTCCTCAATGGCGACTATATACGACATCCTCATGTCTATTTCCTTTATTTTCATTGTCAGTCTAAAGAAAAACGCTTACAATCAAGACATAGATAAATGAAAGGAGGGAGAAAGGTGAAATTTGTCGACCGTACGCATTGGACAACTGAACATTTGTACATTTTGCGTGCGATTTTTCACGATGTCGCTTAATCAAGGGACCCGTCTGTCCTTTTTTAGACATTGCTGAATATACGACAAAGCGCCTCTCTCTCTAAACCGAGCGCTTCTTTGCGCTCGGTTTTTTTTGATAGGCCCTGATCTCAGGAGGAACCTATTATGTTAATCGATTTACAACACATTCAAAAACAATACGGTGGTCACGCCGTTCTCACAGATGCGAATTTAATGATAAATGAACGCGAACGAGTCGGGCTCGTCGGTCGGAACGGCAGCGGTAAAACGACACTGTTACGCATGATTGTCGGCTCTGAAGAGCATGACGCCGGAACGATTTACCGTCGGCAACGACTCTCCATCGGCTATTTGGTCCAGCTTCCCGATTATCCCGGAAACAGTGGACGCGATGTCCTTCAGACCGCCTTCGAGGAAGTCCTTCGCCTTCGCGAGAAGATGTCTCGCCTCGAGGAAGAGATGGCGACGACTAAACAGCTCGAACGTCTTCTCGAAACATACGGGACGGTCCAAGCGCAATTCGAACATGCGGGCGGCTACGTCTACGAGTCAAAAATCAGTGCGATGATTGACGGGTTGAAGCTGACCTCATTCGTAGACCAACCGTTCGATACGTTGAGCGGCGGGGAACGTACAAAAATCGGTCTCGCCTTGGCGCTTCTTCAAAAGCCAGAGCTACTCATTTTGGACGAACCGACGAACCATCTGGATTTAGAAGCGATGACGTGGCTCGAATCCTATTTACAGGATTACGATTCAGCGCTCCTGATCGTGTCCCACGACCGTGTCTTCTTGGATGCGGTCGCCACGCGAATCGTCGAGTGTGAAGACGGTGAATTGACGAGTTATCCCGGAAACTATACCGATTTCGTCGCCCAAAAAGAAAAACAATTGCTCGATCAGTTCCATGCCTATACCGAGCAACAAAAGAAGATTAAAAAGATGAAAGAAACGATTCGGCAGTTACGGCAATGGGCCAACGAAGGCAATCCACCGAATGAAAAGTTCTATCGTCGCGCTAAATCGATGGAAAAGGCTCTCGAACGAATCGAGCGGATCAAGAAACCACAACTCGAAGCCGACCAACCGAACATCCACTTCACAACGAACGGACGGACCGGGCGCGACGTCTTCGAAGTGAGTGACGTGACACTCGCCTATGATCGTCCTCTATTTGAAGACATGCATTTTTACACGGGGCACGGGGAACGCGTCGCCATCGTCGGACCGAACGGGAGCGGGAAGTCTTCGCTGTTGAAGATATTGCTCGGTCAAGTCGTACCGCAAGCCGGAACTGTGAGGCGAGCCGACCAAGCCAAAATCGGTTATTTATCGCAACACATCACGTTTGATGAGTCGCATCGATTAATTGAAGCGTTCCGAGACCGAATCGCAGTCGATGAAGGAAAAGCGAGACACCTCCTTGCTCAGTTTTTGTTCTACGGACCGAGTGTATTCAAACCTGTCTCGAATTTAAGCGGCGGTGAGAAGATGCGCCTCATGCTTGCAATCCTCGTCCATGAAGAAATCAATGTCCTCGTCTTAGACGAGCCGACAAACCACCTTGATATCGAATCGAGAGAGGCACTTGAAGAAGCGCTCGAACGTTTCCCTGGATCGGTCGTTACCGTCTCCCATGACCGCTACTTCTTAAATAAATTGTTCCCCATCACGTATTGGCTCGACGGGACGATGACGCGGTTTGAAGGCAACGTCGCCTATGCCCTCGACAAACGTGGACAGGAATCGAAAGATGAACCTATAACGGAATACGTTAAACCATCGAAATCGGTGAAGCAGACGAAATCTACTCCATCTACGATTGATGAAGAAGCTCACCTGACCCGATTAGAAGCAGAGCATCAGGCACTGCTCCAACGGATGAATGAATTGGATGACCTTGATGAATTGATGGCGCTACAACAACAAGTTGATGCACTGCAAGAAGAAATCGATGACGTGATGACACGTTTACTCGAATCCTTATAAAAAGAAGCGGCACCCAATCAAGGGCGTCGCTTCTTTTGCTCAAATCGAGTCTGTATGAGATAGCCGATGACCGCGATGGCCATCAACCCAATCGGGAATATGCGATAAAGACCTTCCATCGTTCCCGTGGTCAAAAGAATCATTCCACTCAAGAGCGTCCCAAACCAATATAGCTTTGGCATATGATCCCTCCATCGGTTGCATTCACTCAATAGGATACCACAAGAAAAGCGCCCTCACCCGGCGCTTTTCTTGATTCTCTAGTCCCCGGACTTTCATCCAACCAAGCCCCGCTCGATTGACCGTCCCATCTGTGATTTGGTTCGACTAGAGATGTCCAAGCCAACGTGACGCATCATTCGAATCAGTTCATCGTCCATTGGTTCACCAATTGTTTTTCATTACATAAAATGAAATCGAACAGGTGACTCGTAGACATTTTGATTGAATGGGCACGATAGACTTGGCACCTATACTGTCCACTTCTGGCGCGGATCATGTGGAATTCCTTATACAAACAGTCTGTCTGGTATGCTTGATCGTATGGCAAGCAGAGGCCGACGCATCATCGTTTGGAATACACGATTCACGCTCACATGGACTTTCCCATCCGCTTTCTGCGATCAGCTACAGGTGACGAAAGTGCCTCCCCGTTCCCCGACTCATTTCAGAAAGTGAATGGTTACATGTATACAATATCCGTTTTAAGCGAGATTCAATCCTCGTTCACGATTTCTCCATAATCCAATTTATACATAATGCGCCAACGCGTAAGCGACCCCGTCCTCTTCCACATCTTTGGTAATATGTGTGCTCAAATCTTTTAGCGGATCCACGGCATTTCCCATCGCAATCCTTGTCTCTGCTACTTCAAACATCGATACATCATTCAAATTGTCTCCGATGGCAACGACATCATGCATGGCAATCTGATAATGCTCCGCTAGCTGTTTTAGCGCCGCTCCTTTACTTGCATGAGGATGTCCAATCTCAATTTTCGTCCAACCCGCTGTCGTGATCAAAATGTCGTTCCGTGGTTCATAAACTTTGCGCAAGCGGTGTAGCTTTTGGCGATCGAACGAGTAGACAAACACCTTGTACACTTCATCTCGTTCAAAGTCGATGTCTTCCATCGAGTCCATGTACGTCAGACCAAACTGTTCATTTTGAATTTCAATCTCACGTTCTGCCCATTCCCGACTAAATGATTGATCGTGCGGCAACACTTCATCGAGTTCCCGCTTTAATAAATCGCTTCCCGAACGAAGCACCTTCACTCCCGCATTCGTATAAAATTCGACGTACGCATCGTCCGCTTTTGCGATTTCCCATAGTTCATTTACAATTGTCTGGTCCATCGCATGATAGTAAATTCGCTCGTTCTCATAAAAGCCGATTGCTCCGTTACCTGACAAAATCGGACAGACGAGGTCACTTCGCTTCAACAGTTCTTCGATATCATGAATCGAACGTCCTGAACAAATGGCGACGATATCACCATTTTCTTGTCGACGACGAATCGCTTCCTGGTTCGCCTCTGTAATCACACCCGTGCGCGATAACAGCGTCCCGTCTAAATCAATCGCAATCAATTTCATAGCATTCCCTCCTCTTTGGTTCTTTTCCCGATTCAACTATACAAAACACGATAAAACGCGCTTCCTGTTTGCAATGTGAAGATTAGGGAATCGTTTATTAGTCCTACATAATATTTTTTGAAAGGAGACATCTATGAAAGATTCTACACAAAAGCCACGTTTGAATCGCGTCTTTTACATTTCAGCAAGTTTGATCGCCTTACTCGTTCTATTCGGAGCGATTGCACCAACGACATTCGCTTCAATCGCAGGATCCATTTTTAACTTTACGACTCGCTCGTTCGGTTGGTTTTATTTACTTTCCGTGTTCTTGTTTGTGCTCTTTTTAGTCTTTTTAGCGTTTAGTAAATACGGAAAAATCCGTCTCGGGAAAGATGACGATCGCCCTCAATATCCGTTCTTCACTTGGATCGGTATGTTATTCTCCGCTGGGTTTGGTGTCGGACTCGTCTTTTGGGGTGTTGCCGAGCCGATGAGTCATTTCTTCACGCCACCGTACGCGGATACGGAGGCACTGACGGTTGAGGGAGCACGTCTTGCGATGGCCTATTCGTTCTTCCATTGGGGTGTCAGTCAGTGGTCTGTTTTTGCGATTGTCGGACTGATCATCGCCTACTTCCAGTTCCGTCGTAATGCGGACGGACTCATCTCGACTAGCCTTTCACCGCTTATAAAAGAGCGACCGTACAAACAACCGTTGAACCAGACGATTGATATTTTAGCGGTCATCGCCACTGTCATGGGTGTCGCGACGTCACTTGGTTTAGGCGTTCTTCAAATCAATGGCGGACTGAACAGCGTATTCGGGCTCCCGAACACCGCTTGGATGCAAGTCGCCATCATCGTCGTCTTGACCGCCCTCTTTTTAACATCGACGACGACAGGGCTCGATCGCGGCATCAAGTGGTTGAGTAACATAAATTTAGGGACCGCACTCGTGTTGATGGTGTTTGTCTTCTTTGCCGGTCCAACCATCTTCATCCTAGAGACCCTCACCCTTGGCTTAGGTGACTACTTACAAAATTTCATTCGCTATAGTCTGCGTCTACAACCGTATCAGCAAGGGACGTGGGTCCGAGATTGGACGATCTTTTATTGGGCGTGGGCCATCGCTTGGTCACCGTTCGTCGGAGCATTCGTCGCACGTGTCTCACGAGGACGCACCATTCGTGAGTTCATCGTCGGGGTCCTCATCGTTCCTCCGTTCATCGCACTCTTATGGATTGCCGTGTTTGGCGGCACTGCCCTCCATTTAGATTTGTTCGAAGGAACTTCCATCGCCGAAGCCGTCAATGCGGACGTGACGAGCGCACTGTTTGTGACGTTTGCCGAGCTACCATTCAGCTTCATCCTGTCCGTCTTGTCGATTCTCTTGATTTTGACGTTCTTGATCACATCGGCAGATTCTGCTACCTATATCATCAGCAGTATGACTACAAATGGTAGCTTGAATCCTCCTCTACCCGTTCGCATCGCCTGGGGTGTTCTGTTAGGAGGAATCGCCGCCGTTCTATTGATTGCGAGTGGGTTGGAAGGACTTCAAACCGCATCATTGATTTCCGCCTTGCCGTTCACCATCATCCTTTTATTGATGGTCTTCACACTATTCAAGCTACTCCGACAAGAGAATGTACGAAAAATAAAATAAGCTACACTCCTAAACGCTCAAGATTACGCTTGAGCGTTTTTTAGTTTGACTCGCTGACACCTCGTTGTTTGTTGACTTCCTCATAACCGATTGCTACGATTTTGACAACGTACACAGCATGAAGGGGGAAATGGGGATATGAACGATTTCACACGTGCCTACGCACAACAACTAGACAAACAAGACCCACTCGCATCTTATCGGGAAGAATTTTACTTACCGGAAGACGGGATTTATATGGATGGGAATTCACTCGGGCTCTTATCGAAACGAGCCGAGCGCACGCTCCTTGAATCGCTTGCGGACTGGAAAGAGCTCGGGATTGACGGCTGGATGTCCGGTCGTCATCCTTGGTTCAACTTGTCCGAAGAGTTGGCCGCACTGAATGCGCCGCTCATCGGTGGAAAGCCAGAAGAAGTGATGGTCACCGGCTCGACGACGGTGAACTTGCATCAACTCGTTGCTTCGTTCTTTAAACCAGAAGGCAAACGTACGAAAATTTTGGCAGACACCCTCACGTTTCCGTCTGATATCTACGCTTTGAAGAGTCAGCTCGAACTACGTGGACTCGACCCTTCGGAGCATCTCGTTCAAGTCGAAAGTCCGGACGGGCGCTTCTTAGTAGAAGACGATTTGATTGCCGCGATGACCGACGAGATCGCCCTGATCGTATTGCCGACCGTCCTCTATCGGAGCGGTCAGATTTTAGACATGCCGCGTCTGGCGAAAGCGGCGCACGAACGTGGCATTTTAATCGGGTTTGATGCTTGTCATTCCGTCGGTGCCATCCCTCACGATTTCCACGACTGGGGTGTCGACTTCGCTTACTGGTGCAACTATAAACATTTGAACGGTGGTCCGGGAACGGTCGGTGGCTTATTCGTACATGAACGTCACTTCGGCACGACACCAGGACTCGCTGGATGGTTCGGTTCACGCAAAGACAAACAGTTTGATATGGACCATACGATGACACCGGCTGAACATGCAGGCGCATTCCAAATCGGTACGCCACATGTCATGAGCCTCGCTCCGCAGCTTGGTGCCCTCGAGATGTTTAACGAGGTCGGGATGGAAGCGATTCGTCAAAAATCACTCGCCCTCACGACATATATGATGGAATTGATTGAAGACATGCTCGCACCACACGGGTTCTTCATCGGAAGCCCGACGGACACACGTCAACGCGGTGCCCACTTGAGCCTCGAGCACCCAGAGGCGGCACGCATCTGTAAAGCATTGAAAAAACATCACATCATCCCTGACTTCCGGGCACCGAACATCATCCGTCTCGCACCGGTCGCATTGTATAACACGTTTACCGACGTGTATGACGTGATTGTGACGTTAAAGAAAATCATGGATGACAAAGAATATGAGGCGTTCGAGAACGTCCGCGAAGTGGTCGCATAAGGGGGAATTGTCATGAGTGAACGTATGGAACATAAAGTGGAAAAAACGATTCAAACCGACTTCTCTAAAGATATGTCGTACGGGGACTACCTCCAGCTCGACCCGATTTTATCGAGCCAGCATCGCCTTTCCGACCATCACGATGAGATGCTCTTTATCATCATCCATCAGACGAGCGAGTTATGGATGAAGCTCATCTTGCATGAATTGACGGCGGCCACAACGGCCATCACGAACGGGGAGCTCGAGCGCTCATTCAAAATGCTCGCTCGCGTCTCAAAAATCCAGCAGCAACTCATCCAGTCATGGGGCGTCCTCGCGACATTGACACCGGCCGAGTATTTAGAGTTCCGAGACCAACTCGGCTCTTCATCTGGTTTTCAGTCTTATCAAAACCGACAGATTGAATTCGCGCTCGGCTTCAAAAACGCACGAACGCTCAGCGTCTATGCGCATGATGAAAAACTATATCCGCTGCTCGAAGGGTCACTTCAAGCACCTAGCATTTATGACGTGACCGTCCGTGAGATGCATCGCCGTGGTCTTCCGATTGATGCGAACGTGCTCGAACGAGATGTCACACAGGACTGGGAATGGAACGAAAGTGTCGAGAAGGCATGGGTCGAGGTCTATCGCGACGTCGACACGTATTGGGACTTGTATGAGCTCGGTGAAAAACTACTCGATATCGGGAGCCAACAACAGATGTGGCGCTTCAACCATATGAGTACCGTAGAACGCATCATCGGACAGAAGATGGGAACAGGCGGCTCGTCCGGTGTGAACTACTTGCGCCGCGTGCTCGATCATCGTTTCTTCCCAGAGCTTTGGACGGTCCGAACATCATTATAAGAGGAGCTGAACGAAATGACATGGATTGATGTATCCCAACCACTTCATGCCGATGTGACGACATGGCCGGGAGACACGAAGTTTTCGTACGAAATCGCTTGGCCGATGGCACAGAGCGGTTCAGTGAATGTCGGGAAAGTGACGATGAGTTTACACGTCGGGACGCATATCGATGCCCCATTTCACTTTGACGACCACGGGAAGCGTGTCATCGACCTCGACCCTTCCTTCTATATCGGTCCAGCCCGTGTCATTCATATGCCACATAAGTCAAAAATTGAAGCGTCTGACTTGGACGGTCATGACTTGACCGGGGTCGAACGCCTCATTTTGAGGACGGATGGTTGGCCAGATAAAAGCGTCTTCCCAGAGACGATTCCTGAACTGACGCCGTCTCTTGCCGATCGTCTCGGAGAACTCGGAATCTTTTTAATCGGGCTCGATTTGCCTTCCGTTGATGCGATTGACAGTAAAGAGATGGGTGCCCATCATGCGTTAGCACGAAATGGTGTCCATATATTAGAAGGGCTCGTCCTAGACGATATTTTGCCGGGGGATTATGACTTGAATGCCGTCCCGCTCCCAATCGTCGAAGGTGACGGAAGCCCCGTTCGTGCACTGCTTCGCCCCATGTCGTAAAGTGATAGCCGGAATCGGCTGTCTCTTTTTTGATTAGACAGGGATAGTCCAACGTTTGGCGAAATAGATGAAAACTCCATTTGAAAAGAGGATGTGCGATGAAAATTCTATTATTATCTGGTGGTGATGGAAAAAGATTATGGCCACTTTCGAATAATTCGAACGCTAAGCAATTCATTCGCTTGTTGCCTAGCGTAGATGGAACGAAGCAATCAATGCTTGAAAGAGTTTATAATCAACTTAAAAAACACGATTTAGACACTCATGCTTTCATCACCACAAATATTCAGCAAAAAGATTGTGTCATTCATCAAATTGGTACAGATACTAATATCATCTCCGAACCAAGTCGGCGAGATACATTCCCTGCAATCGTACTCGGTGCTAGTTATTTGAACGAACAACAGGTCAATCCGGATGAGACGGTACTCGTGATGCCGGTCGATGCTTATGTCGACCTTCGTTTCTTTGAATATTTTCCTCAATTGGATGAAGCGGTACAAGCGAATGACGATGCCCTACATCTGGTTGGGGTCACTCCCCTCCACCCGACTTCGAAATACGGATACATCGTCCCAGACGAAACGGCTCAAATCTCCTCTGTTCGCTTGTTCCAAGAAAAACCGACCGTCGATGTGGCGGAACAGTTGATTGAACAAGGCGCATTATGGAACTGTGGAATCTTCGCTTGTAAGTTGCACTTGTTGCTCGATGAACTGACGGAGCGAAACTTACCGACGACATATTCAGAACTTACGACCCGCTACGATGATTTAGAAAAAACGTCGTTCGACTATGCCGTCGTCGAACATGCGGAGTCCGTGTTCGTCCATCGTTACGATGGGGATTGGAAGGACCTAGGAACATGGAATACCTTGACGGAAGAAATGACGTCCACCACCCACGGTCAGGTTGAGTTGTTCGAGTCGACGAACACACATGTCATCAATGAATTGAATCTTCCGTTGATTGGAATCGGGCTCGAAGATCTCGTTGTCGCCGTCAACGCGGACGGGATTCTCGTCTCGACGAAAGATGCGACGCCGCAGTTAAAAGATTATCTAGCCTCCTCTGACGACTATCCAAAGTTCAAATGGAAGCGCTGGGGACAATCCGAAGTGATTCATCACGAGACGCTCGCGGACGGTCATCACAGTGTGACGCGACGGATGCTCGTCCAGGTCGGAAAAGAACTCAGCTATCATTATCACGAAGCGACCGATACGATTTGGACGCTGCTTCAAGGAACGGCGACCGTAACAATTGATGGACAATCGTTTGAAGCGAAGCCAGCCGACGTTATCTCAATCCAACGTGGACAGGCTCATATGTTAAGAGCTAGTGAAACTGTCATTTTGATAGAATTACAATACTCTTCGGGATACATGAACAAAGATACGCATTTACTTATTTCTCCATTTAGATGAAAAACCTCACGAGCTCTACCCGAAATCAAGGCATCGTGAGGTTTCATTTTCCTTATTTGATTAATTCGAGTTCGACCGGGATGTTCTCTTCCACCGTTTCACCCTTCAAATGATTGATTGCCGCTTCTACACCCAATTTACCAATCTCAGCTGGTTTTTGAGCAACCGTTGCTGCCATCGTCCCACCTTCGACCGCTTTGACCGCATCGTCTGTTGCATCGAATCCGATGACTTTCACGTCACTCATTCCAGCCGCTTCAAGTGCTTGAACAGCACCGAGTGCCATCTCATCGTTATGTGCGAATACAGCGACGATGTCTTTATTGTCTTGTAAAATATTCTCCATGACCGTTAATCCTTCTGCACGGTCAAAGTTTGCAGATTGTTTTGCCACGACTTCCAATTTCCCATCGATTGCTTCGTTAAATCCTTGTCCACGGTCACGTGTCGCTGACGCTCCCGGAATCCCTTCGAGTTCGACGACTTTTTGACCTTCGCCTACGAGTTCGACCATGTAGTCACCCGCCAACTGTCCACCCGCGACGTTGTCTGAGGCGACGTGTGCGACCACTTCACCAGTCTCTGCGTTACGGTCTACCGTGATGACCGGAATGCCTGCATCATTTGCTGCTTGTACCGCTGCGCCGACTGCTTCTGAATCTGTCGGGTTGATGAGAATCAAATCCATTCCTTTTTGAATCATGTCTTCAACGTCATTCACTTGTTTCGCGGCATCGTTTTGCGCGTCCGCCACTGTCAATGTCGCATCCATTTCGTTCGCCTGTTCTTCTGCGCCTTCTTTCAATGCGACGAAGAACGGGTTGTTCAATGTCGAGATGGATAAGCCGATTTCATAATCCCCATCTTTCGTTTCAGTCTCAGAAGTAGACCCCGGTTGTTCAGTCGAGCAAGCTGCCATCAGTACCATCGTTAGTGCGAGTAGCCAAGCTGTCCATTTTTTCATGTTCCGTTTTCCCCTTTCGCGTGTTACGCGTTTTGTCGACGATCAAGCAATACTGCAAACAATATAACTGCACCTTTTACGACGAGTTGGAAGAAAGATGATACGCCGAGAAGGTTCAATCCGTTGTTCAATGTGCCGATGATCAGTGCCCCGATCAATGTTCCGACAATCCAACCTCGACCACCTGCAAGGCTCGTTCCCCCGAGAACGACCGCCGCGATAGCATCGAGTTCATATGACGTTCCTGCCGTCGGTTGTGCGGAGTTGAGACGTGATGTCAAGATGATGCCCGCGAGTGCAGCAAGCATACCCGATAGCGAATAAATCATAATTTTGACTTTATTGACGCCAATCCCCATCAATTTTGCTGCTTCTTCATTTCCACCGATTGCGTACGTGTGACGACCAAATGTCGTCTTTTTCAAAATGAAATAAAGAACACCGAACGCGAGTAACATCGTCAATGCCGGCACCGGGATAATCCAGAAGTAGCCACGTCCCAGCATCTCGAACCACCCAGAATTTCCGAGACCAGTAATCGGTCGCCCGTCCGTATAGACGAGCGTCAAACCTCGGTAAATCGTCATCGTGGCCAATGTCGCGATGAACGGCGCCACTTTCCCGTATGTGATGACCGCCCCGTTAAAAGCCCCGAGAACGGCACCCGCAATCAAGCCAAGTGCAACGGCCATGACCGCATGTTGACCGTCCACCATCATGCCTGCCACTAGTGCAGATGCGAGCGCTAAAATCGAGCCGACCGATAAATCAATCCCGCCTGTCAAGATGACGAATGTCATCCCGAAGGCAATCAAGGCATTGATGGACACTTGTCGAAGTACGTTAAAGATATTATTTAATGATAAAAATCCAGGTTCGAGCGCGGTCACGACGACGACGATGACGAGTAGACCAAACAGCGGTCCTAACTTTTGTCCCCATCCAAGTCGACCCGGGCGCTTCAGTGCAGTCGTTGCTTTCAATTCCATATCATTGCCCTCCTGTCGCATACGTCATTACTTTTTCTTGCGTCGCCTCTTCTTTTGTGAGCGTTCCGGTCACAACCCCTTCCCGCATGACGACGATTCGGTCACTCATCCCAAGCACTTCCGGTAAATCGGAGGAGACCATGATGATGGCGACACCTGACTCCGCAAGATCACTCATGATGTTATAAATTTCTTTCTTGGCACCGACGTCGACTCCACGGGTTGGTTCATCTAAAATCAAGACGTCCGGCTCGACACCTAACCATTTACCGAGCACAATCTTCTGTTGGTTCCCACCGGACAACGACTTCACTTTTTGCTCCATCGAATGATGCTTGACCCGCAGTTTTTGTAAGTACGTCTCGGCGAATGTCGCTTCTTGTTGTTTGGAGATGACCGACCCTTTTGCCCGTTTATCGAGTGTCGGGAGTGATAAGTTTTCTCTTAGCGAGAAGTCGAGAAGCAAGCCCTCGCCTTTTCGGTCTTCTGTTAAAAAGGCGATGCCATGTTTGATGGCGTCTGCCGGAGTCTTGATCCGAATCGGTTTTCCGTTCAGTTTGATGACTCCACCTTTGTGGGCGTCTGCTCCGAACAAAGCACGCATCACTTCAGTCCGTCCTGCTCCCATCAATCCGGAGAATCCGACGATTTCACCGGCTCGAACGTTGAATGATACGTTGTGGAACCGGTTACCTATTAAATCATCTACTTCGAGAACGACCTCCCCAAGCGTCGCGGTGCGCGTCGGATAGCGTTCACCGATTTCGCGTCCGACCATATCGCGTACGGTTTCCTCAAAAGATGTGTCTTGAATCATACGGGTCGAGATGGACTGTCCGTCCCGAAGTACGGTGATTCGATCACACAAGTCAAAAATTTCTTCCATGCGGTGAGAGATATAAATGATGGACACACCTTGATCTCGTAAGGCACGTGAGACGGCGAAGAGTGCCTGAATTTCGCGATCCGTCAAGGCGGCCGTCGGTTCATCCATGACGATGACTTTCGCATCTGTCATGAGTGCCTTGGCAATCTCAATCATCTGTTGCTGACCGACCGATAAATTGCGTGCCACTTCATCGACATCCATAAAGACGTTCAATTCTGCCAAATATTCACGAGCGCGTCGTGTCATTTCCTGTTGTTTGACCATCCCGAACGGTCCCGTCAATTCTCGACCTAAAAATAAGTTTTCCGTTACCGTCATCTCCGGTAAAATGTTGAGCTCCTGATGGATGAAGGCAATCCCTTCTTGCTCCGCTTCTTTTGGGTGTTTGAATTGACGTTTCTTCCCATCGATGAGGATGTCTCCTTCATCTTGAGCATGAAGACCGGTCATCACTTTCATCAACGTTGACTTGCCTGCTCCGTTTTCCCCCATGAGCGCATGAATTTCTCCGGGCAATAGTTCGAAGTCGACCCCTTTCAAGACGGAGACCGGACCGAACGACTTATGGATGCCTTTCAACTGAATGTGCATCGAAATCCCCCCTTAAAAAATGACCCCGGCGTGTAAGATGACGTTCGCGTAAGGTGTCGCTTCCCCAGTTCGAATGACCACTTTTGCTTTTGCGACCTCCCGTTTGAAATCTTCATGCGAACACATGTCGATGCTTGTATATCGTTCTTTCAGTGAATCTGCAATCGTCGGGTTGTGTGTGAGAATCTCTTCGGCAATCGTGATGCGCTCTACGACCAAATCCGATTCGACGACATCAAGTACCTCAAGAAAGGAAGGTTCCCCGATTCGGAGGCTAAGGTCGACACGCTTAACCCCGTCTGGAATCGGGAGTCCGCAGTCTGCGATGACGACCCGATCCGTATGCCCGAGATCGGCAAAGATTTTTGCTAGATGACTGTTTATAATCCCTTGTTTTTTCATCACACGCGCTCCAATCGTTGTTGTACATCTTCTCGTGTCGGCATACCACCTTGTGCGCCAAACCCTTCGACACTCATACCGGACGCGACCACGGCAAACCGTACGGCCGTCTCCAAATCATCTTGTTCGATGAGGGAGACAGCGAGCGCACCGTTGAACGTGTCACCGGCTCCTGTCGTGTCGACGACGTTCGCTCGGATAGCTGGCACATGCCGCACTTCTCGTCCATCATGGAATCGAACACCTCGGACGCCTTCTGTCACGAGTAACTTGTTCGGATATCGTTCAAGCACTTCGTCCACGGACAATCCCTTAAATAAATCTCGGCATTCATGTTCATTCGGCGTCAAGTACGTGACGTCTTCAATCACTTCTGGCGGGAGTGGTTGCGACGGTGCCGGATTGAGGAGCACCGGAATCGCTTTCTCCTTACAGTAAGCGGTCACTTGCCGAACGGTCTCAATCGGAATCTCGAGCTGTAAGAGTACGAACGACTGCTCATCGAGTAACTGATCTAGTTCCTCTTCCGTGAAGAAGACCTGCTTGTTCGCGGATTGGACGACGACAATCGAATTATCTGCTTCCGCCAATACGATGTGTGCCGTCCCCGTCACTTCATTCGGTATGATCCGAACGTGCGCAACATCGACGCCATACTGTTTGAAGTTCTCAACAATCTGCTGACCGAACGGATCGTTCCCTACACAACCGACCATCTGCACCGTACTTCCTAACTTAGAAGCAGCGACCGCTTGGTTCGCACCTTTCCCTCCTGGAACGGTACGAAACGACTCGCCGATGACGGTTTCCCCTGCTTGCGGACGTTTGTCGGACGTGACGACAAGGTCCATCGATATACTGCCAATGACAACAATGCGTTTCATTCTTTATTTCTCCTTCCGCTTTGTCGTTTGTCTTTCAAGCAACGTGACCGGTAACAACATCTCTCTCGGTCGTGTATCTTTTTTCTCAATCAAATCGAGCAATCGTTCTGTCGCCACTCGCCCCATCTCATAAATCGGTTGAACGATGGTCGTCAGCGGCGGAGACGTCATCTCCCCTAGCTCGATCCCGTCATATCCGATGACCTGTAGTTCTTCTGGGACACGAATGTTTCGACGAACTGCTTCCTGCAATACGGCGGCTGCAATCACATCGTTTGCTGCAAAGATGCCGTCGAACGGCCACGCATGATCGAACAGCTCTTGGGACGCTTTCAAGGCGTCTTTGAACGTGAACGTGGACTCGGTCATCCCGACGAGCTTGTCTCCCGCTACTTCGACAAATCCTTCGGTCCGACGCTTGACCGTCTTGAGATGATCAGGTCCGGCAATATGAGCCAGACGTGTCGCACCGTGTTGTAACAATGTGTCAGCTGCCAACTTTCCGCCCTCATAACCGTCCGATACAACGGCGTCGATTCCAGCCTTCACGATTCGGTCGAGCGCGACCATCGGTAAATCCAACGTCTCGTAATTCGGGTTGTGCGAATGGTTCGTCGTGATGATCAGCCCGTCGACATGCATCGTCTGCAAGGCGACCAAATATGTCTGCTCTTTTTCGAGTTGTTCGTCTGTGTTGCATAAGACGACTTGATACCCATGCTGATTGGCGACATCCTCAATCGCCCGAGCCAGCTGTGGAAAGAACGGGTTTGTGATGTCCGGCATGATGAGTCCAATCAAATTCGACGATTTTTTATAGAGCGAACGAGCGACTCGGTTCGGTGCGTAATTCAGTTCTGCAATCGCCTTTTCGACCGCTTCTTTCGCCTCTTCGCTCACATATCCGCTCTTATTCATGACGCGTGATACGGTCGCCACTGAGACGTTCGCATGTTTTGCCACTTGTTTGATGGTCGCCATTTGACATCCTCCGTTCTGGAAACGCTTACAAAACCATCTTAATGTGTAACCGGTTACACATCAAGGGGTTTTTATGATTTCATGAAAAAACACATTGAAACAGCGCTTCAATGTGTAGAGAACGTCGGATTGAGTTGGACATAGACGAGGCATTCTACCGTTCGTCCATCGAGTCGAGTCAATTCTTGCGTTTTCGTGAACGCATAGGTGAACCCACATTTCTCAACGACACGTCGGGATTGGTCATTGAAGCTGAAATAGCCGCACCAAATCCGCTCCAGCCCTAATGCTTCGAATCCAAATCGAATCATCGCCTGAACGGCTTCCGGCACATAGCCGTTCCCCCAATAATCGGGGCTGAGCACATAACCGATTTCACGTTGAGCCTCATGTTGAATCGTAGGGTCCGGTCTTCGGTCGTGTAATCCGATGCTGCCAATCACTTGCCCGGTTTCTTTCAACACGATCGCCCACACGTCTTTTTCCTCAACAAACAGTCGAATGACATCTTTCGTCTCCTCAACGGATTCATGTGGCGCCCAACCGGCCATCGGTCCGACACGTTCGTCTTTGGCGTAACGATACATATCCTCTGCGTCCTCTAGCGTAAATGCTCTTAAGACCAATCGTTCTGTCTCCATCTTGATCATACAAACCCATCCTTTTCCTTCAAGTTGTTTCTTTCCTCGACCTAATGGGAAAACGTTAGGCGAGGAGGAATGAACATGCCATTTGACTATGATTTAAATTTTGATGAAATCGACTTCCGAAAACAACCCGAACTGTACCGAGTCGGGCGTGGTGAACAAGGGGTACTACTCGTCGAACCGTATAAAAGTGAGATTTTGCCCCATTGGCGATTTAAAACGCCAGAGATTGCGAAACAATCCGCTGAAGAAATCATGGAATTGTTTGAAGCGTATCGCGCAAACGATGATTTTGTCGGAATGGACATGGCCCGAAAGTTCATCCAAATGGGATACACGCGAGCCCGACGCTACGCCAATTATAAAGGTGGTCGTAAATATAAAGAAGACGGTGACATCCACGAGCGCGAAATCGACGAAGAAAAAGCAGAGTCTGCCCGCATCTTCAAAACGTATTGGGATCAACTCCGTGCCGATGAGGATTATTTGCGACGTAAAAAGGCACATCAGAAACAATATGGTTAATCGCGCATCATCACTTGGAACGGGACCTCATTTCGCTCAAACGTTGTGATGGTATGAAATCCAAGCGTTTCATATAGATGAATCGCACGCTCGTTGAAAGAGGCGACCGTTAAACGGAGCGGTTTCCCCTGTTCCGCCGCTCTCTTTATGACGTATTCCACAAACGATCGTCCGCGTCCTTTACCCGTCAAGTCAGGTCTCATCCCAAATCCAATGTCCACGAAGTCTGACGAATACGGATATGTCGAGTTGGGCACTTGTGCAGCAGCACCGATACAATAAAATCCAATCAGCTCATGATTCTCTAACATCGCCTGATATGTCATCAACTCGTCAATCCCCTCTTCAGAAGGCGACTGATTATAGAAATCATAAGGAGCTGCGTACGTCCATTTTTGAATTTGACTTGCCCATTCAGATGTCATCGGTTGGTGGTTCACTTGGTTTTCCTCCGTACTCTTTTCATGGTTACTATGTAAAAAAGATGAGGTTTCCCCCATCTTTATTTTCGAGTCCAATCTGCCTTCATCTCCACGTCCGCTTCATGCATGAGATTATGAATCGGGCATCGTGCCTCGACGCCTTTTCGTAGTTCGGCAATTCGCTCATCCGACTCGGTCGTATCCAATACGATTTTCATCTGAACTGACTCAAAATACGTTCGGACACCTTCCATCCCTTGGAATCCTCTCGGATCGAGTGTCCCTTCCGTCACGAATTGGACTCCTTCATAATCAAAATTTAAATCTTGCGCGACATAGGCAATCATGATCGTCGTACAAGATGATAGCGCTCCAAGAAGATATTCGAGCGGATTCGGCCCCATATTCGTTCCACCGAGTCGTTCCGGCTCATCTACGATAAATGGGGTGTGCTCACCTACACGTACATTCGTCTTGACGCCTCCCGCTTCTCCCTCGGCGCGCATCGTGACTAACGGTCTTTCTGACATGTTCCATCCTCCTCTTCATCATCAAACACTTCTATGTTCCCTTTATTTCGGGCCATGTAACGCCTCGTCATAAATCGCATAATCGTTTTTTCCGTCCTGCTTGATTTGATACATCGCCTGGTCCGCTTTATGAATCAGCGTATCCAAGTCCGTCCCTTGATCCGGCGCATGACTGACCCCAATACTTGCCCGGATTGGAATCGTCACATCCGGCGTTCTGTATGGATTCCGATTCAACGTCATCTGAAGTTCATGAATAAATGCGAGTACTTCAGATTCCGTCAGATCGACTAAGTAGATATAAAACTCATCACCTCCAACACGGGAAGCCAAGCCGACATCTCGCGTTGATGCTTCTAACAATCCACCTAAATGCGTTAAGAAATGATCGCCCTCTTGGTGACCATACGTATCATTGACCGCTTTGAAACCGTCCAAATCAATAATCAATAAAGATAATCTTGAGGAACTTAGTAACGCATGGTCTGCCTGTTCATAAAACGCACGTCGATTGGCCAACTTCGTCAGTGGGTCATGATAGGCAAAGAAACGGATTGTTTGCTCTGCTTCTTTGAACGAATGAACGTCTCGAATGATGATCATCCCATGGATTGTTCGATCGATATCAACAAAGTCCCCATCAATGACGACATACCGCTCTTGCCCGGATTTCGTCATAATCTTCGTCTCGAACTCTAAAAACTTTTTGCGAGTCTGGAAATGTTGATGATAATGCTCCATCCACTCCGCCTTTTTCTTTTCCGGTAATAAATCGACAAAGCGTTCATTTACGACACGGACCGTATGAAAGAGTGTGCGCGCTGCTGGATTCGCACTTTCCACTTTTCCATCGGGATCAATCAACAAGATGGCAGATGGATTCAAGTTATACAGTGTCCCGTATCGTTTCACGTAAGAGGTCAAGAAATCCAAACGATTCATTGCGATGACGAGCGCCACTGCCCATACGAGCCCTCCATACATATAAGAGTACGGCGGAATGAACCCACGGAATTGAAAATAACCGAAGACAACATCCCATAACAATACGACATTTGCCGTCCAAAAAAGCATGCGCAACACGCGTTGGTGTTCTCTTCGTTCCGCACGTTTGAGAGCATAAAAAATGAGACCGATGATCAATATGTGAAAGATGTTCCCGACGGTCAGCGTAATCAAATAAGAAGCGTTGAACTCGGGATAAATCCAGATCCCCACTTGCTCAAACTGTTGACTGTTGATGATGTTCTCTCGCCGGATATACGTCAATATGACGGGAATCAGCGGCAAATAGACGACCCAAGGATACAGCCACTTCGGTGCCTTTGCTCCGACGCCTGTGATACTTAATATGAAATGAACAGAAAAGATAAAGATGAAGATGCCGGCATTCCCAAACCAATACGCAATGAGTGCCGGACTGTATTCAATCGGAGAAAGATGGCGGACAAATTCAGCCAAGAAGAGCATCGAATAACCGAACACAAACAGGCTCAGCAAACGATGCTCTACTTTATTCGGATTGCGTTGAAAGACATCGAGTGCTAAAAATCCGAGCAAAAATGACGGTAACAAATAGACCGCCAGATAAATAAACATCTCGGTCATGCGGGACCTCCTCATCTGTTCGTATTCTTCTATTTCGTTATTCTGCGTTCTTTTCCCTCTTTAACGCGACAAAAAACGGGATGGTTCACATCCCGTTCTTCGTGTCACACACTTATAACGTTTCTTCGATCGGGGTATCCCCTTTGATCAAATCGATTGCTTTGTTCTGCGCGTTTGAATGGTTATGAAGGACGTGCACCAAGAATGATGCCACGTCTTCGCGTGGAATCTCTCCACTTCCCTCGAATTGCGTGTTCACTTTGCCCGTTCCCGCATCATCTGTCAATGCGCCCGGACGTACAATCGTGTATGTGAGTCCACTCTGTTCGAGTAAGCGATCGGCATGATGCTTCGCTACATAGTAAGGCTTCATCGAATCTGGCCAAGCTGAGCGATCCTCTGCTTTCAAGGCGCTGACCATGACGAAGTGTTTGATGTTTCCGTTCGCTTGTGCTGCTTCGATACTCTTCGCTGCACCATCTAGGTCAATTAAGAGTGTCTTGTCTGCTCCAGTGCTTCCACCAGAACCGGCTGCGAACACGATGACATCCATTCCGTCGATTGCCTTTTCCAAGTCTGCCACTGAACCTTCAAGGTCACCGAGTACGGCGTTGTATCCTTTTGACTTGAAGTCATTGAGTTGCTCTTCTTTACGCACCATCGCTGTGACGTGATGCTTCCCTTCATTGTGTAACTTTTCCACCAATTGATGGCCAATCTGGCCGTTTGCACCGATTACAAATACGTTCATCTGTCTTCCTCCTCAAGAAATTAAATTCAGAGACAAGCGAAACGCCGGGTAGCCGTTGCTACATCCGGTGCAGAAGCAATGGCAGAGATGACGGCAACGCCGTCTGCCCCGTCATGAATGATGGAAGGAACATGCTCTGGAAGGATGCCTCCGATCCCCACAATCGGAAGCTGTGGGTATTGTTCACGGACTTGTTGAATCAGTTCAGTGCCGCGCACATGCCCCGCATCCAATTTGCTTTTCGTCGCGTGAATCGGGCCAATCCCGACATAATCTGCAAACGGAAGAGCCGCACTTACTTCCTCCATCGTATGGACCGACACCCCTAACCATTTGTCAGGGCCTAACTTTGCACGGACCCATTCGGCAGGCAAGTCGTCTTGTCCGACATGCACACCGTCTGCACCAATCGAGATTGCCAAGTTCACATCGTCATTGATGATGAATGGAACATTCGCTTGTCGACATACCTGTTGGAGCGTCCTTGCCATTGCTTCTTTTTCATCTCCATACAATGCATCTTTACCTTTTTCGCGAAATTGAAAACATGTCACACCACATCGAAGTGCCGTTTCGAGTGTCCCCACCAAATCAGATGTATCCGTCGTCCCACACACAAAATAAAGACGAAGTTGCTTAGCGAGCGCTTGTTTCGTACATGACGTCAACGGTAACCACCTCTTCTTTCGCTAAACGATGTCCCCAATGATTTGTCGGTCCATGTCCCTGTCCAATCGATAATCCATGCGTGATCGCCTGATGGATAAATTGCTTCGCGTCCGCGACAGCTTGACGAAGTGTCTTTCCGTATGCCAGCTCAGCCGTCAAAGCTGCAGAGAACGTACATCCCGTTCCATGTGTGTCTTTCGTCCGAACGCGGGGTGCGCTCACTTGAAACGCTTCAGATTCGGACACAATCAAATCGACGGCCTTCACACCTTCCATATGTCCACCTTTGATGATGACGACATCGACACCGAGTGCCCGAATCAATTGAGCGGCCTTCATCTGATCTGCCTCCGTTCGAATCTCGATTCCGGCCAATACCTCTGCCTCAGGGATATTTGGCGTCACGACCGTCGCATATGGCAACAGCTTCGTCCGAAGTGCCTCGACCGCGCTATCTTGCAACAAAGAAGCGCCCCCTTTCGCCACCATGACAGGATCGACGACGACGTGGTGGAAACGATGACGTTCAAGTGCTGCGGCTACCGCTTCAATTCGCTCCGCATCTACCAACATGCCAGTCTTGCATGCTGTAATCTGAAAGTCATTGGCCACTGCATCGATTTGCCGAGTGATCATTTCCGGGGAAATCGCTTCAATCCCATGCACACCTAGTGTGTTTTGAGCCGTAACCGCGGTCAACACACTCGTCCCGAACGCACCGAGCTCTTGAAATGTTTTTAAATCGGCCTGAATACCAGCGCCGCCCCCTGAATCAGATCCTGCAATCGTCAAGACTTGTGGTCTCATGAGGTCGACACCTCGATTCGATTCGTCGGGATTGTATATTGCGTCAATTGATGGAGTGCATTTAAAAAATGAATAGGAAAATCTCCCGGTCCTTCTGCGTGTTCACTCGCCAATTCTCCACAATAGGCATAACCTGATATAGCTGTCACCGTCGCCTTGAGCGCGCTCTTTTCAACCGCAAGACAAGCCCCGACGACCGCACTAAGCAAGCATCCCGTACCGGTCGTCTCGGTCATCCGTTTTGTTCCACCTCGTACTTCCATGACGACACTCCCGTCGCTGACCACGTCTTCTTTTCCAGTTACGGCCACGACGCATCCGTATCGTTTCGCCGCTTCAAGCGCCAATTGTCGCGGTTCACATGCTCCGTCACCTGCATCGACACCTCGCGCTACCCAATCGACACCTATCAATGTCGCAATTTCTCCTGCATTTCCCCGAATGACCGTGACACGGACGTGACGCAAAATGCGTTCGACGACATCCCGGCGGAACGACGTCGCCCCGACTCCAACCGGATCAAGTACAATCGGGCATCCCGCTTCGTTCGCCGCTTGTCCCGCACGAATCATCGTCGCCTCAGTCATCGTACCGAGTGTCCCGATGTTTAACACGAGCGCATCGCTCACAAATGTCATCTCTGCCACTTCTTCAATCGCGTCTGCCATCACCGGAGAAGCACCGATGGCGAGCAGTCCATTCGCCGAAAAATTGGCCACAACCGTGTTTGTGATGTTGTGGATCAATGGCGATTGTTTTCGAATCTCACTCCAAATCTCCTGTCTCATTGGTTGACCTCCTGTGACAACGACCATGATTCGAGCGTCCATGCCATTTCCCAGAAGGCGACTTCGTAATAGCAACTCTTCAAGAAGAGTTTTGTGTAACGAAGCCGTTCTTCTTCTGTCGCTTGTCCAGCCAATTCATCCAACCGATCAATCTGTTCTTCCACCAACTCACGGAACCACTCCGAACCGTACGTCGCAATCCAAGCTGAATAAATCGGATGGTCAGGTCGTTTATCTTTTAAACGTTCACCGATTTCGTAATACACCCAATAACACGGAAGAATTGACGCCAATACGTCACCGAGAGTCGGCCCTGCCTGTTGCATATGAAGGGCATACGCATAAGCGGTTGGTGCCGGTTCAAATGTCGCCAGTTCAACATCCGTCACGTTGAGCATCGTAAAGAACTCACGATGAAGTGAGAGTTCCGCCTCAATCGTGTGCAACGCATGCGTCAAAAAGCGACTCGATAGTTCCATCGTCGGTGCAAGCGTCGCCCCTTTGGCCTGCACTTTTGAGAATTGATTCAAGTAATACGAGTCTTGCATGACGTAATGTCTAAACTTTTTCTCATCGAGCGTTCCTTCTCCGAGTGAACGGACGAACGGATGATGAAAGCTTGCTTCAAACAATCCATCCGCTTCCTGACGTAGGTGATCTGTAAATTTCATAGTAACTCCCCCTTATAACAGATAAAAAGACGCCGCCTCCCATAACGGAAGCGGCGTCTCGAACAGTCATATCTAGGTGAAGCCATATGAGTCGTCTCGCCCACTTCCCTACGCTAGCGTGAACTAGATCAGGTTCGAAGGGTCTGGACCTTGTCCATCTCAGCCGCGTGACGCGACTCCCCTAGTGGCAAACATTATGAAATTCAGTCGTCTTCGACCACATTCTATCAATCTTTTTACCAATTGAAAACCTTTTCCTCTCCCGTTTCTCATCCTTCGCTTAGGGAATGGATAAATGAACTCATTTACATGAAAAGGATGTGTCCGGATTGAATACGATTTTATTAACCATTGCATTACTCTTCATCAGTTTGAACGTGTTTTGGTTTTTCAAACGTCAAACGTACAAGCAAACAGGATTTGACGGGAGATTGTTCGCTCAGTTGTTCGTTAGCCTACTTGGTGTCATGTTAGGATTCACATTGATTTATTATGCTTTATCTCGTGATTCAGTCATTCTTGTGACTTCACTCGAATCCATGAATGCCGTTGAACCGACTTGGGAAAACCTCCTGTATTTCAGCGGGGTCACTTTATTATCAATCGGATTTGGTGATTTGTTGCCGATTGGTTTGACCCGATTATTCGCCATCATCGAAGGCGCCATCGGCATTTTGTTACCGAGTGCCTTCTTCATCAAATCGATGTATCAAAAAGACAAGTGAACATGTCCTAGCGCCCCGTGATGAGTAAGAACATATTAAATGCGACGAGACCAAGGGGGAGCATCGCAACCAAAATGATTGGCCATTTTTTTAAGCGAATGCCGACAAAGAGGACAAGACTTCCGACTAGAAGAGCAATAAATGTCGTATATGGATTCATGTAAAAAACGCTCCTTTCTCTATAAGGAGCGTTTCCCGGCTCACGGCCTCATTAATCGTTCGAATGTCGAAGTGTTGCACATGCGGCACGGACGCGTCTGGCTTCTTCTTCCCGGAAGACGAAATCACCTTGTTCCGCGACACGCTGCGCGCAAAAGAAGAAGAGTGATTGCAGGCGGTCATGCGTGTCTTCAATAGCGCTCAGCTCAGCCAAGGCATACGTCGCCGTGAGCATCTCCCACAACTCTTCCGGTAAATGCTCTCGCATCCCGTCGCCAGACTTTCCGAGATTTACTGAGAATTCCGTCGCATAGCCGATATTCCATTGCATCATCTGACGGAGCATATTTCGCATGATGTCGAGATGATCGAGCGCGTATAACACCTGGTGTCGTTTGATTCCTTTGATAACATAGAGTGACACCCACCAAAACTCATTCCAACAAGCCGCATACTCGTCAACAGACGGGCGTGTCACACGGTATGTGTTGTCTGACGGTGTCACACTCGGATGATGATCTCGGTCGAACACGATCTGACTGAGCGAATCGGCTTCGAGCATCTCTTCAAGTTGCTCGATGCTTCGAATCGTCAAATCAATACGATGTCCGTCTACATACTGCACCAAAAATGCCACATGTCGTTCGGGATCAGACGTTTCAGGTGTCTGCATGATCAAGACTTCTCCAAACATATCGATCCATGAGCGATCGGTCGCAACCGCTTTTACATCTTCTACGTAAAAAGTGAGGTCGACATCCTGATACGCGTCCGCTTGTACATTCGGATTGACGAGCGAGCCGTTCAAGACGACCGTTCGGATGTATTCACGTTCTTTCGCGAACGCAATCAACTGTTCAATAATTTGTTCCGGTTTCATTCTATAATCGCCCCCAATGAGCGCGCGACTTGGATTGCCTGCATCGCGTCTAGTTTTGTTTGTTGTAACGTCACGTTTGAAAAATCAACCCCGTCGACAAGTGCCCCTCTGAAGTCAGCACCACGGCACACCGCATGTTGAAGTGTCGCTCGTGACAAGTCCGCCTGATGCCAAACCGTCTCGGTCAAATCGGCACCGTATAGGTCCGCCTCAACCATACGAACGTGGGTCCAATCCATTTTCTTGAGTGACACGTGACGAAGGTTGACGAATGACCAGTCCCCTTCTGTTACATGGACGCCCTCAAACTGACTCTCCTCAAAGGAAGACCCCGTCATTTTACATTGCTCAAACTCACTCGTGAACAAATTGGCACCATGGAACTGACAGTTCAAAAATGAGCTGCCGACATGACGGGACGCATTCCATTTCGAATCGGTAAAATCACAGTTGATGAACTGACAGCGCTCCGTTTGTAGTTCCGTCGCATCGACGTATGTGAAGCGACAATTCTCGAACGTGACGTGTGACAGCTCTTCGTCACGGAGTGTCACGTCGCGGAAATCTTCGTCTCGATATTGCGTATATGGTTGAAACATAATATCCCTCCTTCAGGTATACTAGAACATATGACAAAGATTGGAAGTGATATAGATGGACCTCGTATTCCCGACTGAACAAGGCGTCTTCAATTACCGCGTCGCCGGTATTTTCGTGAAAGACGGACACGTATTGATTCACCGAAATATCCGGGATGACTTTTGGGCACTGCCTGGTGGTCGCGTGACGCTCGGTGAAGAAGCCGCAACCGCCCTCGCGCGCGAGCTACATGAAGAATTGGATATGCGCGTGACCGATACCACGTTCGCCTTCGTCCACGAGAACTTGTTTACCTACAACGACCAACCGTTTCATGAGATTGGACTGTACTTTTATGTAGACGGTGACCTCCCGCTCCAAGAAGGAGACTTTTACGGACCTGAAGGAGACCACCTCATCTATCGTTGGCAAAAACTTGACCGTCTTCGAGAGGTCACGCTCTATCCAGAAGTACTCGCACAACTACCGAATCGTTTGCCGTCTCATTCACTAAATCCGGCTTGAACTTAGAGAAGCGATTTCAACTCGTTTAAATGTCGAATCTCGTACGTCGACTCCATCGTCGCGGCCACTTCATTCGGATTGAACCAACATGTATCTAGGCCGTACATCCGCCCACCGGCGATGTCTGCCGTGACTGAGTCGCCAATGATTAAGCCCTTCTCTGGCTTTACGTTCGGGATTCGATCAAAGACGTAGTCAAAGAACGGCTTCATCGGTTTTTGCGAGCCGGTCGCATCCGATACGAAGACGTCTTGGAAGTACGGCAATAGTCCCGATGACTCTAACCGTTTGAATTGTGTCTCCGTCACACCGTTTGTGACGATATAGAGCGGATAGTCCGCGCTCAGCGTTTGGACAATCTCTAACGCGCCGTCGACCATGTGTACGCCTGCATGTAAGTAGTCCCGATACTGCTGTTCGACCTGCGGACCGTCGACCGTGAGTCCGAGCGAATCGAACAGTTTCGTGTGACGACCGACGAGTACTTCTTCACGGTCTACTTCGCCGCGCTCAAATGCGCGCCATAGGCCGCTGTTAATGTCGACATACCGCGCCTTCACTTCATCCGTCATCTGGACATTGTAGGAGGCGAGTAATTGTTCTAAGGCAACGTGCTCACTTTGCTTAAAATCTAACAATGTGTCATCAATATCAAATAAAATCGCTTCATATCGTTTCATGTTTCTTTCTAACCCCTCTCTTCGTCTAACTGTACAGGAAGTAATCAGGAACTTCAAAAGGAGTGGTGATGGACGAACCCACACTTGAGTTCTAGTAATGGTATGTTTCTACTCTTGCTAACAGACCTCTCCGCTTCCCTCATCTGTCCCAAACGTCATGCTTCAAACCTAATCACTCGACCGATTAAGATGTTTATTTTTATAAAATAAGTGAATACTTCCTATGGTGAAGAAAAACAAAGGAGTGTTCTACATGCATACAGATTTTACGAAAATGTACATCAATGGTGAGTGGGTAAGCGGATCAAGTGAGAAGTCGATCGACAACGTCAATCCGTTCTCGAACGAAACACTGTTCTCGATTCAATCAGCGGATGAAGATGATTTGAATCGTGCTTATGAAGCAGCCAAAGCGTCTCAAACGGACTGGGCTGACATGCTTCCGCAAGCACGACGGGAATTGATCGAGAAGTTTGCCCAGGTGACGATGGACAACAAGGAACTCATCGTCGATTGGCTCGTGAAAGAGTCTGGCAGTACACGAATCAAGGCAGAAGGCGAATTTGCCGCATCGATGGCTATCATCAAAGAAGCCGCGACATTCCCATTCCGTATGGACGGACTCATCAAACCTTCGGTCGTGCTGAACAAAGAAAATCGGGTTTATCGTAAACCACTCGGGGTCATCGGAATCATCAGTCCTTGGAATTTCCCGTTCCATTTGGCTGTTCGTTCAATCGTGACGGCTCTCGCGACCGGGAATGCGGTCGTCGTCAAACCGGCTACAGCGACACCGGTCACAGGTGGTCTTCTGTTCGCATCGCTCTTTGAAGAAGCAGGACTTCCAAAAGGCGTACTCAATGTCGTCGTCGGACGAGGGTCTGAAATCGGTGATGCGATTGTCGAACATCCGATTCCGCGTCTCATCTCGTTCACAGGTTCAACCGAGGTTGGTCAAGGAATCGCAGAGAAAGCGGGTCGCCTCTTGAAGAAGACGGCTCTTGAACTCGGTGGGAACAACGTGTTTGTCGTACTCGACGATGCCGACCTCGATCGTGCCGTCGAATCAGCGGTATACAGCAAGTTTTACCATCAAGGGCAAATTTGTATGTCGACAAACCGGATCCTCGTCGCCGAATCGATTCATGACGAATTCGTGGAACGTTACGTCGAGCGTGTTAAACAATTAAAAGCAGGCGACCCGAACGAAAAAGACACACAAGTCGGTCCGCTCATCGACCACGATCAAATCGATCGTATCTTGGAGCAAATCGAGAAAACCGTCGATGCAGGTGCGACCGTTCATACTGGCGGAACAGCCGACGGCAACGTTCTCGAACCGACCGTCCTCAGTGGTGTCACGAATGACATGCCACTCGCAAAAAACGAAATCTTTGGACCGGTTGCGGTCATCCTTTCGTTTAAAGATGACGAAGAGGCACTCCGTCTCTCGAATGAATTGCCGTATGGATTGAGCGGCGCCGTCCACGGTTCGGTTTACCGTGCGACCAATTTCGCACGAAAAGTCGAAACCGGCATGATTCACGTCAACGACCAATCGGTCAATGACGAACCACATATGCCGTTCGGAGGCGAGAAAAACTCCGGTCTCGGACGTTTCAACGGCGAATGGGTACTCGAAGAGTTCACGACGCTCCAATGGGTATCCGTCATGCATGAACGTCGCGAGTATAAACCATTCTTCTCATAAGACGGTCCATACAAAAAACCAGGCTGATCGGCCTGGTTTTTTGTATGAATTCTATATTCCACGATTTCACGAAGTCGATTTTGGCTTCTCAATGACGACTTTTCCATGTTCATCTAAGAGAGGCGTCATTCCGCTCAATCCTAAGCCGCTAGTCATCAAATAGTGAACGCCTGTATAGCTATCCACGACAATTTTTATAATTCCACCACTCATATGCTGTTTTGACTTCAATACAAATCGTTGTCCCACGAAATGTCTTCCTCCTCTTTTTTGATTTAGAATGCCTTCATCATCATCTCATATCTACATAAGGCACATACTATTTTTTACCATTTGAATCATTCTAAGAATTCATTTACATCCTTGATATGTTCTTCAGTAATTTTAAAATATTCGTTACTTTCCATACCTTTTGAAAAAACGAACTCATTGTTGTCATTTTTCCAAAAGTTCACCATCAATTCCATCGTGGATTCCTCTGGCTTATTGATGGTCACTACATATTGAGGAAGCCCTTTTGGACGTTCATTTGTGATCGAACTTGCTTCAATTATCGTTTTGAAGTCATCAATCTTTTCTTTATCTGTCACCGTGTTTTCAGAGTACACAATCGTTTGTGCATCAGTATAATTGCCAACAACGAGTTCTCGTTCTTGTTGACCACATCCCATTAATATAGATAACGAAATCACACTGAGGAAGATAATCATTTTCTTCAATAACATGTTCTCCCTCCTTTACACTTTGAATACGCTTACATGTTATCATAAGTCACAATTTACAAAAAAGACGAACCAAGGCGCATTTCACGCCCCAATTCGTCGACAGTCTGACGTTATGTTAGATTTTCTTCACAAACTCCGACTTCAGTTTCATCGCGCCGAGACCTTCGATTTTGCAATCGATGTCATGGTCACCGTCCACAAGTCGAATCCCTTTTACTTTCGTCCCTTGTTTGACGACAAGCGATGTCCCTTTCACTTTCAAATCCTTGATGACAGTGACAGTATCTCCATCTTGAAGCGGATTTCCGTTCACGTCTTTGATTTGAGACGCTGCTTCCGCTTCGGCTGCCTCGCTCGGTGACCACTCATAGGCGCACTCCGGGCAGACGAGAAGTGGACCGTCCTCATATACATAAGACGATTGACATTTTGGACAATTCGGGTACTCGTTCATACGTTTTCCTCCATTCGATTCACTCGTTTCAGTATATCGCATGGAGAGGCATCCTTTCTAGACGGTTCACCCTTCCGTAGGTGACGCAGGACCTTCTAAATCGAGTTGATAAAACGATAAATCGAGCCATTTCCCGAATTTATACCCGGCATTTCGAATCGTTCCTGAATGTACAAACCCAACTTTTTCGTGGGCACGGATGCTCGTCACGTTCGACGTATCAATCCCACCAATCACAGTTTTCATCCCTCTTGCTCCTGCGATACGGATGATTTCCTTTAGTAGTTTGTTGCCAATTCCTTTCCCGCGATAGCCAGGGTGTACGTACACGGAATGCTCGACCGTGTAGTGGTAAGCCGGCCACGGGCGGAATGGCCCAAACGTCGCAAATCCCATGACGACATCATCCTCGACCCACACGATGATCGGACAGTCTTGTTCTTTCTTCTCTTCATACCAGGCGACCCTGTTCTCGAGCGTCACCGGTTCATAATGATAGACGGCCGTGCTGTTCACGATTGCGTCATTATAAATATGTAAAATCATTTGAAGATTGTCTCGCCGACAGTTGCGAATCATACCAACACCTACTTCTCGTTTTTTTCATTATACGAATCCCCTCTTCAAAAGACACGAAAAAAGTGACCGGTCCCATCGACCAGTCACTCAGACTATGCTGCTAGGCGGTCACACATCGAAGCACATTCTGTACAGACGCGCGCACATTCCTGACAATGCGCGTGTTTATGTTTCCCACACTCTTGTGCACAGGCTTTACAGATGACCGCACACGCTCGAGCAAGTTCTGGGACAAATGCCGAGTCACGCGTCATTGCCTCGGCAAGAAACGCACAGGCCGCGGCACATTCACGGTCGAGCCGGATACAATCGACCATCATCTGTACGTCTTTTTCTTCTAAACAAGATTCCAGACAGTAGTTGCACGTCTCCACGCATTCGTGGAGTGTTTCGAGTTCATTCGCATAGATTCGATGAGCCATTCGTCATTCCCCTTTCACTTCTCCTTTGGATTTGGACACGTTACCCATGTTCCCTAATCGACAAAAGAAAAACGACCCAGATCAAGAATCCGGATCGTTCACGAATTTACGGTACAAATAAGCGATTCGATTAAGTAAGGCCTCATTATACTGTTTCGGCATGAAACGATAGCGATAGAGACGATACATTCGCTTCAAGTCTTCCCACTGATGGTCGATTTGTTGTCCTTGTCTAAAGCGTGCCAAATCAATCAAGAAAACTTGTCCGTTCGGCGTCAAAATAATGTTTCGCAAATGGACGTCCGATGGGGTCAATCCTAACAACCGTGCTTGACGAAGTGCTTCGTCCACGATTTCGATATAAGACGGGTCAATCCAGATGCCCTCTGTCAGACACTCAAACAGCGTCTTCCCTTCGATGTAATCCATGACTAAATAAGAGTCACCCACTTCATAACAAGTCGGAAAATAAGGAAGCCCTTTTAGCTTTTCATAGATGGCTGCCTCTTCGATTGCGATTTGTTCGTATCCCGGAAAGAACACTTTAATGACGCGGTCCTTTTCTTTTAAACGAAACACGGCCGCACTGCGTCCAATCCCGTGTAACTGAAGCTCGGGGTGCATCTCCATTACCTGAAACGAGTCGCCCACCCGTTCGAAGGTGACGTCCGCATATGGTTTATAGTCACTCATCTGTCACGCCTCTTTCCTGTTTCTCTTCTTTATCATCATAGCGCATACAAGCTCATTTGACGCTAAAACTGCTCGAGGGGGTGACAAGTGACGCGCTTTCTTTGAAGACGTATAATGAAAAGCGACTGACAACCAAGGAGGAGTTATTATGCAACGCATCGCTTTAACAGAAGAACTATCATTCTCACGCGTCATCCATGGAATGTGGCGACTCGCTGATTGGGACATGACCCCACAGGAACGTCTCACGTTCATCGAACAATGTCTCGAACTCGGCATCACGACGTTTGACCATGCGGATATTTATGGTGGTTATACATGTGAAGGATTGTTTGGGGAAGCGTTAAAACTAAAGCCTGAACTCCGTGACCAAATGGAGATCGTCACAAAAACGGGCATCAAATTGACAGGATCATTCAATCCGGGTCAAACGCTCAACTATTATGACACGACAAAAGAACATATCATCGCGCAAGCGGAGCGTTCGTTAAAAGAACTTGCCATCGATCACATTGATACATTATTGATTCACCGCCCAGACCCACTCATGAACCCGGATGAAGTCGCCGAGGCCTTCATTACGTTACGTGATAGTGGCAAAGTACGTGAATTCGGTGTATCCAACCACGTGCCGGCCACACAACACTTGCTTCAATCACGTCTCCCGTTCCAACTCGTGACGAACCAACTTGAACTCTCTCCAATGCAATTGAAACATTTCGAAGATGGGTCGGTTGACCTTTGTCACGAAAAACGGATGCCACTCATGGCTTGGAGCCCACTCGCAGGAGGGCAGCTTTTCAAAGACGAACAGTACGCACCTCTTCGTGAAAAACTCGAGGAGATTCGCGCGCGTCACAATGCGAGCGGAATCGATTCGATTGTGTATGCATGGCTCGTCAAACACCCTGCGAACATCATGCCAATCATCGGATCAGGAAAAATCGAGCGCGTTCAAACAGGTGTCGACGCACTTCAAATCGATCTTACACGTGAAGAATGGTTCGAAATTTTGAAGGCAGCACGCGGTCGAGATGTTGATTGAAGGGAACTTCATCAAATAAATTCCATCGGATTCTAATCTGATGATTTAGACGAAAAATTGCTATTTTTCAAATCTGCTTCAAATCAACGTTTTTTCGTCAAAAATCGACACGATAAAAAAGGTTAAAAGTAAAAATAAAACATAAATGGTTTCATCCCCCGTCCAGTTCAAGTTGGACGGGTTTTTTAATTTTTTTTAAAAATAACACATTAATTTTCCTAAGACTAAAGTCACAAAAAAATGGTGCTAGAATGGTGAAAGTGATTCATCGAAGGAGAGTACCGATGTGAAAAAGTACCTGATTTTCAGTACCCTCGTCATCCTATTTTTCTTATTCGGGTGCGAGGAAGAACGCGCACTCCGACTCCAACCTGCCCCAGAATATTATCAAGGACGTGCCTTGTTACCGAATGGACAACAAATCGAAATGCCAGAATCTGATCGCGCATTAATCATCGAATTGTGTCAACCAGATAATGCAGTTTCGACAATTCCGAGCGGCGAGAGACGTTGGCTTGGAACGGTCACGCTGACACAGCCATTAACAGATGTCGCCACGTCATCCGCGTTCCCGACGGCCACATTGTTTACAGTCAATAATGAATCGTATGTACAATGTCAGCTAGACTCGATTACGTATGTCACCAAAACAAACAATCTTCCTGAAAGCTTACATGATGTCCAATATACAGCAGACTCTTATCCAGATATCGCGAAGATTCGCTCTGCCGAACCACATGAATATGACCATTTTGCTGAAGAGATGAAAAAGCCGATAGGTAATGAGCCCTATCCAGAACGAACCGGAATCGAACATACCCTCTTCCATATCACGATGCCGTTTAACGGAGAATTTGAACTGACATTGACATCGTCAGAAGGAGAAGAGCGTCTGATGATTCCGATTGATGCATCACGTCAACCTTATCTGTCAGTAGGTCTCGGGGCAGAGCAATCGGATGATACGTTACAATATGCGATTTACACCAGTTCAGATCAAAACGATTATCAAACGGTCTTACGACCGAAAGATGGTCATATGTCACAGGTATTCGGTGCGAAGGCAGCATCTCAATTGCCATCTGTTCTTATACCCGGACACAGCTATCCACTGTATAGTTTTACGTACATGAAAGACGGAACGGCGCACCGTCAGCTCGTCTCCATCACGTATCATCAACCAGAATTAATGTATGGAGAGAAATTGAACGAACAAATTCACGAAACGTTAAGCAGTGAGCGACATGCCCTGTTTCATGAGTTAGCGCTTCTTGGTACAGAGTCAAAAGACGCCTCGTTTTTACAGCATGTCGGAACAGAAGAAGTAGACTTTCTCTTCCGTGCGATTGAACAGGCGAATGCGACATCTCACGCAGGAACACCTGCACCTGTTCCTTATTTGACACTGTTTCAAGGTGTATGTGCCCAAACGTTTGACGTGAGTTATGACGGGAACGATGTCTACGTAACGAATGCGGAGACGGGGGCCCACTTTAAACTGTTACGTGAGGACGCCATCAAGTGGCATAACCTATTTAAAGACAATAGTTGATTCGGCAGATGCCAAGTGCATCTGCCTTTTTTGCATATCCATGAGGCAAATTAGACCCTAACGAAAACGTTTTTTGGGAAGATAAAAAGAGAAAGGAGTGAAGTGTTGTGACCAATTCATTTGTTAGAGATGTCGACAAGCATTGGCGCGTCAGTTATCGCCAAAACGGATATCCGCACGTTCAACAAGGTTGGGTATTACCACCTGAACAAAAAGAGACGTTTGACCCCTTCATTTTGATGGCCGAAGACTGGTTCAAACGAGGAACGTTTTCCGATCATCCACATCGTGGGTTCCAGACAATCACATACGTCATCGACGGGCGTCTCGAACACATTGACAATCATGGAGGACATTCGATTTTAGATGCTGGTGATGTCCAATATATGAATGCCGGATGGGCGGCTCGCCATGCTGAGGAAGCCGTCGATGATGACCTCATCCATACCCTTCAATTGTGGTTGAATTTGCCGAAGTCTCTAAAAACGACGACGACCTCTTATCAAAATGTGTATGTCGAAGACGCGCCGGTTGTTCTGATTGACGGTGGGCAGCTTCGTGTCTACTCTGGCGAAATCGCTGGTGTAAAAGGACCGATGGAGAGTCTCGTTCCAATCACGATGACCGAGGTCTTGCTGAAAGAAGAGAGTGCGTACGAACATGTCCTTCCCGCGAACCATAACAGCTTCCTGTATGTTCTAGCAGGATCTGTTGAAGTCGGGACATCCAGTACCCCGCTCGATAAGACGGATGTGGCGACACTGACGTTTGATGAAACGTCCGATGCGATGAGTACCCTTCACCTCCAAGCGACAAGCCGCACACGCGTCCTCATCTATTCGGGAAAACCGATTCGGGAAGAGTATATCGCGCACGGTCCTTTCGTGATGAATACGGAAGAAGAGATTCGCCAAGCCTTCCGCGACTATCATAGCGGCGACTTCGGCCCTCCAGCCGTCAAATAAACAAAGGGAGCATCTCAATTTGCGAGAGCTCCCTTTCGTTCATTTTTCCGGTTGTAGTACGGTTTGTTGTGTCGGAACGTGACCGATTGGTACAGTACGCTCCACGAGGACGTAACGTTTACCTTCGACTTCGAACTTGCGGTCCCCAAGGTAATGGGCAGCCTTGCCGTCTTCATATAGCTTCGCCAAAATGGCAGGCACGTATTCTTCTAACTTCGTGTAATGCTCATCGAGGGTCATGACGATGTTTCCCCCTTTATATCCGAGCCAGTAACTATAAAAGAACCAACCCAATGAAAGTACCCCGAGAATTCCTAATCCAATTGTGATCCATTCCATTTGCTCATTCCCCCAATGTTTTCATGACAATCTGACGTTTCGGAGCGAATCCGATTTCGTCATAAAAAGAGGCCGCTTCGCTGTTGATCATCCAATAGTCCAACTCAATCGACTTGAATTGGTGATCAAGTGCCCATTGCTCGATCCACTCCATCATGCGTCGTCCGTATCCTTTGCGCTGATAGATTGTATCGATGCTGATGTGATGTACATATACCGTTCGAACGGCTTGGCGAAACGCGGTCGCCTCACTCACTTTCTCCTCGAACCATATGTAGCCGACAGGGGTTGCTTCTACTTCCATCACCATGAAATGATGATTCAGTCTCTCCATCAGCGTCAAAAAGGCTTCATACATCTTCTCTTCCTCATATTCCGCAAAGTAATCTGAATTCATGCGGACGTGATGTTCATGAATGGAACGATTTAATCGAGCGATGAGTCGGGCATCTGTTGTTGAGACGAACACGCTGTCCATCAACCGTTAAATCCTGTGTGATTCCGATCTTCTATCACACCATGTGGTTTTTCAGTCCCATGCAACGTATGCTCTTTCGAAGTCGAAGTCCCTTTCCCTTCTAGGCGACGTTGAAGCGGACGGGCCAAGAAGTAACCCATAAGAAGCGAAATCGGCAACACAAGAAAAAATGAACCGAGTACCGTCAACATATACCCTTTATCTGTATCTCCGGCGATCATCCGGAGGACGAAGAACAATCCGACGAATACGAGTGCAGCCAAGGAGTATTCTACGCATTTTCCAAGAAACCATTTCATATGAGATCTCTCCCCTCAAGGTTTGATGTATTATACGACGATTCCCACAAAAAGGTTTCACACGCCATGATTTTCTTTATACCACTTCGTTGCCAGTCGTTCCGTTTCAATGATCCACTCATGTTTTCCTTGAATGTAGCCTTCCATATCTTCCGGATGTTGCGCTGCGAGTTGCAATTTCAACTCTCCATACGCATCGCGCACCTCAGGGAATGTACGCAAGTAATCCCGGAAGGCGAGGTGTCTCAAGACATCTGGATTCCCTTCTTCAAACACATGTACGTGAACCGTCCGCTCCTCTTCTCCTTTTCGGAAATAGCGACGCTTTGGAATACCGTATTCACCGAGCCCTCGATACCCGAGCGCTTCCATCCGTTCCGTATACGCATCAACTCGTTCGATGTCCCGTACGACAGGCATCATATCGATGATTGGCTTCGCCGCGAGTCCTTCGACCGAGGTGCTCCCGATATGATGAATCGCGACGAGCTCTCCTTCAAACAATCGGCTCAACTTCCCTGCCTCTTCTTCAAATCGGTGCTTCCACTCCGGATGATATGCGACCACTTCGACTTTTCGCATGATTCGTTCCTCCTCACTAAAATCCATATGTTCTATTATCATCATACCCTTTTCGCCTCTCGACATAATGGATTCCACTTCAAAAGGTTTGTGCGCAAATAAAATGGGAAACCTTATATTAATGACTTGAGAACTGGAGAGTGAATCAATATGTTGACTGCAGAACAAATCGAAACGTTTAAAAAACGTCTGTTGAAAGAAAAAGCAAAAACAGAAGGTTACATGGATAGCCGAGAAGAGACGTATGATGAAGGCGAGCTCTCTCATTACGATAATCACCCGGCCGATTCCGGTGAAGAACTCTTTTTACGAGAACGCGATCAAGCGCTCAACGAGCTCGACGAAGAGTTTTTGAGCGATGTCGATAAAGCACTACTCGCCATCCAGAACGGTACGTATGGTCAATGTGAAGTGTGCGGGAAAGACATTGAACTGGACCGGCTTGAAGTCATCCCGGAAGCCACGTTATGTATCGAGCACGCTCGTGCCCAGGAAGAGGAAGAGCACGAACATGAACTCGATCGACCGGTCGAAGAAGACGTGTTGAACCCGAATGAGACGGCCCGTCGCAAAGAACTGGACGGAACGGATGAACCCGGTCAAAAGACGGATGCCTTTTCACAAGTTGAAGATTACGGCAGTTCGGATACGATTGCCGATAGTGAAGGCAACCACGACCCGACACGCGAACAATGAAAAATGCCCTGACCTCGTTTACGAGGCTCAGGGCATCTGTCTGATTAAAACGTTGCTTTCACTGGAGAAGCACCACCAAGGCGCTCTGCCACTTTCATCGGGTTGACGGCATTTCCAGCTGAACTAGCTGAGAAATTGTAGTTCCCTTTATGAATTTCAAAGTGTAAGTGTGGACCTGACGAGTTGCCCGTGTTTCCGATTTGACCAATCGGTTCACCTTGACGCACCGTCTGACCTTTTTTCACATCGACCTTATGCATATGGGCATAGACCGTCGTCCATTTCTGGCCATCTACGTTATGCTCAATTTGAATATGATTTCCATAAGGTCCACTTGAGCTAACTTTTGTGACTTTTCCAGCTTCTGCGGCGTAAATCGGTGTACCTGTTTTAGCGGCAATATCCAAACCGTTGTGGAACGTGTATCCGAACTGTCCGCTTGCTGCACCGAACCCTTGTGAGAGGCGTCCTTCTGCAGGCATCAAGAACTGATCAGGCGCCATCGCTTCATACTGCTTCTTCAAATCACTTAACTGATTCGTTTGCTTCTTATATTGTTTCGACTTTTCGTCATATGCTGTCTTCACGTCTTGACGTGTCGCTTCAATCTGTTGTTGTTCTTCTGTTAGCTGCTTCAGCGTTTCATTCACTTGTTCTTTCTTCTCAACGAGTGCTTGATGCGCTTCCTCAGCCTCAGCTGCCTCCGCTTTCGCACTCGGTAGGACAGAAGATACGACTTTCGCAAAGAGTGACTCTTCCGTCGGAACGAGCTCCTCTTCGACTGCCTCTAATTCTTTAGAAGTACCTTCAATTTTGTCCCGTAATGCTTCCGCATTGCGATCGACTTCATCCAACTTTGACTGGATTTTTTGAATGGCTTGTTTCGTCTCTTTGACTTGTTTCGTAGTTTGTTGTACAGATTTCTCTGTTTGAACGAGGTCTTGCGGGGACATTTCGTTAGCAGATGCGGTTTGTCCTTGGAATAAGAGTACGCCGACACCTGCTGTCATGATCAGTTGTTTCCACATATATATAATAAACCCTCCAAATTGATACATTCATGAACTTCAAAAAAGCTACATATGCGAATATACCACTGGGGGTTAAATATTTCAATATATGAAGTTTTTCATTTTCATGTCATTCATGACAGCACGATGTGATATTTTCAAGTATTACTTCACAAGGATTTCACTTACGTTTTTTCGTATAATATCCAGCAAGGATGATGCCGAGGACTGACAAGATAGTCAGCCCAAGTCCAACTATAAGCAACAGATTCACCATTTCTGGCGAGAGATTCGTCGTCAGCGCGATGATGGTCGCTGTATTTCCTAACATCAATCCGATGATACAGACAAGTAAAAATCGCTTCATCGTACCTCCTTCACCATTTCAAACTGC
Source organism: Exiguobacterium sp. s183 (assembly GCF_018617655.1). Taxonomy (NCBI): domain Bacteria; kingdom Bacillati; phylum Bacillota; class Bacilli; order Caryophanales; genus Exiguobacterium; species Exiguobacterium sp. s183. The sequence continues at coordinate 516,858 of NZ_JACSKN010000002.1, forward strand.
GAGATGTCATCTTGTACAAATCCCAATCGTCGTGCTGCGTCAATCCATTCAGGACGGTCCGACGTCAAAGTGAGGTGAAGCGGAGAGCGACTCGCAGCCGCGCGCAATAGCCATTCTGCATCTTCAGCGTGACCAAAAACATCGAGCAGTACATGATCGCGGTATAACAAAAATCCTTCTTGTTTATTTTCAACCACTTTCACAAGCTCTGCCTCCTGCTGGGTCACACGCACATCGCGTTGCCAAATCGGAACATACTGAGCTGTCGGATACAGTTGGTTGAACAGCGTTTGAATCGGTTCCGAAGTCATGTGAGCAGTCGTTTCAAGTGGTACCGCCTGAAAGTAATAGATTTCACGTGTCGTCTTATATCCAAGTTGATGATAAAGCGACAACGCTGCATCGTTCCCTTGAATTACTTCAAGCAAACGAGTTCCTTTGGCGTCCTCTTCAAATCGTTGCATCAACTCGGTCGCAACGCCTAATTTCCGAGCGTGCGGGGCGACAGCAAGTCCGCCGCAACGTGTCTGCCATCCCGAATCGAGATATGCAATCCCACTCAATACGACGCCGACCGGCTCTTCCCCGTCATAAGCGACGATTGAACGAGACGGCTGATTTTGGTCTCGTACGAGAAAGACGTCTTCAAACGTCTGCTCATCGAATTGGAACGGAATGATATAATCAGAAAAACCAGTCATAAACGCCCGATATAGATCTTGCACAGGCGGGTTTTGACGATATGTAAGTTGTGTAGCCATCTAATTCCCCTTTTCTGAATGAAATCAATAAAGCCAGAAGGAGACGCCTTATGAACATCTCATTAGAATATCGAAATGATACGCATCGACCGATTCTCGATACGTTCACCTTGCCGACGGACCAAGAAAAGTATACAACCCTTCCAAAAGACATGGACGACCCACTTCCTGAAGGCGTTCATCCGATTGTTGTCGTCGAGCAGAAGCCAGTCGGAATGTTTTTACTACATGACAACGAACGAGTCGCTTCTTATACGGATAAACCACATGCGCTGCTCTTCTCGGCTTTTGCCATCAATGAGGCAGATCAAGGCAAGGGGTACGCAAAAGCGGCACTCCAAGAACTTCCGAAGTTCGTGCGTCAACATTTCCCTCATATCCGTGAAGTCGTATTATCCGTCAACCTGAAAAATGATGTGGCGTTTACACTTTATACGACAAACGGATGGGTCGATACCGGACGTCGAATCGGTGGACCGATCGGCGAGCAGAGAATTCTCGCTTTATCGATTTGACGCATCGATTCGTGCTAACCCCTCACATATACGGTGCCAATACGTCAGACGATGCGGAACTAAATCGGCTTGTGTGATTTGAACGAGATGGTTCGTCATGATGGAGTTTCCTTCAATCGTACGCAATCGTCCTTCCGTGAGCGCCATCAGCTCGTCCCTGTGCACAGCTACCACGTCCATCACTTCCTGGTCGTCAAAACGGAGCGGTTCGTCTTGATAAGCGTAGCTATACGTATGTGCAAACTCGCGATCGAGGAAACCGCCCAGTTCAATCACGTCTTCAAATATTCCAAGAGCTGTGAGCTGTTCGAACGTCAATGACAGTCCGAGCTCTTCTTCAATTTCACGAATACCATCAATGAACGTCTCGTTTGAAGCGAGATGTCCCGCTGCGGTGATGTCATATTTCCCGGGAAAATCCTGTTTCTCCATACTTCTGCGCTGTAGATAGATAAATTGTTCTTTCCAGAACCAGCAGTGGAACGTCTCATGCCAATCTCCGTCTACATGAACCTGTCCTCGCTCTTTCTCTCCTATTTTTTGATGACTTTCGTCAAATATCGTGAGGTGTTCTTTCATGCTGACACCCCATCTTCTAAAAATCGGATCGTTCCATTCGTCGCATCCAATTCGACCTGAATACCGATTGGGAAGACGTGTGACGGGAACGTATGACCAATATCGACATTCGTCAAAATAGGGATGTCCGTGTCCCCGATGACTTCAAGCAACAAGTCGTTGAACGAGAACGGAGCTGATTGATCTTGGAAATGTTCGTGCTTGCCGATGACCAGACCCGAAATCTCATCAAATACACCAGACAATTTCAACATACTGAGCAAGCGCTCTTCTTCAGCCATCGTTTTGAACGAGTCTTCTAAGAAAAGAATCGCCCCCTTCAAATCGGGATAATAGTCCGACTTGAAGAATCCTGACATCGTGTTCAAATTCCCGCCAATCAACGTTCCTTGCGCCTTTCCATCTCTTAATGAGATCCACCCTTCATTCGGTTGAAAGGTTTTGACGCGTTGCTGCGTCGACCAATCGAGCATCTCTTCGGTCCACTCTTTCGGCACGTCCAAATCGAACGGGGCAGTTTTCTCCAAACTGAGGATATCACGTACGTACTGGGCCCCTTTCTCGAACATCCCTCCATACTCGCCGAATGACGGCACGACAGCCGGTCCGTAAAACGTGACGATCCCCGTTTTGGCGTAACACGCCATCAAGATTGCCGTCACATCACTATAGCCCATGATGATTTTGGGATGGTGTCGCAATTGCTCATAATCGATATATGGGAGCAACGAGTTCGAATTCGTTCCTCCAATCGTACTGATGATCGCTTTCACTTCGGGGTCATGCAAAAACGCATTCAGTTCGTCCACTCGATTCTGAATGGAGGATGACCGATACCCTTCTGATTCATATGTACATATGCCCTCTTTCACCTTGAATCCCATACGTTTAAGCTGATCAATCCCTCGTTGATAGCGCTCCTCAAACTGCACGGGTGCTGGAAAAGAAGGCGTGATGATACCAATTGTATCTCCGTTCTTCAACTGTGGTGGTGCAATCATACGTTTCACTCCATTTCCTACGATGTCTTTATGAGGCATTATACCGTAGGATTATTAAAATAAATCAGGGTCTTCTGATAACGTTCTTATTTTTCGAACTTTCGTCGGTCGCCCCGTCCAGCCGAGCGCCACGAAGAAAAAGGCACCCGCTAGCAAACCAAATAAGACGGTCAGTCCTATTTGAACCCCGATAAATCCGTATTGTTCTCCTAGCTTCACAAGGAAGAGTGGCGCAAACAGACAGGTCATACTTAGCGAAAAGAGTCCTCCACGTACTCGTCGCCCCGCATTGCCGATTGTAAACCATCCAAACGCGATCCATACACAAGCAACAAACCCTAGCGCCGCAATCATCATCCACATTCGCCCGCACCTCACCTTTTCGTTTTTCTTTCTATTCCCCATTTTTCTTGAGATTCCTACTATTTTTTCAAGGAATGAGAGAATTTCCGGGTAAAGGTAAATTAGACAAGATGCGATGCCGGACAATGAAGGAGTGGGTTGCGCATGAGTGCACGGTTAACCTTTGCCCTAGTCTTTCTCGGTCTTTTTTTAATCGTCATGTATTGGATGAGTACATGGAATGACAATGTGGTCGAAGGCCAAATTGAACGGGTCGACATCCCTCAGCTATTGATTGAATCCACTGAATCCTCAGAAGAGGTCACGTTGCGCGTCATCTTAATCAACGACCAAACCGAAGTGACGGGCATCGTCAATAGCGTACAAGGATTACAAAGCGGTCAGCTCGTCACCATCGAGGTTATCCCCACGGAGTCCAACTTGAACATCGCACGGACGATTGAAGTCACATCACCATGATTTTCTGAAATGAAGCGTAACTTTTCCAGAACTGTGGAATATGAGAAAGAGTCATAAAAAGGAGTGATCGGATTGATTTCAAATAAATTACTATCTGGAAAAGTAGCGCTCGTCACTGGAGCGGCTTCCGGTATCGGACGTGCCGCAGTTATCCGTTTCATCCAAGCGGGTGCGAAAGTCGCCATTCTCGACTTGAATGAAGAAGACGCGATGCGTCTCGCCAGTCTCGTCGGAGAGGAACGGGCCATCGGCATCAGCGCCGATGTTGCGGATGAAGCCGCGATGAAAAAAGCGTATGCACGGACGATTGAACGATTCGGACAAATCGATATCGTCTTCGCGAACGCCGGACGAAACGGGACCATCACACCAATTGAACACTTGTCCATTGAAGACTGGAATGGTGTCGTGGAGACGAATCTGACGGGAACGTTTTTGACCGTCAAACATGCCATTCCTCATTTGAAAGAGAATGGTGGCAGTATCATCATCACTTCATCGATCAACGGCAATCGATACTTTAAAAACTTTGGTTTCAGTGGCTATGCGACGACGAAAGCAGGTCAGACCGGATTTGCGAAAATGGCAGCTGCGGAGCTCGCGCAATTCGGAATACGCGTGAATTCCATTTGCCCAGGGGCCATCGATACGAATATCGACGATTCAACCAATCGAGACGATGCATTGCTAGAAGAAATCGTCATCCCCATCGAGTATCCGCTCGGCAACCAACCGCTTGCCGGAAAGTCCGGTGCCGCCAAACAAGTCGCTGACGTCGTCTTATTCTTTGCGAGCAACATGTCGAGCCATGTCACCGGTTCTGAGGTGTACGTCGACGGTGCTGAATCCCTCTTGTAATCAAAAAGCAGACCACCTCATGTGACGTGGTCTGCTTTTTATTTGAGAATCGGACTTTTCATGACCGCTTTTTGGTAAAACGGTTGAAACCCAAGGCGTTCCATATTTCGACCTGAAGCCGAATCGACCTTCGTCGTTACGGTGAGGACGTCACAGCCAAGCGCTTTCGCTTCGGCGATTCGTTCTAAGATGAGTTGGGTTTGATAGCCTTTTTGACGGTAAGACGGTACGGTACTCGTTAGAAACAATTCCCCGATTCCGTCTTGCGTGGCGAGAATCCCACCCGCTACGACGGCATCGTTTTCCCGAACGAGATAAGCATGATTACTCGGTAGCGAATAAAATCCTTTCGCCGTATCGACCGTCTCTTGAAGAATCGTTCCAGATTCGGCAAATCCGGCCGCAATCGCGTGCGCCCATTCATGGAGCGTCTCATCTTGCACCTTTTCCACTTGATTCGAAGAAAGCGGTTCGTCATATTGCGTCACATCTAACGTCCATACGTCTAAAAAGTGATCGAGCGTATAGTTACGTTCTTGCAGTAAGCGTAGTAAGGAATCGTCCGCTAACGGACAAACTTCGATATGTAGTCGGGACACATTTTTTCCACGCACCCACTTTTCCATCTGGTGCAGGTCGTAAAAACTTGTCGGTCGATTGAGTCCAAACCCGACTGCAAAGCTCATATTCCCCATTTTGAACACGTGCCCCTTACCTTCTACGTGTAATTCCGCACCTTCATAGGGAGGGGTTTGTTTGCGGTGTCGAATATACGCAGACGTTCCCTCTGCTTTAATGCTTTCGATGCGTCGTGCCAATTCTAAACGTTTCACTTTGTTCCCTCCCTTGCTTTTCATGTTGAGTGTAGCATATCACGTTCGAATCAAGTGACCGTACTGGATCAACCGTTCTTTGACAGTAGGCACGAGTTCAACAGAATCGAGCACCGTGTCCCACTCCTCTAATCTCACATCGACCACTTCATCGATTTGTAAGGAAAGTTGATTTACATCAATCGGCTGCTCGCTCGTGTAGACATACACATCTAAGAAGTACGTCCCGCGCTTGATTGTCGTCACGAAACGCAACTGTTCGGGGTCGACGGTTAGCCCCAATTCTTCTTGGAGTTCACGGACCGCACCTTGCCGACTCGTCTCTCCAGCTAAAATCGAGCCGCCCGTCCCTTCCCAAAGAAGAGGATACTTCTTATCGGGATGGCGCTTCGAGAGTAACAATTTGCCATCCGAATCAAATGTGAATACTTCGATGACTGCATGAAACGTATTCGGATCCAGTTCATCCCTGCGAAAATGCGTTCGTCCGAGCGGTTGCCGATTTTCGTCTAGTAAATCCCACGTTTCCCGGCTCATGGACGAATCTCATCAATCGTGAATGAAGACGAACCTTGGATTTCTTCAATGAAATGTGATCCAAATAACATGGCCGGCGTGAAACTTCCTGCAAGCATCCGACCGGAACCGAGCAATCGATTGACGACGGCGAGTGCACCGTATACGGTGAAGGCATACGTGCTCGCCGTTTGGATGCGAACGACGATTTTGCGCCCCTCCTCATTTGTCGCCTCTCCCCATACATACGTCGAGGTTTTTTCACGTTCGTCTTCATTCGGTCCCGATACGTTCTCATCAACATAACGCAGCAATCGCTGCTGCACAGCCTCTTTTCCAAGAATGGGACTGAACCAAGACAAAACGCGTGCCAAATAGGCGGCCGTTGTCGGCACTGGCACCCACGTCGTAATATTCGGGATGTCCGTCGTATAGTAGGCGGTCGAAACGTCTCCCCACGGAATCGCAATCGCGGTGCGGTTTCCTCGTCCAAAATCAATTGTCCTGCGCTTTGCCCCGATTGGGAACGGTGATAGCTTTCCGTTCACGCGCTCCACACTACTCGATCCAAGTCCACGAACAGCTGTCTTCATCGTTCCTGGTGAGATGCCACCTGCTGCCGAAAATCCGAGGGCGAGTGATGTCGCATCCGGCAAGAGTTCCTTTAATTTTCGTGCGACACAGTCGGTCGGGATGACGTCAAATCCAACGCCAGAACATAGAATGACACCACGCGCCTTCGCTTGAGCCGCCCGTTGTTTGGAATGGACATATTCGAACACATCGATTTCCCCGGTAATATCCAAGTAATGCGTACCCGTTTCCAGACATGCCTCGATCATCACTTGACTCGTATCCGTGAACGGACCCGCACAGTGAAGGACTAAGTCCACATCGCGAAGCGCTTTGATTGCCGCCTCACGACTTAATGCGAAAATCGATGTCTCGCAGTCGAGCTCGTCTCCGAGTCGATGAATCTCACGCCCAGTGCGCCCCGCAAGAATCGGACGCAATCCGTCACTGACAGCCTGACGGGCAATCAGTTCCCCTGTATATCCGTTCGCCCCGTAAATCATCCATCTCATTGTTACCCCTCCTTATGTAAGTTTGTCCTTGTTCGTTTCCCTAAATCGAGTTGAATCGAACGAAAAAATCTTGAACGACCCCAATCAGATACACGCTCCCCATCATGACAAGCAAACACCCGATTGGGATGAAAAGACTTTTGATGGCAGCTCGTTTTGTCACGTCCATTCGATTTATCAATCGACAATCAATCAGGAAGAACAAGACGGCTGCGAGAAGACTCAGCCATGACAAGACGAGCCCAAATAGAATATGTAAAGCGAGCGAAGTGAACGACTGTATGCGTTCCGAACTGAATCGCTTTGCGACCCAATCGCTAAACCATGATGTCACGACGCCATATGTCAAAATGACAGGGAAACTATATGCCATGTAAATCGTACACAATAAAAGAAACCCAGATACGCTCTCTACAAATGAAGTTTCCACAAGGGTTTGTTGCGAAAATTCAACAATACTTAACACAAACGCATAGATGGGTACGGTCCAGGAAGCCGCGATAATTTTTCGTGTCACCATCGAATCCCTCCTTGCTTTCCATTCTCCTCCACTTTAGCGCAATCAACTTGAAAACGCACAAAAACCAGCCCGAATTCAGGCTGGCTTCGCGATTTGTTAATTGTTTGCAACTTCTCCGGCTTTTGTACGGACCGATTGCATCGCTTCCGTCCACGGAAGGAGTTGGTCGAGCATATCGTTGACCGATTGTGCTTGCACATCTTTCGGTGCGAAATGCGTGCCGTTCTCGAAGTCCGTGAAGAGTGAGAGGGCAGGGTGGACACGTACATGAGCGATTGACAATTCACTCAAGATGCCACGTAAATGCTCTGTTGCACGTGCTCCACCGACAGAACCGTATGAGACGATTCCAGCTGCTTTGTTGTTCCATTCGACGCGTAAGTAGTCGAGTGCGTTTTTAAGAGATGCTGAGATGGAATGGTTATATTCTTGGACGATGAAGATAAATCCGTCCATTTGCGCAACTTTCTCCGACCAGGCCGCTGCACCTGATGCGTCTTGTCCGGCCTCACCGAGGAGCGGCAAGTTGTAGTCTGCGATGTCAATGACTTCATAGTTGGCATCGCCACGTTTGTCGGCGAGTTCTTTCACCCATTCTCCGACTTGTGGACTGACGCGACCTTCACGAGTTGATCCGAGTACGATTCCGATGTTTAACATAGTAGTTCCTCCTTGGTTATGTTGTGATGCATCTGATTTTCCAAATAAGCGATTCAAGAAACTCATTTCATACCCTCATATTCTTTCTCAAATGTTTTCGTGCTTCTGACCGTATCGATCGGTCGTACCATCGCCTCGATTTGCGAACGTTTTGCTTCGAGGAACGGCGGGAGTGACAATTTCTCACCGACCGTCTCATACGGCTCGTCTCCCATGAATCCAGGTCCGTCTGTCGCCCATTCAAACAAGATTTGCGGTGCGACACGCGCATAAGACGATTCAAAGAAGAAGCGGTCGACATAGCCAGAAGTCGGCAAACCGAACTGTTGGAGACGTGCTGTCCATTCATCGAGGACGCTACGGTCTTCGACACGGAATGCGACGTGATGCACGGTACCGAACCCTTGACGCGCTTGTGGAGATGTCTCGTCATGAATGACGATCACTTGCGCTCCGTTTCCACCTTCACCTCCTTCAAAGAGATAGACATCACCATCTCTTCCAATCTCTTTAAATAGCATCACTTGCTCCATCACTTGTTTGAAATACGTGATGTCGGCAATTCGAATAAAGATGGGACCGAGTCCTGTGATGGCGTACTCAAGCGGGATTGGACCGTTCTTCCACGGCTCTCCTGATGCGATCCCTTCGTTGAACTCATCCGAGATGAGTTGATACGCCTGTTCGTCGAAATCGATGAACGAGAGCGTCTTCTTCCCGAACTGTTCTTGAATCCCTTCATGCTCGACACCGAGACGGTCGAAGCGACGGACCCAATACGTCAACGCTTCATCTGTCGGCACGCGGAACGACGTCTTCGCGATTTCATTTGTTCCGTGCTTACCTTTCGGGATACCCGGGAAGTCGAAGAATGTCATGTCTGTACCGGCATTCCCTTTATCGTCTGCAAAAAATAAGTGATACGTTTGAATGTCGTCCTGGTTGACCGTTTTCTTCACTAAGCGCATTCCAAGAATATGGGTGAAGAAGTCATAGTTTTTTTCGGCACTACTTGTAATCGCCGTGACGTGGTGAATTCCTTTTACGTGGTTCATCGTTCTCTCTCCTTTTATATCTTGATTTCAAGATACATGATTAAAATTTTTTGCGGCTTCTGCCCGCTTCCCAATTTGTTTCAACTGCTCAATCGTTTCTGTCAGAGATAATCCTTCAAATAATGCATTCATATGCTCCGTATGCTTCGGAAAAATATCTTGCATCAAGTGCTCTCCATCATTCGTTAACGCGGCATATGTGATGCGGCGATCGCTCGGACAAGCTTTTCGGACGAGATACCCTTTCTCTTCTAACCGGTCCACGACGTACGTCATGCTCCCGCTCGAGAGGAGGATTTTCTTTCCGATGACTTGAATCGGTTGATCCCCTTTATGATATAAAAACTCCAGAACCGCAAACTCGGTCGCGTTCAATCCGTACGACGCCACTTCCTGCTTCACCAGGTCTTGTAACGACTGAGAGGCACGCAAGAGCACGGTAATTGTTTTTAATGCATCAGATGGTTCCATCTGTCTCCCTCCTTTGTTCAAGAGAGTCATTAACTTAAATTCAAATATCTTTAATTCGAGATAAATATATCACGTGAAGATTTTGCCGTCAATCGATTTGATTCAAAAAAATAAGACGGGATTCCCCCACCTTATTCTCCTCGACGAACCACAGCCATTTCACGACCGAATCGGTGTCCTTCATCAACGAATCCTAAGCTTTCGTATAAGTGATGGGCCGCCTCGTTCTCAGGATGATACCCGACGACGATCGACTTGCCTTCTCCGATTTCTTCAAGCATCAGTTCTGTCGCTTCTCGACCGATTCCTTTACCTTGATGAGCATGATCGACCATGATGCGGTAAATCCACCATGCATCTAACTCTTCGGGCTCTGTGTTGTACATGAGGAAGCCGACCATCGTCTCGTCCTCATAAATCGCGCGCGGGCGTAGCGTCGGTTCGTACATCGCTTGAAGTAACGAAATCGCATTCGGCTCCATATATGACTGTTGTTGTTCACTCAGTGCCAAGTGACAGCATGTATACCAATTTTGTGCATCGATCGGACGTAATGAAATCATATTCTTCTCCTTTACTCATACGTTTCGTTTAAATTCCGTGCGTAGAACGCGATGGCACGACGGTACCTTGCGATGCTTTCGTCCGGTTTTGGACTGGCAAGCAGCTCGAGTAACGCGCCCATCGCTTCTTCATGACGGTCGACGTTATAGTGGGTCATCGCCTGAAACACTTTGAGCGCCCCATGATTCGGGAAATGTTCGATTGCCTCTGCAAATAATTGTTCCGCTTCCTCGTATCGACCAAGTGCCCGATACGTGCTACCGAGTCCGAGATACGATTCCGCCAACTCATCTCCGGTCAATCCGAGTCGAATGGCCCGCTCATAATGCGGTACCGCTTGACGTTCTTCACCGAGCGAGTCATAACACCACGCACAGTATGCATGAAGTCTCGGATTCTTCTCATCCTTCCGTAAGAGCGATAAGAACAGTTGCTTCGCCTGTTCGAGTTGTCCCTCTTCACGGAGGCGTACTGCTCGGTTAAACTCATTTTCTTCTGTCACGTCGGTCACCTCGTGTGCGAAATCTTGGTCTAACCATGATTGGAGCGCTTCATAATACTTGCCGATATGCACGCCATCAACGAGTGCGTGATGGGCTTGAACGGATAACGGCATCCTTAGACGCTCTCCTTGACGCTCAAACTTGCCCCAGGCGATGCGCGGGACGCTGTCATGTTGTTGCTGATGCGTCGGGTGCATGATGCTTGTGAACGTGACCCACGGCACACTCGTGATATACAGTAAGTCGTCGGGCTCGTCATCCCCAACCACGACTTCATCGGCAGCTCGCTCCATCCGCATCGTCACTTCTTGTAAGAACGTTGGTAAATCCTCATGGAACGTAGCCGTACAAAAGTTGAAGACATCCTCGTCTAACATGACGGTGAACGATGGGTGGACCACCTCATGTTCGACGACCGCTTCTCCACGGATCCGATAGCGCAATTCCGGAATCGTGTTCGCCGCTTTCACTGCACCGTATAAAAAGAGTTTGAAGAACGATTGATTGCTCGCTTTCGAATATGTATAGAGATTTGTCACATCCACGTTCGCCGTCACGTTAAAATGCGGCGCGTCAAACGATTTGAAAAACTCAAAATGCTTACGTCGTGCCCACGTCTCGATTTCAATTTGTTTCATAAAAACTCCCCCTTCTACGCTCTTACTGTAGCAGAGAGAGTGAATCCACTCATAGCTTTTGTTTTAACTGTTCGTAATGTCCTTTTGCCAAATCAAAGTAGACGAAGTCTCCACGTTCGATCCGTTCGAGCGTCGCTTCAAACTCACGCCATCCCCGCTCGACTTGTTCAGGTGTCAATTCGCCACTCTCGGTCGCCGCTTCGAACTCATCCTCATCCTTTTTGACGATGTCCCCATTCGGAAACACAAGAATATCGAGCAATAAGTCGTCCATATACGGAATGCCATCCTCTTCGCCGATCCGGTCGACGAGGTCGATATACCACTGCACGATTTCACCTTCCGGATTGATCATCGCCGTCACACCGAATGGTTCATTGTCCGGGAAATATTGGAGCCAACTAAAACCGGCATCCGCCACAATAAATTCTTCCCCTCTGTGTTTTTTATATAGTGGCGCTCGAACCTCATCGATTTGGAATAAGGCAACCACCCCGGAAAACTGTTCCGTCTGAACGCGTTCTTGCGCATAACGGTTCTTTAAAATTCGCTCCCAGTCTCGTCGATTCGCATACTTCCGTTTTGCCATATGGATCTCTCCCTTTCGGTCATCTCTGTATGATACAGTTCGCCAGAAGAAGGAAAGTTCCTTGTTAGTCGTACAGGTTATGCTGATTGAACCAGACGAGATGGCTTTGCTTCAGCCGTTTCCGCTCGACCATGCGGACGAATGCGTCTGTCGAGATGAAGCGGTTCCCGGGATGGAGGTCGGCCAGCATCATGAGGATGAGGCGTGAACCTCGTTCTCCCTCTTGAAGAGAGATATGCTCCATCTTCCCTTCCCCGTTGAAGCGGTTGATGAACAGTTCGACTTTACACTCTTCTTTTAAGAGTCGGGTCGTCACATACGCGACTTGGCTGATAATCGACTCGAAGTCATGATGGAGCGTGTAGCCAGACGGACCACTCAAATCGACTGCGAACGTGAACGTATCGAGTGATGTCTTTTGAAAGACTTTCGACTGAACACGCCCGAGCTTCGCCGTGGCGACCCAGTCAATCTCCTTGACCGGTTCTCCTTCATAAGGCTTTGAACCTAGAATCTGTAATGGATTCCGTAGAGGCGATGCGGTCAAAGGACGGTCACCGAGTGCCAATCGTTTCGTGCCGACCGGAGGATGTAACGTGAGGGACGGCAGCACCGTCCACCGTTTCTCGATGGGACACTCAAGAAGATACGTCCCGAGATGAAGCGGGAGCGTCACAGCGAGTACACACTCTTCGATATAAGCCGGTCCCCGAAATTCGGCCTGGACACGAAGCACATGGCGGGCCTGATCCGTCCGTAACGTCATATCTAAACTATTTGGGGAGCGATCGTGGTCTGGAAAGCTAAGCGTTGTACTAGATTTCATGCGAACGCGAACGGGAAGCCCGAGTCGTTCGACGGTTTCACTTCCGTCTAGCATCACCTGCACTTCCGTCTCATCCCCAACAAAGAGAAGAGATTCGTGTGTATGTATATGAAGACGAAGGGCTCGCTCTAACTGTTTCCGCGTCCGTTCGAAGAACCAGACGATGCCCGCAAGTAAACAAAGCGCATACCCGACAATCTCCATGTACGGGACAAATACGAGAATCACTCCGGCGAATCCGTAGACCGGGATCCATTGTTTCTGTAGGGCGTTATGTGTCGAGAACGTCATCATCAACCCTCGACCGGAACAGAAACGGTGTCTAAGATGTAACGGATGATGTCCTGTTTCGTCGATTTGATGCCTCCTTCAAGCGTCAACGTCAGGCGATGTGCCAATACATAAGGTGCCACGGCTTTCACATCTTCCGGAATGACATACAATCGATCGTTCAGATAGGCATAACTTTGAGACGCTCGCATGAGCGCGATGGCTCCTCGTGGACTGACACCAACCTCGACAGATTGGTGTTCTCGTGTCGCATGGACGAGCCCGAGTAAATAATCGAGGACGTCATCTTGAATCGATACTTGCTTCACTTCTTCTTGTGCGCGGCGTAACTCGTCTAACGTCGCGACCGCCTCCACGATTTTCCGTGTTTGACGCATGACTTGTAAGAGGAGCTCCCGCTCTTCCGCGACATCAGGGTAACCGACCGGAATCGAAATGAGGAAGCGGTCGAGCTGTGCATCCGGTAACGAAAACGTCCCGGCCGATTCGATCGGGTTTTGCGTCGCAATGACGAAGAATGGTTTTGGCATCGGATACGTCTCTCCCCCGATGGAGACTTGCCGTTCTTCCATCGCCTCGAGCAAGGCGGACTGCGTTCGTGGAACCGCTCGGTTGATTTCATCGATCAAGACGATATTCGCAAAGATTGGTCCTTGTCGATGCTCGAACGTCTGGGTCTGCATGTTGAAATAATCTGCGCCAATCACGTCAGACGGTAACAAATCGGCCGTGAACTGAATCCGGGAAAACGCGCCGTCAAAGCTAGTTGCAATCGTCTTGGCCAGTAACGTTTTCCCCGTTCCTGGCACATCTTCTAACAAAATGTGTCCTTCCGCGAGTAACGCCGTACAACAGAGGCGTACGACATCCTCTTTTCCTAAATACACCTCGTTCAACTGTTTGATGACCTGCTCCATGCCCATATGACGACCTCCATTTTTTGTCTTACTCAAACTTTACCTTTTTATGGTAAGATAAACAACAAATAGTCTGAACATTCAAAAAGGAGGTATCCTCTTGCGCTGGACGAACAAGTTTCTTCTCCTGATTGCCACCACACTCCTTGGTACGTTCACGATGATAGTGGTTGCAACGAGTGTATTCGAGTGGCTCTATAATCCGGAAACGATCCCCGTCGAGGAAAATAACAGTCCTCCGACTGATCTCTTATCGGATGAAGATGATGGAATTTTAATTGGTGAATCCAAAGCAGATTACCCATTTAAATTGGACCCCCAAAAAGGAAAGCATAACTTTTTTGAGAGAATCACGGAATCTGGAGAATCTACACGACGAAATCTCGGGTTATTCGGCGCTTTGCTTGCGCTCGGTTGCCTGTCCTTTTATATCTATCGAAAACGGAAGCAACGTTTGGCGCGCGCACGAGATCATGCTGATTCAAACGCAGACCCGCTTGTCGAATCGCTACAACGCGAAAACGCTTCGTCCGTTTCGACGCTCACAGCGTTCACGAACGTCCCGATTCGTGATGCACTGATCACATTCAACCAATCTCTCGTACCAGCCAAGCGATTGCGTGCTCATGAGACACTGCAAGAGTGGTTCCAACGCATCGATTTACCGATGAACCCGTCCGTTTATCATGCGGTTCGCTACGGCACCTCATCAGGTGTGACGATTTCTGAAGAAGATACGCTTCACTTTAAGAGCACACTCGATCACTATACGACCCATCCTCACCCCGAGTGAGAATGTGCACAGGTTCTACTTTTCATTCATGAATGATAAAATGGTGGAAAATGTCAGTTAAGGGGATGAAATCATGAGACGATGGGTGATGTTCGGATTAGGTGCACTTTTACTGACGGGTTGTACGGATACAGATACGGTGGCAGACAATCCGATCCCAATCGAATCAACCGATGAACCCATCACCGAATGGACACGTGAAGACTTTAAAGACGTTTATGACCAATATGAACAAACACAACCACTCCTCGCTGCGCTCGAGCAACAAGGCATCAAACCGTTCCGCGAGACGTTTGAACGCGTCATCATTGCCGGAAACGGGCTTGAGCACACATATGCAGATATTTATCCGTTCAAACTCGATGATGGGACGTATGCCACGGTATTCGACAGTCAGGACGGAACGGTAATCAATGGATCTGAGTCGGTCGCACCACTCTTTTGGCAAGAGGAGTCTTTCCTTCAATACGTCGAAGAGATTGAAAATCGAAAATTCGGAACAAGTGCCCCTCCTACCGACGTCGTCCTAACGCAGGATGAATTTCAATCCGTCTATGACCGTCACGCGTACACGTCAGCCCTCCTCGTCGAACTCGATGAAGCGGGTGTCGAACTTTCAAGAGAACCAATCGACGATGTGATTATCGCCGGGAATGGCGTGACCGAAGTCACTGCCGACTTGTTCGTGTTCGATGTCGAAGGTGGATATGCCATCGTATACGATCAAGATGGAGAAATTTTAAAAGGTCCCGAATCCATCTCACCGCTCTTTTGGAACGAGAAGGACTATGAGGACCTGTTAGCCAAGTATGAAGGATAATTTCATGAACCCTCCCGATTTCAGATAGCTATGTTATACTCAAACCAATAAACGACCACTAGGGGAGCCCTCGGGCTGAGACGGCATTTGCCGGACCCTTTGAACCTGATCTGGCTCATACCAGCGTAGGGAAGTGGCTTGGGATACGTCTCTGTATGTCCACGCCATTTTTCCGTCTGGAAACGTGGCGTTTTTATTTTTGAAAGGAGACTATTCATGCGTATTCAACAACTCACTTGGAT
This sequence comes from Exiguobacterium sp. s183, assembly GCF_018617655.1. NCBI lineage: Bacteria > Bacillati > Bacillota > Bacilli > Caryophanales > Exiguobacterium > Exiguobacterium sp. s183. The sequence goes on from NZ_JACSKN010000002.1 coordinate 532,717, forward strand.
GGCGATGCTCGTCGCCATCGCCGTCGTTGGCTCAATGTTCATCTCGATTCCCACAGGTGTCGCCCGCGCTTATCCGATTCAGCATATGGTGAACGTGATTGCCGCAGTCACCGTCGGCCCAATCGGAGCCGTTCTCGTCGCATTCGTGACCGGACTCATTCGCGTCATGACCGGCACAGGGTCACTTCTCGCGTTCCCCGGTGGCATGATTGGTGCATTTCTTGCTGGTATGTTCTTCGTTCGCACGAATCGCGTCTATGCTGCCGCTCTCGGAGAAATCATCGGAACTGGTGTCATCGCCTCGTTGATTGCCGTCCCGTATGCGAAACTGTTGATGGGTTCGACGTTCGGTGCCTTCTTCTTCGTCCCAGCGTTCCTTGCCTCTAGTTTGACGGGTGCGCTTCTCGGTTGGCTCGTCTTATCACGCGTCAAACAGTTGCGACCGAGCATACTCAAATAACGTATTTTGATTTAGGAATCCGACCGACTCATGACGGTCGGTTTTTTGTGTGATAGACCCAGATTGCTTCGCCGTTCGATTCATCGATTAAGCCGCTGTCGACAAAGCCGTTCTTTGCATAAAATCGTTTCGCGACTTCATTCTCTTGATGGAGGCTCAGGATGATATCATCCACATCGTACTCTGTCTGGATAAATGCCACTGCGATGCGTAGACACTTCGTCCCGACGCCTTTCCCCTGTTTGTGTTGATCCATCATGAAACGATCGAGCCACACATACCGTTCTGTCTGGTTTTCTGCTCCGACCATCATGAAGCCCACCGGTTGCGCACCGTCATAAAATGCATAGCTTTTCCAATTATATTTCGTATCCTCGACCATCTCTTGAAGCGACTCGGCATTCGTCTCGATGAATCGGGACTGTTTCTCGTCCACTGTCAGAGCAATGATTGCCTCTCGATTGAGTGCATCAATCGGTTGAATCGTGATTTCATTTCCTTTCATGCTTTCACCTCATTGATTTTCTCTCTCTTTCATACGCTTTCTCCCGTAAAAAGTTTCTTCCCCCGTATCTTCGAGATCATGCATTCGCTACACTAATAAGAGAAAAGGAGGTTATCACATGTTCCGAATCGGAAGTATCTTCATTCCCGTATCAGATGTAGAACAGTCCCTACACTGGTATACAACTTATTTTAATGCCAAAGAAATTGGTCGCTGGGAAGGAGGCATCGGTTTGTGTCTACCAGACGGTTCGACTCAGCTCGGATTGATCCAAACCTCGTCACCGCAACCCACAACGTTCAAAGATGCGTCAGGACAAGCCCATGTCTATTTCAACGTCATTTGTGAAGACATCCAGTTCGCGTATCAATCGTTCGAACAAGCAGGGTTGATTGCGACACCGCTTCACGATTTCGGAGGCATGTCTTGCTTTGACGTAGTGGACCCGGATGGACATACGATCAGTCTTATCTCGGAAGATGTGACTTCCCCGTTCCATCGCGATCGCGTGAACAACCTACAAACGAAAGGAAAGTCTTAATGAAACAAATTCACCATATCTGTATCCAAACACCAGATTATGCCGCATCGAAGTCATTTTACGAAGCACTCGGTTTTGAACTCGTCCAAGAATCGCCAAACTTCCATACGCGTGACTTCAATAGTTGGCTCAAGCTCGGGGATTTTTATATCGAGCTCCAGACTGCTAAAACGGATGAAACGTTACAAGACTACTCGAAACATACGGCCGGTCCCGTTCATTTCGCCCTCTATGTGGATGATCTCGAAGCGGAAGTCGCACGACTCGAACAGCTAGGCGTCACGTTCTTGCCGAAGCACGGTGGCAACATCTATTTCGTCGTCGACGGTCATTTAAGTAAATTGAAAGCACCGGAAGGAACCATCATCGAACTGCGTGATACGTTTCTGATTAACTGAGGCCCTGTGCCTCTTTTTTGTTGGACACATCTTCACGTTTCCCTCACTCGTCTCATCGGGAATGGGTATGAAAAGGATGTGTTGTTCATGATCAAATATCTCGATTATTGGAGCTACTTGTCACTCTCTCTGGCAAAGCTCTTCTTTTTTAGCTGGTTGACCGCGACGGCGTTCGACTTCTCGTTTTTCCTCATCAATTTGGCGACGATTCTGCTCCTGACGAGCTGGGCACTTGCCGTGTCTTACCCGATTCGCCGATGGATTTTATACGTTTCTCTGTTCCTGCATAGTACCCTACTCGTCTCGGACGTCTGGTACTATCGCTATTTTGAAGACTTATTATCTGTCGCCTTACTGTCTGATATCGGACAGATGGGAGATGTCGGGGGTGGCTTCTTGACGCTCATCCGCCCGATTGATGCGTTCTTCTTCATCGACCTCATTATTTACGGTTTAATTTTACGTTACATCAAACGGCATCCTGTCCGTGAAGCGAAGCGGAACGGAAGACGATTGGCGCTCGCCGGCTTCACTCTCGGATTTCTTCTCTTCACGATTCCGCTCACCCTCAGTTATCAGCGCGGGGAAAAATGGATTGCAGACGACCCAATCTCGAATATGCGTGAATATTATCATCTCGGTTTTTGGGGCTATCACGCGATGGATGTCGCCCGAGGCGTCGAACGTGCCATGGGATGGAACGAAGCCCTGACAGACGAGGAGCGTTCTCAAATCAAAGCACTCTCTTATCAGGAATTAAGTGCCCCGAGTCCGGATACGAACGTCATCGTCCTACAACTCGAATCGTTCCAAACTTCCGTCATCGATCAACGCATCAATGGACAGGAATTGACACCGAACTTAAATCGATTGCGACGTGACATGCTCTATTTCCCGAACGTGTATCATCAGACGCATGAGGGGCGGACGTCCGATGCGGAGTTCATCGTGAACACGTCACTCTACCCTGTCAAATCCGGTTCGGTGTACACACGTTTCCCGGGAAATCAATTCAGCGCGCTCTCTCAGTCCTTAAACGAGGCCGGCTATGATACGGCAGCCATGCACTCCTTCCGTAAAGACTTTTGGAATCGGGATGATTTTTATGACAACATCGGGTTCAATCATTTCTTTAGCGACAAAGACTACCCCGACCAAGGCATCATCGGGATGGCACTCAACGACCAGGAATTCTTGAATACGTCCGTCGGATTCATGGAAGAGTTGGATGAACCGTTTTATGCGTTTTTAGTCGCATTGACGAGTCATACGCCGTACGACATTCCGGAGGACGAGAAGCGATTGGACCTGTCAGAAATTGACGACCCACTTCTCGAAAACTATTACCATACCGTTCATTTCGTCGATGCGGCGGTCGGTCAGTTCATCGAACGATTGAAACAAGATGGGTTGTGGGATGAGACGTTTCTCGTCCTATATGGTGACCACGATAGCGGTCTGACGGCACCTGGAGAAGAGATGGCTACCATCGAAGAAGTAGACTCGACGGTTGATGCGTTTCAACTCGACCGTGCTGTCCCTCTCTTTATCAAACCACCTGGACTGACGACAGGAGAAGTCATGGAGGCAAGTGGCGGTCAAATCGATATCGCACCGACGATTCTTGATGTACTTGGGATCTCTCCGGCATATATGCTTGGCGACTCCCTCTTGAATGATACACCGAATCTGACCGTCTTTCGGACGGGCGCTTTCCGATATGAAGACCATTACTATGAACCAGACTTGACCGAACGTGCTGGTAACGGCACATGCTATTCCATTGAGACGGAAAAGCAAGTCGCATTCGATCGATGCGCTCCTTACATCGACCGCGCGGCCAATCAGCTCCGGCTCTCGGATACCATCATCGAGAAAGATGCCCTCTCGCAAATGAGTCCATGAAAAAACCTCCCGAGCTATTTGTCTCGGGAGGTTTGTTTAATAGGCTTGACGCAACGTCGCGATATCGAGTTTTTTCATGGGCAGACACGCCTGTACGACTTGTTCAATCTGCTCTTGCGAACCGACCGTCATCATCTCTTCCATTTCCCACGGAATGATTTGCCACGAGACGCCGTAGCGATCTTTCAGCCAACCACACTCCTCTGCTTCTGGTACAGCCGATAACCGCTCCCAGTACGTATCGACTTCGTCTTGTGTCTCACAAAAAGCGATGAGCGACTGTGTTTCGTTAAATGAAAACATATGATTCTCATTACTGTCCATCACGACAAATTCTCGGCCGGATAAGACGAAACGGGCATAATTGATTTTCCCGTCGAGTTCCTCCCCGTCTTCTTCCGTGTATCGTACCGTATGTCCATCCAGTACATACGAATCTTTGAAAATGGAAATCCAATCGTTCATCGCCGCCTCGGCGCGACCGAAAGCATCCTGGACAAACAAGAGGCATGGCGTCACGAGCTGAATGTCCATCCCCCCATCATGCATGACTTGCCAAGAAACCCCGTAGCGGTCCTTCAACCATCCATAACGCTGACTGAAGTCGTACGTATCTAATGGAATCAAGATCTCCGCTCCGTCAGATAATCGTTCCCATAGCGCATTGATTTCTTCAGTTGTCGGGAGCGATACCATATAGGAAATAGACGGATTTCGTTCTTTTGTCGTGCCTCCCCCGAGTAACTGAAAGAACTGCCCAGCGAGCGATAACGTCACAATCGTCGTCTCGCCTGCTGGCGAGCTTGAAAATCTCGTCGTATAGTCGACAAACGAATCTGGAAAGATGGAGACATACCACTCGGCGATTTCCTCGACATTCTCCTCAAACCAAATACATGGGATCACAGGTTGCGTAATCATGAGAAAGTCTCCTTTCAGACTTCATGCAAACGATAGACATCACGTACGGCGAGAAGCTCCCCAGCTTCATCACGATATGCCTGATAATGCGATGAATGGATGTGGTGATCGAGCGCTTCTTCGTCTTGATACTTTTCATAGAAGACAAACGTTCCTGGCGCATCAATCGCCTCGTGAAGAACGTACGCGAGACATCCCTCTTCCGCTCGTGACGGTGGAATCACACGGTGTAGCGCCTCACGTAACGCCTCTTCTTTACCAGGATGAGCTTTCAAGATTGCAGTAATGACGATTTCCATACCATATTCCTCCTTCGATAATGGACCTGCCTTTCTGTTCCCGAATCTACCGCAATCTATCCCAAAAAACGGATATCTCATCGTACGAGACATCCGTTTCTGTTTATGACTTTTTCTTTTGTCGGAACGGCCACCAAACACCATCACCAAACGAAATCGTAATGGCTGGAATCAAGAGTGGTAATACAATCAATCCGTATAGCAAAAGACCAGTAATGACGATGGTCGCAATCTGAACGAGACTGAGCACACCTGACGGAATCATGGCGCCGAACGTCCCGGCGAGGATCACTGCAGCGGTCATAATGACGGTACCCATCTTCGTCATCGAATAGACGAGCGCATCACGGACCGTCTTCCCACTGATCGTCTCTTCCCGGAATCGATCCAGTAGGAAGATGGAATAGTCAATTCCGAGTGCAATCAACATGACGAATCCAAAGAACGGAACGGCCCAGCTGATTCCGTCATAGCCAAGACCTTCCACAAAGATCAGCTCTGTGATCGCTGCTGACGTATAGTACGTCAAGAGAAGCGAAGCAATCATATAGAGCGGCATGATCATCGAGCGGAACAATGCCGTCAAGACGATGAACAACGTCACGAGCATGATGGCTACCGTCCGATTGAAGTCGTTCGTTGACGTTTCATTCAAATCGCTGTTGATGCTTGAGATACCTGCGTATCCGATGGTCGCATCTGCATATGGTGTCCCCGTCACAGAGCGATCCATCGTTTCTTTAATCGTCTCGACGACATCAATCGCTTCTGGTGAGTATGGATCCATCTCTAGTACCACCTCGAGCTGAGTCGCCGTCTCTTCGTCAAAGACGTAGCGTTCGACAGCAGGTGAAAACTCATCTGATGTGAGTGTCCCTTTCGGAAGATAGACGCCTGTCTCACGGAGCGAATCTGCTTCACTCAACTGTTGCAAGAACGAAACCGCTTCGCCGAGGCCTGACTCGATTTGTCCTAATCCTTCGTTCGCTTCGACGACACCTGTCGCGAGTTGCGATAGTCCGGTGCTAAGTTCACCAACCTGAGATCCTTGCGCATTTAATGCGGAGGCAGCTTCACTGATGCCCGATTCGATTTGTGTGAGCCCTGCCGACACTTGACCGAGTTGTCCGACTGCAGCAGGAATATTTTGAGTCGCTGTCAATCCTTGCCCAATGAGGCCAAGTTGACTATTTAACTGATTCAGCCCAGCTGCTGCTTCTGCAAGCGGTGCCCCGGCATTGGTTGAACCGCTTGGCAATTGTCCGACGACCGCGTTTAGACCCTGCTCAATTTCATCTAATCCAGCCTGGACATCACCGAGACCCGTCTGTGCGTCAGACAAACCTTCACTGAGTTCACCGAGTTGCGTGTCGACATAGAAATCGTCGATGACTTCACCAGTCGGGCGTGTGAGCGCACGCACACCGTTCACTCCATCGACTTTTTCGAGCTCACTTGCGAACATTTCAATGTATGGAACTTCCGATTCCGTGATGGCTTGATCTTGTTTCAAAATGATTTGTACCGGAAGGGATTCCCCTTGACCGAACCCTTCTGAAATCAAATTCAATCCACGAACCGAATCGTACCCGTCTCCAATCTCATCGACCGTATTGAACGAACGGGCATCGTCATACGTGAACAGGACTGGCACCGTGATCAATCCAACGACCAAAATCGATACGAACGGGCGATTGACCGACAATCGACTCAATCCAGCCCAGAGCTTGCTATCATGATGCTCGCCTGCTTTCTTCGATGGCCAGAACAGTCGTTGCTTGAGCGTCGCCATAAAGAATGGGACGACCGTGAAGAGAATCAACAGCAACACCGCAATCCCGACTGCGACGGCGACGGCTGATTTGAAAATCGGAAAATCTGCAAATCCGATGGCCGCGAAACCGACGAAGACCGCAAGCCCACTGATGAGAACCGTTCGTCCTGCCGTCTTATATGTGTTGACGATTGCGTCTTCAATCGCATGTCCCGCACTCAGTTCCTCTTTGTAACGGCTAAGAAGCAGGATACAGTAGTCTGTCCCGATCCCGAACAAGATGGCGACGAGGAAGATTTGTGTGTAATTCGAGACCGGGAATCCGAACCAATCCACGAAGAACGCGACAAACGATTGGCTCAATAAATACGTGAAGCCGACCGCGATGAGTGGAATGAACGGTGTCACGATAGAACGGAACACGAGAAGCAACAATCCAAAAATCAATACGACCGTGATGATTTCCGTCTTTTTCAATCCTTCTTGGGCACTCAAGTTTACATCATTGTTAATGATCTCTTCCCCAGTGATATATACGGTTTCCTCTTGAGGAAGCACGTTTTCACGGACATCATCAGCAAACGCATTGATTTCTTCTGTCGTACCTTCGACCGTGATCGGGACGAGGACGATGCGTCCGTCTTCAGAGACGAGCTGTGCCTCTGTCTCCTCACTTTCAAACGGATCGAGAACATCCGTCACGACCGTTTCATTCTGTCTAAGCTCTTCGATGACACGAGCGACATCCGTTCGCTCGGTTTCGCCAATCGACTCGAACTCGTAGACGAGCGAGATGGTTTTATCACTCTTCCCGGCTTCATCTAAAATCGCTTGTGCACGCTGAGAGTCCATATCGTCCGCTAGCTGAAAACTACCAGCTTCTTCTGCTTGCTTTGTTAAGTTCGGCGCTACGACAAATAGTGCCGCCGTCAATACGATGAGGGAAATGAGGATTCCCCAACGCCATTGAATGATTTTATGCACGCGTTATTCCTCCCCGATTCGGAGCAATTGTTTTATTTTCCGGAACGTTCGGACAAATTGCTCAATTTCAATTTCGTCTACCTCTCCATCGATGAGGGATTCTACATATCGATAGACGGCACCGTCCACTTCCTCGACGAGCCGCTTTCCTTCTGATGTCAATTCAATCAATCGTTCGCGCTGATCTTGTCCACGTCGACTCGTGACAAGTTCTTTTTCGACCAGTTTTTTGAGTCGGTTCGAGACCGCACTTTTATGGACACCTTGCTTTTGTGCCAATTGCCCAGCAGGGGTCGGTCCAAATTGATCAAGCAACTTCAACAGTTGGAGCTGTTCACGCGAATACTCACGCCAGACATCCCCTTCCATCGCTTCGATGACATGTTCCGTCCCATGGAACATCACTTCTTCAAATAACTGCACGGCTTCGCGCATCAATGCTTTCATTTTTAGTTTACCCCCTAAACTAGATGGTTATAGTTTATACCCTAAACTAAATGACGTCAAATAAAAGGACCGATAAGGAGAATCCTATCGGCGCAACATATCAGTCGTATTTTATCCGATCCATGTGATCAACCCTTCTTTCTTTTGTGACGCGGATGAAAAAATCGCTTTCAATTCCTCGAACTGTTCGAGCAAGTATTGCTTCTCCTCACTTCCCCACCCTCTCTCGAATGGGTAAAGTTCATGCGCATTCATCCTCGTCGCCTCATAACGTGATTCAAGGGCATCTCGTTCGATATAGTGAAGTCGGGTCGTTAAGTCCTTCACTTCTGCTGACGTCAAATAGGCCGTTCCTGTTTCCTCTTCGATTACCATTCCGCCGAAAATCGTTCTACCGAGTGAGTGACGATCAATGTCGTCCAAGTCCGCTTCTCCGGTCAGCAAAAAGTACAGTCCGTGCCACGCTTTATCGATATCCGATTGTCTTTCCTCGTACGTGTACAATTCCTCGAAATAATCAGGTTCATCAAGTAGCCGCGCCAACTCATCATCTGTTACTCGCAAGTAAGTTCCAATCATCCCCATATGAGTGCCCCTCTCCAGTTCGTTTGTCTGTCTATTCGTCATCAAAACGAAAAAACCTTCCGTAGAAGGTTTAAACGATTGCCTCGGCGACACGTAATCCAGACAGATAGGCACTCTCAAATCGAGTACGTCCGGATGGATCATCCGCTTCAAGAAAGATATCGCCAGCTAAATAGATGGGATGATGGCTTACCCGATAAAACGGTTCATGCCACACGTCTTTCGCTTGCGCATAGCGCCACCGTTTCAATTGCTGTGACACGATGTCGATATCGCCAACTTCCTCCCGAAATAACCGCTCAACTTCTGCAAGTGTCTCCTCTTCCGGTCGCTCATACCACTCCTCACTCCACGCTTCTTCCATATAGACGCTGATGAGCGAGGTCGCAGTGATTCCTTTTTGCTGATTATTGATCACCTTCAACAATCCAGGTGTCAGGTCATGATCGAGAATCCCATCTTCCCCAATCTGTACATCACCCGTACATTCGAAGAGACCAACGAACGTCGGCGCATAAACGAGACGTCGCAAGGAAGGTGCGACCTGATCAACCAAACTCCCGAGTAATTCGAACGATTGCGGAAGCGGTGCCGTCATCACGATTTGGTCGTATGAACGTCTCGTCACATCTGTCTTCACGCTGATGGTACTATCCTCTTCTATGTGAACGTGCTCCACATGTTCATTCAAGTGTACCGTCAATCCCTCAGCAAGATGCTTGGCGAGTCCATTCATACCATCCGTCCCCACGTATCGCGGATAAGGGTCCGCATACCAGACACGCACCCAGTTCGCACTCATCCACGACTGTACCTCACGTTTGAGATTTTCTCCACGTACGGTGAAATAGACGGCCCCGTGATCCGCTTGTCCGTCACCGATTCGGCGAGTTGCCAAACGTCCCCCGACGCTTTGGCTCTTTTCGATCAATTCGACCGTATGACCTCGACGTGCGAGTTCACGCGCTGCGATAATCCCGCTCAGACCAGCCCCAATGATTCCAATCTTCATTCAGCATTTCCCCTTTCCTTCATGAAGATTGTAGCATGCTCTCTCCCTTCAACCTCTATTTGATATGCTTCAGGCTGGTTTGTTCCATTGTTCGTCGTAAGCCCGACGCGTGTCTTCATACATGACAGCGAAACGTGCAACGACGAATGGACGAATCAGAACCGTCGCAATCGATAGGGAGAATGCGGCAAGTAAAACCGAATTCACGACCATAAATAACGTGAAACCAATCAAATAAATCGGGATGAACGGTAAAATTAGTTTAAATGCGTCCCACTTCCGACCATGCATCAACGCGCGTGACTTCGTGATCGATTCTCTGACCGATAATGCTGGCTCATCTCGCAAAATAAAGTACGTGAACGCGTAAGAGAAGAATTTCATGATTCCCGGAACAATGAATAATAGTGTCCAAAGCGTCTGGAAGATGGCTAGTAGGATGACAGCCGTCACATGCTTACCAAATCGTTCTTTCATCGGTCGAAACACATCACGAAACTCCGCGTCTTGTCCGCGAATGATGGAAAGGATGACCCAGTGATACCCGATGATGATTGGATATAGCATAAAGGATACAACCATCGTACTTACAAGGAATACAATCGCCTGTAACGAACCGGCTTTCGCCCCGTAAAGTGTCGGGTCGAATATTGCAATAAACTCTAATATAATTGCACAAAGAAACGACCAGGCTAATAGTAGACCTCGTTTCCCATTGATTGCTTCATGTGTCCGTTCTGTCCATGTTTGAACCATTTTCTAGTCTCCCCCTGAATGATTTATCTTATATACGCTATATCGTTCAAATACGTTTCATGTTCACACAAAAAAAGCAGAGATTCACTCTGCTCGTTCGTCCGCTCGATATTCTAGTATGTCCCCCGGTTGACAGTCGAGCGCTTCACAAATCGCTTCGAGCGTCGAAAAACGAATCGCTTTCGCTTTTCCATTCTTTAAAATCGACAAGTTTGCCATGGTGATCCCGACCCGCTCCGATAGTTCTGTCACACTCATTTTCCGCTTCGCTAACATCACATCTAGATTCACAATCATCGCCATGTTCTCACCTCAGACCGTCAAATCGATTTCTTGTTTCATATCAATGGCTCGCTTTAATAATTTCTGTAACAACTCAGCAAAGACGGCAATGACAAATGCGGCGAACACGAAGACGAACCCGATGACTAAGAAACCTGGGGAATCATCACGCTCGGCGAACCAATAGAAGAACGGAAGCAACGCCGTATAGATGACCGTGATGGTCAATGCACAATACTTGATCACTCTAAGTACTTTCACCGCTCCATAGGAGAACGCCTCATTCCGATCAATCAATCCTAGCAAGGTAAACGTTTTGAACAGAGCCATGAAATAAGGAACTGCCGCCACATACATCCCGACGACAATCGGACGCATCGAATTCGCAATCCACCCTCCGCTCTCGGTTGCGTCTCGCCAAAGAAACGGAAGTAAAAAGATACAGGCTGCAAGAATCGGAAGGGCTAAGACAATCACCGATAGTTTTAAAAAGACGGTTTCTCGTTTCACCTGTCATACACCTCACTCATTTTATTTCCTTTATCATACGCCCTTATTTATCGTTTATCAATAAATATTTATCGAAAAAAATAGACCGCGAGATGTACTCGAGGTCTACTTCATTCATTTCATTGCTTCTAATTCACTTTCGGTCACCCATTTATGATTTGTGACCTCTTCTCCATCTTCCGTCGTGTAATCCACCATATAAACCGTCGTCTCTTCAGCCATATCAATTGTCGCTTCTGCGCCATCCATGCCCTCCATGTGATCAGCGGCCAAAACGACTTGTTCATCTTCTGCTAATGGCGCGTCGCCCGGATTCTCGAGCTCCTCATGGATCACCCATTTGTGATTCTCTACCGGATCACCGCCTGTCGTCGGTGTATAACTGACTGCGTATACAGTCGTATCATACGCACCGACAATCGTGGCTTCGACACCTTCCATCCCTGGCATATGATCCGCTGTCATCATCGCTGTCGACCCGACCGGATATGTCGGATCATTCGCTTCCATCAGTCCGTCTGGTATCTCTCCAGTCCCCGAGTGGTCCATTGCCGAATGGTCCATGCTTTGTTCTTCTGACATTTCCATCGATGTATCGTCTGCCGTATCCCCACATGCAGCCAATGATGTAGCGAGGATCATGACACCTAATCCTGTCATCCATTTTTTCTGTTTCATCGAATCTCTCCTTTATTCATGCTCATGTTGATTTTACCCGCTCTTTCGGGGAAACAGACATTTTTGAGAGCATTGCGATGATTTGTTATCACATTGCAACAAAAAAGGCCAAAATCCCGAAAGATTCTGGCCATGGATGATTATTCAACTGTTACAGACTTCGCCAAGTTACGTGGCTTGTCGACATCACAGTCGCGGGCAAGTGCCGCATAGTACGAGATGAGTTGAAGTGGAAGAACCGTCACGAGTGGCGTGAGAAGTGGTTCAACACGTGGAAGAACGAATGCATCGTTCTCGTGCTCCATGCCTTCCATTGAAATCGTACAAGCTACTGCACCACGCGCCACAACTTCTTTGATGTTTCCACGAATGTTGAGGTGTGTGTTCGGTTGAGACACAAGTGTGATGACTGGTGTCCCGTCTTCAATCAACGCGATCGGTCCGTGTTTGAGTTCCCCACCTGGGTATCCTTCTGCTTGGATGTATGAGATCTCTTTGAGCTTCAATGCGCCTTCAAGACCTACATATGAATCCAATCCACGTCCGAGGAAGAATGCGTTACGTGATTCTTTCAAGAACTTATCAGCAAGCTCTTCAAAGATTTCTTTTTGTGCCATAATCGAGTCCATCGTTGTTGCAACGAGTGCGAGCTCTTGCATCAAATCAAACGGAAGTTTCTTCCCGTTCGCACGAGCGATGTCGTATGCGAGAATCGCGAGGACGGCGATCTGTGCCGTGTACGCTTTCGTCGAGGCGACGGCGATCTCAGGTCCTGCGTGGAGGAGCATCGTCTCGTTCGCTTCACGCGAGAGTGTCGATCCTGCTACGTTTGTCAACGTGAGCGCTTTATGGCCAAGCTTTTTCACTTCGACGAGGACGGCACGGCTGTCCGCTGTCTCACCTGATTGTGAAATGAAGAGGAAGAGTGGCTTCTCTGTCAAAAGTGGCATGTTGTAACCGAACTCTGACGCGACGTGTACTTCAGTCGGTACACCTGCGACGCGTTCGATCAATTGTTTCCCAACAAGACCGGCGTGGTAACTTGTACCACACGCGACGATATAGACGCGGTCCGCTTCCGAGACGAGCTCGCGCACGCCGTCCGTGAGTTCGATGTCACCGTTCTCATTCTGGTAATGCTGGATGATGTTGCGGATGACGGCCGGCTGCTCGTCCATCTCCTTCAACATGTAGTGCGCGTACGTGCCCTTCTCGAT